>JAZNAY010000008.1:0-31628 GCA_045586725.1 Elusimicrobiaceae bacterium | reverse complement strand
ATTACAATTCAAAGGTGACATGATTATGCCGGGCGATAACGCTGAAATCGAAGTTACATTGATTACCCCGATTGCAATGGAAGAAGGTGTAAGATTTGCAATCCGCGAAGGTGGTCATACAGTAGGCGCCGGTGTTGTTACCAAAATTATTGAGTAAATAATTTACTTAACAAAAAGAACCCCCGTTTAACACGGGGGTTTTTTATTTTAGATTTTTTATTAATACTTATATATAAGTAAGCCGCTGCGGAGTTTCGGTTCAAACCAAGTAGATTTCGGTGGCATAATGAGATTTTGGTCAGCCACTTTCATAAGTTCTTCAATGCTTGTAGGATACATTGAAAATGCTACCTTATACTCACCGCTATCAACTTCTTTAATAAGTTCTTTTGTACCGCGAATACCGCCAACAAAACTAATGCGTTTATCGGTACGCGGATCTTGAATACCAAGCAAAGGTGCAAGCACTTTGTTTTGCAAAATGGAAACATCCAAACTGGCAACAGGATCTTGAGCATCAAAAGAAGTTGGTTTTGCAGTTAAAATATACCATTTTTTATCAATGTACATACAAAATTGATGGCGCGCAAGCGGAACTTGCAATTTTGTTTTTTCAATTTCAAAACTTTGTTTTAAAACTGCAAAAAAAGCATCTTCTGTTAAACCGTTTAAATCTTTAACAAGGCGGTTATAAGCCATAACATATAAATGGCTTGCCGGAAAAATTACCGATAGAAAATAATTATAACTTTCCTCCCCTGTATGATTTGGGTTTTGTTCGCGTTTTTGGCGTGCATTGTTTGCAGCAGATGCGGACCTGTGATGCCCGTCTGCGACATACAAAAGCGGAACATTCTTAAATTCTTCTTCCAACATGCTTATAATTGTATCATCTGCAACGATCCAAACTTTATGGGTAATTTTATCTTCGGTAGTAAAATCATAAATAGGTTCTTTTTTGCAAATATCTGCAACAAGCGCATTGATTTTTTCATTATCCGGATAAGTCAAAAACACGGGGCCGGTTGTTGCTCCCAAAGCCTGAATATGGCGTGTTCTGTCTTCTTCTTTATCTTTGCGTGTAAGTTCGTGTTTTCTGATTAAACCTTTGTCATATTCCTCTGTAGATGTAGCGGCAACAATACCGTACTGTGTGCGCCCGTCCATAGTTTGTGCATAGATATAAAGGCAAGGCTTTTTTTCTTCTTTCAAAATACCATCTGCAATAAATTTATCTAAATTCTCGCGCCCTTTAGCATAAACTGAACTGTCATAAAGGTCTGTGCCGACGGGTAAATCAATTTCCGGTTTATCAATATGCAAAAAGGAAATGGGGTTGCCTTCCGCCATTTTGCGGGCTTCTTCACTTGAAATTACGTCGTAAGGTGGGCAGGCAATTTTATCTGCATCGGCAGCAGGGCGGTATGCTTTAAAGGGTTTAATTATGGCCATAAACTAATTTACCTTATGCAAGAATGTTTTATTTTTGCCGTATTCATTGACGATTTGCACCGCCATTTCCGCAACTGCATCTTGTGCCTGATCGGTTGAAGCGCCAATATGGTGCGTACCGTAAAAATTCTCTAACCCTTCAAAAACTGTTTTATCAAAAACGGTATCTGTGGCTTTAGGTTCATTTTCATAAACATCCAAAGCCGCACGTATTTTGCCTGATTTTAAAACTTCAACTAAATCTTTTGTGTTTACCAAGTTGCCGCGCGCTGTGTTTATAAAATAAGCACCGTTTTGCATAGCATCAAAAAACTTTTTATTGAATAAACCTTTTGTTTCTTCCGTAGACGGCAAATGTACGGTTATAATATCAACGGTTTTTGCAAGTTCATAAACATCATTAACGCGTTTTGCATTAAATTGTGCCAAAACTTCATCTTTAGCATAAGGATCATAAACATATATTTCAAGCCCGAAAGCAGCTGCGCGCGCAGCAACCGCTTTACCGATATTTCCAAAACCTAAGATACCAAGTTTCTTGCCAAAAATACCGCGTGCTTTGGAATATTCGCTTTTATTCCATTTACCATCACGCAAATCACGAACATTATTGTAAATGCGCCTATCAAGCGCAAGCATTAAAGCCATCGCAAGTTCTGCAACCGCTAGGGAATTTGTACCCGGGCAATTGCAAACTGCAATACCTTTTTTTGCAGCGTAAGCAGTATCAATAGTATCATAACCGGCACCGGCACGAATAACAAGTTTTAAAGCACTACCTGCATCAATGACCGCAGGTGTAACTTTTGTGCTTCTTACAATTAAGATTTCATTATCTTTAATTTCGGCAGGCAAAGTGTTTTCGTCGAGTTTTGGGGAAAAGGTTATTTGATTATTTTGTGCTAAAACTTTTTGCCAATGCTCGGGGAATTTATCTGCAATTAAAATTTTCATTTTGCACTCCTTAAATCTTTTACAATTTTATCAACGGCATTAAAAAGTTTTTCATATTGCCCGACCCCATCGATATCTACAAACGGGAAACAGGCAATTCTTAAAGAATTTTGTTTGACTGATGAGTACTTTTTAATACCATCTTGCAAATTGGGCATACCGGTTGCTTTCAAAGCAGCGGAAATATCTGCATCCACAATTTTATCGTCGGTAATAGCCAAAGTAACAGTTACATAAGAGCGGTTTTCCGCTTTATCAACCAAAGGTTTTAAGTAGTCTGTTTTTGCAACAAAATCCCAAATATAATTTGCGTGTGTTTTGCAAAGGGCATCCATCGCTTTAATACCGCCACGGGAAAGCATCCATTTACAAGCCTCGTTAAACATCCAAATATTTATAGTTGAGGGTGTATTTAATGTCTGTGATTTTTCCTGTGCTTTTTTAATGATTTCCGTTAAATCTAAACTATATGGGACACGCCTGATTTTTTTGACTTCTTCCACGCGTGCTACGGCTTTAGGGCTTAAAATCATCACACTTGAACCGCCGCCCACACCAAAGCATTTTTGCATGGAAAACACCATAACATCAAAGCAATTTTCCGGCAAAGCACGACCGCCGGCGCAAGAGGTGCAGTCCCAAGCAATTAAAGTATCCTGCCCTTTTTTGGCCCAGGCATCTTGTAAATATTCATCCGGTATTTGTACGCCCATTGAAGTTTCATTAGGGGTCATTATAACCAAACTGGCATTAAAATTCGGTTTTTCTGAAGGAAATAATTCCCCCTCTTTGGGTTCTTTAAAATCTTTTACGACATCATCTTCAAGACAAGATGCAATTTTTTTGCACCACATTTTTGAAAATGCCCCGAAATTTAAACCTGAAATTGATTTTTTTGTTAAGTTCCAAGCAACTGAATCCAATGCCGGAGTGGCACCACCCATAAAAAAAATAATTGTATAGTCTTGCGGTAAATTAAATAATTTTCTTAAATTTTCAGTCGCTTCGTGATACATACCTTTTGATGAAATATCAGCCGCACGGTGGCTCCTTTCAAACATCATATCGCAAACAGGTGTTTTACGTATTTGCGGATGCCCTTGTGAAGGCCCGCAAGCGAAAGTTGATGTAGGTAAATCTTCTTTTTTGAATGTAACTGGCATATTGCACCTCTTATAATAGTCTATAATTATATTACAAATTTAAAATTTTAAATTCAATAGTGACCCGTTTTAATTTGAAACACTACCCACATAATTGGTAAAATGTATATATGCAGATGACAGACTTATATACTGCGCTGACAGCCAGCGCCTACCGCAGACCGGAAGCTCCGGCAGTGGTATTTAATGGGAAGACTTGGTCCTTCCATGAACTTTTGATGACTATTGACCGTGTTTCTGATATGTTTTGGGCTTATGGTATTAGAAAAGGCGACCATGTGGCTATTGCACACCGCAATTCCGTAGAAACTATTATTGCAAACTATGCTCTATACAAAATCGGGGCAATTAGTTTACCTATTAACTTTATGGTTTCAAAACCGGAAGAACTTAAATATATGCTCACAAACAGCGGTGCAAAGGCTGTTGTAACCCAAGCGGAATTTTTGCGCCATTATGCCGCAATTAAAAAAGATTTACCCAATGTAAAATACATCTTCACAACTGATGAAATTTCCTCAAGTGCCGCCTCAATGGTTACTGACGGCAGTATTAAATTATTCTGGGATGAAGTTAAAAACAGTAAATTTAATTCAGAAACCTTAAATTGCCACCCAAGCGTGGATGATACCGCAATGCTTTTGTATACTTCAGGCACAACAGGTTTACCGAAAGGCGTAATGCTTTCACATAAGAATATAATGTCTGATGTTATATCTACGGTTATCAGTTTTAAAATTTCCGATGATGACTCAATGATTTGTATTTTGCCGATGTTCCACACTTTAGCATGGACCGTTAATGTAGTTATCCCTTTGACCGTCGGTATGAAAACAGTTGTCGTAGCAAATATTACCCCTGCTGCCGCATGGCTAAACTTAATGGGCCGCGAACGCATAACGATTATGACGGCAATACCGCAAATTTACAGTGTTTTATCAAAAGAAGCAAAAGGTTTAAAACGCATATATTTACAGTATTGGGCATTCAGAAAAGTACGTTTCTGCGTTTCTGGCGCAGCACCTTTAAGTAAAGAAACAAAAGACCACTTCGAAAAACAACTCGGTATACCAATACTTGAGGGCTATGGCTTAACCGAAACCAGCCCCGTAGTAAGCGTAAACACCGAGCAAAGCCGCAAACACGGCACAGTAGGTATAAATTTACCCTATATAAAGGTTCGTATTATTGATGAGGAAGGTAATGAACTTCCAAAAAATACGGAAGGCGAAATCGTTATTAAAGGCGATAATGTCTTTAAAGGATATCATAATAACCCTGAGGCCACTACCGCCGCTTTTGATAAAGACGGCTGGTTTAGATCCGGTGATATCGGATTAATTGATGATGAAGGTTTTATCGTCATAAAAGACCGCTTAAAAGATATGATTATCATCAAGGGCTTAAAAGTATTTTCCGCACAAGTTGAACATACAATTTTGGATTACCCAGGTATTGAAGAATGTGCTGTTATCGGCGTACCTGATGGGCACGGCGGGGAATTTATTAAACTTTATGCTGTCAAAAAACGCGGGGTAGAGTTTGATGAACTCGATTTTAGGAAATACCTCAAAAATAACCTTGATAATTATAAACGCCCACGTGATATTGAATTTAGAAAAGAACTTCCTAAAAACTCCATGCGCAAGATTTTAAAACGTGAACTTCGCAAAGAAGCCATTTTAAAGTTTAAACAGGAAGAAGCCGCAAAGGCCGCTGAAAAAGCCGCTAAAGAGGCTGCTTTAAACGCAAAATAATAATGTTAAAAGGTTCATATCTCGCTAATTTGCTGGCTGAAAAAGCACCAAATGCTTATTATGTCGGTGGATGTTTGCTAGATAGTTTTTTAGGCAAATACTCCGGCGATATTGACATTGCTTTGCCACGCAAAGATGTGAAGCAAACTGCCAAAAATTTAGGCCTTGCTTTGAACGCTTCCGTTTTTGAAATGGACCCGGAATTTTGCGTTTGGCGTCTAACTACAAAAGAAGGTTTCCAAATTGATTTATCTGCCCTTGAGGGTGATGATATTTTAAAAGATCTCCCACGCCGTGATTTTACAATAAATGCGCTTGCTTTACCCACGATAAGTAAACCGACACTTAAAATAAATACGGAAAACGGTAAAAAACGCGTTTTAATTTCCGCCTTTAATGACAAAGATCTAATCGATTTAAACGATGGTAAAAAGGCTATAAAAAATAAAAAAATTATTGCAAATAATATTAAAGTTTTTGATGCAGATCCTCTAAGACTCTTCCGTGCATTTAGAATTGCAGCCGAGCGTGGGTTTGAAATTGATAAGAATACTTTAGCCCTTATAAAAGCAAAGGCAAACAAAGCAAATGAACCGTCGGGAGAACGTATACAAGAGGAATTAAAACGCTTAATGCGCGCACCGAATACCGCCCATTATTTGCAAGTTATGGAAAATCTAGGTTTATTTAAAAAATTATTGCCAAAACTTGCTGACCAAAAAGAGTGTGCTGAGTGCTATTACGGAAAAGGCGGTGTTTGGAAACATACCTTGTTAGTCGTAGAACGTATAGAATTTCTATTGAATAATTTAAAACTTTGCATACCGGAATTTTATAAAGAACTTCAGCCCTATTGCCAAGACCACGCCCTTTATAAAATGACAGCTTTGCTGCACGATATAGCAAAGCCCGAAACAGCCAAAATGAAGGACGGGCGCTTGCGCTTTTTCTACCACGAACAACAAGGGGCAAAACGTGCGGAATGTTTTTTAAAAGATTTGCGATATTCTTCTATGGAAAGCCGTTTAATTTGTAAGATGATATCTTCGCATTTACGCCCGAGCAATTTGGCAAGTAACGAAATTGTTACAAACCGCGGCGTTTACAAATTTTTTAAAGAACTAGGGCCTGCCGGTATACCTTTACTTTTCTTGTGTTGGGCCGATTATACCAGTTATGTTTCTATGGAAAGTTTAAAGGCTATGCTACCCAAAGCGCAAAACCCTGTTATGACTATCGAAGAAGGCAAAACTTTGGGCGCGGAAGGTAAAACTTTAAGGCATCTGCAAATGCTTAATTTGCTTTTTACAAAATTTTTTAAAGAAAGCCAAAAAATTATTTTACCTGAAAAATTACTTGACGGCAAAGATATTATGCACCATTTAAAATTGCCAAGCGGTAAAATAATAGGTATAATTTTAGAGCACCTTGCCGAAGCACAAGTAGAAGGAAAATTTTCAAACAGGGATGAAGCTCTTGCTTATTTACTTAAGCATAAAAAAGAACTTCTATCACTTGGGGATAAAGATGAAAAACATATTAAAAAGCCATAAATATATTTTAATTTTTTGTTTTATTTTTCTAGCGGGTTGTGCAACAAATAATCAAAACAATTCCCGTGATTACGCTGCTAAAGGCGAAATGTACCTTAAAACCGAAAAATATGCAAAAGCGGAAAAATATTTAAATAAAGCCATAGAAGCCAATCCGTATAACTTAGATGCTTACAAAAATCGTGGAACCTTATATTATTCACAAGGTGATTATGAAAAAGCCTTATCAGATTTTGACTATGTTTTGACTTATGAAAAATATAACTCCAATGTTCTTTCTGCAAAAGGGGCTGTGCTTGCAAATATGGGTAGATATGACGAAGCATATAATGTTTTAAACGAATCTTTAAAATTAAACCCTTCAAATGTTGCAGCCTTAAACTCCATAGCAGGGCTTTTATATATGGCCGGTGATTTTGAAAAGGCAAAACAGGTTTACACAATTTCTTTAGAATATAATACTACCCCAGAAGCATATTTGATGAGAGCACAATGTTATGAGCAACTTGGCCAAACAGCAGAGGCTCAACACGATTATGCTTTAGCAAAAGTACTAAAACTCGGCCTTACCAATATCGCACCGGAAGAAAATAAATAAATATATTTTAATTTTCAAGCAAGGTTTGTATAAATTGCTTTTTATCAGTACTATTTTGCTTGGTGTATAAATAAATTAAATTGGAAAGCAAATATCTGATTATCTGTTTGGTATTTAAAATTTGTAATTCTTGTTTTACACCACGGGCAGAAAGTTCGCTGTCCGTGATAAAAGCGCCATTATTATTTAGCCCGATATAAACATTTGGGAAATTATATTCCTTACTAAAACAAACAATAATTTGCCCTTTGCTTAAACCTAAAAAAGCAGGTGTATGGAAGTTTTGCGCCAAAAGCAAATACAAAACACCCATAAACATAGGGGTTGTATTTCTCGTCCTAATTACCTGCTTTAAAGAAAGTTGTTTTTCAACACTCAAGCCATTTATTTTAAATTGTAATTTATCAAATAAAACCATACGGAAAATTTCTGCTTTTTCTTCAGTAGAAGATGTTTCTTGTAAATATGGTGCAATTTCCCCGCAAAGTAAATTAAAAGCGGAATCAAGTTCCCCCTTTTTCAAGGTCTCATCCAAAAGCATAGCAATCAACGCGGCCCCTTTTGAGAGGGACGGATTATATAAACCGAAATAATCTTTAAATAAAGTTTGTAATTTGTTTGCTTGCGTCATTCAATAAAACCAAAACGCTTAAGATATTTTTCGTCATTGCGCCAAGAAGGGCTAACCTGAACTTGAAGTTCAAGACGATATTGTTTACCTAAAAATGCACAGATTCTTTCCTGCGCTGCCATACGAAGTTTAGCAATAGCAGCACCGCCTTTACCTATAATTATAGGCTTTTGACCTTCACGTTCCACATGAATTATAGCGCGAATATAATTTTTATCGCCAAGATCTTCAGTAAATTTTTCAATTTCTACAGTCGTAGAATAAGGTATTTCCTGGTTATACTGCAAAAATATCTGCTCACGTATAAATTCGGCGATATAAAACCTTTCCCAACGGTCCGTTAGTTGGCCTTTAGGAAAATAGGGTGGGTTAAAAGGAATATAATTTACGACTTCCCTTTCAAGTTCCTGCACGCCTTTATTTTGCCTTGCGCTGACTAAAAAAATCTTGCTTATTTGAAGTTCTTTCAAAAGAGTATTTGCAATTTTATTTAAAGTATCTTTATCAGGTACCAAATCAATTTTATTTATTACCAAAAACAAAGGGCAATTAAGTTCTTTTAATTTAACAATTAACGGGGAGTGCTTTGCTATCGGTTGGGTTGCATCATAAACAAAGATTACCAAATCGGCATCCTGTGTAATTGCCTGGTTTAAGGAGTTTAACATTATTTCCTGCAATTTATATTCAGCGTGCAAGAAACCGGGGGTATCCACAAAAACAATTTGATAGTTTTCCCCCTCGCAAATTGCCAAAATATTTTGCCTTGTGGTTTGCGGTTTATGTGTTACAGGTGAAAGATCTACACCCGCGAACTTATTAAGCAAAGTAGATTTACCCGCATTGGCTAAACCGGCCATTACGGCAAAACCACTTTTAAAGTTTGGATATTTTGAAAATATGTCCATATCTAAATTTTACAATTTTATTTCCTTTTATGCTAAAATATATTTGAATTTGAAAGGAGGTTTTATGTCTTACGTTACTTGGGCAGTATTAGGCATCTTATTACTTATCGGGGAAATTTTTACAATGGATTTCTCTCTAAGTTGTATCGGCCTTGGGTTTTTAGTTGCCGCACTTATGGCTTATTTGGGCTTTGGTATACACGTGCAGTTAATATCGCTAACGGTTGTTTTGCTTACTTTGTTTTTCACCTTACGCCCGTTTATATTAAAACACTTGGCAAGAAAGCAAGAATATAAAAGCAATATGGATGCTTTAGTAGGTACAAAACACAATTTTTATGCTCTTTCAGAGGATAAAAAACACGCCAAAATTAAAATTGACGGCGATGTGTGGGAAGCAGAAAGTGCAACCCCGTTAGTAGAGAAAAAACAAGTTAAAGTGGTAAAAGTTGAAGGGGCTACTTTAATAGTTCAGCAGGAGGAGAAATAAATGACCGTAGTATTAATAGCATTTGCGATATTAGTAGGTATTATGGTGCTCGTCGGTTTTACACAAGTCCAGCAAGCACAAGTTATGATTATTGAACGTTTCGGTAGTTATAACACAACATTAAATTCAGGACTTCACTGGATTTGCCCTATTATTGATAAACCGCGTGAAATTGAATGGAAATTTACACGCGAAATGTATGGGAAAAATGTTTCCTATATCGGTATGGTAAACAGAATTGACTTGCGCGAAACCGTCTATGACTTCCCAAGCCAAGACGTTATTACCCGCGATAACGTTAACATCAAAATCAATGCTTTGATTTATTTCCAAATAACCGATCCTTTAAGAGCCACTTACGAAGTTGCCTCTTTACCTACGGCTATTGAAAAGTTAACACAAACAACTTTAAGGAACGTTATTGGTGAACTAACATTAGACCAAACTTTAACTTCACGCGAAACTATTAACTCCAAACTCCGCGCTATCTTAGACGAAGCCTCCAATAAATGGGGTGTTAAAGTTAACCGCGTGGAACTCCAGGATATTACACCGCCGCCATCAATCCGCGAAGCAATGGAAAAAGAAAAGAAAGCCGAACAAGAAAGACGTGCCATCATCTTGGAATCAGAAGGTGAAAAGCGTTCAAAAATCTTACGTGCAGAAGGTGAAAAGGAAGCCCAAATTAATAAAGCGGAAGGTGAAAAACGCGCCCGTATCTTGGAAGCGGAAGGTTTTGCAGAAGCAAAAATCCGCGTAGCAGAAGCTGAAAAGCAGGCAGTTAAAATTGTTGCCGAAGCGGTTTCCCAATACTCAAACCCGGCCAACTATGTAATTTCAATAAAATATATTGAAGCCTTACAAAAAATGGTTGAAGGTAAAGATAATAAGTTAGTTTATATGCCTTACGAAGCCACCGGTATTTTAGGTGCCGTAGGTGCAGTAAAAGAACTTGTTGCTAAAAAATAATTTTTTGGCATATCAAAATCCCCCGCCTTAAACGGGGGATTTTTTATATAAACTTCTTTTCCCGCAAAGGATTACCACGGTTAATATGCGTAATCAACGTCGAAAGAACGTATAAAGAAAAATCTTCAATATTTAAAGCATATATAGAATAAATTATACATTCGCACTTTACAGTGTCAGGCGCCTTTAAAAAATTCAAAATCGCTGATTTAACGCTTTTTGGAATATCACTGTGGTAAATAATCTTTAGATAAGAAATTATTAAGGCACGAAGTTGTTTAGATTTAGCAGAAGAGTCCTGCAAATCTTTATAAACTTGGCACATCTTCCTGGTAGCAAGCAAAATACATTGGTATTTTGTAGAGTCAATTTCTTGCTTGTTACAAGAATCTTCAAGCAAAAAATCTATGGCCTTTTTGTCCATTAATTTAAATAAAGAAAGTTGTAATTTTTCTTTATTCGTTAGAGAAACATACATAAACCCCCATACGATATTACTATTTAGAGTAATCGTCTTCTATTATAATGATATCATCGTCTGGGGAGGGAGATTTGCCCTTACTTTTGTGCTCGTAGGACTTAGAAAAAGCTTCTTCTTCCGGATAACCGGGATAGATTTCATTTAAAACTTCTTTACGTGTTTTATGGTGTGTTTCTTCTTCTTCGGGTTTTGTATCTATGTCGACGGCTTTACTCTTTTCTAACATATCTACAAATTTAGTATCAATATTGTGTTTTGCTTTATTGTTGTTAACCTTAATCTCATTGTCTTGTTGCATTATTTTAGTAATTGAGCCGTCAAAATATAAGAATAAAATGGTATTTATACCGATAAATAAACCACTGACAAAAGTAAAAACGAAAATTTGAACAAATTCCCAAAAAATGAAACGGATATACAAATCACGCGCTTGTTGGGCTAACGAAGAAGACTGATAGAGAATGAAATCATAGAAATCCCCTCCGTTTGGGAAAAACATTAACAATACCAAAAAGTATGCCCAGAAAGCAATCATTGCAGTAAAAAGGACTTGTACCAAAATCGTTTTGGACATATTTTTCCATCTCTGTAAAACCATATAAAAACTAAAAGTAAAACTGTTAATGATATTCGCTTCACGTAGAGCAACTGCCAAAGGTGCAAAATAAACAAAAGGAACAGTCGCAACTATAAAAATACTGGCAAGCACTTTATAAGGTAGAGCATATAAAGGGTTTTTTAAATAGAACATAGGTATTATTAGGAGAGTCAAAGCACCTAAGATTAAGGCTACTACTGTAAATAATCTGGCAGACAAAACAAAAACATTTGCGATATTTGCATAAATTTGTGCTGTTTTATTAAGAATTAAATCTTCGGACGTCTTAAAAAATGAAGCGGTTGATAAAGAAAAAACAAAACCAACCCAAACCCAAAAACAAATATTTGTCCCCGTAGTCTGAGGAATTAAAGAAAGAAGAGCCTGCCCAAATAATATAAAAATCGTAGAAAGTAAGGCTGTTTTTATTATAGGGATTAATAGATACATAACCATCCCTAAATAAGTTTTAATAGATTCTACTACAGCAAAATCTGTATTTACTAATTTTTTAAAGTCTACCATTCCTCAACCCCTATACAACAGTATAATTTATTATAACATAAAATTTTACACTGTGCTCATTTTATTATAAAATATAGTAAATTAAATAAGGAGATATTATGAAATCAACGAAATTACTTTTATTGATTGCTTTACTATGCTTGACGGTAAATACTTTCGCAAAAGAAAATGACCGCCGAGGCTGGCAACTTGACTTAAAAAGGCTTGCCTTAAATGTCACTTCTACAAGTGTACATCATGCTGCAGATTATGACGGTTTTGCAGATGCCCGTTTAACAGCAGATAACCAAACCACCATTCAAGGTGCTTTAGATTTTAGGGCTGATGATTTCGGCAAACTTTATTTATGGTCAAATGGGATTTTAGCCGAATACGGTAAAAACACTATTGAACAATCTGACGGAACCAGATTAGCTACGGAATCTGTGGACAGAATTATTGCCGATACTTCCTATACTTTACGTTTATGGAACGTGCAAGATTTTCTAGGCGGTTTTGAAGCAGGCCCATATGTTTTAGCCGCTTATGAAACAGAGTTTAACTCTACCGGAGATGCACCACTTAAAAAAGTTTTACGTGGCGAAGGCGGTATGAAATTATTTGAAGGTAAATACATAAAGGCACTTTATGTATCTGCTTTGTTTGAAGAAGATTTCACTTACCCCGAACACTCCGCGAAAGTCGGTTGGACGGCAGGTTTTGAAATCAATGCACCTATCCGCGAAGGCGTAAAAGCCACCTTTAAAGGTATTTGGAGAGATTATTTACACGAAAGTGTTAAGCAACCTACCGATCTTGACTACTCTTTGGAACTTGATGCCCGTATGGAAGTTTTGGTATGGAAGAACCTTTCCGTAGCACCGTTTATTAACTATTTTACGGCACAGGCCAAATACGGCGGCCGCCCACGTGGGCAAAATTTATATGTCGGTGTAGCATTTTCTTTCAGCAAATTATTTAAGGAAGCCAAACCCCTTATTGAAGAATAAAAATATGCGCGATATTTTGCGGGATTTAGAAAAACTTGCTGATAAAAAATATCAAAAATTTACCTCGGGCTTACTGCCCGGGGTAAATTGTATTTTGGGTGTAAGAGTGCCCAAAATAAGGGCTTATGCAAAAACTTTTAGTTTTGAAGAAGCGCAAAATTTTTATAAAAATTATAAAACAAAATACTTTGAAGAATATTTTTTAAAAGCAATTTTAATTGCTCGTGTTTGCAAACAAATTACGCCTAAAGAATCTATTAAACTTATTCAAAAATTTATACCTGAAATTTCTAATTGGAGTGTTTGCGATGCTTTTTGCGCAGATTTAAAAATAATAAATAAACATCCGGAAGTATTTTTACCGCTACTCTTAAAAAATTTAAAAAACAATAAGGAATTTGCGCAAAGAACTGCACTGAATTTGGCACGAGCCTATTATTTAAAAGGGCCTTATTTTAAACAAGTTTTAAAAGCGGTTTTAGATTTAAAACCGACGGAATATTATGCACAAATGGCGCAAGCCTGGTTTATGTGCGAGGCATATATTAAACAAAAAAATTTAACAAAACCTACCTTAAAATATCTAACACCAGAAGTTTATGCTATGACGGAAAGGAAATTGAAAGACTCTTTCCGAGTGAAATGATTTTGCCATTAAACCAAAATTTTGCTATAATATAGAGGTAAGATAAGTCACCGTAGCTCAGATGGTTAGAGCGGGCGTTTCATAAGCGCCAGGTCAGTGGTTCGATCCCACTCGGTGACATTTTTTATTTTGTATTTTCAACAAATCTCTACTTCTTCAAATTCTTTGCAGAGTTCGGTAATATGAAACCTATGGGCCTATCACGATTGGGCACTTGTTTTACTACTTGAATAGTACCACCCGTTTCACAGATAAAATTGTAGCCACGCATACATGCAGCACCGTAATAAGGTTGTTTACAAACCTCGCGCTTATCATAACTGCACAAAAAAGGAATACGGGGCGGATAAGTGGAAACTGTTATTGTTATAGAATTCCATACTTCATACCTTTTTATAGTCACATCTACCTGCCTTAAAGAAAGAAATTTCCGCATAGCGGGATTGGTAAACCCTATATATTCCTGAACTTTCTTTCTAATATCAGGTATTAAAAAATTTTTATCCCAACCTTGTGTGTATTTTATAGCCCTATGGCTTTCAAGTTGCCACCTGCGCCCGGCATAAGCAGAGGCAATTTCAGTTTTTTGCAAAACAACTAAAAGGCCATAAATTTTAATAATAAAAAGCGCCAAAATAAAAAAGATAGGGAAGAGTAAGACAACTTCCGTAGTTGCCTGCCCGCGCCTTGAACGCAAAAAAGAAAACGGATTTTTAAGCATTACGGAAATAACCTCACTTGATATTTCGGTGTGGGGTTTGGCCACACACAATTATTACTTTCATTAGTACATTGTAAAGCCGCTTTAACATGCAATTTATTTGCATATTTTTTAACATTAACCCTAAAATAATTATCAGGTGGTATAACAGGCTCTCTGATATCTATACCAGTATACATCTTCTTCATTTTGCTTCGGGTAGCCCTATCCAGATAAGAAAATTGATATAAAGGCATAAATTTTTCAAACTTCGGTTCACTTGCTTTAAAGGCCAGATAATCTGCCTCATTTTTACCTTCAATTCTATAATACCAATCCATATTGTTAAGGCGAATACTCTCTAATCCCAAATCATAATTTTTTAAGGCTCTAACACCTTCTTTTCCGCATTGGCTTAATTTACAAGAAGAACTGTTATAATAAAAACTTTTTCTAAAGAATTCCCCCCCTTTTGTTAAACGCTCATAAACTTTCTTTTGGGATTCATAAATATTTTCAAACATTTTATAGGCAGCAATATATAAAGTCACCGGTGCCATAATGCCATTATCTTCTTCCTCTTCCGCGTTTTCACCTTCAGGTTCCTCATCCTCGCCGCGGGATATGTAGATATACTTGTAATGGTCTACGTACTCTTTCTTGTTAATACCGTATTCCTGATCATCTTTAACCTTTGGGTTTTCGGTATTCCAACTTTTAGGGCGGCCTGTACCTGCTGCCAAATCTTCGGGCTTCTCACTTTGGGCTTCTACATATCTTAGTTCCCATTTACCTGCATTTTCTTTTGGGTTGGAATTTACTTCACCCATAGCAGGGAAAGCACCAGCCTCATAGAACAGTTGATAATAAGTTATCGATTGAGGCCCTTGGTAATCCGGTTCGTCCTCTTTTTCTACAGGATACATCATATTTTCCCTAAAAACCCTAAAAGGAAAAGCACCGTTAACATAAGCAACTGCATTTAAAAAATTTGAATAAGAGGTAAGTTCGATAAAAGCAGCACTGTCCAGGGCAAATTGACTACGAATTTTAAAACGTGAAAGTTTGGCTGTTTCAAACAACAAATAGATAACCAGCAATATGGTAGGTATAAGTAAAATTGCCGGTAAAACGATTTGTGCCCTTCTGTTTCTTAAGCAGTTAAATAAACCCATACTAACTTAAAATATTACCTATTATCGTAAAAAAACCGCCAGCAAGTTCTTTATGAAAACTTATGGTAAATGCTAAAATAAACGCAACAATAGAACCAAGCATAAGCAAAAATTCTGCAGTTTGCTGGCCTTTATTATTTGCAATTATTTTAAACATTTGTTTCATTATTTATCTGAGGATATTATCCCCAATTTTATTGCTTTAACAACGGCTTCCGTTCTGCTTGTTACACCAAGTTTATGAAAAGCGCTGTTCAAATGGTTTTTAATAGTTTTTACGCTACAGTTAAGTTCCATAGCAAGTTCTTTATTACTTAACCCCGAACCTAGCATATCCAAAACTTTAACTTCGGTTTTAGTGAGCATAGCCTGCGTTGGGGCATTAGGTTCACCCATCTTGCGAAGGCCTTGTAGAAGTTTACCCATCATTTGCTGTGGTATCATTAAACCTTCAGTAGTAAAAGTGCGTATTGAGTTCACAAGTTCCGCTGCAGGCAACATTTTTGACAGATAACCGTTTGCACCGGCCTGAACGGCATCCATTACGTGGGCTTCATCCTCAAAACTTGAGAGCATTAAGATATTGATATTAGGTTCTGTTTTTTTGATATTTTTTGTGGCAGTAATACCGTCCATTTTAGGTAATTTAATATCCATTAAAATTACATCCGGTTTAAGTTTTTTAGCGAGGGTAACGGCTTCTTCCCCGTCGGCAGCTTCACCTACGACGGAAATCCACTTTTCCCCTGTCAAGACATCCTTAATACCTTCTCTAAATAAGGTTTGGTCATCTGCGATTAAGACCTTTACAATTTTCTTTTTAGTTGCCATAATATCTCCTATTTCTCAATAAGCGGTAAAGTGAAACAGAAAGAAGATCCTTTCCCTTTACCCTCACTTTCAGCCCAAATTTTGCCACCGTGGTTTAATATAATATCCTGTGCTATTGATAAACCCAAACCTAAACGTCCGCCACCTGTTGCACTTTGATAGAAACTTTTAAAAAGTTCCTTTATTAGTTCGGGCTCAATACCATCCCCGGTGTCCTTTACTATTACTTTAGCATTTTTATCGTCATTTTTCACTACCGAAATTGAAATCCTGCCTTCTTCCTTAGTATGTCTTATACCGTTCTCGACGATATTTGAGATAACTTGCCTTATTCTTTTAGGGTCCCCAAAGACCACAAGTTCCCCCTCACTTTCAAAAGTCATCAAAATATTTTTAAGTTTTGCTTTTTCTTTGAATACCTCAAAAGCATTTTTAAGCATAGCAGTTAATTCAAATTCTTGTTTTTCTAAACGGAGTTTTCCCTTTTCAATAGCGGCCCAATCAACGAGATCTTTAACCAAAACAAATATCTGCTCAAGGCTTTGTTCCATATAACCCATTTTTTTTGTTTGGTCAGCATCAGGTTTTTTAATTGTACGTTGAAGCATTTGAAAACTCATATTCAATGCCATTAAAGAGTTAGATAAGTCGTGTGAAACAATAGAAAAGAATTTACTTTTCATCGTATTTAAATTGCTTAAATCGGCATTTGTTTTTTTAAGTTCGGCAAGAAGTTTACGATTACTTTGTTCCAAGTAAAACTTTTCAAGGGCCATTTTGATCGTTCTTTTAAGATAATCAAAATCAACCGGCTTCATCATAAAATCATACACACTTTCTTGTATTGCTTTAACTGCAGCATTTAAGGAAGCATGGGCAGTTATCATTATAATCTGGCTTTTATCATTAAAACATCTGATTTTATTTATTAAATCAATTCCAGTACCATCACCTAGGTTATAATCCATTAAAATTACGTGGTAAAAACCTGCTCTTACAAGATCCATGCATTCTTTAGCACTTTCGGCTTGATAGACGTCATAGCCCTCAAGTTCTAAAAGTTCCGATAAAGTTTCCCTTAAATTATTATCGTCATCTACAACTAAAACTTTTGCTCTCTCATCATTTGTTATCATATTATTTATCGGCGAGTTTAAAAACAAATGTCATCTTTGTTCCCTTGCCGACCTCACTTTTTAATTTAAATTCTACTTTATTTCTTGTGCATACTTTTTTAACTACAGCAAGCCCAAGGCCCGTACCACGTGCTTTTGTGGTAAAGAAAGGTGTAAAAATCTGTTCTTTCAATTCATCAGGGATACCTGGGCCATTGTCTGTAACACTCAAGGATGCATATTCTTCTTTTAGAAGTTTTGTCTTAACAACAAGCATACCGCCTTCCGGCATAACTTCGATAGCATTTGCAATAACATTTCTTAAAGCCTGTTTCATTTCTTCGGTATCGATTGTAACGGGTAAATCTTCTGTATAAAAGTAAGTGGTAAGTTGTATATTTTTAGGGATAGGATAAGATGATAAAATTTCCCTTGCATACAAACTCAAATCTATGGTTGTTAATATCTGCTCACGATTACGAGCATAACCCAAAATTTCTTCTATAATACTATTAGCCTGATTAATTTCTTCGTCAATAACCTTGAAATTTTTTGCTATTTTAACATCGACATCACTTCCTAGCCTGGTCTTAATTAAATATACTGCATTTTTAATAACGGCAAGAGGATTCTTAATTTCATGACTAACGATAGATGCCATTTGCCCGATAGCTGCAAGCCTTTCTTTTTTAATCAATTCACTTAAGGCTGTTTTTAATTCTTTAGTTCGGCTTCCGACCCTAAGTTGCAAAGACTGGTTAAGACCTTCTAAATCTTCCCTTTCTTGACGAAGTTCATCAAAACGTATTTTTAGAGAATCTATCATTTTTGCAAAAGCCAAAGATAAAGCACCTATTTCATTGTCGGGGAAAGGTAAATCTGGTATTTGGTCCGGTTTACCTTGTTCTATTTTTCTAAAAGCCTTCGTCATCGTATTCAAAGGTGTTATCATAATACTTGAAACATAAAAACTTATAAATAAGGCAAAAAACAGAACTATAGCAATAATTATAAGTATCTCCCTATAAAAGCGTTTATATAAACCGATTAAACCACCCTCCACTTTATCGGCGGAATCATAAGTATAAACGAGCCAACCGCTTAAATCGTTTACAGATAAGACACCTATATTACCTTCCATTTCCACTGATACTATTGCATCTTCTTCAGCCTTCGGAGCGAGTGCAGACATTTCTTTTTTATAGGAATTAGAATTTCCTTCATTTATCCCTTCCTGTGAAGAATAAATTAAAAAACCGTTTTTGGTAAAAATTAAAACATTTCCGCGAGCAGTAGGTAAATAGTTATTTAAATTGTTAAGAGGTATTTGGGCTGCCACAAAATACGTCTTATTCAAGAAAGTATTTTTTATGGCAATTGCAGCGCTTAAACCTTTGTTTTTCACTACACCCAAACCCCCAACCGATAAAGCCCCTGTTTGTATAGTGTTTTTAATTTCCTGGTTAAATTTAAATTTCGGACTTGGCCCGAAATAAGCATATTCTTTAGCAGAAGAGTCAAAAAAAGCCAAAGAAACGAACTCGGAACTGTCTTTAATAAAATCAGAAATATCTTTATGAGTTAAATTTATTTCTGTTCTATCGTGAAAAGTATGAATAGTTAAAAAATTATTAAGTAAAAGTGAATTATTTTGAAAGTAAGAATCAATACCTTTGTTGATAACGAGATTAAAGTTTTTTAGCAAATTAAGTTCTTCATCTTTTAATAATTCTTCTTCCGCGCGGTGAGTAAAAAAGAAAGACAACAGTAACGGTAACAGTGCTGTTACCATTAAAGAACAAAAAATCAATTTCCTCAGTTGTCCTTTCCTCATTTTAAATCATTAAAACTATAAAAATTGGGGCATAATTTTATGCCCCAATTTTAAAACACAAACTTATTTTAGCATTGGCCTTGCGGTGCTGCATGTGCTGCTGCCCCACCATAACTTTGCTTAAAACCTTCAAGACCGGGTATATTACCTAAAGATCCCATATCTGTTACTGTTCTGCCTTGCCAAATTACTGTCGGTGAACCGGAAACATTGTAATCTTCGGTAATTTTAATATCTTCTTTAAGTTTTTCTAAACCAAAATTCCAATATTTAGCAAAAATTCTAGGATTAATACCAGCCTCTTCTGCTGCTTTATCCCATAAGGAACTTCTGTAATCTCTATTTCTTATTTCAAGATATTTCCAAAATTTTTTAGGATATTTTTCACGAATAATAATTTGTCTGACATCTTCTTCCCATTCTGCAGAACCGTGCAAACTGTCGATTTTATTGTTCCTTTCGCTGGCAATATAGCGAACATTTATTTTTAAATCTTTAGGAAGCCTTCCAAGTTTAACTAAATCAATAATTTGATTTTCTGCTCTAACGCCGTAGGGGCATTGGGACATTACAAACAAATCAAGTTCATTTGGCCTTAATTCTTTATTTGCGTAAACACCGTTTCTTGTTTGATGTTCAAAAACGAGTTGACCGTTATGTTCTTTAATTTGACCTGCTTCAACGTATCTACCGAATTTTTCTTTAACAACTGCATTATTGTCGACTAAATACAAAGGCATAAAATCTAAATTTAAACCTTGATATTTTGGATCATTTAATGCTGCTGAACGGTTGACGGTTGTAACATTTAATTTAGCACCTAATGCTTGTTCTAAACCGGAATTTAAAGCGGCATCTACACCACCTGTGGCATCACCATCCATAACGATAACAGTAACGGGAACTTCTTTAACTGTTGTTTTGGTAGATTTTGCGGCTGCTGCATAAACAGAACCCACACATATTGCCAATATGGCAAATATAGAAAATAACTTCTTCATTTTTACATATCTCCTTTTATTGATTTGTTATTTTACTTCTTCTTTGGTTGCAGGTTCTTCAATAGTGAATGTTAACCCCTTCATACCGAAAGAACAAAATAAATTGTATATGAAAGCAGAGATTACAATGAGAACTAAATAGACCATTGTATCAACGAGCGTCCATAAAATAATTTGCAGGATTTGTTGCATAAGACTTAAATCCGGCATACTTGATATCTGTAAAACATAGTTTACAAGACATAAAGCAAATACTAACAGCGGGAATGCTGAAAGTATTATTGATTTTAAACTAATATTTTTTATTTCTATTTTCATTTATCCTCCAAAACTATTTTTTTGGTTCCAAAATTATTATAGTTCTTATTATACCACCTTTAGAAGCAAGTTGCAAAGCCTTTATGGTAAAAATATGGCTTCCGCTCTTTGTAACGGTTTTAAATATCTTACCGGGGTTATCCATAGCCCTACCAACTATATTTACAATATCTTGTTGTGTACCCCCAAAGATATCAAGCAAGTGAATAGGCCCTTCTTTATCTATTTTAAGTTCAAAATTAGCGTGCATAATATTATTATTTTCATCCACCACTATAGCCCTTGTACCTTTTGCTATGGTTACTGCCAAAATCGATGACCACCACTCTTGTTCATAATTTATGCGGTTTTCTTCAAGTTCTTCTTGCTCCTCAAGTTCTTTTTTTACTTTCCCCAAAAAGCCTTCCACTGCCTGAGCAAGTAAACCGATTTCATCCCCACGGGAAGAGAAATTTAATACGAAACTTTTTGTAGAAATATTATCTATACCTTCTGCAAGTTGCAAAAGAGGATTTGTAACACTTCTTATGACAAATATATACAAAACAAAACCCATCAAGACGAAAATAATTACTGAACCGATTAAATACCAAGTTAATGCTTTTTTAATTTCTTCTTTTACTTGTTTCCTTGAAACATCAACACTGATTATACCGGCAATTGTATCGCCTTTTGCTTTAAGAGGTATGGCTATCTCATAATAATTACCTTCCCTCTTAATTTTTATACTAGGGGAACCTGTTCTTACGGCTTCTTCTATAGCATTTGTTTCCAAATAACCACCACGCTGATAATCTGTAATAGGCATATCAAGCAAATCAAGGTTCTTATGCCATCTTACAGTTCCGTTTCCGTTAAAGTAAACTATATTACTGATTCTATTGTCTTGACGAGGCCAAGATGATATTATTTCATTTTCAGGCACAGTTAAATAACTTTTTGACACCAAACCTTCAATTAAAGTGCTTGCATTTTGGCGGACGGTATCAATAATCTGATTTTGCAAATTAAGATCAAATACTCGTTTAAATAAATTGAAATATAATAAACCACCGACTATAATGGCATATATCGCCACCATAGTAAACCAAATAAACCATCTTGTACTTATTCTCTTAATCATATTTACCTATTACTATATTTTTCCTCAACTCTCTTTAAGCCCAAAGCGGCGTCGGAGTTTTCCGGATTTAAATTAAGTGCTGCTTGCCATTCTTCTTTGGCTTTTTCATAATTACCTTCACTAAAAGCGGCTAAACCATAACGATAATGCTTAATGGATGCCTGGCGGGCGGCTTCTGAAACCCTTTGAGGCGTTTTTTCCACTATGGTTTGGGTTGGAAAATCTTCATTTTCCCCTTCTACTTCCGTAGTTACTGGTGGTAATGTATTGGAAACATTTTCTTGAACAATAGTAGATGAAGAAACCGTAATTGTTTGAGATCCATCAGAATTTTCTACTATATCGGTAACTACTTTTGTATTAACTTTTTTATCATTAGCACCAGACACCGGCAATACTTCTTGGATTGTACCAGTATTTTTTTCTTCGAAAACAGTCGGACAAGGTTTACACTTCAAAGTCGGACAAGGCGGGCATTTACCGCCACCTTTACTCTCACTCATCTCAGAAGATGAACTGCTCGAACTGGAAGACGAAGAAGATGACGATGAAGAAGATGAAGAGTATGAAGAATATGATGAAGAAGTCGTAGTAGTAGTACTTCTATTCTTTGCCCTCTGTGCACTGCGGATAAGGACGTCAATATCCTGTTCGCTGTAACCCCATTTTCGTGCTTCTTTCCAGTTAGCAATAGCAGTATTATACTTCTTTTCATTATATGCTTTGTTCCCTGCATTATAATAACTGTTTGCAATTTCTTCTCTAAGTTGAACAATAAATTTTTGGGTTTGTTCTTCACCGGGTTGTATTTGATGCGCTCTGTTAAATTCCCTATAAGCATCCACCAACCTGCCTTTTGAATAATATTCAAATGCTTGATCAAGTGCTTTTTGACTTTCTTCTTTCTTTATAAGTGCTTCTACTTCAGCGATTTTTTCATTTAAAGTGACATCATCTTTCCTAATTAACAAGACATTATACCATTGGTTTAAAGCCTCTTGATAATCACCTTGTTTATAGGCATAATAACCTCTGCGAGTATGTATTTTAGTAAACTCATTATTAATTCTTTCTATCCAAGCACGTGCTTCATCTTCTTCGGGATTCAATGTTAAAATTTCTTCAAATTTATTTTGGGCTTCAACTAAATATCCTTGTTTATATAAAGAATATGCTTCTTTATATTTCATATCTAAAATTTCTTTTTCCGAAAGAGTACCGTAAGTTGCCATTTTGGTAGCGGTATCAGATAGAGTTTGGGCTTTCTTCATACTAGGATCTATGCTCAAAATTACGTCGGAAATTTCTGCCGCCCTTTGATAATCCCCTTGTTTATACATATTATAAGCATTATCGTAAACCATATTGAGAGTGAAATTTTGTATTTTTTGCTTTTCGAGTTGAACAGTTGAAAGATATTGCCTTCTTTGCTCCACATTAGCAAGAGTACCAAGTGACATCTTTTGCAAATCAAGCATAAGCCCGGCTTCTTTGCCAGTTTCCCTTAAAGGTCTATCCGCTGCTCTTGCAAAAGAAAGCGATACACAAAATACTGTTAAAATAATAGTGTAAACAATTCGTTTCATTTCAAACTCCTAAAACGGCATACCGCCGCGCATAAAATCTGCAATCATCGGTGAAAGCATCATAATGAATACAACCGGGAATATAAAAATGAATAATGGTATTAACATTTTTGTTGATGCCTGCGCCGCAAGTTTTTCGGCTTTATTTAAACGCCTAAATCTTAAATCCGTTGAAAAATTACGAAGTAATTGTACCAAACTTGTACCGAGTTCATCTGACTGCACTATTAACCCCACGAAGGACCTAATATCCTGAACACCTGTTCTTGCAGCCATTCTTTCCAAGGCCTCGCGTCTGGAATAGCCGAGTTTGGTTTCATTTAAAGTTTTTTCTATTTCAACTTCAAGCAAAGTTTTTTCTTTGGCAATTCTTACTATACGTTCAAAAGCGGTCATATAATCCAAACCGGATTCTATAACCAAAGCCATCAAGTCTACTGTTGTAGCAAAGTTTTTTACCATATCTTGCTGACGTTTACCGATTTCACCTTTATAATATAAATCAGGCAAATAAAAACCAAGTGGAATAAATAAAACTACCAACCAAGTTCCAAATAAAATATAAAGAACTATCGGGGTAATCATTGCGGCATAGATTTTATAGTAAAGTATATCCACCGGTTGAGGTTTTTCCGGGTTACCTAAAAGAAGGCAAAGATTTTCCAAAGGTTCCTGTAAATGCAGGAAATTTAAAAGATAGAAAGCAATTCTGTCAAGTAAATTTTCTTCGGGTTTTAATCTTGCAAAAGAAGATGCTGATTTTACCTGTTTAGCCTCTAAGTCCGATATATCCTGGGTAACAGGGGCCGGTGTGAAAAACATAATAACAGCAAGAAAGGCACAAATAGTACCGCCGATAGCCAGCAACAATAAAACCATATGTACCATGCCTAAATTGCTCATACCTTAATTTCTCCCAATTTGTTAACTGCTTTGATACCTATAAATATCCAAACTATACAAAACAATAGTACAATTATACCTACAGGAGTTGTATAGAAATTTATCATTGTATCAGGCTGGAATATAAACATAACACCAACCATAATCCACGGCATTATACCTACAACTATTGCCTGTATTCTTTGTTGAGCAGTCATAGCCTGAAGTTTTTCTTCGAGTTTACTTTCTTCACGAATATTTTCTACGATACGTTCGAAAATTTTAGTCAAATTACCACCGACTTGCCTTTGTAAAACTATCGCTTTTACCATATAAGAGAGTAAGCGAGATTCCACGCGTTCTTCCATCATTTCCAAAGATCTTTCAAACGGAGTACCCAAATTATAATTTTTTATTACCAAGGCAAATTCCTCTGATATAGGCGGACGTAAATCTTTTGAAACCATTTCAAAACCTTGCACAATATCCATACCTGATTTTAAAGAGTTCGAGAGTAAAATTAAAGCATCCATTAGTTGTTTGTTTATTTTATTACCTCTCTGCTTCTTTAAAATTTTAAGCATAGTACCGGGCATTTTAAGACCGACATTTAATCCTAAACCGAAAAATATACACAAAATTACAAAACCGAAAATTCCGCCCAAAGCCATTGCAAGCATTACGCCAAGTAATGTAAATAAAATTACTGTTGCAATAACCATATATTTTATGTTAATTCTTATGAACTGCCTATTATAATCATCTACCCAAACCGATGTTTTTTGCAAATATTTATCTATAGCATTACTGACGGCATCATTTTGACTATTCATTATCATCAAAACAGAGGCGAAAACAAGTAATGTACCGAGCATTGTAAGAACCAATAATATGGTTTGATTATTAGGTTTCTTAAAGCGCGCAGGTGCTACAGCTAACCATTGTTTCATCATTACGGTAGAATATATAGAATTTGACAGTACGGCAATACCTATAATAGATTTTCTAAATTTATTTCGCCATTGTTTTGGGGATACAACAAAAGATTCCCCCACACTTACCATTTCTTTATTGATAAGTTCCAGCGTAGCAATAATTTGCCTTCCGCGCCCATCCATGCTATCATAGAAAGTTTGCTCCGAAGCGATAATATCCAAAGTAATAAGAAAGCGCGTTCGAAGCATACCGAATTGTTCCATAATTTCTTGGGAAGTATAAGCAGTACCCTCATTTATACCGTCGGCTAAAGCCAAAGTTTCGTGGATTATACCAAAGGCCCTTTGCCACATTTGCGCTTCACTAAAAGATTGTGTACCGGTGCTGGAACTTTGTTGCCAAGTTTTTTTCTTCGCCATTTCAGGCAAAGACTCTTCCAGCCATGCAGGCATAGATATCGCTTTGCTTTTACCACATTGTGAAGGTATAAAAGCCTTTTGATCGGTGGGTTTATCGGTATTTAAAAAGTTATAGACTGCATATATTTTTTCTTCTGCGCATTTTAGAAATTGCGTTTGCTTTGCGGTTAACACTTGTTGGGCACAGCAGACACTTTGCCCCAACGTCAATGTTACCAAGAAGAAAAATAATGTAATCTTTTGCTTCATTATGCCGCCTTCTCAAAAGTACTTTCAGGAACTTCCAAACCTTTAGATCTAAACTCATCAAAGAAAGTAGGTTTAACACCTGTTGCTGTAAATTGCCCTTCAACTTTACCTTCTTTATTAACGCCTGTTTGATTATATCTAAATAAATCTTGAGTTTTAATATTATCGCCGTCACGGCCGCAAATTTCCGTAATGTAAGTTACCTTTCTGGTACCATCAGAGAACCTAGAAAGTTGTACCACTAAGTTTACGGCGGAAGATATCATTTCCCTAATAGCCCAAATAGGCAGTTCCGCACTTGCCATCATACACATTGCTTCAAGACGGGTTAAACTATCCCTTGGGGTATTGGCGTGAATAGTTGCAAGTGAACCTTCGTGACCGGTGTTCATGGCCTGTAACATATCCAATGCTTCTGCGCCACGACACTCACCGACTACGATTCTATCCGGCCTCATACGCAAACAGTTAATAACTAAATCTTTAATTGTGATAGCACCCTTTCCTTCCACGTTTGGAGGACGGCTTTCCAAAGACACCCAGTGCTCTTGCTGCAATCTTAATTCCGCGGTATCTTCAACGGTTACAATACGTTCATCACCAGGAATGTAACTGGAAAGAGCATTCAAAAATGTTGTTTTACCTGTACCGGTACCACCGCTAATAATAATATTTTTGCGAAGTTTAACACAATTTTCCAAGAAGAACATACATTCTCTGTTAATGGTACCAAAACGGTAATAATCTTCAGGACCAAAAGGTTTTTGGGAGAAACGCCTAATTGTAAGTGACGGCCCGGACACAGCAAGCGGTGCAATAATAGCATTAACACGGGAACCGTCTTTTAAACGGGCGTCCACAAGTGGCACAGATTCATCGATACGTCTGCCGAGCGGTGCAACAATCCTTTTAATAACTTGCACGACTTGGTCATTATTTCTAAATTTATAACGTGTTAAAGTTAATTTACCTTTTTGTTCGATAAAGATCTTATCATAGGCATTGACCATAATTTCAGTTACGGACGGGTCCCTCATTAATGCCTCTAAAGGACCAAGACCTAAAATTTCATCTAAAAGTTCATTGATAAAGCGAAGTTTCTGATCCCTTGATAACTGAACATTTGCCTTTTTTCTTAAGACATCATCAATAATTACTGAAACGCGTTTTCTTGTTTGTTCGTTTTGTGAACCTTCTTCGCTAATAACGATACGTTCAACTTCCAAAGTTTTAATAACATCTTTATGAACTTGTTGTTTTAAATTGTCCCAATAGGAAAGTTCTTCACCTTTATCTGTATGATTAGGTACTTTACCTGTACTTGTTACACTTAAAGCCTCCCAAACTTCTTTTGAATTGGCTTTAAATGCTTCGTTGGAAATAGTGGTAGTCCAAGTTTTATCAATAGGTGTTGTATCTTCTATTGCTTTTAAAATAGGGCGTAAACCTTCTTGCACCCAAGCGGAATCTCTGTTAACTAAAATTTCTATTTCACGCTTATTGGAAGATTCAAAAACACTTTCTTCCCAAGTTAAATAAACAAGCGGTTCCCTACCCAAACGTATAAAGAATTTATTTACTTCCTCGTGTGGAATTGCACCGGGTAAATTATACTGATTGCAAATAATTTCTAAGCGGTCCACCGGGAAATGAAGTTCCTTAAAATCGGTAAACATACTGACTGTTGTATTCAAATGTGAACGGGTACAGTTAGTTACCCAAAATATTTTATCTGCGATATCAAAACCAAAGGCTTCCATCGGGAAACTTGAATCAATATCCAAAAATATATCAAAATGTTGTTGCAAGCGGGACAAAATAGGAAGTAAAACTTTAGGTGTAATCATTGCCACTTCTTGCCTTGTGGAACCAAGTGGCAAAATACCTACACCTACTTGAGTCATGGAAATTTTACCTCTGATAAGTGCTGCTGCAGATTCTATGGCTACATTATCCAAACCAAGTGCTTTAGACAAATCGGCAACGGTAATAGGTTTTTTAATACCTAGATAAAAACCATGCTCTTGTCTTGCTAAAGGATCCAAAGGCACTATAATAACAGGCCTTTTTTGCATCTCAGCCCAAGCAACTGCAAGGTTTAAAACGAGGGTCGTTTTACCGACACCTTCTTTTGGGCCCGTAAAAGCAATTACACGCGGTGTCCCGAAACCGGGAACTTGAGTTTCTTCCATATTATTCTACAATCTCCACAGTTATAAAAAGGAATAAAGAACGTTGTTCTTCTTCAACGTCACGGGTTCTGAAAAATGCCCCAAGCAAAGGAATATTACCAAGTATTGGAACTCTATCTTCTGCGATAGTACGGGTACTGCTTTTTAAACCGCCGATAACCAAAGTTTCACCGCTGTTTAATTCAACTTCAGTTCTTAATTTCCTTTCCGTTAAAGAAGGAACAGAAGTACCGTTTAAAACAACAGGGTTTGAATAATCGGGGTTAGAAAGTTCAAGTTCAAGTTGCACAACAATAATTTTATTTCTTTCAGGGATAATAGTAGGTAAAACGTCAAGTTTTACGCCGTAAGACCTAAATTCTACACCAGCAGAGTTATTTTGCACGGTCGGGAAAGGGATTTGCCCGCCTGCAGAAAAACTTGCACTTGTATTTGATCTTGCCATAACTTTAGGGTTAGATAAAATTTGTGCTTTACCTTCCGTTTCCATAAGTTTTAAACGTGTACTTAAAAGGGATTTACGTTCAAATTCACCGATAGAAAACACACCCGGAATATTCTTTTCCTGAAAATCTAATAATTGGTTCCATGCAAAACCTTTTGAGGTAGAGAGTGAACCGCTGATTTCAACAATATCAGCACTGACAGCCACAAGGTCAGTCTTTTTAGCATGCCCGGCCTGAGCCAGCAAAGCCAGCGTCAAAGGCAGAACAAATAATTTTAGTATTTTTCTATATTTCATAATTTATCCCTTAATAACTAAATAATTTTGAAAAACTTGAAACTGCCATCGGGTACATCTTGCTGTCCCCGCTGGAGCGAACAACTATTGTTACTTCCCCCTCTTCTTTTGCTAAAGCTAAATATTGTGCTTCAAGAGGAGTTAAAGCCAAACTCAAAACTGAACGATCAGAGAATGCTGCAGCATTCGCTTCTTTCTCGGAATTTGCTGCTTTGCCGGCTGCATCTAAACCCTGACCGAGGTTTGAACCAACGCCCAAAACCAAAATGTTCTGTAAAATTGTTGCGGCCATATTTTCTTTTGTACCGCCTTTTAAAGCAGCTTCAAAAGTAAGCAAAATATCGACTTTATCACCCGGTTTTACGAGGTTTGAAACATTGTTATTGACTTCCAAAATAAAAGCGCGATAATTTGGCGTTACTTTTAAACTGATACCGGCATCCGGGCTTAAAGATGCAAGGGCTGACCTTGTTATTTGATCATCTTTAGAAATTGCAACGCGTGTAACTAAATTTTCAATATCGGCGACATTATCACCTTTAGATAAGACAAATGCTCCCCTTTGCACATAGGCAGAAGGTATTTCTTTGGTAGCAATAAAATTCCTCTGCATTACTTTGCCTTCGGGAATATCAATATTTGCTACTGCCACTGTAACGGCATTACTTGCTTTTTGCAAGGAACTTTGTGCCATATTAAGTATTAAGAAATAAATAACCGCCGCAACTATTGCGAACATTAACGGTATTAAAGCATTTTTTTTGTTCATAACTCTCCTTAAAACTACTATAAATATTTCAAATCAGTTTAACAAGGGCCTTTCTATCGGCATACGGGCATTTGCCTTTAGCCAGAGGATCCCAAGTCTTTTTGGCTCACTTGCAAAAACATAACTCGTTAAAGGGTAAGCCAAATCTACCCTGTAAACGATATTTACTACTAAATCTTCATTAGGGTGACCTTTCACCTGCGGATCATTACTCGTGCTCACTATCTTTGAGGAAAACCTCACTTTTTTGCCCGGGTCCGCCATACCGAGCATTTTAGATAATGCGGCACGCATCTTACTTTGCATTCTTGTAGGATCAGTTTTA
This sequence comes from Elusimicrobiaceae bacterium, assembly GCA_045586725.1. Classification (GTDB taxonomy): domain Bacteria; phylum Elusimicrobiota; class Elusimicrobia; order Elusimicrobiales; family Elusimicrobiaceae; genus Proelusimicrobium. The sequence continues at coordinate 1,717 of JAZNAY010000008.1, read as the reverse complement.
CCACTGTGTTTTTTTACACCGACCATAGATCCAACACGTGCAAGTTCGTAAGAAATATGGTGGGCAATTAAAGTATGATAGGCTATATTACCAAGTTCTAACACGACGAAAATTATCATCATAAAAACCGGTAATACTACAACAAGTTCAATTACTGTTTGCCCACCTTTATTTCTTAACATTTCAAAGAACTATATATTTGATGCTTGGCCGGTAATCTTTTCTTTAATTTGATCAAATAATTGAGGCATAAAAGTTTTGATCAAACCACCTACTATACCGACTACTACCACAATAATACCAAGCATAAATAAGTATTCAATGGTGTTTTGACCTTTTTTATTCTTGATATTTTCAATGGCTCTATTATAAGCCAAGTGCATTTTTGCGATATATTTCATACTTCCTCCGTTTACTTTTTAAATTTTACTTATGAATCAAGTTCATATACTGACAAAATCACTTTTGCACCTTGTTCAAACTGCCTTGGAATTATATGACTGTAAAGTTGGTAAAACAAAACAAATGCTACAAAAAGTGCGGCTGTTGTCATAATATATTCAACTGTCGTTTGCCCTTTTTTATTTTTTACCAAACCTTTCATACAACTCCTCTTAAAAACTAGAACTGCACCCTCACTGCTAATTGATGGGCCGTGCCTAAAGCACCGGAAGGCATCATTGCATAATCAATACCTAAACCGTAACCCATAACTTCACTACTGTAAAAACCAAAACCGAAGGTAATTTTTGATGTATCACCAAGGCCCAGTTTATCACCTATACCGTTTTCATCGTCATAACCGGTATTTTCACGGTTATAATAACCGATACGTATATCAAAGACTGCGACTTCAATTAAATCTTCCGGCAAGTGTATTGCAAGACCGATACCATAGCGGCATTTATCATCTACATATTTTACAAGTTCGCCGGTTACACTATAATATTTTGTGTTCAAAGCAACACCACCGCGCAAAGCGGTAGGAACTTCATCTTTATCCCCCAAGTTCTGCCCCATAATACCTAAAACGACAGTATCATTTCTACCAAATCTTAAACGCCCACCGACGTCAAAAGCCGGGTTAACATGTTTTACGCCATAGTTATTTTCATTGATATATTTTGCTGTACCGCCGATATCTAAGAAACCTAAAAATGTTCTTGCTAAACTCACTGTTGCTACATAATCTTGTATAACTTGGCCGGTATAATTTTGCGGTATACCTTCACCATCACGGAATTCCAAACTGCTTAACCTTAAATAGCGCAAAGTAACACCTAAATTTGTTTTACCGATAGGTTGGATATAAGCAAGGGCTGTATCACCGACGCCTTCAAACCATTGCATGTGGGAAACCTGAAATTCCCTAGTATTTGCTACAGCAGCACCGGCAGGGTTCCAAAATAAAGCCTGTGTTCCGTGAGAAAGAGCGGTAAACGAATTACCTAATGCCTGGCCTTCCGGCGCACCTGTGCCAAGTTTCAAGAAGGCACTTGCGGAAGTACCGGCATTTTTATGAATTTCCGCTTGCAAAGCAAGGGTACTAAACATTATTACAAATATAAGTGTTAATTTTTTCATTTTAATTCCTTTTTATACCTTACGGTATTAAAATCTTAATCACTCTTTGTGATTTCTTTGCATTTCCTCTTGTCGGGTTCAATGTCATTATCGCATAATATAACCCGCGCGCTACTTTCTTTCCTGATTGATT
>JAZNAY010000007.1:0-165002 GCA_045586725.1 Elusimicrobiaceae bacterium | reverse complement strand
AAAGACACTTTAAAAAGTAGGGTTGTATAAAAAACTTCCTTACCGTAAATTAGTTATACAACCCGTCCCCCTTTTCAGTTTACCCCAAACCTAGTAATCTAACTAATTAGATTACATTATAAATAATAATATAAAAAGATTAGTTTGTCAAGCGGTAAAAAAATCTTTCCGACGTGGATATAGGTCCAAATTAGGTCTTTTATATTAGATTATTTTTGGGTGTTTTGGGCGTTAACTATAGCAAGAAATGCTCGGCGGAGGTGTAGGCCTTTGCCGTTCCCGTCTGGGAAATTATATATTCGCGGTTGCGTTTGCTGCCTTCAAAAAAGAGGGTCCCGGCCTTAATTTCCGCCGTCAGTATGCGGTCAAGCCTCTCCCCCCCTTTCAAATAGCCCGACATTCGCAAAGATTTTGACAGTTCAAGCGCGGTCATCTTCGTTATTCCGGCGAGCATTTTTGCTGCCGCCAATGTGATGAGGGCCGCAATTCCGGGTTTTAAATCTTTGACTTTACGGCGTAAAACAATGTCCGTTCCGTCAAGATAGGCAACTTTGAGCCAAATTTTTTCGTCTATTTGCCAAGTGGAATTTTGTTGCGTTGGTTGATGCTCGGTATATGCCTGATGTGCGGATTGGTTCGCAGAGGGATTAGTGACGGCATTATTGGCGGCAGAAATCTGCCTTTCCGCTTCCATTTGGCGTCGGCGGATGGCGGGAATATGCAAATTATACTCGGCCGGTGTGACTATCGTCGGCTCCGCCGGTTGTGTTTGCGGTTCAGGGGTAAAATCGTTGTTGGGTTGCGGCGGAACCTCGTTTAAAGGTTGGGCAGGAACCTCGTTTTTCGGGGCAAAATCTGGCTCAGGTTCAATTTTTTTGGTGCGTATGACAGGTTGCCTCGTCTTTAAATAAGGGGCGTTTTGGGTTAAAAATTCGTCTTTTTGCTCCAAAACGAAGGGGAGTGAGCCTTCCGCTTCAAATTCTTCCCCGGATTTTAAGCGCAAACGTAGTTTGACTTTTTGGTTTTTTGCGTTTTCCCGGTCCGAATTTTGACCGTTTTTGTTTTCAAAATAATCGCTCATTTTAAATGCTCCCGAAATGTTTTTTTGCCTAAAATTTTTTAGTATTAACAGCCTTATGACATATAATAGCAATATTTTTTCCTTATGTCAAGATATGTCAAAGTATGGTTTTTATATGTCAAAGGCTGTTTAAAAGTGTGATTCTTAGACGGGGAAAGTTTTGGCATTTAGATTTTTTGTATTCTTAGCGGTTTGACATATAAATTTTGGGGTACAAAATTTGCAAAATTTGAGTTCCCCCCTGCTTGCAAAATTTGAGTTAATTTTGCAAATCGGTTTTGGCCTAATTTTTGTGCTAAATATTTTTATGGCAGTTATGGAATAATATTTATGCCAAGATTTAAAAGGGTTTGCGGTTGCAAAAAATTAACAATTTTGGGGATGTGGATGATTTTTGGATTTTTGAAATTTTGATTTTTGGGGTAGTTTGGGTTAGGGTTTTTGGAAATCCATATTTTTTGGGAACTTTTGGCTAGATTTTGGGAAATTGATGTTTTTGCGGTCTTTTTTGGTTTTTGTGGTTTGCTAAAGAGCGGCAGAAATTTTTAGAAAAAGTTTAATAAAAAGGGGTCAAATTGTGGAAAAGAGCAGGGGTGCTTTTTGTAATTTATGGAAAATTCGGTATTTTAGGCTTTAGAATACCTATTGCTCGGTACGTTTTTGGTGTATACTCTCCCCCCACTCTCCAAGCATGAGTTTGTATAGGTAAAATTTGCCGATTGGTGTATTTTGCCATTAAAGTAATTATTCCCTGTGAAAAAATACCCTCGCGGAATTGGCGAGGGTATTGCTATGTTTTATATTTAGTTTATCCGCCGATGACGGAGCATTGTCTGTTATTTATTTCCCCAGATGATTTACCAAGGTTTTTGCAAATTTTTTCACCTTCATCAATCATTGGATAACAAATTATTTTACCTTGATTTCCACCGCATAAATCTGCGCCATCAGGTTGATTCATAACTATTCCCAAGATAGGATTGCCCCCTTGACTATAATCACAGGAAACAGAACCGTCATCTGCAGAATTAATATAACACTGCCAATAATCATTGGAACACTCTGGATTATCTCCACATTCTCCATCATCCCAATCACTAGGCCAATTAACACCTAAATCAGCCCCGTCGGGAGTATCTTCACAAGACCCATCTTCTCCGCCTTTGCAATAAGTTCCGTTTCTAAGTTTCCATTCTTGCAAAGCATCATACCAACGACGCATAAGAGGTAACATACTCATAACCCTAGACTTGGTTACCGCCATTTGATATTGCGGCAAGGCAATACCGGACAATATACCGATAATTAAAACAACTACTAACAACTCAAGCAATGTAAAACCTTTTTTATTTTTCATAAATTCTCCTAAATTTAATTTGCACAACAAACAACAATTTATATACTATGCACACCTCCTAAAATTTTCCCAATAAAAAACGGCTGATAATTTAACAATATCTAATGTGCTAAAATAACAGCCGTAGTTTATCTTAACGATAAACATTTAGCACAAAACTTCAAGGGGATCAACCAAGAAGTATTGTGCCATACTAGCCGTTTTTAGAATTAGATATTGCTTTGTTTAAAGCACATCTCTTAACGAGATACTAAAAACAGATAAATTGTTCCGGGGGAATTTTCCCCCCGCATTATAAAAAATCTCCTTTTTAAAAGTATATCATTTTTTTATAAGTAAAGGAAAATAAAAAACCCCTCGGTTTTCGCCGAGGGGTTTTAAAGTCCTAAATTCTAAAATTAGAAGCGGACAAAGCGGACAACTTTAACTTCCGCACCGTTTTTCTTGCCGGTTTCGGCAATCAAATCGCGTACTGAAATTTTGGAGTCCTTGAAATAAGGTTGGTCAAGCAAGCAGACGTCTTTGTAGAATTTTTTAATTCTGCCCGGGATCATCTTTTCAATTGCTGCTTGAGGTTTACCTTCATTTTTCGCTTGTGTTAAGGCGATTTCCTTTTCCTTTTCAACGACTTCGGCAGGAACATCAGCCTCATCCAAATATTGGGCAACCATACCGACGGCTTGCATGGAAAGATCTTTTGCAAATTTCATCATTTCTTCTTTCTTTGAACCGTCACAGGCACCGTTTGATTTGCAAGCAAGTTCCACGAGAGCGGCTTTTTTATTGTCGGAGTGCAAGTAGTAATTCATTAAGCAGCTGTCTTGGCCCAAAGTCCAGCAAATGGCCTTTGTAAAGGAAACATTTTCCCCAAATTTCGGGGCAAGTTCCTGAATCATTGCTTGGATATTTGCATCTTGTGTATAGTCTGCAACAGTCGGGTTTGCAAGCATATAATCGGCAATTTTATCGACTAAGGCAATAAAATCCGGGGTTTTGGCAACGAAGTCAGTTTCACAACCAAGATATGCCATAGCAACGGTTTTACCGTCGGCAGAAGTCTTGATTGAGATTCTTCCTTCTTTAGTTTCGCGGCCTGCGCGTTTTGCCATATCGGCTAAACCTTTTTTGCGAAGGTAAGTAACAGCGGCTTCAACATCATTGTTGTTTTGTGCCAAGGCTTCCTTGCAAGCACCGAGGCCGGCGCCGGTCTTTTCCCTTAAAATTTTGATTTGTTCAAGTGACATATTTACTCCTTATTTCTTTGCTTTAGCGGCGAGGGCTTCTTTTTTGGCCTTCTTTTCTTCGCGGCCGTGGGCCTTTACTTCAGGCTCAAGTTCTTCTTCGACTTCTAAAGCTTCTTCGGTAATATCTGAACCGATGGCCTTTTTAAATGCTTCTGCAAGAACAGGGTTTTCAACTTCTTTTTCTTCAACTTGTTCTTCTGCAGGGGTGGCGGCTTCAGCATTTTCTGTGGTTACGCCGTTTGCTTCATTGCGGCCTTCGATAATAGAATCGGCAATTGCAGCGCAGAATAATTTGATTGAGCGTGCTGCGTCATCATTACCCGGTATTGGTACATCAATATTATCCGGATCGCAGTTTGTATCACAAACACCGACGACGGTAATGCCTAAAGTTTTTGCTTCGCGGACTGCGCCTTGTGTATCCATCGGGTCAATTACGAAGAGGATATTCGGCAAAGTGCGCATATCGCGGATGCCGCCCAAGAGTTTTTTGAGGCGGTTCATTTCTTTTGTTAAGCGGGAAGATTCTTTTTTGGAAATTGCTTTTAAAACGCCTTCTGCTTCCCATTTTTCAAGTTCGGTTAATCTTTCAACAGATTTGCGGACTGTTTGGAAATTGGTTAAAGTTCCGCCGAGCCACTTTTCACTGATGCAAGGGCAATTTGCTCTTTCGGCTTCAACTTTGATTACATCTTGTGCTTGTTTTTTGGTACCGACAAATAAAAATTTTGCACCTTTTTTTGCTTCTTCTTTTACAAAAGCGCAGGCCTTTTTAAGTTCGCGTGCGGTTTTTTGCAAGTCAAGAATATGGACGCCGTTCCTTTCACCGAAGATATAGCGCCCCATTTTGGGATTCCAGCGTGAAGTTTGATGGCCGAAGTGGACACCCGCTTCAAGCATGGCTTTCATTGATACATTACTCATTTTTTCTCCTGTAAGTAACAACCTAAATTTGGGTAGAGGTTACCCATGGCGGTTGTTTACTTTGGCGGTTTTTCGGGGCATTTGATTTACGAACTTTTTTCGCCCGTCAAAATCCGCGTACTTATATTATAGCAAATTATAAGGTAGTTTGGTTTTATGTATTGTGTTTCCGCATTATGTTCACATACGCGCGGAACGTGCTTGCAAATTTAAGCCCTTTTTTATTTTTCCTCTCCTAGAATACCGAAAATCGCTTCGCTCTTGTACTTCTGGGTATTCGTCGTCAAGGATAAAATAAAAAATCATCTTAAATTTGCTGCGCAGCGCGTGAGCGTTCACATCCGCTACGGTTTTGCGCTCTAAAATTTTTCTGCTGCTTTTTTATACATATTATTAGATTCTTCATGTTTTTCCGGCGTCCAATCTATTGTTATGAAATCATCTATGGCTTTTGTTAATTCTTCTAGGTTTTCGGCCATTAGTTTTACGTTCTCTGCTTCAATACTTTTTTGTAGTTTTTTAGTTTTATCTTCTAAATTTTGCATTTTCTTTTTTATATATTCGTTGTAAAAACTATTTTCAGAAAACAGTACTTTTGCTTCGTTAGTTTCCGGTATAAATTTTAAGTATGAATATGCCGGAACATTGGTTACATTGACATATCCAATTCCCTTTTTTGATAATTCATTAATATTGCTTGCAGCTTGTTTTATAGGCCAATATTCAGCACAACCTTCTTCATCATAGGATATAATAGAAAAATAACCATATCCTTGAAGCCCTGAAAGTTTAGGGTGGCGAGTATCTTTATACAAATGATTGTAAATCAATTTTGTCTCAAAAATTTCCCCTTTTACATCTGTTTGTAATTTTAAATTAGGCCCTTTATATTCTTTGGGTAAATTCAATTTTTTCTTGTATATGCACATTAATTTATCTTTTCTTTTTAGTTCTTTCTTAATTTTAGGTTCAAGATTTTCTTTCGTAATAGGAAAAACTTGTATTTCCTTTGTTTCAGGTATAAATTTTAACGTGCTACGTGACGGAACATTCGTTACATTGTAAATATAAGTTTGATTGTCGGCGTTTACAAAAATGTATTCTTCACAATCGCAAATATAGCTTTTTTTGAATAAGGGTAAACGTCTGCCGGTTGAGGTTTCAGTTCTATATTCATTAGGAGAGACAACATTATATCGATTTTCTGTCATGGTAAGAAGTTCTGAATTTGAATATGTTTCCACACATAGTTTCTGTTTGTTAGATTCTGTGGAATTATTTTCTGAATAATTTAATATTGCTTCATATTTAAGATTAGAGCCTGCATACCCTGCAGTAAATGATGTTTTCTTTTTATTAACACATTTCAAATCTTTTTCCTTTTTTATTTGTAGTCCTTGCTTTATTTGATCATCTAATTTTTGAAACACGAAATACTCATTCTTATGATTCTTATACGATTCTTTCGTAGGAGGTAAAACCTGTATTTCATCTGTTCCCGGTATGTATTTTAAATGGCTACCGGGTGGAACATCAATTACATTTATGTTGCCGTTTGGCCAACCTGAGTAAACATTAATATATTCTGTATTACAATCTTTTGCTAATGATGTTTTCTTTAAAATATTTGTTTCATCCACATCTATAAAATATTCATTGTCTGTGTAAAACCAGTAATCTACATGGTTTGATTTAACGACATAGGAATTAATCTCTTTGTTAAATTCAAGTCTTAAGTTAGGCCCTTTATATTTTTTCGGAAGCATTGATTTATGCTCTTGTAAACAAGGATTATATCTTTCTTTTAGTTCATTTATTTTTGCTTCTTTATTTTTAAGTTTTTCCATTATGTTTAGAGGATAAGGGGCATTTGCTAAAGCACTTTGCGGAACTAAAGCCAAAAAACCTAATAAAATAAAACTAATGGATAATTTTTTCATAAATACCTCTTGTTTTTTAAAGTTATACCGTTTATTTTTTAAAGTTGTACTATTTCCAAAATTGTATCAAATTTTATTTAATAAAGTTATATCATGTGCGCGCAAATCTGGCAAGTATTTTTGAGGAAATTTTAGTTTTTATGCGACGACGTGTACCCAGAAGAACGGGAGCGGAGCGACTTTCGGTACTCTAGGAGCGAAAAAACTAAAATTTACCAAAAAGACGCAGGCAGCAATAAACTAAAAAATCAAAACTTCCTACCTATATCAAAAATATGCCACTTTCGTAAATGGTCAAGTGCTTGCCGTTCTTAAGTGTAGCGGTAACAAGTTTATCCTCAGTATTAACAAGGTCCCAATGTAGGGCGGAATCGTTAAAACCGAGTTTTTGTTTTAAGGCCTTATTTAACTTGGCTTGATTGCCGGTAAAAGTATCGGCAAAACTTGCACCGAGGGCAATATGGCTGTTGCCGAAATTTCCACCGAAATTTTCATCAAACAAAGTATCTGCCATAAATTTGTTTATGCGTGAGAAGCGCCTGTCAGTTAAAGAAAATTCGCCGATTTGTGCCGCGCCTTTATCAAGGGAAATCATTTTTTTAAGGAAGTCCCCCCCTTGTTTTGCCGTCGCTTTAATTACGCGGCCGTTTTTAAATTCGAGGTTAACACCTTTGACATAAGTGCCGTTCCTAAAACTTGTAAGATCGCTAAAGTAAACACCGCGCGTGCCTCGCCAATCGGGAGAAGTAAAAATTTCAAAAGACGGAACATTGCAACCGCGTGCGGCAATAAATTTGCGGCTTTCGCCTAAACTTATTTCAAGGTCAGAGTTTTTTGACTGCAAACGTAAAGTTTTAATCGGAAGTGCACTTAAACGCTTTGCAATTTCGGCAATTTGGTTTGACACTTCCATAAACTTTTTTGCCGGGTTTTTTGCGTCTAAAAAGCAGGCTTTTATAACTTGATTTTCATACTCTTTAATTGTCAAATTTGCTTGGCGCGCCATGCCTTGCGTCGGCACATTTGCAAGCGTCCAGCCAAATAAACCTTTTTGTTCGCGCACGTCTAAAATTTCGCGGATTGGCTTTCTTGCAACTGAGGCTAGCGCGATATTTTTAGGGTCAACATTTTTTAAATTTTCCAAATTTTCCGGCGCACGCAAGGCAATTAAACCGTGCAAGTTTTCATTTAAACATTTTTCCCAAGGCGCTTGGAAAGTAAGTTGCGCTTTGCTTGCTGTGGTAAAAAAGGTACGCGCCATATTTTCGCTCTGATAAGGGCGGACTACGACGTTAAACCCCTCTTTCAAAAGTTTTGTGTAAATAGTTTCGGCAAGCGCTAAAGCGGGTGCATCATAAGAAACTAAAATATTATCGCCTTTTTTAAATTTGCCGGCACGGGCATTTTTTAAGGCGGAAATTAAAACATCTGCATAGTTATTTAAGTTCATAATTCACCTATTTAAAGCGGGCAAAAACAGCACTTACTTCTTTGCCCTCTTGATTTGTTGAGATATACCAAAAGCAATTTTCTTCTTCGGCTTTATAGGCGTTTACTGTTATAGTATCGCCGAAAGGAATTTCTTTTTTAAAGTATACCACGATGTCTGTTAAAGTTTTATTTTCTAAAATTTCTTTCGGTGTTGCTTGCAAAGCCCAAGAAGTAAAATGCTGATTATTGACGTGATTATTTATATCAAGGTCCTCTAATCTAGTTTGAATGTGGCAAGAATTTACTGCCTCTTTCCCCTCAAAAGAAGGAACCCTTACAAAATTTTGTTCTAATGCTTCTTCGGCGGCGGTTGTTGGGTGGCCGTCTAAAATAAACTGCGGTATGCGGACAAGGCGGCGGCTTAAAAGGTCAATTATAACCCACTCCGTTGTGCCTTTGGCGATAATATTATCGTCTTTATCATAGATTATAAAATCACGCCTAGACGTAATTTTTGAGGCGCTTACAATCCAAGTTTTTACCTTGACGGTATCGCACCATTTTAGAGAATGAACAAATTGCATTTGCAATTTTGTTAAGACCCACGCCATATTTTGCGGCGTTAAGGCCTTGAACCCGAAACCGAGTTTATCTGCCTCAAGGCAGGCGGCTTCCTGGAAGAAATTTTGTAACCCCCACGGTGTTAATTCGTGTTTTGAATTGTATTCGTAATGACGAACATTAAATAGCATGTCTAACATAAATATATTATATCATTTTGGAATTTATATGAGACGTTTTTAGCAGGATTTCGCGTAGTTGCGACAATTGCATTTTGGGGAATCTTTAGGGCAGTAATCGCCGTGACAGCAAGCGCCATTTTCATAAGTGCCTCCACAGGTGTCCGGAACATTTGCGATACATCTGCCACCGCTTTTTACAGTAATATCTTGGCAAGCATTTTGGGCATTTGCTTCACAAATACCACCATTCATAACAGTAGCACTATTGCAAGATTGATTTGCATATCCTCTGCAAACACCGCCGTTATTTATTATTGCTTTGTTGCAGGCTAAAGTATTTGAACCTACGGCAAGGCAAGTTCCCCCTTTGTTTATTGTGGCATTTTGACAACCATAACTGCCTAAATAGTCATCATTTACTAAACAAGTGGAACCTTTGTTAACCAATACGGAATGGCAAGCAGTATCGGTATGGGCTATGCAATTCCCTCCGTCTAAACTGCTTTGCATGCATCCAAACGAACTTTTTCCTTCGCAAGTAGCATTATCATACACCAAAGAATTTTGGCAGCCGCTCGCCACAGTTGCTATGCAAGTTCCACCTTCATAGATTCTTTTGCCAGGAGTATTTTTATAACCGCAGAAAATATCATCATCCTTTGTGTTCCATGGCATATCTAGTGCGATACACATTTTCTTTTCTTTAGTGTAACAAGAATTATTTCTCGCAGACCAATACATACCTGCTTCATCACAAGCATCTTTTGACATAGGAGTTATATTTTTGCAGATATAGTGTTCACGCGGTGCACAACTGAGATCGGAATTTTTGTAATCATAGTAAACAAAATATTCACCTTTATCTTGCATTGCGAAAATACCTTCTTTTGCCAAATTTAAGGTAAAATCATCCATATGTGCGGTGTCATACTCTAAAGGTTTTCCGTTTTTATCTTTTAGGTTTAAATCTAAATTTTTAAACTCATAGGTATATTTATTATTGGAGATATTATAATTATTTTGTGCTGTTCCAATTCTCTTCATAGTATCATATATGGATGATACATGCATTCTTTCTATACTGCGCATAAAAGTAGGATGTAAAAGAATTAAGGCAATTATAACAACCACCGTAATTATTACGGATTTGTTAGTTAGAAAGACTAGAAAGTGTACTAAAGATTCCTTATAGTTCATAATATCTCTTTAAAACACAAACTTTAAATCCAAATACATTATATATAAAATTGTTCAAAAATGAAACAGTTTTTTAAAAACGGCTATTTTATCTGATTTATATAATTTATAATTTCAATGGCTGCCTTGGCCCCGCTGCCTGCTGCTACTATTGCTTGACGGTAAATAGGGTCTTGGCAGTCCCCTGCGGCGAAAAGGCCGTCAATGTTAGTGCGATGTTTGTTGTCAACTATCACATGCCCTGTTTCTGCCAATTTAACTCCGCTGTCTTGTAAAAATTTTGTTTGCGGTATTGAACCTATAGCTACAAATACACCTTGAACTTCCAAAGTTTTAATTTCTTTTGTTTCCGGGTTTTGGAGTTCTATACCGGTTACTTTGTCACCCCCCAGAAGTTTGGTTGTAATTGCCGGAATCACAAATTCAATCTTTGGGTTATTTTTGGCTTGTTTAATAGTAATTTCATCAGCCCTAAAACCTGCACGGCGGTGAATCAAATACACTTTTTGGCAGAAATTAGTTAAAAATAAGGCATCTTCAAAAGCAGTGTTTCCGCCACCGATAATTGCAACGGTTTTACCTTTATAGAAAAATCCGTCGCAAGTTGCGCAGGCAGAAAGGCCGTGATTTTTGAATTTATTTTCCCCTTCTACACCGAGCCATCTTGCAGTTGCACCCGTTGCCGCAAGAACTGCATAAGAAGAAATAACTTCCCCCCCTTCAAGTTCGGTAAGCATTTTTTTACCTTCTTTTCTGACGGAAACTGCTGTTTTTTGTAAAATTTCCGCACCAAGACGTTGGCATTGTTTGTGCATTTTGTTCATCAAATCAAAACCGTTTATAGGGTCAATAAAACCGGCATAATTTTCCACTTCATTTGTTTGAACTAACTGCCCGCCGAAATTTTTACCACCGAGTAAAATAGTTTTAAAACCGGCACGGGTTGTATATAAAGCCGCACTACATGCAGCAGGCCCTGAACCTATAATCAAAACATCTGTTTCCGTCATAAAAACTCCTTTATCATTTTGTTAAATAATTCTGATGGAAACCCCACCACATTATCATAACTGCCTTTTATTTGTCTAATAAAACAATCATCTTTATCTTGCATAGCATAGGCACCTGCTTTGTCTAAATTTTTACTTGCAAGATTTTTTAAAGTTTTTAAATCTAAATTATGGGCTTTGCAAAGTGTTTTGTCGTATCCGACGAGTAATTTATTTTTATTTTTGCAAATTAATGCAAGCCCACTATAAACCGTTTGCCAAGAGTTATTTTCTATTTTTAAAAGTTTTAAGGCATCTTTTTCGTTTTTAGGTTTACCGAGTATTTTACCTTTACAATATACTAAAGTATCCCCACCTATAATAAGAGCGTCCGGATACATCACCGCCACAGAAAATGCTTTTTTTAAAGCAAGGTCCTGCACTATTTTATGGGGTAATTTTTTTGAAGTTGTTTCCTTTACAGTAGGGTTAATAACATCAAATTTATATCCCAATTTTTTTAAAATAGCTTTTCTTCGCGGTGAGCCGGACGCTAAAATTATTCTCATTATCTGTTAAGAAAAGGCTTGATTATCACAAAAGAAACTACAAGCCCAATAATTCCACAAATGCTTGCGTGCATACCGAGCGGGCGAATACCGACGCTGTATGATTTTACAAAAAAGTCTGCTGCATTGTGTGGTAATAAAGAAGAAAACAATGCATCAAACCCGTAACCGATACCGGCTGCAATAAGCAATAATATTATGAAATAAATAAGACTTTTCATATTTCACCTCTAACAATGAATATTTAACATCTCTTTTACATTATTAAATACTTCCTCAACGGAAATATCTTTCATGCATTTAAAATGCCCAAGGGGGCATTTTTTCCCGCCGTGTAAAGCACAAGGGCGGCAAGGTAAATTTCTTACCTCTATAACCCTGTGTCCTTCACCGTAAGGGAAAAATCCTAGTTCTTTGGTTGTTGGCCCAAAGATTGCCAAAGTATGAACCCCAAAAGCAGTTGCGATATGCATCGGGCCGGAATCGTTTGTAACGAAAAGTCTGAGATGTTTCATCAAGGCCATAAGTTCGGTTAGCGATGTTTTTGTTGCAAGATTTATTGGATGGCCTTCAGATAAACGTGCCACTTGTTCACTGACCTCTAAATCTTTTGGCCCGCCGATTAAAACTGAAGTTAAACCAAGTTCCTTTTCCATGCGGGTAATGAGTTTTGCATAATTTTCAGCCGGCCAGCATTTTGTAGGCCATACGGAACTGGGATGAACACCAATAAGAGTTTTACCTTCTGCACCTGAATCTTTTAAGAGTTTTGCTACTGTTTCTTCTGCGTCAGTATTTCCGTTATCAAGGTTTAATTCTACTTTAAAATTATCTTGAACAATACCTTGAAGTAAATATAAATTGCGTTCTGCATCATGTATCATCCAAGAGAAAGGCACTGTTTTTGTATAGAAAAATTTACCTTCGCTGTTGCTAAAACCAATGCGAACTTTTACGCCGCTTAACCAAGCAATTAAAGCACTTCTGAAACTGCGGTGCGGAACAAGTAAAACATCAACTTGTGCACGGCGTATACGTTTTGCAGTTCTAAATATTCCGAGAATTTGATTTAAACCCCTTTTATCATCAATAATAATTTTATTGACTTCATCAAGATGTCTAAAAATTTCCACGGTTTGTGGGCGTGTTACGACGGTAATTTTTGCTTTTGGAAACATATTTGCAGTTTTCTTAACAAGCGGAGTAGTTAACACAGAATCACCCAAAAATGAGGTTTGGAAAATACAAATATTTTTAATTTCCTTTTTTAAATCAAGGGCTTTGAATTTCCAGTCACTTAAATTAGGAGTGTGATATTTTATTGGAATATTCCAATCCTGCAAGACGGCTAAATACTTTTCAAGAGTATGTTTTTCAAGTACTGGGCTTGCAAATTTAAATTTCACATATATGCGTCTTGCAAGGAAATTTTTATTATATCTTTTTTTGTTTTCAATACCACTGAAAGCACTTAGTAAAATAGTTCGTAAGGTTGCGTGCATATCAAGTAAATGAGTAAATTTCTGAGCCCTAATATCTCTAAGTGTGCTCATAAAACCTTTAAAGACCATAATTTCATCAATGTCTGGGTGGCCGCTTAAAGCTTGGGCAAATTGTTCTTTGACAAGTAAAGTTATTTTTGCATTTGGCCAATGTTCTTTGATGTTTTTAAATACAGGAGAGAGTAAAACAATATCACCAAGCGAAGATAAACGCATTACCAAAATATTTTGTTTTATTTGATTTTTATTCTCGTTCATAACTTTATAACCTCTAAAGATTTTGCAGTAGCACCTTTAAAAGAAAGGGCCGTATTTAATGCTGATTCTGCCGAAGTATTTAATAAATTTTCATCATTTAAATACTTTTTTAATTCTTTACTTAAATTTGTTTTATTGATTAAAACCCCACCACCTGATTTTAATAATGCTTTTGCTACATCCGGGGCATTGTAATAGTATTTACCGAAGAAAACCGGTTTTCTAAGTATTGCGGCTTCTAAGAAATTGTGCCCCCCTCTTTTAACTATTGATCCTCCCACAAAAGCCAAAGTACCTACCTTATATAGAGCACCTAGCATTCCCATAGTATCTGCTATTAAGATTCGTGTGTTCGGTTGTGCATTGTTTAAATCACTTAAGAAAGCGAATTTAAAATTTGTTTTTGTCAATGTTTCCCTTATTTTTTTTACCCTTTCTAAATGGCGTGGAGCTATAATGAATTTTACATTTTTTAAAGTTTTAGCAGAAGTAAATATTATTTTTTCTTCTAATTCGTGTGTGCTTCCACATACTACTATTTTCGAGTCCTGCCAGGAAAGTCTATTTATAATTTCTACAGCCTCGTCTAAACGTTTTGGATTTTCAGTTAGGGCGTCATATTTGATATTACCGCAGGTAGACACTTTCTTTTTAGAGGCCCCTAAAGAAACATAGCGTTTTTTGATCTCTTCAGATTGGGCACATATAAAGGATATTTCTGGAATTATCAAATTTATTAGAGGTTTAAGCAGTTTGTATCTTTTTGCGCTTCTTTCGGATAAACGTCCGTTTATTATGCCTATTTTTACTCTGGCTTTTGCACTTGCGTAAATCATATTCGGCCACAAATCTGCCTCAACAATAATCAACATTTTTGGTTTGTAAAATTTTAAGAAACGCTTAATTGTAAGGTAAAAATCTATCGGAGCAAGTAAACATAAGTCAAAAGCAGGAATCTTCTGTGCGGCGCGTTGCCCTGCTTTTGTTAAGGTGGTTACCAAGATAGGTAAATTATATTTTGTTTTTAAATCTGCTGCGATATTTGCTACACTTTTAACTTCGCCAACACTTGCTGCATGTAACCAAATGCAAGGGCCGTTTAATGGTTGTTTTTTTATAACAAATCTTTCTTTTAACTCGGTAAATAAAGTTTTAAGTACCCCCCGCCTTGATGAAATTAAAAAGCATAA
Source organism: Elusimicrobiaceae bacterium (assembly GCA_045586725.1). Lineage (GTDB taxonomy): Bacteria > Elusimicrobiota > Elusimicrobia > Elusimicrobiales > Elusimicrobiaceae > Proelusimicrobium. The sequence goes on along the minus strand of JAZNAY010000007.1, from coordinate 150,577 downwards.
TACTATTATTAAAGCGACGAAAGGACAAACAATATTTATCAAAATTAAAATTAAAATACCCATTATTTTACCCCGCATAATTTGGCTGCTTGGGAAGTTGCATCTTGTATACGCAAAGTTAGATCTTTAGAAAGTTCTTTTAAATTATCTTCCCTATTTACTTTTAAGGGTTTACCTAAAACTATTGAACATTTTCCGAAAGGTAAAATGACTTGAAATTTATCCCAAGAATTTACAGAGAATTTGCTTGTAGCATAAACACCGACTGGAATAATCGGCAATCCTGTCTTGCGAGCCAAAGCCAAAACCCCTTGGCTTGCCTGATATATAGGGCCTCTGGGGCCATCCGGCGTCAAGGCTAAAGAATAACCGAGTTTTGCTTTTGAAATTAACCCGCGGAACGCTAAAGCCCCACCACGTGTTGTGGAACCGCGTGCTGCGGTCATATTAAATTTAGGTAAAGCGCGGGCTATATATTCCCCGTCTTTACTTAAACTTACAAGCACACATAATTTTTTATGCTTTCTGTAAGGATAAAGCAGAAAACCTTGCCTGTTGTGCCAAAAGGCAAAAATTACTTGTGTAGCGGCAGATTTACCGATATTGCCATCTAAACCTTCTATTCTGTATTTAGTTAACAAACCGCATAAGCGAAGATAACCGCTTATTAAACAGGCGGCAATATTGTACTTAATATTTTCAAAACCTTCCGTATAGGCCATTATTTTTTACCTTTTTTCTTAAGCCATGGTATTACAAAAGCCACAGTGGCTTTTGGGCTTAAAACCCCTTCTTCAAAACTTACATCTATCTTTTGCGCTTCAAGGCGCTTAAGTAAATCCGGCAAAACTTTTTTTACTAAAGTGATATCAAGGTGTTTTGCTTCCCTTAGAAATTTGGGTTCTATGCCGTAGGAAAAAACCGGCGCACTTAATAATTCTATATTTTGTGAAACTAAATTATCTTTTTCTGCTTCTTCTTTTAATAAATCTATAACAAAATTTAAAGCTGTTCTTAAAAATTCATATACTGCGATATTTGCGACAGTCATTTGCCCCATATTTGTAATGCAAGCCAGTTGTTCTTCAATTTTTTTACCTAAGGTTATCAGACATAAACTGAAAGGCCCTTTATGTTCAAAACCTGCTCCGGTTAACTCAAGGCAAGCACCTTCGTTAAATTCATATACGACACCTGTATCTGCTGCTTGGTGTAAAGAGGAAATAAAAACAGCCAAAGCACTTTCCGAGGTAAACCCCGCCGCGTTTAAATCTACTTCTGCAGATTTTATGCGGCGGAGTATCTCTTTATAGTGTAAGGATATTTTAAATTTCCTTATTTTTTGCATTAGTTATTGTAACGCCTTTTATTATGCTTTTTCTTAGGTGCTTCTGTCGTTTGTACACCTGTAGCCATAGCATCGAAGTTGCTACCCTTAGACCATTGATATACAAGGCCGGGAACGAGCATTACTGTTGAATAGGTACCTGATGTTAAACCGATAAGTAATGCAAGGGAGAAGTTCTTTAATACTTCGCCACCCATTACATATAAAATTGCCGTTGCGGCAATAACTGTTATGGAAGTTATTACCGTTCTTGATAAAGTATCATTTACACTGACATTTAACAAAGTAGGTAAATCATACTTTGGGTTCAAGCGCAAATTTTCACGGGCTCTGTCAAAGATAACGATGGTATCGTTTACAGAGAAACCTGCTATCGTAAGTAAAGCCGCAACTATAACTAAGTCCACTTCAATCTGGAAGAAAGAAAAGACACCGATTGTAAGTAAAATATCGTGGAACAAAGCTGCAACTGCCATGGCACCCCAAATAATATTTTGGAAGCGGAACGCAACATACATGATCATTGCACCTAAGGCAAGAACGAAGGCCAAAAGAGCTTTTTTAGCGAGGTCATTACCTACGGTAGGCCCAATAAAGGATGTTTGTTCAATTTCAAATTTTGTTCCGATAGTTGCTAAAGCACCTTCAATGTTTTTTGAAACTTCATTAACATTATCCTGCTTACCTTTAACTTTAATAGCAAAAGCATTTTTACCGATATAGGTTTGAATATCTGCATTGATACCTGCTTTTTGCAAAGCAGATCTTAATTGGCTGATATCCGTTGTTTGTTCGAATTGGACTTGAACCATTGTGCCGCCGGTAAAATCAATACCGAGGTTTAAGCCCTTTGTAAACAAAGAAACTACACAAGCAAGTAAGATTGCACCGGAGATAAGGAAAAATATTTTCCTTGCGCCGATAAAATCAAAATGCGTTTTGGGTAGAAGTTGAAAATATCTCATAGACTAATATCCTTTGGATTTGAAGTAAGTACAAATTCATAAATGGCGCGTGTTACAAAAACTGAAGTAAACACACCCACAAATAAACCTAAAGTCAAAGTCAAAGCAAAACCTTTGACCGGGCCTGTACCGAATTGGAATAATAAGATAGAGGCAATCCAGGTTGTTAAGTTAGAGTCAAAAATTGCGCTCCATGCTTTATCATAACCTTCTTTGATAACGAGCGGTAAAGGCTGACCTTTATCTTTTTCCTCGCGCATACGTTCCAAAATAAGAACGTTTGCGTCAACTGCCATGGCAAGTGAAAGTATAATACCTGCGATACCGGGTAATGTAAGTGTTGCAGAGAAATAGGCCATTAAAGCAACTAAGAAAATTAAGTTTAAAAGCAAAGCAATACTTGCAATAAAACCGCCAGCACGATAGTAAATAGTCATAAAAAGTACGATGAAAATAAAACCTATCGCTGAAGCAGTTAAACCACTTTTAATGGAGTCTTCACCGAGGCCCGGGCCTATAACACGTTTTTCAATAATTGAAACAGGAGCCGGTAAAGCACCTGCTCTTAACACGATAGCAAGTTGTCTTGCCTCTTCCATTTTAAATTGACCAGTGATTTGCCCTTGCGCTGAAATGCGGCTTTGAATATTTGGGGCAGATTGAACGGTGTTATCAAGCACAATAGCAAGTTGTTTACCGATATTTGCACCTGTTAAATTGCCGAATTTTTTGGCGCCGTCACTGTTAAATTGGAAGGAAACAGCCGGATAACCATATTCACCTGCAGTAACGCGGGCATCTTCAAGATCTGCACCGGAAACGGCAACAGTGTCAGTTAAAGGTAAATAACCACCTTCTTTACTTTTCATAATAACTGTACCTTCCGGCATAAGTTTTTGTGCTTCTTCTGTTAAAGTACCGTCATTATTGAAAGGTTCTTCAAGTTCATAAATTTTTGAAGCGGCCTCTTGTGAAGCAGCATCTGTTTTAACCAAACGGAACTCAAGCATTGCGGTTTTGCCGATTAAGGCTTCCGCTTGCTCAGGGTTTGCAATACCGGGGAGTTGAACTGAAATCCACTTTTCCCCCTGCCTTGTTATTGGAATTTCACCGACGCCGTATTGGTCAATTCTGTTTCTTACAATTTCGATAGCGCGTTGCATTGATTCATTTAAAGTTTCTTTGCCGGAAAGTTTGCTTACATCAAGTTCCAAAAGCAAAGAAGAACCGCCGCGCAAGTCAAGCCCCAAATTTAAAATATGTTTCGGGCGTGAGTTAGAGGCCTCAAGTTTTTCCCTTTCGGCCGGGGTTTTTGCATACCACTCATAACTGGGGTAAAGCAAAGCAATAGAACCTATGAAGATTAAACCTATAAGGCCCCATTTAAAAGCAAGTTTGTTCATTATTTTTTATCTCCTTGTTGCAAATTGTTTCCTTTAAGTACGGTAACTATACCCGAAGGTAAAACGGAAAGTTTCGTATTGTCGGAAACTTTAACTTCCAAAATTTCTTGATTAAACCCTACTACTGTGCCGATAATTCCTCCTAATAAGACCACCTTGTCACCTTTTTGCAAGGCACTTACTTGTTTGTTATGCTCGGCATCTCTTTTCTTCTGACTTCTGCTTGAGAGCATAATCATCACTATGAAAAATACCATTATGGCAAGCATGAAGCCGCTTGATGATATTCCTCCGCTTGCAGCCGTTGTTGCTGCTGTTGTTGGTTCCATAGACCCTCCTAATGTAAAATCTCTACAATATATATTTTAACATATTTTGAGGTGGTAAGGCATTACGGTCAATTATTTAAATAAAAGCCCGCAAGGTTTACAAGTAGCCGCATTATTTAATAAAATCTATATATGCGGAAATATATCTACAAGTATCGTTTTTTGACTGTGCTATATGAAAGTTGCCGTTTGGTTTGTTCCCAAATATATAAAATCAGCGGTAAAAAAGAAATTTGCCCAGTATGGTATTCCTTTGAGGAAACCCCGGGAAACACAAACACAGAAAATTTAGAAATAAACAAAGAGTGGTATTCTATTAAACGTTCTTTACACGTTCATGAACACATTTATTATAACTTAGATAATGCTTTGGCCGTAAATCCAGGAATTAAAGGTTTTGCTTTAGTATTTTTTATGGGGATTGGAGATTATTTATATACAACCCCTTTAATAGAAGCTCTTGCTAAAAAATATCCCAAAATGGAATTGTGGGCATATGTTTCAGATGGATTTGATAGAAATAGTTCCCCCCTTATTACTGGGTTATTGAAGACTAATCCGAACATTAAAAAAGTGAAAACTTTTAAAGGTTTTAAAAATCCTTTTGTGTGGAAGAATTATGATTACAGCGAAGTAGTAAAAAATGCCCCGGAAGACTTTTTAATTCTACCCGTTTATTACGAATATAAAAAAATATCTTTGCACAGGACGGCAAGTTTATTTGATACTTTCGGTTTGCCTTTTAATGAAAGAAAAAATTTCCCAAAACCAATATTTTATTTTCCGCAAGATATACCATCTAAAGTAGCAGATACTTTAAAAATTATCAAAAAAAGTGCCAAGGGAACAAAGGGAATAATATTTTTGCAACTTGAATCCAAATTTTCTTCTTATACTTATTCTGAAATTGATGAACTTGTACGCAAACTTATTTGGGATAATTATTTTGTTTTAAGCGTAACAAAATGCGGGGTTGTAGATCCTCATTTTAAAATGCTTGATATAAAAAAATTTGGGTTTAATGAAATTTGCCATTTGCTTAATTTGCTGAAAAAAGAATTGCCCCTGTCTGTTGTTTCCTTCGCATCTGAATTTTGGCCTGTAACCGCTGGGCTTGATATTCCTAATTTAGGTTTACAGCATTGGTTTGATCCTAAACTTCACAATATGTATTATCCTAATACTTTAGTGCTTACGGAATTAAAATATTCTAAAATTCCATCTAAGAAACAAATAGTTGTTCGTGAAGGAACAGATTTTACCCGTAGTGATAAAAAAATTATTGATTTCAAAGTTGCAGCGATTTTGCAGTATTTGCCACGTTTAATATCTTCTAAATAATGAAAATTTTTTGTTAATTAAAAACCCCCGCACTAGTGTGTTGTGCGGGGGACCTGCTCTTAAACAGCTAGGTAAATTTTATTTAGCTTTTTTAGCCGGTGCTTTTTCTTCCTGTGCAGGTGCAAGTTTAGCGGCAGCAAGTGCTGCATAATAAGTTTGAGGATAATCTTTCTCTAAACTTTTATAAACTTCTTTTGCTTCTTCAATTTTACCTGCATATTCAAGCCCTAATGCTTTATAAAGTTTAACTTGCGGAATTGAAAAATTTGTCGGATTTTTGGCAAGGAATTCATCAGCCAAATTTACTGCCCTTTCAAAGTCACCGAGTTCAATGGTGTTTGCAATAAGGGCATTAGTTATCATGGCAGCAAATTCATCATTAGCATATTCTAATGCTTGTTTATAAAAAATTTCCGCTTTTAAATATTCTTTTTGTTGTGTTAACGCCGTACCCAAAACGAAATTAGCATAAACACCTGCCGGTTTGGTTTTGTATTTGTTTGCAAACTCTTCAAGAGGAGCATAAGAAGAAGCATCCCCCCCATTTGCAACAGCCATTTCCGCCATAAATAAATTGCTCCATTGATTTTGATATGCTTTATCCCTTAAATTATCAATAATAGCAAAAATACCGCCTATAACAATTGCTGTAATAATTACTGCTATAATTACTGCTATAACAGTTTTTTTGTTATTTGTAAGACATTTTGTAAGATTATCAATTACACCATTTTCTTGGGGTGTTTGTGTTTGTTGATTATTTGTCATTTGATACCTCGTCTATTTTATGGCAAGTTATGCCAATTTTATTTAGGAAATTTACCCCTTCTGTTGAGCGGTCATAAAGTTCCTTAAAAATCACTTCTTTTATACCTGAAGCGGCAATAATTTTAGCACAATGTATGCAGGGTGATAAGGTTATATATAAAGTTGTGCCTTCCGTTGTAATACCGCTTTTGGCAGCAAAAAGCAAAGCATTTTGTTCGGCGTGAAGTTCATTGTCATTTGAAAATTTACCGTGCAAATCATAAAATTCTTTACTTTTAATAAATTCTTCGAAACTTGGATAATTTTTGGAATATTCCTTTAAATATACTTCCTTAAAATACTCTTCACAATGTTTTTGTCCGGATGCAACGCCATTATAACCTATGCTTACTATGCGTTTATCTTTAACAAGCACAGCGCCGACGTGTAAACGAGTGCAAGTAGATTGTTCCGCTACTAAAGTTGCGATATCAGTAAAAAGTTTGTGGCGATTTTTCATTATTATACCTCTTAAGTTCTTGCTGCTGCGTTTTCCAACAAATCATAAGTATCAATATTTCCTACTTCTACCGCTGCAATCGCAGGGGTGCGACCGCTATTATCCATTACTTTCGGGTTTGCCCCTTTTGTAAGTAGATATGGAACCAAAACCGGTACATTTTGTGCTGCGATGAAAAGAGGAGTTTCCCCTAAGTCATTTCTAACATTTATATTCTGCTTGTAAGATTTTATTAATAAATCAATGAGAGGCCTATTGTTAATTCGCACAGCATAAAACATAATATTTTCTTTATGATCATCTTTAGTATCTATATTTGCTCCACCATCTAAAAAATGTTTTACTGTTTCTGCTATTTGTGATTCACGACCTGCTTGTAAATTCCCCTCAATTTGAGCAATATAAACTTCCTGTAAATATGCTAAAAGAGGTGTACGGAAATTTCCATCTCTTAATTCTAAATTTGCTCCGCTTGCAATTAAAGTATCTAAAAGTCTGAGATTGCCGTTAAAAGCCGCTTGAACTAAAGGCAAAGTACCGAAATAATTAGGTGTATTAAAAATTGATTTTTCAGTTAGCGGTGCAACAGCGTTTGCTAATTCTACATTATTGTTCATCATGGCTTTAATAAAATAATCTGGGTGAAATCTAAAAGAAATTTCTTTATCCCTGGCGAAAGAAGATAAAGCGTTCAAGGCTTTATACTTTTTTTGCCTTAAAGTACTAGCAAGGATATTATCTTCCTCTTCAAAATTAACGTTTGCCCCAGCATCAAGAAGCATTTTTACTTTTTCTCCTTGATTTGCTGCGATAGCAACATCAATAGGGGCTATGCCTGAAGATGTTTGGGTATCAGCGCCAACACCTTTTTGCAGAAGGGTATAAAATGTTTGATTAAAATTATCTAACGGAGCAAGTATAAAAAGTAAGTTTAGATTTTTGTTGTCCTCAACTAATCGGGTATAAATGTCATTATTATTTACATAAATTTTTCTAACGGCATCGGAATTAAAATTAAAAGTACTGTCTATTGCAATTGTGTCAAGTAGTTTTGTAAGAGTTTGTTCGTTGCCGCTTAAAATTGCTTGCAAAATTTCTTTTTGTTGTAATTCGCTTGCAGGCGCTTTTTGCGGAGTATAGCAAGAACAATCTTCATTTTGCTTTTGTCCTTGTGGGCAAGTATTTTTACAGGCTTTAGGGGCACCGGAATCACAAGCGCTCAATGATAGTACTATAAGTGAAATTAAAACTATATAAATATGTTTCATAATGGTTTCCTAAAGATACGTAATCCCTAATAAGAATATTGTATCAAAAAATGAGTTAAAATTGCATAATTTGCTTTTTTGTTTTTAATAAAGTATTATTACGTGGGGCCGTCCGATAAAGAGGAGGCCCTATGCAACAAGAAAAATTTCGTATAGAACATTTATCCCCCCACTTTACTTTTAACGAACTTACAAAAACTTCAAAAATTCCATATAAAATACTTAACCCTTTGCTCGCAAAAGAATATTTAAACAATTTAATTTTACTGTGTAATTATTTACTTGAGCCGGCCAGAGCAATTTTAAATACGCCGTTAATAATTACAAGCGGATACCGTTGCCCTGCCTTAAATGAGGCAGTGGGAGGAAGTAAAAAATCCCAGCATTTAAACGGCACCGCTGCTGATTTTACAGTTAAAAATAAAAAATTATCTTTAGGAGATGTTTTTGTTAGACTAAGGGAAAGCCCTTTTTTAAATTACGGACAATTAATACTTGAAAGAAATTGGATACATTTATCCCTGGGAGTGCCGTTTAGAGATTATAAAAAATGTCATGAAAGTTTCAAAATATTATGAAAAAATATCTTCTCATTTTAAATTTAATATTTGGTTTTTTAAATAACCATAAATTAAAATTAATAAAACGCAAAGATAAAAAACGCAAAAAGTAATACTTGGATATTACCTGGTTATAACCAAATCCGGCCCTTGTTCCTTCTTTAAAGGCAAAATGTTGGGCATTTCTTTATAAGTAGGTATTGCCAAGGAATCACCCTGAATTACTATGTTATTAGGGTCTTTTTTTGTTGTTTTCTTTTTGGTAGTTTTCTTTACTGTAGAATAAGGTAGCCAAACAGGATCAGGTGCCGTAAATGTGCTTGCAAAATTTATTAAGGGTGTTATTTCATTTTGTTCCTTTTTTCTATCTATTAAGGAAATACATACGGTGCAAGCATTATCCAATGATAAATCTATAACGTCTTTTTCGTTTTTATTTACGATGTTAATATTTGCCCCCCTATCTATCAAATAGGCAAATGCTTTGTTGTTTTTCAAGTTTACGGCGGTCATTAAAGGGGTTTGTTTTAGAAGGGTATCTTGCCTATTTACTTCTTCGGGGTGTGCATCCAAAATTAAATCAAAAATGGCTTTCATTTGATATACGTTAGGTCTATTAGCAGAATTTTCAACAATCCAGTGTATTGGAAATAAACCTTTATCGTCCGGAGTATTAACTCTTGCTCCTTTTTGAATTAATAATTCCACCATCTCTACATTGCCGTTACCTATGGCCCAAAATATCGGGGCATAAGATGTATCACCATCCGGGGAATCTAATCTTGCACCTCTTGCAATTAGGATTTTTGCTCTATCTATGTTATTATCTTCAATCGCTTGCATAAGTGCGACATAAAGACCGTTTGAATCTAAGTGCGCGGGCGATTCCATACGAACTCTGTCTTCATAATTCGAATAATCGTACTTTTTCTTTGTATCTCTTTTTAACGATTTTGGATCGACTTCATCGATAGGTGCATTATAATTGAAAATTTCAAACAATGGGTCCGGTTTATTATTTTCTTCTGAGGTTTGTTCGTCCTGTTCTGTTTGCGGCAAAACATATTCTTCTCTGTTAGCATTTTCTCTGTGACTGTAAGACATAATATTTCTTGCTTTAGTGGAAAAATATTGTGTCGTAAATATTGCGATCACAAACAGAGCCGCTATAAATGTAGCAATTTTTAAATTTCTTTGCATAATATTTAAACCTATCTATATTTATTTTAGAAATTGTAAAGAAGATTTTCAAGTAAAATTTATTTATCCCAGATAAATCGTCTATTTTGCTTTCTTTAATAAATTTTCTAATGTCAAAAATGTTATCTCAAATTGTTCTTTAAAAGAATCTTCTTCAATAAATTCATCAGCCTGATGTGGCCCGCCCCGTTGATCTTCCTTTTCTTTAGGTGATGTAAAAAAACGTGGCCCTATACCATAAGTTACAATTCCGTATCTTCTAAGTATTTCACTTTCACTGGAAGCAGGGCTTATACCCAGCAAAACTTTTGTGTCTTTCCCATAAACTTCTTTTGCGCTTTTTTCTAAAGCGAAATAAAGTTCATCATTAAAACTATCTTTAGGCTGAGGAAATGGTAATATAGGTTGTTCTTTTATAGTCAGTATTATATCCTCATCATCTTCAAATAATTGAGTTAATTTGTTGAAAAATTCTTGTGGATCGGTTGAAGGTAGCAATCTGCAATTAAGCAATGCAGATGCCTGCGGTAAAACCGTATTAGCCTCTTCGGAAGATGTTAATATGGTTGGTGCTATGCTATCTTGAATTTGGGATTGCAAGAAGGAATCTTCGCTTATTATATCAGCAGCCTGTTTAAAATATTTTTCTTCTGAAGGGTTTAAAAGAACATTTATAGTCGTTTGTGCATCTTGATCTTGTATTTTTGATATATCTTCAAAAAATTTCTTTGTGAAAGGCGTTAACTTGTAAGGTAGTTGATAATTCTTTAATTTGCCCAAGGCCTGTGATAATTTATAAATTGCATTGTCTTGTGAACCCTGTGCGGAATTGCCCCCTCCGGCATTTGCGGTGAGCAAAACATCAAGGTACATTTTGCTTGCTGCTTCTACAAATAATAAGTTTTGTTGTTGACCGGCAATAATCCCCCCACCTTCATTTATAGCAAACGCTATACCTTTAAATATTTCCGGGTCTTTCCCTAGAAGATACTTTAGACCCATTTCACTGCCGGCTTCTTCATCAGCGGTAAAAAGGAAAACTAAATCTCTGTTTAATAATTCTTTATGTTGTGCAAAGTAAGTGAGTAAAGTTAAATTTATTGCGGCATAATTCTTTGCATCTCTTGAACCTAGGCCGTAAATTCTATCATCTTTTATTGTGGCTTTAACCGGCGTAACGGTCCAATCACCTTGGATTGCGGCTGTATCTAAATGCGAAATTAACAGTAGAGATGGTTTCTTTTCTTTATCAGGTAAAGGTGATTTTAGTTTCACTACCAAATTCGCACGTGTTTTTTGCGGACGATAAATATCCCAATCAATTTTATTCTTATTTAATACAGTATAGATATAGCGAATAGCATTTATTTCCTGTGGGTTAGGTTGGGCGGTATCAAAAGAGATTAAATCCACTAAATGTTGTTTTGCTTCCTCTTGGAGTTCAGATATCGGGGATTGAGCGAATATAGGGGTTAGCAAAAAACAAAAAATAGAAAGTAAATTTAAAAATTTCATTTTTCCACCAAAGAATAATTTATTTTATTATCGTCAAAATTAATTTTTGATCCAGCTTTTATATTGTGTTTTGTTATGCTTCTTGCGGGTAGTTCAAGCACATATTTTGCCATACCACCGCGTATTGCAACTTGATTATCCGGTGTATAAGCGTAACTTCTTGGCACATTTTCCCAGGCTTGATTTACGGTTTTATCTTTACCTATAAAGAGCATATCCAAATTAACAAAAGTATTTTTCATCCAAAAATAATGAAGTGTTTCTTCATTAAAAACAAAAAGCATACCTTCGTCTTCAGGCAGAACTTCCCGGTTCATCAAGCCTTTTTCCGCTTCGGCCTTTGTTAAAGCAAGTTCCGCTTTTACTTTAAAATTATCAGGCAAGGTAACAGTTAAAGTTTGTGATTTACAAGCAGTAAATCCTAAACATAAAACTGTAAGTGCAAAATATAAAAAGTATTTTTTAGTCACCTTTTCCCCTTATTTTTTGCGGTAATTCTTGACAATATCCAAAGTTAAATCTGCCGTTCTGTTGAATGTTTTTATATCAAGCCATTCTTTAACGGTGTGATTATCGTGATATCCTATACCGATAATCGGCATAAGCAAGCCTTTTGAGGCCAAAATATTTGAGTCAAAACCACCACCGCAAGATTTTGTTTTCATTTTTATTTTATTCGCTTTTGCACGGGATAAAATATATTTAATTAACGGTAATTTTGTGGAGATATCAAGTAAAGGATATTTTAAAGTTTGTTTAAATTCAATGATAGGTTTAATAGTTTTGCCGTCGACTTTTTTGGTAAATAATTTTTCTACCTTTTTGAAACATTCTCTCATATGTTTAACTTGTTTTTCTAAAGAAGGTAAATTGCGGCTTCTTGCTTCACCTTTTAGATATATTTCCGGCATAACGATATTTGTACCTGTTCCGCCTTTAACAATGCCAAAATTAGCAACGGTTAATTTGTCGATCCTGCCCAGTTTCATCATCGAAAGTGCTTTTGCAGCAACTTCTAGGGCAGATATTCCTTTTTCAGGGCAAACGCCTGCGTGGGCTGCTTTACCGGTAATTTTGATATCAAAGACATAGGCTTTAGGAGCATTTATAATGAGTTCTTCAGGGTATTCATCATCTAAGATAAGGCCTTCTTTTCCTTGCAAGAAAGAAGCATCAAAATATTTTGCGCCATACATGCCGTCTTCTTCACATAAAGTGCAGGCAACTTCTATCGGTGGATAATCTTCTTTTGATTCTTTTAAAGTCCTTATGACTTCCAAAATTATTGCAAGGCCTGCACGATCATCAGCACCTAAAACGGTTTTACCGTCGGTTATAACTTTGCCGTTTTTAATAATTGCTTTGACATTGCTGCAAGGAGCAACAGTATCCAGGTGTGCACCCAAAATAAAAGGCTTGCTTTTTACGGTTCCGGCAAACCTTGCCATTACATTACCGTCGGCTGTAGTATCAAATTTTTTGCCTGAGTTATCAACAAAAACTTTCCCCCCCAATTTCTTTAATTCCTTTTCCATATATTTTTGCATAGGTAATTCTTTATTTGACGTAGCATCAATTTTTGTCATTTCAATAAATTGTTTCATCATTCTATCGTAGTTTATTTTCATAATTCATCTCCTGATACTTCAATTAATCTTCCTTGCTTAACTAATACTATATTTTGACATAAATATTTGCATAATGCAAGGTTATGCGAAACAAAGAGTAATGCAAATTTGTATTTCTTTTGCATTTTCGTAAGCAAATTGATAATTTGCGCTTGAACAGATACATCTAAAGCACTTGTAGGTTCATCGGCGACAATGAGTTTCGGTTTTAGTATTAAAGCCCTGGCTATATTTATACGTTGGCGTTGCCCACCGGAAAATTGGTGCGGATATTTTTTCAGGTCAGTTTCTCTTAAGGATACTTCATTTAAAGAATTGATTAAGGTTTGTTTATTATAAGGTTTTTTACTTATTATAAAAGGTTCGCTTAAAATCTGTTCAATAGTTTGCCTGGGGTCCAAAGCGCTGTAAGGATCCTGAAAAATTACGCCGATATTTGATAAAACTTGTCTTAATTCTTTTTTTGTGATTTCGGAAGTATCTCGGCCAAGTAATTTAACTGTTCCTGAGTCTTGTTTTTCAAGCCCAAGTATAATTTTAAGTAAAGTCGTTTTACCGCAACCCGATGGGCCGATTAATGCTAAAGTTTTGCCTTGTTGTAAAGTTAAATTTGCACCTTTTAAAACTTCCGTTTTATGTTTTTTAAAAAGGGAATTTTTTATATAGGTTTTTTTTATGTCTTTTAATTCCAGTACTGTGTTAGGCATTTTGCCTCCTCTGAGAATCTATACTTTTTGCCCAAAAGCAAGCACAATAATGTTGTGGGCGCAACTCTTCTAAAGAAGGCACAAATTTGTAGCATACCCTGGAAGATTTTTTACATCTATCTTTAAAGGGACAACCGTAAAAGCGTGATCTTCCACGTGGTGAGCCGTGAATTTCAAAAAGAGGTATACCTTTGGGTGTATCTTTTGTAATTATTGATTTAAACAATCCGTAGGTATATGGATGTAAAGGATTTGAAAATAGTTCTTTAGCTAGTGATTCTTCAACTTTTGTACCGGAATATAAAACGAAAATTCTATCGGCAATTTCTTTAGCAAGTATTAAATCATGCGTTATAAAAATAACGGCCATTTTATAAGATTGTTGAAGTTTTTTTATAAGGTCTAAAATTTGTTTTTGAGTGTTTTCATCAAGGGCTGTTGTGGGTTCGTCTGCTATTAAAAGTTTGGGTTTTAAAGCAAGTGCAAGTGCAAGCATTACACGCTGGCGTTGCCCGCCGGAAATTTGATGAGGGTAAGAATTTAAAATCTTTTCCGGTAATTCCACTTGGGCCAAAAGTTTTTTTATTTCTTCCTTGGCTTCATCTTTATGTAATTTTGTTCTTACCGAAAACACTTCAAGCAAATGTTGGCGCACCGTTATAACAGGGTTTAAAGCAGTTAAAGCATCTTGGAAAACGAGGGCAATTTCTTTACCGTTAATTTGGCGCCTTTCCTTTGCAGAAAGCTGTAAAATATTTTTGCCGTTAAATAAAATTTGGCCTTGCGTTACACTAATATTTGGAGGCAAAAGCCCCATTATTGATAATGCCTGCATAGTTTTACCACAACCGGATTCGCCGACGACTGCAAGCGTTTTACCCTCTTCCAAATTATAGGACAGATTTTTTACAAGAGGGAAAATTTTACCGTTTTTATTTTTTATTGAAACAGTTAAATTTTTAATTTCCAACATATTTATTTTGGTTTTATTTTTTGAGAGCGTATATCATATGTAATTAAATTTTCCAAGGTATACACAATTAAATGGTCTTGTAATATAAGTCTATAAAGTTATTTATTTCTTTAAAAGAGGATTTCATTGGTATTTCTTTTATTTTATTTTGAAAACCTTCATTTAAAACATAAATAAAATTATATTTGCTATAGCCAATAATTCCATTTTGGATATCTTGTTCTATATCTTTGCTTTTAGTTTTTAAACAAATAATTTGATATGCTTTATCTATACAATTAGTTTTGCCATTCGGATGAGCATATGTCCAATGTTGACCCGATGTTAATGCGATTAAATTTTCAATATATCCAGCTATTTGTGGGAAATTTGACTTAGGAAAAATATGGTGAACGGCATCTGTCTTTCCGTTAGCATATAAGTCATCTTTTATTTCACTTAATGGATGATGTCTTTTAATCCATTGCTTAGCTTTATTTATAAGAAATTCATTATACGTATAGGAACTTTTAAAAAATGTTCTTTTTTTTTCTTTTCTTGCTATATTTTTTAACTTATCAATATCTCTAAAATTAATTCTATTATAAACTAAATCAGTATATAATATAGTTCTATTGGAAAGCTGTCCTTTAATACTTCCTAAAGAAGAACTAAAAAAAGAAAAAATATTTATGACTTTTGCGAATATTCTTTTTGCTTCTATTTCACCGCCATTTTTGCTTCCTCTTTGTCCCAAATTATATGTTCCCACTATAAGTCTAATGAATTTATCTTTTAATGTGATAAAAGATTCTTTATCCTGTTGTTTAAGAAAAATTTCTACATATTTGTAAAAACCACTGTCTTTTAAAATTTTTGACAGATAAATGTGTAAAAAAATTAGAGCATTTTTATCCCTTAAAGATATATAATCTAAAATATCATAATTTAGAATTTTATAATAGTTTTTAATACCAATTTTTTTCTTTTCCAGTAATTGAGAATAAGAAAATAAATCTAGAGGTTGAGAGATAAATTTATCATATTCATTATTTACATTTTTATTTTTAGGACTTGGTTTTCCAAAAATTAAAGTAGCATTTTTTGTGAAGTAATCTGAAGTCGATAAATCTTTCCTAGTAAAAGTATCTTTTTTTAAATTTAAAACACAGTCAGCTATAAAAGAAATAACATCAGGGGTACATTTTTGGTCTATAAATCTAGGATTGCCACCTCTCTTATGCGTATCCATATTTTTATCTTTAAAAAAGCTATCAATTTTGTTTGAATCAAACATTTTTCCTCCTTTTAATTCCCCATAATTTTACTGAATTTGTATCTATATTTAAACTTCTTGTTCCATAATTGCGACCTATCAAGTAAAATTTTTTGAATTCTTCTGTAGAAAAATAATTTAAATCTTGCTTATTAATGCATAAATTATTCTTTGCTTGTAGTATTGCCACGGAGCCGTCTGTTATTGAATTTTTAGGTAGGAAAACAGCTCTTGGATTATAAGTTAAATTCGGTACTAGAATTGCAGTGGAATTTATAAATTTTTTAACGGGTATATTGCTTATATTATCTATAAATGTATCATATCCTTCAATATTCATAATACAATTATTTCCTATGTTTCTTGATTTTAAAACTCTATATTTCCCTACGGATTTAGTCAATTTTTTTGTAATTATTCTATCTCTATATACATTAAAAATATTTAAGTCTAACGTTTTTTTCACTTTATTAAAAAATTCATTTTTATATAATAACCACATAGATAAATCTTTGTCAAAAATTTCTTTTTCTTTTGATATATGTTTATCGTTTGTTATATAACTTTCTATTAGAACATCACAATTTTCCTGTTTTTTGTTAATAGATAATAAAAAAGATATTGTTTCTATTTTGATATCTACAAAAGCTTTTTCTCCGAAATCAATTATTTTTAAAATATTTGTTTGTTGCTCTAATAAATCCCGCGTCTGATTATATTCTGGGGCAGATAAAAAACTTTTAGGAATTATAAGTGCTACGTAATCGGCGTATCTTATAGCATGTTCTATAAAAAAAGAAAAAAGGTTAGATGTATGCTTGTTTGAGGCCTTATTTTTGTATTGCTTTAATAAAATACTATTTTTGACTTTTCCAAATGGAGGATTTCCTATTACAATATCATATTTTTTGTTTGTATTATAAAATAAAAAATCTTTGTTTATATATTTTATGATGATATTTTTATATTTATCTTCTAGATGTAAAGATTTTAATAGGTGTAAGGATTTAGCATCTATGTCAATTACATCTATATGCACTATTTTATTGTAATATCTTTCAGATATTAGAGGAATAAAATTTCCCACTCCGACTGCAGGTTCCAATACCGTTATTGTGTCTTTGTCAATATTCGGTAAACTTGATACTAAAGCATATGAAATATTAGGGGGAGTATAAAAAGATGCATATTTTTCTTTATTTGAATTAGTTGATTCTAAAATTTTTTGAATATAACTTAAGGGAAAAATGTTTTTATTTTGTTTTACAAACTGTATGATATCCTGGGTAGTATTTAGTGTATGTTTATTTAAGATTTTTTGTTCGTAAGTTTTATCATAAAATAAGATGTTTTTAGCTATTTTTGTAAATATAATTGTGGGAACAGCTTCACCGATAGATTGTCTAATATTTATATCTTCTTTTTTTAGAAATTTTATTTTTTTATCTAAAGGTAAGCAATTTAATTCTTTTTCCGTAATTTCGCTCCACTTAAAATCTTTTGGTATGGTCATTAAGTCCATAAGTTCTCTAATACTGAAAACACGGTTATCTTTAGGATGAATTGTCGAT
Source organism: Elusimicrobiaceae bacterium (assembly GCA_045586725.1). GTDB lineage: Bacteria > Elusimicrobiota > Elusimicrobia > Elusimicrobiales > Elusimicrobiaceae > Proelusimicrobium. The sequence goes on along the minus strand of JAZNAY010000007.1, from coordinate 133,247 downwards.
TGGCTAGAAAGGATATCATTCCTTGTATGAATGCATGGCATTACCTTATTCCACATACATCTAGTATATTTATCACCATTTTTATTCACATTAACTACGATTTGTCCATTTTTTAAAGAGTGAGGTCTATGTGAGATATTTTTATTATCAAAAGCAGATTTTCCCTCTGGAGTATTTTCAATCCATGGTAACATTTTTTTGTTATATGAGCGGAAGTAATGAAAAATATCTTCGTTAGAAATTTCTCCCATTTTTGTTAAAGATCTATATTGTCCAATAACGTCTATTAATCTTTTTTCTTTTTCTTGGTTTGGAAATAAATCATAAGGAGATATGTGAAGGATATCTTTTCTGACGCCTATAACTAAAGTTCTTGTCCTGCTTGAATTAGAACCATAATCTTTAAAATTTATTACTCTGCTAGCGATGTTATACTCATTTGATAAGTAGTTATCGATTGCGGTTCGTATAGTTATAAGATTGTTATTTGCATCTTTACATAATGTGTTTAAAAAAGCTCTAACATTTTCAAATATAAAGAACCTAGGTCTGATTGCATTTACCAAATATATGGATTCCATTATCAATGAGTTTCTGTTTTGTTCATTTTTCTTCTTATGATTTGCTACAGACATTCCTTGACATGGTGGAGTTGCTATTATAACATCTACATCTTTAATTTTAAAATTTGTTTTCCATCTTGTTATTTCTGAAAATATCTTATTTTTATTCTCTTGTAATCGTATATCTCCTAATATATATCCAGATTCATATTTACACTTTTTGTTATATTTTTGTATTTGCAGTCTTTTATCTATTAGTTCATTAGTAGCAATGCATTCAAAACCGGCTTGTTTAAAGCCATAGCATCCAACTCCTGCGCTACTAAACAAACTTATATATGTTTTTATACGAGATATTGTCATAATAATATATTTTATAAAAAAACTAAACAAAATAAAACTTCAAATTTTAATCAATATAAACTTTATATATGTTAATGTCATTTTACCCTTTCTTTTATAAAATTATGTATTGCTGTGCAGGTTATTTCCAAATCACTTTCGCCTAAACCCTGGAAAGTGCCTATCCAAAAAGTATTGTTCATTATAAAATCAGTATTAGGTAATTTTTTATAATCGTTTTCATTTAAGTTTTTGGAAATTTGTAAAGCCCCCCCGCAGATGCGTAAAGAAATTTCATCATCTGTAAATGCCGGTTGCCTAAGCAAATTGCCGGCAAAAAGCTGGCGTGTGCCTATACCGTTATTTTCCAAATATTCCACAAGTTCCTGCTTGGTAAAAGGTGCATTGGGTTTAACGGAAATTAAAAACCCAAACCAAGATGGCTCAACATCTGCATCAACCGACGGTAAAATTAAATAATTTTCCAAATCTTTTAAGTGTTTCAAGAGGTATGCTGCATTTTTTTTGCGGCGCTCTAAAAATTCAGGCAATTTCTTTAATTGGCTTAAACCTATGGCGGCCTGCCAATCCGTAATTTTTAAATTAAAACCAATATGTGAATAAGTATATTTATGGTCATACCCGAAAGGCAAATTACCAAGTTGCATGTTAAAACGGTTTTTGCATGTGTTATCCACGCCGGGTTTGCACCAGCAGTCGCGGCCCCAATCGCGGAATGACAAAATTATACGGTAAAGCTGAGGGTCATTAGTTACAACTGCTCCGCCTTCACCCATAGTCATGTGATGCGCCGGGTAAAAACTATATGTACCAATATGTCCGATAGTACCGGCTTTTTTGCCTTTCCAAGTGGCACCTAGAGCGTCGCAAGAATCTTCAATAAGCCACAAATTATGTTTTTGGCAAATTTCCAAAATTTTATCCATATCAAACATGTTTCCAAGGGTGTGGGCAACAAAAATTGCTCTTGTTTTTGGGGACAATGCTTCTTCTATTTTAGAAGCATCAATATTGTAAGTCTTTAATTCGCTATCCACAAAAACAGGTACTAGACCTTGCTGAATAATTGGATTTACTGTTGTTGGAAAGCCTGCGGCAACGGTTATAACTTCATCACCTTTTTTAAGGCGTTTTTCTCCTAATTTATGAGAAGTCAAAGCAGATAGGGCAAGCAAATTTGCCGAAGAACCGGAATTCGTTGATAAAGCAAATTTTGTACCAAGCCATGCGGCAAATTGCTTTTCAAATTCTTCATTAAAACGGCCTGCAGTAAGCCACATATCAAGCGTGGCATCTATCATATTGTTTAAATCCTGATCATCTAAAACTTTGCCGGAAACAGGTATATATTTGCGCGGTTTTTTTGTGCCGAAAATTTCTTTATAATAATTTTTTGCCGCTTCTTTTACTTTATTTCTTAAATCTTGTTCCATAATAAATTAGCCTCATAATCTTGTATTTGTTTTACGGAAAAATCTTCCATATTTTTGCCTTCGTAAAAATTTTTATACCAGTCAACAGTTAATTTTATTGCTTGATTTGCAGTTAAACTCGGTACCCAATTTAAAACTTCGCGTGCTTTAGTTATATCAAGAGTTAAAAGATTTGCTTCGTGCAAATTATCCTTTTTGTGGACTTTTATTTCACCTCTGCCATAAGCACTGACAATTTGTTTCGCGACTTCTGCAACAGTCAAAATACTTTTGCTATCCGGGCCGAAGTTAAAACCTTCAGCGTATTTTTTACCTTCTGTTAAAAGTAAATGCCCCAAGAGTAAATAACCTGATAATGGTTCTAAAACATGTTGCCACGGGCGTGTTGCATGCGGATTTCGTATTTCAATTACTTGATTTGCTTCTATTGCACGGACGCAATCCGGAACAAGCCTATCCAAAGCCCAATCTCCCCCACCGATAACATTTCCGGCACGGACTGTTGCCAAAGCATAACCGTCATCTTTCAAAAATGATCTTCGGTAAGAAGAAGATAAAATTTCTGCACATCCTTTTGATGATGAATACATATCATATCCACCAAAAGGATCATCTTCTTTATAAGGGCGTGTTACTTCCTTATTTTCATAACATTTGTCGGTTGTAATATTTACGAATGCTTTTACGGTGCCTGTTTTACGGGCGGCTTCAAGAACTTTTAAAGTGCCCATAACATTTGTTTCATAAGTTTTCACAGGTTCGTTGTATGAAAGACGTACTAAAGGTTGGGCTGCAAGATGAAAAACAATTTCCGGTTTGAAATCTAAAAAAGTTTTATTTAAAGTTTTTTCATCTAAAATATCACCGATAACACTTTTGATTCCTTTTGCAACTTTTGATGCTTCAAACAAATTTGGGTTAGTGTTTGGTTCAAGTGCGTAACCACAAACTTCTGCTCCCAAATGTTTAAGCCATGAAACAAGCCACCCACCTTTAAAGCCGGTATGGCCGGTAACTAAAACGCGTTTACCTTTATAGGTTTTCTGTAAATCCTGTAAATTTGCCATATTATTTACCTTCCCATATTTTCCAAGGTGCTTGATGTTTATTCCACAGATCATTAAGATCAAGTTTATCTTTTAAAGTATCCATGGGGCGCCAAAACCCATGATGCTTATAAGCATTAAGTTGACCGTCATTAGCAAGATTTCTCAAAGGTTCTTGTTCCCAAATTGCATTTGGAGTATCTGGTATATATTCAAGGGCTTTTGGCTCACATACAAAGAAACCACCGTTTACCCATGCGCCATCACCGGCAGGCTTTTCTTGGAAACTTGTAATTTCCCCGTCCTTTTCAATTTCAAGTGCACCAAAACGGCCGGTAGGTTGTACTGCAGTTAAAGTAACAAGTTTCTTGCCTTTTTTATGGCAATCAATTAATTCATTGATGTTGACATTTGCCACACCGTCCCCGTAAGTTAACATAAAGGGTTCATTATTTATATAAGGAGCGGCTTGTTTAATGCGGGAGCCTGTCATATTATTTCTGCCCGTAAAGAGCAAAGTAACTTTCCAAGGTTCACAATGGTTACGATGAATTTGAATATCGTTATTTTCAAAATTTATGGTTATATCGGAATTATTTGTGTAATAGTTTAAAAAATACTGCTTAATGAATTCACTTTTGTAGCCACATAAAATAACAAATTCCGTAAAATTAAAATGAGTATAAATCTTCATTATGTGCCAAAGTATAGGATACCCACCTATTTCTACCATCGGTTTCGGGCGAAGAACAGTCTCTTCTCCTAAACGTGAACCTAGACCACCTGCTAAAATTAAAACTTTCATAAGGCCTCCATTTAACATAATAACTATATTATACCACATATTTAATTATGCTATAATTTAATATATAACACTATTTATTACGGTGCTTTATGGGAAAAAGAAAACAAAAACTTAAAAAAGCCTTTAATGCTAATTTAGTAATATTAAATTTAAAAAGGATGTGGCCCTTTATAAAACCTTTCTGGGTAAGGACTTTGATCGGTGTTTTATTAACTGTTCCTGTGGGTGGTTTAGATGCCGTTGTCGCGATGGCTTTAAAGCCGTTTATGGACCAAGTTATGGTTGATAAACAGCAGTCTTTTTCTAACTTGATACCTTTATTAATCGTCGGTTTTACGGTTCTTCAGGGTGTACTTACTTATGCTTCAGATTATCTTAATACTTGGGTGGCACAAAAAATTACCATAGGCGTTAAAAGAAGATTATATGAAAAACTTCTTTCAATGGATACCGCCTATTTCGATAAACGTAATTCAGGTGAAGTTTTGTTTAGATATTCAAGTGATGCTGAAACCGCTTCAACAGGTTTAATAGGAAGTATAAAACAATTTTTAAGCAGAACATTTTCATCCATAGCATTGGTCGGCGTTTTAATATATAACTCGTGGCAAATGGCAGCTATTGCTGTTGCCGTACTTGGGTTTTTTATATACCCTATGTATATTGTACGCAAAAAAATGAAAGTTATTTTGGCCAAAACGGTTGTTAATTTATCATCCGTAATAACTGCATATAACGAAACTTTTGCAGGTAACAGAACAATTCGTTCTTTTACCTTAGAAGAAGAATTTAGAAAACGTTTTTACCAAATTACCGATACAACTTTTGCATTAGCGATGAAGATGGTAAAAAGTACAAACTGGCTTTCCCCTCTTATGCACGTTATAATGTCCTTCGGTATAGCATTCGTTATTTGGTGCGGTAGTTATTTAATTGTTACCGGTAAAATTACAAGCGGTAACTTCGTTGCTTTTACTGCCGCTTTAATAATGTTATATAAACCTTTAAGATCACTTGGTAACTATTATATCTCCATACAAAATTCTTTCCTTGCTATCGACCGTATTTTTGAAATTTTGGGTTTGGAACCGCAAATTAAAGACAAAGAAAATGCGTTGGAATTAAATGAAATAAGAAAAGGTATTACTTTTAAAAATGTTGACTTTTCTTATGTAAACGGGCGCGAAGTTTTACATGACATAAATTTAGAAATTCCCAAAGGAACGACTTTGGCTTTGGTAGGTAATTCCGGTGGTGGTAAAACGACAATTTCGGCTTTAATACCGCGTTTATATGACATCCAAAACGGAACGATTGAAATTGACGGAAACGATATTAGAGATTACAATCAAAAATCTTTAAGAAAACAAATTGCTATGGTATTTCAGGATAATTTTTTATTTTCCGGCACAATCAAAGATAATATTTTGTTAGGGAACCCTGAAGTTAATGATGAAGTTATTTGGTCCGCTTTACAAAATGCATGCCTTGCTGATTTCGTTAAAGGTTTACCTCTAGGGCTTGATACTGATATCGGTGAACGTGGCACTTTACTTTCAGGTGGGCAGAAGCAGCGTCTTGCCATAGCGCGTGCTTTTGTTAAAAATGCACCTATCGTAATTTTAGATGAAGCAACAAGTGCTTTGGATACAAAATCTGAAAAAGTAGTACAGGAAGCGTTAGATAATTTGATGAAGAACAGGACTGTTATCGTTATTGCGCACCGTTTAAGTACTGTGCAAAATGCTGATAATATAGTTGTTGTAAATGATGGGCAGATTGTAGAAAGCGGAACACATGAGGCTTTACTTGCAAAAGACGGGGCCTATGCTTCTTTATACAAAATGCAGTTTAAAAAGTGAGGGATTATGAATAAACTAGAAAAACAAATGGTGGAAACATTAAAGGATTTAAAGGCCAATCATCACGTTATAGGTATTAAAGCAGAATTTGAGGCAGAAGGTACCCGGTTAGAAGAAGCAATGCGTCTAAAAGAAGTTGTTACAAAAGCGGGGCTTGAAATGACAATTAAAATAGGCGGTGCCGAAGCAGTAAAAGATATGTATGATGCTAAAGTAATAGGTGTTAATGCCATAGTTGCCCCAATGATAGAAAGCGCTTATGCTATGAAAAAATATGTACACGCTGCGGAGTTAGTATTTACTGAGGACGAAAGGGAAGATTTAGAACTTTATATAGACGTAGAAACTAAAAATGGTCTAGATAATTTGGATGCTATGATGCAAGCCAAAGAATTTAATAGTATAGCAGGCGTGGTTCTCGGACGTGTTGATATGACAGGCTCTTTGGGTTTAACCAGAGAAGACATAAATTCAGAAGAGATATTTAAAATTGCCGAAATTATTGCGACTAAAATGAAAAAAGTCGGTAAGAAAATGACTATAGGTGGCGGTGTATCCGCGCACTCTTTACCGTTTTTTAAGAGGTTACCTGCTAATTCTTTAACTAAATTTGAGACAAGAAAATTAATTTTTAGCGCACCTGAGTCATTAAATGATCCGAATGCAGATAAAGGGATTTTAAAAGCAGTAGGTTTTGAGTTGATGTGGCTCAAAAATAAAAGAGATTTTTATGGTGCTATCTTCCAAGAAGATGCCAAAAGAATTGTTATGTTGGAAGATAGATATAAAAAATTAATTGAAAAAGCCGGCGGCAAATACCAATAATGATTAAACTTTCTGATTTCGTTGCAAAGTACTTACAAAAGCAGAATATTAAGGAAATGTTTATGATTTCCGGCGGCGGGGCTATGCATTTAAATGATAGTTTCGGCGCAAGTAGAATTAAGTATTATTGCAATCATAATGAACAAGCAACAGCAATTTCTGCAGAAGGTTATGCAAGAGCAAGTCAAAAACTTGCTTTGGTAAATGTTACTACGGGTCCGGGTGGTTTAAATTGTTTAAACGGTGTTTTTGGTGCGTGGACTGATAGCGCACCTATATTATTTATATCCGGGCAAGTTAAATTTTCTACTACTTTGGCAAGTTGCCGTAATATTCCTTTAAGGCAACTCGGGGATCAGGAAGTCGATATCGTTTCAATTGTAAAACCCATAACAAAATATGCTGTTATGGTTACAAAAGCGGAAGATATTAAATATCATCTTCAGCGCGCTATTTATGAAGCAACAACTGGACGCAAAGGGCCTGTTTGGTTAGATATACCGATAAATATTCAAGCCGCTTTAATTGATGAGAAAAAATTAAAAAGTTTTGTCCCCCCCACTCAACCTAAATATGATTTGAAAATAAAAGAAATAGTTTCTGTCTTAAAGAAAGCTAAACGTCCTTTAATAGTTGCAGGGCACGGTATCAGATTATCCGGACAAATTGATAATTTTAGAAAACTTGTAAACAAATTGAATGTTCCCGTAGTTACAACTTTAAACGGCTTTGATTTACTTGAGAATACTTGCCCGAATTTCGTGGGACGTATTGGAACTGTGGGACATAGGGCCGGTAATTTTGCCTTACAACAAGCGGATGTAATTTTGTTTTTAGGGACAAGGAACAATATCCGTCAAGCAAGTTATAACTATGAAAATTTTGCAAAAAATGCTTTAAAAATTATTGTCGATATTGATAAGGCCGAACTTAAGAAACCTACAGTAAAACCAGATATACCTGTTTGGGCTGATTTGGCGGTTTTTATTCCGTCTTTACTTAAAAGTGTTGTTAAATTAAATGTAAACGCTTGGTTTAAACATTGCCAGAAGTTAAAAGCAAAATATCCTCCGTTGAAAGAATTTAAAATTAAACCGAATAATTTTGTAAATCCTTATTTATTCATCGATAAATTAACAGGTAATTTGCCAGCCAGTACAAGTGTAATCGGAAGTAACGGTACGGCTTGCGTTGCTTTTTTCCAGACGGCAAAAGTTAAAAAAGGGCAGCGTATGATCGTAAATTCAGGTGATGCTTCTATGGGTTATGGTTTGCCTGCTGCTATAGGTGCTGCAGTTGCAAGCAAAAAAGATATTATTTGCCTTGAGGGTGATGGTTCTATAATGATGAATTTGCAAGAACTGCAGACGGTAAAAAACTATAATTTACCTATTAAAATTTTTATTTTAAATAATGACGGTTACATTTCAATTATTCAGACACAACGCAATTTCTTTGGGCGTTTTACGGCGTGCAATACAAAAACCGGAGTAGGTTTGCCTGATTTTAAAAAAATTGCTTTAGGCTTTGATTTACCTTATGTTCGTTTAAATAAAAATAGTGATTTAGATACGAAACTAAAACAAGTACTCTCTAAAAAAGGACCGCTTGTCTGTGAAGTTATGCTAGAACGTGATTATATTTTTACGCCCAAACTTTCCGCAAGGAAATTAGCCGATGGAACAATGATCAGTCCTAGCCTAGAAGATATGTTTCCTTTTTTAAGCCGCAGCGAGATGGAGGAAAATGCTAAAATATGAAAAAGAAAATTTCGATACTTTCAACTGCTTGCGGTGAAAAAGAAAATAAAGAAATTACCTCTAAAAATATAAAGGAACAGATGTGTAAATTACCAAAATTTAAGAATATTGAATTCTTGCGTTTTCTTTTTGTTTCTGTTTTGGTTTATTTTCATCTTGTACAACTTTTGGCATCTTTAGGTATAAAAGCATATTTGCCGCTTCAGATTTTATCAAGAGATGCACATGTTTTAGTAGAATTTTTCTTTATTTTGTCTGGCTTTTTTCTTTATTTCGATATTCAAAAATATCAAGATATTAGTTTTTATTTTATAAAAAGGTTTTTGCGCTTGTGGTTCGTTTTGGCTTTTGTTGTGGCGTTATCAATTATTTCTGCCCCCTTCATAAAATATACTATAGTTGATTACGTTAATAGTTTGCTTAACATTTTGCTTCTTAATAATATAGGTCTAACAAACTCTATAAGTAATTATATACACGTATGGTATATCTCTGTTCTATTTTGGATTTCTTTATTCTACTTTTCTTTATTTAAATTATTTGATAAAAAAAGAGTTATGTTTTCGCTAGTGATTATGGTATATTTAGCATATGTAATTCTATTTCAGGCATTTAAAGGTAATTTTGGTTCTCCTGCAATTGCAATTTATGGTTTATTGACTGCGGGTATGCTTCGCGGAATTGCTGGGCTCGGAATTGGGCTCATTATGGGAATGATTTATGAAAAATATATTCCTAATACAGTCAGAGATGATGAAAAAACGAATACATTTCATCGCATAATTTTTAGTATTGCAGAAATAGTAATTTTATTTGTTTTGGCAAACTTGCTCGTATTTAATGTTTGGAAGATAAATAATGATTTTATCTTTGTTCCTTTATTTGCAGCATTAATTATGTTGTTTTTAGTTAAAAAAGGCATAGTATCAAAATTGCTTGAAAATAAAGTTTCAGATTTTTTGGGTAAATTCTCTTATTCTATTTTTGTTATGCAAGGATATTTAATAATCTTATTTTATACTATTTTTAATGCCAATTTCACACAAGTTATAGTTGGGCAAAGGATTTTGACTTTAAGTATAGGTTGTTTGTTTGCAATACTTGGAGGTATTTTGGTTTATTATTTGATTGAAAGGCCAAGTTCTATGTGGTGTAAAAATAAATTTTTAAATAACGGAGCACAAAAATGAAGAAAATTTCTATAGTTTCAAGCGCCTACAACGAAGAAGAAAATGTGGAAGTTCTTTATAAAAAAGTCAAAGAACAAATGGCTAAATTAGCGGATAAATACGAATATGAACAAATTGTTTTGGATAATGCTTCCACAGATGCTACTGCACAGAAACTCCGCGAAATTGCCGCTAAAGATAAAAATTTTAAAGTTATATTAAATGCCCGTAATTTCGGGCATATACGATCCCCTTATTATGGAATTTTGCAATGTAGCGGGGATGCAGTAATTTATATGGCTTCTGATTTGCAAGATCCGCCTGAACTTATCCCTGAATTTATAAAAAAATGGGAAGAAGGTAATAAGGTGGTACTTGCACAAAAAGAAAAAACGCAAGAAAGTTTTATCTTTTTTGTAATTCGCAAATTTTACTATTGGCTTTTAAATAAGGCAAATGATAGCGGTGCAGAACTCTTACAAAATTGTACCGGTTTCGGTTTACACGATAAAGAGGTCGTGGATGAGTTCCGCAAAATAGGGGACCCTTACCCTTATTTACGTGGGCTTGTATGTGAATTGGGATATAAAAAAACAACGGTACCTTTTGTTCAGCCAAAACGTCAACGTGGGTTTACAAAAAATAATTTTTATACGCTTTACGATAATGCAATGATAGGCTTTACAAATCACAGTAAAATGCCACTTAGGCTAGCAGCATTTTGTGGGTTTTTACTTTCTGCATTTAGTTTACTTTTGGCTTTTATTTACTTAATTTTAAAGTTATTATATTGGGACCGTTTCCCAATGGGTACAGCACCAATTTTAATTGCGGTATTTTTCTTTTCCTCAATGCAATTATTTTTTATAGGTATTATCGGCGAATATTTAGGAGCGGTTTTAACGCAAGTTTTACATCGCCCGGTAGTTATCGAAAAGGAAAGAATAAATTTTTAAGGAGTTTTCAATGTATAAAAAAATATTGTTTTGTGTGTTCACTTTGTTGTTTTCAGCAAAGTTAAGTTGGGGATATCTGGATCCTTCTTCTGGGAGTATGATGCTACAAGCTGTTCTGGCTGTTGTAGCAAGTGTGTATGTAGTGATAAAAATTTTCTGGTCCAAAATAAAGAGTTGGTTCGTATGGAAAAAATAGCATCTTCTTTTAGGGATCCTTCAGGTTTTGTTTTCCGTGAAAATGGGATTTTATATAGGAAAATAAATGCTTGCTATAAACGAACTTTTAATTTAATGATACAAAGTGGTTTATATCAAGAACTTCTAGATAATAATTTAATAATTCCTCATAAAGTTATATCTGATGACATTATTCAGCCTACGGAAATTTTTATTTCATATCCTTATGAATGGTCTTTTGAACAATATAAAGATGCAGCACTGGCGACTTTACATATACAACAAATAGCATTAAAATACGATATGACGCTGAAAGATGCCACCCCATATAATATACAGTTCTATAAAGGGCATCCTGTTCTAATAGATACTTTATCTTTTGAAATTTTTAAAGAAAAGCCTTGGATTGCATATAATCAATTCTGTAAAATGTTCTTAGCGCCATTATCTTTGATGACATATAAAGACCAAAGATTATCTTGTTTAATGAAAGATTTCATTGATGGTATTCCTCTTGATTTGTGTGCTAAATTATTGCCTTTGAAGAGCAGATTAAATATAGGGTTATTATTAAACATTTTCTCTCACTCAAAAAGTCAACAAAAATATGCAGATAATAGAAATATTAATCTTAAACAAATCGTAATCACGAAGAAACAATTAGATAATATTATTACCAGTTTAATAGATTTGGTTAATAGTTTTAAAGTAACGAAAGAAAATACAGAATGGGGAGATTACTATTCTAATACAAATTATACTAATGAATCCTTTGAAATGAAATTAAATACGGTAAAAGATTATATAAAGAGAATTAAGCCTGTTAAAGTTTGGGATTTAGGTGGTAACACAAATGTTTTTTCTAATATAGCAATTAAGGAAGGTGCTGAAGTAGTTTCTTTCGATATAGATTATATGGCTGTTGCCAAAAGTTATAAAAAAACAAAGCAAGAGCATATAGAACAATTGCTACCTTTGGTATTAGATTTGACTAATCCTTCCCCAGGAATAGGATGGGCTAATGAAGAGAGAGAGACTTTAATTTCTAGAGCTAAACAAGTGGATTGTGTAATGTGCCTTGCGCTGATACACCATTTAGCGATTTCTAATAATCTACCTTTTGGTCACATAGCTAAATATTTTGCCCAATTATCAAATAATTTGATTATAGAGTTCGTGGATAAACAAGATTCACAAGTTCAGAAATTATTATTTTCCAGAGAGGATATTTTTAATCAATATACACAACAAAATTTTGAAAAGGTGTTTTCAGATTATTTCGAAATAAAAGATAAACAATCAATAAAATATTCCTATAGGACACTCTATTTAATGAGTGTAAAAAAATAATTTTGAATATGTTACAGATACCGTATTATATTTTTGTATATCCGATTTATCTAATAATGGAGATAGTTTTTTATCTATTATACTCATCTGCCTTATCACCGTGGTTTAGTATTTTAATAATCAGCTATCTCTCTAATTTGGTTCTCTTCCCTATTTATAAAAAGAAATATTTAAGTATATTGTTACAAACATTATTTTTTATAGCGGCATATTTGTTTTTCGCAAATTTGGCGATATTAAAGGGGGCTTCACTAGGCCCTATCGTGAATTTAGGTATGCCTGATGCTTTGTTGAGTATAGGCAATTTAAAAATAAATCTTTTGCCTATTTTGATGACGGTAATAAATATCTTTTCTGCACAGGTTTATGCTAAAAATTTAAGGACAAAAGATAAAGTTCAAATGTATGCTTTGCCGGTAATATTTTTGGTTCTACTCTATAAATCACCGGCGGGACTAGTCTTGTATTGGACTTTTAATCAATTAATATCCTTAATAAGAAATATAATTTTAAAATTAAAAAATTCAAAAAGTATATTTTATACCTTAAATATCGTCATTATTATTGCTATTTTATTTCAATTAATAGGGGCGTATGGGAATAAAATTTTAATAGTGGCAACAACAACATTTTTATTGTTATTATTGTTAATAGCGCCACTATATGTTTATGTGAAAAAATTTAACGAATACAGAAAAGGAGATTTAAACAAGGAGGAAAAACATCTGTTTTTCTTATCTTGTATAACTAATTGCATTTGTTTGGGCGTTTTGATACCTTCTAATTTATTTATTTCATCTCCATTAAGTTTTCCCCCTAATTTAATATTTTATGTCCTGTTGCAAAGTATAGGATTACTAATTGTTTTACCATATGCTTTATATTTATTTACCAATAATGCATTTAGAAAATTTTTACTGTTATTTTCGATTCTGTTTTTGTTTATAACCATAATCAATATAATGAATATCGGTGATCCGGCCCAAATATCAAATTTTTTCGTTTTTACTTATGGTAACTATATTACAAAAATGCAAGCTGTTGTAAATTTTTCAATATGTTTGATAGTTTCCATTGTTATAGCTAGTTTATTTGATAGAAAATATACAAATATTATATTACACTCGGTTATCATAGTTTTGATATCCTCTTTAGGCCTTAGTGCAGTCAATTGTTATAAATTAGCCAAATTTTATCATAAAAATAAAATAGAACAAGTTGTTGATGTCACTCCTAAAATACACTTAAGTAAAACAGGTAAGAATGTAATTGTATTTATGATGGACAGGTCTGTAAATTCTTTTCTTCCTATGATTTTTGATGAGAAACCTGAACTTAGAGATATCTATACCGGTTTTACTTATTATCCTAATACAGTTTCTTACTATGCCCATACTATTTTGGGTTTTCCACCTATTTTGGGCGGATATGAATATATACCGGAAGAATTGGAAAAGCGCCCTGAAAAAATGGTGGATAAGCATAGTGAAGCCCTTTTGACTTTACCTACTATATTCAAAAATAATGGTTTTAATACTTTGATGATAGATATCGGTTGGGCCGATTTTAAAGAAGATTTGGATGGTGATTTGTTTAAACGAAATAATATCGGCTGGGCTAATTTACAGGGAAAGTATACCGAGCAGTATTTGAAAGATTTTGACGAAATAAAACGTATTGTAATAAATAAACAAAATATACAAAAAAGGCAAAGTTTTATGTATTCTATATTTAGATCCGTGCCGGCTTTGTTTAAAAATTTAATTTATAATAAAGGAAATTACCTAAATACGCGAGTTCATTTTAGAATATCCGATACGTTGCTTGATTCTTACCCCGTTATGTATTTTATGCCACAATTGACGGATTTTACATCGGACAAAGATACATTTACGTTCATTGACAATATGTTGCCTCATTCTGAGTCATTTTTGGAATATCCTTCTTATACTTTTACCGGTAAATTCATTCCGGGTACAAACTGGGAAGGGGATAAATATTCTCACACCTCTTATCATTTGAATATGGCTTCTTTATTATTGATTGGTAATTTCATTGATTATCTAAAACAAAATAATGTATATGATAACACGAGGATTATTATAGTGTCTGATCACGGCGGATTATTCATTAATAACCCACATAAGAACCAGTTTTTTAATAAAGTTACAGGACCTTTTAATCCTATATTATTTGTTAAAGATTTTAATGCTACAGGTGTATATAAAACCAATAATAGTTTTATGACGAACGCAGATGTGCCATTGCTTGCTTTGAAAGATATAGTTAATAAACCCAAAAATCCTTTTACAAATAATTTGTTAACCGATAATGCTAAAAGAAACGGGGCAGTACTATTCGTCGAACATATGAAATGGAATCCGAGTTATTTCCCAGATAGTAATGTGTTTGATAAAAATTCATACTTCGTAAAAGTAAAAGATAACATTTTTGATGAAAAAAATTATATATTGGATTATAGATATGAATAAAATTAAAAAAATTTTGTTAACAGGTTCCGGTGGCTTTGTAGGAAAAAATTTAAAACCTTTTTTGGAAAATAAAGGGTTTAAAGTTATTGCACCAAGGAGCAGAGATTTTGATTTTTCCGACTTAAAGACCGTGCAAAAAATAGTTGCAGATTTTAACCCGGATATTTTTATTTTATCCGGGTTTTACGGAATTAATACCCCAGTTCCGCCACAGGATATTTTTGAAAAGAATTTGCAAATTTTAAATAATTTTATTTCTGTTGCTACCGGCAAACCCATCTTTACTTTCGGTTCTGGGGCGGAATTTGATAAAAGTTCTCCTATTGTTTTGGCTGAGGATGAAAGTTGGGCAAATACTCCCCCCACCGATTTATACGGACGGGCGAAATATTTAATCAGTCAAGAAATAAAAAAATATCCTAATGTTTGGAATTTACGCTTATTTGGGGTTTACGGTCCCAATGAGGCAAATACCCGCTTTATAACTCACGCCATACACTGCGTACTTGAAAATAAACCTATAACAATGCGCCAAAATGTGTTTTTCTCTTATCTTGAAGTTAATGATTTATGTCGTCTTATTTATCATTTTGTACAAAATCAGCCAAGACATAAATTTATAAATATGGTCCCACCTACTAAAGTAGACCTGAAAACTTTGGCAAATATCGTAAATAAAATTTCCGGTACAAATCACCAAATAATTATTGCCAAAGAAGGTTTAGCCAATGAATATACGGGCAAACCCATAAACTTATTAAAGGAAGTTCCTGATTTTAATTTTACTTCTTTAGAAATCGGAATAAAGAGATTGTACGAGTTTATTAAAGCAAATAATTAGCGGATATTTGATTTTGGGTCCAAAATATCGCGTAAACCGTCCCCGAGTAAATTCCAAGATAATACAAATAAGACTAATGCCCCGCCTGGGAAAACCAGCGTATACCAGTATGCAAACGGGTTACCGTAAGTGCCTAGTATCCAATTTCTGGAAAGTGCAACAAGTTGTCCCCAATCTGCGGTTCCGGCCGGAACACCAAGGCCTAAAAAACTTAAAGAAGATGCCGTCAAAACAATATACCCCATATCAAGTCCTGCCATAATGATTAAAGGGCTTAAAGCATTTGGAAAAATGTGTTTAAAGAACAGGTGTAAACCGCCTGCTCCCATAGCACGTGTGGAAGCGACATAATCAAGTTCCTTTATTTTTAATACTTCCCCTCTTATCAAACGTGCATATGATGGCCACGCTACTACTGTTAAAGCAAGCAGCATATTCAACATTCCACGCCCGAGCAAAGCAGCAATAACCATAGCAAGTACCATAGATGGAACAGCAAAAACGATGTCAGTTAATCGCATTAAAACTTCGTCAATAATTCCACCTTTATATCCTGCAAGGCCACCGATTAGAACACCTATAATAACGGCAAACAATACAACAATTATTGAAATTTTAAATGCCAGGCGTGCCCCCCACACAACACCATAATAAAGGTCATATTGACTTTCTGTAGTACCAAATAAATGTGTTTGACTTGGGTGCATCGGTTCAATTTCATAACTTGCTTGCGGCATTTTATAACTGTCACGTGGGTTTTGCGGTTTTGCAATGAAAGGGGCAAGCAATGCCGTCAAGGCAAATAAAGCAATAAATATCAGCCCTGTAAGCGAAGTTTTATTTTGTAATAATTGTTTTACAATTTTCATTTTAACCTAATTCTCGGGTCACAAACCCTATATAAAATATCGGCTACCAAATTACCGAATACAAACAAAAATGCTACGACTAAAGAAAATCCTAAAATGCCTGCTATATCAAGTTGCCTTGCACACTCAACACCAAAACGGCCAAGCCCGTTATAATCGAAAACAGTTTCTACGATTACCGTTCCCCCCAGCAAGCGTATAAATTGTATGCTCGCCAAAGTTAAAGCCGGAATTAAAGCATTTCTTACTGCATGGTTCAAAATTACGCGTGTTTCGCTTAAACCGCGCGCACGGGCGGCAGTAATATAATCTTTGGAAAGTTCTTCTATCAAACTTGAACGCATAACTTGCATTTGTAAAGCGAAAGATCCAAAGCACAAAGTTAAGGCTGGTAAAACTAAATGATTTAAAACGTCGAAAAATACATAAAAATTTAAATTGAGTATTGCGTCAATTAAAGAAAAACCAGTATAGTTTTTAAATCCGGGGCCGTGTATAATAAGGTCTGCCGATAAAGAGTATTCACCCGGTGAAAATAAGTGATATTTACCATAGAAAATCATTAGAAGTATTAGCCCTAAAACAAATAGTGGTAACGAAAAGCCTGACAAAGATATAAACCGAAGTAATTTATCTATAAATTTTCCTTTATTGATTGCTGCTAAAATACCAAATAATAAACCGAAAAATAAAACCAAAATTATTGTAACAACAGCAAGTTGCGCCGTTGCAGGAAAGTAACTTTTTATTGCTTCACTTACCGGCATACCGGCACTTTCAGAATAACCGAAATCACCTTTAACAATTTTACCTAACCAACGTCCATATTGTACCAGGACTGGGGCATTTAAATCGTATTTATTAATAACTTCTTGGAGGGATGATAATTGTTTTGCATCTTTTACATACAAAGCAGCACGTGTTTCCGGAGGTAAATTTGAGGAAAGCAAAAATAAAAAGAAACTTACCCCCAACAGGACGAGAGGCAAAGCAATGACACGGCGTAAGATGAATTTCAACATAATTACATATTATAACATTTAGCACATTTTAACAAGTTGAAGGGAAAATTCTTATTATTTGTAGTTTATTAAAAATGCTAGTGCAAGGCTTGTCCTCCTATTTTTTAAAATTGGGCTATCGTCGTAACTAATATAAACAAATTAGGTCTAAAGTCCTAGATGCTAATAGGACCAAAAACCCTTGTTAAGTTGTTCTGCAACTGATAATATTTAAGTAAGAAAGATTTAGGATGGAGAAGAAATGAGGTTTATAAAGAACAAATTTCTTAGAAAAACGATATGTTTAGGGCTGAGTGCCGTCCTAATTTACAATACCACTGTTCCTGCCTTTGGGCAGGAATTTTTATATAAGTTGGAAGAACCTACCATAGCCATAGACAAAACATATTATGACAATACTCAAGCCGAAATTCAAGCAGCCATTTGGGAAAATGAAGAAAAGGAACACGAAAGAAAAATGCAAAACCCAGGTTATTCCCGTGCAGAAGAAATAAAATATGAAATTTTAGGGGATCCTGTAAGAGATTCGGTACAAGAGTATTTCGGGGATAATAAAGCCGAAAATGAGGAGATAGATTTTAAGGCGGAATACATAAAAGCGTTAAACGAAGGATTTAACAGTAGTAAAGAAGAAATAACTACGGACTATAATGAAGCTTTACAAAAAATTAAAGATGAGGAAAAACGTGCCTTAGCGAGCGGAGAGTTTATACAAGAAGAAGTAGCGGCTTGGAAGAAGCAAGAGTTATCAAAATTAAAAAAGAGTTACAATGAAACATTAGCAGAGTTGGATAAATATCTGAAACAGGAAGTAGATAGAGTTAACAATCACTATGATGAGTTCTTAGCGGAATTGCAAGAGGGTGCTAATGAAAGTTTCTTCCAACATGTCAAAACTTTATTTAACGAACTCATGGAGATATACGTTGCTGATCCTAAACAAGCAAGAGAACAAATTTTAGAAATTACCCCTGTTATAGTTAGTTTGGTAAGTGCAAATAAAGAGCGTGTTTATAATAAGAATCAACAAGAAATTCTGCTTAAGCTATATCGTGAAGTCATAAAGGAAGAAAATGCAAAAGTAGGAAACGATAAAAGTTCCATGACAAATCCCTGCGAACATCGTGGATACTGCTTAGAATTAACGAATGCTATTATGGGCCTTGGTATTTTAAGTACTCGGGAAACACAACGTTCGGACGGTTACCTAATTCAAGATACAATAAATAATTACGAAGATACGGCCGCTAATATATCGGTAATGTTAAGCGGTATATCTGCCTTGCTTGTAATGGAAGACTATGATATGATAGACAAATATTTAAATATCCGTTCCGTTAAAGAACATAAAATAAATTATTGGGATGAAATGAATTTTATGGCTATACCTAAACACATAGCCAATGTAAACGGAAAATATTTAGGTGCTTCCTCAATTAAAGCAGAGTATAACGACGGAAATAGTTATCAAAATGCTTATTCAGATTTAGCACAAATGTTGGCGGAAGACGGCTCATATGCAGCCTTAAATTTGTTAAAAAAACATGGTGTTGAAAAATGTGTAGTGAAAAGGACCGGAAGTATAAAAAAGGAGACTTTATCAAATTACTCTATATCTTGTAATGGTATAATGCCATTTTTGGTAGGTGCTCTAATTAGCGGTAAAAGCGGGGCTGATAAATATCAATTATCTGTATCCAAAGAGTATTTCGGAAGAGATGGTAAGGTTTATGATACTCCTGAAAGCACATATTATGAAGCAAACACTGCAATGACGAATTATTATGCTTTAGCAAAGGAAGCATTTAATGGGGATGCAGAGGCAATGCTTGCCTTACATGTTATGAGTGAAGGTATGGGCGATTTAGGTCAAATAGAGGAATATGATTTGGATCGTTCGCTTTATGATGTTTTCAAAGATCGTATACCGGAAAGATTTTTAGGTGCCAAACTTATAGTTGTTGATGATGAACGTTATGATAAGAAGGAAACCCGCAGATATGTTACAGGAATTTTTGAAGGTATAGGGCTGGCTGCAGATATTGCATTAACAGTATGGTTCTTCTATGATATTGCCGTAGCAGGTGTAGGATTATTTTCCTTTGGTAAAAACTTATTTAGTGTTGTAAGGGCGGCAAAACTTGGTTTAAGTTTTAAAAATATACCTGCGATAGTTCGAATTGCTGCTAAATATACCAGAAAAGTATTTATGAGGCAGAAGTTCGTAATAAAAATTAAAAACATGGGAGAGAAATTTAGGAAATTTGCCAAAGAATATAAAGCGTCGGTAAGAATAAATGTGATGCGAAATGCGGCTTTATACACAAATGAAGTTTATAGACAAGCAGAAGTGGGGTTTGCTGTCGCACGTGGCAATAATGAAGTTGCTACTGCTAATTTGCTTAAGATGGCAAAAGAAATTAAGTTTGACAGAGTGAAAGGTGTTTTCTCCGTAGGTGAAGGCGCTAATAAATTAAAAGTTTCCAAAGAAGTTGTCGGAATGGTCAATGATATTGTTGATGCAGCCAGTATACAGGCTAAATCAAGATACAGAATGGCAAAATTATTAAAAAAAGAGGCCGATTTTAAAAAGTTTTTTATCGAAGAAGTGGAAACTTTAATATCAGGTTCACCGATGTCTCTCGCCGATAAACAAACACTAACTGGATTTTTCCAAAGTTCCGGTTTTGAGAAAACACTTCTTGAGGCGGATAATTATATTAATATTATTTCGGCAGAAAGTAGTGCAAGAAATTTTGCAAATAATCCTCTTATCTTACCTGGGTTTTTGGGCGCAAAAGGAACAAGAATAGGCGTTGAATTTAGCGTCGGTGAAAAAATGCCCGCTTTTTCTAAAAATGTTCCGGAATTTGCTTCAGTAATTCAAGATGGCGATCAATTCCTTCTAAAGTTTTTTAAGAACGGCGGCGAAACCGTAGATTTATCTACTTTTAAATTGGCTTTTAAAGACTCTGAAACTTTTGCTGATTTTGCTCGTGCTTCTGCGGAATTAGGCAAGGCCGGTAAGATAGATATTAAATTTATTCCAAAAGAAGGGAACACTTTTTGGACTAAAAATTTTAGGAATGTCTTTACATCAAATAAAGAAAAATTATTCGGCGGTCGCGGAAGTGTTACTTTGCTTAAGGACGGTAAACAAATTCAAACCGGAATAACTTTAAGAACCTATAAAAAATATGACGGTTTAAAAGTATTTGTTAACGAAGATTTAGGTGGCGCTTTAAGCGTTATGAGAGGTACGGAACAATTGCCTGTCAGTACGACGGGTGCCTTTTTCCTACCGAAATATGAAATTAAAAATTTCTTAAATTTTGCAAAAGTAAAAGATCTTGATGCCCCTTATAAAATAAAACTTGTCGGCGGTATAAATAAAGTTAATGCTCTGTATTTGCAGTCAATGGTTTCTTTGAGTGTTGCTTCTACAGGTTTAGTTGGGCCTTTAAGCAGGAACTACCCTGATATGGATATGGAGGATTTGACTTTTATCTCCTTAATTTTCCCCTATTTACTTTCAGCGGCAACACCTATTGTTTCACCTTTAGTTAAAAGGTTTGGCGCTATAAAGATATTAAAGACTTCTATGGGCTTATCTTTACTATCTTTGGCTTTGCCGATAGCGGCAGGGTTTAATGGTTTTGGTGGCATACAGGCTGATAACCCATTTGATAAACCTTCCCCATCATTGCTATATCCCTCTGCAATCCTTATTGGGTTAGCAACAACTTTAACACGTGGTTCATATTCCCCGTTAATTCAAACAATCGGTGGAGGAAGCGGCACATTAAAGGCTGTTGCGTTTAAGAGTGTTTCCTCATTTATGTTAATTTTACCGCCGGTAATAGGTGCAGGTATTGATAGGATAAGCCCTAAATATTTTAAAAATGTCGACGGTAGTTTGTATTTAGATGAAAACGGTAACCCCATTCAAAAGCATTGGTTTGATTTCTCCTTCTCCTACCCTGTAATGCTTGCGGTGGCGGGTGCGGCTTTATATAAGATACAAAAAGTTCATTTTAATCCCAATATAGGTAAAAGTGCTAACAGCTTCAGAACTGTTGGGGAATTTTTCAAGGATGTGGGTTCTTCCTATGGCCTTTTGTTGAGGAAAGATCTTGTGCCTTTGACTGTATCCAGTGCCTTGCTTGCCGGGGCGGAATCGTCTTTACTTTACACTTATTCTAATTCTATGGCAAATGAATATGTAAGAAGAAGTGTGCATACCGAAGAATTAGTTCCTGTCATAGCATTAGTAGGGCTTAACTTGCCAGCTTTTATAACCAGAATGAATTCAAAACCGATTTTAAAATCACTTGGTGGGGACAATATGACCGGGTATAGAAATATGCTTACATTTAGTTTGGCTACCGCCGGCGTAGGTTCTTACTTACTTGCCACACAAGATGATCCAGTAACTTTTGCGGCAGGGTTAACTTTGACTTCTATAGGTTTCTCACAGATAACAAGCAGTATCTTAAGATACGGGCATAATAAGCTTGCTGAATTAAAAGCCCCCCGCCATTTGATTACAAGTTGGGACGTTTCTTATCCTACAGTCTTTATAGGTATGTCTGCTGTTCCGTATTTATATGGGCATATGAACGATAGAAATATTGCCGGTTTAACTACTGATAATAAGGCTGATATGGTAAGTTTAAAAAATACTTCATGGCAGGAAATGATGTATATACCTATAACAGCATTACTTGCAGGCGGTGGGTTAAGTTATGTCGGTATGAGGCCTAAAAATGTCCTAGGAAGAATTAACGCTGCTCCGTTAATAGCACCTTTAGGTTTGGCCGCTGAAACACATAACTTTACTACTTTGACATTGCCTAAACCTAATTTTAATAAACCGGCATTTTATCAACAACCGAAAGCAAAAGATTTTGAACCGAATTTCCAGCATAATCCGGAACTATTCATGCCTAAGGGTTTCCAAGTAACCCCGAACTTTACTATACAACCTGTAAGCCAATAGGGCCTAATTATTTCTATAAAAGTTTCCTTTTTTTTATATAATATGATTATTATATTTGTGAGGTAATTTATGGAAAAAGTTTTAGATTTAATTAAACAAGCAAAATTTATTACAGCCTTTACAGGTGCGGGTATTTCCGTCGAAAGTGGCATTCCGTGTTTTCGCGGCAAAGGCGGCCTTTGGGAAAAGTATGACCCAAAATATATTGAAATAGATTTCTTTAATTCGCACCCAAAAGAAAGTTGGGCCGAAATCAAAAAAATATTTTATTCTATGACGGCGCAAAGCAAACCAAATAAAGCGCATGAAGTGCTTGCAAAAATGGAAAGGGCCGGTTTGCTTAAAGGCATTGTAACGCAAAATATTGATAATTTGCATCAAGAGGCGGGCAGTAAAGTTGTTTATGAATTTCACGGTACTTTAAGTTATTTAACTTGCCTTGCTTGCGGCAAACGCTATAAAGTTTCAGAAGTAAATTTAAATGAAGATTTACCTTCTTGCCCTGCTTGTAAAGGTTTGCTTAAACCTGATTTTGTGTTTTATGGGGAAGGCATCCCCCCTGTAGTTTATCAAGATTCTTTTGCCCTTGCGCAACAAAGTGATTTGATGATTGTTGTCGGTACTTCCGGTGAAGTTATGCCTGCTTGCGCACTTCCGCATTTAGTAAAACAAAACGGCGGTAAAATTATTGAAGTTAACACTTTACCGTCGGCATATACTCACACAATAAGTGATTTGTATTTTGAAGAAAAGGCTTCAACATTTTTTACCCGTCTTGAAGATGGTTTGAAAATATAAAAATTCCCCCGCAGTTACCAAAAACCGCGGGGGTGTTTTTTGCCCTAATTGGGCGTGTAGTCAGTTACTACTCGTTTTTTACAAGGTTAGTAATCCCCCCGTAAAAGCATATATTGCCGCGCATGCAATAAGTAAAATTAAAATCATTACTACCTTTTCATTTTTACTAAAGCAAGGTTCGGTAGGTGCATTTTGACGTCTGGCAACCATAAAAACAGGTATGCCTAGCGCCAAAAATACAAAGGCCATAAATAAGTATTTTAATCCGGCTGCGTAAATCAGCCAAAGCCCAAAAGCAGTACCTAAAACACCGCTGATTAAAGCAAAAAATCTGCCGTGTTGCGTGATTTTTTGATACTCGCCGTCTTCGGTTAATTTCCACAAATAAAGGGTGCTGAAAATATATGCCGGCAAAACCATAACACCTGTTATGCTAAGCATAGTATTCCACGCATTATTTGAGAAGTAAACCAAGAGCATTGCAAGTTGCATAATTATGCTTGTTACCCAAAGTGAAACTGACGGCGTGCCTTTATCATTTTCCCTTGCAAAAATTTTAGGGAAAGTTCCGTCAAGCGCCGCAGATTGCGGAATTTGTGCGGCAATCATTGTCCACGCAAGCCAGCTAAATAAAACGGCAATTAAAAGCCCGATATTCATTAAATAACTGCCCCATGGGCCGACAAGATGTTCCAAAACACCGGCAGTTGACGGGTTTGCAACTTTTGCAAGTTCTTCTTGTGTCATAAAACCAAAAGGCAGAAGTGAAAGCATAACATAGATAAATAAACATCCGCAGAAGCCTAAAAATGTTGCCCTGCTTACCGCTTGTTGGCTTTTTGCTCGGCTTGATAAAACAACCGCCCCTTCAATACCTATAAAAGCCCAAAGCGTTACAAGCATTGTGCTTTTAAGTTGCGTGCCAAAACCGCCTAGACTTTTTGCATTTGCGCCGAGGTTTCCCCAAAAATCAAAATTAAAATGGCTTGCGTGAAATGCAAAAATACAAATAATTATAAATATTGCAAGCGGTACAAGTTTTGCTATTGTACCGATAACGTTCATTACCGAGGCTTGTTTTACGCCGCGTAATACGATAAAGTTAAAACCCCAAATAAGTGCCGAGCCGCAAATAATGGAAAGTAAATTATTCCCCCCCGCAAAATGCGGCGGAAAGAAATAATTTAAAGCATCCATCGTTATAACAGCATAACCAACGTTTCCGAAAATCTGGGAAAGCCAATAAGCCCACCCGATAGAAAACCCCGCATAGTTACCAAAACCGTTGCGGGCATACATATAAATACCGGCAGTTAAATCCGGCTTAACGCGGGCAAGCACGCTGAAAGTATTTGCAATAAAATACATACCTATGCCGGTTATTACCCAAGCAATAAGTACTGCACCTGCAGCCGCGCCCTGCGCCATATTTTGGGGGAGGGAGAAAATCCCGCCCCCTATCATAGAGCTTATAACTATTGCGGCAAGCCCGATCACGCCGAGTTTGCCATTGTTATTTTGGTTGTTTTCCCCCATAATACCCCCAATTAAACCCTACTTATGCAACACCACAGGTGCGGCATTTTGGAAGTTTAAAAAGCCCATAACCGTCAAGCAATACGCAAAAGGTTGCGTAATGTTTATAAAGTTATGCCAAAATTGGAATTCGCTGTGTTTTTGTACACCGCGTATTTCAAGTTCGTGGTTTAAAGATTTATTAAGCCACATTTCTGCGTGGCCTTTGGCGATATCGTCGTCAATATGGGTATCAAAATATTCAACATATTCCGCTGCCCATCCGCCGATTAAGTTGCCTGCTGAATCTTTACCCCAGCAAATACCGATACCGGTTGCAATGGCTTTATGGTCCTCAATTTTTGCACCGTTGCCGGCAATAATAGTTTCAAGTACGGCACCGTGTTTGAAGTTCTTGCAAACTTGTTCAACAGGTACGATATTACCAAATAATTCCTTCGGTAAAACTGATGTATAAGGTACTACATTGAAGTTTTCAATTTTTGCTTGCAGTAAAGCACTGTCATAGCAAAAAGTTTCAAACGGTTGCGGTGGAATGCCGTCGTTTGCTTGCCCTGCACCGCCTGAAATAAAGGCTAGTGTAGGGTATCTTGTTCCATATTCATTATTCATTTATTTCCCCCCCCATTTTTTTTATTTTTTTATTAAATCATTACGGTTGCTCTTAAAGTAAAGACGCTTACCCAACCGCTGTCGGCTTTAAATGCGGCGCGGTTATACATTTGTAAATCCGGCGTAATGGTGAAGTATGAACCCATACCCCAAACCCATTGTGCTTCAAAAACAGTTTCACCGGTGCGGACATAAGCAGGTGCAAAAACATCCCTTGCAATCCTGTTATAAGAAACACCGACTGTGATTGTATCAAGCGGGTTTCTGTTAAGCGGGTTAACAAAAGACATACCGAGCATATAAGAATTTTTTATTGGTACTACGCTGTTTGTTGAACCGTTTGCACGCCCGAACATAACCATATTTTCACAGAGATTCTGTTCCATGTTGAAACTCCAACCCATAGAATTGCCGGGTTGTTTTTCGACTGAAGGTTGATAATAAACTAAACCGGAATATTGCCCTTTACCCAAACCAAAGACATTGTTCGGTGTATAAGTTACTGAACCAAAACCCGTATATTTACCGTCAAAAGCGGTATTAACACGCATTACGGAACCGGTAACATTTGTGGCATCTTGATAACCGCCTGCGATGGTAAGTTCTTGCATAGGTGTAACTTCAGCATAAGCACCGAAACTTGCCGTCGGATAACTTGCGCTTGCATTTTGGGACATCGCATAGTTTATCAAACCTGTTTGTTGGTTTGAGTTATAGGTCGTACCATCAAAATTATAAATCGGATATTGACCTACTGCCCAAGAAAGCCAACTTAATGCACCGCCCCAAGTATGATTAAATGTTAATTGGGAGAATATATTTTGCCTGCCCGGATAATCATTAATAGGTGTAGCAACACCCAAATTACCGTCAAGTGTATCACCTGAAATACCCCAATACCTTACAAGCGTATAGTTGAAATTAACTTGTGCAGAACCAAGCAAGGAGTGCGTATTAAATAAGTCAAGTTGCGCATAAGGGTAATATATATTTTGCAAGGCGGTTTTATGCCCATTTGGTGCACCGCGTTGTGCTGTTAATGACCAATCTAACCCGTATGAAAACCCTATTTTATCTCTAAGATTTTTTTTGAAGTTAGAGTAGGCATCATCTGCCTCATTATAATAATAAGTATACATATTGCCGATGCGCCTTTCGTGACGTGCCGGGATTTTTACTTCCATCATGTCCTCATAAATATACTCGTGAACAAACGGGGTTACATATACTATACCCGCTTGTGCTTCTTGCTCGCTGAGCATATTTAAGTGATTAGTCATTTGTTGGCCCTGATTATAGGCTTGACTGTTTTGGCCATGGTGGCCTTGTGTTTTGGCGTTTTGAGTTTGTGCAACGGCGTTAGCGGAAACCCCCAAACATAAAGCGAACGCAAACACCGCAGTTATTAGTTTTCTCATACAACCTCCTTTAGTTGTAATCAGCGTAACTACTTTTTGCTGATATAATATATTTGCATTATTTTAATCTAATGTCAAGTAATTAGTTTTTAATTATTTTAGATTAGTTAATTCTTGCTTGTTTTCTGTATTGTGCTGGCATTTTTTAGGACCTAAAAAATTTAGGCCCAAATTTATAATTTTTAAACATAAGGCCTCATAAAAGATATTTATATAATAAGGTAAAAAACTAGTCAAAAATTGCTATAATGATTAGACAGTGGTTAGGAGGGTTTATGGCAATTTCAAAAACGGTATTAAATAAGTTACTAAAGAAAGCAAAAGAAATGTTAAAAAATTCTTATGCGCCTTATTCACAATTTCACGTTGCGGCGGCAGTGCTTGCCAAAAGCGGTAAAATCTACGGCGGAACAAATATTGAAAATGCCTCTTACGGTTTAACAATGTGCGCGGAACGTTGCGCGATTTTTAAAGCAATTAGTGAGGGTGAAAAGGAAATTAAAGCCCTTTATATAATAGTCTCGCAAGATCCCAGTTTGCCTGAGGCTACCCCCTGCGGTGCTTGCCGCCAAGTTCTTGCGGAATTTGCCCGCCCCGATGCACCGGTTTATACACTTAATTTACAGGACAAAAAACCGCCTGTAATGCGTATGCTTAAAGAATATTTGCCCAATGCTTTTACACCTAAGAATTTAGAATAACAGATTAAATATTTAATTAAAACCCATATCAATTAGGTATGGGTTTTTTGTATAATAAAATTATGAAAAAATTTTTATTGTTTGTATTTGCTGTTTTACTGGTCTTGCCTGTTTTTGCTCAAGAGGATCTCAATTACAGTGTTCAAATTATTTTGAAGAAAGATGCCTCCGCCGAAATACAGGAAAGAATAACTTTTTATACAGATTCCTTAATTAATTTACCAGCGTTGAAACGCACTTTTAATGCTAATGCAAATATAGAAAAAGTTGCCATATCCGGTAATATGAAATATGTAGATTTTAGTCAAGAAACAATCGGGGATGAAACCTATATACATGCTTTGATAAATCCATATTTGCGTATAGGGAAAAATTATATAGTCTTATCATACACAGTACCTGACGCGGTTTATTCCACGCTCGGTAAAGATGTTTTTAAATGGGATTTAAATATATCGGAGTGGCCTTATAAATTTGAAGCAGGCAAAGTCTCTTTTAAAGTGGTCGGAACCCACATAGTCAAGGATACTTTGATAAAAATCGATAAATCAGTTTTACCTTTAGAAGAAGATAAAGAATTCCCCCTAACTCCGTTTATAGATAAAGATATTTCTGTTGACCTTTCTTTTGAAAAAGGTTTTTTTGATAGTCATTCTGTTTTATTTAATTACTTATACCAATTTATGAACATAGCCCCGATATTTGTTATGTTCTTTATGTTAATTTATTGCTATATTTTGTGGGCAAAATACGGTAAAGATCCAAAAGGCCCGTTTGTAACGGAATATGCTCCACCAAGGCAAATTACGGCCACTTTTGCAAAGTATCTGCTGAATATGAAACAGCCATTTGATTATTCTTATTTTGTACTAACCTTAATCAGTCTCTCTTTAAGAGGTTTTATAGAAATTTACGAATATAATGACGATATTTGTATAGAGCCATTGAAAGGCAGTGATTCAACAGGCTTATATGAAGAAGATAAATTAATTTATGAACGTTTATTTGCCTATTCCCCCAAGATAGTTTTTAACAGAGAAAATTCTACATATATCGGTGACGCTATTATGGCGCTTTATCAAAAAATGGAAACTAAAAAGAAGAACTTTTACGATCATAATTCCTGGTATGCGGTTATACCGTGTTTATTGGTATTATTATCTTTTTTGTTATTCTTTACTTTAAAGGGAACTTGGCAAATTATTGCCGTATGTTGTTTTGTAATTACATTAATTGCTTTCATATTTTTTGTAAGGCTAATTAAAAATGTTTCCACAGAGTTTTTGGGAATTTATAATAAAATTATGGGGTTTAAACAATATATGCAAATTGCCGAAAGCGGTAGGGTAAAATTTTCTAATCCCTTTGATAGAGAACGTTTATTTTGCGATAATCTTGATTATGCTTATGCTTTCGGTATAGGGCCTAAAATACTAAATATGTTTTCCAAAAAATTCGATCCTTATATTTTGATGGGTATAGAGCGCATTTCACAGGATAAAACTGTTTTTATTTTATCTGCTTTAATGGAGCCTTTAAATTTATGAACAAATATTTTACCGGGTTAATTAATACCCTTGAAAGAATTGATAATACACAAAATGAGGAGATGGAAAAAGCCGCACAAATTTTGGCTGAAACCGTAATTAACGATGGGCTTATTTTTACTTTAGGCAACGGGCATAGCCATAGTGCCGCATTAGAGGGCTTTCACAGAAGCGGCAGCCTTGCTTGCATAAGTGCGATTTTAGATGATAGTTTTAACTTCCGCCCTTCCGCCCATAAAGCGACGGAACTTGAACGTAAAGAAGGCTATATTTTACCCATACTTGCAAAGCATAAAATGACTTCTAAAGACTGCATAATTATTATTTCAAATTCAGGCAGAAATGCAGCCGGTATTGACGCTGCAATTTATGCAAAAGATAAAGGTCTAAAAGTGATTGTTATAACGGCAGTAGCAGCGCATAAGGAAACAAAATCGCGTCATTCTAGCGGGAAAATGTTGCGTGATTTTGCTGATATTTTAATTGATAATTGTTGCAACAAACAAGAAACGGTTTTGACTTTAAACGGTAAAAGTGCCGGGCCGGTTTCCTCTTTAGTAAGCGGTGCAATAATGAACAATATTTTGTATCGTGCCGCTGAAATTGTTGAAGAAAAACAACCTGATTTCCCCCTCCCTTTTTATCGTAGCAGTAATGATGTAGGCGGTGACGAAAATAATTTAAAAGTTGCCGAAAAGTACAGAAATCGCATTTTATTTTTAGATTAAATTATTCAAATTATAAAATAAAAAAGGGTTGCTTTGTGGCAACCCTTTTTATGGTAAGAATAAATATTTTATTATTTTCTAATGAAATTGAGTTGAAGCTTTTGGTTTCGTACCATTGATTCATTATTTTGTAACCATTGTTGATATTCTGCTTCACTTAACGGTTTATCAAAATTTTTGATTACCAATGTACCGTTTCTGTAATACGAAACACCGATGATATCTCCTTCGCCGCTTTCTTCATCTTGGTTGTTTTCTACTTCTATAGTTCTTGTTGCAGCAGGTACTGTATCTATTACATACCCTTTTTCTTGCCAGATTTGTTGTTTGATTGAATCTATAGTTCTTTTTAATTCTTCTTGTCTTTCCTGTGATAATTGAGAAGCTGGTTTCCTCATATCTGCTTTGTCTGCATCTGAAAGTCTTTCGAATATTTCGTCAAATACGGTTTTTGCAGGAGGATAGTATGCTAATTTATCAACATGATTATAATTATATCTCTGCATATATTCGCCCTGTGGTTGTTGTTTAATTTCAAGAGGTTCAAGAGGTTCAATCTTTTTAGGCTTATAATTTTTAGGCATATAAGCAACAATTAAGTCAAGTGCCTCATCATTTTGGCAAGCCATAGCTATTGCACCTAAAGATAAAACGTCAGTATCGCTTTTCTCTAAATATTCATCAATGTTTGCTTTGAAACCTGCTTGTAATAATGCTTCCAATACTTCATTATGATTTGTTTCGATTGCTAAAGCCATTAATTCATATTGCTCTTTATCAGTTATTTTTTTGTCCTTAACGGAATTTGAAGCTTCTTCAAATAGTTTATCATAATTAATCGGTAAATCTTCAATCATTTGGTTATTTAAACCCCCGACACTAAGATATGCTTTTTGAGGAGTAGCAGGAATTTCGATGTTAATACCTTGTTTAATATTTTCCATATCTTCGTGATAATCACCTGTTAATTGCGCAAATGCAGGTGCGCTAAGCAAAGTACCCGTTAAAAGGGCAATTGCCGGAAGTAAAATGTTTTTTGTTTTCATAATAATCTCCTTTTTTAATTTCTTAACTATAGTTTATCAGTAATAGCCCTTTATAACAAGGGCAAAAAGACCTAATTTTACGGGCAAAAGGTCCTACGAGAAAAGGTCAAAAAGTCCTATTACTAGATATTTGCGTTTAAAAATGCTAAACTAAAATTTTCAGTAGGAGGCATTTTTATGAGGATGTTAGACTTAATTATTAAGAAAAGAAATAATTTACCTTTAACACAAGAAGAATTTAATTTTGTTGCACAAGGGGCGGCAAAAGAAACTTTGCCCGATTATCAATTATCAGCCTTTTTAATGGCCTGTTTTTTAAACCCTTTATCTAAAAAAGAAACTGCAATGCTTACAAAAGCGATGGCCCATTCAGGTGATAGACTTGAATTTAAAAATATTAAGATACCTACGGTAGATAAACACTCTACAGGGGGAGTTGGTGATGGTATTTCCCTTGCACTTGCACCTCTTGTAGCTTGCGCAGGTGTTGCGGTACCCATGATGTCTGGGCGCGGGCTTGGGCATACCGGTGGAACGCTTGATAAACTTGAATCAATGAAAGGTTTTGATGTGCGTGTTAAAACGCAAAATATATATAAGCAGATTAAAGCGCTTGGCGTTTGTATGTTTGGGCAAACTGCTACTCTTGCGCCGGCAGATAAAAAACTTTATGCCTTGCGTGATGCGAGCGGAACGGTTGAAAGCAGACCTTTAATAACGGCAAGCATTTTATCAAAAAAATATGCGGAAGGTGTTAAATCTTTATTTATTGACGTAAAATATGGTTCCGGTGCTTTTATGCAAAGTTATAAAGATGCAAAGGAACTTGCTAAAACTTTAGTGGAAACGGCAAAAATGCTCGGTTTAAAATGTTGCGCGCTTTTAACCGATATGGATACACCGCTTGGGCGTGCAGTCGGTAATGCAAATGAAATGCGCCAAAGCATTGAGATTTTAAAAGGTAATAAAACCATAGCACCTGATTTTTATGAATTATTACTTGACAGCGCTGCCTATATGCTTTTAATTTCCGGTAAAGAAAAAACTTTACAAAAAGCGCGTAGCGTTATGGAAAATGCTTTGCAAAGCGGAAAAGCCCTCAAAAAATTTAAGGAAATGCTGAAATGGCAAGGTACAAATCCTGCTATTGCAGACCACCCTGAAAAATATCTAAAGGACTCCAAACTTTGCACTTTAATTAAAGCAGATAAAGCCGGTTTTATTACGCGTTTAACTGCAAGGACTGTCGGTGAAGCGGCAGTCTTGCTTGGTGCGGGCCGTGGTAAAATGGAAGATAAAATTGCCTATGGAGCCGGAATTTGGCTTGATAAAAAACTTGGCGATCAAGTAAAAAAAGGTGAAATTATTGCCCATATCTATGCTGATGATAAAAAGCGTTTAGCAGATGGTGTTGCTTTATTTAAAAAGGCCTATTCAATCGGTGCAAAAAAACCTAAACTCCACCCATTGATTGCCGAAGTTATTAAGTAAAATTATATTTATGAAATAAAAAAGGGCTGCCTTTTAGCAGCCCTTTTTAAATTCGTATCTCGTTATTAAAGAGCAAATATTTCTTTTACTTCTTTAGAAGGTTTCTTCTTCGAAACAATTTGCTGAATAGTTTGACCGTTTATTTCTTCATAGATATCGGCACCGTTCATAACTAACACTCTTGCAAGCATTACGTTATTATAACTGTCTGAAGTTGAAGTCGTTTTATACTTTATAGCCCAGTATCCGAGTAATGATACACGTCTGTCCGGTGAAGCAGCAGGACCATCTATTTCGGGGTCGAAATTAACTCTTAAATTATCAGGTAATTTTGCTACCAGTTTTATAATATGGTGGACCATGGTTTCGAGGATAATATCATTCTTTTTCTTAAGCAATAAATTTTTTACCAATAAAGATGATGCATCAAAATTATCCCTGATTTCATCGGCATCTAAATATTCTAAAACACCGTCTACCAATTCAAAGAAATCTTCTTTTTTAAATTCATCTGCTTGCATTATAAGTTTTTCCAAAATATCAGTTTTCATTTTTGCAGGAATTTTTACTTTGTTTTTTTGTGCTAAATCATACAAATATAAAAATGAATCATAATTTTCTTCTTTAAACAATCTTGTCAGAGCATCAGATACAATAGTAACCTTTTCTTTATTACGTAGCACATGTTTTTTAAAAATACTGTTTAATTTGGCGTAATTATCATCTGTTTTAGCGGACATAACCAACATGCTCGTTAATTGTTTAGGACCTACTGATGCTTCAATAGTTCCACGTGAGGCTCCTTTTATAGCTGTCTGAATACCTTTATATGTGTCAGAAAAATTGCTTTGGGCAAGCAAAGGGACAGACAGTAAAGCACTTGCTGTTACTGCAATTAAAAATGAAATTTTATTATTCTTCATAGAGGCCTCCTTAAAGCCATATAAGTATAGTTTAATATAGATCGCCAATATTGTCAAGGGATTATTTAACTTTAGCTTTTCTTTGATAGCCGGTGGCGGAAATTATTTTTGCCTTAAATATTTTACCGGGTTGTACCGGTTTATCAAAAGTTACAGTTCCGTCTATATCAGGTGCATCTTTGTAAGTGCGGCCTAGTAGTGGGGTATCTGCAATAACTTCAATAGATTTACCTATTAATTTTTTGTTTATACTGTCAATAACACGGCTTTGCACAGCTTCAAGTTCAAGTGCGCGGCGGCGTTTAACCGCGGCAGCAATTTGTTTTTTAAAATTGTAAGAACTTGCCCCCCTCTCTCTAAAATATTCAAAGACGGCTACGTTTTCAAATTTAAAATCACGTACAAAATTTTTAAGTTCTTCAAATTGTTCCTCAGTTTCACCTGGAAAACCGACGATAAAATTTGTGCGTATTGCAATATCTTTAACAGTTTCGCGGAGCATAGCCAAAACTTCTTTTATTTGCTCGGGCCCGCAGTGCCTGTTCATAGCCTTTAAAATCGGTGCGGAAATATGTTGGAGCGGTAAGTCTAAATAAGGGTAAATTTTTTCTTCCCCTGCAATAATTTTTGCAAGTTCTTTAGTTACGCGGTGTGGGTAGGCATACATTATTCTAAAACGCTCAAGCCCTTTGATTTTTACTAGTTTTTTGAGCAGTTTTTCAAGTTGTGGTTTACCATATAAATCTTGCCCGTAAGAAGTTGTGTCTTGCGCAATTAAACTGATTTCTTTTACGCCGGAAGCAGCCATAATTTTTGCTTCTTCAAGAACTTCTTCAAGCGGTTTACTACGGTAAATGCCGCGGATAAATGGGATAGTGCAATAAGAACAGCGGTTATTGCAACCGTCGGCAATTTTTAAATAAGCGGTATGCGGTAAAGTTAAACCCATTTTAAATTCCGGAGCATGCAAAGTTTTTTGAATCGGTGATAAAAGTGTACCTTTTTTGTTTAAAATATTTTCGATATTATCCTGTGCTTTTATAGAAAATGCAAGGTCAATTTTAGGAAATTTTTTTAAAACACTTTTGCCCAAGCGTTCTACCATACAACCTGTAACAAAAACTTTTTTTATTTTACCGGCATTTTTAAGTTTTAGGGCGTATTTAATGTTTTCCTCTGCTTCTTTAACGGAACTCGCCAAAAAACCGCAAGTATTTATTAAAACGGCATCAGCCTCTTTAACATCAAAAACTAAATTGTGACCGTGTGCTATAAGACGGGCGCAAAAGTCTTCGGAATCAGTTAGATTTTTGGGGCATCCCAGGCTGATTAGAAAGAAATTCATTTTTCCTCCGTTAAAGCGGTGTTTAGAAGTTCAAGCAAGGCTTTGTTTTGCTTTTCTTTAGAGCCAAACGGCACAATTTTAGAACCGCTTGTATTACTTACTTTCACATATCCATCTTTTATGTTAAAAACAGTGTGTTCCTGATTATCAAAAATACTTCTGCCAAACATACCATGAGGAATATCAAGCCCGGCAAGGCCCAAAATGGTCGGTGCAATATCTTGTTGGGATTTAAATAAGTCGCCTGATATTTTTTCTTCAATCGGTTTTTTAGAGATAAAAATTATTGGCACTTCATTAAACATAGGGCGTGCGCCTTTATATATCCCCCCACCTTCAAGATTTGCATAGAAAGGATGATCTGCAGTAATAACTAAAAGAGTGTTTTCATCAAGCAGATTTTCGTCTTGCAAATTTTTTAGGAAATGGCCTAAATCTTCATTATGCCTTGCAAAAGCACGAGCCATATTCGGTTTTTTGTAAAGATTTTCAATTTTGGGGTTTATATCGGAAATCTCCATATATTCCTGCCCCAGATAATCGGTGCGGCCTGTCGGAACATGGGTGTCAACATTTAAAATGTCTATGAATATCTTTTCGTCATTTTTATGTTGTTTTAAGTAATCTACGACGAAATCAAAAAGTTTCCTGTCCGTTAAGCCCCACCAAGCAACGGAGGATGCATATTTAGGGTCCCTTTCAAAAGTAGCGGCACCGTAAATTTCCTGGAAACCTGCTTTTTTAAAGGTTATATGTTCATTCATATATTCTTCATTAGCACCGCGGATAAAAACCGTCTTAAAGCCATTATCTCTTAAAATTTTGACAAAAGATAATGGGTATGCATTTTTAAAAGAAAGTTCGGCATTTGGATGGCCTGAAAATATTACGCTTAAACCGTATAAAGTTGAAAGCGTAACAGGCTTTAAAGAGGCATAAGGATAATAATATAAAAGCCCATCGTAAATAGAACTTGCTTCCGGCGGAATGTTTGGGTTAAAAGAAGAAATAAATTTATTTGAAAGGGCTTCGGTAGTAAGCAGAATAATTTTTTTGTAGGTATTCTTATTTTTAAAATCAGTTGGTGCAAATAAATTATATTCTTTTGCAATGTCTTCAAGTTCAGTAGGTAATTTCTGTACTATTTGATATTTCGGTTTGCTTGAAACAATATCTTTTGTTAAATTAATGATAGGTGTATCCATTAAAAGATTTGTATAAAATGCTTGCTCGGTAGCGATATGCTTTATAGGGCTTAAGCAAGATATTATCAGCAAAAGTACCGCTGTAACCGCAAGTTTTTTGGTGCTTTGTTTAAAACTTGTTTTAACCCATAATTTTTTGATGGCGAAATAAGCTAATGAGTATAGTATTAAAAAAATAGTTAGGAGACGAATATCTCCCATAAATTTATAATTTGCACCACCCAAAGTCATCAAATATTTTGATACAAACCGTTCTTTAAAGTAAATTAAAATAGCGAGGTCCGAACAAAGGGTAATATAATAAAGGAAAATCACTATTGCCAAAGCCCAACTGCGTTTGATACCCAAAAAGTGGAAAAAGTAGAAAATAACTGCTAAAGTCAAAAATTCGCAAAGAAACTTAATTATAAGCCCTAAAGTTAAAGAAAGCCCCCCCACGGCATCGAATTGATTTAGACCGATTAAAAACATAATAAGCCCGGGCAAAGCCAAGACGGTGAAAAGCGGTATATCTTGCTTTAATGGCAGTAAATATTTTTTTAAAAAGTCCTTCATAATTAGTATAACCTCTCAAAAAATGCTAAAATAATTATACCTTTTTAGGAGAATCTTTGCTTTAAAAAGATAAGGAAATTGATATGGAAAATATAGATTTAAACAAGAAGCGCCATAGCGCATCACATATTTTAGCGGCTGCCGTGCAGGAACTTTTCCCTGATACTAAATTCGGCATTGGCCCGGCAATAGATAATGGTTTTTATTATGACCTTTATACAACCCACAAATTTACACCGGAAGATTTAAAAACCCTTGAAGATAAAATGAAGGAACTTTGCGAAGCAAAACAACCTTTTGTATGTAAATCAATTTCCAAACAAGAAGCACTTGATTATTTTAAAAAACGCGGTGAAATCTTCAAAACGGAACTTATTGAAGAACTTGAAGACGGTCAAATTACCACTTACACCGTCGGAAATTTTACCGATTTATGCCGTGGCCCGCACGTAGAACATAGTGGCCAAGTAAACAGTTTTAAACTCACTCATATTGCCGGTGCTTATTGGCGCGGTGATGAAAAGCGCCCCCAAATGCAACGCATTTACGGCCTTTGCTTTAACGATAAAGAAGAACTCAAAAATTATATTCATCAGCAAGAAGAAGCCGCAAAACGCGACCATCGCAAACTTGGCGTAGAACAAAAACTTTTCACTATTACCGAAGATGTTGGCCCCGGTTTAGTTTTATGGCAACCTCGTGGCGGTATGCTACGCAAAATTTTGGAAGATTGGATTAGAAATGAGAATTTAGCACGCGGTTATGATATGGTTTATACCCCCCATATCGCCCATTTGCATTTATGGGAAAAATCAGGCCACGCAAATTTTTACAGCGAAAATATGTTTAAACCCATTGAAGTCGACGGGCAAAAATATCAGTTAAAACCGATGAACTGCCCTTTCCATATCGCAATTTATAATGCACAACTCAGAAGTTACCGCGATTTGCCTTTGCGCCTAAGCGAACTCGGTACGGTTTACCGCTATGAACGCTCCGGCGTAATGCACGGTCTACTTCGTGTCAGAGGTTTTACACAAGACGATGCCCACATTTTCTGCACACAAGACCAAATTGCAACGGAAATTGAAGATTGTTTTGCTTTTGCTTTACATATTTTTAAGACTTTTGGTTTTGAAAAATATAAAGTAGAACTTTCAACTTGGGATGAAGCACACCCGGAACATTATACCGGTTCTGCGGATGATTGGCATAAAGCACAAAATGCTCTTGAAAGCGTTTTAAAGAAGAATAATATACCTTTTACTTCTCACGCAGGTGAAGCGGCATTTTATGGGCCTAAAATTGATATTAAATTAATTGATGCAATCGGCCGCCCATGGCAACTTTCCACAATTCAGTTTGACTTTAACTTGCCCGAACGTTTTGATTTAACATACGTAGCTAAAGAAGGGCGTGAAAGACCTTTAATGGTACACCGTGCTATGCTCGGTTCAATTGAAAGATTTTTGGGTATTTTAATTGAACATTACGGCGGTTTATTCCCACTCTGGCTTGCACCTTTACAGGCAAAGATTTTAACTTTAACCGATGCACAACTTGAAGCCGCAAAAGCCTTGCAAGCAAAAATGAAAGCAGCCGGCCTTCGCGCTGAACTTGATGCAAGCCCGGAAAAATTGGGTGCAAAAATCCGCACTGCACACCTTGAAAAAGTACCTTATACTTTGATTATCGGTGCAAAGGAAGCGGAAACAAATACCGTTACAATTCGTTTAAGAAGCGGTAAGAATATAACTGTTTCACAAGATGAACTTATTAAAACGATGACTGAAGAAGCCAACACGCGTTCTTTAGAAAACTTGTTTAAATAAGTTTAAATTATTTGTAATAAAAAACCCCCGGGTTTGCGCCCAGGGGTTTTATTTTTAAATATGTTCTAACTATTTTTCGTGTTGGAAAGTTTCAATAGCACCATCGATGACTTCCCAAAACCGACTCGGTGAAGAAAGGGAATCTTCTATCTTTAGTTTTATTCTAATATTTTTAGGGAGTAAAACTCTAATACTATCTTGGACACGATGAGTTCCTTCAGGGAACAGAATTCCTCTTGCACTTTCATCTGCAAATTCTACTATCTCTTTAAGTGTGACAATTCGATCTTCATAAGCACAATAATATTTGATACTATTGAGTGTTTCAATATAGTGATCTTTGAAACTACCATCATCCAAATCGTCAACTGCCTCAGCTAATGTACGAACTTCACGTATTACATTTTGAGCGATAACGGTATCAGTTTCACCACGTAAATTCTCAGAGTTTATCAAGAAATTTATGAAATTAGTATGGCGTGTATTTAAGTCCTTAATTACTTCATTATTAGCAATTTCTTTTGCTACTACCTCTCTGCTTGCAAGGAATTCAGCACCTGGAAAATACATTAAACCGCCCCCGGAATAAGAGTAAGATGCCAATTTTTCAATGGAAGTATGTTTATTAGTGTATTCGAAATAGTATTTAGCGAGTTTAATTGTTTCTGCATAAATATTTTTTACTGTGGGATCGTTGATTGCAATTACTGCTTTACCTAAATCATCAGTTTCCATAATTATTTTTTGTGCTGCATATGTATCTTCATAATATCGTAAGTTTTTGGAATGTTTGAGAAAATCCAAGAAATTATTATGTTTCGTGTTAAGTTCTTTAATTGCTTCTAGGTCATGGATAACATTTTCCTTTGATTGTTGGTCTATATTCGCTTGGACAATTTTCTGGTTTTCTGTCTTAAGTTCTTCTATGGACTGATTTTGTGCCATTAGAGGAATGGCGGTAAAAATTGCTACTACAAATGACACTGCTAGGTTTATTTTTTTCATTCTATTCTCTTTATTATCTTTACTATGAGACTATTCAATGTTACTCCTAATCTATGGATATTCTAAGGGTTATTAGATTAATCTGCAAGAGAATTTGGACCTAGTTAAAAATAGGTCTTTTGGGTAATTCAAAATACAATAAAAAACCCCCCGGGTTTGCGCCCGGGGGTAAATTTATTTTAGTCTTTCAATTTTATTTATCTGTCTGCCCTGCACGGATGAAGGATTGAAAGAATTCAGTCCAGAATGAATTGGAAGTAGTTTCTTTGATAGTATTTTGTTTTTCTAACAATTTTGCAATTGAGGTGTTATCAATCACAACTGGATTTACTGAGTATTTTGAGAAATTAAATAAATCTTTCAAAGTAACAGTTTTTTGTTTATAACTAAAATAATATTTAGATTCTGCCATCAATTTTATGTAGTACGGTTGTGCATGTTCAGGTAAGTTTAAGATGGATTTAGCTAAATCATCAATTCTCATAAAGACAGTTTGTTCAACAAATTCTTCCCTTACGTCAGCTAAAGATTCATCTTCCATTGCTTTTAAGAACCATTTGTAATCTGATAGAAGAGTTTCATATTTTTTAGCGCTGTTAATGTCTTTGTTAATGAGATCGATGACCTCTTGTTGTCTTGCATCTAAAATCTTAGTTTGAACTGCAGTTTGAACTTGTTTCTTTGCATCATTACTCGGTGTAGTATAATTGATTTGCTGCGCCATTAAAGGTATGGCGGAAAGAGCGACCACTGCAAAAGTTACTGCTAAGTTTTTCTTTTTCATTTTATTCTCCTTATCTGTGGGCACCTTAAAATCTAGCGTTGTTGCTTGCCTCATCTACAAATATTTTATGAGTTATTTAGGTAAACTACAAGGGAACTTAGACCTAATGTTGAATAGGTCCTTTGGGTATCTATCGACGGGCGCCAAAACGCCTGTTTCGGTGAGTGTAAGCAGCAAGTGCTTTTAGCAAGTCCCCTCCTTTAAAATCCGGCCAAAGGGTTTTTGTAAAATAAAATTCGCTGTATGCTGCTTGCCAAAGGAGGAAATTTGAGAGTCTTTCTTCACCGGAAGTTCTTATAATAAGGTCCGGTGCAGGTAAGTTTTGATATAAATTCTTTTCTATATCACTTTCGGTAATTTTTGTTTTACCTTGCGTAAGTATTTTATTTACCGCGTCGGTAATTTCTTGCCTTGCGCCATAGTTTAAGCAGAGGTTTAAAGTAAGTTTCTTTTTGCCTGCGGTTGCTTTTATTACTTCATCAAGTTTATTTAAAATTTTTACCGGCAAACCTTTGCGACGGCCGCTTAGAACGAGTTTGACATCCTTATATTTGTCCTCGGTGAATCTGCTTAAAGTGTCAGCCAAAAGTTGCATTAGATACGCGACTTCTGTTTTAGGGCGTGCCCAGTTTTCCGTTGAAAATGCATATAAACTTAAAACTTGTATACCTTCTTTTAAAGCAGTTTGCACTACGGCCTCAACGGAATTAGCACCCTCTTTATGCCCTTCTTTACGCGGAAGGTTTTTGAGTTTAGCCCAACGGCCGTTGCCGTCCATAATAATTGCTATATGTTTCGGTTTTGCCATATGTAAATTTTAGCATTTATAAGGTATGCTTTGCATCTTGTATTTATTGCCAGCGGTGTCTTTTTGGTAAATTTTAATTTTTCAGCTCCTAAAGTACCGAGAGTCGCTTCGCTCCCTTTCTTCTTGGTACTTGTCGTCGCAGTAAAAATTAAAATTTTTTCAAAAATACTTGCTGGGCGTTAGTGTCTGGCTTGGCTTTAATAAATAAAAATTTGCCCAGTACATATGGATTTGGGTTACGGTAAAATTCCTGACGGAATTTTCCTCCACCCCGGCCCTCGCGGTTTTTGCCTTTCAGCACTTCGTGCTTCAAACAAAAACATCGCTCTGGGCTTCAAATCCTGCCACAAGCCAAGCAGTTGGCTTGCTACTGTGCAATTTTTATAAATAAAAATTGCCCAGTACAGGATTTGAACCTGTGACCTTTCCCATGTCAAGGGAACGCGCTACCGCTGCGCCAACTGGGCTTAAAACAAAACAAATTTTTAATCTCTTACAACATAAATATTATAACAAATTTTTGTTGTCACTGCAAAAACGCGAGTGACAAAAAGACCTATTTGCTTCGTAGGCCATAAGGCCCTTTCGGTTTAAACAGGTAATTGATAAAATAAAATTATATAAGTGTCGGCAAAATTAATTTGCAGCAATATTAATAAAGAGGTACAAACCGAAATGAGACAATTAATTAAAGTATTATGCGTCGTATTATTTGGCATAATATGTTTATCTGTAATTGTAAAAGCGGATAATTACACATCTTTTAAAGCCCAGGAAGAATTTGAAAAAACAGTCCTGGATTTATTAAAATCAAACAGTTTGGAAGAGTTAAGGGAATTAACAGAAAGTATACCTGATTGTCAGTATTTAGAAGACGGTACTACCCCCCCTCTTTGTACGTTTAACCGCACTGACGGGAAAGATTTTATTACCCATGTCTTTCAAAGTGCTTTTAGGTGGGATTATAAAGATTTTACCGTAGTTAATATTGACGTTGCTATACAGGAAGGTTTTGATAGATTATATTCGTATTTGTTTAGAGATTATTACACAACTCTTGATGTAGAAAAGTACAGAAAATTTTATGATCGTTTTCGCGGCACTTGGTTAGCGGAAAGGGCAGAACAATCAATGATCAGAGTTTGGCAAAAGGGTGACTTCCTTGATAAATACAGTCGTTTTTCTTTCGTTAACGGTAGAAGGCTTTTTACCACAATTTATGTTTCCGATATACTCGGCATTGGTGCTTTTAAATATGTCAGCCGTGGAATTTCTATGGACTTGCACCTTTATAACGGTGGTTCCGGCAGGGTGCGCGAAATATTAGATGAAATGAAATATCAGGCACAAAAATTGGATGCCCTTAATCTTTTTCAAAAAGTTTTACATGCATGGTTTTACTCAATCGTTTCTTACGAAGGATGGGACGATACTGAACATGAATATTACCAAGACACTAAACAAGAACGTATGTATAAATACTTAGATGAAGCAGGTTGGGATATGTTTGGTAAAGTAGGTATGAAATCAAACGCATGGGAAAGGCATACAATCAAATTAAATGTTTTTGCTTGTAGGCGTGTGTTTAGCCATAGGGACGTGCATGATCCGGAAAAGATTTGTTCCGCTTTTGAAAAGGGTGCAGAAAAATATGGTTTTTATTATCCCCCGCACGTAGAACCTAGTATTGAAAAACAAATTGAGGAAGTTCAAAACCAATTTAAAGAAAAATACATGTTGGCTTTATAAGGAGTAATAGGAAATGAAAAATATACATAAACATTTTATATGTACTGCTATACTTATATTAAGTATAAGTTTTTGCTTTTTCCCCGTCAATGTTTTTGCGGATACGCAAAGATCTGTAATAGCACAAATGAATTTCAAAGATAAAGTTTTAGAATTGTTAAAGCAAAATGATTTAGACGCACTTAAAGAATATATTGACAGTATCCCCAATTGCAATTATTCCGCAAAAGCAGTTAAAGAAGAAGTTGTGTCTGAAGAAGGTACAGAAGAAACACCTATTCAAGAACCTGCTGCACAAGTAAACCCGGCCAATGAAATATGCACTGTTGACCGCACTAACGGGAAAAGTTTTCTTTGGCACGTATGGCAAAAAGGCGCAAATAAAGAAAGGCTCCGCTTTACCCTCGTTGAAATTGATGCCGGCTTGTATGATTCTTTAGGCAATCTTTACAGGTATTTATATAATGCTAATTCGAGACAGTTTGACGCCAGGTTATACAGAGATTTTTATAACCGTTTTAAAAACACTTGGCTGAAGGAAAAAATAGAATTAATTTTGACTAATCTTTGGCAGGATGGAACAATTTACAGGAAGTGGGATGGCTTTTCCGCTATGACTGGTAAAAATATTTATACCACTTTGTATGTTTCCTATATGGTTGGTATCCCTTTAACTAAATATATTGACCCGGAAATTAAACTTGATAAATATGTCTACGGTGGCGGAAGGGATAGATTACGTGTAATTTTAAAGGAAATGAAGCAAAAAAATGATGAAACAAATACCCCACAGTTACTTAGGTACATTAAACGCTTATGGTATCACTCAATAGCATATAATGAATCTGATCAAGAAGAAAAAGATTATTATCAAGGTAGAAAGCATAAAAAAATGTATGAGTTATTAAGTGAAGGCGGTTGGGATATGTTTTCAGATATATTGGATGGGCTTTCCGGTGAAACTTTACGTTTGGAAAAGCATAACATTAAAGTTGATATTTGGAATTGTGAACGTATTACGGGTAAAAAGGAACTCTGTGACAGTTTTGAACAAGGTGCAATTAAAAACGGTTTTTATACCGCACCTATTGAATACATAGAGCCTAGCATTGAAGAAAAAATGCAGGAATTACAAGACCAAATAGACGAAAAACTTTTTATGTATAAATAAAATACAAACAAAACAAAAACCCCCGGCCGAAAAACTTAAAGGCCGGGGTTTTTAAATACCAAATTTTATTTTGCCGGATATAATGCAACAGTCGTTTTGCCTGCGCTTGTAATAAACGGTACAATTAAAACATCTGTGTAAGCGCCCAAAGAGCCTTGCAGTAAATCTACCGTATATCCGCCGAGTGGTGCCTCATTATACTTTTGTAAAGAAGAACCGTCCCATTTAAGCAAAACAAGTTTTCCGCTTTGGTAAGAACCGAAAGTGCTTGATAATAGGCCAAGTTTGGCTTTATTTTCAAGCCCGGCAACAATTACCCCCCCATCCCCGTCATATAAGGCTAGGGAAGAATAGAATTTAAGTACTTCATTATCAAATTTTACCCTGTTTGGTGTGGACGCAAAATTAAAATCGGACGGGCTGTTAATGTATGAGCCTTTCCTTTCAAACTGCAAACGTAATTTGCCGCTTGGTTGGGTGTAGATTACTTGTTCTTTATCGCCGTCAAATTTGGCTAAATTAAAACCGTAAATACTATCAAACTTATAGGCTTTTAATTGCTCTCCTGCTTGATATTTACCGTCTTTATAAACTAAAACTGCCGGTGTTAAGGCTTTAAATTTGCCGGACATACTATTAATATTTTGCGTGTATAAAACGCGCTCTTTATTATAAGGTGCAATACCTTTAACAAGCCCGCGTATCGTTGCTTTTTCCACGAAATTATTATTCTCAAATTCATATACTGCGGTGTTAAAATG
Organism: Elusimicrobiaceae bacterium; assembly: GCA_045586725.1. Taxonomy (GTDB): domain Bacteria; phylum Elusimicrobiota; class Elusimicrobia; order Elusimicrobiales; family Elusimicrobiaceae; genus Proelusimicrobium. The sequence goes on along the minus strand of JAZNAY010000007.1, from coordinate 88,700 downwards.
GTTTTTGGCGGTATCAAAGTAGGAAACAAAAATTTCCGCTTTATTATTGCCGTTTAAGTCCGCATTATCTATGGAAATAATTTTATTTAAAGGGCTTAATTTAAACTCGGCAACTTTATTTAGTTTGTCTTCTAAAGTATAAGTAACAATATTATTATCTTCGTAAGCTAAAATTAAATTAGTTGTACCAAGCCCCATAATATCACCTGCGGTAAAAGCAAGTATTTCACCGTCAAGAGGGTTGCTTTGCCAAAGCGGAGTTAAGGTGTTTTGTTGCACTTGCGGTGCGGCGGCTTGCGGTGCAACTTGCGGTAAAATTTTAATATCTGCTTCAAGGCTTTCTAATTTATCTTGTTTATTAAAATCTGTGATACTACCGACGGCAAAAAGTTCTTCTACAGCGGTAATTGTTCCGTTTATACGGCGTTCAATTGTCTTGCCCAAGACTTTGCCTGTTTTTGGGTTTTTAAGTTCGCCGCCCCAAAAAGTTACGGTAAAAGTATCATTTACTTTAGGCTTTTTCGTCAGTTCGGAAATATCTAAATAAACTTTTGGCCCATCTTGTTTAACAATAAGGGCGGTCTGTGCAAATATCTGCACCGTGGTAAAAACAAAAACAACAAAAGGTAATATTAATCTTTTCATACCTATATTATATATAATTCTTTAAATATTAAAATAGGGCTTGACATTTGGCTTTAAAAAGATATAAAGTATTTAGGTAGTCAGTTAGTTAATTCATAAAGGAGGAAAAATGAAAAAACTACTCGTTGCAGTTTTGGCTGTTGCATTATTTGCACCTGCCTTTGCTGTTGAAAATGTAAAAGTCACCGGTGATATTCAAACCATCGGTTTGTCTTATAATGATCGTGGCACAGGTTTCATGGGAGAAAACTTGAAAGGTACAACAAACCGTGTCTTATTTGGCCTTGAAGCAGACTTAGTTGAAGATGTTCAAGCCAAATTGACATTAGCACATGTTAATGTGTTTGGTATGGATCCTGCTGGCCCATATCCTGCACCTTACGTAGCTGGTGAAAGCCTTGATGATGTTTGGACAAATACATATGTTGCAGAAGCATTTGTTAAAATTTCCAATGTTTTTGATGCTTTGGAAGTCAAAGTCGGCCGCCAATATTACGGTGATGAAAAAAGCGCTGTAATGTATTTCGGTCCTGTGTACGGTTCTGCTTTTGCTAACGATTATCTCTCTCTTGACGGTGCAACCGTTAGATATAATGGTGAAAAATTTGCTTTAACAGCAGCATATTTCTCCTTAGCAAATGATGACACTCTCAGTATTAGTGGTTATCCAACTCGCGCGGAAGATATCAACCTCGGCGGTTTAGACTTAGATGTTAAAATCAATGAAAACATCAAAGCCTCTGCTTATATTTACGATGTAAAAGATGTTGGTAATAGCTGGGGTTTCTGGGGTGTTAAACCTACCGTTGAATATGAAAATTTAAAATTGGGTGTTGATTATGCAAGAAACTATAGCGTAGGTAATGACAAAGGCTGGCAAGTTAAAGCAGATTTGGCTTTACCTATCGGCTTAGATGATACAACAATTACACCTCGCGTAACCTACTTGAAGTCTGAAAAGGATTTCCAAGCAATGGGTAACTATCGCCCCGGTTTAATGTTTGGAACCTTCCTTGAAGGTGGAGCTATAAACAATGTATTTGTAGGTGCTCCTTCAGTTGCTAACTGGGAAGTCCTCAATGCCGGTGTGTGCTTGAAATTTGCAAGCCTTGAAAAAGTCGGCTTCGGTTTAGATTACTATACCGGTGAAGCTAATGGTGTATTTGCTGGCAACAGCTGGGAAGCAAAAGTCGTTTACAATCATAACGAATATGTTGCTTTCGACTTAACCGGTGCAATTTTGACCAACTATCAAGGTCACAGCTGGAAACATTCACCGACCGCAGTTCAACTTGGTATGAACATTAAGTTCTAATCTAAGATCTGCAATTTAAAATACCCCTGCAACCGCAGGGGTATTTTTATTTAGCCTTGACAGTAATGCGTTTGCCTGCTATAATAATGTTACACGGAGATAGTTATGAAAAAAATAATATTTTTACTGCTGATATTCCCATTATTTACTTTTGTTTGGGCAAATAATATTGATCTTGCTTTGCCTGATAGAAATGCTATTAAAGATTTAATAGACCCTTCGCAAGCAGAAAAGGTTGATATCGTTCAGGAAGCAAAAGAAATGATATTTGATTATTATGGCAAAAGGACCTTTGAAGAACCTTCTTGGATAAGGGTAAAAAATTTTTTAACTTGGCTGGATAATAATAAAGATATCTTAAATAGAAAAGTTAACAGGAACGTATTAGATTCGTATAGAGAAAAGAGGGCAACTTTTATAGGTGCATTTTTAGGGGCTAATTATTCTACAAAAGAAATGATTGATCAATGGTTTAATTTAAAAATGAGATTAGGAGATACGTGTGAAGCCCGTCCAAACGGTACAATGTGTATATCCGCAAATGATTTTATCGGGGGAATCAATAGCGGTATGCACGAGGCAGCCCATATGATACCGCTTGTAATAACCAAATATGAGAAAATTGAAGAGACTAAAGAAAAAATGAAAAATTTACAAAAAATCTTCCCACATTTGGTAAATAAATATGCTTATAATTTCATTGAAAACGGGGAGTTATATTCTGAAGAGATTGCGGTTTTTGCTAATTTAAAATATGGTTTACCCATTAAGGACGGGGATAATGTTGACGTACGGGAGGGTACCCGTTCCTATTTTAAATTCGCAGATGATAAATTTGTAAAAAAACATTATAAAGAAATCCTCATGGAATATTGTGAGGTGGTATATTCAGCGATGGAATTTTCTAATTATCCGGACAATGATTTTATGAATTACGGCCCGGCATGGTTAAATACAGTAGCAGGGGTTTTGGATAAATTAATTAAGTATCAAGTTATGTATGATTTCTGCGGTGAAGAATATTATGAAATAGAAGAAGCCTATTTTCAATATTCAGAAAATGTTGTTTTTAAAGATACCATAGACGATATTATAAAGACAGTGATAAATCCTAAATTAAAAAATTTAAAGGATAAGTCACCGGATGAAGTTTTCAATTATTTAGGAAATCTTTTAAGTGAAAACAAATTAATTATGGCAAATATTTTCGTTAAGAATTTAAAAAAGTACGCTGATAAAAATATCCCGAGCATTCCAAAAGGATATATTTAGTTCGTGGATAATTATTTATTATTCTTTTATAGGTTTCTGTATTAAGAAAAGCCCTGCAAATATAATGCCTAGCCCGATAAGTTCATAACTTGTGGGGTATCTGCGCAAAGCAAAAATATCAAGCACCATAGCGACAACAGGCGTAAAATAAGTTACGGACGCCATTCTCGTTGCCCCCCACCTTTTAATGAGTTCTACCATAAGCAAAAATGCTATTGCGGAAGAAAATACACCTGCGCAAATTATTGAAATTACAACTTTAGCGGAAAAACTGTTTGCTGATGGGAAAGGCTCCGCAAAACAAGAAACTACAAGCAAAATTACCGCAGAAATTAAGTATTGATAAAAAGTGTTTGCCTCTAAAGTAGTTTTATTATTATCAACCATAATTTTTTTGGTCATAACATTACCTAGCCCGTAAGACCATGCCATAAATAAAAGGGCAATATAGCCGTAAATTTCCGTTGAATTTATGCCGTGGAAGTTTGCGCTCACTTTCGGCCAGGTAATAATAAGCAAACCGATAATACCGAAAACTATACCGAAAGCCCTGCGCCAGGTAAAGCGGTCCACACCTTTTAAAATTATTGCCCCGGCAATAAAGGACCATATTGGGACTGTTCCGTTAAAAATCCCCCCCACCGTCGGTGCAACAAAGCGTTGGCCCCAAGATAAGGATGCAAAAGGGAAAAGTATTAGCAAAAACCCTATAACAAAAGGGCGCCAAATTTGTTTAAAGTCAATTTTAAGGCTTTTATTTTGCACTTTGTAGAATATTAAAAAGAATATCAAACCGGCCAAAACTCTAAAAAATGTGCTCCAATACGGTGGCAGCGCGGTAACGATATTTTTGGTTGCCAAAAACGCCGTTCCCCAACATAAAGCCAAACAAAGTGCTAAAAAATAGGACATAACCCCTCCTGCAGTACCTCTATTTTATCATTTTTGCAATAAAATAGGGTATAATATAAGTAAGCAAAAATTTATTGTGTATAGGAGAATATATGAAATTAAAAACAAGTATATTGTTTTTTGTTGCTTTGTTTGTGGCGCAATTTGCTAGTGCGCAACAATGGCAATTTGTCGGCCCGCGTGCGATGGGTATGGGCGGTGCAGGCGTTGCAACTGCTTACGGGCCCGATGCCCAGTACTGGAACCCGGCAAATTTAGTGCAAGAGGAAGATAAAAATGAGACCGGCCTCTTAATAAATGCCGGCGTGACATTGGAAACTACCGGTAAGGCTTTGGAATCTGTCGACAGGCTTGCGGATATGTCCCATAGGTACAACGATCTTAAAAGTGTTATTAATAGCGGTGGTATTCCTTCTGCAGATAATATATCAACGCTCTTTGAAGGTCTTAATGCAATTTCCAAACTTGTAAGCAACGATATAGGTGTGCTTGTTAATGCCGATGCCGGCCTTGGTTTTAAATTCAAAAATTTTGCAATAAGTTCCCGCGCTATCGGGACAGGTGCAGTAAGGCCTGTAATTGATAAGAAAAAGATTCAATTTTATACTAGCTCTAATTATTTAACACTTGATAGTGGTGCTACACCGCCGTCAGATCCTACCAATGTGACTACTGCAACAAACCTTGCTGCGGCTATTGACGCAAACGGTTTATTGGCAGGATTAAATAATTTGTTAGGCACAAGTTATGCAAACAGTACACTTATGGCAAATGCTCTTATTAATGCAGCAGCTTCTTATGGCATTGACCCTAGCAAAATTGCATCTGCCATTAATACAGCCATAGAGAATATGCCCGGTGCATCCGAAATTATCGGATTATATGGTTCTGCTTCAGGTTCTTATAAAGATAACGAAACACTTGCTATGGGTGACGTTGCCGCTTTCGGTGAAGTTGCTTTGGGTTACGGTGCGAAAGTTATGAAAGGTTTAAAAGTCGGCGGAAACGTAAAAGTTATCAGCGGTTATACTGCCGAAACCGGCGTAATGTTGCTGTCAGATAATGACGATTTTAAAGACATTTTAGATAAAGCCTTTGATAATAAGAAAAATACAAATACCTGGGCGGTGGACTTGGGTGCTTTGGTTAATTTTTCCGAAATGTTAGGCAAAGATATTATGTGGAATCCGCAAGTCGGTGTAACTGCACGCAATATTAACGGCCCGAAATTCGATAGGCCTGATATGCCTGCCGGCACTCCTTTGGCCATAGCAAGAGAGTGGAAAACAGATAAATATCAACTTAAACCGCAAATCCGCGCAGGTGTTTCCGTGAATCCTAAAAATTGGATGACGCTTGCTGCAGATATCGACGTTACTGAAAATGACACATTACTTGACGGCATTAAATCCCGCCAACTTGCAGTAGGTATGGAATTTAATTTAGTCAACGGGCGTAAATTTAATATGCCCTTGCGTTTAGGTTACAACAAAAACTTGGCAGAAACTTCTTTGTGCCCGTTCTACACCGCAGGTATCGGGTTTAATATGTTACACTTCTTTGTGGAACTTGCAGGCGCAGTCAGCACAAAGACAAGCAAAGTGGATGGTAATACAATACCAAACTCCGCTGCGGCATCACTTACACTCGGCTTCTTGTTTTAGTTCTTAATATAATTAAAATACCCCCGGTTTATCACCGGGGGTATTTGTCATAAAAAATACCCCCATACAGAATCGAACTGTAATCCCCTGCTTAGAAGGCAGGTGCTCTATCCATTGAGCTATGGGGGCGATAAATCTAGTACCTCTATATTTTAGCAAATTTTAAGTTAAAATAATACCGCTAAAAATTTGATATAATAAAATTATGCAAAGAACTTTCACAAGTTTTAATTATTTAAAAGCGGGTTTCGCTTTCTGATTTGACGGCAGATACTTTTGTGTCTGCCTTTTTTATAGGTTATAGGAGAAAACATTATGTTCATGCCAAAAGAAACAAAATTTTTTGATTTGTTTGACCGCCAAATTGATAACGTCGTAAAGGGGGCACAACTTTTTAAAGAAATTATTACTAAACCTGCAGTTACATCAGATAATATTGATAAGATGCATGCTATCGAACACGACGGGGATGAAATCAACCACCGCATTATTGATAAACTCAATGAAAGTTTTATTACCCCCTTTGACCGTGAAGATATTTTGGATCTTTCCAATTCAACTGATAATATTATCGACGATATTTACATGATTACCAAACGCTATTATCTTTATAAACTTTTAACCCCCGGCGAATATAGCCACAAATTTGCGGCTGTAATTGAAGATTCCGTTTTGGCCCTTCAAAAAGTTGTTCACGGGTTGAGAAACAATAAAAAATCTAAAGAAGTTATGGAACAATGCGTCGAAATTAATCGCCTTGAAAATATGGGCGATATTTTACGCGATGAAGCAATTTCTAAATTGTTAAATGATGAAAACGCAAACCCAATCGTCGTAATTAAAAAGAAAGAAATGTACGAAACCTGCGAAAATGTTACAGATTTATGTGAACACGTCGCAAATATAGTTGAGTCAATTTTGGTAAAAAATAATTAATTATGATTTCAATAATTCTACTTATCGCGTTAGCCCTGTTTTTTGATTATCTTAACGGTTTCCACGATGCGGCAAACTCCGTATCTACCGTCATTTCTACGCGTGTTTTAAGCCCGCGTGTTGCGGTGTGGGCAGCGGCATTTTTTAACGTTATAGCATTTTTGTTTTTTGAAATGCATATCGCTAAAACTATCGGCGGCGGAATTATTGATATCAGCGTTGTTGATAACAGTGTTATTTTTGCAGCGCTTTTCGGTGCTTGCGGTTGGAATTTAATCACTTGGTTTTTTGGTCTTCCTTCAAGTTCTTCCCATGCTTTGGTGGGTGGCCTTATCGGCGCAGGTGTGGCAAAAGCAGGTGTGTCTGCTTTAGTAACTTCAGGCGTTTTAAAAGTTATTGCTTTTATTGTTATAGCACCGACGGTTGGTATGTTACTTAGTATCAGTGTTGCAAGTATCGTTTTTAGAATCGGAGCACATTTCAAATATAAAAAAGTTGATGCATTTTTTAAGAAGGCGGAACTCTTTTCTGCTTCCGCATTTTGTTTGGGCTATTCCGGTAACGATGCACAAAAAACTATGGGTATAATCGGCATGATTTTATTTAGTGCCGTTGCTGCCAACCCCGATACAATTTTGCCTATCGCAAAAGTGATAATGACACACCATGAATATGAACAATTTATTGTCCCAAATGCCGAATTATTTATTCCGCAAAGTGTAAAAATCGCCTGTTATGCCGCTATTGCTTTGGGTACACTCTCAGGCGGATGGCGCATCATTAAAACCATGGGGCAAAAAATTACGCGCCTTAAACCGATTGACGGCTTTTGTGCCGAATCGGGCGCGGCGATGTCCTTATTTATTTCTTCAATACTCGGTATCCCTGTAAGCACTACGCATGTTATAACCGGCGGTATCGTTGGTGTTGGAATGTTTAAACGCATGACGGCTGTTCATTGGGGTGTGGCACGCCGTATCGTTTGGGCTTGGTTTATTACGATTCCTGCCGGTGCGATACTTGCCGCTGCAATGTTCTTTATCGAAAGTTTATTTAAATAGTAACCGCCTTTGGTTCTTCGCCGTAACTGTTTATGCGGTTAGACCCCGGTAGTAAATAAAATAAAAGCAAAATAATGTGAAACGGCGGAAATAAAACAAGCAGTAACCACCAGGCACTGAAGTCAATATCGTGCAAACGGCGCGCACTAACGCTTAACATCGGCATAAAACATACAATAAACCAAATTGAAAGCGGTGCTACACCTGTTAAATTAAAGATAGTATCTGGTGCAATTAAAATTTCCGTAAACACAATACCAAAAGCAATAATAAAAACAAAAAAAGTAAAACTCCAAAACTCCCGCCTGCTTGCACGGCCCGAAAAAGAAAAGTACAGGCCAAAACATTTTTTTACATAATTCATAACTTACCCCCCTGTATAATTATAATAGATTATATAAAATAACCTTAAATAATTATAACACAAGCAAACAAATTTGTCAACAAAATTGTCAAATGGTATAATTTTAATATGGTAAAAAAGGATAATTTGTTTACCTTTATTGCAATTAATGGTTTGCTTTGGTGTGCTATTTCAATAGGATTTTTTAAAATCAATAGTTTTTATACCGATATTCCGGGCATTAGTTTTACGGCTTTGTTTTTGTTTTCACATATTTTCTTATTTGCCTGGCTTGTCGGATTTTTATGTCTACCGTTTAAATATATTGCTAAACCTGGTTTAAAATTTGCCTGTGTGTTTTGGGCATCTTTATTTTTTATATTCTTACTGATAGATTTATTTGTATTTTCACAATACCGTTTCCATATCGGGCTTGCTATGCTTGAATTATTCTTTGGCCCTGCAGGCAGTGAAATATTTGTTTTTCCTACAAGTATGTGGCTAATGGCTATCGGCAGTATTATATTAATCATTTTCTTTGAAATAGGTATTCTATTCTTATCAAGATTTGTGTATTTAAAAAGAAAATGGATTTTGATATTTTCAATTTTTTGGTTTTTGTGTTTTATCGGCTATAATTGTTTGTACGCCTGGGGGAAATTTATGATGGTACCGTCAATTATTTCCCAACGAAAGGTTTTGCCTTTTGCTTTCCCGCTGTCTGCAGATCGCAGGCTTGCTAAAATGGGTTTTGAGGCTAAAAAAGATCCTTATTCTATCCCAAAGAAGGGTAGATTAAATTATCCTCTTTCACAAATGATTTGTTCAAATAATGAAAAGAAAAATGTTCTAATAATTGCAATAGATTCTTTGCGTAGTGATATGCTTAACGAAGATGTTATGCCGCTGTTATCGAAATGGACAAAACAACCTGGGATGACCGTTTTTAATAATAATATATCGGGCGGAAACGGTACGGAAACAGGTATATTTTCTTTGTTTTACTCCTTACCACGTTCTTATTGGGATGATTTTACATCTTTAAATTTGCCCCCTATCCTTGTAACTAAAGCATTGGAAGACGGCTATGAGCCTGCTATATTTACAAGTGCTGATGTAAGAAGCCCGACTTTTTACCGTAATATGTTTGCAACTATTAAAGATCTTCGTATCGGTTCCGAAGGTAATGAATGTTGGGAAAGAGATATAGATGCTGTAGAAGATTTTGAAGAATTTTTAAATAAACGTGATGTAAATACCCCATTCTTTGGTTTTATATTTTTGGATAGCCCTCACGGTTTTAATTATCCGCCGGAAGATAAGGTTTTTACGCCGGCTAAAGAACCAAACTATTTACTTTTGACAAATAATACGGACCCTATCCCCTATTTCAATCAGTATAAAAATTCCGTGCATTTTTCTGACAGAATGATAGATCGTTTATTAACTGATCTCAAAAAGCGTAATTTGCTTGAAAATACTTTTATAGTTATTACCGGGGATCATGGGCAGGAAATGAATGACTCGCACAATAATTTTTGGGGGCATAACGGCAATTATAGCGATTATCAAACCAAAGTTCCTTTAATTGTTTATCAGGCTGGGGAAAATATGCCGTCCAGCGTAGATTATCTCACCTCACATTATGATATAGGTACCACGATTGTTCAAACGGTTTATAATTGTTCAAATCCTACTGGAGATTATTCAGTAGGTTACAATTTGTTTGATAATACCCCAAGGCCTTTTATTGTGCTTTCCGGATATAATGATAAAGTAGTTCGTGTAAACAATGATATTATTGTTTTAGACGATTTCGGTGCTATCCAACAATATGACAATCACTATAAACCAATCAAAAAACCGATTGATCCCAACACCGTTAAAGAAGGTTTACAATATTTTAGACGTTTTTATAAATAATAATTTTGTGACCGGTTTTTAAAACTTAAATTGCCTCACAAAATGCTATCATATATTTATGAGCCAGTTTTTCTACTCACAGTCAAAAATGGGGCTTTATAGGGAATGCCCACTAAAATACAAATTCCGCTATATCTTAAAAATACCGGAAAAGCCTAAATATTTCTTTACTTTCGGAACAATTTTGCATAGCGTGATGGAGTATTTATATTCTACGCCCCAATTTCCCCCCATTGACGAAGCTTTAAAGTTTTTTAAACAAAAATGGTCTGCGCAAACTTGGGAAGAAAAGGGTTATGCAAGTGCGGAAAAAGAACAGGAAGGTTTTCTTGAAGGTCAGGAAATTATAAGAAAATATTATCAAAAACATTTGGCTGACAATTTGCATCCGCTTTCTACGGAAATGAAAGTTTACGCCGATATTGATGGCCTTACCGTTATGGGTATCGTAGACAGGATTGACTATCTTGGCGACGGTAAACTTGCTATACTAGATTATAAAACCGGCAAAACTTTAAAGCGCGAGCCAGACCAACTTATGTTTTACCAAAAACTCTTGGAAAACAGCCCAAAACTTTTGCCTTTGGTACAAGAGCGCGACGAACAAATTCAAAAAATAAGCATAGAAAAAATGCTCTTTTACCATCTTCCAACTTTAACGGAAGATAGTTTTAAACCGGTCTCTGCCAATGAACTTGATACTTTTTGGAAAGGTGCATTAAAAACCGCTGAAAATATTTTGGCGCAAAAATTTGAACCTACACCGTCAGAACAATCTTGCCGCTGGTGTGATTACCGCGGCAGTTGCCCCGTCTGGAACTTAAACCCCGAACCAAAACCGGTACAAGAAAAATCGCAAGAAACTTTAGCAGATAAAATTGATCGTTTGGGTAAACTTTCCGATGAAGGCCGTGCTTTAAAAGCGGAAGTTATTAAACTTTTAAAAGAACAAAATTTGAATTTAAGTTTCGGAACATCTTATAAAGCGGAACTTAAAGAAGAAGAAATTTTAACTTTTAAAGACGAAGAAAAAACAATAGAATTTTTAAAACAAAATAATTTACTTGATAAAACTTTAAAACCGACGGTAAAAAGCATATTGGCTTTGCTTGATGATGATACAGTTCCAGAAGATAAAAAACAACAGTTGCGCGCTTTAGCAAGCAAGGAAATTATCAGTAAATTACAGTGTATAAAAACCGAAGATTAAGAGAGTATAAATGAAAAATAAGAGTTTTATCTTAGCAATTGACCAAGGTTCTTCATCCACAAAAGCGGCGGCTTTCGGGGTACAGAACGGTTGTTTATCTGCTTTTGCAAAAGCAGAAGTCGCGCTTAATGCTGTGCAAGATAGGTGCGAATATAAAGCCCTTGATTTGCTAACAAGCACTCAAAAAGTTATAGAAGAAATTTTAAACGAAATCCCTGCAACGCAAATTAGTGAAATTGCAATTTCCGCCCAACGTTCGACAATAGTTTTCTGGGATAAAGTAACAGGTAAAGCGCTTGCACCTGCCCTAAGTTGGCTTGATGGGCGTGCAAAAGCGGAAATTGGACAAAACACTTTAACACAAGAAATTATTCATCAAAAAACCGGGCTTTATAAGACGCCTTATTTTTCCGCTGCAAAAATTGTTTGGGGTTTAAATAATTTCCCCGAAGTTAAAACGGCTTTTAAAGAGGGGCGTTTGTGCGTCGGCCCTGTTACAAGTTATTTGACATGGCATTTAAGCGGCGGCAAAGTTTTTGCCTGTGACTTTGCTTGCGCGCAACGCACTTTGCTTTTTAATATAAACACTCTTAAATGGGACGAAGAAATTTTAAAATCTTTTGGTTTAACTTCTGAAATTTTGCCGCAAGTTAATACAAGTTTTGGGGATTTTGGCACTTATAAAAATATAAAAATAACAGTTTCTACCGGTGATCAGCAGGCCGCCTGCGCTGCTTGCGGTGTTTTGGAAAAAGGCACCGCGCTGATTAACTACGGAACGGGTGCATTTTTCCTCTTAAATATTGGGCATAAAAGCGCGGATGTAAAAGGTGTTTTGACTTCGCTTGCTTGGAGCAGGCCGGGGCGTGAGCCTTATTATTTGCTGGAAGTTCCTCTAAATACGGCAGGCTCTTTTATTGCTTGGTTAAAAAATTTGGGGCTTAATTTTAATGTGCATAAACTTGACAAAATTTTTGCTTCCGCCCAAAATCCGGTTTGGTGTTTGCCGGCTTTAGGCGGTTTGGGCTCGCCTTATTTTGATTTTGGGCTTAAACCGGTTTTTTCTAATTTTTTGCCAAATACCAAAAAGGAAGATATTATTGCCGGCTCAATGCGCGGGCTTGTATTTTTGCTTTGTGATGCAATCTTTTATTTAAAACAACAGGGGTATAATGTGGAAAGTTTGCAAACTTCCGGCGGTTTAAGTGGTGCCAATTTAGTGGCTTTCCAAGCGGCAGTTTTGGGTTTAACTATTTGCCAAAACAAGCAAAAGGAAAGCACTTTAACTGGTGTAGCCTTAATTGCTGCATTAAGCAAAGGGCTTGATATTTCCTCTTGGCGCGAGTTAAAAAATTATGAACGCATTTCCCCCCAAATGACTGCAGAAGAAACAACCAAAATTTATGCTACGTGGCGGCAATTCTTTGAGTGGTCTATAAAGCAAGTAAGATAAATATGTCAAAACACTTAAAAAACTTGTATAATAAATTTGTTAGGTTAGGGGAGGTCTAAATGGAATCTTTAGAACAAAATCAGCAAAGCAAGATAAATATAAACACTTCAAATGATTTGCCGCTTGCATCCATTTTCGAAAGAGTGGTTGCTTTTGTAATAGACGTTATGCTTTGGTTTACGATTTCCACTTGGGTTTATCAGACTTTGCAGCCCCAATCCGTAAAGATTTATTTTGTTCTTTCTCTACTGTCCTTTATTTTATATGAAACAATTTTTAGCACAGGCCAACTAAAAACCATAGGTAAATTTTTGCTTGGTATAAAAGTTATCGATCGTCATACAAAACAGAATTTGAGTTTCGGTCATTCTTTTTTAAGGGCTATCGGTTATATTTTGAGCATTTTTACCTGCTTTTTAGGTTTTGCTTTTGTGTTGTTTTCTAAAAAACGTTTGGCTTTGGAAGATTTGATTGCAGGGAGTGAAGTAGTTTCCACTCGTGAAAAAACCGGAGCGGAAATGACTTTGGTTTCCTTTTTAGGTACTGTTCTGGTTATTTTTGGTGTTTATTTTGCTTACAATAATTTAATTTTTAACCCGTATAAAGAGATGAAGCGATCTGCCCAAAAACAACTGTCAAAAATTGCCTACTTAGAGGAACTTCATAAAGAGAAATACGGTGCTTATACCAACGATTTGTTACGCCTTGCTTTAATTAGTGGGGATGAGGTCCAATTCCAACGTGATATGCAGGAATATTTCCGTCCCAACGGTTTTAAAATCGGAGTGAGTAAGGACGGATATTATATCGAAGGTTTTGCTAAAGATAATGCAGATCCAGCAAAATCGAGTAAGATTTATTTTACTAAATAGATTTATTTAACTTAAAAGGAGGGTACTATGGCTTATAAAATTAATCCGGAAGTTTGCGTAAATTGCGGCGCATGCGAAGCATCCTGCCCCATGAGCGCTATCGCGGAAAAAGACGGCAAAAGAGTAATTGACGCAGCAAAATGCGTTTCTTGCGGTTCTTGCGCCGGTGCTTGCCCCGTAAGCGCAATTGCAGAAGGTAAATAAATTATTTTAAATACCCTTGCCGTAAAAAGCAAGGGTATTTTTACATTACAAATGAAAGATATTTTAGAAATTTTAATTCCCACTTATAACAGAAAACCACATATAAAGCGTACGCTGTCTCAACTGATAGCAAAAGATAGCCCTGTGAAAAATTGTCAAATTACGGTTTTAGATAATGCATCCACTGATGGCTCTTCGGAAGTGATAGAAGATTTTGCTAGCCGTTATTCTAATATAAAACATATTCGGCATCCAAAAAATATTGGCGGAAATGCAAATATTGCCCGTTGCTATGAACTTGCAAAGGCACCCTATGTTTGGGTAGTTTGTGACGATGATAGTTTTAAATGGGATGCCTGGCCTGAAATTGAAAATGCTTTGCGTACGGAAGATTATGATTTGCTCTTAACACGCAAAGCAGAATTAAGAAATACAAGTGATATAGCAAGAATTTTTAAACAATGTACATTTGTCCCCTCATGTATTTATAAAACTTCAATTATAAGTGACGGGGTTGTAACGAATATGTACAATAATGTAGCGTTTTTATTTCCCCACCTCGCATTAGCCTGTGAAGTATTTAATAGAAAAGGCCGTATATTTTTACCTCAAGGTGAAATTATGGATATTTGTTGTTATGAACCGACAAATTCCAGTTTTACCAGGGGAAATAATGCATATATACCTAATTACAATAAAAATATGTTTTGGACAGTTGGGGCTATTATATCTACTCAAATGATAAAAGATAAAAAATTGCGTACTTACATTTTAGATCATATCGGTGGGCACGGCTTTTGCGGATACATTATCGCTGCATTTAAGCAAAATTACACACTTTACGGTAGATCTAAACTAAATGAGCAATTGATACGCAGTGAACTTTGTTTGAGGCATAAGATGGAATTTGACATCGCACGCATAATTCTAAAAATGATGTTTTTGTTTCATTCCAAAAAGCATAATAAAAACGCATAAAGTAAGTTCCTCAGAAGTATTTATGTTTTAGATGTTTATCTCAAAATATGATAACATATATTCATAGTTCCAACGATTATTATAAACGGGTGGATTACCGGTATGAAAAACACTTTAGAAATTATAATTCCAACATACAATAGAAAACCTCATATAGAGAGAACCCTTAAGCAGTTACTTGCCGAAAATAGTCCTGTAAAAGATTGTCAAATTACCGTCGTAAATAATGCATCAACAGACGGATGTGAAGAGGTTATTGAAAATTTTGTCAAACAATACCCGAATGTCAAACATATTCGTAATCCGAGGAATCTTGGTCTTGGCGGTAATATCGCAAAATGTTATACGCTTGCAAAAGCCCCTTACGTTTGGGTGATAGGGGATGATGATAGTTTTAAATGGGATGTATGGCCTGAAGTCGAAGACGCTTTGCGAAGTAATGAATATGATTTGTTAATAGTACGTCAATATAAGGTTAAATGTACAAGTAATATAGCAAAAATTTTTAGATTATGCGGTTACATTGCTGCAGGAATTTATAGAACATCCGTTATAAATAACACTGTAGTACTCAATATGTACAACAGTATATATACATTGTTCCCACACCTCGCAATAGTAGGTGAAATTTATAACAGGGGAGGGCGTATTTTCTTGTCTTCGGATGAACTCATAGATATAGCGGGTTACGATAAGGGAAATTTCGGTGATGGTAAATATTTCCGCGGTTATGAGGGTTATATCCCGGATATCTATAAAAATGTTTTTTGGACATCAGGTTATTTGCTTTCTGTGCAGATGATACAGGATAAAAAATTGCGTAATTATGTTTTAGATAATTCCGGCAGTCACGGCTTTTTCGGATTTGTATTTGCCGGTTTTAGGACGAATTACAAAGTTTGTAATGGTTCTAAATATAACGAAGCAATTGTCCGCAATACGTTTGATTTTTGGCATCGTGTGCAATTTGATTTAGCTTGTTTATTGTTAAAAATAATGTTTCTGTTTGTTCCTAAGAAACATTAAAGAATGATTTTATCGTGAAAAATTTTTTGAAAAAATTTCTTAAAATTGCCGGTTATATTTGTATCGGAATATGTTTTTTGCTCATTTTGGCGGAACTTTCTCTAAGATATATTTTACCCTCTGAAAATGTAAAAGCAAAAACTTTGGCTTATCTGTCTGAAACTACTGGGGCAGATATTAATGCTGGTAAAATTTCTGCAAGTATATTTGGTATTAAACTTAATAATGTTTCTGCGGATGTTTCAGGTGATAATTTGTTTAACTGTAAAAGTTTACAGATTAGTTTAAACCCTTTTAGGCTTTTAATCGGTCAACTTTATGTTAAGAGAGTTATAATTAATGAACCTACTTTAAAAATTGTTCGAAATCAAGACGGCGCCTTTAATTTTGATTCTCTTATAGCCACAGAAGAACAGCAGAAAGAAAATGAAGATTCGGAAGAATTAAGAGTTCCTTTTGATATAAGAATAAAAAATTTATCATTAAATAAAGCACAAATTTACTATGACGACTTAAAAGATAATATAAAAGCAAATTTACAAAATTTGAATTTCAATTTATATAAGTTTTCTTTTTATAAACCTTTTAGTTTTAAACTTTCTTTCGATCCATATTTCGAGCAAAATAATATAATTTTCGATGGTGCGCATTTCGAGACAGATGTGGCTGCTGAATTAAAAGAACTTAATCTATCGGAAGCAGTTCTTTATATAAAAAATATGTATCTTGCTTATAAAGGTGCATCATATTCTATGAAAGCACAAATTAATAATTTTCAAAATCCTTCTGGGCATATTTCTACGGAATTAAAAGATTTATCAGATGAAACTTTATTCGGTTTTATGGAAATTTTGCCTTTCCATATTCCATCAATAAAATCTGATATCTCATTTAATTATTTCGTCAAAGATTCAAAGGCAAATATCAAAAGTTTGCTTGTGAAAATAGCAGATACGGAATTAAACATAAAAGCAAATTTAGATTTAAATAAAAATGAAGTTTCCGAAGGTAAAATAAACTTTGCCAGTATTTTAGATTCTTTTAAAGATTATTCCCCCCTTCTTGAAGAATTAAAACCGGTAGGACAGATTAACGCTGATTTTGATTTTGCATGGCCCCTTGCCTTAGCCGGTAATTTAACTTTAGCGGATGTCGGTTTGTTTACCGATAAAGCCGGTACTTTAGAAAATTTAAATACTACCGTTGAAGTCAAAAGTATTGACGAAATAAATATTGAATCACTGAACGGTATTTTAAATAAGAATCCTTTTAATATGCAGGCAAGATACCAAAAGCAAGAAAATTTTGCCGATGTTTTCTTAGATTTTAAAGCAGATAAATTGTATGTTTTTAATACTTCAAAAACCGTTAAAGAAGAACAGCAAGTGAAGGAAGAACAACCTCAGACAACTACTGAACAACAACCCCAAACTGAAACACAGGGGCAGCAAAACGGGGTATCTTTCGTTCCTATAAACGTTAATGCCAAAGTCGATATCAAAAAACTTGATGTTCCTTTTATTAAAGGCAATAACCTTATTTTTAAGGCAAAGGCAAAGGATATCACTACGCGAATGGATAAAACCCACGGTACTTTTGATTTGACGATAAATAATGGGCAAATAAAGGATATTTATACCATTTCCAATGCTAATGCCGTAACAAAAGTTATGTTTATGAGTTTGGGCATAGTAAGCAAAGTTGTAAATACCCTAAATGTTCTTGATTTGCTTAATGGTATGGGTAAAATTTTATCGGGTAACAAAGAAGAGGAAGAAGAACTACCCGTTCACCAGGAAATTAACGGAAAAATGGATTTTGATTCTTTTAAAACTAATATCGATTTCAATCAGGGTCTTGCAACGATGAAAAAATGTTCTTTTGTTTCAAGTTTATTCTCTTTTAGGGTAAACGGAAATATAAATTTTGATAATCGCAAAATCAAGTTAAATGTGGATAGCGCACCGGGGCGGCATACGGAAAACGGCATTATGCCTTTAAATATTGATGTCAAAGGTACTATTGAAGATCCGCAAGGATCCCTTAGCGTTTTATCAAGTGTAGGCGATTTGGTGGGTAATACAATTGCAAATAACCCTGTTTCCAACATGTTAAAAAGCACATGGGGTTCTTTATTTAAATCTTCGTCTCGAGAAGGGGATGAAAACAAAGAAGACATCCCTTCGGAAGAGAAAAAATAAGGCAATATTGCTTACTTTTTGCTATAATATTTGTGTAGATAAAATATGGAGGTAGTATGAAAAGACTTATTGTATTGACAGTCTTAGCCTCTTTATCATTAGGTGCAAATGCCTATGTGCAAAAATGCTACTATGGTAAAGATTGTGTGAACGGCGAAGTGGTAAACACTTGCGACGCAAA
Organism: Elusimicrobiaceae bacterium; assembly: GCA_045586725.1. GTDB lineage: Bacteria > Elusimicrobiota > Elusimicrobia > Elusimicrobiales > Elusimicrobiaceae > Proelusimicrobium. The sequence goes on along the minus strand of JAZNAY010000007.1, from coordinate 70,504 downwards.
ATGCCAAGCCAAAAAAGCTGCTTTACAAGCCAAACAAGATAGGCTTGCTGCTCAACAAAGAGCCGCTGCTTTAAAAGCACAAAGAGAAGCCGAAGCCGCTGCAAGAAGAGCCCAGCAAGAAAAAGATGCTGCTGCTTTAGCCGCTATCGGTAAAGTAGAAACAACCGAGGATGAAATTTCCGTAGTTTTGAATAATGACATCCTTTTCCAATATGGTAAAACTACTTTATCAAAGAATTCAAAACAAACTTTAGATAAAGCAGTTGAACTTCTTAATCAAACTCCTAACAGACGTTTGGTAATTGAAGGCCATACAGATTCTGCAGGTTCCGATGAATTCAATTTGGACTTATCAGAAAAACGTGCAAAAGCTGTTTATGATTATATGATGAAACAAGGCTTGAACATCAAAGAAGTTTCCTACAAAGGACATGGTGAAGCAAGACCTGTTGCTGATAATAATACAAAAGAAGGCCGCCAGGCAAACCGCCGCGTGGAATTCAGAATTAAATAAACAGTTAATTGTTTAATTTAAAGGCCACCTGTAAAAAGGTGGCCTTTTTAAATTCCGTCGAAGATAATCGTTCGTTATCTAAATTCTTGTGGACAATCAACCCAAAGTTTAATATAATATAAAGGAAGATTTAATTAAGGGGCTGGTAGCTCAACTGGTTAGAGCGTCCGCCTTACACGCGGAAGGTTGAAGGTTCGAGTCCTTTCTAGCCCAAAATTTAAAAGCACCCTGAAAGGGTGTTTTTTAAATTTTAGATAGAAGCAACCAAAGCAGTTGCCTCACTTCTAATAGACCATTTAAAAAACCCATATTTTGACATAGGAAAAAATAGGATAAAAGACCTACTTCAAATAGGCCTTTTGACCCTTGTCGTTACCGCTTTTATGCCTTATACTTAATTTAAGAAAACAAAATTTGATGCCAATTTCCAAGAAATTAATTTTGGTGTCAGTTTTTTAAGAGGGAGAAAAATTATGAAATTATTACGTTTGTATGTGTTCATTTGTTTTATATTAGCAGGGATGAATGTCTCGGCACAAGAACTTGATACATTAACAAATAACCAATCAGCGTTGTCCAATCTTGTTTCAGCAAAATATATAAGTGCTAGATTGAAGGAAAAATTGTTGTCACATTTAGAAGAATCACAAATACGCTCCGCTTTTTTGAAAGAAAATCAAGTAGTACGGGTATTATTGATAAAAGATTTGTCTTCTATTAAGTTAGAATATTCCGGCCCCATCTATATATATACCGCCAATGATAATGAAAAACATAAAATAGAAGGTGGAGATGGAACATTGCTTGTCTCTGTAAAAGATGGACAAATCAATGCGGCTGGTATTACTTCACAAGAAAGGCTTATAATAGATCCGAAAATTTCGTCTTATATTACCTTTAACCACAAAAAACTAAAGGATAATGCATACAACGGTGTGCTTCATTTTATTCTTCGTGATGGTAAAATGATGATTATTGAATATAGTAATTTGGAGAATTACCTGTTAGGCGTAGTTGGGCATGAAATGAATGCCGCTTGGCCCTTAGAGGCGTTAAAAGCACAAGCCGTAACCGCTCGTACTTTTGCTCGTGTAAAAATGAACAAAAAAGAACCCAATTATGATTTGCGCAGTACTCCGGCAGATCAAGTATATAAAGGATCTGGACAAAATGTTCCGGAAAGTATCCTACAAGCAGTAAAAAGTACACGCGGAGAAGTATTAACCTATAATGGTAATTTATTTACTACCTTTTATCATGCCAATTGCGGAGGATATACCGTGGACGGGCAAGTATTGACAGGTAGTCATGTTTGTACTATCGAACCGTTACAAGGTGTTGTATGTAATAATTGTTCGCATACTTATAACTCTTGTTGGAGTACCACAATATCTGGCGATGCTATAAATAAATTCGTATGGGAACATAGCAAAATTAGAGGACCAGTTTCCTCTATTAAAATAGAACAAACCGACACTAATCCAAAATACAAATCTGCGGAAGTTAAACAGGTGGTAAATTTGCGTTTTATTACTGAAGATGATTCAGTAATATTAAATTGTGATTTGTTACAACAAGCAATGGGTTCCAAAAAAATAAAAACCTGTAAAATCGATAAAATTGAAAAGAATAATGACGGGTTTGTCTTTAGCGGCTGTGGTTTCGGACATGGGGTTGGAATGTGTCAGGACGGTGCCAAAGGAATGGCTGAAAATAATTATTCATATCAACAAATTTTGAGCCATTATTTCCCCGGTTCTGAGTTAGTCATTTTTTAGGAAACGTCTTTAACTAAATCTCGTATTCCTTTGTCTCATCAAAAATTACTGCTCACAATTTTAAAAGTCCACCTAGGCGGTGGGCTTTTTGTTTGTATAAAATATATTGACATTTACGTCAAATTTAGTTATCATTTACTATGTTTACCCCCGATGAACTCTTCAATATTACCCCCTGAGGAGTTCTCAAAGTAGGCCGAGTTTTTATAACTCGGCTTACTTGCGGTAAAATTTTGATGTTAAGGAAGTGTTTAAAATGAAAGCAAAAAAACAAAAAAAACAAGTAAAAAAAGTAGCAAAAAAAGTTACTAAAAAAGCCGTTAAAAAACTTACCAAGAAAGCAAGTAAAAAACTTGCCAAAAAGCCGGCTAAAAAGGCAATAAAAAAACAAGTTAGAAAACTTGTTAAAAAAGTTGCCAAAAAAGTTAAGGTGCAAAAGAAAGCGGCAAAAAAAATTGTCAAGAAAATAAAAAAAGATATAAAGAAGAATGTTACTAAGAAAAACATTGTAAAACAAAAAAAGGCCGCAGTAAAAATCATAAAAAAGGCTACTAAAAAGATTTCCAAACAAATTAAAGAAATCAAAACTAAAGTTGCACCTGTTATAAAAAGAGCAAAAGCGGAAACCGAAACTTTAACCCAAAAAGAGATTAAAGAGATAGAAAAGCATTTGCTTGAAATGCGTAAGGAAATTTTAGAACGTATCAGAAATAAAAATACTGAGGAAATGCCTGAAAACGAAACCGGCGACGAAGCCGATTTGGCCGCCCAAAGTTTGGAAAAGGAAGTTTTGTTTGAACTTAATGATAGTTCACACGAAAAACTTGACCAAATTGAAGCCGCTTTAAGGCGTATTTCAAAAGGTATTTACGGAACTTGCGAATATTGCCGCAAACCTATCCCCAAAAAACGTATTTTGGCTTTACCGTTTGCACGTTATTGCATAAATTGCCAGACGTCAAATGAGTTTATAAGGAATAAAAATAAATAATAGTTGTTTTGCTTTCAAAAAACCCGCTCTTATTAAATTAAGGGCGGGTTAATTTATTGTAATTTTTATTATTAACTCATATATTGTGGATCACAGGTTTTGCCGATATCTTCACACTTAGATGCATAATCAGGGCAAAAATTTCCGCAACAACAACTTGTTGCATCATAGGTGCTCTTATAAGTTTCTCCATCATTATTAAGAGTTCCACAAGAACCTGAGTAGTTAGCATAACAAACAGAACCATTAGTAAAAGATGAACCAAGACAATTATTCCCCCCATTTCCTACACATATTGCGCCGTTTTTATAAGTAGATGAATATCCGCAATATGAATTCCATCTATGATATTTACATAGGACGACAGCATTATCAAAAGAAGAATAAGAGCAGGAATTAGATGATGTATTAGTAGTACATTTTGATCCGGGTTTAAAATCACCATATACACACGCAAAAGGTGTTGTACCTGTGTTTTCACAAGAACCGCCGGCCTCTACGGTAACATATTGGCATTTTCCGTTATTGGAAGAACAAGTTTGGCCTTCACCTATTGTTAATCTATCGTTTTTATTTGCTCCGCTTTGATTCGAATATCCGCAAAAAGTATTATTTTGCCAAGCATCCGTACCATATTCTTTTAAGCATCTTTCTTTTTCTGATCCGTAACAAGACGAACTGGTGTTATGCCATAATCCGCTAAGATTATTTTCACAAATATTTTTGTTTACATTGCTATATTCTTCACAAATATAATGGTCTTGCGGTAAACAATAAATATTGTTACTTTCATAATCTTTATATAGAGTATATTCACTGTTATTTCTGTCCGCAGCAATACCAGTATCAAGTAGTTCGTAAGTATAATACGTACCTTCTAATGTGTCGTTATTCACTTCATTACCATCTTTATCTAACAATCTGATATCAAGGTCGGAAAAGTTCTTACTATAACGGCTTTTAGTTAGGTAAAAGTCATGCTCGCTTTTCGTTATAGCCTGTATATTAGATAAGGCCTCTGTAACACGGCTTTTTTCAACTGATCTCTTGTACATAGGTACTGCCATGCTTGTTAATAAACCTATTATGACCACTACCATTAATAGTTCCATTAATGTGAAACCACGTTTGTTTTTGGCATTTTGTATCTTCATTCTTATCTTTTCCTTTGCTCTTTCATAAATTGTAATAAGCCATTTACGGCTTACATAAAAATAAAACTTTTTCTAAATAATAATATCAAATTTTTGTATAGATATCAATTTAAATACTTTCTTCCATCTCTTCGAGTTTTTCGTTAAATCTTTCAATTATTTCAGGTGGGATTTTATTTAATTCTTCCAAACGATCTTCAAAAGGCATATCATAATTAAAGAAGGGCATTGCAAGATCTGCCCCGGCAGATAGAGAACGGGCAATTTTATCTCCTATACTGATATCGCCCGTTGCACGCATATTTAAGGCATCGGTTATAATTAAACCATGGAAATCAAGCATTCCTCTAACAAATTCATAAAATTGCGGGCTGAAAGTTGAAATGTTTTCCGCATCAATTTTTGGATATAGAGCATGCCCCATCATTAAATACTTATAATCTTTTACAGGTGCAAAAGGTATAAATTCCCTCTTAACCAAATCTTGTAAAGTTACATTTTTTATCACAGGTATTAATTTATGAGGATCTAATTGTGAACGTGCTGTTCCCGGGAAGTGTTTATAACAAGGCTCTGCCCCGCCGGCACGTGTGCCTTGCGCAAATGCCTCGGATAATTCTTTTACCATTCGGGGACTTTGTGAATATAAGCGTGTTTTAAAAAATTTATTAAGGCCGGGTGGGTATATTTCCGCGTTTGGTGCTAAATTTACGTCTACGGAAATCAAAGATAAAAGTTGTGCGGTTTCTTTTGCTTTTCTAAATACCAATCTTTTAGTTTTCATTAAACCTATTTGGCCTACAAGCCCACCATAATATGCAGCACTTGGAAATTTCCTTTTAGGGAATAGATGTTTTAAACGGTTTACACTCCCCCCTTCCTGATCAACAAAAAAATAAACTTTATGGCCGAGTAAATCAGTCAGTTCTTGTTTTAGTGCTGGGAGATTAATATGTTTCTTAAAATCTTGTTCGATAAAGATAAAACCATAAGGGTTAACTTGTTCTATATAGGCTTTTTCTTCTTCTTCAAGCGGGTAATTTTTAATTGTTAAAATGAGAGGAGAGATATCCCTCGCTGTTACTGAAATACAGCATAAGAACATCATTAAAAAAGAAAGGGAAAAAATTCTCATAACAAATTATATAATATTTATGCTATAATTTTCTTAAAGATACTTTGGAGGTATTATGAAAAAACTAGCAGTATTAGCATTAGCAATTTGTTTTAGTTCATCGGCATTTGCTTTAAATTGGCAAATGGTCGGTGCGCGTTCTATGGCAATGGGTGGCGCAGGTGTTGTTACGGCAAGCGGAACAAACGCACAATATTATAACCCTGCTTTACTCGGCGAACCTGTATGGGATGAACAAACCGATGAAAACGGTTTTCACATTGGCGTTCAAATGGAAATGCCGAAAGTTGGAAAGACCGGTGGTACTGCAGGCGATGGAATGTCATACATAAAGGAGTGGTTGCAGAAAGGTTATACTCCTTTAATAAACAGTGATATCGGTTTCGGTTTAAGGAGAGGTAACTTCGCTTTCTCAATAAGATCTTTAGATGTAATGGCCATTACACGCCCAAATACAACACGTGTTTTAGCGGATACTGCATTATTTACGGAAGGTTCCGTTGGTTATGGTTTTTATCTCTTTCAAGGTTTTCGTGTGGGTGGTAATTTAAAAGTCATACAAGGTACCACTATGGAAAGAGATTTCAGACTTACTGATAAGATAGATTTTACTGATCTTTTGAGAAAGAGTTGGCATCATAAAAAATTATCAGCAGACTGGGGTATAGACCTCGGTGCCAGTATGAATTTATCAGAACTTTTCAGAGGTAATGTTATATTTAACCCAGAAATCGGTGTTGTAGCAAAAAATCTTAATACTCCGAAGTTTAAAAGACCCGAAAAACCAAGCGGTGCCGGTGTTTGGAATACCGAAGACTATAAATTAAAACCGCAATATAGAGCAGGTGCGGCAATACATCCTATTAAAAATCGTTTGACCATCGCTGCTGATATTGATTTAAATAAAAACGAAACATCAATACCGGATTATAAATCACAACAACTTTCCGCCGGTATGGAAGTTATTGTTTGGAATGATCATACTTTAAAAGTACCACTCCGTGTAGGTTTTAATAAGAACCTCGCAGAAGATGAAGCCCCTACTTATTTTACCGCAGGTTTTGGTACACTCGGCCATAGTTTTGATTTTGAATTAGGTTTAATGGCAGGCGAAAAGACCGAAAAAATCAAAGGGCATGATTGGCCAAATGCTTTAGGTTTATCAATGAGTTTTGCTTGGTATTTCTAAACATAATAATTTAAGTTTAAAGCGCGCTTGTTTATAGCAAGCGCGTTTTTTTATCTAAAATTTTCCCCCCTTGACAAAATAATTTCTTTATAATATAATTGTACTAGTTTAACTAATCTATTTTAATTAGTTAACTATCGGGGGTATATTATGAGGGGTAGAAAAACTAAACATAAATTACGTCGTAATTCTGCACATAAGGAAGATAAATTCTTGCACGGGCACGGGCATGTTTATCTTTCAATTCTGATAATTCTAATACTTTGTTTGGCAATGCTTGTAAGTTGCAAAGCAAAAAATAAAGCAAATCAAAATGAAGGTTTGCCAGTGTCCGCGGTAAAAGTTTTAAAATTAAATTTACCCTGGCAACTTGAATATCCGGCTTTAGTCAGTGCAAGTTTAGAAGTTGAAGTACGCGCACAAGTGGGCGGAATTTTGCAGGCGCGTAATTTCCAGGAAGGCAGTTTTATCAAGCAAGGTACACCTTTATTTCAAATAGATGAAACAGACTATGCCCTTGCCGTAAAAAGCGCTGAAGGCCAATATAAGCAAGCCAAAAGCAGTTATGAAAATAATTCGCTTACCTTTAACCGTGTAAAACAACTGATGCCCAGTAATGCCGTCAGCCGCCAAGATTACGATAATGCTTATGCCAATTATTTATCTTCAAAAGCGCAGATGGAAATTGCCGCCTCCGATTTAGAAAGTGCAAAAGTAAATTTGGCTTATACTACCGTTCAGGCCCCAATCAGCGGTATTGCGGGGCAAGGTAATCAAACGGCAGGCAATTTAATAAATGTAAATCAAATTCTTACAACGATACAACAAATTGACCCGCTTTATATAAATTTTTCTATGCCTGCGGAAGATTTTTATGCATTGTCTTCCGCCTATGAAAAAGGTACTTTGGAATTTGCCGCCAAAGACAGCGCCCCTTTAAGCGTAGAAATAATTTTACCTTCGGGCGAAACTTATGAAAATATCGGCCAAATAATTTATTTTGCCGGTTCTGAAGACGGTAATACTTCAAGCATAAATATTAAAGCACAAGTTGCCAACCCTTTAAATCAAAAAGTTTTAATGCCCAAACAATTTGTACGTGTTAAATTGCACGGCGCAAATTATAAAAATGCTATTGTTATTCCCACTTCTGCCATTTTACAAACTACAAAAGGTAATTTGATTTATACCATAGAAAACGGCAAAGCCAAAGCCAATTTTATTGAAATGCAAAGCCAGGGCAATATCGCCATAGTTACTAAAGGTTTAACTGAAGGGCAAAGTGTAATTTCAGGAGGTTTAATAAAAATTAGGGAAGGTATGCCCGTAAAACCCGAATACGAAACTTTTGACCCGATACAAAAACATATAGTTAATACCGATAAACAACAAAACGGAACAGCAGCTTTGGATGCTTTACTTCAAAAATATCAACCCAGCAGCGAACAAGATATAAGAACACAAGCCCAAAAACAAACAGACAAACAAAATAAGCAGATGCTGGCGGGTGGCAATTTATGATACCTAAATTTTTTATAAACCGTCCGATTTTTGCGACGGTGCTTGCCTTGCTTATAATGCTTGGCGGTATTGTTGCAATAACAAAATTACCAATTGAGCAATACCCTAATTTAACACCGCCTACGATAGAAGTTTCCGCCACTTATTTGGGTGCTTCACCCGAAGTTATTGCCCAAACCGTTGCCGCACCTTTGGAAGAACAAATTAACGGTGTTGAAAATATGCTTTATATGGATTCTACTTCAAGTGCAGACGGTTCAATGTCTTTAACCGTTTATTTTAAAATCGGTAGTGACCCGGATAAAGCATTAATTGACGTTAATAACCGCGTGCAACAGGCAAGTTCTTCTTTGCCTACCGAAGTTACAAAATATGGGTTAACCGTTCAAAAGAGGTCTTCATCTTTAGTTCTACTTGCAACGCTTTATTCCCCAGACGGTATGTATGATGTAAATTATATCGGTAACTATGCACTTGTAAATATTATTGACGAATTAAAGCGTATTAAAGGTGTGGGCGATGCGCAAGTTATGACCACCAACGATTATGCTATAAGAATTTGGCTGAAACCTGATTTGTTTAACAGATTTAATTTAGGAATAAATGACATAATCTCCGCAGTACAGACGCAAAATATGCAGCGTAGTGGCGGTACAATAGGCGCTATGCCGATGAGCGAAAGAATTTTAAAAACTTTCCCTTTAATTACCCCCCCGCGCCTTGTTACACCCGATCAATTTGAAAATATAATTTTGCGCGCTTCACCCGACGGTAGCACCTTACGTATTAAAGATATAGCAGATGTAACTTTGGGCGCGCAAACTTATACTTCGCAAGGTTATTATGATAAAAAACCTGCAGTGCCGATAGGTATTTATTTAAGTGCCGGTGCCAATGCGGTGGAGACGGCAAACCTTGCCAAAAAAGCCCTTGCGCAAATGGCGCAAAATTTCCCTGAGGGTATTAGTTATGATATTGCTTATGACACAACAATTTTTGTTAAAGAATCAATTAAAGGTGTTATTGTAACTTTAGTGGAAGCGTTTATTTTAGTGTTTTTTGTCGTCTTTTTATTTTTGAAAGATTGGCGCGCTACCATTATACCTTGCGTTGTTGTGCCTGTTGCAATTATTGGTGCTTTCTTGGGCATGCTGATGCTTGGGTTTTCCATAAACAGTTTAACTTTGTTCGGTTTAGTTCTGGCTATCGGCATGGTTGTTGATGATGCTATCGTCGTCATTGAAAATGCCGACAGAATTTTAGTTACACAAAATCTCCCAGTTAAAGAGGCTGTAACACAAGCAATGCAGGAAGTAAGCGGGCCGATTATTGCAATAGTTTTGGTTTTGTGTTCCGTATTTATACCTGTTGGTTTTATGGGCGGCTTTAGCGGTGTAATGTACCAGCAATTTGCTATTACTATTGCAATTTCAGTCGTAATTTCAGGCTTAATGGCGCTTACTTTGACGCCTGCTATGTGCGCACTTATGCTTGAAAAGGAAAGGAAAGTTACAAAAGGGTTTTTCTTCCACTTTGATAATTTGTTTGAAAAGTTTACTGATAAATATGTTAGTGTAAGTGAATTTTTTATACGTAAAATCAAAATCGGCGTAATTTTATTTTTAGTTTTTTGTTTGCTTTCCTTTGTTTTATTTAAAATGGTTCCGTCAAATTTATTACCTGATGAAGATCAGGGGCTTTTGATGGTTTACTCCGGGCTTGACCCTGCAACTTCTTTAAGTGAAACTGATGAAGTAGCCGAACAGTTAGAAGATGTTTTACTCTCTTTCCCTGAAGTTAAAAAAGAATTTAGTTTCAGCGGTTTTAATATTTTAAATTCTACCAGCCAAACAAATGCAATAGCAAGTTTCGTTACTTTAAAAGATTGGAGTAAAAGAACTAAAAAGAATCAAAGTGCAAATGCCTTAGTCGGGCAAATAGCACAAGCGGCATTAGCAAAAATACCAAAAGCCTATGTTTTGCCTTTTATGCCGCCACCGATTATGGGTTTAAGTACAACAGGCGGTATTGAAGGTTATATTCAAAACAGGGGTAACGGTACGCCTGAAGAACTTGCAGATGTTACAAATAAATTTATTGAGGAAGCCAAAAAAATTAAGGGTTTAACTAATACGCAGACAACTTATTCCGCAAGTTACCCGCAATATACTTTGGCAGTGGATAATGTAAAAGCGCTTTCTATGGGTTTGAATTTGGATGATTTGTATAATACCCTTGCTTCAACTATTGGCGCAAGTTATATAAATGATTTTACGCTTTATTCCCGTAATTTTAAGGTGATGATTCAAGCCGAAGATAGTGCACGCCAAACTCCGGAGCAAGTGGGCAATTTGTATATAAAATCAAATACAGGTGCCATGGTACCACTTTCCGCGGTTGCAACTATCACGCCGAGCCTTGGCCCAAGTATTGTGGAGCGGTTTAATGCTTTCCCGTCTGCCAATTTGGTTATTACACCTGAAGGTATAAGTTCCGGGCAGGCCATAAAAGCACTTGAAAATCTTGCCCAAAAAGTTCTGCCGGAAAATTATGCCCTTTCTTGGAGCGGTACTGCTTTAGAAGAAACACAAAGCGGCAGTTCGTCTGCATTAATTTTGCTTTTAGGTATCGTGGTAGTTTTCTTGATTTTGGCGGCGCAATATGAAAGTTGGTCACTACCCTTTTGCGTGCTTACTGCAGTGCCTTTCGCAATATTCGGTGCTTTTTTAGGCACTTGGTTTAGGGGTTTAAGTAACGGAATATATTTCCAAGTTGCGCTTGTTGCGCTTGTCGGGCTTGCGGCAAAAAATGCCATTTTGATTGTGGAATTTGCGTTGATGCTTAAGCAAAAAGGTGCAAGTGCCGCTGCCGCTGCCATGCAAGGCGCAAAAATACGCTTTAGGCCGATTATTATGACCTCCCTTGCCTTTATTTTGGGTACTCTTCCGCTTGCTACAAGTTCGGGTGCAGGCGCGGCCAGCCAAATTTCACTTGGTACCGCGGTAGTTTTCGGTATGCTTGGGGCAACTGTTTTTGCGCCGTGTTTTGTGCCATTGTTTTTCTACTTGCTTAATAAAAAACGCGGCGAAGTCCCTAATTTTGATTTGCCTAAAGGAGATAAAGAATAATGAAAAAATTATTTTTACTTTTAACTTTAACGGTTTTTACTTGCGCTTGTATGCTGGGGCCAAAATATAAAAAACCTGTCTATGATTTACCGGAAAACACTTCTGAAGACGCGGAATATTTTGCCTCATTTAATCCTAACTGGTGGGAAATGTTTCAAGACGATACCCTAAATAAAATTATAGAAGAAGCCCTTGTTTATAATACCGATTTGCTTGCCGCAACTGCGCGGCTTGATTATGCGCGCGCCGGTTATATTTCCGCGCGCGGCGGACGTTTGCCCAGCGTGCAGGCAAATTTCAACCCGGCTAAAGCCGATACAAATACCCCCTATATTACAGGTGTAAGTGAGGCTAATTTAACAGCCGCTTTTGAAATTGATTTGTTTGGGAAATACCGCGCCTTAAGCAAGAGCGCTTATGCAAGTTGGTTATCATCAAAAGCAGCGCGTGAGCAGGTGCGTTTAACTTTAATCGGCCAAGTTGCGCGTGCTTATTTTGATGTTTTATCTTTACAGTTACAACTTGAAATTGCAAAGCAGGCTTTAGTCTCAAGGCAAGAAGATTTTAAAATTTACCAAGTACGCATGCAAAACGGTTATATAAATAAAGTCGATTTAAAAAGGGTGGAGGCGGAAATGTATTCCGTCAGCGCGCAACTTGAAACGGTAAAATTAAAACTTTTAAAAGCGCAAACAAATTTGCAGGTTTTACTCGGTAAAAGCCCAAAAGATATTGTTGAAAACCCTTTAAAAACAAAAACGACACTTGGGGAAATTTTTGTCTTGCCCACTGTGCCGGAAAATATCCCGTCATCACTTTTAAGGCGGCGCCCGGATATTGTTAAAGCGGAACAAAATTTAATTGCCGCAAATGCACAAATAAGCGCAGCGCGTGCGGCGTATTTCCCAGATATTTCATTGACGGGCATTGGCGGTTTTGCAAGTGAGCCTTTGCATAAACTCTTTGAAACAGATTCAAGTTTTTGGCAAGTTTCCGGGGCAGGAATTTTAAATATTTTCCAGGGCGGAAAAATTATTGCGCAAAACAAAATGGCAAGCGCACAGTATAGGGAAATGCTAGCGACTTATCAAAACACCGTACAACTTGCTTTTAAAGATGCTTACGATTCTTTAAATGCCAATAAACAATACCGCAAAATGTTTGACGAAATCAAACAAAAAACCGACGCTTTAAAAGAAACTTATCAATTAACTAAAATGCAACAAAATGCCGGCTTGATAAATACGACAGATTTGCTTTTAGTTGAACAAAATTTACTGTCTTCTGAAATGAGTTTAGTTCAAACCCGCCAAGCGGAACTTGAGGCGATTGTTGCTTTAGCGCTTGCCGTCGGCGGAGGTTTTGAAGAAGAGAAATTTTTACATCCTAAAAAATATAAAAACCGCCCATAAATTTACGGGCGGTTTTTGAATAGTGTTTTGGGTTAATTACTCTAAATAGTATGTTATCGTGGAAACAACACGCACTTTCTTGTTAATCTGTTGCGTTTCTTGTAAATACGGAATTTCCTCGCTCGGTAAAATACTAAACACACCCTGTTGCGCGCTGTGAATTTTCCCCACTTTTGCGCCGGAGTTTTTAGCAAATTCTTCAGCCGCAATTTTAGCATTTTTTGTGGCTTCGCTTAACATTTCCGGTTTAATATCATTTAGTTTCGTAAATAAATAATTGACGGGTGAAGAATAACTTTGACTGTCAAAAATAATACCCTTTTGAATCAAAGCACCCATTTTGCTGATAGAACTTGCCACCAAATCAACATTATTGCTTTTTACCGTTATGGTTTGCGTTAAAATAAAGTGAATATTGGTATTTGTATTATATTGGTTTGCGGTTAAATCATTAGTATCTAAACGTCCGATATTTATTTCCCCCTCCGCAAAACCTAAAGTTTTTAAATAATCGGTAATAATTTTTTCCTGATTATTCATCTTTTGTTGCAAAACAACGGCATCATCACCGGTTTGCACAAATTTAAGTTCCCATACGGCTAAGTCCGCCTTAACGGCTTTTTCCGCCAAACCTTTAACCGTTACAAAATTTGCACCGAAATGGGCCTTATAATAATAGTAGCCCGTAAAGAAACCGCCAAAAATAAGACCAATACTTAAAATTATGGCGGCAATAGTTAATTTTTTATTTTCCATATTGCATCCTCCTAAAAATAATTATAGCATTTAAGTATCACAAATAAGGTATAATATTTTTATGCGGAGGTATATCTATGTTTAAAAAAATAGTTGTTTCTTTGGGTTGTTTTTTATTTGTTGTAAGTTTCGTTTATGCTGCTAATAACGGAAAGAATTTATATAATGGCAAAAAAAATAATGAAAAGAAGTATAGTTACTTATATGATACTTCTTTGATACAGGCTATAAAAAAGCAAGATATAGACAGGGTAAGTTTTTTATTGCTTGCAAATGTTAATCCTAATGAAAAAAATGACGCAAAGGAAACGCCTCTTATTGTTGCTGCTAATTATCCCTCTGAAGAAATTATTGTTAAGTTGCTTGATAATGGCGCAAATTTAGAAGATACTGCTACAAATGGCATAACCGCTTTAATGACAGCCGCCGCCGTAGGTAACGGTAGAATTGTTAATTTATTGCTTGACTATGGCGCCGACCCAAATGCACAAGATGACCAAGGCAGAACCGCTTTAATGCACGGCGTTCAAAATTTGAATTATGATACTGTTTCCAGTTTGCTTGAAGTAAAAGCAGTTGATTTATCTATTGCAGATAAAAAAGGCAAAACTGCATTTACGCAAGCGTTGGAAAGTAAAGATTCCGATATGCTTATCTTATTCTTGCAAAAGGGCGCAAAAGTTACCCAAAAGGATAAAGCCGCCCAGAAACTTTTTATGAAAGCAGTTAAAGAAAATGATGAAGACACAATAAATATGTTGTTAGGTTATGGTTTTACCGTAGATAAAAAAGATGCAGAAACAAAAAAGGCTTTATCTAATGCAGTTAAAGATAATAAAGTTGAAACGGTGGAATATCTGTTAAAAGCAGGGGCAGACCCAAATACGAAAGATGCTTCCGGTAAGGAAATTTTAAGCCAAGCCATCAAGAATAAAAATGAAGAAATGCAGGAAGTGTTAAAATCTTACGGCGCACAATCAAAAGAAATGTATGCAATAGATTTTTCTAATTTAAATCCAGATGAAATAAAAAGTTATATAGAACGTTCCGAGTATAATTTACGTCTTGCAAAAAATGAACTTGCAAAGAGAGAAGGCAAGACCGCAACTGCCAAAACTAATACCGGGAAGACTTCTACCAAGACAGTTTCTTCAAAAACAACAGTTAAAAAACCTACTGCGACAAAGGCTGGAAATAATAAATCTTCTACCCATGTAACAAAAACTACCAGCGTAACAAAAAATGATAATGGGGTGACTACTACGACAAAAACAAGTACTATTGTAGTAACTCAAGAAGAAAAAGCAGCGGCCCAACAAATACCGCAAGAGCAAAATTATTCCGAGCAAACTTATAGCCAAGAAAGTTACAGCCAACAAAATTATGGGCAACAAGCACAAGATACAAGTACAGGCAACCCATATGCAATGCCAGAGGAACAAGAATATGTGCCCAGCGGAAATGACGTAACGGTTCCTGCTGCACCACAATCAACTACTTATGAGGAAGATGATACAAATCCTTATGCTTTTTAAGTGATTTGAGTAAAATACCCCTCTTTTTTGAGGGGTATTTTTTTGTGTTTTTTCGTCTTGATAGGGGTTGAAATTTTGCATTTTTTCCACTATAATATAAGTATAGGAGTGTGTACTGTTGGGAGGAGGTTTTTATGATTAAAAATAATATTTGTAAAAAAGGGTTTACCTTAATAGAAATACTTGTTGTGGTACTTATTATCGGTGTACTTAGCAGTATAGCATTGCCGCAATATCTCAAGGCAGTTGAAAAATCAAAGTATACGGAAGTGGAAGAAATATTGCAAACTATATATACAGCACAACATAGATATGTACTTGAGAATAATACATACGCAGAAACTTTTGATGACTTGGATATTAGTTTTGATAATGTGGATCTTACAAAGGCAGTAAATGGCTCTGTGTATACTACTAATAATTTTAGAATATCTCTTGATAGAGTTAACAGCGTGACACCTATCATAATGGCCGATAGGGTAAAAGCAAGTGGTGGCAATGATCTTACTATATACGGGATATATAAAAGTTTGGAGACAGGTGCTCTGATGTGCGAGGATATTGATACTAAAGATAATATAACCTGTGATTTGTTTGGTTTTAGTGGATCCGTGAAGGCTTGTAGTGACGGTCATATAATCGGTCCTAATGAGAAATGTAAAACTTCGTTTAGTGAAAAAGAATTATGTCTTTTTAGACCGGGATGTTCTTGGACAGGTAAACAGTGCTTTTGTAAGACCATAGGAAATGTGGTGACAGATGATATGAAAGAACTGTGTGTAAAGAGAGGATGTAAATGGGATTCTAAAAAGAAGGTATGTAATTGTGAGGCAGAAAGAGTTCCCTCTACCAAAGAGAAAGTTAAAGTTCCGTAAATGTTTTAAAACCCCCGGTAACCCCGGGGGTTTTTTATAGGGCGCGTTTAGAAAAAGTAAGAAACGCTATTTTGCAAGGAGAACCCCTATAATCGGTGAAATTATTTTTTTATTTCCGTTTTATTGCCTATAACGGCACGTAGGCCAAAAAGTCCAAGCCCTTCAAGCAAATGCAAAGTTGCATCGTTAGAGGCCAAATTTTTGCACCACATAATAAAATCTGTAAGCCCGTTAAAAGAAATGAGTTGTTCAATATAAGTGAGTAAGGCTTGCAAAATTATTATTGTTGCCGCTAAATAAACTTTTTTATTTTTTAAAAATTCTTTTGCTTTTTTAGCGAAATTTATTATTTTATTTATCATTTATATCACTCCTGTTAAGTAAAATATTTTTTATTATTTTTGTGTCTTGAGAAATTAAATTAACTTCCCCCTCTAGTTTACTTTGACGCAAAGCAAAAAGATGTAAAGTTTCTTCCACTTTCTCAAGTCGTGCAGGGGTTTTTAAAGTGGCTGAAAACCATAAAATAAAAGAAAGTAAAGCCGCCAAAATAAAAATTAAATTTTTAACGGTTAAGGTGATTTTAAAAATAAAAGGCAAAGTGCTGGTTAATTGTTTAAAACTAAAAACTGTTTGCATATTAAATCTCCGTCAAATCAAGGCGTAATTGCCAATTAGTTAGGTCAAATTCTAACCCTTCCACTTCTGCCATAAGCGTCAAAAACGGGGAATAATTTATTTGCAAAATATCGCCAAGTTCAATTTGCGGTAAAAACTTACATATTAATGCTACACGCTGTTTTTTCTTGCAGGCGCGTGCATAAATATCAGGTGCTGCGGCACGTGCTAAATTCGCATTTTGCGCCGGTAAAAATGCTGAACTTAAGGCAAGTTCTTTAACACCGTATTTGTCAATGATGTTAGGGCGTTCTTCTTCTAAAGTAAAGGGATCTACCTGATAAGAAAATTCACCAAACTGTACTTTAACGCTGGTGTAAAGTTTGTTCAAACCGGAATCTAAACTTTCAATGTTGATAATATCGTTTGCCGTTAAAGTTAAGCAAGGCGTGCTGTTAAGAGATCGGTTTAAAAATAAGAATTTACCGTTGCTATCGAAGCCGATTTGATAACCGCTTAAAGTGGCAAGTTCTTTCATAACATCTAGGCAAGACATATCTTTTGTTTTTACTATTGCGATATTAACTCCGCTGAGTTCCCAAGTCAAACCGAAACTGCTTAAAACAGGGCCTTGGCTTTGAGTACTGTCACTTTGGGCTTCCCATTTAATTTGAGCGCAATTTTTGGTGGAAGTAATATCTTGGTGGTTGGTTATACTTTCCCAAGCGGACCAATTTGCATCATTTTCATCTTTAAAACGCATATAAAAAGTTGCACTGCCATTATTTAAGGTTTGCTGAAAGGTAAGTTGCCCCCAATTTTTAAAATTTATGCCGGTATGTATTTCCGGGCTTAAATAAGTACCGTATGGGCTTAAAGTTCCGCCCCCTGTGCTGATAAGAGGGCTTGTCTGGTAATTGTAAACATTATTCCCCCCATAACCTGTCATTTTAAAAAACTGGTAATTTGAGGTTGTATAGGTATTGTCCTGGCAATTATTGCCTATAACACTTACCCAGGCACTTTCATTAGTGATATTTTTAAACCATATTTTAAAAGTGCCGTCCATGGCCCTGGTTATGCGGTAGCGGAAGCGGTGCATATATCTGCCGGGCTGATAATACCATTGGTTTAAAAATGCTATTTGGCCGTTGTTTATGCGGTTTAAATTGAAAAATATATAATCATAACTGTATTCAAAAGAAAGCATATAACCGTTTGTATTTGATAAATCGTCAGATGAAGAAATAAAATAGTTATACTGATAGATATCATCTTCTTGTGCGATGGATACTTCAGCCTCCCAGGTACCGTAGGCTTGTGTTGCTGGTGCCCTGAAAATTGCAGGGGTGGAAATAGCTGTTGCAACTACCATAATTGAAGACGGTGTAGTAGTTATGCTTGCATTTGACGGGGCAGATATCGTTGTCCAAGTATAGTCGGTATCGTGCAAGAAATTGCCCTCAAGTTCCAAAGTATTATTGTTTATTGTTAAAGCATTTAAAGTGCCTTCGCTGAATTCGTTATATGCCGGGCAACTGTAATTTGCTTCAATTGTAGAAGAATAAAATACCTGGTCAATTTGTCTTGAGGGTGCGGCACAGATATTTGCTATCTCATTTGCAATCCATTCACAAGTCGCATCGGTATAATAATAACGGTACGAGCACCATAAAGTATCGGTTTGTGGTAAGTTGATATTTAAAGAAATTACGGCAGGTTTTTTGTACTCTCCTAAATTAGAAATAGTGTAATCATTATGTGCTTTTAAAAGGGTTGCGTTTTCAATGCCGTCTTCCGTAGCGCCCTGATATACTGCAACAATTTCGCTTACAGTATTATTTTGAGTGGTAAATTTTTTAGTCGGGTTATCAAGCGTAGGTGTTAAAGTTTCAAGTTCCGCAGTTTGTGTTAAACTTTGTGTCCCAAAGGTATCAAGCAAAGCAAGTTGGCCTGTTAAAACAATATTTAAAGTACGGTTTTCTTTATCGTAAACAGGGCCTTCCATAACAAAACCTTGGAAGATTTTAACATCTTCGTTTGTGGAATTTCCGGCAGTTGTTGCACTTATGTAAACTTCGATTTTAGCTCCTGCCCAAAAAGTATTTGTTTCATCAAAAGAATTATTTTGATTACTTAAAGTTAAATTGAGTACGGCATTATTCCAGATTGAATAGCCCTCATTATCTAATTTCCACTTTATTTTTGAAGTTTCCAAAATATATTTTGTTATATCTTGCGAAGTAGATAGTGTATAAGTTTCCGATTCTTCGTCCCAAGTACGAGTATATAACAAAAATTTTTTTGTATATATCGGTGCTGGGCTGTTTAAGGCTGTTGTTAAAGATTGGGAAAGTGTTTTCATATTATTTCTCAAGTAAATTTAAAGTGGTTTTGTATAAGGCGCGCCGCCTGTCTAAATTAAAAAACG
Source organism: Elusimicrobiaceae bacterium (assembly GCA_045586725.1). Lineage (GTDB taxonomy): Bacteria > Elusimicrobiota > Elusimicrobia > Elusimicrobiales > Elusimicrobiaceae > Proelusimicrobium. The sequence continues at coordinate 51,467 of JAZNAY010000007.1, read as the reverse complement.
GGGAGCGGCTTAAAGCATATTCGCCTGTAACGGTTGTGTCAAAATTACCATAGAAAATATAAGTTAAAAAAGTATTATTTTTTAAAATATTTTCAAGGTTTTGTTTGACGGTAGAACTTATATTTTCAAGATTTAAATTTAAATTAAATTTTGTAAAATCCGTCCATTTAACAAGGTTACCGTTTGCCAGGTAATGATGCCCTTCCCTAGCATAAATATTGCCGCTTAAAGTGCTTAAAACTTCACTTAAATTTAACAGGGTTTTTGCGGCGATAATTTTGCCTACATTTAAAGTTCCGCTTGCCGTAAAAGTAAGTTTAAGTATTAACATGCTTACGACGTTTGGAAAGATATAAATAAAATCTTGCCCACAAGTTTCCACAGTTGGCGTAATTGTGGAAAAACTACCTTCTACGGATGTTTTGTATTCTATGGTAAGTGCGGTTAAATTAGTGTTTTTAATGATGATTTTATTTATTTCGGTTAATGCGGAAAAAGTATAAGTTTTTGTGTTTCCACTTTCGCTTAAAGTTGCATTTTCAAGCAAATTAGAGGTTAAAATTTCTATACAACTAATACTCATAGAGATGCCTCCCCGCTGCGTTGCTTGCCGATTTTGTAAGAAATTTTTGCCTGCTCTACTGCCCAACTTACACCGCGGCGGGTTGCGGAGGCAATTTCCTCGCAAATTTCCCTTGCATTTATTGGTGAATCTTGAGTAGCATTGATTGTTATCGGACTGTTTAAAGTGATATTTATAACACTTTCCCCCATATTTGGTTGAGGGGCAGGATTATTTTGTATGCTTTCTACAATTTCAGGCGGTAAAACGAATTCCCCCTCATGCAGATAATAAGGGCCTGTTTTATTTATTGCACCGCCGCTTCTTCGGCTTCCTAGCAAGCCCCCGAAAATTGAAGTTCCCCCCGATACACCGCCAAATAGCGCACTTGTGGCGAAATTGCTGAAAGCAGAAAGCGCTGAACTTGCAATCGAAGAAAACACTTGCTTTGATAGGTTTTCCATATCTAAAAAATTTTTGGAAGTTACATCAAAAAAACTGCCAAACGCCGATAGAGAATTAGCGCTTGCTTTAGAGGAATAACTTTCAAATAATGTAGCAAAATTTGAACTTTTATCTTCTAAATTTTTAAAATAGGTATTAAAAGAACTTTCACTTTGCGTGAGTTTATTTTGCGCTTCATCAAAGCCGCTGGGGTCAAACAAAGTGGAAAGTTCTATAAAAAATGAATTTGCATTATCGTTCATTTGCTTATTCCTATAAGTGATAATTGGCCGTCAGCGTCTAAGGGTAAATTTTGTTTTTTCCCTTTTGTTGCGTAGCGGCAGGCCTCAAGAAGCCACAAAGGGCTTTGGGCCAAAATATAATCTGTGGTAAGACCATAAAAAGACGCCGTAAAAAAGATAGCGCTGGAAAGAGCGTCTAATTGTTTATTGCTTTCAGCGCTGCACGAAAATTTAGCATTATTTGCTTAAAATCATTAACTTCTGTTAAAGCCAGAGCTAAATTACTAAGTTCAATAAGGGATAATTTGTCTTCTAAATTTGCAATATCTTTAAATTCATTATTAGTGAAGATATTTAAAATTTCCCTTGTTTTGTTTGTTCCGGCAAGTTCCAAAATTTTTAGAACGGGATTTTCTTTTTCGTCCTTTAAACTTGCCTGAATTTCGGTTTTTATTTGCCCGAGTATGCGCCCTAAATTTACGGTTTGTTTTATGGAAAGTGGGCGCAGGGTTATGGTCTTACCGAGTATGTTTATATGCCGCTCGGGCGGGCAGAGTATATCTATCGTTTTCATAAACTATTTTAAAAAGTCCTTATGCGGCAGGAGTATCAACAATTTGTCCGAAGCGTTTAGCCTGGGCTTTGCTGGTATCAGCCAAGACATCAAATTCTACTTCAATTAAAGTTTCTCCGTCGCGTTTATAACTTTGTGCGGTTTTACCGTTTGGGCGACATTTCCAAAAAGTATATTTTCTGCTTGCACCGTTTGCGCCTTTAACATTTGCGTATAAAGTGTAATAAGCGCTTTGCGATTTGTCGCCGAATTCCAAAGTTGTGCTTGCCGGTGTGGGAACGCCTAAAGCAAGGGCAATATTTGAAAGAGTGGCTTCCGCTAAAGTGACTTTGACTTTTAAAGATTCTTCCGTTGTAACTTTTGCTATACTTGCAAGCACTTGGTCTACTTTAATATCATAGGAAGTTTCCTCGTGTTCAATAGTGATACCACCTTTGATAAAGCCCAAGTCGGTTGCGCCGCTTTCGGCAGTACCATAAGTTGCAATTTTAAGCGTGCCTTCTGCGGCAAGCCCTACTACTATATTTGTTGGTGATGACATATTTTTACCTCTCTAATTATTGTTTTCTTCATTATTATTTTCTTCTTCGTTATTATTGCTAACGTTAGTTTTTTTATTGAATTTAAAAGTGAAATTTAAGGCGCGTACATGGCGGCCTAAATCGTCGGCATAATCATTGCCGCCGGTTTTTTTGGAATAGTAAATGTTGTATATGTTTGACGGAATTTGTGTTTCCGTTAAATCAAGCAAAGCAGTTACTATATAACTTATAGCAACGGTTGTCGCATAAGTGTCTGACGTAATTATTATGCTTAAATCTTCTTCGTTTAAGACTTCATCTTGCGTGCCGCCGGGGTTTGTGCTTTGATACACTATAAAAGGTATTTTTGAGGATAAACGTGCATAATTCGGGTAAATTTTAGTATCTGTTGCATTTGCGCTTAAAGCGGTTTGCAAGGTGCTGTCTGAGGATAAATAAGCATAAATATCTTGTGCTATCATAAAAATAAATCCTCCGTGCTGGGCAGATTTTTTTGCAAAACTTGTTTATACATACTTAAAACAGGGCGTAAAAAAGGGCGCGGTTTCATACGGGTTGTGCCGTATTCAAGCATTTTTGCATAATTAACTTCGCCGTTAAAAACACCGGCTTCAAGCCCCATACTTTTGCCGGAAGTGTAAATTTTTACATCAATGCTTGAGCGCAATTTACCGCTTTCCAAACGTGGTGCTTCGCCAGCTTTTGAGCGTAATTTTTTGCCGTTCACATTTTCAACTTCCGTGCTTAAAAGGAAATATAAACTCCTTTTAATTTTAGCGGCAAGGTCATTAATTAAAGTTTTTTGATAAGTTTCAAACTTTTTATTTGCCTTGCTGATATTTGTTTTGAGTTGCATGCTTTGGCAATTTATTTGCGGCAAAAACATTAAGCCCTCCTTTCCGCATACAAGCAAAAAAGCCGATTTTCCCCACCCATATTTATAAGGCCGATTACGTCATAGATATTGCTATCTATTTCTACCGAAAGTTTTTTGCCGTATAACGTATTTTTTGCCTGTACATAAATTGAGTGTGTTGCCAAAGCATAAGCCGGGAGTGAGTATTTGCGTTCGCTAACACTTCTTGTTCTTAAGCGGCAAGGTAAAGCGGTTTCTAACACGGTTGCGGTTGTTTTTTGCTCACCGTTTGCGGTCTCTTGAGTATAAGTTATTTGCCTGATTTTGCAGGTTTTATTTAAGAGTTTTTTAATTGACATTTTTCCCCCTACAAATCAATTCTCTTATAACCTTCAAGCAAACTTGCAACGGTTGATGGTACTTCTTGATTTTGTTCTAAATAATTTACGGAATAATCGCCTAAAGTTTCGCTGTCTATGCCTTGTGATTCTTGCGTATTTAGCAAGTAAGATACCCATTGCCAAATTGCAAGTTGTATGTTTTTTGGAACACTTGCGGTATTTGATGCAAGCCCGGCGGTGTAGGTGACTAAAACAGCACCTTTCCAAAAAATGTTGCGTCTTATTATTCCGTTTACATTATCTATTTTTAAAGCGGAAGTATTTAAAGTTTCACCATCTTCAACAATAGTTGTTATCGTTGTTATAGGGTATTGATTGAGTTGCAAATACTTGCTTTTTGAATTTGTACAATCATAAGGTTCTTGGCTTATTTGGCGGGCAACGATATTACGACCTAAAAATTCTTCTGCGGCATTTGTTACTGCCTCAATTAAAAGTTCAAGTAATTCATCTTTTGAAGTATCACTTGCGCTGATATTTAGGTACTTTTTACAATTTTCCAAAGTGGTTGCTGCAGTTGTTGGTAAAGACATTTTAACCTCTCATATATGGCCTTGCGCTTTTAACGCAAGGCCAAAATAAATTATTTGAAAAGTAAATAACTGAAGGCATTACCGTAAGTTACATTGATTGATAAAGCCTGTGTGAAGCGGAGCCAGGTTTGGTCCGTCATAAATGCGCTTTCCAAAGAACTGTCGGTGGAATTCCATGCGGCAGCATCTTGGGAAACTTTGACCGTCATTTCTTCTCTCGGGGAAATTAAGAGGTTTTTATTGAAACGGCCAAAGAAAGCGATAGTTTTATCGCCACCGGTCAAGGTGCTTGCGCTGGTTACTTCGTTCGGGATTTGTGAGCAAACAACATAAGGAACATTCCAAATTGTCGCAGGGTTATTGGCTGATGGCGGGCACCAGACATATTGGCCTTTTAAGTCTTTAAGTTGCATTAGTTTTGCAAGGCCTGCGCGTGATAACACGATGACACCGTCTTTTGCTTGTGTTTCGTTTAAGCTGAAGATTAAGTTTGAAATATCGTCAAAACTGACTGTGCTTGAGGCCATACTTACGGCATTTACACCGGAAGTTTTTAATACGCCGTAGAAGGGATCGGTTGAGCCGTCACCTAAAAGGGCAACGCGTTCAATTTCAAGGGCCATGGCTTCGGCAACAATTTCAGATAAAAATTGGGTTAAATTAATTGCACTGTCGCGGATAAGTTCGTCGGTGCATTTAATAACGGTAGCCAAAACTTTTGCGGTTTGTTCAATTTGCCCGAATGTCGGGTTTGAAATTGTTTTTGTACCGCTTTCGGCAACCCAGCCAACTTGCAAATTGGTAAGTTGTTTGGGGATTTGCCTTTTCCAAGAAGACATGGGCAAAATGTTGGCAATTTGCATAATCGGGCTTGCATCACCCATTAAGCGGATGACTTCGCTTGAAAATTCCGTCGGTACCAAATAACCGCCGACATTGTTTGTGCCTTCGCTTAAAACTGCTTTTTGGCCTTCAACAAAGGTTGGATTGTTTTTTGCGGCAAGCAAGAAGTTTCGCATATTACCGAATTTGCGGCCATATTCGCTGGTCCAAGGTTTTTCCGGCGCAAATTTACCTTTTGCGGCAAAAGCGGCAAATCTTTCAAGCAAGGCATCTTCAGTTGTAGGCAAAACGGCTTTGCTTTGTGCGGGGTGAACTTTATTGATTAAGTCTGCGATGATTTTTTTGGCTTTTTCTTCTGTAATGCAAGAGGAAATTTTAGAGTCAAGTGTTTGCCTTAACTCGTGAAGGGAAGACATTATATCGTCCATAATACTCCTAAAATAATTTTGCGTATGCAAAATTTACTCTGGCGACTCCCCTATCTGATACGAATGTATCAAATATTTGAGCAAAATGTCAAGTGCTATTTTGTAGCACGATATTTAAGACAATCTGCCCCCATAAATAGTATAATTACTATATGAAGATTTCACCTTTACAAGCCCTTTGGCTTTCACTTGCCATTACGGTGTTTTACCCTATTGTCGGCAAACTCAAAACTGGGCATATTTCGCCCACGGTTTTGATGCTTTTTGCAACAGGGATACCTATACTTTGGTATATACCTTATCTAACAAAGCATAAAATGTGGAAGATTTTGTTTGATAAAAAACTTATGCCGCGTTTGGCAGGGCTTGGGTTTTTTTCATCGGCATTTCCTTTCCTTTGTATGATGGTTGCATTAAATTATACAACGCCGGCGAATTCCTCAATTTTAAACCAAACCGAAGTTTTATATTCTCTTATTTTAACTTATATATTTTTAGGGGAACGCCCCACAGCCAAACAATTATTAGGTACGGTTTTTATTTTGACAGGTGTAATTTTTATTTTAATGGAAGCAAATAAATTTAATTTCCAAATGAAAGGTGATTTGCTTGTTATTTGTACGGCGTGGATGTTCCAAGTGGGGCATATTTTTGCAAAGAAACTCCCCCCAGATTTAACAGAGCATTTTATAACCGCGGCCCGTGCATTTTATGCGTTTATTTTTACAATTCCTTTAACTTATTTATTAACTTTTTTTGATATTCAGCCGACGATGACAATTTGCTGGCAAACAATAGTTGCTATCTTATTTATGGGTATTGCATTTTATGTTTACGGTAATTATTTGTGGTATATCGCAATACGTAGGATGGACCTTTCAAAGGCAACAACATTGATATTAACTTACCCGGTTTTTACGTATATACTTTCGGCAATTTTCGGGTATGATAAAATTACAATTTTAAAAACTTTAGGTATAATTTTCGCCTTAGGCGGTGCCTATATGGTTAATAGCGTTATTAAGAAAAATAAGAGGGAAGTAAAATGAAATTAGTATTATTTGATATTGACGGTACACTTTTAAATTGCGGTGGGCTTGGAATTAAAGCCTTAAAGCGTGCTATGCAAAAACTTTATAAAAAATGTCCTAATTTTGATGAAAGTAATTTGTCCGGCAGGACGGATCTTTATAATTTTACCTATGTCTATAAATGCTTAAAAGGTAAAAACCCCACAAAAACAGAAATAACAAAGATATTTAAGGCTTATATCGAGGAATTACCCAAAGAAATTGCCGAACTTAAAAAAGCTGGTAAATTTAAACTTATGCCCGGCGTAAAAGAATTTTTGGAAATGCTTAAAAAATACAAGCAAGTTAAAGTTGCACTTGCAACGGGTAATACCCCTCAAAGCGCAGAACTAAAACTTAAAGCCGGCGGACTTGATAAATATTTTTCCTTTACCGCGGGTGGTTTTGGTATGATGACTACCGAACGCCCTGAACTTTTAGCCCTTGCCGTTAAAAGTTGCGAAAAACATTTTAAAACAAAATTTGATATAAATGATGTTTTTATCGTTGGGGATACACATCACGATGTTTTAGCCGCAAAAGAAAACGGCTATCATAATGCTGTAGTTTTAGAAGGTAATTTGGCTGATAAAGCAAAACTTTTACGTGCTGCAGCAGAACTTGAAGTTAAAAATTTTAAAGATAAAGAATTATTTTTAATGTGGCTTGTTTTAAAAGCAGATCCAAAAGGTATCAAAAAAGGTGCTTATATCACGCCTGCAACCGCCATTGAACACGTGTTTTTTAGCAGGACAGGTATTGATGAAGACCGTCTTAAAATGTTTAAAATAAAAAAATACTCTGATTTGGAGAGTGGTAAAATATGGTAACTTGGCAAGAAGGCGCAAATTGTTTTATTGATGCTTTAGCGGATAAAAGTTCCGTTCCCGGTGGCGGCAGTGCTGCTGCTTTTAGCGCTGCTATGGGGGCAGGGTTACTTTTGATGGCTGTTGGCGTAACTTTAAAACGTAAGGCCACTTCACAAGCCGATAAAGATTTTTTAATGCCGTATGTAGATCAAATTTTAAAATATAAAGACGATTTTAAAAGTTTAACTGCTGAAGATGCTGCCGCTTACCTTGAGGTAATAAATTTTAAAAAACAGGTTAATGTCGACGAGGTTAAAATTGCAAAAGCGCAAATTCGTGCTGCGGAAATCCCTTTAATAACAGCACATAAAGCGGAAGAACTTTTAAAGATAATCAACGAAATTGAGGTTAAAATTGCAAAGATTATATTATCAGATGCTTTATGCGCCAGGGCTTTGTTAATTGCCGCTTTAAAATGCTGCGGTGAGAATATTAAAACGAATTTACCCTATGTCGCAGATGAAAATTTAAAAAACAAATTAAACCAAGCATACAACAAAATAGAAAATTTATGCCGTCAGAAATAGATTTAGAGAAATTAAAAAACTATCTTCCAAAAGCAGATAATTATTTGCTTTCGGAACTTCTGCATAATAATTATTTGACGGAAAAAGAACTGGACAAAGAAATATCCGCATTAAGAAAGAATTTTAATTTAGAGGATGATGATAACTTAATTATTGATATCTTACTTTTTAGGCAAAGCAAATTTTGTGCGGCAAAAAAGGCAAAAGTTTTTAAAGCACAAAAAATTTTAGTTGATTTGGCAAATCAGGTATCTTTAGACAGAGAATATTTTGATTTGTTAAACCACGTGTACGGGCAAGTTTCAAGCAAGACTTTAGTGCAGGATATTCAAGGATATACCATAGATAGTTTGCTTGAAATGATAAAAGAGCCACGGCCTGCTTTAAAAGCAAGAGCGGAAGAAAATTCTAAATTCTTAAACGATTTATATAATTCACGGAAAATTACCTTAAAAACCTTTAGAAAATTATACCAAGTTTATGCTTTTGAAGGTGCACCGGAATTAAAAAGTAGTTTTGATGTCTTGCTTAATAAAATTGAAGTAAATGCCCCCTCTTTTAAATATAAAGAAGAATTAACCTCAAAAGTACTTTTGGCGGAAATTGCCGAGGAAGAAATTTTACCGATACTTAATTTATATAGCACTTTCCCTTACCCTTTAAATTTGGATGATTTAGAAGTAATTTATTTTAAATACTCCGCTTTGCCGGACGGCGAAGTTCAAAAAATTTTTAAAGCGATTTTAACACGTTTGCCTTATAAAGAAGAACCCTATGAAAATTTGGCATTTGCAGTGAAAGTTTTAAAAGACGGAAGGGAAGAAATATTTAATACGGCCTTAAGCCAGGCACGTGTTAAGCAAAATAAATTAAGTTATATGAAAGCACTTACTAAAGTGCCGTTTTTTGTCGGCTATCAAGATGAACTTACTTTAAAATTTTACGGTAAAAAAACACTAATGGAAGTCGGCATGGAATTTAAGGCGCTTTTGCAAAGTTTACCCTTTACTGAAAGTTATAAAGAAAATGCCGATATCGGTATCAAAATTATGCTCGGTAAAATTCCTTACAAAGCAGGGTATGCACAAGCACTTTACAGAAAGGGAAATGCCGGCAAACCGGGTGAGGATCCTTTAAGGCTTGAGGCCTTACAAAAATACAGTGGCCCTCAAAGCAAAGAGGAAGTTTTGGAATTCTTCCGCTTAAAATTTAAGCCTTATACTTTTTATAAAAATGACGGTGTTGCTTATTGCGCCGCCCTTGCTTATTTGGTTGATGAACTTAATGGTAAAAATCCGCCAAAAATTGCAACGGTTGCCCTTGAACTTTTTGAACAAGGTTTGACTGAAAAACAGGTGGAAGAAATTATTAATAAATTTTTGCAAAAAGTTTCTTTTGACGAAGATGCTTTACTTACGGCGTATAAAAGATTTTATGATATTAACAAAGATAAAGAAGATGCCGTTGCAAGAATCTTGAATATGCTTGAATAGTATATTCCTTAAAAAATGCAAAAATGATAGAATATTTGTATACTTTTAAAGGTGGTATTTATGGATATTGATTTGCTTACCCGCGGTTGTGTGGACCTAATCAGCCGCGCGGAACTTGAAAAAAAATTAAATAGTGGTAAAAAACTCCGTATAAAACTCGGTGCTGACCCGACTAGTGCAGATTTACATTTAGGGCATAGTGTGGTTTTAACAAAACTCCGCGCTTTCCAGGATATGGGGCATACGGCAGTTTTGGTTATAGGTGATTTTACTGCCGCTGTCGGGGATCCATCCGGCCGCGATACAACACGCCCTATGCTTTCCCCGGAGCAAATAAAACAAAATGCCAAAACTTATACCGACCAAGCCTTTAAAGTATTAGATCCAAGCAAAACCGAAATTCATTTTAACAGTGAATGGCTTAACCCTTTCTTTACCACTAAAGAAATTTTAGGTACTTTAAGCAAAGTAACATTATCGCAAGTGCTTGAACGCGACGATTTTAAAAAACGTATGAAAGCCGGTAACCCGATTTCTGTTTTGGAAGTAATGTACAGTTTATTTCAAGGACAAGACAGCGTTGCGCTTAAAGCGGATGTGGAACTTGGCGGAACGGATCAAATTTTCAATTTGCTCGTCGGCAGGCAACTGCAAAAAAATAACGGGCAAGAACCGCAAGTTGTTATGACTGTGCCTTTGCTTGTGGGAACTGACGGCGTTAAAAAAATGTCTAAATCTTACGGTAACTATATCGGCATAAATGATGCGCCGAAAGATATTTTCGGTAAAGTAATGTCAATTTCCGATGAACTTATGATGCAGTATTATGAACTTTTGACCTCTGAAGATTTAGCCGCCGTTAAAGCCATGCACCCGATGGCGGCAAAAAAGAATTTGGCAAAAATTTTAACTTCGCGCTTTCACGGTGCTGAAGTAGGCCAAAAGGAACTTGAAAATTTTGAGCAAGTGTTTTCCAAAAAAGAATTGCCGACAGATTTACCTACGATTAAAGCAGAGGGGCAAACCTATGTTAGTGTGCTTTTAGCGGCCGGTTTTGCAAAGAGCAAAAATGAAGCAAGGCGCTTAATTATGCAAGGCGGCGTTAAACTTAACGGCGAAAAGATTTTGGAAGAAGGCCCTGTTAAATTTGATGGTGAGGCCGTCTTACAAGCAGGTAAAAAGAATTTTATAAAGTTAGTTAAATAATGAAAAAAATAATTGTCTTTTCTTTAATAACAATTTTGATCGTGGGTGGTGTATCAGGCTTTTTCTTTACACGCTATTACTTAAACCACGAAGGTGCCCCTATTGTCGTTGAAATCCCACAAGGAACAACACCTAAACAAATTGCCGAAATTTTAAAATCAAACGGTGTTATCAGAAGTACACTGGTGTTTCGTGCTTGGGTAAAAATGAGTGGTGCAGATAAACTTTTAAGAAGCGGTACCTTTAATTTAAATAAAGAAATATCTTCCATAAAAGCCATTTGGCACTTAGTTAATGATTCCGGTACTCCGACGTATAAAGTAACAATTTTGGAAGGTTGGCGGCTTGAAGAAATCGCAGATGAACTTTTTAAGAAAGGCATTTTGGCGGAAAAAGATACTTTTTTGAACGAGGCAAGACGTATTCAAGCAGAAGGCTTTTTGTTCCCTTCCACTTATAAACTGCCTAAAAATATGCCCCCCTCCGAAGTTTTAAGAATAATGTACCAGGAATATGAAAATAATATTTCACCCGTTATAAAGGCTGAGGGCTATAAAACAGATCTAAATGAACAGGAAATTATAACTCTTGCTTCAATAGTAGAGCGTGAGGCTGTTTTTAACGATGAGCGCCCTAAAATTGCGGCTGTTTATTTAAACCGCCTTAAGATCGGTAAACGTTTGGAAGCAGATCCAACAGTTCAATATGCTTTGGGTTATAATGAGAATGAACAACGCCATTGGAAAAAGGGCCTAACTTATGGTGATTTGAAGTATGATTCCCCTTACAATACTTACCGCTATCCAGGTCTTCCGCCTGCACCTATAGCGAGCCCAAGTATAAATTCTGTAAAAGCGGTTTTAAACCCGACGCCTGATTTTGAGGCACTTTATTTTGTTGCCGATAATACCGGCCGTCACGTATTTAGTACTACTTATCATCAGCATTTGCAGAGCATAAAAGAGATTAGGGGTAAATAAGCCCTCCTTACAAATCTCTCTGCGCAAAACGGTAAATAATTTTGTATCATTATAGTAAGATGTAAATTTATATTAGGAGGTTGTATGTTCAATATTTTGTATGGTATTTCCGCGTTAAAATGTAGTGAACAGTATGCAATGTTCGGCGTTTTAGCGGTGGCACTTATCGGGTTATGGTATACTTGGTTCCTTAAAAAACAAGTTATGTCCAACGATTCCGGTACAGGCAAAATGGTGGAAGTTTGGACAGCCATTAAAGAAGGTGCAGATGCTTACCTTCGCAAACAATTAAAGTCAATTTTGCCGATGATTGGCATTTTGACAGTTTGTTTATTTTTATCTGTTTATATTGTCCCTGTTTCCGCGGAAGCAAAAATTAGGTTTTCCGCTTATAGTGATGAAACAGTTAAATTGATTATCGCTTTTGGGCGTGCAGGCAGTTTCATTTTGGGGTCTTTATTCTCTTTACTTGTCGGTCAAATCGGTATGCGTATAGCAGTTGCGGCAAACGTTCGCGTTACTGCAGCCTCAAAGCGCTCTTTTGGTGAATCTTTAAAAATTGCTTACCGTGCAGGTACTTGTACAGGTATGTTAACCGACGGCCTCGGTTTAATGGGCGGTACTTTAATTTTTATTATTTTCGGTGTTGCCGCACCTGATGCCTTGCTTGGTTTCGGTTTCGGCGGAACTTTGATTGCATTGTTTATGCGTGTCGGCGGCGGTATTTATACAAAAGCGGCTGATGTGGGTGCTGACCTTGTCGGTAAAGTTGAAGCCGGCATTCCGGAAGATGACCCTAGAAACCCTGCTGTTGTTGCTGACCTCGTTGGTGATAACGTCGGCGATTGTGCAGGTATGGCAGCTGATATTTTTGAATCTTATGAGGTTACCATTGTTTCCGGTTTGATTTTAGGGCTTTCCTTGTGGCATTTAACAGGTATGTATGAATGGATAGTTTACCCCCTCTTAGTACGCGGTATCGGTGTGTTCTGCTCAATTATCGGTACTTATGCCGTTAGGGATGACGGATTAAAAGGCAATGCCATGAAAGCAATTTTCAGAGGTTATGCAACTTCAGCAACAATTTCAATTATCTTATTTGCAATAGTTGCATATTTCTACTTGCAAGGCTTAAAAGGCGGTTGGTGGAGGCCTTTCCTTGCTGTTACCATCGGCGTATTTTTGGCTATGGCAATTGACAGAATTACTGAACACTTTACAGGCACGACAGGTGCACCTGTTATCGAAGTCAAAAAATCAACCGATACAGGTTCCGCTACCACAATTTTGAGCGGTCTTGCAGTCGGGCTTGAAAGTTCCGTTTGGTCAATTTTAGTTATTGCCGTAACTATTTTTGCTTCAGTTTTAATCTTTGGTACTATTGACGGTTTAACACCGGCAGAAAGGGTTACATATATCTTATACGGTGTTGCAATGACAGGTATCGGCATGCTTACCTTAACAGGTAACAATGTTGCTATGGACTCCTTTGGCCCGATTGCAGATAACGCAAACGGTATCGGTGAAATGGCTTGGCACGATGATAAAGATGCCAATACCAAAAAAGCACGCCAAATTATGGCTGATCTTGACGGTGTAGGTAATACCACAAAAGCCATCACCAAAGGTGTTGCAATCGGTTCAGCAGTAATTGCGGCAGTCAGTTTGTTCGGTTCTTATATGGTTGACGTCAGCAATGTTCAAGAGGCTTTAAATGCAACTTGGGCAAAAGAAGGTTTAAACCAAAGTTTAACTTTACTTAAGAATATCGGTATAGTTGTTTCTAACCCCGTTGTATTTGTGGGTATGTTAATCGGTGCTGCTGTGCCTTGGTTATTCTCCTCTTTTGCAATCAATGCTGTCAGACGTGCAGCCAGTTTGATTGTTAAAGAGGTTCGCCGCCAATTCGGGCTTGGTATACTTGAAGGTAAAGCAAAACCTGATTACGGTACAACAGTTGCAATTTCCACTGCTGCGGCACAAAAAGAACTTATTATTTTGGCTTTACTTGGTATAGTTTCCCCCGTATTTGTTGGGCTTTCACTCGGTGTAGAGGCCTTGGGTGGTTTTTTAGCCGGTATTATCGTTTCCGGGCAACTCTTGGCTGTGTTTATGTCTAACGCAGGCGGTGCTTGGGATAATGCAAAGAAACTTATTGAAGACGAGCCCAGCGATATTGCAAAAAATACGGGTAAAGGTTCAGAACGCCACAAAGCAAGTGTTGTGGGTGATACAGTCGGTGATCCTTTAAAAGATACCGCAGGCCCGGCACTTAACCCGATGATTAAAGTCGTCAACATGGTAGCGGTAATTGTTGCCCCTATCATTGTGGCTTACAATAATGAATATACTAAACTTTCCGCATGGGGTTGGTGTGTAGTTATTTGTTTGCTTGCGATTTTGACTTTCGTAATTATGAAGAGCAAGAAACAAGTTTCCGAATAGTCTTAATTAAAATCAAATAAAATTTCCCCGCGTGTTGTTTAGCGCGGGGGTTTTTGTTTGTAAAAATTTATAACTTGTTAAACAGGTTGTAAAACTTCTTCCAGAGCGGTCAATGCTTGCTTTTCTTGCGTGGTGGAGCGTTCTATTTCCGCTAAAGGAATGGTCAAATCAAGTTCGTTTACTGTGTTTAAAGGGTAAGTCAAATATTTGTTTAAAAAGCGGCGGCACACATAGCGCGCTTTGTTTAAATAAACAATTTCTTCGGCGGTGTTAAATGTTAAATTGTGCAAGTCTTCTTTATGTAAAGCAGTCCAAAAATCAGCAGGAATATTTAAAAGAGGTTTGCTTTCTACACCATAACCGCTTGCTTGCATCAAACGGAGCAAAAATGCCGGCGCGGCTGCTTCATTAAATTTAAATTTTTCAAGTTCTGATAAAGATTTTTCAAGTAAATAAAATTTGTTTGGGTTTGGGCTTTGCTCAGGTGTAAGGCGGTGCATAAGTTCGCAAAAATGGAGCGCTAAATTTGTTTTGCGGACATTTTTGCGGAGGTTTGGATAAACGGTAGTTATTTCCCCCCCTGTTGCGCAACCTATGCTGGCATTTGTTCTAAAATAAATACGTACTTCTGAATTTACAAAAGGCTCGCTGAAGGCTTTTAATTTAGAGGCTTCCTTATTTACACCCGGGAAACGCAATACGATACGCCCATGGTTTAAAGAGTAGGCGCTTACCATACGGTCGCGTTCCCTAAAATGACGCCTTAAGAGTACAATTATATTATCGTTGAAGTACATAACTATATGATAGCAAAAAAATGACACAATGTATTAATAAATTGCTAAAATATATTTATGATAGATAGAATAAAACGCCTTGAAGAACTTTTTTTACACGAAATAAATACTCACGTTACCCGTTTAATTGCGAGCGGGCATTTTACCGGCTTTATCACAATTACCGCCGTAAAAATTGCTAAAGATTTGGCAACCGCAAAAGTTTATTATTCGGTTTTCGGAAGTGATGCCGATAAAAAATTGGCGGAAAGAAATTTTGAAGAACTTCGTACAAGAATCGGCACTTTGCTTAGGCCGCGTTTGCATTTAAAACGTATACCGTCATTTCATTTTATCTTAGATAATACTCCTGAAAAGGCCGCACGCGTTGAAGAAATTTTTAATAAAATTGAAAAAGAAGAACACCATGAATAGATTAACGCAATTTAAAAAATTAAAAGAAGCAATTAAAAACGGCAAATACTTTTTTGTTGCCGGGCATCAAAATTGCGACGGTGATTCTTTGGGTTGTACATTAGCCGTAACCTCGCTTTTAAAAAGGCTTGGCAAAAAAGTTTATGCTTACAGTAAAGATAGGCCCGGCGGTGATTTGTTGTTTTTACCGAATTTAGATACAGTTCACTTTGGTGAAATGCCAAAAAATCAAAAAATAGATACAATGTTTCTGCTTGAGTGTTCCGATAAAAAACGCGGCGGAGATTTTGATGAATTATTTAAATCTTCCAAACAAATTTTAAATGTGGACCATCATATTACAGGTGAAAAATACGGAACAGTTAATTATATTGAACCGCATGCATCATCAACTGCGGAAATTATTGTACAGCTTTTTGAATTTTTAAAAATAAAACCAACTGCTAAAGAAGCCACTTGTTTATATACCGGTTTGGTGACAGATACCGCACGTTTCTTGCACTCAAACACTACGGCAGAGGCTTTGCGTTGTTCCGCTTATATGCTTTCTTGCGGCGCTGATATTCACACAATAAATGAAGTTTTATATAATACAAAACCTTATAAAGAAATAAAACTTTTGGGGCGTGCGCTTGAAAAACTTGTTTTGCATCACAATAGAAAAACAGCTGAAATAACCTTAAAGGCAAAAGATTTTAAGAGTTTCAAACTCGATCCGCGGTATACGCAGGGTATTGTAAGCCGTCCGGTTAAAATACCGTCTGTGGAAGTATCCGTTTTGCTCCGTGAAGAACCGGACCGCGTGGCAGTAAATTTGCGTTCAAAAGGTAATGTTGATGTTAGCGCAATTGCCTATAAATTCGGTGGTGGCGGCCACGCACGTGCTGCAGGTTTTAAATTACTTGGCGCGAAAATCGAAACAGTAAAAAAAGATTTGCTCAAAGAAATCAAAAAAGCAGTTTCCAAACTTAAATGAACATAACAAGTGCCTTACTTTCCGTCGATAAAACAGAGGGTTGGACTTCCCACGATGTTATTAATGTTTTACGCGGTAAACTTGATTTTAAAAAAATCGGACACAGCGGGACTTTAGACCCTTGTGCCACAGGCTTACTGTTATTACTTTTGGGAAATGCTACCAAAAAACAACCGGAATTTTTACATTTACCGAAAGTTTACCGCGTTGTTTTAAAACTTGGAACTGCAACAACAACTTGGGATAAAATGGGTGAAATTACTGACCAAAAACCCTATAAAATGCCAACGGAAAACGAATTAAAAAATGCTTTGCAAAAATTAATAGGGGAAATACAACAAAAAATTCCGTTTTTTAGTGCAAAAAAAGTTGGCGGTAAGCCAATGTATACACATGCCAGAGAAGGTGCAAATATCGAAAAAGAAACAAAAACTACCGTATATAAATATGAAAATGTTTCCATGCAAGACGGTTTAATTTGTTTTGATGTTTTTTGTTCAAGCGGAACTTATGCACGTTCACTTGGGGTAATGCTTGCGGAAATTTTGGGAACTTGCGGGCATTTGGAAAGTTTACGTCGCTTAAGCATCGGTGATTATAATTTAGATGGTGCAATAACACCGGAGCAAATAAAAAATGCACCCGTTGAGGAAATTTTAAAATGTCTAAAACCTTTATAACTATCGGAACTTTTGACGGTGTACACCGTGGACATAAAAAATTATTTACTTTGCTTAAGCACGAGGCAAAAAATTTAGGTTTATCCCCCCTGGCTTTGGTCTTTCAAATGCCGCCAAAAAATATTTTAAATAATAATTTAGAGCAAAGTGTTTTACTTGATTTAAAACAGAAAAAAGAATTATTAAAAGATATTCAAACCGTCTATTTAGATTTTAATAAAATTAAAAATTTAACTGCCGATGAATTTTTTGATATACTTATAAAAAAATATAAAATGGGTGCGATTATCGTCGGTAAAGATTTTGCATTCGGTAAAAACAGGCAAGGTAATATTCCTTTTTTGCGAGAAAAATGCAAACAAAATAATATTGAATTGTTTGTCATTGATTTTGAGGAAGATGGGCAAAGCAAAATATCTTCTTCGTGCTTGCGTACTGCTTTAAAAGCAGGTGAAATTTCTGCTTTTAATAAAATGCTTGGCCGCCCTTTTAGTTTGGAAGGCAAAATAATTTATGGTAATCAACTAGGGCGCAAAATAGGTTTCCCAACGGCAAATCTAGATATTTCAAAAGAACAAATTTTACCGCGCGGTGTTTTTGCGGTTTTAGTTTATCTTAACGGAAAAAGATATAAAGGCATTTGTAATATTGGCTTAAAGCCGACTGTTGCAATAAATGGTTTGCCTACGGTAGAAGTTTTTATTTTTGATTTTAATAGAGATATTTACGGCCAAATTCTGCGTGTGGAATTTTTACAAAAAATCAGAGACGAAAAACGTTTTGCCGGGCTTGGGGAATTAACTAATCAAATAAATACCGATTGCCACACAGCCCAAAAAATACTTTCAAAAGTTCAATAAAAAACCCCTGCTTTAGTAAGCAGGGGTTTTAAATAAAACCAAAACTACTCTCTATCGTAAACTGCGGTGTAAGCCAAAAGCGTTACCATTACAAGCGACATTGAACTGTAAACAAGCCACCAAATACGTTCCGAATTGATTTTGAGCACGAAAACGGCTTCCCACATAAAAGTAAGAAGTAATTTAACCGTAAGTACCCAAAGGCAAAGGGCAACTAAACGAAATAAAATGTCAAGCACCCCGTATAATATACCGTTTCTAAAAGAAGCACGGAAAGAGTTAGTAATATTGTTTAAAATTGTTTTCATAATAAAATTGTACAAAGGTATTTTTTAAAAGTCAATAGTTTTGAAATACGGGGTTTTAATTTACTGTTTATTTTCTGCCTATAATTTGTTAAAATAATAATATATATCACATTAAGGGGTTAGATATGAAATATTGGGCATATTTAAATGATGATGTTTCTCAAAAGCCTTTTACCGAGGAAGAATTACAACAAATACCGGGTTTTGGACCGGATATTTTGATTTGTTCGGAAGTTTCCGCAGTCAGCCGGGATCCTGAATGGAGACCTGTAAAAGAAGTTTTGCCTCATTTAATAAGGCCGAAAGCACCGGATTTTTCCAAATTTCGCCCAAAACCACCGGTGCCTCCTCAACAAGAAAATGCCAATGTCTTGCCTATCCCCCAAACATTGCCAACTGGGGTTAGTGCTACCCCTTTTGCGCAACAAGCCCCGACGCCGCAGGATAATAATATCGGCGGATTAGATAATAGTTTGCTTGCTCAATTACGCAGTTTAACCTCCAAAATAGAATCTTTGGAAAATAAAATAGATGAGCAAGAAAAAGAATTAATTGCAGCTAATCAAGATTATGACCAGGAAAATGAGGAAACTTTTGTATCTGAACCTCAAAATGAACAAGAAGATGATGTGTTAGAAGTTCCTTTCGATAGCGATTTTGAAGTCCCTTTTGATGCAAGTAAGAGTTCTGAAGAAATAGCAAGAGAAGCAGAAGAAATGCTTTCTAAACCTAACTCTACAGAAATTGAAGAATATGATACTGACGACCAAAGTACAGAACTCCTGAATTATAATTCAGATATGCAGAAAATTTTGGAAGATACAATTAGGCAAAGTAATTTTTATGGAGAACAACCACCGGTAAAGAAAGAAAAGAAAAGAAGAACTTTCATCGCTGAAGACTTAATTTCAAAGAAAACTTTGAATCTTTCCGAAAGTGAAGATAAGAAAGATAAAAAAGAATCAGCAGATAAGAAGTCTGAAAATAAAGAAGAAAATAAGGAAAATATTTCTCAAGAACAACACAAAGAGGAAAATAAAGCAGAAGAAGTTGTTGTAAAGAGTGATGAAAAAGAGAATTTAGAAAAGAAAACGGATGCCGAAGCTTTAACTGATACCGTCGGAAATGAGAATCAAAATAATGAATCTCAAGACCAGAATCAGGAGACTACTTCTCAGCTAACTTCTATAGAAGATGCTCCTAAAAATGTGGAAGAACAACCGGTTCAAGAAGAAGAAAAGGCGGAACTTCAACTTACTTCTGTGGAAGAGGCACCTAAAGGTAATAAAGAGGAGCCTATACAAGAAGAAGAAACGGCAGAGCCACAACTCACTTCTGTTGAAGATGCACCTGAAAATAAAACTCAGGAACCTTCCAAAGAAGAAGAAAAAGTTGAGCCTCAGTTAGTTTCTGTTGAAGATGCGCTTTCAAAAGAGGCAGAAGAACCTGTTAAAGAACAAGTTCAAGAAGAGCCTAAAGAAGAAACTCAAGAGGAACAAAAAGAAGAGCCTCAAGTTGAGCCTGAAACTGAAGGTGAAGAAAAAGCAGAAGAACCTGTTGAAGAAGATTTGCAAGAAGTAGCGGAAGATGAATATTTGAAAACTGTTGCTTTAGATGAATTAGCGGTGGATCCAGATAACGTTATACCGGATCAATATAATGTGGAAGAAGAAAAAGTTGAGGAACCTGCTGAAGAAGAACAAGTTCAAGAAGAACCTAAAGAAGAAACTCAAGAGGAACAAAAAGAAGAGCCTCAAGTTGAGCCTGAAACTGAAGGTGAAGAAAAGACAGAAGAACCTGTCGAAGAACAAGTTCAAGAAGAATCTTCTGAGGAAGAACTTAAAGTTGCTCCAGAACAGGAAGAAGAAAATAAATCAAGTTTCGAAGAAATAGCAAATAAAGTAGAGGTTCCTGCAGATTTGGAAAGTACTAATTTAGATGAAAAAACTGCAAATCTTTCCAAAACGCAGGAAATTACACTCTCTGAAGATGAAACAACGGCTGCTGTTCTTAGTGAAATAGCAGAGGAAAAAGCACAAGATGTTAAGAATATGACAACATCTGACCAATTATTTGCCGAATTAGAGCATACTTACAGGAATGAAGACGTAGATAAGCAAGGTGACAAAGTTGCAGAAAATAAAGATACCAATTTGGAAGTTGATTTAAGCCAAGATATTGTGAAAGAAGATGAATTCTTAAAAACATTTACAACAAGTGTTGAAGAGGTATTTTTAGATCAACCTACGGCAATAATATCGGACTATGTTCCGCCTACAGATAATGTTGAGCACACTAAACCGGAAGAATTGGAAAATAGCGTCAAACGTGAAAAACCTTCCGATATCAAAACAGTTCCTTTAGTTCCCGAAGTATTAGGACAAGAAATACATTCTTCGCCGTATGTAGAAAGTGCTACTGCTAAATTAAGGAAAACGTCACCGTTAATTAATGCCCTTAAATGGGGAGTGATAGTTCTTGTCGTTGTAATAATTGTTATGGCGGCATTGTCAGGTCTTGCCGTTATGGGAAAAATACCGGAAGGACTTTCCCCTATACACAAGATTATATATTCTTTACGTAAACCACAACCGCAGCAGGCAAGTAATGTCGAGGAAGAATATATGGATGAAGATTTGGCGCCTGAAGTGATTGATCAAGAAGTTGCGGAACCGGTAAATGAGCAACCTCAGACACAGGATGTCGTAAATCAAGTCAAGAATTACACTTTCCCAGACGGTACTACCCTGGAAAACAGAATACAAAATATGCACGGTAATTTGAGTAATGAGATAGAGTGGTCCTTGATTTCTACAGAAGAAAACGGTATTTATTCTATCGCAGTTAAGATTCCACAGAATAAAAATGGGCAAGGGTTTTCATATAGGTTTAATTATGATTTAACTAGAAATATATTAGTTCCCACCACTTCGGAAGCAAAAAATATAATGGAAAATTATTCAAGATAATTTTTGCTTTTACTTATTTAAATCCCACTTTTAATAGTGGGGTTTTTTATTTACCCAAAAGGCCTATTTAGTCATAGGCCTAAATTCTCTTGTTAAGATCGTCAAAAATTTTTAGAATTTTATTAGGTATAGGGCGATATGCTCAAGGAGATATTATGAAAGAAAAAATAAAAAAATATTTGTGCCTAATGTTAAGTTTTGTATTTGTTTTATCCAATTGTCAACTTTTTGCACAAAATATACCATCAGAGATGGCCACGGTTAACCCCGCCATATCTGAGGCTACAATCGCAGATATGGAAAAAGAACTTTCAAATTTACAATCTGATTTCGGTAATTTGAAAAGATATATAAATCAATTATTTGGTGATATAAAGCACGCAGAGGGAAGTATTTCCGCTGAAAAAGTTTTTAACAAATTATTAGAAGATTTTGAAAAACCTTATGCGGAATTTATTAAAGAAGTTAATATATATGATTCTTATATAACAGTTGAAGCCCAAAAAACTCCTATGGAGAGACTTGCATATAAATATACAGGTAGAAATCCATTACGTACGAAGATGTCAATAACCAGAGAAGGAGTGGAATATTCTAAATTAAGAGATTATGTAGAGTATGTATTAAAAAAGTATAGAACCACAGGTGTAAATTTTAGGAGTGAAGTTCAGCAAATTCAAGGTAAAGTAAATGATATTTTAAATTGTATTGAAGGAAGATTGGCTTTAGCGGAGAAACAAATTAAAAGAACTGCTATAAAAAATGAAGAAATTTATAACCTTGAGCGAGCGGCTGTAAAAATAGGTATTACAAATGATGATGTTTTAAAATATGCTATGCGTACCATAGATAAAAATGATCTTCAGTTAATTGGTTTAATTAAAAGCGCAGAAGTTGGTAAGACAAATCGTTTAGGTATGGCTTTAGGTTT
The DNA here is from genome assembly GCA_045586725.1 of Elusimicrobiaceae bacterium. Lineage (GTDB taxonomy): Bacteria > Elusimicrobiota > Elusimicrobia > Elusimicrobiales > Elusimicrobiaceae > Proelusimicrobium. Next base: position 29,517 of record JAZNAY010000007.1, on the reverse strand, counting down.
AAAGAAATATTTACGTGCAGTGGGCTCAAGAAGGGCAAAAGCACCCTTGCTTGGTATGATCAGAAAGATTTCTTATAGAAGTTTGAAATCGAATATGAATCCAAAATATAGTGAGTTGTTAAAAGATTTTCCGATAGTAGATGCCAGCGGTAAATATATTAAACCCAAATACACTATTAAAAATGCGCTTAAAGCAGCACCGATAGCGGTATTGGGTGCAGTATTAACGGCCAATTTAATTACGGAAATAAAAAGTGATAATAGTTTCGGTTTAGAATCTGTTGGCCCTATGAAAATGCCAGAGATTCAGAAAGATATAGAAACAGGTAAAGCCGGTATAGCAGATGCCTTTATGTTTTACAGTAATGATGTTAGTGATTCCGTCGTGGAAAGCAATCCTGAACATTTGAGGAACGCAATTAATTTAGGATTAGCACTTAAGGAAGCCGATGATAATTTCGATGAAATAGATAATTTATTGGCAGAGGTATCTTTAGAAGACTACGGTTTTAAAAATAAAGTACAAGCTGATTTTGACATACAATTAAATAAAGCGTTTGACAGAATTTTAGATGATATAGAAGTATTATAATCAGTTTGATTTAATTGAAATAATTATACCCTGTTTACGACGGGGTATAATTATTTAAGGAAGAAATATTTTTAGCAAGAAATAAAAAAATATGATATAATTTATGTAGAAAATTTGAGTTTCGCGCAGGTGGCGGAATTGGTATACGCGTGCGTTTGAGGGGCGCATGCCTTTGGCTTGGGGGTTCGAGTCCCCCCCTGCGCAGTAATTTACAACCGGGTTTAATACCCGGTTTTTTTATGCAGGAGTAAGCAAACTGCTTTGCTTGCGTGGGGGACGAGAAGGCCGGAGTGATGTACGAGTTTTGCCGAAGGCAAAGGCGAGTACCACGAGGCCGGGCCCTGAAGCATTTTCCGTCAGGAAAATGACGAAAGGGCGAGATTGTTTCCCCCCTGCGCAAGAATTTAAACCGAGCATTAAGGCTCGGTTTTTAATTTTTATATATCTCATTCCTTATACCGTTAAAAGTAATCTAATCGTTAGATAATAAAATATGTTATAATAAAAAGTGTAGTTCCTATTTAATTAAGGAGAGAGAAATGAATAAAATATTGTCGTATTTTAAACCTCTCCCAGATGCCCAACGAATTGAGGATCCGGAAAAGGTTAAAAAATTATACAAATATTGGCGTATTAAGATGTTCTTTTCCATGTATTTTGGGTATGCCTTATTTTATTTTACCCGTAAAAATATAGATATCATCAAACCTACTTTGATTGAAAATAATCTTTTTACGGTCGAGCAGTTAGGTAATATCGGTTTTGCAATTTATCTTACATACGGTGTTGGTAAGTTTTTGAGTGGTATTTTGGCGGACAAGTGTAATATACGTGCTGTTATGGCAACAGGTTTAATTGTTTCATCCCTTATCAACCTCATTTTTGCATTTTTACCGGATGTAACCTCCGCATTTAATTCCGTAGGAATTCCAGTAACTGTAACTATGTTAGCTACTTTATTGTGGGCTTTGAACGGTGTGGCTCAATCAGCAGGTTTTCCGCCGGTAGCAAAAGGTTTGGTTTATTGGTTTTCTCCTAATGAAAGGGCTACGAAATGGACCTTATGGTCTTCATCACACACATTTGGTGCATTCTTTGTCGCTCAATTAATTTCTTTACTCGCTTGGCTTAAATTCGGTTGGAAATATGCTTTCATAGTTCCTGCAATTATGGGTATTGTCTACAGTCTTTATATGTTGCGCGCTATGACGGATAAACCTACAACAGTAGGTCTCCCCCCGATAGAAAAATATAGAAATGACGTCATCCCCGTGGTTAAAGAAAAAAGCAATATGACGCAGTGGCAAATCATTAAAAAATACGTTTTGACAAATCCTTTCTTGTGGGCTTTGGCTTTGGCTTATGTCTTCGTATATTATGTTCGTTTTGCTACATTAGACTGGGCTACAACATTCTTAGTTCAAGATCGTGGGTTTACGCAAGCATCAGCCGCGGCGGCTGCTTCCGCCATGCCTTTGCTTGGGATGCCCGGCGGCATAGTTGCCGGATATCTTGCAGATAGATGGTTCGGTGGACGTTGCACCCAAATGAACATTATTTATTTAATTATTCTGGCAGTAAGTTGCTGGTGTTTCTATAAATATGCTTCAGTGGACGCTTTCTTTATTACGGCAGTATTTGCCGCATTTATCGGTTTCTTTGTTGACGGTCCGCAGAACTTAGCAGGTGGCGTTCAGGCATCTCGCGTGACTGTTCAAGAATCAGTCTCCGCAGCTTGCGGTTTCACCGGTATGTTTGGTTATTTCGGTGCTATGTTGTCATCTAAAGGTGCAGCATATATCAGCCAGAGTTACGGTTGGAAAGGTGTTTATGTTTCTTGTGTTATTTCTTGTTTTATAGCAATGGCCTTAATTGCTACAACTTGGAAGAAAGAAGCAACCCCACCGGCTAAAAACAAAACAGCCAAATAAAATAAATTTATATTAAAAATTACCCCCTATTAAATTATAACAGGGGGTAATTTTATTATATATTGTTTTAATTGTTTTGTAAGAATTCCCTTCTGATGCTATTTAATTGTTTCTTAAGGGCAATTATTCTTTCATCTTGCCATTCGGTTAAATTATTATCTTTTTCATAAAGAGTAATTTCATTTAATGCTTTATCATAGAGATCTTGCACGTCTTTAAACATAGCATTATATGTATTACCGTCTTGTTTTTTCTTTAAGAGTGATATTAAACCATCACGATATGTTAAGGCTTTTACGAAGTGTATCTCTTTAATCGGCGTTTTGATCCCTTCTTCTATATAGTTAAATTCAGAAGCATTTACAGATGCAATGAGTTCATTATATTGGAATAGGAACTGTAAAGAATAATCTGATACTTTTTCTTCAGCTAAAAAGTTATTATTGATCGGAGAAACTTCTTCTACAATATATTTTAGGTTAGGCATTACACTATTCTTAAAAGTTTCAATGGTGCTTTCAAGTTTAGCGGCGACATCAGCGTCATATTCCGATAAGAATTTTAATCTATTATTGATAGATATTGCTTTTTGCAACCATTTATTTGCAGTTTCTTCCGAAGATTGTCTTATACGATTTAAAGTTAAATCAGTATTTAGGGCTTCAATTTCTTTATTTAATTCTATTATTGTAGCCTGCATATCATTTACATTAATTTTTAAAGCCTCTGCTGTGACTTTGCCGGAATCTATCATTTCTTGTGAAATTTTAACCTTATTGCTTGAGACTATAGATTTTGTAAGTCCCATATTAGATATGAAAGTAGCCGTTGCTAATCCAGCCGCAAGACTTAAGAATACCTTGAAGAAAGATAATTTCAAAAGATCTTTTGGATCTACTGTATCTGTTACTCCACCTAATATATCTGCTATCTCAGGTAAGGCTTGTGAAACTGTACTGTTAGGGAAGAAATCTAACAGCATCATTGCTGCTAATGCCATACCGATTATTGGATACAAAGCACTTGCGTTACCATTGTTATAATGGGTAGATGTTTGAGTTTTCATTGCTGCCATTTCTTTATTTAATTTATCAATGGCGGCTTTCTTTTCTTCCGGAGTTAAATCAGTATTTTCTTCTATTTTAGCACGTTCTTTATCATAATAATCTACCGTTTTATTGAGCATTCTGGTATTTTCTACAGTACCGAGTGCTGGGGTAGAAATATAAGCACCTAATATAGATAGCAATAATGGAATAGATTCAGTAGTTGGGGGCAAAGTTAAATAAAAAGGTGACAAGAATAAACCGATATAGGACGCAGCCATAAGCGGTAACATAAAGCCTGTTAATTGATCTTCATTAATTTTCCCTTCTTTAATTAATTTTGTGGAACCTTTACGGACAAGCCAGCTGACTAAAGAACCCGTCAAAGTTACAAATAAGGCTGCTTTATTTAAAGTAATACCTGCAATTTGGCCGATAATAATTGATTGTACTATACCATATGGTAAGTAAATCATAAATAGACGTCTATATTCCGGTTTTATTAGCGGTTTTATAATATTATTAAATTTGTTGATAACGTCTTTTTTGAAATTTTCCTCTTCTATTTTTTTGTCTGCTTCAGCTTTAGCTTTATCTTCAGCAGAGATATTAGGGTCTTCTTGGACCGTTGACTTAGCAGTATCCTCTTTCTTGATTTCCGTTTTCAAGCGGCTATGATAGATACTGTATAAACCCCAAAGGGAAATTAATGCCGTAACGGGAACCATAATTGACCAGTTGATATTAGGAAGATGTGATATCCAACCGGTAGCTGCTTCTTCAGCACCTTGATTCATCATGCTGGTTATAATTTCCGGTATGGCAAATATTGCAGGTATACCGGCGACAATAACTTTTGCTAGGGCCTTAATAGTATCAAAATTCATGTTTTTACTGGAGAATATAGTATCATCCGTATAAACATTTTTTAACATTGGGCCTTTTATGGTATTGAAAATGCTTGCAACTGTTGCAGCAACAGTAAAGAATATAACGGAAGCCGCAATTCCGTAAGCACCTGCTTCATCCGGTTTGTAATTACCCCACATACCGGCAGTTATACCTATGGCGGATGCTGCCAACATTGCATATAAACCAATTTCTGCCGTCTTAACATTACCCCACTTATTGATTTTGTTCTTAAACCAGTTCGCTATTTTAGGTGAGAAGTAACCAAAACCTGCTACTGCTAACATCGCACCATATATAGGGATTAATTTCTTAAATTGACTACTTAAACTTGCAGCGAGGTCCGCCCCTGCAACCAAACTGATTGCTGTTAAAGCCCAATCTAAACGATCTTTTGGAAGTGCTTTAATCAAAGCAAAGAGGTCGTCTTGATCAGTATTAGTTAAATCTGCTTTTTGTACACTTGCAGCAATATAACTTTTATCTTCTGAACTAAGTGAAGTTTCAATTAAAAGTTGTCTGTCTTTAGCAGATAAATTGTGCATCTTCTTAGGATTTTTAAACGGGCTGCGTGAAGAACTGTTAGATTTATTTATGGCCAATATATCGCTTACCACAAATTTATAAGCCGTGCTTTCATCTTGTGCAACAACAAAGCCGTCCGGTACGGTTATTTCCTCTGAAAGTATAATGTAAATTTTCGGTTTTTTAGACAAAGTCCCGTCGTTATACTGCAGATAAATCGGTAAAATATTTTTATAAGTAGTTGAAAAATCATTACGTTGCGTTTGTATCAGAGGTTCTAAAATATCTTTAGTTAAGTCGGAATCATTATACAAAGCATCGATTGCCCTATCGGACATTTCTTTCTTTAAAATATCCAAGTCAACTATTGCACCGGTTAAGATAGGGTCTTCAGGAGATGCAACGTCTAACAAGTTTTCGGCTTTTTCAACGTTTCTTCTTGTAAGGGCTTGCAACCTGGCAATATCGTCTTCAGATAATTGCGGTAAATTGATTTTAACTGTATTAAAAATACTTCTAAAATAATTTGCAATTTCTACATTGTTTGTTCCGGCATATCCGAGTTCTTTTATTAACTGTGCAGCTAATATCTTGAAAGCGTCATCTGCTGCACTTGCCATTATCCAAATAAGTTGTTTTTCTGTCGGGGAACTTAAAGTTTTAAATATTAATTCTGCCAACATGTTATCATGGGCAACTTTTCTATCAAAACGTGCTTTGGCTTGATCTGCATCTTCAATATTATTTGTGTAATAATTTTCATATTCGGATTGTGAAACGAAACCAAAATTACTTTCTACTTGAACAGATTCTGAACCTTTTATATCTACCGCTTCGAAATTCAAAGCAGGCATATGTTTTTGGATATGCAGTATGCGTTTTAAATTGTCTTTTAATACTACGTGGTTATACCAAAAATCATTAATTCCGTTTCTTAAATTACCATTATTTAATCCTAATCCTGAAAAGCCCGTTAGTATTGTTGCTGTTTGTAATGGTACATTACCTATGTCAGCGTTACCGATCATCGGTCTCATAAAACTATTGGTAAGTACCAATCCGCCGATGATTGCTGCGGCAGCATTTCTAAATTGTCTCCTAATTTCTAACCTGCGTTGCCTGTCCGCTAACGTTTCCCCAGGCCTCAAGCCATTCGGTAATACTAAACTAAATATATTCGTTTTTTCTTTCGGTGGATCATTAACTTGTATCACTTCTTCTTCCTTCTGTTGCCCTACCGTCGCTTCACCTTCTTCCTCTTTCGGCTCACTTTGCGTTACCTTCGGTTCTTGTGCTGTTGGCACTTGCCCGTCATCTGCTAATGCCCCACCACCTGCATCACTCGTTTTCCTTACTGCCACAAACGGCGTGTCAAATAATGTAGGGTACCTAGGTATACTTATAAAACCACTAAAAGGTGACGCCACAGAGAATGTCGTCGGTCTAAACCCACCATAATTCGGCTGTACAAACCCCTTACCTATATTCAAATTAGGTGTCTTGGGCATGTTCCCTACTGTCCCGCTCATTCCGCTTGTTATACCACCACTGGGCATATTGTATACTATCTCTGTACTTCCTTTCGGCATCATCGGAGTATGCATCACCGACGCTGTTGACGCTCCAAACGGTGATACCACTGACATAGTATACACAGGATGTTTTAAGAAGAACATCGTTGTAGGATGGTTCTTTACAAACTTACTCAACCTTAGGTCAAATGACGTCGCATCTTTAGGTAAAAATGTTAAATCCCCATTTAATATCTTCCATTTCCTTTTAAGCCACCCCATCTCATGGTATCGTTTCGCCCTCTCCGCTTCTAACCTTAATCGCGTTTCCGTACTCATAGGCTTGTATTGGTGTGCTTCTTCCCATATCCTGTTCTGCTCCCAATACTTATCTATCAACTGCTGCTCATACCATGCCCTGTTCCTCATCCCTTTGCTAGGACGACTTCTACCCTTTATTAAATTTAACTCCCCTTCCGCATTTACTTCAAACCTTAATCCATCCTTGGTTACCAGCATCGACCTCTTTTGATTAAATAACTCTCCAGTATACCTATTATATAAATACTCACCGTTTAACCTCTCCCAATTGCGAGCACCCCTAAACGGCTTCTCCGTCATCTTCCTAAAACCTTCTAATCCGTCACGACCAAATTGTGCACTCCCTCCTGCTCCTTCCCCAGTTACACCACTTAATGTCGTAGGTCGCCTGCTCTCTACTACCCACCCCTTGTTTATATCATATCGGTATGTCAACCCGCCTCTAAATAATTGTCCAGTGCTTTCATTAAATCTGTCTCCAGGCCCTAATAATAACCAATCCTTAGGTAATACCGGTTCTGTACCCCCTGCCGGTGCTGTATTAGGCTTGCTTTCTACACTAACTTTCCCCGTCTCTACATCTACTTTTACTTTTACCTTCGCATTTAAATCTATTACCGGTTCCGGTTTCCCTTCTACAACTATACCTTGACTTTCTAACGTAGGTACCTTTATCCCATTCGCTCCACTTCCTCCTACGTTGCCTCTTCCTACCCCCGCTCCGTTCACTCCACTTCCACTTATCGCTCCACCTTCTAACGCCTTTATGTCCCCTTTGCTCATACCCCTAAAATCTAATGCCTTTATGTCATTCTTCGCTAACGCCATCTCCATTTCCCTAGGCATCTTCCCAAATAACTTACCATACCCTTCACCACCCCTCCTGATAGACACCGCGATCTCTCTTAAACTGCCATCCATCCCCTTCACCCGCGCTACGCGCGCTAACTGGATTAGTTTCGACGCATTCTTCATCATCTTCACTAAACCTATTATGGATACCCCTAACTTAAATGTGTAATATAACATCAACGCTATATCTACCCACTTCGTAACTTTCAATATGTCATTTAAATTCTCTCGTCCACTCGTCCATGACCTTTCACTATGCCTCAATAATACCCCTGTATTGTTCGTACTATTGTATATACCCCCTATAAATTTGCCACTCTCCGCCACTATCTTCGGATCTTGTAACTTCCACATCGGTTTGTATACTTCAAAGTGCCTTATACCAATTTCCCCTTTCACTACCTTGTCAAATTCCGCTTTCGTCGCATTACTTATGTATGCCCCTCCTTTCCTGTACTCCTCATATTCCTTCGACCACTGCTCCGCAACATTTATATATCGCCAATACTTCGCCGCTAACTCTTCATGTACCCTCTTGTAATACTTGTAATCCGGTACATCATAAAAATAATAACTCAATAAGCTTATCTCCACTAGCCCAACTACATCCGCATTACCATAATACTCCGCTTTGTTCGCTAACGAACCCTCTAAATTAACACTCGCTTTCACTTTGTTCGTCTTTAAACTACCTATTATAAACGGTAATATCTTTCCATCTTCCCAATATACCTCAGGTAAAAACATCGATTCCCCTGTCGTAGGTGCCGCAAAATCTATCCCATTGTAAAATATATCATTTATTACCTTCTCCCCTTCTTTCCCATATCCAGCTATCACACTTGGTAAATCTTCCCATATGTTCCTAGTTTCTCCTCCCTCCCCTACATAATACCCGTTCTTGCTTATAACACCTTCCGCATACTGCGTCTTGTATCCCCATGAACTCTTCTTTACGTATGGACTCACTACAAATAAGTCCATGTACTCCCCAAAATATGTGTTCGGTATCCAATCCGTCTTCTTTTCCCTTACCCCTAACTCCTTTAAATATCTCGTCAATACATCATATCTACCGTTCTCTAATAATATCTCTATGTACATGGGGACTACCAGCGGACTTATCCCCGTCTCCGCCGCCGCCTTACCTATCTCATATTCTACCCCTTCTCCACTTATCTCCTTTTTTATTATGCTGTACCCAAGTAATATCTCCCCTAATCCTAATACCTCTTCTTGCGCATCTCTATCCCCTATATCTTTGCTGCTCAATAACTTCCCTAATGCCCTTTCCTTCTTTATAAAATACGCCTGCTCCTGTAAGTATAACCCGTAGTCTAGTTCCATCTTAACTCGAAAATTTTCGTCACTGACGTCCGCTAAATATATCGCAGGTATCAAACTCTTATAATACCTAACTAAATCTCCCCCCTTCACTTTCCCTTCTCCCTTTAAACGCCTCGCCGCCGCTTTGATCTCTTTTAACTCCTTCCTCTCTTTATTTCGCTCCGCATTCACCTTTTCAACGTCTAACTCCGCCTCTTCCCCTAACTCCCTCTTCACCTCCGCTTCTATGCTCCCATCATCTAAATATAATAAACTTATGCTCGGTTCCTTCCACTCCCCCTCCTTACCTTCAAATGCTATGCATAATAATAACTTCTTACATAACCCTTCTACACTACCGTATGACTCTTGTCGCGCCTTTTCCGCCTCCGCCATCGCTTTCGCTTGCTCTTCTAATATCTCATTTAACATCTTTGTCTCTTGATGTGCAGATATTTCCATCTCCCTGCGCATCTCGTCTGTCAATAACTGCGCAAATACTTCCGTCGGCATTGCGTTTATTAACAATGTCGCTATCAATACCATGCAGATTATTTTTTTAAAATACTTTATACCCATATATAATATATATTAAGCATTAAATGCGCTTTTGACAAGGGTATTTGGACCTATATAAAAGGGGGCTAAAGGTCCTAGTAATATTAGTAAGAGGGAAAATTTAGATAAAAAAATCCCCCGCTTTCGCGGGGGATATTACAAAGAAGTTATATTAATTAATACCCAATGACACTACAACCATCGTTACTGGAACCACCACAAGTGATTCGACCGTCTACATCTCTGACAAGAGTATAAGCACCGTATCTATCATTTGCTCTTCTTGTAGCGGTAACAGTACCATCGTCATTCAACTGAATTGTATAACTTTGGGTTGTTAAAATAGCATCTTCTGCATTAGCAAATTCTAAGTCAAGATCATCAAAGTCAGTTGTATATACATCATGTTGGAGCATATATCTTTGTTGTGCGCCACCGATGGTGCCGAACAAGGATAATACTTCGGAAGAACGTGATCTTTCAACAGCTCTGAAGTATTGCGGTAAGGCAATTGATGCCAAAATGCCGATGATCAAGACGACCACAAGCAATTCAATGAGGGTGAAACCCTTTTTATTCATTTTCATAATTTTCTCCTTTTTGTACCAAGTAGGTACAATTACAGTTTAGTATAAATTCTCAATAATATCAATACTTTTTAAAGACCTAGAAAATCTAGGCCCTATTTAGCAAAAACAATTATAATTTTATTTACATTTCTTCCGGCGAAGAAACACCGATTAGTTCCAAACCTTTTGAAATACGCTCTTTAACCAAAGCACAAGTAAAAAGGCGGGAGGAAGTTAATTCCGGGTTAGCCTCATCCAGCACACGGCAACTATCATAAAAGGAGTGAAACAAACCTGCAAGTTCGGTTAAATAAGTTGTTAAGTGGTGCGGACTTAAATCGCGTACGCAATTTTCAAGCACAGGTTTAAACCAGAGCATTTTACTAAGTAAGGCACGTTCCGCCGGGACAAGGTTTGCCGTTAAAACTTTTGTGGCAATAGCAATATTCTTTTCTTTAGCGGTTTTAAATATTGAGCATATACGCGCGTGCACATATTGAACATAGAAAACAGGGTTTTCATTAGTTCTTTTTTTAGCAATATTTATATCAAAATTAAGGTGTGCATTCGGTGTGCGGCTTGCAAAAAAGAAACGGCAAGCATCACGCCCCACATCATCCATAAGTTCCCTTAAAGTAATAAAGGTGCCGGCGCGTTTTGACATTTTTACCTTTTCACCGTTTTCAATTAAATGCACAAGTTGGTGGATAATAGCGGTAAAACTTTCCTCTTTTTTGCCGAGGGTTTTAACGGCTGCTTTCATACGCGGGACATAACCGTGATGGTCAGCACCCAAAATATCTATTAAATGTGTGTAACCGCGGTCATATTTATTTTTATGATAAGCGATATCCGCTAAATAATATGTAGGACGCCCGTCAGAGCGGACCAAGACGCGGTCTTTATCATCATCTTCACTTGAAGTACCGAACCAGACGGCACCGTCCTTTTCATAAACCTCACCGGTTTTTTTAAGGAAGTCTAAAGTTTTATCAAGGGCCTTTTCTTGATGCAACTCACTTTCCCTAAACCAACGGGTAAATTCTACGCCGAAATCTTGCATATCTTTTTGCTGGGTTTTGATAAGTTCTTCCATCGCAAAACGGCCATACTCGTTTTTGGGTAAATCTTGCGGAATTTTTTTGGCAAGGTCAACCAAATACAAACCATGATAACCATTTTCAGGCGGTTCTTTGCCTTCGGCACGTGCTTGTAAGGACTGCCCCAAAAGTTCCGCTTGATTGCCGGCATCATTTACATAATATTCGGCATCACAAGCATACCCTAAAGCGCGAAAAATCTTTACCAAGCTATCACCCAAACTTGCACCGCGCCCGCTTGCAACGTGCAAAGGCCCCGTGGGGTTTGCTGAAACAAATTCAATTAAGACTTTTTCAGTAGGGATGACGCCTTCATTAGTTCTATCTTTTAAGCGGCGATCGCGAGATGTCTCAACTAAAAAGTCATCACTCAAAACTATATTTATAAAACCGGGCGGCAAAAATGTAGCGGAAGAAATTTCTTCAAAACTTTCTAAAACTTCGCAAACTTTTTTAGCAATTTCAAGCGGATTTTTGTGCATTATTTTTGCAGCACTTAATGCCCAAGTTAATGAGATATCTGCTTTTACGTGTCCGGGGGCCGGCGTAAAAACAACTTCGGGCAAATTTGGAAATTCTTTAAAAGTGCCTGCTAAAGTATTTTGAATTTTATCTTTAAGTGTGTTCAACATTTATTTTGCACCTTTCTTAGTAGTTTTTTTAGCGGTTTTTTTAGTAACTTTTTTGGTTACTTTTTTTGTTACTTTTTTTGATTTCTTTGCAGTTTTCTTGACGGTTTTTTTAATTTTCTTAACTGTTTTTTTAACTGCTTTTTTGGTAACTTTTTTGACCGTTTTTTTGGCTGATTTCTTTGCCGGTTTTTTAGTAGGTTTCTTTGCGACTTTCTTAATTTCTTTTAAAACTGTCGGTATAATTTTTGCATAATCAAATAACTTATCTAATGCATAATAAGCGCGAGCTTCTTCAGTCATTAAATGCAAAATGAGACCGCCATAGTCGCTAACGCGCCAAATTTGGCTGCCGGAACCATCGCGGTTTAATTTAAAAAAGCCGTCCTCTTTTAACTTGATTGAAACTTCCTCTTCAAGCGCATTTAAATGCGGGGCAGATGTTGCAGTTGCGACTATAACATAATCACATAAAGAGGATTTACCATCCAAATCATACAAAATAACACCCTCGCCTTTTTTATCTTCTAAAATACGCGCTGCTTTAAGAGCAAGACCTTTTAAATTTTTATTCATAAGAAACCTCCGTCTAAGGAAATTGTATCATTATTTTGCCGTCTTTGGCAATTTAAAATCTTCACCCAAATAAATTTTTGCCTCACATATGGCGTTTTTATCTTCCATATAATGTATTTCCGTATTTGTAAGACCAAGATGTTTGCTTAACTCTTTAAAAACATCAAAGCGTTTTGAAAGTGCAACGATTTTGGTTTTATTCTGACGTTCGCTTGAAGTACCGAAACTTATTACATCAACTTTGAAAACGCCATCATTACTTAAAGTTTGTAAATACTTTGAAACTTCTGCAGCAAGGCCATTGTGATCGGAAGCATTATAGACTTCCACGATTAAAATTTCGTCTTCCTGTTTTTGATTTTCTAAAGTTATTTGCCTTTCTTCCGGCTTAGGGGTTTTTTGTTTCGCTTTTGTTTTTGTTTGTTTAGGTTTTGGTGTTTCTTTAACGGTAAAATCAACACCGCGTAAATGCGGAAGTTCGTGGCTGATTAAAATAAAATCACCGATACTGACAAAAGTTTTTTTGGTTAAACGCATTTTTATATAGGAATATATATAATACAAGACCTTATAAGGTTTTTTAGGCCAAACGGACAGAGATTCTTTAAAATTATTCCAAAATAATTGACGGTCTTGTGTATCAGGCACAAAAATATAAGGTGCACTTTCCATTTTAAAATGTTTTGAAATTTCTGCCGCAGGCATTTTGCTTTCTTTATCGGTTAAATTTGTGATAACGCCTTTTTGAAGTGACGGATTATAAGAAATTAACATTGCAGGTTTTGTTAAAATTAGAAAATTTACCGTAGTATCTTGGCGTTGGTGGAAGATGGGTTCAAGCGGGCTTGTAAAATAACTTAAGCCCCCCCACACAAAAAGGGCAAGCGCAGCAAGAAATACGAGATGGTAAATTATTTTTTCTTTGAGACTGTTTCGTTCCATAATTTTATGCCTTGCGGTGCAAGCCATTTATTTGTTTGAACCGTATAAGTAATTTTAACTTTTTCCGCAGCAAGCAAGCCACTTTCTAAAGATTTTTTTAAAGCGTTTTTAATTAACTTTATATCTTGCGGGCGGCGGCCTTTGGCACACATATCGGCTATCATTAAAATTTTATCAAAAATTGTCATATCTTTGGCACCTAGTGTATGGCGCGCTATTGCTTGCAAAATTGATTTATCTTGCACGTTGAACTGTTTGTTTGCAATATGGGCGGAAATATCCGAGTGAAGTAAAGCCGGCGCATATTTTGCAAGTTCTTTAAAATCTTCAATTTTAAGTTTATGCTTTTTTGCATACGCAACCATTTGATCTTTGGTAAGCGATTTGCCGGCATCGTGCAACAAGCCTGCAAGGGCGGCCTTTTCAGCATCAATCCCGTAGATATTAGCAAGAGTGGCGGCCTCTTTAGCCACAGCAAGAACGTGGTTAAAACGAGGTGCTTTTAAATGCTCTTTAAGCCATTTGTGAATATGCAAAGTGTAAAGCAAATTACTATTTATAATTTTTGAAACGGCCGGCAAAATTAACTTCGGGGTTTTGCCGTTTAACATAATTTGCAAACGTAAAGCGCTTGAGGATATTTTAGGGAAAGTACCTTTTAAAATATGGGCTTTAAATGCAGGCTTAATTGCCTTAAAACCGGGCCTTAAACCAATAATAAAAGTGGCATTTTTAAAATTATATTCCGCATTTTTCCAGTTGGTTAGATCGGCGGCGCAATCGGTACCGACCAAAATAAAAATTTCCGCTTTCGGATATTTTTGTTTCACATATTTTAAAGTTTCAAAAGTGTAGACTTTGCGGTGCTTTTTATATTCAAAATCATCAAAAATTATGTTTTTGTGTAAAGGCGCAAAAACTTTTTGAGCCATCAGTTTACGCAAATTATACGGTGTTTGGCTGGCCTCTTTATACGGGGAATTATAGGCGGTAAACACATAACATGAATCAGGTTTAATTTCCTTAATTGCTGAAGAAAATAATTTTAAATGCCCGTTATGCACAGGGTCAAAAGTACCGCCGTAAATTAAAATTTTCATTTAACTTTCTCCCTTAAAAACAATGCAAAAGCCAAAGCAAAAATAAGCACAAATAAATAAATTAAAAATGTTACCGCAAAATTACTTTTTGTGACGGTATAAGCTAAAATATCTAAAACTATTGCCCCCAAAATCAAGTAGATTAAAACTTGTTTTTTAGTAAGCCCGCGCCTAAATAAACGCAAGGCAACGTGGTCCGGGCTGCCGTGCAAAGGTGACAAACCTTTTAGCAAACGAACTATGGAAACGTAGACAGTATCAAATATCGGCAGCGCCAAAATTAAAAACGGAGCAAAAATTGCCAATGGGTTTTGAGCGGAATAATCAACCCCAAGCGCCAAAGCGGAAAGCAAAAAGCCAAGCATTGTGCTACCGCTATCTCCGAGGAAACTTTTAATTTTAAACAAACCGTGATTATAAGGCCAAAATGCCAAAGTAGCACCAATAATTGCAACTGCCAAAAAGTTAACATAAATATTTTCAGACGGTAAAGAAATGAATAAAAATGCTAAACTTGCAAGCAAGGCTTGTGATACGGCAAGCCCGTCTTGAATATCCAGCAAATTAAAAGCATTAGTCAAACCGCATACCCACAAAATTGTTAGAAGCGAGGCAAAAGGTTCTGGCACAAATTGAATTTTAACATTAAAATAAATCAAACATCCTGCCGCCAAAGCTTGGAAAATCAGGCGGGTTACGGCGCTTAAACCTTTTGGCTTTCTGATATCATCAATTAAACCGAGAATAAAAATAATAACGGTTCCTAAAAAAATGCCCCTTAAATTGCGGAGTGTACCCGTCGGGAAATTAGTGGTAAAGCGGATTATTGTCAAACTTGCCAAAAAGCCAAACATTATTGAAAGCCCACCGACAAGCGGAATAATGCCCTGATGATTTTTTAAGGCAGTTGGCGTATCTTTTAAATATTTGCCCAAACTTTTGCAAAAAACCGGCGTCAAAATAAAAGTGAACCCAAAAGACAAGGCAAAAGCCAAAGCAAAAAAATTTAGAGTTTGATAATCCATAATAATATGATATAAAATATAGAGAGGTTTATAAAATGAAATTTTTAAATTTACTTGTTTTATCTTTATGCTTTTGCGCTTGTGCAACTACTACCGGCATAAAAGAATCTGCCCAAACATCCGGTAAAATAATCCCTGTTTTTATGGCTGATGGGCAACACCGCACCGCCTTAAAAACAACGCTTGAAGCAAAAGGCAAAAGTTATAATTTTTTACTACTTGCCACAAAAAAAGATGATTACATCAATTTTAAACTTATAGGCGATTTTGCCGCTATTTTGGCCTCACTTAATTTGCGCGGAAATACTTTTGAATATGAAAATGTGGCGGAAATCTTTTCCCCTCAAGCCATAACGGCCCTAGAAGAAATTTTGCTTGCTTTGTTTGCACCGAATAACCACGAAAATTTAAAATATAAGTACTACTTTAAAAAAGATGAAAATCTGCCTTATAAACTAGAACAAAAAGGGCAAATAAACAAAACATTTTTATTTGAAGATTATGACGGAAATATCCCTCAAAAAATCACCGTTAAAACAAAATTTAATATAGTAAAAATTAATTTTGAACTTTTAGCACACGATTAAAATTTATATAATATATACCTATGCATCACTTATATTTATGGATCTTATTTTGGGTTGTTGTAATAATAGCGCTCGGGCTTGACCTCTTTATCTTAAACAAGCACCACGGGCATGTTTCAATTAAAGATGCTTCTATCATGGTGGTGGCTTGGGTTACGCTGGCCTTGTGTTTTGGCGGTGTAATTTGGTTCGCTTCCGGGATGCAAAGTGCACTTGAATTTTTTACCGGTTACGTAATAGAATATTCACTTTCCATAGACAACATGTTTGTCTTTATTATGATTTTCACTTATTTCGCTGTTCCCAAAGACCATCAGCCTAAAGTGCTTTTATGGGGTATTTTGGGCGCGGTTGTGATGCGCTTTATTTTTATATTTATCGGCGTACAACTCATAACGCGCTTTACTTTTATGATTTATATCTTCGGCGCAATTTTGATTTATACGGCGATAAAAATGCTGGTTGGGAAAGAAGAACAAATTGACCCGTCAAAAAACCCTGTTTTGAAATTATTTAAAAAGATATTCCCGATAAATGAAAAGATAAATAACGGGGACTTTTTCTGCCGTGAAAACGGCAAACTTTTTGCCACCACTTTGCTTGCAACGGTAGTTGTAATTGAAGCATCAGATTTAGTTTTTGCCGTCGATTCCATCCCTGCGGTTTTAGCGGTAACGCAAGACACCTTTATAGTGTACACATCTAATATCTTTGCAATTATCGGGCTTAGGTCACTTTACTTTTTGCTTGCAGGAATGGCAGGTAAATTTGAATATCTAAAATACGGTATTGCCGCTGTTTTGGCTTTTGTGGGCGTAAAAATGCTAATCTCGCACTATTATAAAATGCCGACGGCAATTTCTTTGCTTACCATAGTGATAATTTTAGGTATTGCTATAACAGCATCTGTAATAAAAAATAAGAAAGTGGCAAAAATTTAATCTACAAATACGAATCCGGGTTTTGCTTCCAACGCGACATTATTATCTATTTCTTCAAATAAATTATTTTGTTTTTCTTCACAATCATTACGCGCGGCAGTTTCACTATTAAAATTCACATTACCACCACACCCATGGAAACTTTTAGAAATATTTGGATTTAATTCTAATTTCGACCATTTAACAACTCTACGACAGATACCTTCTCCAATATCCCACCAATCTGTCCCATCACCTACCTCTAAAGCATCTATTGCTTCACAAGTATCTTTATCAGGATCTTTCAATACATATTCCATTTTACAGGCATTAGCATAAGCCTCACCAGCATCTCTTATAGCAATACATTTTTCTTTAGCCGTTCTTACATTATTGTTCCACGCATCCCTTAAATTCATTGTCGGCGCACTTAAATTATTGCCAAAGAGATCATAGTAAGGATTACAAGAACCAGGTGCACCCCTTTCTGCAACATTACTAGAATCTGATGATATGGCCAATAAGGCCGCTTTTGCGCCTTCATATGCAGGTTTTAACGTCTGAATTGTTTGTTCATAAGCTTTACGGCCATCCTCACATTCCTTCATATTTTCCTTTACTGTAAGAATGAAATCAAAAACAACCGATATATCGGTATTTTCAGCAGCTACGGGTACTTTATCCTGTTTTTGGTCTTTAGCAATTAAAACTTTATCTTGCGGTTCATCACCGTTAAAAGCAATTTCAGAAAGATGTTTTGAAGACTCTATATATTTTCTACCCACGGCGGCATGGCTGTAAAAATAACTTGAAAATACATCTTGGCCCGTGCTACCAAAAAAGTCAATTAAATGTAAAGTTGGCAAATCATCTTTGACATAATAGCCCAAAGCGCCATCATAACCACCGAAGTTACGCAAAGCGGCAAAAGTATCCGTAAAACTACCGTCCCCGATAAGTTGATCTATCATATTTTCGGGTTTAGTGACGCTGAACTCCTGCCCGGAAACAACCGGTTTTATCATACGGCTGTTTTCCAGAGTTTGAACTTCTTCCCCCCCGTCTTTATTATAAACTGATGAAGCAAAATCAGGTAAAGGTTCGGGTTTTTTAGAGGCAGTTATTTTCTCCCCCGCACCTTGCGTAGTTTGGTCATCCCTATCAAAACTACCGCGTACTTGGCGGTGGCTACTACCCATAACTTCTTCCTTGTTTTTAGTTGTTGCGGTGGCTTTTTTATAAGTAAAATCTGTAAAACCTTCGTCCCCGCCAAGGCCGCTAGAATCGTCGAAATTACCTTTCGGCAAAGCACGCACACCTTTTAATTTACCGCTAATTTCAGGAACTTTTGCAGTAGTGCCATCCTTATAAATACCGGCAATTTCCGCTGGGCGTTTGCGTGTTCTCTCATACTCGTGGTAATATGTTTCTTTTGCATTAATTAAACGGCTTGAACCGACATTTAAACCGTCAGCATTAAAGCGGGTGGCATAAAACATATCGGGTTCATATTCAATTTGTTGTTTTCGGTAGACACTTGCCATATTGGGCGTTTCTATACCGAAAGAATTTAAGGCCAAATCAAGCAAAGTTAACTTTCTTGCAATATCTGTAGATAAGCCGTACCTCGTGGAAATATTTTTAAACAGAGGAACATAGTAAACAGGCACCGTTAAACTTATAATTAAAGCAAATAAAAACAAAAAAGACATAATCAAAAAGAATTTCTTTCGATTTTTTTCTTCCTGATTATTTACAAGTTTTACTTGCGGTTTAGTTTTCTGTTTCATAAGTCCTCTTTATATTATGATAACAAATTACTTCTTTAAAGTGTTCTTTTGCGTTTTTAACGCATCAAGTTGGGCCTTAATTTTGGCCGCTTGTGCTGCTTTTTCTTGCGCGGCTTTTATTTTGGCGGCACGTTCCTTTTCGGCTTTTTCTTTAGCAAGCCTGGCCTGATTTTCAGCCTCTATTTGGGCTTGTCGTTGAGCCTGCTGGGCACGTTGCTGGGCTTGCTGTTGGGCTTGCGCCGCTTGTAAAGAATTTTGTTCCTGTTGTTGCCTTTCTTGTGCTAAACGTTGCTGTTCTGCCTGCGCACGTGCTTTTGCTTGAGCGGCTGATGCTGCTTCAGCGCGGACGCGGGCCTCTTGTGTTTTAGCTTCTTCTAAACGTGCATTATAGGCAGCAAGTTCAGAGGCGTAATCAATTCCCTGTGATTTTGAGCCTAATCTCAATTCTTCCTGCTGGGCAAGTTCTTGCCTTCTGAGTTGCTGATTTAAAAGGTCGTTTTTTTGCGCAGGCTTTGATAGGCCTTCAATACCTAATTCTTTTAATCTCCTGCGCTTTTCAAGTTCCCTTTGCCTACGCGCTTCTTTGGCACGGTATTCCCGCACTTTAGGCGAATTCAAAACTGCATCAACATTTGCCTGCACTTGCTTGGTTACTTTGATATCATCGGTAATAACCATAGTTATGATTATTAAAGTTACGATCAAAAATATCCCGGCAATTGCAAAGTACACAAACTTACTATATTTGGAAGGTGCACGTTTTACACCTTCCAAATTTTGAACTTGTTTATTTTGCATTTTCTGCAATTTATTAAGATCATTTAAGTTTTGCATAACTATAGTCCTGGTACATGAAATCCACCCATTTTTTTGGCAATTTCTTCACTAAGTTCTTTCATAATTTCTTCTACTTCGGCTCCACCGGCGCCACCGCCACCACCAGTAAATAAATTGCCGATACCGCTGATAATATTTGACCACGGTAACCAACATATACCTATGAGCCCTGTTAATGCTACTGTGGTCCACGTTGCAGTGGAATACATTCCGTCAAAGTTAATATCCTGGTTTACAAGGCCAAATCTTTCTTCATCCTGCATTTGGGCTATCATACCAAGTATTGAATCATCTCCAGGGGGGCCGGAAATTCCGTTGCCAAAACCGTGCATTATGGTAAACATATAAGTGAATGCTGCCAAAGTTAAAGTAGCTGCGACAAACCAGTTCCAAAAAGCAAGAGGGGCTGCATAAGCCGCTTTTACTACGGCAAACAATGCAAAAGCAATAGCAAGAACCCCACCAACCAATAAATAGTACCTATTCCTTATTTTTCTTTGTAAATCTGCAAGTGCTGCTTGTTGCTCCGCCGTTTGTTCCAAAATTATTTTCGTATCTTCCATAGCACCTGCAAGTGCATCAGGTAAACCACCCATACTGTTAGCATCAAGCAAAGCATTTGCAACCTTACCGATAGTTGCACCTTCTTGTATCGGGGAAACGACACCTTCAGGATCACTACCGTCAAAGGCTGCTTCCGCTAAAGATTTTTGGCCGAAATCTTGCTGGCTAGCGACAGCCTTACCTGAATAAGCCACCGCCATATACATATCACTAGCAGCACCGCGGCCTTTACCACCAATACCTTTGCTGGCCTGGCCTTGAAAACCTACATTAAAACCTCCCATACCACCTGCGCGGCCGAATTTAAAAGCCTGAGAATCTGCCTGCCCGGCATTTGTTTGGGGTAAAGCACGGCTATTAGTATCATTACCGCCCATAGTGCTGCCACCGCCAAAAGAGGCTGAAGCACCACCACCGCGTGCACCGCCGCCATTAGCACCAAAAGATGAACCGCCGCTTGAAGGTGCAAGTTTATTTATTTGTGTCGCAGACCTTACCGGCTGATTTTTGCCACCTTTACCACCTTTACCATCTTTACCACCTTTGGCATTTTTACCGCCTTTAGCATTTTTTCCTGCTTTACCGGCTGCCGCAGCGGCTTGTTGTGCTTCCTGAAATTGAGCATCCCCATACATAGCGGCAGAACCGTCAGCATAAGTGCCATCCTCTCTCATCCCGTTTGCACCCTGTTCATAAGTTGAACCCATCGGGTCATAAACATCACCGTTTACATAAGCACCATTTGCACCTGCAACATAAGTGCCGTTTGCACCATATGCGCCGCCATTGGCAGCGTAAGCACCATTTGCACCTGCACCGTCGGGACCGTAAACAAAGCCTTCATCAGCACGAACACCTTCTGCATATGCACCGTCAGAACTATATGCATCACCGGCTTCAGTACCGTCAGATTTACCCTTCAAAAAGCGGGCGCTGTAACCATCTTGCGTAGCAGACATTTGCCTTTCAAGATCCGCACGGCTGGCTGAACTGCTACCCACAAAATTATTATATGCACTATCACCGCCAAAACGGGAGAGGGCTGCTTCATTAGCCGCTTTTTGGCTATCATCGCTAAAGTTATTTACAACACCTAAACCGACGATAAGCGTTGCACCAACTAACACAGCACCTGCCACTGTTTTGGAGCCAAATTTAGATAACATATTTTTCATAAGACCTCCTGTTAATATCTCCGTTAAATTTATTTTCCTTGAATTTTACCTGCTTGAGCCTGACGGTAAATTTCAAGTTTCTGCCTGTAATCCATAACGTTGCTTGCTTGATTTGGTTTTTGCTGTTCGGCAATTTCTTGTTTCCTTAATTGCTCATTTAAAAGATCGTTCTTTTGCGTAGGGGTTGAGGAACTTTCAATTCCAAGTTCTTTTAACCTTTTTTGTTTTTCAATCTCCCTTTGCCAACGTGCTTCTTGGGTACGATATTCTTGCATTCTCGGCGAATTTAAAAATGCATTAAAATTAGCCTGAATTTGTTTTCTTGTTCTAATATCCTCGCTGACAATTGCGCAAATTGCATATACAACAACAAATATCGGAACAATAGCCCAAATGAAATTTACGAATTTGCTAAATCCGGAAGATGCAAGGTTATTTGCACCTCCCTGATTTGAAGTTTGTACCCTTGAAATCGGGCGCATATTATTAAAATCATTTAAATTCTGCATAAATTATCCTCGCCTGCTAGGGAAAATACCTTCTAATAATGTTCTAAACGCCGCAAAACCTTTCAAAGTAAGATTTTTGCTGAAATTCGTAATTGCGTTAACAATACCGCTGGAAGATTCCCCTGCTGCTGCAGCAGTACCTTTTGCGGCTGCCCCGGTAGCGGCTTTACCCTTAAATACTGAAGTAATACTGTTCCATGTATTCTTCCACATATCTGTCAAACCGGCAAGTATCAATACACCTGAAAGAATTGGAATTCTTAAAACCGTGTTATATAAGTCACGGAAATTAAGCCCTTGGTTAACTTCTTTGAATTTAGGGTCTGCCATTTCTTTAAATATACTGTTCATCCACAAACCCATACCGGTTACCAATGCAATACCTATTGCGGCAACAGCCCCTGCTATCCACCAACCAGCTACAGGAATATTTTTCAAAAACGATATAGCGATTGATATTACAAGTGATCCAATGAGTGTTGCCCATTTAAGTGTGTTAAACTTCTTCTGCAACTTTGATAATTCTTCAGTCTTCTTTTGGATCTCTTCGAAATCTTTCTCTAAATCCTCAAAATTTTTCTTAAGTTGCTTAGGTAAACCACCTGAATTAAGTAAAGCACCTGAAACTTGACCTATTGTTGCATTTTCGGGTATAGTGGGGGCAACATTTTCAGGATTGCTGCCGTCAAAGGCTGCTTCCGCCAAAGACTTTTGACCAACATCTTGATTACTTGCACCTGCCTTACTGGAATAGGCTAACGCTACCTGCATATCAGCAGCAGCACCTTTGCCTCTATTTTGTCCACCTTTAGATTCTGAACCTTTAAAACCTACATTTTGACCACCTACATTGCCTGCACGGCCAAATTTGAATGTTTGAGCATCAGCCTTAGCGGTACCTGTTTGCCCGGCGTTTGTTTGAGGTAAAGCACGGCTATTACCATCTTTACCGCCCATAGCACCGGTACTACCACCCAACGAGGCTGTATTGCCACCACGTGCACCACCTGCATTTGCAGCAAAAGATGAACCATCTTTTGAAGACGCAAGTTTGCCGATTTGGGTTGCTTGCCTTGCTGTTTTACCATCGGGTGTTGAAACACCTTTCCCACTTTTATCTTTAGCATTTTTACCTGCTACCCCAGCAGCGGCTTGTTGTGCTGCTTGAAATTGTTGCGCGCCGTTACCTGAACCGCCTACACGGCTACCGGGTTCTACCATTCCGCTTACACCTTCTTCATAAGTGGAACCGAAAGGATCATAAACATCACCATTACTAAAAGCGCTTGTTCCAACGGCAGAATCGCTGACTGCTCCGTAATCACTGACTGCTTGATTTGCGCCTTGCCTTTGGGAATCAAGATAGGCGCGGGCTGCTTCAAAATTTGCTTGCTCTTTAGCAGCATTACCTTTTATAGTAGATGAATCAGTGAAACCATCTTGGCTACGAAATACACCGTTTTTGCCGTAAGTTGCGCCGGGTAAAGTTTCCGGTGTTTGAAAATCTAATCTGTTACCTTCGAAGGAATTAACGTTTAAATTTTGGCCCTCGCTCATATAAGAGGAATGATTCCCCGGAGTATATGTCGGTGTGTTATGATAAGAACTGTATACACCATAACCAATAACTACTGCAAAAGCACCGGTAGTTAAACCCGCTATAACGCTGGAAGACACTTTCCCTACGTTACTGGATAAAATACTTTTGAAAAGTTTAATAACGTTTTTCATAATTTCTCCTTGGTCTCAATTGTCTATATATATTTGTGCTGGCTTCTATCCCATTGTAACACAGTTTGAGAACCATCAGCATTGTTTATAACTAAAGGATCATGACCGCTGGTCCAATTCGTCCAACAACCGCTTGTTACGCAGTTAAAGAATGATTGTACGGCAGTATTACCTAAATTTGTCCAAAAATTAGTCCAATAACATGCTGTGACAAATTCGCCTGTGCAAGTATTCATACAATTACTTTCATTTATTGTGCAGTTTTTACCGTTAGCGGTATCGCTACTCTTCTTATTTGATTCCTGTTTATTGACTTCATCACCGATTGAGCGCTCCAACTCATCTTGTAAACTTGCATCAACGCCTTCCGGTACTTCATCAAGGCCGAGTTCTTGCTCATCGTTTTCTAAACCTTCAGGTGTAACACCATCTTGGAAGGCATCCATCGCACCCGTTGCGGCACCTTCTGCACTTTGGGCATTTTCACCTTTTTTAGATTCCACACCGGCCCTATATAAATCAGCACTTCTGCCTTTAGCGAATGCTACATCCTGCGCCGTAAGATTGTGATTTGCCGGCATAGAACCTGTTTGGCCGGTTTTTGTGTTATTACCTTCATAGCGCCAAATTGAACCTGTAACACCTGTGCTACCGCCACCTGAACTAAAACCGCCACTCCTACTAGATAAATTTGCTTGTTGAGTTTTTTCATTTTGTTTACGTACTGGGGCTTGAGTCACATTTTTCTTTTTAGAAATTTTTTTTGCTCTTTCTCTTTCCTTTTGGGTAACTCTTTCTCTTCTTTGATCAAATGCTTCACTTTCCCTCTTTCTCCTTTCTATGCGGGATTGTCTGATATAAGCATCTTCTTCAGCCTTTTCCCTCTGTCTTGCTATTTCCCTATATTCCGGATCCGGTGGAGGCGGAACACCTTCCGTTTCATCTTTGGCTTGGCGTTCTGCTTTATCTTCCGAAGAGAATAATGAACCTAAAAGGTCTGCATTAGATACGTTTGCATATTCCGGGTTATTACGCAAGAAATTATCGGCCTCGGCATCAGTACCGAAAGGCAAAGATGCAAGATCTTGCATCCTTTGTGAAGAAAACTTACTGTAATCGGGTTTATCTTCACTACCCATATTCGGTATAACACTAACTAAAGTTAATACCATAACTAAACCACAACCAACCCAAGTATAGATTTGTTTTCTGTTATCACCTTGGTCTCTTTTTTGACCGCTACTTCTCATTATTATCGCCATATAGTTACCCTTTTTATAAAATTTTTACAAATTTTTTGCCCTAATACAAAAAAACTTTGCTCTTGCTGACCCGCCCCCCTACTTCAAGGGCGCTCACGCATAGAGCCAATACTTCTAGTACTAGTATAATGGTTTTTTTGTGATTTGTCAAGGGGGTAATTTTAATTACCCCCTAAAAATAGTAAAATATAGGTAATGGAAACTGTAAGAAAAAAAGTTTTTGCGCCTGTTAAAACCGCATATCAGTTTATGATGTCTATCGTAGATAAAGTGGCGGAAAATATCGGCATAAGCAAGTATTTTGCACGCTTTATGGTAAGCGGTGCAATAAATACTATCTTCGGTTATTTTGCTTTTGCGTTTTTTATTTTTATCGGCTGCGGGGATTTTACCGCGCCGCTTTTTGCGAATATTGCCGGCACAATTTTTAACTTTAATACTATCGGTGGTATGGTGTTTGGGGACAGATCAAAAAAATTATTTTGGCGTTTTTGTTTGGTGTATTTTATAGTGTATGTCTTCCAAGTTGCAGGGCTTAAAATTTTCGCTGCGTGCGGCGTAGAAAACCGTTATATTTCCGGTTTTATTTTGACTTTCCCCGGCGCGCTTTTATCTTATTTCTTAAACAAAAAATTTGTCTTCAAAAAATAATTTACTATTTTGTAATATCAATTTTGCGCCACTTGCCGGACCAAAAACGAATCATCATCCATATACCTGTACCGACGCCGTAAATGCACATCCAAGTCCACAAATCAATTATATTTCCGTTGAAAATTTCCACAATTAAATAACTGCCAATCATCAAACAAGATGCACAAATTATCATAAGTTTCATTTGATATTTTGTGTCCCCTGCACCGCGTAAACCGTCACCGAAAGCTAGGTAAACTGTGTCCCCCAAAGTAAATATAAATAGGAAAGGCAGTAACACAATTGCACTTGCATATATTGCCTGCGTTTGCGCTGTTTGCGTACCAATAAATGCACCGAGTATAATATCCGGGAAAGTAAAAAAGCAGAAAAACAAAACCGCTTCATATATTAAGGAAAGTTTAAATACATTATATAAAGCCTTAACACCAAGTTCTGTTTTATTTGCACCGCGGTACTGCGCCATCAAAATTTGCCCGGCGATAGTTAGCCCCATTAAAGGGAAAAATTCAAGCGTTTGAAGCGTCATAATTATATTGCTTGCAGCAAGTGAAATACTGCCGAGATTGCCGGTAAACAAGACAAAAATTGTAAAAGAAATTACGTCCATAAACATACCAAAACCGTTTGGCACGCCAAAACGCAAAAGCCGTGTTATTGCATCTTTATTAAAACCGAAAAGTTTACCAAGGCGGAATTTTTTATTTGACGGGCTAAATAATAAATAAATGAAAAATAAAGTAACACAAAAACCGCTGATTACTGTTGAATATGCAGCACCCGCAATCCCCATTTTAGGTAAACCGAGTTTACCGAAAATCATAATATATGAAAGGAAAACATTTATGATATTTCCGCCGATATTTGCAAGCATTGTTATTAAAGTTTTACCGCGGCCCGTAAAAAAACTTGCAAGTGCATTATTGATAACCGTAAGCCCACCGCATAAAGTTAAAATTGTAAAATAAGTAAGTTCAAGTGTTTTAATTTCCGGTGCGTGATTTGTTGTGTTAATAAAAAATCTACCAAGCGGTGTAAGTAAAATAATTATCAACCAAGAAATTACGCCCAGCAAAACCCCTTGCCACAAAGCAACACTTAAGCGTGCATATTTTTTTTGACCGAAATAATTTGCAACAAATACTGCTGTATAACCGCAAGAGCCCATAAAAAAAGAAATTAATGTAAATGACAAAAGCCCCGCCGGAACACAAGCGGCCAAAGCATCAGGCGAGTACCAAGAAAGGAACATTCTATCAGTAAACTGCATTAAACTTTGAGACGAATTTGTAATAATCAAAGGTAATGCAATAGTTAAGATTAACTGATAAGATGCCTCTTTACTCTTTTTAATTTTACTAAATAATTTCTTCATTTTACGTCGGTAATTTGCAAGGAATAAAAAAACCTGCGGCTAGTAATAGACGCAGGTTAGAACTCAAAAAACAATTATTTCTTTGAGACTTTTACGGCTTTTGGGCCTTTTTCTGATTCAACGACTTCAAAGGTAACTTCTTGACCTTCTGCTAAGGTTTTGAAACCGTCACCTTGAATTTCTTGATAGTGGACGAAAAGATCTTTTGATCCATCATCCGGGGTAATAAAACCATAACCCTTTTGGTCGTTAAACCATTTTACTTTTCCGTTTGCCATTACTAATTACTTCCTTTTATTAATGTTGTCTCAAAGAGACTGAGGCCTAGCCTCACAAATATTATAACATATTTTAGAAAAGATTTTACATACTACTTTTTTGGAATTCATAATACTAATAATCACCTTCGTTATAGTGCCAACCTTGTGATTCTAAATAGTGGCAAATATATTCACCCATTTCAGTTCCACCGTCCCAACACTCATTTTGATTTCTATCACTATTATAGACAAGGATGTAATAATTTGTGTCACTGTTTGCAAAAACATTTATTTCAAAACCTAATGATGATACAGAAACCCAATAATAATAATTCTTAGTTCTATAATTTTTGGAATTATCAAATTCTCCACCGGATAATTCAACATCTAAAGGAATATCTTCAAAAGGTATCGTAGACCCGTTTGGTAAACCATTAGCAAGAACATATCTTTCAGTAGATTCCTTTATTGTTTTAAAATTTAATAATGCTTCCGCCACCTTTGCCTTTTCAACCGACTTACGATATTGTGGCAAAGCAATTGCAGCAAGTATTCCAATAATTAAAACAACAACTAATAACTCAATTAAAGTAAAACCTTTTTTATCTTTCATAATTCTCCTTTTAACTTTTACATTTCTTAAGATACTTAGATTTTAGAAAAAAAAAAAAAAATAATCAAGGCTGTTTTAAATGCAAATAAAAAAATTCTGACGAGCATAATTGCAAAAAATGTGCAAACAATCTCTCGTACTTTTTTAAAATAATTTAATAAATTTTATTTTTCTCGTCTAAAAACAAAAAAGTATTTGCAAGTTAACTCTAATTTTCGTATAATTTTATAAAGTAAGTTTGGCGCGATGGCCAAGTGGTAAGGCGGCAGTCTGCAAAACTGCTATTCGGGAGTTCGATTCTCCCTCGCGCCTAATGCTCTTTCAAAAAACCCTTTCTTACGCCTTGCGGGCGTAGTTCAATGGTAGAACCTCAGTTTTCCAAACTGATGACGAGGGTTCGATTCCCTTCGCCCGCTCGTGCGAAAGCGTTGGGTTGATTTTGCTGGGATAGCTCAGTTGGTAGAGCATCTCCATGGTAAGGAGAAGGTCGTGGGTTCAAATCCCATTCCCAGCTTTTACTTTTTAAAAAACAAAAAAAACACAGGAGAAATTAAAAATGGCAAAGGAGAAATTCTCAAGAAGCAAACCACACGTTAACGTTGGTACAATCGGCCACGTTGACCACGGTAAGACGACCTTAACCGCAGCTATGACCAAGGTCTTAGCAAGCGAAGGTAAAAGTAAAGAAATGGCATACAGCGATATTGCAAAAGGCGGTGTAGTAAGAGACGCAAGCAAAATCGTAACAGTAGCAGTTTCACACGTTGAATACGAATCAGACAATAGGCACTATGCACACATTGACTGTCCGGGCCACGCTGACTACATTAAAAACATGATCACCGGTGCCGCACAAATGGACGGTGCAATCTTGGTAGTATCAGCAGTAGACGGTGCAATGCCTCAAACCAAAGAACACGTATTGTTAGCAAAACAAGTTAACGTTCCGAAGTTAGTAGTATTCTTAAACAAAGTAGATTTAGTAGAAGATAAAGACATGTTGGACTTAGTTGAAGAAGAAGTCCGCGATTTACTCGTAAAATATGGCTTTGATAAAGATACTCCGATCATCCGCGGTAGTGCATTAAAAGCAATTGAAGGCGATACATCTGAACTTGGTATCCCTGCAATTAAGAACTTACTTAATGCATTAGATACCTGGATACCTGAACCGAAACGCGAAACCGATAAACCTTTCTTGATGGCAGTAGAAGACGTCTTCTCCATCACAGGGCGCGGTACAGTAGCAACCGGTAGAATTGAAAGAGGTAAGGTAAAAGTCGGTGATCCGTTAGAAATCATCGGTTTTAGAGATACATTAAATACCGTTGCAACCGGTATTGAAATGTTCCGCAAATTACTCGATGAAGGTTTAGCAGGTGATAACGTAGGTATCTTGCTCCGCGGTATTGATAAGAATCAAGTTGAACGCGGTCAAGTACTCGCAGCACCGAAAACCATCACCCCGCATAAGAAATTCACAGGCCAAGTTTACATCTTGAAGAAAGATGAAGGTGGCCGCCATACACCTTTAACACCGGGTTATAAACCGCAGTTCTATTTCAGAACTACCGATGTAACCGGTGAATTACAATTCAAAGGTGACATGATTATGCCGGGCGATAACGCTGAAATCGAAGTTACATTGATTACCCCGATTGCAATGGAAGAAGGTGTAAGATTTGCAATCCGCGAAGGTGGTCATACAGTAGGCGCCGGTGTTGTTAC
>JAZNAY010000006.1:0-158117 GCA_045586725.1 Elusimicrobiaceae bacterium | reverse complement strand
GCCATTTCTTTACTTTTACCTTCGCTTGCTAAGACCTTGGTCATAGCTGCGGTTAAGGTCGTCTTACCGTGGTCAACGTGGCCGATTGTACCAACGTTAACGTGTGGTTTGCTTCTTGAGAATTTCTCCTTTGCCATAATATCTCCTTTAAATTAAGGCCCGCCCTCTAAGGGGCGGGCAAATTTTATTTAGCCGCTACGGCTGTTTTCTTCTCAATAATAGTTTTGGCTACGTTACCAGGAACAGGCTCATAGTGGCTTGGTTCCATAGTAAATGATGCACGCCCTTGAGAAAGTGAACGTACTGTCGTTGCATAACCAAACATTTCAGCGAGAGGTACTTGTGCTTTAATATATTTTGCATTACCTCTGTCGCCCATTTCGCCGATTTTGGCTCTTCTTGAACTTAAGTCACCCATGATGTCGCCCATGTTGGATTCGGGGGTTACAACTTCAACCTTCATGATAGGTTCAAGTAACACAGGATTTGCTTTTTTAGCACCCTCTTTCAAACCCATAGAGGCGGCAATCTTAAATGCCATTTCTGAAGAGTCAACTTCGTGGAAGGAACCGTCGTAAACAGCGGCCCTGATATCAACAAGGGGATACCCTGCCAAAGCACCGCTTTCAAGGGCCTCACGGCAACCTTTTTCAATTGCGGGGATGAATTCACGAGGAATACGACCTTGGGTAATCTCATTGACAAATTCAAAACCTTTACCGGCAGGAAGCGGTTCAAGGCGCAAGAATACATGCCCGTATTGACCTTTACCGCCGGACTGCCTGATAAATTTACTTTCTTGTTCGACTGTTTTGGTAATAGTTTCCCTGTAAGCAACTTGCGGTGCACCGACATTTGCTTGAACGTTAAACTCGCGTTTCATACGATCAACCAAAATATCTAAGTGCAACTCACCCATACCGGAAATAACGGTTTGGCCGGTTTCTTCATCGGTTTTAACGCGGAAGGTTTGGTCTTCTTCTGCGAGTTTTGCCAAAGCGTTAGACATTTTATCTGAATCGTCTTTAGACTTCGGTTCAACTGCGATTGAAATAACCGGTTCAGGGAAAGTAATACTTTCAAGAACAATCGGATGATCCGGTGAGCAGAAAGTTTGCCCGACGGATGCATTTTTCAAAGCGACTGTTGCTGCGATATCGCCTGCTCTAAGGGATTTAACTTCTTCCCTCTTATTTGCGTGTAAGCGCATGATACGGCCGACGCGTTCTTCCGCGTTTTTAGACGGGAATAAAACTGTATCACCTGCATCAAGTTTACCGGAATAAATTCTGAAGAAAGATAATTTGCCGACATAAGGGTCCGTCTGGATTTTGAAGAGTAAAGCGCAGAACGGATCTTTATCAGAATGGCTTCTGGTAACTTCCTCACCTGTATCGGGGTTAGTACCTTTTACAGGAGGAATATCAAGCGGTGAAGGCAAATAATAGCATACCGCATCGAGTAAAGGCTGAACGCCTTTGTTTTTGTAAGAAGAACCGCAAACAACCGGGAAGAATTTACCGGTTAATGTTCCTTTGCGGATAGCGGCACGAATTTCTTCTTCGGTAAAATTGGTTTCGCCGTTTAAATAGCGTTCCATAATTTTATCGTCAAAGTCTGCTAATTTTTCAAGCATATGTGTGCGTGCTGCTTGTGCTTCTTCGACTAAATCTGCAGGAATATCGACCTCATTAAATTCAGCACCGTTATGATCGCCGGACCATACAAGGCCTTTCATTTTAATGATATCTACAACACCTTTAAATTGGTCTTCCGCACCGATTGGGATTTGAATCGGGCAAGCATTACCGCCTAATTTATCGACGATAGATTTTGCGGAGCGTTGGAAATTTGCACCAACCCTATCCATCTTGTTAATGTAAGCGATACGCGGAACACCGTATTTATCTGCCTGGCGCCAAACTGTTTCAGATTGAGGTTCAACACCTTGTACACCGTCGAAGCAGCATACTGCACCGTCAAGGACGCGGAGTGAACGTTCTACTTCAGCAGTAAAGTCCACGTGTCCCGGGGTGTCGATGATGTTGAATTGGCAATCACGCCATTTGCAGTAAACAGCGGCTGAGGTAATAGTAATACCTCTTTCGCGTTCCTGTTCCATCCAGTCTGTAACTGATGCACCGTCGTGTGTTTCACCGATTTTGTGGGTGCGGCCCGTATAATACAAAATACGTTCTGTGGTGGTTGTCTTACCGGCATCAATGTGCGCGATAATACCGATATTTCTAATTTTCTCTAAAGGAAATTTTTGCAAATCGTCAGCCATAATAACCTACCATTTAAAATGTGCAAATGCACGGTTTGCTTCTGCCATTTTGTGAGTATCTTCACGTTTCTTAAAGGCAGTTCCTTCTTTTTTGGAACCCAAAATGATTTCTTCGGCTAATTTTTCAGCCATAGGGCGCCCTTTGCGGCCTTGTGCGGCAGCAAGTAACCAGCGCATTGCAACAGAGGTGCTTCTCAAAGGTTTTACTTCAACAGGCACTTGATATGTTGCACCGCCGACTCTGCGGGCTTTAACCTCTAAAAGAGGGCGGACGTTTTCAATACATTTATTGAAAACTTCCATCGGATCTGCTTTGGTTTTTGCTTTGATGATATCTAAAGCATCAAAAACGATTTTTTCAGCAGTGGCTTTCTTCCCTTCAAAATTGATTTTATTGATGAATCTCGCCATTAAGACAGAATTATATTTATAATCTGCCGGGGGAAGTGGACGACGATCTCTTGGTCTTAAACCTTTTCTAGGCATATTAAGTTAATCTCCTATTTACCAGCTTTAGGCCTTTTTACACCATAAAGTGAACGGCCTTGCTTTCTATTTTCTACGCCGCTTGCGTCTAATGCGCCGCGGATGATGTGATATCTTACACCCGGTAAGTCTTTAACACGGCCACCGCGAACTAACACGATGGAGTGTTCTTGTAGGTTATGGCCTACGCCCGGAATATAAGCAGTTACTTCCATTTTGGAGGTTAACTTTACACGGGCAACCTTTCTCAAAGCTGAGTTCGGCTTTTTAGGGGTTGTCGTATAGACACGGGTGCAAACGCCACGTCTTTGCGGGCAGCTGTTTAAAGCTGGAGCTTTGGTTTTAAACTCCGTTTTGCTTCTGCCGTGTTTGATTAATTGATTTACTGTCGGCATTTATTTATTTTCTCCTATTTTATTTTGCTTTCTCTTCAAATTCTCGCTTGATATTTTTGGTTGCTATACCTGTTCCTGCGGGAATTAAGTGGCCTACGATTACATTTTCTTTGAGGCCTTCTAAGTCGTCAACTTGCCCTTTGATAGCAGCATCTGTTAACACGCGGGTTGTTTCCTGGAAGCTGGCCGCTGAGATAAATGACTCAGACGCCAAAGATGCTTTACTGATACCGAGTAAGATTGGTTTTGCAAAAGCAGGTTTTTTACCCTCTGCTTCTAAACGTTCATTTTCTTTTCTGTACTCAGATTTGCTAACAATTTGGCCTTTTAAGAAGGTTGAATCACCAACTTCTTGGATCTTCACATTGCTTAACATTTGGCGAACGATAACTTCAATGTGTTTGTCGTTGATCGTAACACCCTGTAAGCGGTAAACCTCCTGAATGGCGTTAAGCAAGAATTCCTGCACTTCTTGAATATCCTTCACGCGCAGCACGTCGTGTGGATCTATAGCACCATCGGTTAAAGCATCACCTTTTGCAACTTTATCTCCGGTGTAAACTCTTAAGTGTTTACCTTGCGGAATCGGGTAATGCTTTTCTTGTTGAATTTCCTCATTGCTAAGGACTACCTCAGTTAAGCCCTTAGAAGAGGTCTCTAAGCGAATCACACCTGCAAATTCTGCGATAATGGCGGGGTTCTTGGGCGTTCTGGCTTCAAACAATTCTGCAATGCGCGGCAAACCGCCCGTGATATCTTTTGTTCCGCCTGTTTCTTTAGCAATTTTTGCTAAAATATCACCCGCTTGGACTTCCTCACCTTCTTCAACTAATAAGATAGTATCAATAGTTAAAGGATAAGGAACTTTATCTATAATAATACGCGGGTTTTTGCGACCCATTTTGCTGGCGGTAATTTTGCGTTCAATAATACCTGTAACTTTGTTGCGTTCTTCTTGAAGTGTGATACCTTCCACGACATCAAGGAGTTTAATTTTACC
This sequence comes from Elusimicrobiaceae bacterium, assembly GCA_045586725.1. Classification (GTDB taxonomy): domain Bacteria; phylum Elusimicrobiota; class Elusimicrobia; order Elusimicrobiales; family Elusimicrobiaceae; genus Proelusimicrobium. Next base: position 153,949 of record JAZNAY010000006.1, on the reverse strand, counting down.
GTTTCTTTCAGCAATCAAAGGAAGTGAGTGCGGGTCCCATTCAGCCATAATGGTATCTTTGGTAACTTTTGATTTATCGTTAACCAAGATTTTTGCACCGTATGGGATTTTATACTCTTTAACATTGCCCTTTTCATCTTCTACGAAGATTGAGCCGTTTCTGGAAAGACAGAGTTTATTTTCAAATCTGTCTTCAATAACTTTAATATCTTTAAAGGTAACTTTACCGTTAATTTCTGCCATCGCTTGGGAGCGGCTTAAAACACGTGATGCCGCACCACCGATGTGGAAGGTTCTCAAAGTTAACTGTGTACCAGGTTCGCCGATTGATTGAGCAGCAATAATACCAACTGTATCACCGACACGTGCAAGCATACCGGTTGCTAAACTGTTACCATAACATTTTGCACAAATACCGTGTTTGGAATTACAGGTTAATACGGAGCGAACCCTTACAGATTCTACTTCATATTTCTTAACCAAATCACCTTGTGCGGCGGTAATAAGATCACCTGCTTTAATAATGGTAATTTCTTTATCACCGTCTTTAACTTTGACATCTTCCAAAGAAGTGCGGCCTACTATACGCTCGGAAAGCGGTTCGATAATTTCTTCACCGCTCTTTAAATCGCGAAGAACAACACCTTCTGTTGTACCGCAGTCGTCTTCGGTAACTACTAAATTGTGGCCAACGTCAATAAGACGTCTTGTCAAATAACCTGCGTCTGCTGTTTTCAAAGCGGTATCTGACAAACCTTTACGACCACCGTGTGTTGAAATGAAGTATTCCAAAACTGACAAACCTTCACGGAAGTTTGCGGTAATCGGGTTTTCAATAATTTCACCGGCACCACCGGTAAGTTTCTTTTGAGGTTTTGCCATCAAACCGCGCATACCGGCAAGCTGCCTAACCTGTTGCCTTGAACCGCGGGCACCGGAGTTTGCCATTAAGAAAACTGAGTTGAATTTTTGTTCACCTTTCTTAACAGGTTTCTTTTCAACATCTGCCATTTCTTTAAAAAGTTCTTCTGCGATATCATCTGTAACTTTGGTCCAGATATCGATAACTTTATTGTACCTTTCACCTTCGGTGATTGTACCTGTTTCTGCTTGTTCTTGAATTGCTTTAACTTTCTTTTGTGCTTCTTTAACTTTCTTTTCTTTGCTGGCAGGAACAATCATGTCTGCGATGGAAATTGAAAGACCGGATTTAGTTGCATATTTGTAACCGAGGGACATAATTCTGTCCAAGAATTGTACGGTTTCATAATGCCCGTATTTCGGATCTTTATAACAATCGCTTACCATTTTGGCAAGTTCTTTCTTACCTATATCTTTATTTAAGAAAGGCCAACCTTTCGGTAAAATTTGGTTGAAGATGATGCGGCCAACGGAAGTATAATCTGTCCATTTCGCAACATCTTTACCCTCGTTCATTTTCTTTGTAATACCGCCAACTTTAATTTTAGCGTGTAATGAAATTTTACCGTATTCCAAAGCGGTTAAAGCATCTTCTCTATCGGCGAATAAAGAACCTTCACCCAAGTCATTATCTTTGATTTTGGTAATATAGTTTACACCTAATACCATATCGTGTGAAGGGCTTGCGATAGGCCTGCCTGAAGCAGGTGATAAAATGTTATTTGTAGCAAGCATTAAAGTTCTTGCTTCAATTTGTGCTTCAATTGTTAAAGGAACATGAACAGCCATCTGGTCACCGTCGAAGTCAGCGTTGAAAGCTGCACAAGTTAACGGGTGAAGTTGAATGGCTTTACCTTCAATCAATACAGGTTCAAAAGCCTGGATACCCAAGCGGTGCAATGTCGGAGCACGGTTTAAAAGCACCGGGTGATTTTTGGTAACCTTTTCTAAAATATCCCAAATTTCAGGGCTGACTCTTTCAAGTTTCTTTTTAGCGGCTTTTAAAGTTACCCCTTCTTTTTTCATAAGTTCACCGATAATGAAAGGCTTGAAAAGTTCCAAAGCCATCAATTTCGGTAAACCGCATTGATTGAGTTTCAAACTCGGACCGACGACGATAACTGAACGGCCTGAATAATCCACCCTTTTACCGAGGAGGTTTTGGCGGAATCTACCGTGTTTACCTTTAATAGAATCAGATAAAGATTTTAAAGGTCTGCCACCGGGCCCTAAGAAAACTTTACCGCGGGCACCGTTTTCAATTAAAGCGTCAACTGCTTCTTGCAACAAGCGCATTTCGTTATAAACCATAACTTTAGGGGCTTGCAAAGATTTAATATGTTTAAGACGGTTATTTCTGTTAATAATACGTCTGTATAAATCGTTCAAGTCAGATGCGGCAAAGCGACCACCGTCGAGAGGAACTAAAGGCCTCAAGTCTGGAGGAATAACAGGGAGAACTGATAAAACCATCCACTCAGGTTTATTACCGGAATCTTTAAATTCCTTCATCATTTTAATACGGCGGATAAGTTTTGTTCTTTCTGCTTCGCTTTGTGTTTCTTTGAGTTGTAATTCCAAAGCAGGAATTTCTTTGTTAAAATCTAAACTTGCGAGCAATGCTTGAATGGCCGGTGCACCGATATCTGCTTTAAGTTTTGAACCGTATTTTTTGCGTGCTTCACGGACTTGTTCTTCAGATAAGATGTCACCTTTTTTGTAGTCTGTTCTGCCGGTGACGGAGTCAACTGCATCTTCCAAAACTACATAACTTGCATAGTAAACAACTCTTTCAAGATCAATGGTTCTCATATCAAGTAAAACACCGATTCTTGACGGGGTTTTCTTTAAGAACCAAACATGTGTTACTGGAACAGCAAGTTCAATGTGTCCCATCCTTTCGCGGCGGACTTTTGATTCGGTAATTTCAACACCGCATCTGTCGCAGCACATACCTTTGAATTTTACCCAGCGGTATTTACCGCAGGCGCATTCATAGTCTTTAGTAGGCCCGAAAATACGTTCGCAGAATAAGCCGTCTCTCTCGGGTTTTAAAGTTCTGTAGTTAATTGTTTCCGGTTTTTTAACTTCGCCATAAGACCAAGATAAAATTTGTTCCGGGCTTGCTATACCTAATTTAATAGCATCAAAATCAAAGAAGTTAAGTTCTCCTGCTTTTTTTGTTTTCTTATTTGCTTCAAACATTTTTATATGCTCCTATTTAACCTTTTCTTCTTTTTCTACGGCTGGAGTTTTTGTTGTTTTTGTATTTTTAGTTATTCTTGGTAACTCCACGCTAAGCCCGAGGGCCTGCAGTTCTTTTACGAGAACTTTGAAAGATTCCGGCACGCCGGGTTGGGTCGGTAACTGACCTTTAACGATGGCTTCATACATTTTGGTTCTACCGTTAAAGTCGTCTGACTTAACTGTTAAGAATTCCTGTAATGTATATGTAGCACCGTAACCTTCAATGGCCCAGACTTCCATTTCACCGAATCTCTGGCCACCGAATTGTGCTTTACCGCCTAAAGGTTGGCGTGTAATCAAACTGTACGGACCGGTTGAACGGCTGTGTACTTTATCTTCAACTAAGTGAATAAGTTTCATGATATACATATAACCGATTGTAACCTTTTCTTCAAAAGGTTCGCCAGTGCGGCCGTCATATAAAGTGATACGGCAATAATCATCCGGTAAGTATTGTTCCGGTACACCTTTTTTGCGTAATACTGCTTTCGCTTTTCTGATTTGTTCTTTGACTTCTTCTTCGCTCGGACCATCAAAGACAGGGGTTGCAGTATTGATATTTAAGTGGTGCGCAGCCCAACCGAGCATGACTTCCAAGAGCTGCCCCACGTTCATTCTTGACGGAATACCTAACGGTGAAAGAACGACATCAAGAGGTGTGCCATCAGGCAAGTAAGGCATATCTTCTTCCGGCAAGATTCTTGCTACGATACCTTTGTTACCGTGGCGGCCGGAGAGTTTGTCCCCTACCTGTACTTTGCGTTTTGAGGCAATAAATACTTTAACTGATTTATTGACTACAACTGCTAAGTTTTCATCACCTGCTTGCAAAAGTTTAATGTTTGCAATGCATTTGTTAAAGGCTTTATCTTCTAATTCTTTATAAAGAGTATTGATAGATTCTTGTGCCTTTTTTAATTCCGCTGCTTTTTTATATTTTTCTTTGGCTTCTGCTAAAGCAATAGTTCTGGCTTCATGTACTGCAGCGGTATCAGCCTTGTGTTCGTCGCGGATTTCTTTTAATTTCTTAACGAAATTAGACATTCTGTCATGTTTAGTTTTTGCAATTTTTTCTAATTCTGTATCAATGTTTGCAAGAACTTCACGTTTTTCTTTAGCGGAAACAGCGTCCAAGATCTTTTTGGTAATCTTTTCAATTTTATCGTCGTAATTCTTTTCCATACGGACGAAAACTCTTGTTCCGATAACTTTACCTGTTGTACCTGGCGGAACGCGGAGTGAAGCATCAACAACATCATCTGCTTTTTTACCGAAGATTACTTTCAAAAGTCTTTCTTCCGGGGTAAGTTGCTGTTCACCTTTCGGGGTAACTTTACCTACTAAAATATCGCCGGGGCCCACAACTGTTGCCGGTAAAATAATACCGTCATTATCTAAGTGGGCTAAAGTATCATTTGCGATATTCGGAATATCTTTTGTAATTTCTTCTGCACCGAGTTTTGTGCTTCTTGCGTCGGTAGAGAATTCATGTAAGTGTATGGAAGTTAAAATATCTTCCTTAACTAAACGATTGGAAATTAAGATAGCGTCTTCGTAGTTGTAACCTTCCCAACTCATAAAACCAACGAGTAAGTTGCGGCCTAGAGATAAAATACCGTCTTTCATTGCCGGGCCATCAACTAATGTTTGACCTTCTTTTACTTTATCACCGGTTTTAACAAGCGGTTTATGGTTAATGCAGGTATCTTGGTTGGAACGTTTATACTTTACAAGTTCATAGATATCATATTTATCTGCTTTCTTGCTTGTATCGTTTGCTTCAACAACAATTAAATCTGCTGAAGCCAAAACAACTTTACCCGCACGTTTTGCAACAATGGTTGTACCGGAGTCATGTGCTACAATTTCTTCAATACCTGTACCTACTAAAGGTGCTTCGGTATTAAGTAAAGGTACGCCCTGGCGTTGCATGTTACAACCCATCAAAGCACGGTTAGCGTCATCGTGTTCCAAGAAAGGAATCAATGCGGCTGAAACGCTAATAACTTGTAATGGTGAAATATCCATGTAGTCAACTTCCGTAGGAGTAACGATAGGATAATCAGCCCTGACACGGCAAGCAACTTGATCTGTTGCCAAATTGCCTTTTGCATCTAACGGAGTATTTGACTGTGCAACCATGAAATCATCTTCAAGGTCAGCAGTTAAGTAAGAAACTTCGTCGGTGGCTTTACCGTTTTTAACTTTTCTGAAAGGGGTTTCTAACAAACCGTATTCGTTAACTTTTGAATAGCATGCTAAAGAAGTGATCAAGCCGATGTTCGGACCTTCTGGTGTTTCAATCGGGCAAAGACGACCATAATGTGTGTAGTGGACGTCGCGGACTTCGAAGCCTGCACGTTTTCTGTTCAAACCGCCGGGGCCCAAAGCAGATAAACGTCTTTTGTGTGTAAGTTCTGAAAGAGGGTTAATTTGGTCCATAAACTGTGAAAGTTGGTGGGTACCAAAGAACCTTCTGATACAAACACGGATTTGTTGATCGTTAACCAAAGTTCTGGGGGTAATCTTTTTGTTACCGTTTTCTTTGGTCATTTTATCGCGAACGATTTTTGCCATTTGTGATAAACCGATGCGGACTTGGTTTTCCAAAAGTTCGCCGATACCGCGTACACGTCTGTTGCCCAAGTGGTCAATATCGTCTATCTTAAAGGTGAAATCTTTGTACATTTCTGAAGAAACTTCTTCACCTGCGTTTAATGCTAAAAGGTATTGCAAGGTAACGATAACATCTTGTGTTGATAAGGTTCTTGCATTATCTTTTGGTTTCGCATATTCTTTATTTTGTTTAGCCAATTTTTCAAAGAAATAATCAAACTTTTTGTTGATTTTGAAACGGCCGACAAAACTTAAATCATACCTTTTAATATTCTTAAAGATTAAACTATCTAAAAAGTGTTCCGCTTGTTCTTTAACAATAAAGTCTTGCCCGCGCATCTTTCTGTAAACTTCATATTGAGCTTCACCTTTCGTTCTGGGTTCATCTTTTTTGTTTGCTTCCAAAGTAACTAAAATACCGGGGTTATCTTGGCGCGGATTGCCGCTTAAAACTTTAATTGATTTAATCTTGTTTTGTATTAAGATACCGAAAGTTTTATCATCAATCGGTGTTGCGGCTTTTTCATCTAAGTTCCAAAGAACTTCGCCTTGATCATTAACAATATCTTCTGCTGCATAGCGACCGACAACATTATCAATATCATTTAATTTTACTTGAACGGTTTCCGTAGGGTAGAAAGCCTGTAAAATTTGTGCATTTGTTTCAAGGCCGCAAGCGCGTAGAAATGTGGTTGCGAGGAACTTTTTCTTTTTATCGATACGCACCCACAAAACGTTTGCGATATCAAATTGGAATTCAATCCACGCACCTCTGTAAGGAATGATGCGTGCTACATATAATCTTTTACCTAAGGTGCTCTGTTGTTTTTCTTCGTCTTCTTCAAAGATAATACCAGGGGATCTGTGAAGTTGGCTTACTACAACACGTTCATCACCGTTATAAACGAAGCAACCTGCTTCTGTCATCATCGGGAGATCGCAAAGCAAGATATCTTCTTCTTCCGCTTTAATAAAATCTCTGGTACCTTTATCTTTTTTTACTTTATAAAAACTTAAACGTAAAGTTGCTTTTAAAGGAACGCTATATGTGCCGTCCCTGTTAATTGCTTCCATAGGTGATGCATATTTTTCTTCACCAATGGTATATTTTACGAAATCTAATCTCATGCTCCCATCTGGGGCTTCAATCGGGAAAATGTCTTCAAATACACCTTGAAGACCGCGTGTTTCCCTCTTTTTAGGGTCTGTATATCTTTGCAAAAAGTTATTAAATGATTGGTGTTGCATGGCAAGCAAATGTGTCATTGCAACTTTGGTTTTAATTTTGCCGAAATTTAATTGTTCCATTTTATTTGGTCCCTACTTACTTCGGTGCATCCCTGTTAATGCACAAAGACCTAAACCCCCGAAGAGGTTTAGGTCTTGATATTTTTTAGTTGAGTTCTACGACGCCGCCGGCTTCAGTAATTTTCTTTTTCATTTCTTCTGCTTCAGCCTTTGCAACGCCTTCTTTCACGGCTTTAGGAGCGCCTTCGACTAAGTCTTTGGCTTCTTTCAAACCTAAACCGGTGATTTCGCGAACGATTTTGATTACTGCGATTTTCTTTGCAGCATCAACTGATTTGAGAACGACGTTAAATTCGTCCTTTTCTTCTGCGGCGGCAGCAGCACCAGCGGCAGGGGCTGCAGCAACTGCTACAGCGGCGGCTTGTGCTTTTACGCCGAATTTTTCTTCAACTGCTTTAACGAGTTCAGATAACTCGAGTACTGTCATTTCTGCAATAGCATTAAGAATTTCATCTTTTGTTAATTTTGCCATTTTTTTATTTCCTTTCTTTCTTGAGTAGCTGCCTTCTGTTTAAGCCGAGCTTAAACCCGTGCATTTATCCTTTCGGACTACTACCGCTCTAAGGCGGGTTTGACCTTGCTTATTTTTTGCTGTTTTGAACAGCGTTCAGTACGTAAGCAAAATCTCTAATCGGGGCTTGAAGCACTTGTGCAGAACTTGCAACAACGCTGTATAAAGCGTTGGCGAGTTTACCGATATTTTCTTCTTTACTACCAAGGGTAGCAAGAATTTTAATCTGCGCTTCATCATACCAAGTACCGTCGGTAAAGCCAGCCCTGATTTTAAAGGCTGCATTAGTTTTTGCAAACTCAGTTAACCCTTTAGCGGACAAGGCAACATCGCCGTCTTTTTTCAAGATGGCAACAGCTGTCGGCCCTTTTAAAAGGGAAGCATCAACACCTTCAATACCGGCTTGTTTCAAGGCATGCTCTAAGATAGAATTGCGTTCAACTCTAAATTTACATTTAGCGTCTGCAAGTTTACCTCTGAGGCCTGCAAGTTCGGTGAACTTGCAACCTTGATAAGCGGTAAAGAAAATGCCAGCGGCTTCTTTAATGTCGCTTGCTAAACTGCTGGACCTTTCTTTTTTCTGTTCTTTTGTTAAGTTCATACTTTTAACAATTACTGCTTTTACTACTTTCGCCTTTACTTTCTGCACTTTGTTAAACGCAAAAAATGCGGGCAAAAACCCTTTAACATACAGTTTTAACTGCTGTTTCAAATTTACCGTCGTAAAATACCCTTTTGGGCTTTACATTTTTAAGCGGAAAATGGGCCACTTAAAGCATATTTCTAAATACAACTTGCTTTAAGTTCCCTAAACTACTTTAAAATATTATATCAAATTAAGCTGCCATTTGCAACATGCAAAGATTATCCGCAGGCTACTACAAATATTATAGCATATTTTGGTTAGATCGTGTAATTATTTTCGTAGCATTTTGCTTAAAGACTGTTTCTTGTGGCTTGAGGCCTGCAACATTTAAATATAGCACCGTGGCAAAACAAGGCAAAAAGGTTGCAAGTAGAACTGTAAATACTGCCTCCGTTAAATTAACTACAATGTTAATCTCCATTACCCTGAATACAAAATTAAAACATGTTAAAAGAATTATTAGCAATACTAATGTTAATTGTAATAAAATCATTTTGACAGTTATGTTTAACCAGTTATGATATGCCAAAGAAATATTTTGGGCTATTATTTTCCAAAACCCTCCCTTTAAGAATAGGACACCGAATAAAGAAGTAAAATACATAGGCCCAGTAAAAAGGATAAAAAGAAGGAAAATTATTAAAGACCATTTTTTAAATAAAAGAATTGAAATAAATAAAGCAGCGAACTCAACAAAAACTAAAAGGATGTTAATAAATATTATTTTCCATATTTTTTTGCAAAATTCGATGAAAGCCTCTATTATCAAACTTTTCCCTAATAAAATTTTATTTCTGATGATGAGTATAGCCAAAAAACAAGTTAAATAGAAAGTGCTTAAAATAAATAGTCCCCATAAAAAGACTGATCCGGATTGCCCTCCAGTAACATTTAAAGCGGCAGGGTTTTTTATTGATGCAAATAGTACGGTAAATATTTCTTTACCCCCCATTAATGAGGCTATACTGCCTAAAATGCTGATAAAAAACACCCATCCCAAATATATCCATAATAACGTTAATAAAGATTTGCGCAAAACAGAAATACTTTCTAAAAAAATGACCTTGAAACTTTTTTCCATAATTCTCCCTTAAAGAATACTTTTTAAACTAACTATAAAAAATTATATTAAAAACTGTTTTTTATGTCAATAAAATAAATTTCTGCTACTTGCTTTTTTGCTTTTAATCAGTTATACTATGTTTGGGGAAAATATGCGCAAAAATCCACATATCTTGGAAATCAATGCCCAAGTTTGGCTAAATAAATTTTCACGAGAGTTAAATAAAAAAATAACTCTCGCCGATATTCCGCAAAGTTATTTAGAAGAAATTAAGTCTTTGGGTTTTGATGCTTTATGGCTAATGGGCGTTTGGCAACAAAGCCCGAAAAGCGCGGAAATTGCAAGAAACCACCCCGACATTTTAAATTATTTAAAAAAAGTTAAACCTGATTTCGATCCTAAAGATATTGGTCCGTCATTATATGCTATTTACGATTATAAAGTTAACCCGAATTTCGGCGGGGAAGTAGCGCTTTTATCTCTTAAAAGACGTTTGAATGATTTAGGTGTAAAACTGATTTTAGACTTTGCCGGCAATCATATGTCTTGCGATACCCCTTATTTAACTACTAACCCGGAATATTTTATCAGTAAAGACGGTATTATGCCGCAAGAAGAAGGCCTCTTCTTTAAAGGGCCAAACGGAAAATACTTTGCACACGGGAGAGATCCGCATTTTTATTCGTGGAGTGATACCGCACAATTAAATTTATTTAACCCCAAAACACGCGAATTTTTACTTAATATATTAAAATATCTTTCCACTTTGTGCGACGGTTTACGTTGCGATATGGTTATGTTAATGCTCAACAAAATTTTTGCAGAAACGTGGAAAATGTATCTGGGTGATACCAGACCGCAAGACGAATTTTGGCCCAACGCAATTAGGGAAATCAAAGAAAAAAATAATTATTTTACTTTCCTTGCAGAAGTTTATTGGGGGCTTGATTGGGAAGTACAGGAAAGCGGTTTTGATTTTACATACGATAAAACTTTATATGACCGCCTTTTGCTTTCCACCCCACAAGATATTCAAGGCCATTTGAATGCGGAACATTTATATCAAAAACGCTCACTCCGTTTTATTGCAAACCATGATGAAGAGCCACCGATAAAAGCCTTTGGTATTCAAAAATCTGCTGCTGCCGCTGCCGCTTGTTATACTATTGAAGGGGCACGCTTGTTTACCTTAAATCAAATTTACGGTGCTGCGGTAAGGTATCCTATTCAATACATTCCTAAAGAAGAAAGGAATTCAAAGGTCGTTGCTTTTTACGAAACACTTTTAAAAGTGATAAATCATCCGTGTTTCCACGGTGGGCAATGGTCTTTAAAACCGATCAACGCAATTGATAAAGATGACAGCAGTTACAAAAACATTTTGGCTTGGCTTTGGTGGCAAAGCACTTGCTGCAAATTAGTTTTTATCAATTACAGTGGAAATCCATCCTACTTTAAAATTAACGCAGATAAATTTCCAAAAACAAGCAAAGAAACCATTAAATTTACCGAAGAACTTTCAGGTGCTGTTAGTGAATTACCGATATCAGTTTTTAAACAAGACGGCGGTTTTCCTATCTCTTTAAAACCGTTTGAAACCAGAATTTATTCTTTTGATTTTTAGTATTAACTAAATTAAAAAGGCCTTCTACATAGAAGGCCTTTTTTGTTTTAATTTTCAGCAGCGAATTGGTCTTTACCGACTCCGCAAACCGGGCAAACCCAATCTTCTTTAACATCTTTCCAGGCAGTTCCTGCAGGAATTCCGTGTTCCGGATCACCTACTGCTTCATCATAAACATAACCGCAAACATTACATACGTATTTCATTTTTTTCTCCTTTCTATTTTTGATAAGTTACTGCACCTTTCGGCGTTTTACCCTTTAACTTATGATGATAAAAACTATAAGTCATCGGTGGATAATTTGTGTCCAAAATTTCTGCATCTTCCAGCGAGCAAATAAACATTGTGTGCGTATCTAAATTAATACTGTTAATTACCTTTAAAATTAAATATGCCGCCGTATTTTCTGTAACAACAGGCAAACCCTCTTTACTTAATTTATGAGCAATTTTTGCGAATTTATCAAAATTTCTACCTGTTCTAAAACCAAAATTTCCAATAAAAACCATATCTGCTTTTTCCGTCAAAGGTTGAACGCAAATTAACCCGCTTTGCTTTATATATTCATGTGTTAAACTTTCTTTATTTAAAGTAACGGCAAGCCTTACAGGTTCAGCGGTAACTTGTTCAACGGAATTTGCAATCATCCCGTTAACCTTACCATCTTTGTTGACGGAAGAAACAATATAAAGCCCATAATTTAAAGTAAAAAGAGTTTTCAAATTAAGCATTATTTTTTATTGCTCCAAAGGCCGTGCAAATTGCAATATTCCCTTACTTCAATGATATTTCCGTCGGTTTTTGGAAACCATGCTTCCGGTTTAATGCCGGGCTTTAAATTTGCACGTGCAATTTTATTGTTGTCATAAATAACTTCAATAAATTCTATATAATGAACATCTAACATAGGATGCTCAACAGAACCTACTTTAACTAAATAACCGCCGTCTTTTGCTTCTACAACGGGTATATGTTTTTCCGTTGCGGCTTCTTTAGTGTTTGCAACAAGTTTAACCATTTCTTTACCGCAACAAGAAGGTGTGCAAGTACCGGCATGTGCAACTTCCAAAACATTACCGCAAACTTCGCATTTATATATTTCGTTTATTTCCATATTTCCCCCTTTTTATAAAAACGCGCCTTAACGGGTAAGGCGCGTTAAATTTTGTTGCCCTTGGTAAATGTTACCAATTTTCGCACAAAAGTTCAAAATAACTTTGTTCGTGGGCGCAGGCAGGGCATTTTTGGGGTGCTTCTTTGCCTTCATAAACAAAGCCGCAGTTTATGCATCTCCATTTAACGGTTTGGTCTTTTTTGAAAACTTTTCCTTTTGATATATTTTCATGAAAGGCTTTATAGCGTCTGGAGTGTTCTTTTTCCGCTACGGCGATATTTTCCATAACAACGGCAATTTCGTCAAAACCTTCTTCGCGTGCGGTTTTTGCAAATGACGGATACATATGTTGCCATTCTTCATCTTCACCGGCAGCAGATGCTGCTAAATTTGTTAAAGTATCCCCGATAACACCGGCAGGGAAAGCGGCTGTAACTTCAACAGCACCGCCTTCTAAAAATTTGAATAAACGTTTTGCATGTTCTTTTTCTTGATTTGCGGTTTCTTCAAAAAATTTGCTGATTTGAACATAACCTTCTTTTTTTGCTTTGCTTGCAAAGAAAGTGTAGCGGTTTCTCGCCTGAGATTCACCAGCAAAAGCAGTTAAAATATTTTTTTCTGTTTGGGTTCCTTTTAAAGATTTCATTTAAGTTTCTCCTGATTTTTTAAGGTCAAATAACCCATTAAGCGGTAAATTAATTTTGCAGCATTAAATTCGCTGATGGGGTTAGTTTTCATCGGTGCAGTTTCCACTACATCTGCGGCAACGATTTTTTTATGCTTTATAACTTCCCTAAATAAATTTAAAGCATCATACCACATAAAGCCACCCGGTTGCGGGGTACCTGTGCCGGGGATGACAGACGGATCAAAACCGTCAACGTCAATTGTCATATAAACAGTGTCAGTCAAATTCGCAAGAACATCTTTGATTAATTTTTTTTGGTCCAAATTTTCGTGCATCAAAAATGTTTTTACATTGCCGGAATTTACATTGTCTTTTTCTTCAAGCCCAATAGAACGAATACCAACTTGCACTACACGCACCTTGCGTGAAGCGGGATATAAAGCGCAAGCGTGGGAGCGTTCATCACCGTAATATTCCTTTCTTAAATCGGCGTGGGCATCAAAATGTAAAACGGAAAGTTCTTTGCCGTATTTTTCGATATAGGGGTTAATTAATGCTTGGGAAATTGAATGTTCCCCCCCTAAATAAAAAGGAAATTGTTTGTAAGTTTTGATATATTCTTTGACGAAATTTTCAATACGTGTAAAAACTTCTTCTTCCGTACCTTCGCACTTTATATCTTCAAAAGTAGCAATGCCTTCGCGGAAAGTTTCGGTTTTTGTTTCTTCGTCAAAAAATTCTACTTGGCTCGAAGCCTCTAAAATTGCAGAGGGGCCAAGTTTAGTTCCGCCGAAATAAGATACAGTCCTTTCATACGGAACAGGAATAACGGCGAATTTAGCGGTTTTAATATCGCAAAATTCGCCGTCTAATGCTAAAAAGTTGTTACTGCTGGGTTTTAACATAAAAACTAAAAACTACCTCACAAAAACAGCGGCGGCAACGACTGTGGTCCACAAACCGTCAACGCAAATTGCAGATTGTGTAATGTTTGTTGTCTTAACAATTTTACCGCTCATTTTCCAAATTTCTTCTTTTTGGTTCCAGGTAGTATCGTTATCAAATTCCATACCTAAAGTGGTTGATAACATCATTGCTGCCAAATCTTCAGCGTAATCACCGGCTTTTTGATCGGCTTCACCGAAACTATGGTGTTCTGAAATATAACCGTGTGTATTTCTGTCTTTGGGGATTGCAAGACCGACTGAAGCAGATATTAAACGTCTGTTTTCATTGCTTGTGTTGCGGCTAATAACGCAGTGTAAAATTTGTCCGGCTGATAAGTTTTGCAAACCTTTGGAGATGGACACAACTTTACATCTCGGCGGGAAAATACTTGACACCGGTACCAAATTAAACTTTGCAATTTTTGCATCACGCAAGGCTTCCTCAAAGCTTGCTAATTTTTCTTTATGTCTACCTACACCTTTTGTTAAGAATATCTCTTTCGGGATAAACGGTTCGTACATTTTCTTTTCCTCTTTTTAATTAAAATAGCCACAAGGGGCAATTATTTTATAAAATAATTATAACAAATATGTTACACAAATGGTTAACTATTTTTTTACTAATTTTTTTAGCCCCCCTTATCACATGGGGTGCGGAGGTTGATATGTACGACGGGAAAGGCCATCTTCATTTTAATTATAAGGCATCTGAACTTGCCCCTAAAGAAAAGGCGGCGCGTGTTGCTTTGGAAGCAGCTTTAAATAAAATTGCAAATATACCTGCAAGCGAAAGAACTTTTGAAAACACTTTGCTTGCTTATGAAGAAGCCCTTGATACCTACGGTGATGCTTTAGGCCAAGCAGGATTTTTGGCCTATGTTTCTACCGACGAAGAATTAAGAAATGCAGCCTTAGAGCAAGCACAAATTATAAGTGCATATATGGTGGAAGTTGCAACACGCCGCGACATTTATAAAGCATTTAAAGAACTTGAAGATTTAAAACCCGAACTTCCTAAAATTGAAGCAAAAATGCTTAAAGATACTATGATAGGTTTTAAAAAATCAGGCCTTGCTTTAGACGATGAAAATTTGGAAAAGTTTAAAGAAATCGCAAAACAAAAATCAGTAAACTCAATAAACTTTTCAAAAAATATTCGTGATTATAAAGATTATTTAGATGTTACTGAAGAAGAACTTGAAGGTTTGCCGGAAGACTTTAAAAATAAATTGCAAAAAGTCGACGGGAAATACCGCGTAACTTTAGATTACCCCGACTATGGCCCTTTTATGTTAAATGCCGTTAAAGACGAACCGCGCAAAATTTTGGAATATAAATATTCACGCCGCGCCGGTAAAGAAAACGTAAAAATTTTTGAAGATACTTTAATGTTAAGATACAAAAGCGCAAGGTTACTCGGCTACAAAAATCACGCCGAAAACCGCCTTGATATTCGCATGGCAAAAAATGTTAAGACCGTCAATAATTTCTTAAAAGATTTGGAAAAGAAATTAAAACCTCTTGCTAAAAAAGAACAAAAAGAATTTTTGAAATTAAAAGAATCTAAGACGGGAATTAAAGGTAAAGTTTTACAACCTTGGGAAAGTGCTTATTGGATAAATTTACACAAAAAATTAAATTATGATATCGACCCGGAAATTATAAAAGAATATTTCCAAACAGATATTGTAATAAAAAATATGTTTGAAATTTTCGGTAATTTGTTCGGCGTACAATTTAAAGAAGTTAAAATTCCCGTGTGGCATGAAAGTGTAAAAAGTTATGAAGTTATAGACGAAGATTTAAAAAAAGTTCTCGGCTACATTTACATGGATTTGTTTCCGCGCGACGGGAAATATAAACACGCCGCATGTTTTGACTTGGTGGAAGGCAAACTTTTGAAAGACGGTACTTATCAAAAACCGTTTACCGCAATTGTTGCGAATTTAAATCCGCCGACGAAAGATATCCCCTCCCTTTTAAAACACGGTGAAGTTGAAACTTTGTTCCATGAGTTTGGGCATGTTTTGCATAATGTTTTAACGGAAGCAAAATATTCCTCAATTTCCGGCACTGCAGTTAGCCAAGATTTTGTGGAAGTTCCTTCTCAACTTTTAGAAAATTGGGCTTGGGAACCGACGGTGTTAAAACAAATTTCCAAGCATTATAAAACAGGTAAAAGTTTAGACGACGCTACTATTCAAAAAATGCTTGCCGCAAAAAATCATGCTGCCGCAAATTTCTATATCAGGCAAAACTTTTTAGCGCAAATTGATATGAAATACCATACCTTAACAAAACCTGCTGATACGACGGCAATGTGGGAAAAATATGCAGCAAAAATCAAACTTACACCGATGACAAAAGACACTTATCCGCAAGCGAGTTTTGACCATCTTATGGGCGGTTATGATGCCGGTTATTACGGTTATTTGTGGGCGGAAGTTATTGCGCAAGATTTCTTCTCGGAATTCCAAAAACAAGGTTTGTTTAATAAAGAACTAGGCAAAAAATATCGCAAAGAAATTTTGGCTGTCGGCGGTTCTTATGATGAAGAAGAACTTGTACAAAACTTTTTGGGCCGCAAAATTTCAAATGAACCTTTCTTAAAACACATAGGTTTAGGAACTAATTAAAAATAGTTAGTGAAATTTTTGTGTGATTTTTTAAAAAGTTTCCCCCCTCTTTTTAAATTTTTAAAAATTGGGGGGTGTTTTTTTTGTTGAAATATTGCTAAAAACAGCCTTCTTTAGCCAAAAATGCCCCAAATTTTGATTTTTGTTTAAATTTAAAGCAGTTTATCGTTTTTCAAAAACAAACAAAATTTTTGGCTATTTTTATTTAATTTCGATTTTTTACGACGAGAAAATTGGAAATTAATAGCAATTTCAAAAAATCGCAGTTGACAAATCTCTCTTTTGTTGCTATACTATAGATAGGTCGTTATTACCAACAGACACGGCTTGTAGAAGCGTGTGAGGTAATGATGACCTTTTTGTTTATTAAATTTTAAATAAAGATTTATTATAACAAAAAAACCCCGGCTTTAACCGGGGTTTCGTTTGTTAAGAATAAAAGTTAAACCAAAGTTTTTAACTTATCACCCAATACATTTAACTCTTCATAAGAATTAAAGTGCAAGGTCAAAGTCCCTTTACCTTTACCGTTTTCCTTAATTTCAACTTTAGTTTTTAAAGCCTCTTGCAAGGACTGCTCAAAGGCAACTGTATTGGGATCTTTGTCCTGTTTCGGCGCAACGGTTTTGCCTTCCAAAATTACTCTGGCGGCATTTTCCGCTTGGCGGACAGACATTTTTGAACTGATTATTTTTTTGAATAAAACAGCCCTTTTTCCCTCGTCACCAACCATTAAAAGTGCGCGGCCATGGCCCTCTGAAATTGTGCCGTCTTGCAAAGCATTTTGAATCTCTTGTGAGAGGTTTAATAAGCGCAAAGAATTTGATACCGCCGCCTTAGATTTACCGCAATATTCTGCAAGTTCTACTTGGGAAACCAAAAACTTTTGCATCAAATTTTTATAGCCCTGTGCGGTTTCAATAGGGTTTAAATCTTCCCTTTGAATATTTTCAATTAAAGCAAGGGCGCAAAGTTGTTTGTCGTCGAGCTTGCTATGTACAATACAATCAATTTCTTTAAAGCCGGCCATTTCGCTTGCTCTGAAACGTCTTTCCCCAACCACGAGTTCATATTTATCAAGCCCGGCATCATAAACAACCACTACCGGCTGGGTTAAACCATGTTGTTTTATTGATTGTGCCAAATCTTTCAAAGCATCTTCATTAAAATTCTTTCTGGGTTGATATCTGTTGGGGATGATTTTGTCAATAGAAATTTTTTGAATATTCCTTTTCCCCTCCGCCACATTATTTAATTCCTGCTCCATTTCAAAAGAGGAGCCAAGCAAAGCATCTAAACCTTTTCCTAAAGCGTTTCTCATAAATTAACCTCCGAAATCAAAATCATTATTCTTATTTACAGAGGCTTTAAAGGCTTCAAAATCCTCTGCTTTCGCACCGCGGCGAACTAAAAATTCTATTGCTAAATCAAGGTAAGCACGTGCCCCACGGCAAGTGGGCTCATACTCAAATATACTTTGCCCGAAACTCGGTGCTTCCGCCAAACGAATATTGCGCGGTATAGGGTTTGTATATACTTTTGAGCCAAAGAATTTGCTGACATCTTCCTTAACTTGTTTAGAAAGATTCATACGGGTATCAAACATAGTTAAAATACCGCCGTCCACCTTTAAATTGGGGCTTAAAAACTGTTTTACTTTGCCGGTTGTATTGATAAAGTTTGCCAAACCCTCCATAGCATAATATTCGCATTGTATAGGAGTTATTACGCTATCTGCGGCAACCAAAGCATTAATTGTAAGTAAACTGAGGGAGGGGGGACAATCAATAATAATAAAGTTATACATTCTCTTAATAGGATCTAAGGCCTGTTTTAAGAATTTCTCCCTTTGCGGAGTATTGACAAGTTCAACTTCCGCACCTGCTAAGTTTTTATTAGCCGGTAAAATATCAAGTAATTCATTAGAAGTTTGGTGTACAACTTCTTTAAAAGTTGCGGTCTTAGTTAGGAAATTATAGACAGATTTTTCATCTTCTTTTAAATTAACCCCTAGTCCGGAACTTGCATTACTTTGAGGATCAAAGTCGACTAAAAGGACTTCTTGCCCGAGGTAAGCCAAGGCATAAGCCAAATTTACAGAGGTGGTAGTTTTACCTACACCGCCTTTTTGGTTTGCTACACAGACGATTTCACTCATATTATCTCCTTATACAAATATTGTATAATAAATTAAATAAAGTGTCAAATTATTTATAGTTTTCACATGAAAACTTTTTAAAGTTTTGTTTATTTTGATTTCACGTGAAAACTTATTTAATAATTCTAAATCTGTTTAAAGGCCAATGTAAAAGCCAGGCTTTGCCTTTTATGTTTTCTTTAGGTACAGGGCCCCAAAAACGGGAATCGCAAGAAAAATCTCTATTGTCGCCCATAGCGAAATATTGACCTTCCGGAACAACTACGGGGCCAAAACCATCTCTTAAAGAAATGCCAAAATATTTTTCTAATTTGCGGTCTTCCCATAATTTTTGGTATTCTTCTTGGCTTAAAGGGTTTTCTATTTCTATAACATCATGCTCACTGAAAATAGCGTAATCTTGGGGGGGGAGTTCTTTGCCATTTATATATATAGTATGATTTTTAACTTCCACAGTTTCGCCGGGCAAGGCAATAACTCTTTTAACAAAATCTCTGCCATACTGCGGTTCGCCGCAATTTGATTGTTCTCTGTCTTCTGCTGGGAATCTAAATATAATAATATCACCCCTGTTTACGTCGTGGAAATTGACAAAATTTTCTTTAACAAAAGGTAAACGCATACCGTAATATGCTTTGTTTACAAATAAATTATCCCCTTCAAGTAAAGTGTTTCTCATTGATGCGGAAGGGATTCTAAATGCTTGTAAAAAGAAAAACATTGCTATTGATGCAAAAAAAGCGGCAAAATATACTGTTTGTGCCCAGTCTAAATTGAAAGCAATTATTTGCTCTTTTTCCTTTTTATCGGCTTTTTTGGCTTTAAAATATTTTAAACAAATATAACCTAAAGTAATTAGTAATATTAAAGAAAATGTTGTTTTAGAAAGCCCAAAAGTTGCCCCGTTTGATGCCATAAAATTTAAAATGTAAAATACTAAAATACCGGCGATCAAAGCAAACAATGCATTCCAGACGGCAAAAAGATTATTTTTTTGGAAATAATTTTTTTTGATACAATATTTTGATATTCTATCAAAAGCAAATGCGACAACGGCAGTTATAAACAAATGCTGTTCCATGCAAATATTATAACATTTATTACAGTTATACACAACTTTTATATTTTTGGATAATTTTATAAAAAACTGTACTTTTTGCAAAAAAACTGCTAAAATTAGTTATATTGAGTTTTTTGACAAAAACCATATAACAGGGGCTAACTGTGGAAAACAACGATATAAACGAAATTTGGGCAAATTCAGTAAAAAAGTTAGAAATAACTTTAGGTAAAGATATTTGCGATATGTGGTTAAAGCCCATGAAAATTTTGGAGTTCAGTGAAGGTGTTTTTAAAATTGAAGTTCCAAATGAATCTTGGCTCAAAACAATTAAAGACAGATATGAAACACCTTTGTTACATGCTTTAACCGAAACAACAAATTTCCCTTGCACCGTCGATTATGTTATTCAAAAACAACAAGATACTCCTACTTTGCAAGTTCCACCCGTCGTAAAAGTTCAAAGTTTTAGCAAAAGAACACCATTAGAAGAAACACACCTTGATCCCCATTATACTTTTGAAGGTTTTATCGAAGGGCCGTCAAACCGTTTTGCTTATAAAGCATCCGAGGCCGTCGTCAAAAAAATCGGCAATCGTGCAAATAACCCTTTTGTAATTTTCAGCGCACCGGGGCTTGGTAAAACACATTTATTGCATGCTATCGGCAATGAACTTTTAAAAAATAATCCTTATGCAAAAGTTTTGTATATGTCGGGCGAAGATTTTTTTACACAATGTATAGACCACATGGCAAAAAAATCAACAACACCTTTCCATAAACAATATGAAAATATAGATTGTTTGCTGATTGACGATATACAATTTTTAGTCGGTAAAAACCGTTCCGAAGAAGAATTTTTCTATACTTTTAATTCTTTATTTAATAATCAAAAACAAATTGTTTTAACTTGTGATAAAACACCAAATCAATTAGAATTCAGTGAACGTTTATCTTCCCGACTACTCAGCGGAATTTCCGCCGAAATTAAAAGGCCGGATTTGGAAACAAGAATAGCAATTTTACGTCATAAAAGAGATGTAAATAATTTTGATATTTCAGATGATGTTTTATCTTTTATTGCACAAGGTGTGCAAGCAAATATCAGGGAACTTGAGGGCTGTTTATACCGTTTAACCAGTTATGCAAGTATTCACGGTGTAAACGCTACTGTAAGTATTGCTAAAGAAGTTTTAGCAGATATTATAAATATAGACCAACAAAAATATAGTATTAGTATTAATAAAATAAAAGAAGTTGTTTGTAAACATTTTAAAGTTAATTTGGAAGATTTAAATTCTAAGAAGAAAAATAATTCTATTGCTTGGCCAAGGCAAATTGCAATGTATTTGGCAACGGAATTAACTTCTTTATCTTTACCTGAAATTGGGAGGGAATTTAATAGGGATCACACAACAGTTATTCACGCTAAAGAAAAAGTAAAAGAGGAAATAAAAAATAATACCTTTTTTATACCTGTTATTAACTTGATAACAGAGGAAATAAAAGCTGGGGATAACTAAATATTTTTTGTGGGTAAGATTTTTTCCTGTTAATTATGTGGATAAAATTTAAAAACTATTAACAAAATATTCAACTTTTTTGTATTGGTAATTAACATTTTTCCACTAAATCCACAGGACAATATAATAATAAGGATAATAATATGAAAATTAATATTACTAAAGAAAAACTTTCCGAAGGAATTCAAATTATACAATCATCAGTTGGGGGGAGAACTACTTTACCTATTCTTTTTAATTTCTTAATAGAAGCCAAAGACGGAACTATTAAATTAACAAGAACAGATATGGAAATGGCTATTATTCATACTTTTAAATCTGAAGTATTAGATAATGGTTCAATAACTGTTCCTTTAAAAGATTTTTCAGATATATTAAAAAATTTACCTTCCGGTAAAGAAATTGTTTTAGAAAGTGATGAAGATAATAAATTACACATTAAAAGCGGGCGCTCAAAATTTTGGCTTATCGGAACACCTAAATCAGAATATCCTATTATTCCTGAAATTGAGAAAAATGAAAGTTTTAGTATAAAAGCAAATTTATTAAAAGAGATGATAGAAAAAACTATCTTTTCCGCATCTACCCAAGAAACACGTTATGTTTTAAATGGTTTACTTTGGAATAATACTAAAGATAAATTTGAAGTTGTTTCAACAGATGGCCGCCGTTTGGCTTTATGTATAAACCCTGTTTTATCAGGTGTTAAAGAGTTTAAAATTATTGTTCCAAGTAAAGTTTTAAATGAAGTTTTAAAACTTATCGGTTTAAATAAATTTAAAGAAGATGAAAATATAGATATTACAACTTCTACAAACCAGATAAGTTTTAAAATTAAAGAAACAGTTTTGATTTCCCGTTTGATAGAAGGTAATTTCCCTAACTATGAACAAGTTATTCCCGGTAAAAAGAATATTACTTTTTTAGCGGAAACTTCTAATATTTTATCTTCCACAAAAAGTGCTTCAATTTGTGCAAGCGATTTAGGCGGAACGGTAAAATATCAATTAACGGAAAATAATATTTTAATAACTGCAAATTCATCAAAGATGTCCTTTTCTGATGAAGTAAAAATAAATTACGCCGGCGAAGATTTTGAAACATCTTTTAACCCTCAATACTTAATAGATGTTTTGAAAAATATTGATACAGACAAAGTAAATTTCTCTTTCGTAAATGCAACACAACCTGTATTAATAGAACCGGAAGGTAATACAAAGTATAAATATATTATCATGCCTGTTAGGGTTTAAATGAAAATACAAAAAGAAATTAATTGGCATAATTCTTCGGAATTAACTAAGAAATTTTGTCATTTAAATTTAAAATTAAATAACTTAATTTTGCTTGATAATTTATGGGCAGTTGTTTTAAAAAACAGGGCTAAATTTTGGGAGTTGGATTCAGTAAAAGGGGGAACAATTTTTGTAAAAGTAAAATCTTCCCCGGCAAGGCACGAACTTTTATTAAAGGAAAAAGAAATAATAAAAGAGTTAAATAAAAATTTTAACAAGCCTTGGATAAAAAAGATTTTAATTAAATAAGGAGTATATATGAAATCAGAAAAAGAATTAGAACAAGAGTATGATTCCTCTAAAATACAAGTTTTAGAAGGATTAGAAGCCGTAAGAAAACGCCCGGCAATGTATATTGGTTCCACAGGTGCGCCGGGGTTACACCATTTAATTTATGAAGTTGTAGATAACTCAGTAGACGAAATTTTAGCAGGCAACGCCAGCCATATTAACGTCGTTATTAAAGAAGATAATGTTTGTATGATTCAAGACGACGGGCGCGGTATTCCCGTTGACCCAATGAAAAACGTCAAAGATCCAAAACTCAAAGGTAAAAGCGCTCTTGAAGTTGTTATGACGGTTTTACACGCCGGCGGTAAATTTGATACCGGTGCTTATAAAGTTTCCGGCGGTTTACACGGTGTCGGTGTGTCCTGCGTAAACGCTTTATCAGAATGGCTTGCAGTTGAAGTAAGACGTGATGGTAAAGTTCATTTCCAAAAATATACACGCGGTAAACCGGAAGGCAAAGTTGAAGTTATCGGTGAAACAAAAGAACATGGTACAAAAGTAACTTTTAAGGCAGATAAAGAAATTTTCGGTGATAATATATTTTCCTATGATACCATCGCAAACCGCTTACGCGAACTTGCATTTTTAAATGCCGGTGTAAGAATTACTTTGACCGATGAAAGAGTTGAAAACAAAAGCCAAGTATTTTTATACGAAGGCGGTATTTCACAATTTGTTAAATACTTAAATTCAAACAAAAAAATTATTAACGAAGAGCCTATTTATATTACAAAAGAAATTGATAATAATTATATTTCTTTTGCTATTCAATATAATGACAGTTATTCAGAAAATGTTTATTCCTTTGTCAATAATATTAATACTATTGAAGGGGGTACACATTTAAGTGGTTTTAGATCTTCTTTAACCCGTATCGTTAACGATTATATTAAAAATAACGGTCTTCTCAAAAATAAAGATTTGAATATTCAAGGTGATGACTTAAGAGAAGGTTTAACAGCAGTTTTATCAGTTAAAATTCCACACCCGCAATTTGAAGGGCAGACAAAAACCAAACTCGGTAACTCCGAAATTGAAGGTATAGTCCGCTCAATTGTCGGTGAAACATTAGCAACTTTCTTTGAAGAAAACCCAAAAACAGCCCGCGCTATTTGTGAAAAAACAATCGGTGCCGCTGTTGCCCGTGAAGCAGCAAGAAAGGCAAAAGATTTAACCCGCAGAAAAGGTGCTTTGGAAAGCGGTGGTTTACCCGGTAAACTTGCAGATTGCCAAGAAAAGAACCCGGAAAGATGCGAACTTTTCATCGTAGAAGGTGAATCAGCCGGTGGTTCCGCCAAACAAGGTAGGGATAGAATTTTCCAAGCAATTTTACCGCTTAAAGGTAAAATTTTAAACGTTGAAAAAGCACAACTTGTTAAAATTTTATCTAACGATGAAATCCGCACTTTAATTTCCGCAGTAGGTACAGGTGTTGGTGAAGGTGAAGGCGGTTTTGATATTAAAAAACTCCGCTACAATAAAATTGTTTTGATGGCTGATGCTGATGTCGACGGTCAACATATTACAACTTTGCTTTTGACTTTCTTCTATCGTCAGTTAAAACCACTTATCGAACAAGGCCACGTGTATATAGCCCAACCGCCTTTATATAAAATCAAAAAAGGCAAAATGGAAGATTATATGCAAACAGAAGAGCAAATGCAAGCCTGGTTATTTAAAGAAGCCCTTCAAGCCGTTAACGCAAAAAATGCAAAAGGGCAAGATTTAACTAAAGACCAAATTAAAACTTTGCTCCAAATATTAAAAGAACTTGAAGAATTAAATATGAGGATAGAACTTAAAGGTTTGTCACTCAAAGATTACAACAAGTTTAAAGAAGGTGGCCAAATCCCTGTTTTTAGAGTTACTTTAGAAAACAACAGTTACAAATATTTCTATTCCGACCAAGAATTTAGAGATTATCAAACTGCTGTTAGAAATGAAAGAAGGGAAGACCTTCTTGCTAAAGGTATTCCGGAAATGGAAATTGATAATGATGCATTAGAACCTGATTATCAATCACTTAAAGAACTTACCAAAATTTTAGTAAATGAAAATAAACTTAAAGCCCTTGGTTATACTTTGGATCAGTTTGCTTTTGTTACCGAAGATAAACGCAAAGGCACACCTTTATTTACCATTAACGATGGTAAAAAAGATATTTTAATTTTCTCTTTACAAGAATTTTTAAAAGTTGCAAAAGAAGTCGGCACACAAGGTGCAACAATACAGCGTTATAAAGGTCTCGGTGAAATGAACCCCGAACAACTTTGGGAAACCTCTATGGATCCTTCAAAACGCAAACTTGTTCGCGTTGCAATTGAAGATGCTGCCGATACTGAAAAAGTATTTGCAATGCTTATGGGTGATAAAGTCGAACCCCGCAGGGCCTTTATTGAAAAACACGCCCTTGAAGTTATCAATTTAGATATTTAGGAGTTTTTATGACAGAGAATAATAACAATCAAACAAATTCCACAGAATTATTTGACCAAATACACCAACGTGATATCGGCGAGGAAATGCGTAATTCCTATATTGATTATGCAATGAGCGTAATTATAGGCCGTGCATTACCTGATGCCAGGGACGGTTTAAAACCTGTTCACCGCCGCATTTTATATGCAATGCAGGAAATGGGTTTAAAATACAATAAACCGTTTAAGAAATCAGCACGTGTAGTCGGTGATGTTTTGGGTAAATACCATCCGCATGGTGACAGTTCAGTCTATGATGCCTTAGTTCGTATGGCACAAAACTTTTCAATAAGAAATACTTTAGTTAACGGTCAAGGTAACTTCGGTTCTATCGACGGTGATAGCCCGGCTGCTATGCGTTACACCGAAGTCCGCCTAAATCATATTGCCGATGAACTTTTGGAAGATTTAGATAAAGATACAGTAAAATTTGTTCCTAACTACGATGGTTCTTTAATGGAACCTGCAGTTTTACCTGCAAAGATGCCGCAACTTTTAGTTAACGGTTCAAACGGTATCGCAGTCGGTATGGCAACAAATATTCCGACACATAACTTAGGGGAAATTTGTGATGGTATTATTGCTTTAATCAAAAATCCGGCAATTTCCACTAAAGAAATGATGCAAATCGTTAAAGGGCCTGACTTCCCTACCGGCGGTATTTTACGCGGTACAAAAGGTGTTTATGATTATTTTGAATCGGGCCGCGGTTCTTTAAAAATTCAAGCCCGCGCCGAAATTGAAGAAATGAAAGGCGGACGTGAAGCCATTATCGTAACGGAAATTCCTTATCAAGTTAACAAAACGGTTTTAATCGAAACTATTGCCGGCCTTGTTAAAGATAAAAAGATTACCGAAATTTCCGATATACGTGATGAATCTGACCGCCGCGGTATGCGCCTTGTTATTGAACTTAAACGCGAAGCAACCGGTCAAGTTGTTTTAAACCAATTATTTAAACATACACAACTTCAGGCATCATTTGGTGTAAATATGCTTGCTATTGTTGACGGTAAACCTCGTGTTTTAAGCATGAAAGAGGCAATGCGCCAGTATATCAGGCACCGCCAAGAAGTTATTACAAATAGAACACGCTTTGATTTAAATAAGGCTTTAAAACGTTCCCATATTTTAGACGGTTTGCTTTTGGCAATTGCAAA
Source organism: Elusimicrobiaceae bacterium (assembly GCA_045586725.1). Classification (GTDB taxonomy): domain Bacteria; phylum Elusimicrobiota; class Elusimicrobia; order Elusimicrobiales; family Elusimicrobiaceae; genus Proelusimicrobium. The sequence continues at coordinate 127,723 of JAZNAY010000006.1, read as the reverse complement.
TTTAGACGAAGTAGTTGCAATTATCCGCAAATCTAAAGATGCCGCTGAAGCCCGTGTTAATTTGATGGCACGCTTTAAATTTACTGAACCTCAAGCCCAAGCAATTTTGGAAATGCGCTTGCATCAACTTACACAACTTTCCTCTATTGCAATTGAGCAAGAGCAAAAAGATTTAAAGGCTTTAATCAAAGAACTCCAAGATATTTTAGGTAATCCCAAAAGAATTTTAGACATCATTGTTGAAGAACTTACTAAAATGAAAAAAGATTACGGTGATGAACGCCGCACAGAAATTTCAACCGATGTTACAGATTTTTCTGTGGAAGATTTTATTGAGGAAGAAGAAGTCGTTATCACCCTCTCACACGGTGGTTATGCAAAACGTATTCCGCTTGATACTTACCGCTCACAAAATCGCGGCGGTAAAGGAATAATCGGCGGTAAAACAAAAGAGGAAGACTTTATTGAACATCTCTTTGTAACTTCAAGCCATGCAACAATTTTGATGTTTACAAACCGTGGCAGGGTCTTTGCCTTAAAGGCTTATGAAATACCTGAAGGCAACCGCCAAGGTAAAGGTAAAGCAATTGTTAACATGCTCCAAATTTCCGGCGAAGAAAAGGTAACTTCTGCAGTTGCATTTAAAGATTTTGATCCTAAGAATGCAGGCGAAACTTACCTTACAATGTGTACGCGCTTTGGTACAATGAAACGTGTCAGTTTGGAAAACTTTGCCAATATTCGCCGCAGCGGTATTATTGCAATCGGCTTAGATGAAGGCGATGTTTTAGTTTCTGTTCAAGAAACACACGGTAAATCAGATATTATCATCGCAACCAGGAACGGCAAATCCATCCGCTTTGATGAAAATCAAGTTCGTGCTATGGGCCGTACAGCACATGGTGTAAGAGCCATTAAACTTGCGGAAGGCGATGTCGTAATCGGTATGGAACAAGGCCAAAGAGAAGGCGAACAACCGGATGTTTTATCCGTCTGTGAAAACGGTTACGGTAAACGAACCGAGTTTAGTGAATATAGAACACAACATCGTGGCGGTATAGGTGTTATCACAATTAAAACAAGTGAAAGGAACGGAAAAGTCGTCGGTATTAAATTAGTTGATGAAACTAAAGACTTAATGGTTATTACTGAGAAGGGTATGGCTATCCGCTTACGCTGCGAACAAATCCGCTCTGTCGGCAGAAACGCACAAGGCGTCCGTTTAGTTAAACTTGACGAAGGTGATAAGATTGCAAAAGTAACACCTGTCGTTAAAGAAGAAGAAGAGAAAGAAAAAGAAAATATGCCTTTAGAAGAAGTTAAAGAAGGCAAATAAATCTAATTGCGCCGCTCTAAATGGGCGGCGCATTTAAAGAAGGTATTTATGGAAAAACAAATTTTGGCTTTAATTCAAAAAATTCGCCCGGCTTTGCAAGCAGACGGTGGTGATGTGGAATTCGTTTCTTTTGACGAAAAAACCGGCATCGTGAAAGTTAAATTGCAAGGCGCTTGCGCCGGTTGCCCCATGGCAACAATGACAATCAAAAACGGCATAGAAGCATATTTAAAAGAGAGCATCCCCCAAGTAACCGCGGTTGAAAGGGTTTAATGCCGGTAATTGATTTACATTCTCACTCCAGATATTCGGATGGTGCGGTAAGCATCTCCGAACTTTTATATACTTACAGTAAAGCAGGCGTGGAAATGATGTCCTTAACAGACCACGACTGTATTTTAGGGCTAGAAGAAGCCCGTATAAAAGCTGCCAAATATAATATGCTTTTTGTTAATGGGGTGGAAATCAGCACTTCAGATCATGATAATTTACACTTTGTCGGTTATAATTTTGATCCGGAAAATTCTGCTTTAAAAAAACTACTTAAAAATAATACAGCATTAAGGTTTGAGAGAGTAAAAAAAACCGTCAGACTTTTGCAGGATATCAAAATAAAAATCACAGAAGAAGAAGTTTTAAAAATAGCAAAAGGTGTATCTTCCCGTGCGCATGTTGCAGATTGTTTACGTCGAAAAAAACTTGGTTTTATGCGTTCTGATATTTTTAAAAAATATTTAGGTAAAGGTTGCCCTGCTTATGTTCCACCAATGGCTGTAAGCGTTAAAGAAGCGATAGAAACTATACGTGAAGCAGGGGGGAAATGTTTTATTGCACACCCAGGTCTCGTTAAAGAATGTTGGGATTTTAAAAAATGGGTTGCGTGGGGGTTAGACGGAATAGAAGTTTATTATCCTTCGCATCGTGAAGCAATGCGCGAAGAACTTTTGCAAATTGCAAAACGATATAATTTACTCGTTTCCGGCGGATCTGATTTCCATGGAAATATTGCGGGCAGAGTTCTAGTTCCCGGGCGTGAAGTTCCGCAAGAAGTTTACGATAAATTATATTCAACATTTTTTTAATTATGTTAGTAATTGCACATCGCGGGGCCAGTGCCTACGCACAAGAAAACACTTTAAAATCGTTTGAATTATCTTTCAAACTAGGATCAACTTGGCTTGAAACGGATATACAACGCAGTAAGGACGGAGAGCTTATTTTATACCACGATTATGTTTTAAAAAACGGTAAAAAAATTAAAGACAGCACATTAGAATATTTAACAAAATTTAATGTACCCACACTTGCTGATTTACTTAAAATTACGCCTATAAATTTTACTTTAAATTTAGAAATTAAAAATGATAATAATATCTACCCTGATATAGAAAAACAAATTTTATCAGAAATAAAAAAAGCAAGAAATATCAAAGAAAAACAAATTTTAATTTCTTCTTTTGCTATTGAAAGTTTGCAAAAAATACGTGCTTTAAACAAACAAATTTCGATTGGTGTTTTGACACGTAATTTTGAAATTAAAACGCCTTTATCTTTAAAAGCAAAAAGTGTAAATATCAGTACCAAAAGAGTAACAAAAAAAATTGTTGAAATTTGCCACAAAAACAGTTTAAAAATTTTAGTTTATACAGTTAATGATTTAAACACTTATAATAAACTTCGAAAATGGGGCGTAGACGGTGTTTTTAGTGATAATCCTGTTTTAGCCCTTCCTCATTTTCTAGAAGTAGGCAGTACTTTTTAATAATAAAAAACCCGTGCTTTTTTGCACGGGTTTTTATTAGTATTTTTATAAATTATTCATAAACGGCATCACTTTCAGCAGCAGCGGCGGCTTCTTGTTCTGCTTTTAATGCGGCAGCTTCCGCGGCGGCAACGGCTTCTTCTGTAACAAGGCCATCATCTGGGATACCATTATAATTTTCAGGTTTAAATTTTTGGGGTTTTTTCCAAAGTCTTTGATTATCTTTGTAGGCATTTAAAGGATACCCATCAGACCATACTTCGTTATATTCATTGTAAGAATAAGTTTCCTGTCTTCCGGGATAGACCTGAAAATAGTAGTCAGATTCCACTACTGTTTTTGCACGCCTTTCTTTTTGTGCTTCTTGAGCAACAGCGGCCAAACGGTCCCCTTCGCTCAAGGCTCTTTTATCATCTGCGGATCTTTTATCTGCATCATAAAAATCTTTTTCAGTGTAATCTTTAGTTTCTCTTTCAAGTTGTCTATATTCTTTTTCAAAGGAGGTAGGATATCCTTCACTTGAAACACAACCGCTAACACAAACTAAAGAAAGAAGTAAAATAGTTAAAAAAGTAATTTGTTTCATTTTATTTTCCTCTCAGCAGAAATAATAATATTTTCAAGCAAACACGCTAAAGTCACTGGGCCGACCCCGCCTGGCACCGGCGAAATAGGACAAATTTCTTTTAAATTTTCAAAATCCATATCGCCAACACATTTGCCTTCATCATTTACAACAGTTGCTACATCTATAAGTATTGTACCTTTTTTTACAAAATCTTTTTTAATTAAATTTATTTTACCTACGGCAGATACCACAATATCACTATTTAAAGTAATTTCCTTTAAATTTTTAGTTTTACTGTGGCATAAAGTAACAACTGCATTTTTTGCTGTAAGCATTTTTGCCAAAGGGGAACCAACAGTATTACTTCTTCCTATAACGGAAACTTTTGCTCCTTCCAAAGTTACTTTGTGGTAATCTAGTAAACGAACAACTGCTTTCGGGCAACAAGGGATAAAAGTTTGTAGGTTTTCAATCTCTTGCCAGGTTTTACACATAAATAAGCGTCCCATACTTATTAAACCCGAACCATCAATATCTTGTGCCGGATTAATATTTGCGGCAATATCCAAATTGTTAAGGTGTGGTGGCAGCGGTCTTGCAATTAAAAGGGCGTCAATAGTATTTGCTTTTTGAAAAATAGCATCAAGTAAGGTAAAAAGTTGTTTGGGCTTTGTACTGTCTTCAAGCAAAACGATATCGGCATCTATTCCTATTTTGCGTGCCGCTTCCACTTCTTTATTTAAATAATAAAAGCCGGCAGCGTCGCCTTTCCATCCAAAACCGACAAGGCTGGCGCGCCTGCCCATTTTTTTATAAATATTATAGGCTCTTTCTTTTAAAGAGTCTTTAATTTGATTTGCAAGGGTTTTCCCTTCAAGTATTATTGCCATATAGAAATTTTATAAAATTTAAAAAACTTTTGCCATATTAATGTATAAAATGTTAATATATATTATAGCGCGTTGGCGCAAAATATAAAAAATTTTTAAAACAAAGAGGTATATTTATGGCAAGGAAGCCTTTTATAGCAGGTAATTGGAAAATGAATAATACTATTAAAGAAGGGGTAACTTTAGTTAATGCTCTCAAAGCGGCAAAAAATAAAAATAATGCCGATATTATGGTCGCACCAAGTTTTACAGCAATCAATGCCGTTGCAAATGCTTTAAAAGGAACAGGTTTTATCGTTGCAGCACAAGATTGCTATTTTGAAGAAAAGGGTGCTTTTACTTCCCAAGTTTCCCCGTCCCAAATCAAAGAAGCCGGTGCAACTGCCGTTATTTTAGGTCACAGCGAACGCCGTGCTTTGTTTGGGGATACAAATGAAATTTTAAATAAAAAAATTGCCGCAGCCTTAAGGCATAATTTACAGGTTATTTACTGTGTCGGTGAAACTTTGGCAGAACGTGAGGCAAATAAAATTGAAACCGTTATTACCTCTCAACTTGTTGAAGGTCTAAAGGATTACACCGCAGAAGATTTAAAAACTTTAGTTATTGCTTATGAGCCGGTTTGGGCTATCGGCACAGGTAAAACCGCAACACCGGAACAAGCGGAAGAAGTCCACGCTTTAATCAGAAAAGTTTTAACAAAAATGTTAGGTGCAGATTTTGCAAATAATATCCGCATTTTATACGGCGGCAGCGTTAAAGCAGAAAATGTTGATTCAATTATGGCTAAAGAAAATGTTGATGGTGTTTTAGTTGGCGGCCAAGCTTTAATTGCCGAAAAATTTACAAGGATTATTGATTATGAATAATTTGGCCACGTATATCGATCATACTTTACTTAAGCCTGTTGCTACAAAGGCTGATATCTTAAAACTTTGCCAGGAGGCAAAACAATATCAATTTGCTTCTGTTTGCGTTAATCCGTGTTGGGTTTCTTTATGCGCGGAAGTTTTAAAAGGCACAGGTGTAAAAGTATGTACGGTTATCGGGTTCCCACTGGGGGCAAATGCTTCTGAAATTAAAGCAAACGAGGCCGCCCTAGCTATAAAGCAGGGAGCAGATGAAGTAGATATGGTCATAAATATCGGCGTTTTAAAAGAAGGCAATACAGATTATGTTTACCAAGATATTTTGGCCGTTCGTAAAGCAAGCGAAGGTAAAATTTTAAAAGTTATTATAGAAACATCTTATTTGACTGATGAAGAAAAGAAAACCGTTTGTAAACTTGCGGCAAAAGCAGGTGCAGATTTTGTTAAAACTTCTACGGGGTTTTCAAATGCCGGTGCTACAGCAGAAGATGTTAAGCTTATGAAAGAAGCAAGCGGTATTAAGGTTAAAGCCTCCGGTGGTGTTCGAACCAAAGAAGATGCTTTAAAAATGATAGAAGCCGGGGCATCACGTTTAGGGGCAAGTGCCGGTATAAAAATAGTTTCTTAGTTTTATTGGAGAGAAGAAATGATAAATAATTATGAAATAAGGGAAAACTCTTTAACGCAAAATTCTATATATTTGCTTTATTTAAACGCTGATGAACAAGGGTGTGAAGATGTTCAGCGAGAACTGGATTCCTTGTGCAAATTGACGGATTTGCAAGTCAGAGGTTTCAATTATGTTTTTGAACTTCCTGATGTCACGGATGAAAATATGCTTGAGAGAATAAGAGCGAGGTTAGATTTCATTTCTTCGTCTGTAGCGGGCATAACACAAACTTTTGATAATTTATCTAGGACCAAAATTATGGACATAGAAAAAACTATGGCAACAGAATCTCTTAGATTTCATAAAACAAGCACTAATTTAGGGGAACAACTTTCACAGGAAAATAATAAACAGAAAACGGAAGCCCCCACAACTGCCAATAAACAACCAGATACCGGTTTACCAAGTATAAATTTAGCAGATTCCAATTTTTCAATTTCAAAAGATACAAGAGATGATATGGATTTTAAAGATGTCCCGGCAGAAACAACTTTAGTTTCAGGGGATGAAAAACTTATAAATATAGACGGATCATCTCTTAAAATAGAAAAGACTATGCCAAATATCGAACAAGAGAAAGACCCCAAAGAAAACGAAAAAGCAGAACCTTTAAAAGCAGAAAAACTATCTGATGTAGAAGAGGAAAATAAAACAATAATTTCTTTTTCCCCAGATGAGATGAAAGGAGTTTCTATGTCCATAGAAAAAGAAAAAACAGGTTTTATAGGGGGGATTTTTGGGAAAATAAAATCTGCAATACGTTCTAAAAAACCGGAACAAACCATTAAGGAAGACAATCCTTCACCAAAGAGGAATCAATTTTCTGATTTGATAAAAGGAGCAAAAGAGATAAAAGAAGGAATAGTTGAGGAATTAAAACAAGAAGAACCGAAAGTTAATACTTCTAAAGAAACTGTAAATCCTTTCCAAAATTTAGGGGAAGGTCTTATCGTAAAAAAAGGAATGTTAAACGAGGAAGAACATTCAGCAAATACTATCAAAAAAGAATTATCCGCTAATCCTGCTATATCTGCGAAATTAAAAGTAGATGATATTTTTGCGGCTGAAACGATTTGTGATTTTTATGGCAATCAACCAGAAGGACAAACACAAGTTATGCCTTCTCTTTCAACAAAGAAAGAAAGCCCTTTAGAGGCATTAGAAAAATCGACTTCTTCTCAAACAGAATCGTTGGAAACAAATTCAATGTCGGAAGATAATTCTTCTTCGAATATTTTTTCTAAGCCTAATAAGGAAAACCCGTTAAAAGGGAAAGAAACTTTAGTGCAATCAGAAGAAAAAACGAACAAAGAAGAAATAACTTTGCCGTCAGAAAAAGTTTTTACTCAAAACGATTTAAATAGGGGAAAAATGCCGGAAATTGTTGTTGAAACAAAAAGTAAAACACCTATAAAAGAAGGAGAAAATCTTTCTTCTTCCTTTGATAAAGCGGAAGAAACGCTGCAAGAAGTTTTGGCAGATAAAGAAGATCTTTTGATAAGGGAAAATAAAGACGAAAATAACGATAACACCTCTCGCACTGATATTTCTAAAGATGAGGAAAATAAAAATATGCAAGAACAAAATAAAGAAGCACAGCAATTACCAAGACGTGCAACTTCGTATCAAAAAGCATTTAAGACTCAAAAGGGAAGTAAACAAATTGGTGGTAAAATAGACCATACCTTACATGTTGCTACCCCGACAAAAAATGCAAAATATAGAAATTATCCGATAGAAATGCCTTTAATACCCACATATACTTTTGCTAATATGGATATTTCCGCTATTCGTTTTGCTCACGCGATGGCTATGGCCACATTAGATGATTTAGGAAAAAGCAATAATCCATTTTTATTGCAAGGGCCTAGTGGGACAGGTAAAACCCATTTCTTGCATGCTATGGGATATGAAATTTCTAAAAAGGTTCCTCAATCTAAAATATTGTTTACAAATGGGGTGCGTTTCTCCAGGGGTGTACAATATCTTTTGGAGCAAGGACAACAAGAAAAATTAGATAAATTTTTCAATGAAGCAGAAGTGTTAATTGTAGATGACGTCCACTTAACTGCCGTTAATGAGCATAACAGAGAGTATATTTCAAAAGTTTTAAATGACTTTCTTAAAAACAAAAAACAAATTATTTTGTCTTCAAAATATCCACCTGAAAGTTTAAAAAGATTTGAAGAATTAGTTAATTTTAAATTTTCAGCCGGAACTATCGCTGAATTAAAAGTTCCAAATAAGGCTCATTTTGATAAATTAACTAATAAGATAGTTTCTTCTTCCTTCTTAGATTTAACTGAAAAGCAAGTGCAATCTTTCTTCTCCGATCAAAACGATTCTTTAGGGGATGTAGCACGAAATGTCAAAAGAGTAAAAGTTCTTTCCCGTCGTATAGAAAGTAGTGGCATAAAAAAGATGTCTTACGAAGAGATTTTAAAAGAAATGACCGCTATTAACGGGGAAAATGACAATAGTGATATAGTGAAGAAAGATTTTGCAGACATTACCGTTCTAGGCAAAAATAAAGAAAATTCCTGGGGAAATTTCGGGTTTTTCTTTCCTGTTTCGCAAATTGATAAATTCCGTTGGATTGCTTTTGCTTCTCAAGAAGCAGCAAAAAGTTTAGGCATAAAAGGTGGTTTTAATTATGCTTTAAAATCTGCTTATTCAACAGAACACATAATTTCCGCTGCTTTTAAAATTGCAAACATTTGTGATTTAAAAGGCCTTAAAGGTGCGGTTATTTTAGGGCCTGCCTTCGTGGAATGTAAAGAGCCTATCAGGGATAATTTCTATGATATTTTAACCCATATGCTTGAAGTTATGATGATTCGTTGCGGAACTATTAACTTTGAGGATATTAAAAAGCCAAGCGCTTATGTCAAAATGCTTGGTGATATCTTGAAATAAGGAGATAAAATGAAAAAGTTTTTACCTTTTATTGTCCTATGTGTTTTGCTTAGTGCTTGCCAAAGGATGAATATCGGTCCTAAAGGTGAAGGAGAATATGTTATGGCGAGTGCCGAAGTTCCTTTCGTTGAGGGTTCAGTTTCCTCTATGAAAGAAGAAGGACTTGTTTTAGCAGAAAAGGCTGCTGTTGAAAAAGCCGCTAGGGTTTTTCTTTCTTCCAACAGTTTGCTGGAATATCCTGAAAGAGTTAAAACCGATATTTTAGATAATTATAAAAATTATATAAGGCGCTCTTATGTAAGTACTTCTTATAGAAAGGGCGATAAATTTTATGTAGAAGGTCGCGTAATGGTTTTGGTAAGCAATTTGGCTACTAAAGTTAAAGAAATAGAAGATAGCGCTTATGTTCGAAAAACCAATATATTAGTTGCTTCTAGGGAAATTATTAACGGTGAAGTTTCTTTAAAACAGTATTGCCGTCAAGGTGTTTATAAAGCACTCAAAAATTTTCCATATACTTTACTTGATGGTGGAACTTTAAGTGAAAATAATTTAACGGATACAACTTCTTTTATCGATAAAGCAAAAAAAGAAGGGGCGCGTTTTGTTATCATCGCGGAAGCAGATGCTGCTCCTCTTGAAAGTGCTGCCGCATTAACAACAACTTTTAAACCTATTCGCGCAAAAGTAAATTTGAAAGTGATGGCAACAAGTAATTATCAACTTGTGGCACAATCTGCTGAAAATGCAAGCGGCCTTGACGCTGTACAAAATTTAGCCGAACAAAAAGCCTTAACAAATGCTTGCCAAACAGCAGCAGAACAAGTAGAAGAGGCTATAACACAAGCAATTAATTCAGCAAAAACTTTCAATTTTATTGTTTCAAATGTTAACACGATTGAACGTTTGGAAAAACTTCAAAATATTATGCGCTCCCAAAGGGATGTTGAAGATTTTGCTTTAGTAAAATACAGAAACTCTACCGCCACTTTTACGGTGCAGGCAAAAGTTTCCACTGCAGAGGAATTTTCTGCTAAAATCTTGCGCAAAAATGTAGCAAATTTTACGGTCATAAATACTTCTGCCGATAGTATTACGATGGAATTTATTTAATGTTAGCAAGTGTGTTATCCTCCGCTATAAAAGCCCTGGAAGGGTTTATTGTCAAAGTAGAAATTGACATTGCCGGAGGTGCGCCCACTTTTACTATTGTTGGCCTTCCCGAACAAGAAGTTAAAGAAGCAAAAGACCGTGTTCAGGCCGCAATTAGAAACAGCGGTTTTGATTTCCCTTTAAGAAAAATTACCGTCAATTTAGTTCCTGCCGAAATTAAAAAAACAGGCACGCATTTTGATTTACCTATCGCTTTAGGTATTTTGGCGGCAAGCGGTGCTTTAAGTAATCAAGCACAAAACAAATTAAATGAAATGGTTTTCATCGGCGAACTTGGTTTAAACGGTAAAGTTCACGCTTGCGCCGGTGTTTTGCCAATGATAATTTCTTTAAGAAAAGCCGGTACTAAAAAAGCAGTTATTCCTTTAGCAAATAAAGAGGAAGGGGAATTTGCAGAAGTTCCAAATTTCGGTGCAAGTTCTTTAAAAGAAGTTGTAGATTTACTTGAAGGTAAAATTTTATTTCATCAAGAGTATGAAAGCCCTAAAGTTGAAGATAATTTAGAAGGTTTTGATTTAAAAGAAGATTTTTCAGAAGTTAAAGGCCAGGCACTAGCCAAACGTGCTTTAGAAATTGCCGCAGCAGGTGGGCATAATGTTTTGATGATAGGTACTCCCGGTACCGGTAAAAGTATGTTGGCAAAACGTTTTTCAAGCATTTTGCCTCCTCTAACTAAAGAGGAAATGCTTGAAATTTTACAAATATATTCTGTGTGCCGTATGCTCGGTAAAGGCAAGAAAGTTTTTCAACGTCCTTTTCGGGAACCACATCATACAATTTCAAATATTGCTTTAATCGGTGGCGGTGCAAACCCAAAACCCGGTGAAGCAAGTTTAGCGCATAACGGCATTTTATTTTTAGATGAATTTGCGGAATTTTCACGCAACTCTTTGGAAGTTTTGCGTGAACCTTTGGAAACTTTTAAAGTTACTATTGCACGTGCAAAAGATACTTTAACTTTCCCGGCAAAATTTACTTTAATTGCAGCAATGAACCCTTGCCCCTGCGGTTATCACGGCCACCCGGTAAAAACTTGTAATTGTACGCCGGTACAAATAAGCAGATATAAATCAAAAGTATCCGGCCCTTTACTTGATAGAATAGATTTAACCGTTAATTTAAATCCTGTAAATTATAAAGATTGGCAGGCCAAAAGCGAGGGTGAAACCAGTGCGCAAATTCGTGAACGCGTAATTAAAGCCCGTAAAATTCAGGAAGAAAGATTTAAAAAATCCAAAACAACAGCCAATGCTTTTATGACTGTTTCAGAAATAAAAAAATATTGCCCTTTACCGGAAGGCGGGGGGGAAATACTTGAACTTGCAATGAAAAAGTTAGGCCTTTCCGCCAGAAGTTTAGATAAAATTTTAAAAACCGCCCGCACTATTGCCGACTTAGAAGGTAGTGAAAATATCAAAAAAGAGCATATTATAGAAGTTATGCAATACCGTCCTTTAGATAGGAAAGGAGTTAGTGATATTTAATGAAAGCAGAAGAAAAATTAGCACTAATTAAAATCAATGCCTTTAACTATCTTAGAACAGATTGGCTTGAACGATTACTTGAAATTTTTGGCAGCGGTCAGGAGATTTTAAAACAAACCCCTCAAATTTTAAGTGAGGAAGGCAAAATTTCGCTTGAAACTGCAGAATATTTTTTAAAATCAGCTTTGGAATTAGATGCCGAAAAAGAAATAGAAAATGTTGCTAAAGTCGGCGGGCATATTTATATTAAAGGTGAAGAGGGCTACCCGGAAGAATTTTTAAACATTAAAGAACCGCCATTAGTTATTTATGTGCGTGGAGAATTAAATACTAATTTAGCACCAACGGGTGCAATAGTCGGTACACGTAAAATGACACCTTACGGCAGGCGCGCTACAACAAAACTTGCCGGAGATTTGGCCGATGCAGGCGTCATAATAGTCAGTGGCTTGGCTCGCGGTGTTGACAGTGTCGCGCACGCTGAAGCCGTTAAACGCAAAAAACCAACTTGGGCTTTAATCGGTACTGGTATTGGCAGATGTTATCCTGCTGAAAATAAAGAACTTGCATTAGGTATTATTGAAAACGGAGGTGCAATAATCTCCGAATATCCTTTTATGACAGCACCGCTTGCGCAACATTTTCCTAGAAGGAACCGTTTGATTGCAGCGCTTTCAAGAGTTGCTGTTGTCGTTGAAGGAGAAGTAAAATCAGGTGCATTAATAACTGCTAAAATGGCGTTGGAGCAAGGGCTTGATGTTTTTGCCGTTCCCGGTCCTATAGATTCCCCGACAAGCGGCGGCCCAAACAAACTTATAAAAGAAGGTGCCGGCATTTGTTTAGATGCACGTGATATTATTGATGCTTTACCTGTAAACATAAAAAGCACTTTAAAAACACAAGAAATTTATAAAGAAAAGGAAGAAGTTTCAGATTTATCCCTCGAAGAAGCCAAAATTATGGAGGCTATCGGCAGTGGGGAAAGCACGATAGATGAACTTTCCGTAAAATTAAATATGGATGTTCCAAGTCTGTCAACAGTTTTATTTTCGCTTGAAATAGGCGGTTATTTAAGATGTGAAGATGGCAAATATTCAAAAGCCAAAATTTGATTTATTATTTAGAGGTGTGAAATGACAGTACAAAAATCTACAACAGGCAAAGCACTTGTTATTGTGGAATCACCCACAAAACAACGCACTATCAGCAAAATTTTAGGGCCTAACTATATCGTTAAAAGTTCTTTTGGGCACGTAAGAGATTTGCCCTCAAAAGAAATCGGTGTTGATGAACAACATGATTTTAAACCCACTTATGTAGTAAGCGGTAAACCGAAAATTATTGCAGATTTAAAGGATGCAGTTAAAAAAGCATCTATCGTTTATCTCGCTACCGACCCTGACCGTGAAGGAGAGGCTATCGCTTGGCATTTAGAGCAACTTTTAAAACTTAAACCGGAAAATACACGTCGTATTTTTTTCCATGAAATTACCGATACCGCTATCAAAGAAAGTTTTGATAATGCCCGTGCTATTGATCATAATTTAGTTGATGCCCAACAAGCACGCCGTGTTTTAGATAGGCTTGTAGGTTATAAAATTTCACCGCTTTTGTGGCGTAAAATTACCAGCGGTTTAAGTGCAGGGCGCGTGCAATCTGTCGCGGTTCGTTTACTTGCAGAAAGGGCAAAAGAAATTGCAGATTTTAAAAGTAAAGTTTATTGGACTTTGCGTGCCAAACTTGAAAAGAAAGATACAAAACCTCAATTTTTTGCACGTGTTTTAAAATGGCAAGGAAAAAACGTTGAAAGCACAACTACATATAAACTTTTTGCAGAAGATTATAAAGTTAAATCAACTGTTTTTGATACAAATGAAAGTTTGGCCAGCGTAAATGCTTCATTGCGTAAAGGGCCTTTAACGGTTGAAAAGGTAGAAAAGAAAGAAGTTAAACAACACCCGAAACCGCCTTTTATTACAAGCACTTTGCAACAAGATGCTTATAATAAACTCGGATTCTCCCCGCAAAAGACAATGCAAACCGCACAATCTTTATACGAAGGTGTGGAAATTGCCGGTAAAAACGTTGGTTTGATTACTTATATGAGAACGGACTCTTTCAATGTCTCAAAGCTACTTCAAACCCAAACAAATAAATTTATCAAAGAAAAATACGGTCCAGAGTTTGCCCCTGCAAAAGCGCCTGTTTATAAAGGTAAAGTAAAAGGTGCGCAAGAAGCACACGAAGCAATCCACCCCACAGATGTTTTCAAAACACCTCAAAGCATAAAAAATTCTTTGACTTCAGACCAATATAAACTTTATGAACTTATTTGGTTACGTTTTGTTGCTTCACAAATGGCGGATGCTGTTTTCAATACCGTAAGTATTGATATTTCCGCAGAAAGCAAAGATAATTGCTTGCTCCGTGCAACAGGCAGAACGGTTAAATTCGAAGGTTATTTATCTGTCTATAAAGATGAAGAACCCGAAGAAAATGAAAAGGAAGATTCCCAAACAGCACTTTTGCCTGCTTTGGAAGAAGGGGACACTCTTAATTTGGTTGATATTGAAACAAAAGATCATAAAACTGCGCCACCACCGAACTACAACGAAGCAAGTTTAATCAAAACTTTGGAAAAGCACGGTATTGGCCGCCCGTCCACTTATGCTCCTACGATCAAAACAATTATGGACAGAAAGTATATTGAAAAACTCCCCAAAACCACAAAACTTACGGCGACACCTTTGGGCATAAGAGTTACGGAACATTTAAAGGAGTTTTTTAAAGATATTATGGACCTTTCTTATACCGCCGGAGTTGAAGAAAAACTTGATGATATTGCCGAAGGTAATAAAAAGTGGGTTGCAGTTTTGTCTGATTTCTATACAGGGTTTTCCCGTGATTTGAAAAATGCTTCACAAAACATGGTTTCTTCAATCCCTGTCCCGACGGATGAAAAATGCCCTATCTGCCAAAAACCTATGCTTTTAAAACATAGCAGATATGGTGAATATCTGGTTTGCTCTGACAAAACCTGCAAAGGTAAAAAGAATTTAAATGCTACGACGTCCGCACCTGTTCAGGAAACAAATGAAGTTTGCGACAAATGCGGTGCACCTATGGTTATTAGAACAGGCCGCCGCGGGCAATTTATGGCTTGCTCGGCTTATCCAAAATGCAAAAATACTTATTCCATAGATGCCGAAGGCAAAAAAGTAGCAACAAAAAAGGCTTTAGATTCAGGTAAAAAATGCCCAAACTGCGGTAAGGCGATGTTACTCCGCCATTCCGCACGCGGTGCATTTTTAGGTTGTTCGGGGTATCCGAAATGCAAAACAATAATTCAAGTTACCCCGGAAGAAATTAAAGAAATAGAAGCAAAAAATGCAACAGCAGATAAATAATTTTTTGCAAAGTTTGAAAGTGCGTAATATGTCCCCACATACCTTAAGGGCTTATACTAAGGATTTGGAGGCTGCACTTTCTTTCTTTTCAAAAAATAATTTAACGCAAATTAAAGATTTTAATATAAGGAATATCCGTTCTTATCTTGCGGCGGAAAATTCTACACAAATTAAACGCAATACTATGCTTCGCAAAATAAGTTCATTAAGAAGTTTCGCTAAATTTTTGGAAACACGCGGTTTAATTAAACTAAATCCCTTTAAACTTTTTGATGCACCAAAACGCGAAAAGTTACTTCCCAAATTTTTAACGGAAGAAGAGGCTTCAAATTTAATGGAAGCCCACCCAAGCAAATTGTATGCTTTAAGGAACAAAGCCATTTTGGAACTTTTATATTCAAGCGGTCTTCGCCGTAGCGAACTTATAAATTTAAATATTTGTGATATAAATTTTGAACAGGGATATGCAAAAGTTTTGGGTAAAGGTTCAAAAGAACGTATTGTTCCAATAACTGATATTGCGCTTGATAGTATTCAAAACTATCTTGCAACGCGCCCACAACATTTACCAACGGAGCCATTATTTTTAAGTAGTTATAACCGCCGTATCAGCGGAGAAGGAATAAGAAAGGTTATAAAACAAAGTGCGATTAGCACTAAACTGGTCCGCCATATAACTCCGCATAGTTTAAGGCATAGTTTTGCGACACATTTACTTAATAACGGTTGTGATTTAAAGACTTTGCAAGAAATGCTCGGACATAAGAGTTTAAGTGCAACGCAAGTTTATACACATGTTTCTTTAGACAGACTTAAAAAAGTTTATAACCACAGTCATCCAAAAAGCAAAACAGGGGGGCAAATATGATTTCCATCGGAATAGATATTGGCGGAACTTTTGTAAAAATTCTTGCTATTAATGAAACAGGAAAGGTTTTAGGAAATCAAAAAATTAAAACCCCGTGTCATTTGTCTTCTTCTAAATTTTTAAACTTTTTGGCAGATATAATAAACAATTATAAAAAAGAATTTAATACGAAAAATATAGTTATCGGCGTTGGGGTTGCCGGTGATACCGATAATAAAAGAGGTATTTTGCGTTTTGCCCCGAATATTCCTTGGCCTAATTTAAAAATAGCAGAAAACCTTAAAAAACTAACCGGGTGTAACTGTTTTGTTTCAAATGACGCAAATATGGCGGCCTTCGGTGTTTATAAAAAAGAACTAAAAGAAAAATATAAAAATATTTTGGTTTTCACTTTAGGAACAGGTATTGGCGGCGGAATAATTATCGACGGTAAATTATATCAAGGTGCAACAGGCAGCGCCGGAGAATTTGGGCATATAAAAATAGGAGACACAAAAACCGGAAATCTTTGCGCTTGCGGTGTATGCGGTTGCCTTGAAAGTTATATAGGTACAAATACTTTAAAAAAATTAACTTTGAAAGCCGTCAAAGAAAACCCCAAAAATATACTTGCCAAATTGATTAAACAAGAAGGCTTTTCCGTTAAATTATTATCTGATGCGGCAAGTAAAAAAGATAAATTTGCCCTTTCAATTTGGAATTATTTTGGGACTTATTTGGGGTATGCCGTAACTGACTTAATTTTAATTTTTAATCCTGAAGTCGTAGTTTTTAGTGGTGGTGTTGCAGGTGGCGCAAAATACTTTATGCCTGCTTTGCGAGTAATTTTAAAAGCACAAAAAATAAAAGAGCCCTTTAAAAATGTTAAGTTATTAGTTTCAAAGACAAAGAATGTTGGCGCTTTAGGTTCGGCGTTGTATGCTTTGAGTGTAAATAATGAAAAATAAAATTTTCTTTTTAATTTCTTTGTTTTTATTAAATACTTTTGCTTTTTGCCAAAGTTCAAACTTGCCTGCGCCTAATAAAGAAGATTTTATATTTTTTACCGCTGATGAAGTAACTTATGATGATGCAAACGGCACGGCGGAGTTAAAGGGAAATGTCCGTATAAATTTAAATAAAGATGGCGAACAATATACTGTTTTAGGGAAGGAATTTACCGTTTATCCAAAAGAAGAAAAAATTACTTCATCTTCCCCTGTAACTATTCAAAACCATGAAGGCTCTTTTACTTTACAGAAATTTAATTATAATAGTAAAGATAAAAAAGTTGTTATGGACAATTTCCAAGCGCAATATGGCCCTATGCAGGTAATTTCCGCAAAACAATTTTCCGGTGAAGAAACAGAATATAATTTAAAAAAAGCAGTCTTAACTTGTTGTGATAAAGAAACACCCCACTATACCCTAACAATCGGTAGCGCAAAATTAAAACCGGAAGTCAGCATCTCCGGTACAAATGCAGTGGCGCGTCTCGGTAAAGTACCGGTGCTATATTTGCCTTATTTTTATCGTTCCCTGAATAAAGATCATTTGTTTACAACTTATTTAGATTTTGGGCAGAGTAAAAATACCGGGCTTGGTATTTTAACTTCCACGGTATATTCTAAAGGTGATTTTGCCGCCACAGGCAATCTTGATTATTACACAAAAGCAGGTATCGGTTACGGTTTAACTTTAGGTTATGATGATCCTTCAAAATTCCGTGGAAACATCCAAACTTACACTATTAAAGATAGAGTTTTGGATATGCAACGTTGGGGTATAAACGGTGGTTTTTGGTGGGAAATGTATGATAATTCAAATTCTTTAAACGACGAAGACGGTGCTATTTATTTTTCTCAAATGAAAACCCGTACCGTTTCTGATCCGGATTTTAACAATGACTTTTTTAGAAGCAATCCTTATGTAGTTTCACCTGATAAATTAACACAAACGTCTTTAGTTCGCCAAAGCAGGGTGAGTAATTTCCGCATTAGTTATTATGATATTAGTAAATTAGATGAACCTACAAAAACTTTCCACAATTATCAAACAGATTTACCTGAAGTCGCTTGGAATTTTACCCCTTTTGTTTTACCTAAAACCGGTGGTATAGTAAATAATTTTAATTTATCTTTCAATAATACAAAGTTTAATGAAACTCCTGCGGACAATAATGATTATTTACAATATTTCAAGGGTACTTGGAGAAGTTCAAAAAGTTTCCGTTTGCACCGTAATTTAACTTTAACACCAAGTGTTTTTTATAATCAGGAAATAGGTTTTAAAGACCCTGTTTCACAAGAAAAAGATAATTATGTCGGTCGTTATGGTACCGAAGTTAATTTAAGAACAAATCTTCCTACAGGTGCTTTAGATTTCGGTTATCGCTATAAACACCGCACAACTGATAAAGTTTTAGTTATTGACGAATATCAAAATGTGTTTAATCGCGAAGAACAAAACGCTTTTTATATTCAAAATTATTATATGCCGACAAACAACTTGTATTTTAAAGTTGCGAGCGGTATAGATATAGGCAAAGATATAAATTCCTGGAAATTAAATGACAGATTAGAACCCTTGCTTGCTGAAATCGGTTATTTTAATCAAGAAAGCGGAACAAATTTCTTCTTACAAAATTTATATGATTTTGACGCCGGAAATCAGGCTTTTGTTTTAAATACAACTTTCCACGATCCTCGTGATCCGGAAAACAAATATATAACTTTAGGTATAACGAACTATAAGATGACGCGTAACAGTTTCTTGTTTACAACTAAATTTGCTATCGCCCCTAAAGAAAGCACCTGGCACGCAAATATGGGTATAGATTTTGAAATTAAGGATTCTTCCGTTCACGGTTATTCAAAACATATTTTAGTTTATAAAGATTTCCATGATTTTAATGTGATGTTAGGCGTTAGGGACAGAAGCCACAACTTATCTTTCCACTTTGCAATCAATGTAATTTGCGGTGGTAAAAAGAATGAAACCCCGGCCCAACAGCGCATAAATCAATATTGGTATCCTTGGCAGGATGGTTATACTGCTGCGGGCCCTAGTTTATAGAGGTGTGTTATGATGGCAAAAGCAAAAGTCCCTTACGGGCGCATTGAAGTTGTTTGTGGTTGCATGTTTTCCGGTAAAAGCACGGAACTTATAAGGCGTATTGAAGTTGCACAACATGCCGGTCAAAAGGTGCAAGTTTTTAATTCTACTTTAGATAAACGCTATGCCCGCAAAGGTATTGCCACGCATGATTTAGTTAAAATGGATGCAAATACTGTTTCAAAAGCCGAAGAAATTTTAGACCTTGTTGAAAAAGATACAGAAGTTATTGCAATAGATGAAGTCAATTTCTTTACCGAAGATATCGTTAATGTTGCTATTACCTTAGCCAAACAAGGTAAACGCGTTATTTGCTGCGGGCTTGATATGGATTATCAGGGTGTTCCTTTTGGCAGCACCGCAAAACTTTTAGCAGTTGCCGATAGTGTTTTAAAACTTGCCGCACGTTGCGTTGTTTGCGGTAAACCAGCGCGCCGTACACAAAGAACTGCAAAAGTTAAGAGCAGAATTTATGTTGGTGGCGCGGATGACTATGAGGCCCGTTGCGCCGACTGCCACGAGCCAAATATATAGTTTATTTTCCGTAGCAAATACCATCTAGGGCTTTGGTAATTTGAACTTTTACTAAAGTATTTTTGGGTGTGTTTAAAGGTGCTAAAACCTTTTGGAAATTTGCAGCAGTAGCAACTAAAAATTTGCCGTCTTTTGATTTTTCTTCTGCTAAAATTTCTTGTTCTGTATTGATTAAACTCTCTGCGGCTTTTTGGCGTAAAATTAAATCTTCTTCACGTAAAAGATCGGCACGTCGTTTAATCTCGGTAACATTAATTTGCGGAAGTTTTGCCGCCGCAGTCATCGGGCGCGGGGAATAACTGAAAACGTGTAAACCTGCGAAACCTATTTTGCGAACAAATGCAACGGAACTTTCAAAATCTTCCAGGCTTTCAGTTGGGAAACCTGCAATAATATCAGTATAAATAAAGATATCTTTTATTTCTTTGCGTATTTCTTGCACGCGTTTTTCAAAATCTTCAGCGCTGTAATGACGGTTCATTTCTTTTAAAACTTTACTTGAACCGCTTTGTAAAGGTAAATGTAAATAATTGCAAAATTTATAACCGGCTTTTGAAATAACTTCCAAAAGTTCATCAGTTACAGTTGGCAATTCTATGGAAGAAAATCTAATGCGGAAGTTGCCTTCCAAAGCAAAAATTTCTTTTACCAAACCAGCTAAATTTGTTTTTGTTTCCACACAAAAATAATTGCCTATATTTATGCCCGTCAAAACAATTTCTTTATAACCTGTGGCAATTAAATTTTTAATTTCTTTAAGCACAATTTCTTTTGGTTTTGAGGTTTTTATTGGGCGCGTAAAGGGCACAATGCAATAAGTACAAAAATTTGTGCACCCGTCTTGAATTTTAACAAAAGCGCGTGTTTTGCCGTGGTGTTCTTTAACAGTCCAATCAATATCTTGTTTAAATAGTTCTTGCGGTAAATTTTCCTTTTGCACAATTTCCGCTTCTTTAATTTTTTCCAAAATTTCTTTTGCGCCGTGCCTTGCAAAACAACCTGTTAAAATCAGGCGGGCATTTGGGTTTTTGCGCTTAATTAAATTGGCTTCTTTTAGGGCATCTTTATCAGCATTACGTGTTACGGAGCAAGTGTTTATAAGGCAAATATCGGCATATTGCGGTGCGGTTACTATTTTGTGCCCGCGGCGTAAAAATTCTTCAAGTAAAGCCTCACTTTCTACTTGATTAACACGGCAACCGAAAGTTTTTATGTAGATTTTCATAAATTTGCTAATGCCCACACCGCACACGCGGCGGCAGTTTGTGCGCGCAAAATATTTGCGCCTAAAGTTACGGGTTTTATATTGTATTTTTTTGCAAGGGCGATTTCTTCTTCCGCATATCCGCCTTCGGGGCCAATAAATAAAGCAATATCTTTTCCTGTCGGAATTTTTTCCGTTAATTGTGTTTTTTGTTCGTCTTCATAACAAATCAAAGCCGGTGTTTTTAAATTTTTTAAAGCGTCTTCAAAATCAAGCGGCGGCAAAATTTGCGGTATTTTTGAAATTTCACATTGTTTGGCGGCAGCCAAAACAATTTGCCCCCAACGTTCTTGTTTAGTATCCCATTTTTTTAGCAAATTAGC
This sequence comes from Elusimicrobiaceae bacterium, assembly GCA_045586725.1. Taxonomy (GTDB): domain Bacteria; phylum Elusimicrobiota; class Elusimicrobia; order Elusimicrobiales; family Elusimicrobiaceae; genus Proelusimicrobium. The sequence goes on along the minus strand of JAZNAY010000006.1, from coordinate 106,566 downwards.
GTCACAAAATTTACTGAAAACGGGGCAAAAAGTACTTGCGCCGGCTTGGGTGCAAAGGTCAAGCAATTCTTCAGTTGCCGGGCGGGAAATTGCACTAAAATAAAGTGTAATATTTCTTTTAAGTTCGCGGCTTGGAAGTGTTTTAATAATTTCCCCGCCCTGCGCACTTGTTAAACGGGCAAGATATTTTTTACCGCACCCGTCAAAAATTTTTATTTCTTGGCCTGTGGTGTAACGCGCCACTTTTAAATGGTGTGCTTCCTCTTTTGAGAGGGTAAAATTGTTTCCATTAATTTGTGCAAGATACTGTGGCATAAATAAATTTATTTCACTCCGTGCATCCAATGCTTAATTGGTTTAACTAAAACCAGCAAAATCAAAGATGCAACCACTGGTGTAATTACCGGCCAGGTGAAAAATTGCGTTAAATTATCTTTATCCAAGAAACCTGAGTATTTACCAGCAAGCCATCCGGCGGCGGAGTTTGCCAAAAACCAAATACCCATGAATAAAGAAATAAATTTTACCGGTGAGAGTTTTGTTACCATTGAAAGCCCAACCGGAGATAAACAAAGTTCGCCCATCGTAAACATAAAGTAAGCGCCAATTATCCAAAGCATGCCGAATTTATCTTTGCAAACTATTGATGCCGTCAAAAGCAAAGCATAACCGATTGCAATTAACCAAAACGCAACAACGAATTTTGCCGGGATGCTTAAGTCTTTATTTTTCTTGCCAAGTGTTACCCAAAGTTTTGAAAACACCGGTGCAAATAACATAATAAATAAAGGGTTTACCGACTGAAACCACGCTGTCGGTATTTCAAAAGTTTTACCGAAAATATGAACAATTCTGTCAACATTGTGTTCAGCAATCAAATTAAGAGCGGCACCTTTTTGTTCAAAAATTGCCCAAAAGAAAACGGAGAAAAATGCCATTATAAAAATGACTAAAATTCTTTGTTTTTCTTCCTTTGTTAAGGGTTTATTTTCGGTTTTAACTTTTTCCTTTTTCTCATAATGTTTTGGGGAAAGACCTTTGCCTTGTAAGTATTTATTTTGGCCCCAAAGGAAAGTTATTAAACCAATTACCATACCGATTGCCGCAGAGCCAAAACCCCAGCCCCAGCCGAAATTATGTGCAAGTGTTCCTGCAATTAAACCTGCCAAAAATGAGCCTAAATTGATACCCATATAAAAGATGGTAAAACCACTGTCGCGGCGTGGATCATTTTTTTCATAAAGGTCACCGACAATGCTTGAAATATTAGGTTTAAAAAATCCATTACCGATAACGATAAAAGCCATAGCCCAAAATACCCAAGTCATACTGCCGCGGCCCATACAAAGTTGACCGAGCGCGATACAAACTGCGCCGATAATTATTGCCGCGCGTTTACCTATCCATTTATCAGCGATATATCCGCCAAAGAGGGGAGAGAGGAAAATCAAACTCATCAAAGTTCCAAAGTGCCCGCTTGCTTCCTTTGTGCTAAGTAAAAGTTCTTTTGTTAAATACAAAATAAATAATGCTTTTAGGGAATAAAAACTAAATCTTTCCCACATTTCCGTAGCGAAAAGTAAATATAAACCTGCCGGTTGCTTTTGTTTGGTAGTAATTTCTGTCATAGGACCTCCGATTAGAATACTTTTCTATTGTAGCAAAAAATTTGTAAACAGGGCAAGCAGTATGCTAAATAATTTCATATAATGTATATATGAAGAACTTTTTAACATTAACCCTTTTCACATTATTAACCCCTTGTATTTTTGCACAAATGCTTGGTGGGAATTCTGCCCAAAGCCCTCTTCAAACAGGTACTTTTGGCAATAAATCTGTTGATTTTACCTCCGGCAATTATGTTGACCCGGAAGAAGAAAGCGCATCAAACGGAGGACAAACATTGTCTGATGACGGCCCTTGGCTTATTTGCGAACTTAAAACCGAAGGTCTCGTAAACATAAACAAGAAAACTGTTTTAAAAAATATATCGGCAAAAACGAATACTTTTTATGCTTTATCTTCCGTTCAAGAAGATAAAAATAATTTAATTACACTCGGCAATTTTGACAATGTGGAAATTGACATTAGCCCTCTTCCGAAAAAAGCAAAAAACAAAGCCGATAAGAAAGACAAAGAACTTTACCCTTGCCATGCTTTAACTGTTATTTTAGAAGAAAAACCTATTTTGGAAAAATTTTATTATGAAGGACGTAAAAAAGTTTCAAAAACTTCCATACAAAAGGCAATGATGTCTAAAATTAAAGATCCGTTTAGCGAAGCAAAACTTCTTGCCGACATGGACAAAATCAAGGCACTTTACGCAGAAAACGGCTTTTTAAATGCACAAGTAACTTATACTTTTGAAATTGACAAATCAAAAAATATTGCCCTCGTAACACTTAAGATAGATGAGGGCCAAAAAACCCGTGTTAAAGAAGTTAATGTCGCAGGTTTAAACAAAATTCCGCTTAAAAAATTTGTTAAGAAATTAAAAAACCGCCCGGGCAAAGTTTATAAAGTCCAAAATATGCCCATTGATAATTACAATGCTACAAATTATGCCAGAAACGAAGGTTACTACGAATTTAAAATAGAAAATTATGAACCTAAATTCAGTGAAGATAATAGCGAAGTTACTTTAAATTATACTGTTAACGAAGGTGTAAAAGCACGTTTTGGCGAAACAACCGTTATCGGTAATACTGTTTTAACCGAAAAGGAAATAGATAAAAGCATTTATTACGCAAAAGGCAAATTATATAATCAACAGCAATTTGACGGAACCATTCGTGCTTTGCAAGAACAATATGCGAACAAAGGTTATTTAAGGGCAGAAATTGTCCCACAAAAGAATTTAGATGAAACGGATAATATTTTAAACATAAATTTTCAAGTTCAGCAAAATAATATCGTCTATGTAGACCACATTGATATCACTGGTGAAGGGGATACTCCAAAATATATTTTTGCACGGGAAGTGCCTTTTAAGGAAGGTTCAATTTTTAATTATTCCAAAGTACAACGCGGCCAAAATAAATTAATGAATTTAGGTTTCTTAAATGATGCCCAAATTGATATTACCCCGACAAACGATATAAACAAAGTAGATGTTGGCTATAACATTGTTGAAGGCCGCCCGGGCATGTTTACTGCCGGTGTGGCGATGTCTTCTTTAGACGGTTTATACGGTGATATTTCTATCAGTCACCTTAATTTATTCCATCGCGCACAACGCTTAACGGCACGTGCAATGTTCGGTAAAAGAATTTTAGATTATACGGTTAGTTGGTATACCCCGTGGATTTATGACCGCCCTGTTGGTTTTGGGATTGATGCTTTTGATACTAGAAGATACCGCTCTTATATGCAAACCTACTCAGCATATACTGAAAAGCGTAAAGGTTTTCGCCTAAATGTGGGCCCGCGTTTTAATGATGATATTTACGGGTTAAACTTTTCTTATTCTTTAGAAGGTATACACATATATGATATTGATACCGAATATCAAAATCAGGAAGCAAATGGTTTAGTAGAAGGTCGTTCTACACAATCTACTTTTGGCGTAACTGTTGCTAGAGATACACGTGATAGTGTTTTTGATGCGACGGAAGGTTCTAAAAATTCTATAAACCTTGAACTTACCGGTGGGCCTTTTATGGGAAATGTTGATCTTTATAAAATCAATTTAAAATCTTCTTACAATTTTACTTTGCTTAATATCGGTAAAGATTACCCGATAGTTTTAATGATAGGTCAAAGGGCAGGTTCCGTTAAAGCCTATGGGCGTACAGATATTGTACCTGCTTATGAAAGAATCTTTTTAGGTGGTGCAGATACCGTCAGAGGTTATGAAACTACAGGCCAAATCGGTCCGGAAAAAGGCGGCGAAATTTACTATATTGGCAACATTGAACTTAAATTCCCTATTGCTCGCGAAGGCCGTCGTACAATGGCACAACTTGCTGCATTTTTTGATATAGGTAACTCCTGGAAAAATCTTAACGACGTTCGCTTTAAAACAGGGGAAGGCGTTGGCGATTTTAAAATGGGTGTCGGTTTTGGTTTAAGAATTGTTACCCCATCACTTCCTATTAGATTAGATTGGGGTTACGGTTTAAATCATAAGTCTGGGGAAAGGCGCGGTTATATATATTTCTCTATGGCAAACTTGTTCTAAGGTGTTTTTTATTAAAGAATGAAGATTAAAATATCAACTTTTTTGCTCTTAATAATTCTTGGCACATTTTTAAATGCACAAGATAAAGTTGATATTGCCGAACTTGAAAATGAAATAGTCCAACAAGAATCTTCTCAAACTCAAGCGGCTTTAAATAATCTTCCCGGTACAAGCCAAATACCACTTGAAAAATATGATACTACCGCCATAGTTCAAATACCTGTAATGAATCCATCCAGCGACGAAAAACCCGGGAATTTTAACTCCGTTTTAAATCAACAGGCCCCGGAAGGCAGTCAAAATTTTAACACTTCACAAGGCACTTTGCCGGAAGTGCAAGATCCGCAAGCGGCAGCCCTTCAAACACCTGAAAAAAATGCCCTTGGCCCCAATGCCAAACCGGAAGAATTAAAACAGCAATTTGGTTTAAAATTAAACGGAAAAGAACAAGATACTGACAAAGAAACAAAAGATGCTTTGGCTGTTTATATCAATATGGAAGAAGTTTTTAATAACAATCCTTGGACTATCGAAGCCCGCAAAACAATGCGTCTTGAACTTGAAGAAAAACAACTTGAGTATGCACAACTTCAGGACCAGGTAAAAAACTTAAAAGAAAAACTTAATAACCTCCGTATAGAACTAAGAGATGCACAACCTTTTTACGAGGATCTCGAGTATATTCCTCCCACAGACAATAATACTTATCCCCGCATAAAAACAAATAATGTGAAACATATTTTACAAGATCTTTTATTCCGTTATTCTCAAACTATGCAGGATGCGCCTCTGCCTCAAAAACAAATTAATTCTATAAAGGAACAAATAAGAACAACAAAACAAACAATCATAGAAAAGGAAACTTTTTTACTCAATTTCCAACAACTTTCAAAGGAGCAAGTCAATTCCCGCCAAGATTATATTGTGGGTGAAATTTTAAAAGAGATTTACAGCGGTCTTAAAGAATTTGCTTCAGTCCGCAATATTGGTGTAGTGGTAGATAAAAACAATTTGCTTTACGGTAAACCTATAAATGTTACCGACGAATTTATAAAGTGGATGAAAAATTATCATAGCAAATATAAAAAGCAGTTAGGAGGCAAAAAATGAGTTTAACCTTAAAAGAGATGGCACAAATTTCCGGCACAGAACTTGTTGGTGATGAAAATTTTAAACCCACCTGTTTATGTGGATTAGATAAAGTTGTTTCAGGTGGTATCGCTTATGCAGCGGAACTCCGCGATGCAAATGCCCCTGCAAATAAAGATCTTGGTGCTTTGATTGTTCCTACAAAAGTTAAAGGGCAGGAAATTGCTTATAAAGGTAACATTTTATATGCAAACCATCCCGAATGGGCCTTTACTTTAATCATGCGTGCGACGACAACTTTAAATAAAAATATCAAAAGGGAAATTCACAAAACAGCAGTTGTTGCCGAAACCGCAAAAATCGGTGCGAATGTTGCCATCGGTGCTTTAAGTGTTGTTGAAGATGGCGCCGAAATCGGCGAAGGCACAATAATTTATCCGCAAGTTTATGTCGGGCGTAATGTAAAAATCGGCAAAAACTGTATTATTTATCCTAAAGTGACAATCCGTGAAGAATGTGTTTTAAAAGATTATGTTATTTTGCAACCCGGTGCGGTTATTGGCTCTGATGGTTTTGGTTATGTTTTTATAAACAAACACGAAAAGATTCCGCAAATCGGTAAAGTCATTTTGCAAGATGATGTCGAAATCGGTGCAAACACAACCATTGATCGCGCAAAAATGAATGAAACAGTTATCGGCGCAAATACCAAAATTGATAATTTGGTACAAATTGGGCATAATGTTAAAATCGGTATGTCCAGCATTTTAGTTTCACAAGTCGGTGTTGCAGGTTCTGCGGAAATCGGTAACGGTGTTATTATTGCCGGTCAAGCGGGTGTTGCAGGCCATTTAAAAGTTGGTGATAAATCAATGATCGGCCCACAAGCAGGTATAATTTCCAAACTTGAACCGGGTTCAAAAGTTATGGGTTCACCGGCAATGTCTTATTCAGATTTTATGCGTTTGCAAGTTATCCTTAAAAAATTACCGGAGTTTTATAAAGAAATTCAGGCTTTGAGAAAAAAATATAATATTTAGAGGTCTTATGAACAGATTTACTATCGCCAAAGAAACAACTTTAAGCGGTATAGGTTTACATACCGGCAAAAACAGTACTATCACTTTAAAACCAAGTGATCAGGGATATATCTCTTTTTTAAGAAAAGATATCCAAGATGCCGAGCCTATTAAAGCACATGTTTCCAGCATTAAATCAACTTTGCGCGGAACAAATATGGCAAGTAAAAACGCAAGCGTTCACACGGTGGAGCATTTATTAAGTGCTTGTGCCGCTTTAGGCATTACTGATTTGCTTGTGGAAATGGACGGCCCGGAACCACCTTTAACCGACGGTTCCTCTTTAGTTTTTGCCGAACATATTTTAAAAGCCGGCCTTAAAGATTTAGGCTTACCTGCTAAAGTTTTAAACATAAACAAAGAAATAAAGTATGAAGAAAAAAATATGTCTTACATTGCCAAACCGGCGGACAAATTAACTTTTACTTTTATTTATTTGCGTAATCATCCTTTAGTTAACCACCAGGAATATACTTTTGAAATGTCTAAAGACGGTTATGTTAAAGAAATTGCCCCGTCCCGCACTTTTGGGTTTGAGGAAGAACTTGCATTTTTAAAAGCAAATGGTCTTGCACTCGGCGGCGATCCGCAAAATTGCGTGGTTATTTTTAAAGATAAATTTTCCACACCGTTGCGTTTCCCTGATGAACAAGTGCGCCATAAAATTTTAGATTTAATCGGCGATCTTTCTTTAACCGGTTACGCCCTTGGCCCAATGCATATAACATGTTCTTGCGGTGGACATACAGGCAATACAAATTTTGCTAAAATATTGTTAGAAAATATTTAGGAGATTTTATGACAAACCCCAATATACACCCTACAGCGATCATTGACCCGAGTGCCAAAATCGGAGAAGGTACAATCGTTGGCCCATTTACCATTATCGGCAAAGATACTACAATCGGTAAAAATAATAAAATCGGCCCAAGTTGCGTTATTGAAAATACCGATATGGGTGATGAAAATGAACTTATCGGGCATTGTTTTATCGGTGTAAAACCGCAAGATTTATCTTATAAAGATGGTTTTGAAAGCCGTGTCAAAATCGGCAATAAAAATAAAATACGCGAATGCGTAACAATTCACCGTTCAACCAAATTAGAGCAACCGACAGTAGTTGGTGACAGTTGCCTTTTAATGGCAAATTCCCACGTTGCACACGATTGTATTTTAAGTAATAACATTATTTTGGCAAATTGCTGTGGCGTAGCAGGTCACGTCCGTATTGCAGATCACGCGATATTATCAGGCTTAACAGGCGTGCATCAGTTTGTACGCATCGGCCGTCTTGCTATGCTTTCCGGTTTAAGCGGTTTGGTTTTGGACCTTCCTCCTTTTTGTTATGCAACAGGCCCGCGTGCAAAACTAGCCGGTTTAAATTTAGTTGGTCTTAAGCGTGCCGGTTTTAGTTCGGAAACTGTCAGAGCAATCAAAAAAGCCTATATGGAATTATTTTTATCAAGCAGAACTTTAAAAGAAAGTATTGAACTTTTACGTTCAAAACCGCAAGTTCCCGAAGTTATGGAACTAATTGAGTTTTGCGAAACAACCGAACGCGGTTTATCAACACCACGCAAAAAAACAAGCAAAACGGAAGATGATGATGAGTAAAGTACTCGGCATAATTGCAGGCGAAGGCAAATACCCTATTTTAACCGCTAAAGGTGCTACCGAAGAAGGTTGGCAGGTGGTGGTTGCTTGCGTTAAAGGTAATGCAAGTGAGTCAGATTTTAAACCTTATGCTAAAGTAACAAAGACTTTAAGGATAGGGCAACTTTCAAAATGCATAGAATTTTTTAAACAAAACGGTGTAACGCATGCCATTATGGCAGGGCGCGTTAAACACATAAACATCTTTTCACTTATGCCCGATATGCGTATGGCAAAGGTTTTGGCTACACTCCGTGACAAACGCGCGGAAAGCCTTTTAAAAGCAGCTATTGCAGAATTTAAAAAAGATGATATTGAAGTATTATCATCATTTTCTTTCTTGAAAAATTGTACGGTTAAAGCAGGTATTTTAACTGCCCGCAAACCAAATGAAGAAGAAAATGCAAATATAGATTTAGGTTTAAAAATTGCACATACTTTGGCAGATCTTGACGTCGGTTTAACAGTCGTTTTAAGTGATAAAGCGGTTTTAGCAGTTGAAGCGATGGAAGGCACAGATGAGTGCATTAAACGCGGCGGTGAAATTTATAAAACCGCAAAAAGCAAAGAAAAGAAACCCCTTGTAATTGTTAAAGTTGCACGCCCCAAACAAGATGATAGGTTTGATTTGCCTGTCATCGGCAAAGGTACAATAAAAACAATGATTAAATCCGGCGCGAACACTCTTGCCGTTGAAGCCGGTAAAACAATAGTTTTAGATTTGGAAGAAGTTATTGCTCTTGCTAACAAGAACAATATTTCTATTATTGCTTTATAGTTTATAAGCAATAGCATAGTTACTTATATGGCAACAGTGTACTTACCTAATATTTCCGCTAGCGCTTTTTTTATAATAAATGCCTTAAAACAAAAAAGCGCACACACCCTTTTTGCCTGTAACACAGAAGAAGAACTTGAAATTTTTGAAGCTGCCTATAAAACTTTTGCACCTAAAGATTTCAATTATAAATTTTTAAGCGTATATGAAGATAAATTTTCTTTATATTCTGCTTTGGAAATAATTTTACAAGCCAAAACACCGCTTTTTATTGCAACAACTTATGATGCCTTAAAGCAAGAAACAGCCGGTAAAAAAGATTTCAGTTCACAGGTTTTAAAACTTCAAAAAGGCCAAACAATTAACAGAACGGAATTGCTTAACACCTTGCATAAATTAAATTATAAACGTGTAGATTTCGCTGAAGCACCTGCCGATTATGCCTTGCGCGGAAGCGTGCTTGATATTTTTCCTATCAATGCGCAAAAACCTTGCCGTTTATATTTTAGAGTAAACACTATTGAACAAATTTCCGCTTTTGATTTAGATACTCAAAATACCATAGAGGCTATTAACGAATTATTAATTTTGCCTTTTGAATTTGATGTTACCCCGTCAACACTTTATCGTTGGCTAAAAGATTTTAAACCTTATTTTTATGAGCCGCCACAAGATACCGAAACCCAAAATGAAACCACAATTTTAACTGCTTTACCGTCTAAAGACGGGCAAGACAGTTTTTTGCGTTCCCCACTTGATTTTAAAGCAAATTTTGCTTTATTTGATACGGAAATTTTAAATTTAAATAAACAAAATTTTAAAAGTACTTTTTACTGTTTAAATAAAGGTGAACTTGAAAGGTTAACTGAAGTTTTTCAAGATTATGATAATTTAAAAACTTTGCCTCTTGCCGTTGCACCTTTACAGGAAGGCTTTTTAAACACTAAAGAAAAATTTGCATTTTTTACTTCGGCGCAACTTTTAAAACACTCTTATAAACAAACAAATTTTGCGGAAAAGTTTGATAAAACTTATTCCAAACACGTTCGTTTTAAAGAGTTGGAAATCGGCGATTATGTAGTTCACCAAGAACACGGCATCGGGCGTTATGGTGGGCTTATAACTTTGGAAGAGGATAATTTACCACTTGATTGTTTACTTATTGAATTTAAAGGATCTCAAAAATTATATGTACCCTTGCACGATTTTAGAAAAGTGCAAAAATATATCGGCTTAAAAGGGCGTGCGCCTAAAATATCTTCCTTAAATACTACAACGTGGAAAGAAGTCAAAAAACGTGTTAAAGAAGATGCCCAAAAGGTTGCCAAAGAGATTTTGCAAGCCGCCGCTTTGCGCAGTGCACATAAGGCTGATATAATGCTCGGTAATGAACATTTGGAAAGGGAATTTGCAGACTCTTTCCCTTACCAAGAAACTGATGACCAAACACAAGCAATAAATGAAATTTTGCAAGATTTAAATAAAGATATCCCCATGGACCGCGTGCTGGTGGGCGATGTCGGTTTCGGTAAAACGGAAGTTGCCATACGCGCGGCTTTACGTGCCGTTTTAAGCAACAAACAAGTTCTTGTTTTGGTACCTACTACCGTGCTGGCAAGCCAACATTTTAAAACTTTCAGCGAACGTTTGCAGGCTTACCCGATAAATATAGAAATGCTAAGCCGTTTTCAAACAAAAGCCGAACAAAAAAAAGTTGTGGAAAATATCAAACAAGGCAAAGTCGATATTGTTGTGGGTACACACCGCTTACTTTCAAAAGATGTTGTTTTTAAAAATTTGGGTTTATGTATTGTTGACGAAGAACACCGTTTCGGTGTAAAACAAAAAGAAAAAATAAAAGCCAAAAGTATAGGAGTGCATACTTTAATGCTTTCCGCAACACCGATACCGCGCACCTTAAATCAATCTTTGTCTGCTTTAAGGCAAATGTCAATTATACAAACCGCACCGCAAGGCCGTATGCCGATTAAAACTTTTTTATGCGCTTATGAAGATAGTATCGTAACAAATGCCATTCGTCAGGAACTTGCGCGCGGCGGGCAAGTGTTTTACCTTTTTAATACAGTTGCCACGATGGAAGAAAAGCGCGAGTACCTTCAAAAACTGATGCCGGAAATAAAAATAATTTGCGCGCATGGTCAAATGCCGGAACAAGAACTTGAAAAAACTTTGTGGGATTTTTACAATAAAAAATATGATGTTTTGCTTTGCTCTACCATTGTAGAAAGCGGGCTTGATGTTACAAATGCAAATACTTTGATTGTGGAGAACCCTCAAAATTTCGGTCTTGCTCAACTCTACCAATTACGTGGCAGAATCGGGCGCGGTAATAAAAAAGCTTATTGTTATTTGCTTGCACCTTCTTGGATACTTAATAAACGTGAAGAAGATTTTAACCCAGAAGATTTTTATTTCCCCAAAAAGAAAAGCAAACCTTCTTATGCGGAAGCACAAAAACGATTGTCCGCTTTACTTGAATTTAGTGAACTTGGCAGTGGTTTTAAACTTGCTTTGCGCGATTTGGAGATAAGGGGAGGTGGCGATTTGCTGGGCATACGCCAACACGGATACGTAAATGCTGTAGGGCTTTCTTTGTATTGCGATTTGGTGGCAAATGAGGTCAAAAAATTGCGCGGTGAACCTGTTATCCGTAAAATGTATGCTACCGTTAATTTAGGGGTACCGGCATATATTTCCCCCGATTATTTACCCAGTGACGAAGAACGTCTAAAATTTTATAAAGATTTTTTGGAAGCGGACGCGGAAACAAAACAAAAACTGAAACAAAAAATCGAAGATTTATGTGGCCCTGCTCCACGAGAATTAAATAATTTAGTAGAAATTATGCAAATATCTTCCGATGCTGGGGAAATGAGGATACGCGCCATAGAAGCCGGACCTAAATTTTATGATTTCTATTTTGCAAGAAATGCACAAATACCGGAAAGTGCTTTGACAAAAATAATGGAAATGTTTAACGGTAAAATAGAATTTTTACCCTCACAAAGCGGGGATGGTTTTAGAATTTTTGTCCCGCAAAACAATAAACTGACTGAAGTAAAACAAATTTTGAGTAATTTAAAGAGTGTTTTATAAACTTTGAGTGAACGAGTGGAATAAAATTTTATTGACTTGTTTTACATTAAATTAGTATCATATACTTACGGAGGACGTAAATGAAAAAAACATTAAGCTTGATGTTAGTCTTAGGGCTTGCTCTCGGTTTAGCCGCTTGCAGTAAAAACCAAAAAGCGGATGCCGCTGCAGATTTACAAGCCGCAGCCGACTCCAACTATGATGCCATAGTTGCCGAGGAGGAAGATGTTGTAGAAGCAGTTGAAAGCGTTGAAGTTAGCTTAGCACCTGTATTCTTTGCTTTAAATGAATACTCCTTATCACAAGGAGCAAGAAACATTTTAAAAGCCAATGCCGAAGTTTTAAAAGTTAAAGGCATTAACAATATTACCGTTGAAGGTAATTGCGATGACAGAGGTACTATTTCTTACAATATTGCTTTAGGTCAAAAAAGAGCAAATGAAGTAAGAGATTATTACATTAAACTCGGCGTCAAAGCAGAAAATATCAATACCGTTTCTTACGGTGAAGAAAACCCGCTCTGCACAGATCAAACCGAAGAGTGCTGGGCAAAAAACAGAAGAGCAGATACAATAGTCTCTGCCAAATAGTTTAAAAGGGGCACGTCTTATGATTAGAAATTTTTATAAATTATTTCTTTTTGTAGGGGGTGCCTCTTTTCTTTTATGCGGTTGTTTTGCAACGCAAGAAGATACCGCAATTTTGAAATTACAAATTTCCGAACTCAATAAAACCTTAAAAGAGTTACAACAAAACCAGGCCGATAATGCTGTACAAATGGAAGAAATTATGGGCCGCCTAACTTTAGCCACAGATCATATAGAAAATTTTGATTATAAACTTGATGATTTAAGTTCAAAAATTGATAATTTAGAAGCCTCGATAAAAAATACTAATACCGCTGTACTTCCGACTGAAATTTATGCCCAGGCAAAGAAACAATTTGATGAAAAACAATATGACAGCGCTTTAAAAGGTTTCGGGCTTTATTTAAAAGCAACCGAAAATAAAGGTTCATCAGCACAAGAAGCATACCTTAATATAGCAAGAATTTATTACGAACAAAAAGATTATCAATCAGCCGCGGTAACCGCAGCAACATTAATGGAAAAATTTCCCAAAGGTTCTTTAATAGCAAGTGCCAGGCTTATGTATGCAAAAAGCATAATTCCTTTAAAGAAAACGGATGAAGCAAAAAATTATTTGGAATCTATTATTGAAGATTACCCAAAATCAAAAGCAGCCAAAGAAGCGCAAACAGTTTTAAAAGGTATTAAATAATGAAAAAATTTTTACTTTTGGTTTTTATTTTATTACCGGTTTTTTTATTTGCTAGGGAAAGTGATGTCTACATAGGGCTTTCATCAAGATACAATCCCTCTGATTTGCCTAAAATAGGGCTTGCCGCAAATAACCCAAGCGACACTGCCCCTGAAGAAGAAAAAGTTTACAGCAAATTGTTCGCAGAAGTGTTAAGGAGCGATTTATACCGTTCCCGGTATTTCAATATTGAAGACACATCCTCAGCCCAAATTTCATCACTTGGGCCGCAACTTGCGATGCTTGAAAAGAGGAACATTTTATATTATGTTTTCTTTGATTTTCTCCCTACAGACACAGAAGATGTTTGGCAAGTAAAAGCCTATATGTATGATACTTCCTCGAAAAAGGCTTTGCTTGCAAAAAGTTTTTCCAGAGTTCCTACAAAAAGTATACGAAAAAGCGCCCATATGTTTGCCGATCAAATTATCAAATTATTAACGGGTAAACGGGGGCTTTCAACTACAAAAATTGCTTTCGCTAATGACAGCACCGGCAGAAAAGAAATTTATATTGTTGATTATGACGGCTATAATTTAGCAAGGCTTACAAATGACAAGTCAATTTCCTTATTACCGCGTTGGGCCGAAAAGGGCACAAAACTTTATTACACCACATATCGCAACAGAAACCCGCAAATTTATGTGCTTGATTTAAAAGAGGGCGCTTCCTCCCCGGTAATGCAAGAAAGAGGATTAAACCTAATGGGCGGTGTTTCTGCAGACAGTAAAAAACTTGTTATGACACTTTCCCGTGGTCAAAACCCGAGCATTTACTTAAAAGAACTTTCAACCGGGCGCACTTTGGAACTTACCGATAAATACGGGGTTGACGGCTCACCGTCCTTTTCACCGGATGGCAAATATGTTACCTTTGTATCAAACCGCGCGGGTAATCCTCAAATTTACATAATGAATTTGGAAACACAAAAAATGCGCCGTTTAACCAGATTTAATTGGACGGACTCCCCTCAATGGTCCCCTAACGGTGATTGGATTGTTTTTGCAGGCCGTCAGGCAGCAGATCACCCGATAGATATTTTCTTAGTAGATATTACAGGTAATCAAATAAGGCAATTAACCGCGGACAGCGGTTCTAATGAAGACCCATGGTGGTCCCCCGATGGTCGCTTTATTTCGTTTACGACAAACCGCGCCGGTAAACGCCAAATTTATGTTATGGACGCCGATGGCAGTGCACAACATTTAATTGCAAATATTAAAGGGAACTCCTTTACCCCATGCTGGAGTGATTAAATACCCCTATGTATAAACCGGTAGTTTTATTAATAATTTCAAATATTTTTATGACTTTTGCGTGGTATGGCCATTTGCGTTTTAAAGATAAAGCGATGTGGCTTGTCGTTTTGCTCAGTTGGTTAATTGCAGGTGTAGAGTATTGTTTTTTAATACCTGCAAACAGGATAGGACATGAATATTTTAGTGCACCGCAACTTAAAGGTATGCAGGAAATTATTACATTAATTGTTTTTGCGGCATTTAGTATAACTTATCTAAAAGAAGAGTTGCGTTGGAACCATTATGCGGCTTTTGTGTTAATTGTTTGCGCCGCACTTTTGATTTTTAAGAAATAGTCAATCTCTTTTTTCTTTATCTCTTTCATATTTTGCAATTAAAGAAACTATATAAAAAGCAAGTAGCATAATTATAAAAAAACTAAAAAACACTAGTATAGTTTGCATAAAATCTCCTGATTTCAAAAATAAAAAACGGCTGTTATTTGAGGAATTCCAAGCACTCAAATAAACAGCCGTCATCTTTTACTTAATAAAAGTAAAAGATTATAACGGCTATTTTTGGTTTGGAATTCCTTCTAAAAGAAGGCGGCAAATGCCCCCAAAAACAGCAAATTGTTTAGCCCTATGGGCTAGAGATAAAACGATATCTCAGTAAATAAATTATATCAATTTTATTATATTAGCGCGTATGTTTTGCTGCGTAAAAAGTAAAAATATTTATATAAGCAAATAGAACAATTGCACAAATTATCATTAAGTAGCGACTGAATTTTACATAATCAAGCAAATTCAAAACCGCATTTGTAATAATAATTAAAATTATACTGCCAAAACTTTTTTGCAAAATTTTAACGTAACCCCTTTTAACAACAATTTTGCCGTAACGCACACCGAGCGGAAAGCCAAAAGTACCGCCGAGCGCAATTAGCACACCTAAAAGTAAAATTTGATAATGAAAAATCCCTTTCGCAAACAAATAAAACATCGAACCGCTTATTGTTGCCGTTAAAAGTAAAAAACGTACGGCGCGTGCGGCAGGCTTTTCCGCAATTTTAAATCCGTTTATTATTATTGGTCTAAAAATCAAAGCACCGCTGATACCCAGCACCGAACTTATAACCCCTACAAACATACCGCACAAAAGCGCAATTATGCTTCGTATTTTTGAAATAACAGGTTCTTCGTTTTGGTTTTGTGCAGTCTTGCCAAACAAACTTTGAAACCCGATAAAAAGCATCACAAAAACAAAAAGACAAAGTAATGCTTTTGAGCCGAATTTATCGTAAAGATAAGCATTTATCAGCCTTCCGCTAAAGGCAGTTAAAATAACACCGAACGCCATCGGCAAAGCCAAAGAACGCATCAAAGAACCTTTGCCCCAATTAGTTGTCTTTATCTCTTTTAATACGGTAGGTGCTGTGGAAAATACCATTTGAAGTAATGCCGCCCCAACGGCCTCCAAAGGTTGAAAACCAAATATCAGCATTGTCGGCACTATCAGCCAACCGCAGCCCACGCTCCAAAACCCACCGCAGAACATTCCGATAAAACCAATTAGTGGGAAAATTAAATAAGCATACCACGCCATAAATATATTTTACTATTTATTCCTTCTTTTACGGGATGTTAATCTGATATTTTTGTGTTGGTTAAGTCAACGCATTGACAAATTTGGCAAGTTTTTTCTTTTTGATTATAGAAAAGGATATTGTCTTTGTCTTCCACAAAGCAGGATTGCCCTTCATTAGTTTTTGGGGCATCTTTTTGTATTTTACGTTTTTTACTGAAGTCATCCGTACAAATTTGTAATTCCGTTCTTGCACATAAGTATTGACCGTCCGGTTTTAAACAAGCGCCATTGCGCTCGTAGTAACCGATTCCGCATTTCCAAGCACAATCGTCTTTATCCGTTCCCGCAGATGTAAACACCGCACCTTCTTGTTTCTTCGTGCAAGGGGAACATTTGGTTTCACCTTTTTGAGCATCCCAAAAAGTGCCTACGGCATAGCAAGAGCAATTTTTTGCTTTTTGAATCCAGCCCTGTCCCTCTTCGCAAGTGTAGTAAATATCTGTGCAAAAACCTTCGTCATTAGGTAAAGTAATATCGCCTGAATTTCCTGGTTTATCAGTACATTCCTCTTTTAATGCGCAGAACTCGTCACCGTCGCAAGAACATTCCCAAGAAGTATAATTCCAACCCCTGTTTTTTTGGCAAGAAGCAAATCTTTTGCAAGTTCCGTGTTTTATATCTTTTGCTACAATTTCTTTATCTTCACAGTAAATACCGTTAAAGCATTGTTCTTTTTTGCAATCTTTTTCAGTTTGACTTTGCTTACAGGTTTTGCCGTCCCATTCAAATCCTTTTTCACATTGGCACGGAGACCATTCCTGGCAAGTTCCGCCTTCACAACTCGGCTGACATACACGTGTTTGTGAACCCCTACTGCCACCGCAAGAACGTTTTGTTTCCAACGTTAATCTAGGTGCAAAGCAACTCCCATCTACGTAACATAAATTATCTTGTCCATTTTTTGCTTGTTTAAAACATCTTTTACCTTGACATAAAACTTTGTCATTTGTAAAAGATGCGTAATAGGTAGTTTGATTAAAAGAATTTTTTTCGTGTTTTAATACGAGGCAGGCATTATCGGCATCAACATCTATAAAGAAATCACCACTTTGTCCGACGTTTAAATCTTGATCTGCTTTTTTAGCATTACGTTTTTTTCTTCTATTGGCTAGGAAAGGGTCATCCATACCACCCCCATCATCATAACCTACAACTATATGCAGTTCATTTACTAAACTACTCTCTGTAAAGATATCTTTTTTATATTTTTGTTCTTTATTAAAAAACGCTTGTTCGCTTTGTGAAATTTTTGTTACAATTTTTTTTGCTTGTCTTAGAAGGGTATATTTTTGCCACAAATCTTTTCCGAATAAATAACCGGAAAGTAATAATACAACCACCGCTACAAAGATTATTCTTTGCTTTTTTGTAGTTTTCTTGTATGCGTCCACCACATAAGTTACTGCCTCTTGGATATTTATATCTGCAATACTTTTCATAATTATAGTATACATTTTTTATCTTAATTTGTATAATTGTTTTTAGGGGTTGTTTGTAAAGTTATGAAAAGCAATAAAAATCTATTTTCAATAACCTTACTGGTTTTCCTTGTCGCCGTGTTTATATTAACGGGGGGAATATTTTTTAGTTTTAGTTTAAGGAATATTTTATTAGGGCAACAAAAAGTTTATTTACAGGAAATAACTAAACGCGCATCAACGGATTTCGCAGGATATCTAGAAAGGGAAATGCAGGCTTTAAAGGCTATTTCAACAGTATTTTCAAATTTTTACAGTTATTCTTCCTTAGACGAATATTTAACGATATTAGATGAACTTGCAAAAGATTATGTTTTTAAAGATATAGGAATACTTCCCATACGTAGTAAAACTGCTTATTTCGGAAATGGCGAAACAGCAAATGATTTCCTCTCTCGAAATATTATTGATGAAGTCCTTAACGGAAAAAGTATAATATCAAACTTAAGCTATGATCCTTTTACAAAACAACCTATTATCATATACGCTACCCCATTCATAGTTAACGGCAGAACGGAAGCCGTGCTTTTTGCAACTCAAAGAATCGAAGAGTTTCAAAAAGTGCTTACCAAATATAAAATTTCGGGTGAAGGTTTTACTGCTGTATTAAACAAAAAGAATCAACTTATTGTCGATACAAGCCGAAATTCTTTTGAGCCGCAAGATTTAAAAGAACTTCTTTCCCTGTATGGAAAGGAGGGGTTAAGTCTTTATAATGAGTTAACATTCGCACTTAATAATGAAAGTACCGGCGTTCTCAGTTATTTTACTGAAAAAACAAAAGAACGCAGGTTGATTTCCTTTGTGCAAATTTCTGTTTTTGGGCTTAACGATTGGCATTTAATTTTTGTTGTCCCTTCCAAAGTTGTATCTGTTTTACAGAAGAAAATATTTTTAGGTTCTTTAGTTTTTTGTTTTGCATTACTTCTTGCATTTTCCGTGATTATCATATTTATCGAGAGACGGGAACACGAGCAAAAACGTGAAATTTTTGAAGCAGCCTTTAAAGATGAAGTCACCGGTGCATATAATATGGCAAGGTTTAATATGGAGATGACAAAAATCTTAAAAGAAAAACCGGAGAAAAAATTTGCCCTAGTCCTTTTTGACGTAGATAAGTTTAAGTTAATAAATGACCTTTACGGTTATAGGCAAGGTGATTTGGTGTTAAACCATATCACCAATGTTTTGGAAGAAAATTTAGATAAAAGTAAAGGCGAAATTTTTTGCCGTTTGATAGGGGATATATTCCTTTGCCTTGTAGGTTATGAGGAAGATAAAGATATCACACTCCGTTTAGAAAAAATTTATAAGGCAATACAAAATTGTTATGCTATAACTGATGTAAATTACAACATTATTACCCATTTTGGCATTTACAGAATAACGGAAGATTTACCATTTTATTTAATGCTTGATAGGGCAAGTTTAGCCAAAAGAACGGCTAAAGATCATATAAACGAAAAATTTATTTTCTATGATGATAGCACTCTTAAAAATGTTTTGCAGGATAAGGAAATTGAAAACAGTATGCATCAGGCATTAAAGGATGAAGAATTCAAACTTTATTTCCAACCGAAATGTACCTTCAATAAAGATAATATTTGCAGTGCAGAGGTTCTTGTTCGTTGGCAAAACCGCAAAAGAGGCTTGCTTTTGCCAAATACTTTTATCCCCATATTTGAGAAAGATGGTTTTATTACTAAGTTAGATTTTTACGTTTTGGAAAAGGCCTTGCAAGCTTTAAGAGTATGGATAGATGCCGGCTTAAAGCCGTGTAAATTATCAATAAATTTTTCCAGGTTGCATTTAAAGGACGAATTAAGCCTGCCTAAAATAAAAATTTTATTGGATCTTTATAAAATACCTGCAGACTTAATAGAACTTGAAATTACCGAAACTGCCGTTATGAATAATACCCCGGAAGCCAAAAAATTTGTAGAGGGTTTACATAGTTTGGGCATATCTGTTGCAATGGATGATTTCGGTTCCGGGTTCTCTTCGTTAAATGTTCTTAAAGATTTACCTTTTGATACTCTTAAAATTGATAAAGAATTCTTAAGTGATTTCGGTACAAACCCACGCACTTTAGCGATACTTGAAGGCATTGTCGCTATGTTGAAGAACATGAAAACTTGCATAGTTGCCGAAGGTGTCGAAACCGATGAACAAGCCGCTTTTCTAACTTCTTTGAAATGCGATTTAGCACAAGGGTTCTTATACTATAAACCTATGAATACCGAAGAGTTTGAAAAATTATTAAGTAAAAACAAAAGCGAAGGGCAACAAAATCCGTAATTTCTAAAAAAACACACCCCAGATAGGACTTGAACCTACAACCTTATCCTTAGGACGGATCTGCTCTTCCAATTGAGCTACTGGGGCATACTAAAATTATACAATTTTTGTAAGTATTATTGAAATTTGCCCCCATTTAATATAAGATATATCTATATACCATATGGGAGATGTATTGATATGAACATTAAGAAACAAAAAGGACATACCCTACTTGAAGTTTTGGCAGTAGTAACAATTATCGCGTTAGCGGCGTATCTTGCCGCTCCGATGTATACAAAAGTTATACGGCAATCAGATGCCTCCGAAGCAGTAAAAAACATGGAGATGTTTGTCGCTGCGCAAGGAAAGTATTTCATTCAAAATGGCGAATATGCAAATTCATTAGAGGACTTAGGAACACCTTTAAGAGATTCGGAAGGCAATATCTATTCACCGAATTTTGAATATTCACTAGGTGATCAAGGGGAAGATAATTACTGTGTATATGCCGAAAGCAAAAATAAAAATTATATTTTGGCTAGAAATTACAAAACAAGTTCCGAGGTGTTATGTTCCGGTGCTGATTGCGATAAGGTAGAATCTATTGCAAAACAAGGTAGTTTAACTGCTTTATGCGGTAGTATGTATAATGATATTTGTGATTTAACTTGCCCGGATTACAAACCGTTAAATGAAAAATTTTGTGTGTGTGAATGCGAGGAAGAGTGTAAAGATAATTTCATTCAAGATGAAGAAACCTGCCAATGTAAATGTAATCCGGCAGTAGCAGCGAATTGTAAAGGTGACAATAAAAAATACGATGAAAAGGAATGTTCTTGTAAGTGTGTACAAACATTAGTTTGCGGTAAAGGTGCCATTTTTAATCCTTTAACTTGCAAATGCGAGTCAATTCTTGGTGGAGATTGCCCCGGTGTAGTGTGTAAGGAAGGCACTACACTCAATACAATAACTTGTCAGTGTGATAAAGTTGCACTTAAGCCTTGTAGCAACAAATGCCCGGAAGGTTATACCCCAAATCCTATAACTTGCGAATGTGAAAAAGATGGAAGTATTTGTGAAATAAGCCAAAGAATTTGCGAAGCAAACGACGGTACTTTTTATGAGGATGAATGTTCTTGTGAATGTAGCAGTACGGCTTTGAAAGAGTGTTCCGGTGAGAATAAAATTTTAACAGATGATTGTTCTTGTAACTGTAAAGAAAAATTAGAATGTTCGGAAGGTTATTCTTTTAATTCTACAACTTGTGAATGTGAACTAGAATGTGAATTGGACCAGAAAACTTGTGAGGATAACGGTGGTGATTTTAACCTGGCAAAATGTCAATGCACTTGCAATGAAGAATCTATAAAAAGTTGCTCCAATGAAAATCAAATTTTGCAAGATGACTGTTCTTGCGAATGTAATGGGGCGGAAGAGTGCAAAGAGAACTTTGCATGGAGTGATAGTAGTTGCAGCTGCGAATGTAATTTAACTACAGAGTCTTGCCATAAACAAAACGAAAATTGGGTCTTAAAAGAAGGTTGCGAATGCGGATGTGAAACAGTTCTTGCGTGTAAGAAAAATCAAGTTTGGGACTCTATAGAGTGCAAATGCAAAAAAAATAAAGTATAGTTAAGTCAACAAAATAACAACTTTAAATGCCCGCTTAAAAGCGGGCGTTTTTGTTTAGCCTAATATAAAATGCTAAAATATATTATATGGCAAAATTACTCCGCGGTTTCCGTGATTTATTTGAAACAGAGGCCGCAAAATTAACAAAAGTTGAAAATGAAGCCCGCTCCGTATTCAAAATTTACGGTGCGCAGGAACTTCGTTTGCCTACTTTGGAACTTAAAGAAATTTTTATTAAGGCCACCGGCCAAACTACCGATATAGTGCAAAAAGAAATGTATGCCTTTGAAGACGGCGGCGGTCGCCTTGTTGCCATGCGCCCGGAAGGTACACCGGGTGTAGCACGTGCTTATATTGAAAATAATTTTCAGGAAAACCCTTTGCAAAAATTCTTTTATATCGGCAATATGTTTAGGGCAGAACGCCCGCAAGCCGGCAGATATCGCGAATTTGAGCAAATAGGGCTTGAGTATATCGGCAATGCCTCCCCTGCCGCAGATGCGGAAGTTATTTTAATGCTCAAGGCAATTTTTGATAAACTTGGCGTAAAAAATTATAAAGTTAAAATAAACTCTATCGGTTGTAAAGAGTGTCGACCTAAATTTAGGGAAGATTTAATTAAATTTTTTACTGCGCAAAAAGACAGCCTTTGCGAAAAGTGCCAAACGCGCCTTGAGATCAACCCCTTGCGTGTTTTGGACTGCAAAATTGACGGGCCGAAATTTACGCAAAATGCCCCCAAACAAGTTTTATGCCCAGATTGCCAAAAACATTTCGACGAAGTAAAAAAATATTTAGATGGCAAAGTTCCTTTTGAGGTTGACCCTTGTTTAGTACGCGGTTTAGACTATTACACAAAAACGGTTTTTGAATTTCAGGCCGATATCGCAGGCGCGCAAAATGCTTTAGCCGCCGGCGGAAGGTATGATGATTTAATTGCATCTATGGGCGGGCCGAAAGTTCCCGCAGTCGGTTGGGCTTTGGGTGCAGAACGCGTTGCCCTTGCAAGCACTTTTGAAGAAATTAAAAATAAAAAGATTTTTGTAGTTTCCGTTGAAGAAAGCGCAAACAACTATGCTTTTAACCTCTTGCAAACTTTAAGGGGAAAAGGTTTAAGCGCACAAGGCGGTTTATTTGATAAAAACCTAAAAGCACAAATGAAACAAGCCAATAAAATCGGTGCAAGTTTTGCAATTATCGTGGGCGGAAATGAAGTTTCCAAAAATACTGCGGTTTTAAAAGATTTAACTTCAGGTGAGCAAAAAGAACTTTCTTTAAATGATTTGCTTGCCACATTAGAGGGAAAATAGTATGAAAAGAACATCTTATGCCGGGCTTATCAATGCAAGCATGATCGGCACAAAACAAACCCTTTGCGGATGGGTACACAGTTACAGAAATCACGGTGGCGTTTTGTTTATTGACCTTCGCGACCGTGAGGGCTTTGTGCAACTTGTTATTGACCCGTCAAATAAAACCGCTTTTGAAACAGCCCAAACCTTGCGCCAGGAATACGTTATTTGCGCAACCGGTGCAGTAGCGGCAAGAAAAGAAGGTTATATAAACAAAAATATTCCGACGGGTGAAGTTGAAATTATTGTTGATACTATTGAAGTTTTAAATACATCAATTCCTCTCCCTTTTGATATCGAAACGGAAAAAAATATAACCGAAGATGTTCGCCTAAAATATCGCTATCTTGATTTGCGTAATGCACGCATGATACGCAATTTAAAAATGAGGCACAGAGTTGCACAAATTGTGCGCCGTTACTTAGATGAAAATGGCTTTTTGGAAATTGAAACACCTATTCTTACCCGTTCTACCCCTGAAGGCGCACGTGATTATTTGGTGCCTTCCCGTGTACACAAAGGCAAATTTTACGCACTTCCGCAAAGCCCGCAAATGTTTAAACAAACTTTAATGGCAAGCGGTATTGACAGATATTTCCAAATTGCGCGTTGTTTCCGCGATGAAGATTTGCGTGCAGACCGCCAACCCGAACACACGCAAATTGACGTGGAAATGTCTTTTGCGGAACTTAATGATATTTTCAAAACCATTGAAGGTTTAATGAGCAGTGTTTTTACTACCGTCGGGGAAAAGATAGAAGCGCCGTTTATCCGCATGCCGTATAAAGAGGCACTTTTGAAATACGGCTCTGATAAACCCGATATGCGCTTTGACATGCTTATTGAAGACGTTTCACAAATTTTTGCAAACACCGGCTTTAAAGTTTTTGCAGATATTCTTGCAAATAAAGGTGTTATCCGTGCAATTAAAGCAGAAAATTCCGTCGCAACACTTTCACGCGGTGCGATTGATAAATTAACCGAACTTGTAAAAAAGAACGGTGCAAAAGGGCTTGTGTGGCTTAAATATAAAGCAGGCAAATTTGAAGGCCCGAGTGCAAAATTCTTTACAGAAGCCGAGTTAAAAACTCTAGCCGACACTTTAAAAGTTGCGGAAAATGATACAGTGTTTATCGGCAGTGATGCGGATCACACTTGCTCACTTTTTATGGGTGCTTTAAGAAAGGAACTTATAAAAGTTTTGAACTTAAAACCGTCTAAAAAATGGGCGCCTTTGTTTGTTCTAAACTTCCCTTTGCTTGAATATATTGAAGAAGAACAACGCTATGACGCCGCGCACAATCCGTTTACCGCACCTGTGGCGGAAGATATACCTTTGCTTGACAGCGATCCGTTAAAAGTTAATTCCCAACAGTTTGACTTGGTGTTAAACGGTGTGGAACTTTCATCCGGCTCAATCAGGAATCACAACCGCGCTTTGCAAGAAAAGATTTTAAACTTAATGAAATATTCTAAAGAAGAAAGCGCCCGCCGCTTTGGGATGCTCTTAAATGCTTTGGAATGCGGTGCACCGCCGCACGGTGGTTTCGGCCTTGGTTTTGATAGGTTAGTTGCTTTGCTTTGCGGGGAAGAATCAATTAAAGAAGTTATTGCTTTCCCCAAAACAACTGCGGCTTTCTGCCCCTTAACCGAAAGCCCCAACGTTGTAGACAAGCAACAACTTGACGATTTAGCCGTCTTGCTTGACGAAGCCAAAATCGAAAAATAAAAATAATCTTATAAATAAAAAACCCCTGTGTTTTTGCACAGGGGTTTTTAGTTATATTTATAAATTAATTTAAGTAACCTCTTACACCCATTTGTAAGGCAACACCTCTTGCACTTCCTATGTATGAGGAAAGTTGCGCATACCCAGAATAATTCTTGAAGAAATTATTTTCTATACCTACAGAAATTTCCCCGAAGTTTTTAATTTTATATTCACTTAATACTAAATTATTAGCAGTTACGCTTCCTTTTTGTTTTTCGCTGAAATTATAACTTACACCTACGTATGGATACCAACTGTCAGTAGAAATCATAAGTTTAAGTGACGGCGTTAACAAGAAATTATGAAATCTTGTTGAGTATATTTGTGCTAAGTTAGCAGTTATATAATTTTGTAAATTTGAATAATTATAAATTGCAGTAAATGCCGGTTGCATTACTATATCATCAGATAAACTTAAATTTAATTCCCCTTTAACTGATGCGGTAAAAGAGAATATATCAAAATTACCGCTATAGGTTTTAAGCTCATAAGATTCCGGCCCATTTGTTATATACGCTTGTGCCGAAAGTATTGCAAAGTTCTTCATAAAAGTAAGCATACCGCCCAAGGCCAAGGAATTATTATTTAAAGTTGTCTTTTCATATTTTTGCTTGGAGCCTAGATAACCCATAAAGAATGTCGGGATAAAGGCGGTATCATCTGAGATCCAAAAAGGATAATCTACGCCGGCTAAACCACCGTAAAAAGTATTTTTAACGTTATCTATATCATTACCGTAATCAACTTTTTGATATCCTGCATTTGGAATGAACCAAACCATTTGTTTCCATTCATCTTCTAAAGATTCACCTGTAACATGGGCTATTTCTTCCTGCAACATACGGATATATGCATTATCACTTAAACGATTTCTTTCCTGGTAAGCTAAATATTCCCTTGAGAGCATAACATCTATTCTGTTATACAAACTGTTTACAGTGTTGACATTAGCAATTACTTTGGAATTTGCCGCAATAGGTAAGGCAGAAATTGTAGGGTTTAATCTGCCTGTTGTAGTTGCCGTAAAACCGCCGGAAGATTGTTGCAAATTATAAACATATAAAGGGCCATAAAAATCTTCATTTTCATTGATATTTAACGTCGCTGAAGTGATGCTGATGGGGGATGCAGAACTACTATCGGTTAAAATATTTAATTGTTCGGAACTATTTATACTGAAACTACCGCCACCGCTTACACTACTAATTTGGTCTGCCGTATTAGCGGCTAAATCTACATCAATATACAAAGGAACATCCCCTGTAATAGTTAAAGAGGTAGGGGTAAAACTTTCCGTTGCGCCGTTTTGCAAATTCAACGTGGCAGAGTTTAAGGTTATATTATTAAACGCAGAAGTCCCCGGTGTTTTTATGTTTAGGGCACCGTTCGTTAAAGTTAAATTTCCGTTATAACCTGTTGTGGCATACCAATTTATAGTTGCATCGGTTGAATTTGTGCTACCGCCTATTATACCGCCGTGCAAATTTATCGTTCCGGCCCCGTTTATATTTAATGTGGATGTTCCGTTTAGGTAAATATCATTGTCCCCTGATGAATCAGTGTTACCGATAAAAGTTATTGCTTTACCGTTAGGGTTTAAATTAATAGTAGCATTATCAGCATAAATAGCGCCGCCTCTACCTCCGGCGGTATTATTACTGAATGTAACTGAATCATCTAAATTTAGAGTAGCAGCAATCCCTGCTATATCAAGGGAAATTGCCCCCCCATTAATGCTGGCATTATTGTGCGAAAAGGTAGTATTGGAAATAGTCATTATAGCGGTATTTACAATGGCACCACCACTACCGGAAGAAGTATTATTCTGAATTACAGAATTTGAAATTGACATTAATCCATTGTTAAAAATAGCGCCGCCATCACTTGCCTGATTATTTTCAAAAGTTGAACTTGATATATCCACTATTCCATTATTATTATATACAGCACCGCCCCTTCCTCCTGTTGATATATTATCGGTAAAGGTGCTATCTTTTATGGAAGCATAGGTGTTTACCCAAATCGCACCTCCCGTATTTGCTGAATTACCCACAAAAGCGGAACCGGTTACGGTTATAGTAGAAGCATAAATAGCACCGCCGTGGCCGTTTATTGCCGTATTATAAGAAAACGTTGAGTCTTTAATAGTTCCGCTTGAAAAATAAATTGCACCACCATCTTGTTGAGCGGTATTATATTCGGCATTTATATTTTCCCCGGTAAAACCTTTCTCACCTTGATAGTACAAAGCACCTCCGCTTGCACCTGTTCCGGTAGCGGAATTAGTACTGAAAGTTGTGTTAATAATAGAAGTACCTTGACCTGAAACAATATTTAAAGCACCACCGCCGGTAGTTGTGCTGGAAGTGTTATATGAAAACGTTACACCATCAATAGTAAAAGTTGAATAATTTTGCCCTGCTCCTACAGCATCGATGTTTACAAATATTGCCGGGTTTGCAGCGGTTGAACTTGAAAAATTAATATTTGAAATGGTAGACCCTGCACCTTGAAAAGTAAGCATAGGTGACGTGGTGCTATTTCCTTCAATGGTAAAATTAGAATTTCCGGCAGATGTTAAAATAGTATTTGTTGTTATAACTAAAGGAGTGTTCCCGAAATTGATATCACTGGTAAGGCGTATAGTTGTGGCATTACTATTTACGGCGTCTTTTAATCCATTATAATCATTTACTTGCACAGCAAAACCGTTCAATGCACAGAGGGATAAAATAGCACAAATTAAAACTAAAATTTTATGTATGATACTCTTTATTCTCATATCTTCTCCTAATTTCCCAAATCGTTTTGATAAACGAACAACACCTAAAGGAACCCCTTTACTAAAGTATAACAAATTTTTTGTTAACAAAATTTACTTTATTACGCCACCGGCAAGTAAAATGTCACCGTCATAAAATACAGCACTTTGCCCCGGTGTAACCGCCATTTGCGGTTCATCAAAAATAACTTTTGCAGTATTGTCTTTGACAATAATTTCCGCTTCCGCAGGTTTATGTTGCGCGCGTATTTTAACTTGCGCTTTAAAGTTTTCAGTCGGCGGAATTGATACCCAATTAATATTTTCAACAATAATTTCTTTAGAAAACAAATCGTTTTTACCGCCAACAATTACGCGGTTGTGGCAAGAATCAAGGCCTATAACATAAATCGGCTCTTTTGTTCCGCCGCCGATAAGCCCCTTGCGTTTGCCGATAGTAAAATTCCAAATACCTTCGTGGTGGCCAAGCACTTTGCCTGTTTTATCGACAATATCTCCGCGTTTTGGTTTAAATTGCAAAATATCTTTATAATCTCCGGCGTAAAAATCTTGGCTGTCTTGTTTTTTTGCAACGGGTAAATTATATCTTTCCGCTAATTTTCGCACTTCTATTTTTGTAAGTTCACTTAAAGGGAAAATTATTTTTGAAAGTTGTTCTTGATTTAAGCGGTACAAAAAATAACTTTGGTCTTTTTTAATATCACTTGCGGTTTTAAGTTGGTATCTTTTTAAATTTTCGTCGTAGCTAATACGGCAATAATGGCCGGTGGCAAATTTATCAAAATCAACACCTTGCTTTTTTACACCTTGCATAAGCAGGCCGAATTTTAAATTTTGATTACAAATTAAACAAGGGTTTGGTGTTCTGCCGCTTGCATATTCCTGCTTAAAATTTTTCAAAACAATTTCGCTAAACTCTTTTGCTAAATTGACTGTTACCAAAGGTATGCCAACGGATTTTGCAACGGACTGGGCCGCCTCTAAATCTTCTTCTTCCGGTGCAAGGCAGCCGCCTGTTATGGGGGGAATCGGCATAGATTTATCCCAAGTAAGCATCATTGCCCCAACAACTTCATGCCCTTGTTCTTTAAGTAAATATGCTGATAATGCGGAATCAACCCCGCCGCTTATGCCGACGACAACTTTCATAAATTAATCTCCCAACTTTGAACTTATATCATACATTATAATTGCCGCAGAGGCCGACGCATTTAAACTGCTAACACCGCCTTTTTGCTTAATGGCAATTATGTCATCACAATGTTCTTTTGTTTTTTCGCGTAACCCTGTGCCTTCTGAGCCTATTACAAGCAAAGCCGGGTAAGCATAGGAAAAATGTTTAATATCTTTACCGGCCATATCTGCACCGTAAACCCAAAAGCCTTCGTCTTTTAAATCTAAGATTGCGGTATTTAAATTTGAAACTTCCACGATATTTAATGTTTCCAAAGCACCGCAAGCAACTTTATGCACCGCCGGTGTTATGCCGACAGTTCTGTGTTTCGGTAATAATACTGTGGAAAAACCTAAACACGCGGCACTTCTTAACATTGCGCCTAAATTTTGAGGATCGGTAACTTCATCTAAAGCGAGCCAAAGTTCTTTTTTGCCTTGTGCCTGAAAAATTGCATCACTCAAACGCAAAGTTTTTAAAGGCTCGGCGCGCGCAATTAAACCTTGGTGGTTTTGCCCGTTTACCATACTATCCAAAACTTTTGCTTCCACACTTTTTATGACGACATTTGCCGCTTTCGCCATTTTAATAACTTCATCCACAATGCGGCTTTTTGCTTTATCTTTGACGATATAAAGTTCAAAAATGTGGCGTTTTTTGCTTTTTAACGCTTCACGAATCGGGTGAATCCCAAACATTAATTCTTGTTTATTTATCATATTAATCCTCAAAAGTTAAATTTGCACCGAAACTTGTACCGACGCTTACTGCCGCGCGAACTTCCTGCCCTTTGGGGTCAACGCGTTTTAAATGCGCAACCGCTTCGGCAATCGGAACAGCAACAATTTCCGTTCCTCTCAAAGCAACCATGTAACCTGTTTTACCTTGTAAAATAAGGTCAACTGCCGCACTGCCAAAACGAGTGGAAAGCCACCTGTCAAAAGCAGTCGGTGTTCCACCGCGTTGCAAATGCCCGAGTACGACCACACGGCACTCTGTTTTAATTTTGCTTTCAATCATATCGGCAATTCTTTGTGCTATGCCGCCAAGGCGGATTGGATCAGTTGATCCTGCAACCGTTTTTTGGACAGCCATTTCACCTTTTTCATTTTTTGCACCTTCCGCGGCAACAATAATGCTGAAGGTTTTGCCTTGTCTTTCACGGTTTAAAATTGCGTCTACGATAACATCATCATTATAAGGAATTTCCGGTAATAAACAAATATCACCGCCGCCCGCTATGCAAGAACGTAAAGCAATCCACCCGGCATAACGGCCCATGGTTTCAATAATCATAACGCGATGATGTGATTCTGCAGTTGAGTGCAAACGGTCTACCGCATCGGTAGCGATAGTTAAAGCGCTGTCAAAACCAAAAGTATAATCGGTAGCGGATAAATCATTATCAATAGTTTTCGGAACACCCACGATTTTTACACCTTTATCAATAAATTGTTTTGCCATTGATAAAGTACCGTCCCCACCGATAGCAACCAAAGCGTCAATTTTATTTTTTTCTATATTTTCTAAAACGAGGTTTGAAACATCTTTTGGGTTTTCCGGCGTACCGTGCGGTGCTAAAGTGTAGCGGAATGGGTTTGCAATATTGCTTGTTCCGAGTATAGTCCCGCCGCGTGTCAAAATGCCGGATACTGTTTTGTTATCAAGTACAACAAAATCATTTTTTACAAGCCCGTCAAAACCGTTTTTAAAACCGTAAACTTCAATATTTTCTTTTAAAGCATATTTTGCTACGGCGCGAACAACCGCATTTAAGCCGGGGCAATCCCCGCCGGCGGTAAGAACACCGATTCTTTTAATATCGCTCATTTTCCCTCCTTAATATTTTCCGCTTTTTTTGCAACTTCTTGTATTACCCAATCAGGTGTTGATGCACCTGCGGTAATTAAAATATTTTTTGCATCTTCTAAAATTTCTTTTTGTACTTCTTCCGCAGTTTCCACATGCAAAACTTTTTTGCAAAGTTCGCCGCAAAGTTTTGCAAGGCGCGCTGTGTTAGCGCTATGTTTGCCGCCCACAACTATAACAAGGTCCGCATTTTTTGCAAGTTCCAAAGTTTCTTTTTGTCTTTGTTTTGTAGGGTTGCAAATTGTATTTGATACTTGGCAAACTTTTGCTTTTTGTTTTATAACTTCCGACGCATCAAAAAAAGTTTGTTCTTTTTGCGTTGTTTGTGCAACAACATTTACTTTATCATAAGCAGGCAATTTTTTTGCTTCTTCAGCATCTGCAACCACAATACCTTTGCCTTGTGTGTAGCCAAGCAGGCCGATAACTTCCGCATGCTCTGCATCCCCGATAATGACGGTATAATAACCTTTTTTCGCAAATTCATCTATTATAGTATGTGCGCGTTTAACAAGCGGGCAAGTGCAGTCCACAACTTCAAGGCCCATATCAAAAACTTGTTTTTGGAATTCAGGTGTTATTCCATGTGCGCGTATAACCAAAACACCGTTTTTATCTGTAGCCTCATTTAAATTATTTATAGTAAAAATATCTTTTTTTTCAAGCATTTGGGTAACTTGTTTATTATGTATTAAAGGCCCAACGGTATAAACCGGTTTTTTGCCTTTTTCCGAAAGTTGCAATACACGCTCAATAGCGTTTTTGACACCCGGGCAAAACCCTGCGCTTTTGGCAATAGTGATTTTATAATCTTCACTCATATAAATATTGTAGCAAATATACAAATGAAATTTTGTTATAATATAAGTGTAGTTAGAAGTACAATTTGATTATTTTATGGGAGCATATTTAACGAATATGCTGCGCAGATAGAGATATTTGTGCACTGGAAACCACAAAATAATTATCTGCTTTTACCTGTTTTTTAAAACAGGTAGGCGGATGGTTATTTGGGTTCTTCCAGTGGCTCTATTAACTATTCGCCTTTTTTATAGCGAATTTTAATAAGCCACCGAAACCGTGCGTTTTGTTTGCTCCCGTAAAGAGGAGAAACAAAAATGAAAGAAAAAACACAAAACAAACAAAAAAATCACAAGTTAGGTTTTACTTTGCTTGAACTGCTGGTAGTCGTTTTAATTATCGGTATTTTAGCAAGTATTGCCCTGCCGCAATATCGCAAATCAGTAGAAAAAGCAAAATTATCTGAGGCGCTAATTAATTTAAAGACCATAGAAGAATCTGTTGATAGATATCTTTTACTTAATGGCTTTCCAAATAGTCAAGTAGACCTTGAAGATCTTTTAGATTTAGAATTATCTGGTGGAGAATATGACGAATATGGGCAAACTTATTCAACAGAAAATTTTGAATATAGTGCATCTTGTGGATCAGACTGTGACTTGCTTGCAGTTCGGAAACCTTATGAATATCAACTTTATATTTATATAACGCCTACTAAAAAATCAAAACAGTGTCTTACAACTAATACAGAAATGGGCGAATATATTTGCCATTATTTAGAATCACAAGGTTGGGGATATACAGAGGGAGAGGTATAATTAAATTGTTCCGCTAAACACATATTTGCTCTTTTAAAGGCCAAAATATGCTATAATATTTATGGAAGAAATTCCCTAAAAAAGTTCTTGCCCTCTTTAAAATAATGAAGAAGGGCGGATTAATTTTCGCTTTTTTAGCATTGATATTATGTACGCAATTATAGAAACTGGTGGAAAACAGTACTGGGTAACCCCAGGCCAAAATCTGAAGGTTGAAAAGCTTGAAGCAGAAGCAGGCAAAACCGTAGAACTTAAAGTTCTTTGGGCTGCTGAAGAATCAAGTACCTCATCA
This sequence comes from Elusimicrobiaceae bacterium, assembly GCA_045586725.1. Lineage (GTDB taxonomy): Bacteria > Elusimicrobiota > Elusimicrobia > Elusimicrobiales > Elusimicrobiaceae > Proelusimicrobium. The sequence continues at coordinate 74,213 of JAZNAY010000006.1, read as the reverse complement.
GATACCAAGGCAGGTAAAACTGCTAAGGTCACCGCGGAAGTTGTAAGACATTTACGCGGTCCTAAGATTCTTATCTTCAAAAAACGCCCTAAAAAAGGTTATGAAAGAACCAAAGGGCATAGGCAAGATCTTACTGAAATTAAAATAAAAGAGATTTCTCTCTAATAACAGGAGGTTAATTTATGGCACATACAAAAGCACAAGGTTCCTCCTCAAACGGAAGGGACTCTCACGGTCAACGTTTAGGCGTTAAAAGATACGGTTCACAATTCGTTAATGCAGGTGAAATTATCTTGAAACAACGCGGCACCCGCATTTTACCGGGCGTCAATGTTTCCCGCGCCAGCGACGACAGTTTATTTGCACGCAAATCCGGCATTGTTACTTTTGAATGGGCAAAACGCGGTAAACAACAAGTTTCCGTTTATCCCGTTGAAGCAGCAAAAGCCGCAAAACCTGCAGTAAAAAAAGAAACTGCTAAACCTGCTGCCAAAGCAGCACCTAAAGCAGAAACAAAAAAAGCTGCTCCTAAAAAAGTAGCAGCCAAAACTGTAGCACCCAAAAAAGCAGCAAAATAAACTAAACAAGAAATTGTTTTAAACCCCCGAGTTTTTCAACCCGGGGGTTTTACTTTTTTATAAAGATAATTCTTAAGCAAACAAGGTTAAAAATTGCTAAAATTTATATATATCATAAGGAGTTCCTATGGCATACACAAAACCTTCTTATACAGGTAAATTTATAGTTTTTGAAGGGCCGGACCGTTGCGGTAAAAGTACTCAGGCAAATATGCTTGAAAAATATTTTATTGAACTTGGGAAAGAAGTTGTACTTACACGCGAACCCGGCGGCAATAAAGTAGCGGAAGATATCCGCGAAATTTTACTTAACCCTGATAATGTTGTTACGCCGATGACGGAACTTCTCTTATATGAAGCATCCCGCGCACAGCATACCGAGCAAAAAGTTTTACCTGCTTTAAAAGAAGGCAAAATTGTTATTTGCGAACGTTATACAATGTCTACTTGCGCTTATCAAGGGTATGGCCGCGGTATTGATATGGAAACAATTAACCGTCTAAACAATATCGCAACCCTTGGTTTAACGCCTGATTTAACTTTAGTTTTTTTAATGTCGGATAAACATTTTAAAGAGCGTGGTGAGTATTTATTTTCCGACCGTCTAGAGCGGGAAGATGAAGCCTTTCGCCATAAAATGCGCCAAGGTTACAAAGAAATTGCCGCCAAGCAAGAAAATACAGTTATAATCGACGCAGATAATAATATCAAAAATGTACAAGAAGCCGTTTTAAAGGAAATAAAAAAACATAACATTATATGAGTTTCACGCAAATAAAAGGGCAAGATTTTGCTATAAATAATTTAAAAAAGTTTATTAAGACGGGTAAAGTTCCGCCTGCTATGATTTTTTACGGTCCTGCCGGTGTCGGTAAGGCAACTGCCGCCCTTGCTTTTGCCCAAGCTTTAAATTGCCAAAATTTAGATGGTAATTGTGAACCTTGCGATATGTGCCAAAGTTGCAAACAAATTGAAATGCAAACGCACCCCGATATAATTTTTGCAGATTATAAATACCAAGCCGCACTTTTAAAAGAAGAAGTTGATGACCAGCAAAATATTAAAATTGAAACTGTGCGTTCTTTAACAACTGCGTCCCAACAAAAAGCGGTTGTAGCAAAATGGAAAGTTTTTATAATTGATAAAGCAGAGCGTTTGGTGCCTGCTGCGGCAAATGCTTTGCTTAAATTTATTGAGGAGCCGCCGCAAAATACGGTGTGGATTTTAATTTCTTCAAAGCGTGAAACTATGCTTTCCACAATTAAATCACGTTGCCAAAGTATATCTTTTGCACCTTTAAGCACACAAATTATTACAGAAATTTTACAAGATAATTTTATTGAAAGTGATTTGGCGTGTAAGGCCGCGCAATTCGCCGAAGGCTCAACTGAAAATGCCTTTCTAATTGCTGGTTTGCTTGAAGATTTTGCACCGCTTTCACGCGACGCAAGTTTTGCAACGCAAGTTGCTCTAAATTTACCGAGAACTTTAGCACAAGCACGCCCTAAAGTAAATATAATTTTGGATATGCTTGCACAAAAAATTCATCAAAATTGGCTCAAAGCAGCAGATGAAAAAAGTAAAAATAAATTAGCTAAACTTGTACAAGATTTTGTTTTTTATAAAAAAGCGCTTAAGCAAAATGTTGCCCCGCAAATGGTGGCGGAAACAGCGTTGGTTAAAGCAGAAAATTCACAAATAAATATACAGGAGATTTTATGAAAAAGTTTTATGTTACAACCCCGATTTATTATTTAAATTCAGTTCCTCATATCGGCCACGCTTATACAACTTTGGCCGCCGATATTATTAACCGCTACAAAAAACAAAAAGGGCAGGAATCTTACTTTTTAACCGGAACTGATGAGCACGGCGCAAATATTGAAAAGTCCGCCACCAATGCAGGTGTTACACCGCAACAATGGACAGATAATATGTTTGCAAAATTTAAAGAAATGTGGACAGATTTGGATATTAAATACGATGATATCATCCGCACCACAGAACCGCGCCATGAAGTTGTTGTTCAGGCAATTTTTGAAAAACTTTTAAAAAGCGGTGATATTTACAAAGGTTCTTACACGGGTAAATATTGTATGTCTTGTGAAGCATATCTTGATGAAAGCGAACTTGTTGACGGTAAATGCCCGATACATAAAAAAGAACCGCAAGTAATTTCAGAAGAAACTTACTTTTTTAAATTATCTGCTTATCAAGATAAATTGCTTAAATTTTATCAAGATAATCCAAACTTTTTAAGCCCGAAATTTAGGGCGGCGGAAATTGTAAATTTCGTCAAAGGCGGGCTTAAAGATTTATCGGTTTCCCGCACAAAAGTTAAATGGGGTGTAACCGTTTCTAGTGCACCAAACCACACAATTTATGTTTGGTTTGATGCTTTAATAAACTATATTTCCGCAATCGGTTACGGTAAAAAATTTGGTATAAAAGGTTATGAAAATTATCCGCATGATATGGATAATTATTGGCCGGCTGATATTCACTTAATCGGTAAAGAAATTTTCCGTTTCCACGCAGTTATTTGGCCCGCAGTTTTGATGGCGCTCGGTTTGCCTTTACCCAAAAAAGTTTTTGCGCACGGTTGGTGGACTGTCGAGGGGGAAAAGATGTCAAAATCTCTTGGCAACTTTATTGATCCGCGCGATATTACCGCAAAATACGGTGTTGAGCCTTTGCGTTATTTTATCTTCCGCGAAGTTCCTTTCGGGGGTGACGGTGATTTTAGCGTTGAACAATTTAAAAAACGTTTTAATTCAGATTTGGCAAACGATCTTGGCAATTTGCTTTCCCGCGTTTTAAATATGGCGGCAAAAAATATCGGTACAATTCCGCAAAGTTTTGAGGGTGAAAGTGCTTTGCTTAAAGAAGCACAGAAAATTAATGTCGAATACGACAAACAAATGGAAGAACTTGCCTTTGATAAAGCACTTGATTTAACTTGGGGTTTAATCGGCAAAATGAACCGCTATATTGATGAAACAAAACCCTGGGCGCTTGCAAAAACAGATTTGGAAAAAGCAAAAAACATTTTGCTTGAACTTATTTTTGCTTTACGTTATGTGGGTGCTTGGATTGCACCGTTTATGCCAAACACTTCTGCAGAAGTCGGCAAGCGTTTAGCCGCAGGCGAAATACAAAAATATGCACCGCTTTTCCCACGCATTGAAGAGGTAAAAAAATAGAGGTTAAACAGTGGAATTTATAACGCAAATAATCGATATTTTTTTGCATCTTGATGTGCATTTAAATGCCTTGGCAGCCGCGCTCGGCCCTTGGCTTTATATCGTTTTATTTACAGTTATTTTTTGTGAAACAGGCCTTGTCGTTACACCGTTTTTGCCGGGGGATAGTTTAATTTTTGCCGTCGGTGCTTTAGCAAGTGTTGAAGGCAGTGTAATATATTTACCCTTTATTTTAATCCTCTTAATTATCGCCGCAGTTTTGGGTGATGCGGTAAATTACAGTATCGGTAAATTTATAGGTCCAAAAGTTTTTACGCAAGATACAGGTAAACTTTTAAACAAAAAACATTTACTTGCTGCACACGAATTTTATGAAAAGTACGGCGGAAAAACAATTATTTTAGCAAGGTTTATTCCAATAATTCGCACCTTTGCCCCTTTTGTGGCAGGTATCGGTAAAATGTCTTATTTCCATTTTGCTTTATATAATGTTACCGGTGCAGTTTTGTGGGTTTGCACATTTTGTTTAGGCGGTTATTATTTTGGTTCTACCGAAGTTGTTAAAAGGCATTTCCATTATATAATAGTTGCAATCATTATTATTTCTGTTTTGCCGGCCGTTTACGAATTTATAAAAGCAAAACGTGAGGGCAAAAAGTAGTATAATTTCTAAGAGGTTAGTTTATGGCATTAAGATTCAGCGCTGGTTCGCAAAAAGTAGTTTTAGAAGCACAAGAGGAAGCAAGAAATTTCCACCACGATTATGTTGGAACGGAACATTTACTTTTGGCAATGGCATCTTGTAAAGGGGAAATGTGCGCCCAAATTTTAAAAGAAGCAAATGTTACCCCTGCTAAAATTAAAAGGGAAATTGAAAAACTTGTCGGCCTTGGGGATAACCTTTTAACGTCTGGTCCTATTCCTTTTACTCCGCGTGCTAAAAATATTTTAGAGCGTTCTTTTGAAGAGGCTTTACAAACCGCAAGCCAAACGGTTGAGACGGAACATTTACTACTTTCCCTTACTTTGGAACTTGAAGGGCTTGCCGCAAAAATTTTAGAAAATTTGCAAATCCCGCAAGATCTTATAAGAACTTTAACCCTCCGCCAAATAACAAAAAGAATACAAGAAGAACAAGCACTTGGTGGTGGTGTGTTCCCGCAACAAGGTGTAGTTGTTATGACGGAAGTTGCTGCAAAACCGAAGTCAAAAACCCCTGTTTTGGATGAACATTCAAGGGATTTAACTTTGCTTGCTAAAGAAGGTAAACTTGACCCTGTTATTGGGCGTGAAGATGAGATTGAAAGAATAACCCAAATACTTGCGCGCCGCACAAAAAATAACCCAATTTTAATCGGCGAGGCCGGTGTAGGTAAAACCGCTATTGTTGAAGGCCTTGCACAAAAAATGGCAAGCGGTGATATTGCTGATGTTTTGCATAATAAACGCCTTGTAAGTTTGGATATCGGTTCTTTAGTTGCCGGTACAAAATATCGCGGTGAATTTGAGCAAAGAGTCAAAGATATTATCAAAGAACTTGAACAATCAAGAGATATCATTTTGTTTATTGATGAGTTCCATTTAATTGTCGGTGCAGGTGCTGCTGAAGGTTCAACGGATGCATCAAATATGTTAAAGCCTGCTTTAGCACGTGGGGAAATTCAATGTATCGGTGCAACAACTTTTGATGAATACAGAAAATATGTTGAAACGGACCCGGCTTTGGAACGCCGTTTTCAACCAATTGCTACCGAGCAAAGTACAATTGCGCAAACTATAGAAATTTTAAAAGGTATTCGCAAAAATTATGAAGAGCATCATAAAGTGCAATTTACAGATGAGGCTATTGAAGCCGCCGCACGTATCGCGGACCGTTATATTACAGACCGTGCTATGCCGGATAAAGCTATTGACTTGCTTGATGAGGCCGGTTCCCGCGCACGATTGAAGAATTCACTTCTTCCACCTGAAATTAAGGAAAAGGAGCAAGAATTAAGAACTTTAATCGCTCAAAAAGAAGAATTGCTAAAGAAAGAAAAATATTCAGAAGCCTCTTCTTTGAAAGAAAAAGAGCACAAGTTAAAAGAAGAGCTAAACGATCTAAAAACCGCCTGGCAAAACAAACAAGGCAAGAAAAATATCAAAGTTACAGAAGAAGATATTGCACTCGTTGCATCAAAATGGACAGGCATCCCTGTAACCCGTTTAACACAAAGCGAAACGGAAAAGATTTTGAAAGCCGAAGAGTATTTGCATAAACGCATTATCGGGCAAGAAGAAGCGGTAAAAGTTATTGCCAAAGCCTTGCGCCGTTCAAGAACAGGTTTATCAAACCCGAACAGACCAATCGGCGGTTTCTTGTTTTTAGGACCCACGGGTGTCGGTAAAACCGAACTTGCAAAAACACTTGCAACATTTTTATTCGGGGATGAAGAGGCAATGATACGCCTTGATATGTCTGAGTATATGGAGAAATTTACTGTTTCCCGTTTAATCGGTGCACCCCCGGGTTATGTGGGTTATGAAGAAGGCGGTCAGTTAACGGAGGCAGTTCGCCGCCGCCCTTACAGCGTTGTTGTTTTGGATGAATTTGAAAAAGCACACCCTGATATTTATAACATTTTGCTTCAAGTTTTAGATGAAGGGCAACTTACAGATAATTTAGGCCATAAAGTAAACTTTAAAAACACAATTATTATTATGACCTCAAATATCGGTGCTAGGGAAATAACAAATAAAGGCAGTCATCTTGGGTTTTCCGCAGAACAAAATGAGCAAGCGGAATATACCGATATGAAAACAAATGTTATGGAACAAGTGCGCAAAACATTCAACCCGGAATTTATTAACAGGCTTGATGAAATTATTGTTTTCCATTCCTTAACAGAAGAAAATGTTTTAAGTATTTTAGATTTGAACCTTGAAAACATTTCCAAAAAACTTGTAGCGCAAGATTTAAAAATAAAGTATACTAAAGAAGCAAAAGCATTTTTAGCAAAGAACGGATATGAACCGAAATACGGCGCACGCCCACTTCTTCGCACTTTACAGCGCGAACTTGAGGACCCTTTGGCCGAGTTTATTTTGGTCGGTCAATATCCGGCAGGAACAACAATTTCAGTAGACTTTGATGATAAAAAAGATAAATTAACCTTTAAGGCCCAAAAGCCCCATAAGAAATAGGAGTTATTGCTTCCTAGATATGTCAAAATGCATAATTTGTAATTCTGAAAATGTAGAAAACCTGAAATCTGGTGTATCAGATTTCTTAAAAGGAAGGATGTTTGAAGGCAAAGAGGTTCAAACCGATGCTATATATTGTAAAAATTGCAATTTTACCTACTATAATTTGCGGCCTAATGATGAAGAAATAAAACGTCTATATAATAATTATCGAGATAGTACTTATCAACGGGAACGCCAACAATTTGAATCTTGGTATACTCCGGAGATAAATGCAATTGTAGGAAGTGGCCCGGTAGAAATTGAAGCAAGGAAAAAAATTTGGAAGAAATTTTTACCAAGTATATTGATGTCAGTAAAGTTACTACAGTCCTTGACTATGGAGGGGACAAAGGGCAGCATATTCCTCCGGTATTTAAAAACAAAAAGCGTTATGTATATGAAATCTCTGGGGTTAAAGCGATACCGGGTGTGTATAATTTAAAAGATCTATCTGGTAAACAAAATTATTTTGATGTAATATTATGTTGTCATGTTTTGGAACATGTCGTAAATCCAGCACAGATATTAGAGAATATTATGGAAGTGATGAAAAGAAAAGGTTATTTATATATTGAAGTACCATTTGATAATCCTCTTTTTAGTTCAAAATTAGACTCTCTACAGTTTTTATTTAATAAGTATTTTTCCTGGAAAGATATTATAAAACAGGCTTTAAAAATGTTGAAAACAAAAGGTTTTAAACCGATGCATGAGCATATAAATTTTTTCTCACCCAATAGCTTGGAAATATTTTTGAAGAATAATAATTTTGAAATTTTGTACAATAGAATTACTAAGTTAAATTTTGGTTGGACAAAGGCTAAAATAATTTGTACTTTAGCAAGATTAAAGTAAAGAAATAGGAGATTATATGGCAGAAAAAGAAAAACAGGCCGCTTTAGATAAAGCAAAAGCATTAGAACTTGCAATCAGCCAGATTGAAAAGTCCTTCGGTAAAACCGCCATTTCAAAACTTGGCGATAATGTTGTTAAAAAAGTTGAATGTATTCCTACAGGTGCACTTTCATTAGATTTGGCACTCGGTATCGGCGGTATTCCGCGCGGTCGTGTTATTGAAATTTACGGGCCTGAAGCCGGCGGTAAAACAACTTTAAGTTTGCATATTGCAGCGCAAGCACAAAAGAACGGTGGCATCGTTGCCTTTATTGATGCAGAGCATGCTTTGGACCCTGTTTATGCCAGCAAAATCGGTGTTAACACTGATGAACTTTTAATTTCCCAACCCGATAGTGGAGAACAAGCATTAGAAATTGCTGAAAAATTAGTTTCTTCCGGCGCAGTTGATTTGATTATTGTTGACTCCGTTGCCGCCCTTGTTCCTCAAGCGGAAATTGAAGGTGAAATGGGTGATGCACATGTCGGTTTGCAAGCGCGTTTAATGTCCCAAGCACTTCGCAAATTAACAAGCTTGCTTAACAAAACAAAAACAAGCATTATTTTTATTAACCAGTTACGCCAAAAAATCGGTATTATGTTCGGTAACCCCGAAACTACCCCCGGCGGTCTTGCTTTAAAGTTTTATTCTTCAGTCAGAATTGATGTAAGAAAAATTGAAAATATTAAACAAGGAGAACAAGTTATCGGTACACGCGTGCGCGCAAAAGTTGTTAAAAATAAGGTCGCGCCACCGTACAGACAAGCGGAATTTACTATGCTTCACGGCGAAGGTATTTCCCGCGAATCCTGCTTAATCACCATGGGTGTTGACAGTAAAGTTGTTGAAAAGAGCGGTACTTGGTTTATTTATAACGGTGAGAAGTTAGGCCAAGGCGCAGAAAACGCCCGCCAATACTTAAAAGACAACCCAGAAGTTGCTAAGCAAATTGAAGATAAATTAAAAGAAATTTACCTCGGTACCAATACACCGGTCCCGAGCGGTAAAAAGAAATAATTTATTTTTTAGTTTTTACTTAAAAAGCCCCTGTGTTTATTAGCACGGGGCTTTTGTGTTTAGCACACTTTCCTCTAATTTTATATAATATAAGTATACGTCAGTATAGGAGAATTATTATGAACCATTCACCCCTTCAAGCGGAAAGAATCAAATTTAAACCAACCTTGCCGGCTGTCCTTAAAAACGGTGCAGCAGCAATAAAAACCAAAATCGGTAAACCCACAAAAAGCGTGGCAGACCAAGCAAAAATCAAAGCAATGTTCCCTAACACTTACGGTATGCCTGAAATTACTTTCACTAAAGGCAAAAATGCTGAAGCCGGCAAAAAAGTTATCAAAATGGCAGTTGTTTTATCGGGCGGCCAAGCACCAGGCGGCCACAATGTTATTGCCGGTATTTTAGACGGTCTTAAAAAAGCAAATGCAAAAAATAAATTATATGGTTTTTTGGGTGGCCCAAGCGGTATCCTTGAAAATAAACTTATTGAAATTACCCCCAAACTTATGGCTGATTACAGAAACACCGGTGGTTTTGATTTAATTCAATCAGGCCGTACAAAAATTGAAACACCTGAACAACTTAAGACCGCAAAAGAAAATATTTTGAAAAATAAATTTAATGCCCTTGTAATTATCGGCGGTGATGATTCAAACACCAATGCTGCAATGCTTGCCGAATATTTTAAACAAAGCGGTGTTAAAGTTAATGTTATCGGTGTACCCAAAACAATTGACGGCGATTTAAAAAATGCGCAAATTGAAACTTCTTTCGGTTTTGATACCGCAACAAAAATTTATGCGGAACTTGTTGGCAACATTTGCCGCGACGTAAACTCCGCCCGCAAATATTGGCACTTTGTGCGTTTAATGGGACGCAGCGCTTCCCATATTACTTTGGAAGTTGCTTTAAAAACACATCCAAACATTACTTTAGTCGGCGAAGAAGTTTTAGCCAAAAAGAAAACTTTAGGGCAAATCGTAAATGATATTGCCAAAGTTATTGTTGACCGCTCAAAAGCAGGTAAGAATTTCGGTGTTGTTTTAGTTCCGGAAGGTTTAATTGAATTTATACCGGAAATGAAGGCCTTAATTTCCGCTTTAAATGATTTACTTGCAGATAATGAAGCCGCACTTTCCAAACTTAACACAATTAAAGAAAAGAAAGCATTTGTTATTTCAAAACTTCCTAAAAATTTAGCAACTTTAATGGAATCTTTACCCGAAGGTATTGCAAACCAACTTATGCTTGACCGCGATCCGCACGGTAATGTGCAAGTTTCTTTAATTGAGACGGAAAAACTTTTAATTGAAATGCTTAAAACAAAATTAAAAGAACTCAAAAAAGCAGGTAAATATAACGGTAAATTTTCAACTATTACACACTTCTTCGGTTATGAAGGGCGTTGCGGCATCCCGTCAACATTTGACGCAACTTACACTTATGCTTTAGGTTATAATGCCGCAGTTTTAGCACTTAATGATTGCAGCGGGTATTTATCATCCGTTAGAAATTTAACCAAAAAAGCAGACGCTTGGGCTTGCGGCGGTATTCCTTTAACAATGATGATGAACGTCGAAAAACGTAAAGGTAAAGATAAACCCGTTATCCGCAAAGCACTTGTTGAACTTAACGGCAAACCGTTTAAATTCTTGCAAAAGAACCGTGAAGATTGGGCTAAAAATGATCGCTACACTTTCCCCGGTCCTATTCAATATTTTGGTCCTGCAGTTGTAACGGAAATGACAACTTTGACCTTACTTTTGGAGCATAAATAATATGGAAAATAATCAAAAACTTTCCCCGATTGATGAAATTATAAAACATAAAAGGGAAGAAATTTCCGCTTTAAAAGAAAGTGGTTTTAACCCTTATCCTGCACATGTTGACCCAAAACAAACTTGCGCCGAAGCAAAAGAATTGCCGGAAAATACCGAAGTTGCAGTTGCCGGCCGTTTGGTACAACTCCGCTCTATGGGTAAAGCAGCATTTGCACATATTAAAGATGTTACCGCAAAAATGCAAATCTATGTGCAAAAAGATTCACTCGGTGAAGAACCATATGCTTTCTTTAAAAAACATATTGCCGTAGGCGATTTCGTTTTAGTTAAAGGGCATATGTTTGTAACTAAAACTGGCGAAAAAACAATTAAAGCAACAAGCGTTGATTTAATTTCAAAAGCAGTCCGCCCAATGCCGGAAAAATTTCATGGTTTACAAGATACGGAAATCCGTTTTAGGAACCGCCACCTTGATTTAATTTCAAACGAAGATGTTAAAGAAATTTTTGTTAAAAGAGCAAAAATTATTTCTTCAATTCGCAAAACTTTGGATGGTAAAGGTTATTTGGAAGTTGAAACACCCACTTTGACCGCAAGTGCCGGCGGTGCAATTGCAAAACCTTTCCAAACTTATCACAATGCTTTAAAGATTCCTTTGTACATGCGTATTGCTTTGGAACTTTACCACAAACGCCTTGTTATCGGCGGGCTTGATAAGATTTACGAAATCGGCAAAATGTTCCGTAACGAAGGTATTGACACAACACATAACCCCGAATTTACCATGATGGAACTTTACCAAGCATACGGTAATGTTAATACAATGGCAGATTTGTTTGATGAACTTATCGGCAATGCAGCAAAAGCAATCGGTGTTACAAAAGTTAATTACCGTGGGCACGAAGTTAATTTAGTGCCGCCTTTTAAACGCATTTATTTGCCTGAAGTGTGGAAAGAAACTTTCGGCGAAGATATTCACAATATTTTGGACGGCCGCCATTTCAAAAAACCGGAACTTGTTGCACTTGCCAAAAAAGCTGGTGTTAAGTTTGACGAAAGCGAAGCCGCAAACAAAATCTTTGATGCAGTGTTTGATGAAAAGATTGTTTCAAAATATTCAGACCCTGTTTTTATTATGGATTACCCGACGGCAGTCAGCCCCTTTTCCAAAAATAAACCGGGTGATCCTGCCATTGTTGAGCGCTTTGAGGCCTTTGTTGCAGGCGGTCAGGAAATTGCAAATGCTTATTCAGAAATTAATGACCCGGCTGACCAATATCAACGCCTTAAAGACCAAGCAGCGGAAAAAGCAAAAGATTCCAAAAACGAAGATGCCGATATCGTGGATATGGACTACATTATTGCAATGGAATCGGGCATGCCACCGACAGGTGGTATGGGTATAGGTATTGATAGAATTTGCATGATGTTAACTGCACAAGATTCTATTAGGGAAATAATTTTATTCCCCACCTTGAAACCGCAAGAAACAAAAGAAGAAACCAAATAATTTTTGTTTTCTTAAATAATAACCCCCGTGTTTCCCACGGGGGTTTTATTTTTCAAAAGAGATAAGTTAGAAATTTAAAAATCCACACAAATTTTGTGCGATTGCTATTTGGAAATCGTCCCCTTTACTGGCAAGCGGTAGAAAAGTATTCAAACCGGTAATACCTTCATTTATATATGGGCTTCCGAAACTAATTAACAATGAATTTTTTGCTTTATCAATTGCTTTTTGTAAGATTTCTTTTTGCTTTTCGTTCAAATTAACTGTTCCTTTAAAAGCGGTATAATCTTCAAAATTTAAGGTGAGTAAAAAGTTAATAGGTTTACCCTCCTTATAAGGTGTTAATTTAAAACCGTTTTCTTTTAATGTCTTCAAAAACGGCGGTAAATCTTTTGGGGCTTGTTCATCTAAAATCAAGTAAGTTATGTTATGTTTTTTATTTAAAGTTACTTTTGAATTTAATTTTTGTAAAACAGTGTAAGCAGTTTCCTTATTTAATTGTTTGCAGGATGCCTCTATATTCCTGCAAGGTAAAGGATGAGTACTGTTTAAACGGGCGAGCATCATCTCTTGTGTAGAAATAGAGTAAAATACTCTATCTTTTAAACCGGTATCTTTTTTAACGGCGTCCGCCAAATCTTTGATTGTTTTAAAAGGATCTTCAGGGCAAAGCAAGACATCTGCTCCTGCTTTAAAAGCATCTATAGGGTTTAAACCATTTGTGGCTTTCATTGTAAGGGCATCAGTTACAATTAAGCCTTTATAGTACATGGTTTTACGAAGCAAATCTAACATAATCTTTTTAGAAAAACTTGCCGGCATTTTATTATCCAAACACTTAACAAGTAAGTGGGAAACCATAATACTATCCGCCCTTGTTATAAGTTCACGATAAGGTAAAAGATCTTCTTCTTTTAATTGTTGTAAATCTTTTGTAACTTCGGGTAGAGTCAAATGTGAATCTTTTTTAGTGCTGCCGTGCCCCGGGAAATGTTTAAAACTGTTTAAACAACCACCGTCTGATAAACCTATTGAAAAGGACCTTGCTAAACGTGAAACTGTTTTTGGATTTGCTGAAAATGCGCGCGTATTTACAATGGGGTTATTTGGCGTATCTGCTAAATCAACTACAGGTGCAAAAACCCAGTTTATGCCAAGTTCGCGTGCTTGTATTGCGGTTAAAAACCCTTTTTTTAAGGCTAAATCCTCACGCCCGGCAAGGCCCAAAGTATAATTTGTGGGTAGTAGCGGTAAGCCTTTATGCCAACGGCCGAGGCCGGCTTCATAATCTGCCGCCATCAATAGTTGGTGCGGTGCAAGACTTTGTAAAGTATCAATTAAACTTTTTAATTCTTGCGGGGTACCTCCGTAAAAACAAAAACCGCCAACGCCTAAAGTTGCAAGTTCTTTGGCTTCGTCTACTGAACTTTTCCCGAACCAAAAGCCGGGGAATATTAAACGGTTTGTTTTCATTATAAACTCAACACCCCTATAATAGTATTTTTCTTTGTGCCAATCAAGTTTTTATTTACAGGTATTTTGTTTAAAGTTAAATGCGCAAGGTAAGCAAAACAAGCGGCCTCTTTTGCCATAGGGTTTAAAGTATCTAAAATTTTAACATTGATTTGCGGCAGTAAAGTTTCTAAGTTTTTTATTAAAGTTTTATTATATGCTCCGCCGCCTGAAACATATAAATTTTTGACTGTATATTTTTTTAGAATAAACTTTTTAATGTTTTGCGTAATTATTAAAGCGGTTAAATAATTTAAAGTTGAAATATCTTTTAAATTTAAGTGGGGGAAATATTTTTTAAAAAATGGTTCAGTAAAATCTTGCCTGTCTAAAGAAATTATTTTTTTATACTCAAAATTTTTGGCAATTTTTTGTGCTAATTTTACATTGGGTTTTGTATTTGTAGCAATTTTTCCGTTCTCATCAAAACTTTTTTTACCTTTGCTTAACTTGCAAATTGCATAATCGCTTAAAACATTCCCGGGTCCACAATCAAAACCGAAGGTTTTACCTTTTTGCACATAAGAGGCATTTGAAATCCCGCCGATATTTAAAAGTATTTTTGGTGTTTTACCTACAAAAAAATAATCTTCAAAAATTGGCACTAGCGGTGCGCCTTGCCCGCCTAAAGCAATAGCAGACGGCCTAAAATTGTTGGCGACCGTAATGCCTAAACCTTTGGCTAAAAATGCGGCTTCCCCGATTTGCAAAGTGCAAGGTGTTTTTGCATTATGGTAAACTGTTTGCCCGTGCAAACCTATAACGGAAATATTGTTTTTGTTTATCTTAAATTCTTTTAAAAATTTTTGTGTAAGCGTTAAATATATTTTGCCGAGTTTAAAATTAAGTTCTGCAAGTTGTTTGGTATTAAATTCCGGCGCTTGTAAAATTTCTTTTTGCAGATTTTTGGGGTAAGAATAATTTTTAAAACACACAAGTTTTTTTGCTTTAACATCTAATAGTGCCAAAGTTAAACCGTCGGCAGAAGTGCCGCTCATTAAACCTAAAGCAAGTTTATTCATTTAAAGCACTCCTTAAAAAACCTTTGTGTTTTTTTAGAATTTCTTTTGCTTGTTTTTGGCTAATATTAAGTTTCGCCATAACAACTGCTTCCTTAACATTAAAATTTGTTTTTACGGCATATTTTTTTGCATTTTCCAAATTTATGTTTGCTGTAAGTGCTATTAAACGCGTTGCGCGGTTCTTTAGTTTTTCATTTTTAGCCTGCAAATCAACCATATAATTTTTGTATATTTTGCCTACGCGCGCCATAGCCATAGTAGTAAGCATATTAAGCACGAGTTTTTGTGCCGTGCCTGCTTTTAAACGGGTTGAACCGCTTATAACTTCAGCACCTGTGTTTAAATAAATTGTTACTGTGGCACCTACTTTTTTTGCACTTTTATTTGAGGTTATAAGCACAGTTTCGTTGCCTTGTTTTTTTGCTGCTTTTAAAGCACCCAAAACATAAGGGGTAGTTCCGCTTGAAGCAATACCAATTAACAAATCTTTTTTACCGGCAATTTTTAAAAAATCTTTTACACCCTGCGCGGTATTATCTTCCGCACCTTCGATAGATTCAAAAACGGCTTTACTTCCGCCTGCTATTAGTGCAGTAAATAAATTTTTTGGAACATTAAAAGTCGGTGGGCATTCGGCTGCTTCTAAAACACCTAAACGGCCAGGGGTTCCGGCACCTATAAAAATAATTTTACCGCCTGCCAAATAAGTTTTTTCCACAAGATTTACGGCTTTAATAATTTCCTTTTGTGCTTTTTTTACTGCGGTTGCGGCAACAAAATTTTCCGCGCACATTACTTCAGCCATTTTGTTTAAGGGCAGTTTATCAAAGTTTTGTGAATTTTTATTTAAGGCCTCAGTCTCCGTAAAAGGAAGTGCCATAATCTTCCTCCACACCTTGTTCTTCCGGTGAAGATATTTTTACGATATCGGATTTTACTTCCGGCAAAGCAGGTGTTCTAAACCATTGCATTAGCGTAGGTATCATATATTTGTTTAGCATTGCCGTACCTTTTAAATTGTAAGCGGTAATGAAAGTTACTTTGCCTTGCCCTGAATGTAAAAAGGCAGCATTTCTTATAAAACTTGCTTCCATAAATTGTTTTCTGTCTTCACTTGAAACGCCGATAAACACCGGCCCTTTATAATTTTTTATACCGCTTAAAGTTACTACGTCGCGTTGTTTTAAAGAGGGGGTAATCATTGCAACCCCGGCGATATCCGGGTATTTTGTTAAACTTTTCCCGGCGACATTTGCACCAAGGCCAACGCCCAAAATATAAATATCCCTTTCTGCAAAACCTTTGCTGATTAGATATTTTATTGCGCTGTAAACATCTTCCGACATTTTATTAAATTCATTCTTTTGGCCGGTTTTTTCAAAATCTTCATACTTGCCTTTATTTGTGCTGTAACCGTGCCCCCTTAAATCTATGGAAAGGTAACTAAAATTTTCATTTCTCAATTTTTCGGTCAAGGTAGCAAATTCGGAACGGCTCTTTTCCAAATCGTGTAACAAAATAACGCAATTTTGGCTTGTCCCTTGGTAAAAGGTTCCTGCAATAGCCCAGCCGTCACTTGTGCTTAAAGTGACATTACTTTGCGCCCAAACGCTTGCAAAACATAAGCAAAATATAGAGAGTAAAAATAATTTACGCATTAGGCAATAATCTCCTCAGGTTTAAACCAAAGCGCAATTTCGCGTTTAGCATCTTCCGGGCTGCCGGAGGCATGCACACAGTTAAACATTGTGTCCCCTTTAGTATAACCAAATGCACCGCGGATTGTATCGGGTGCGGCATTTTCCGGTTTTGTCGGCCCAAGCAAAGTGCGGATTTTGGAAATTGCATCTTCGCCTTCATAAACAAAGGCATAAATGCGGTGGTCTTTAATACCATTGTAATCACCGCGCATAAAATTGATTACATCTTGCAAAAACGGTTTACCTTCAAGGTGCGGATAATGTTTGCGGGCAAGTTCTTCTGTCATAATAACGACTTTAGCTGCTTTCATATCAAGGCCTAAATGCTCGATACGGTCAAGGATAATGCCTGTTAAGCGTTTGCTTATGGCATCGGGTTTAATTAAAATTAAAGTTCTTTCCTTCATACCTAAATTATACCATTTAATGCTATAATTTATATATGGCAAGTGAGAAAAGAATTTTAATCGTAGCCGGCGATATTTCCGGTGATGTCCACGCGGCTAATTTAATATCCGCGATAAAAACTTTGGCGCCGGAAATTAAAATTGATACTATCGGTGGCCTTCGTATGAAAGCACTTAGTGATAATTATTTGTATGACCTTATTACTAAAGGTGCAGCCGGTTTTGACGCCGTGATCAAAAAATTTCCCACTTGGTTAAACCTCTATAAACTTGTCAAAAATTATTTAAAAGAAACAAAACCGTCTGCCGTTATTACAGTTGATTTTTACGGTTTTAACCATCAAATTTTAAAACTTGCAAAGGCGGAAAATATTCCGGCTTATTATTATGTTTGCCCGCAGGTTTGGGCCTCAAGGCGTTACAGAGCAAAAGAAATTGTACGTCTTACAAGAAAGCAATTTGTCATTTTCCCGTTTGAAGCAGATATTTATAAAGAGTATGGTGGCAACCCTGTATTTTTCGGCAATCCGCTTTTAGATACTGTGCCCGAACCGCTTGAAGTATCCTATAAAAAAGGCAAAGATGCTGGTTGGAATTTCGGCCTTATGGTTGGCAGCCGTCCTGCGGAAATTGAAAAGCACAGTAAAATATTTTTTGATGTTTTTAGAGAAGTTAAAAAAGTTTACAAAAACGCAAAATGTTTTATGTTTGCCGTGCCGGAAGTTACCGATGAAAAACTTTATCAGTTAACCGGTGCAAGCAAAGAAGAAATGCAAATTGTGCGTGAAAAAGATTTTAAAATTAGGCGTACTATGGACTTTGTTTTAACATGTTCCGGTACTGCTACTTTGGAAAATGCTTTGCTAGGTTTGCCGATGAGCGTTGTTTATAAAACATCTTTTATAACCTATGCAATAGTTAGGATGATAATTAAAGTAAGATTTATATCTTTAGTGAACATTTTAAGCAATAAAGAAGTTGTGCGTGAATTCATACAACAAGATGTTAACCCGGAAGCAATTTCAAAAGAAATTTTAGGCATTTTAGGTGATGAAAATAAATATTTAAATATGCGCAAAACCATGCTTGAGTTACGCAACAAACTTGGTGCGCCGCCTGTTGCAAAACAATCTGCGCAAGTGATTTTAGAGGATTTATGCAAGACCAATTAAAGCAAATTATTGACGGCTTTAAACAATATAGCACGCAAGATACCGCTATTATTGAAAAGGCCTTTAACTTCGCACAAAACGCCCACAAAGAACAAAAACGTTTGACGGGTGAACCGTTTTTTATTCATTGTTGCGAAGTTGCAAAAATTTTGCTTGAACATAAACTTGATGCAGACACTATCGCCGCCGCTCTTTTGCATGATACTGTTGAAGATACCCCAACAACCGTAAAAGATATTGAAACAAATTTTAATAAAACAGTTGCTTTAATGGTGGAAGGGTTAACGAAAATTGATAAACTTGAAAGCACTTCAACCGATGAAGAAACCGTTGAAAATTGGCGCAAGATGTTAATTTCCGTTTCACATGATATAAGAATTATTTTAATCAAACTTGCAGACAGAACACATAATATGAAAACTTTAGACGCCCTTCCTAAACAAAGGCAAATTGAAAAAGCACAGGAAACAATTTCTTTATACGCACCTTTGGCGCAACGCCTTGGAATGTTCAGTTTAAAAAACGAACTTGAAGATTTGTCTTTCAAATATTTGCATCCTCTTGAATATGATGAACTTGTAAAAGGTGTTGCGGCGCGTTCTGAAAATTTAAATAAAAAACTTGATTCTTTTAAAACTGCTTTAGACGGTGTTTTAAATAAAGAGCAAATACCGCACCGCTTGCTTGCCCGTGTAAAAAATTATTATTCTATTTACCGCAAAATGCAAAGCCACGATATTCCGTTTTCTTCGATACAAGATTTATTAGGTGTCAGAATTATTACCGAAACAAAACTTGATTGTTATCGTGCGTTAGGTGCTTTGCATGCAAACTTTAAACCGCTTGCCGGCACTTTTACCGACTATATCGCAATGCCTAAAATGAATATGTATCAAAGTATACATACTACCATTATATATGAGGGTTCACTTATTGAGGTGCAAATCAGAACCGAAGAAATGCACCGCACTTGCGAGTATGGTATCGCGGCACATTGGCGTTATAAACTCGGATCAAAAGAAGACCCGAATTTAGATGAAAAATTAAATTGGATTCGCCAATGGATTGAGTGGCAACGTGACCTTACCGCTCCAAGAGAATTTATTGAAAGTTTCCAAACAGATATTAACTTAAAACAAGTTTTTGTGTTCACTCCGCAAGGCGAAGTTAAAGTCTTACCCGAGCATGCAACACCTTTA
Source organism: Elusimicrobiaceae bacterium (assembly GCA_045586725.1). Classification (GTDB taxonomy): domain Bacteria; phylum Elusimicrobiota; class Elusimicrobia; order Elusimicrobiales; family Elusimicrobiaceae; genus Proelusimicrobium. Next base: position 54,992 of record JAZNAY010000006.1, on the reverse strand, counting down.
GATTTCGCTTACTTGGTGCACTCCGAAATCGGCGAACATTACAGCGGTGCTTTGGTAAACGGCAAAATGGTAAAGATGACTTATGAATTAAAAAGCGGTGATATCTGCGAAATTCAAACCCGCAAAAATGCCGAACCTACACGCCAATGGCTTGAGGCAGCAAAAATGGCACGCACTCGCTCAAAAATAAAAAGAACTTTACGCGCAAAAGGTGTTGATATATGATTTGCTGGAAATGCAAAAGCGATATCGGTGAATTTGATAATTATTGCAAATATTGCGGTGCAGGCCAAGGCAGATATATACCTTTATATTATAAGCATATTGGCATTATTTTGCTTTTCTTTATACTCGGCCCGTTTAACTTATATTTTGTCTGGCGTTCACCCGCTTTAAAAATCGTTGCAAAAACTATTTACACAATTATTTTTCTTGCCCTCACAGGTTGGTTTTGTTATAAATCTTACTTATTATTTTTACAAGCACAAGAAATGTTACACTCTTTCCCGACAAATTTGATGTTTTAACAAGGAGATATTATGAAAATAAATAAAAAAGGTTTTACACTATTAGAAATGTTGGTTGTAGTATTAATAATAGGTATATTAGCATCTATTGCTTTACCGCAATATAGAAGGGCAGTACTTAGAGCAAATATAAGCAAAGGCATATCTTTGGTAGAAACATTATTTGAAGCGCAACATCTATATTTTTTGGAAAACGGAGAATATGCAGCAGACCTCGACGATTTGAGCATAGAAACGCCTCATGATGATTCATGCCAAAAATGGATAGAAGGAACTGTAAGTGGTTGGAGTTGTCCTTGGGGGCAAGTAGAAGTTGCTGTGGATCTTGTATCTTTTTTTTATCCGGTTCAAGAGGAGTTCGACTCTAGGGCGGAAATAGGGTATGGGCATATTTTAGATGCGTCAGCTATGGGGGGTCGGTTTAATGATTTTGCAAGATACTGTTTAGCCAGGCCAGATAATGAAAACGCCCAAGCAGTTTGTGAAGAATTAGGCGGAACTTTAGTTGATGAAAATAATGTCTGGAAGTATTATGAAATACAATAAAAGATGATGACTTAAATTTCTCAGTTGAAACAAACCCCGCCTTAAACGCGGGGTTTTATATAGTAGAAAATATTGTAATATATAAAACCCCTTGACAAACCAAAAAAATTGTTGTATACTTTATATATCGCAAGTACAACAGTACCTCTGCACAGACGCAAATTCAGACCCTTTTTAAAAGGAATATAAAAAAGGGGGTTGACATTTCGCTCTGTTTATGTTATAATAATTAGGTAGCTCTTTTAAGAACTTGAAACAACAAAGTTGACAAACTTAAATACCTGTCGAATATAGATATGCAACTTTACGGCGTTGATCAGCAAGAGGCTAGACAACCCCTTAAATGAGTGCTAAAATATTAAACAAATTTAAGAACTTGAAACAACAGTTGACAACCTTAAAAATAAATGCTATAATAATTAGGTAACAAATAATAAATTCGATCTTTTTAGTTTTTTAGTTTTAACAGATTTTAAAGCAGGTCATGCTAGTTTAAATCAGTACTCTAAACAAAGTTTAGAGATTTTAAAAGTTAAGTTTTTCGACGGTAAAAAAGAAAAACTTGACAAACGTAGAAAAATTTTATATAATATTCTTATAACCTAAAAACGGTTATGAGAAAAGCTAAAAATTTCCAGGTTGTTAATCCGGAAGGAAAACAGCCAAGGAGATTTCGCTCTCTGAAAATTTGATCGCAAATGTGCGAATGGGCAGTTTGAAGCAAGAGAAATCAGTTATACTGATGGAACTTAATTAAACTGACATTCATACAATTAACTTATATATACCTTATATATAAGCCAACGTAAATTCAAAAGAGTAGTACAAAACTATAGAGTCATAAGTCAACAAATCTTCGTTAAGCGATTAAAAATCATTAAACAAGCAATTGTTTAACGGTTTTTAATTTTAATGGAGAGTTTGATCCTGGCTCAGAGTTAACGCTGGCAGCGTGCATAACACATGCAAGTCGAACGGGGATTATTCGATGTAGCAATACATTGGATAATTCTAGTGGCAGACGAGTGAGTAATACATAAGAAATCCACCCGAAAGTGGGGAATAACGGGCCGAAAGGTTCGCTAATACCCCATAATATTTGGAAGCGGCATCGCTTTCTTCTTAAAGGTTTTTCGCTTTCGGACGATCTTATGGTCTATCAGCTAGTTGGTAGGGTAACGGCCTACCAAGGCGACGACGGATAGCCGGCCTGAAAGGGCGACCGGCCACGGGGGCACTGAGATACGGGCCCCACTCCTACGGGAGGCAGCAGTGGGGAATTTTGGACAATGGACGAAAGTCTGATCCAGCAACGCTGCGTGAAGGACGAAGGTTCTCGGATTGTAAACTTCTTTTGCAGGGGAAGAAACAAATGACGGTACCCTGTGAATAAGCCACGGCTAACTACGTGCCAGCAGCCGCGGTAAGACGTAGGTGGCAAGCGTTACTCGGAATTACTAGGCGTAAAGCGCGCGTAGGCGGAATTTTAAGTCTGTTGTGTAATCTCTGGGCTCAACCCAGAAACTGCAACAGAAACTGAATTTCTTGAGTGAGGCAGAGGAAGACGGAATTCCTGGTGTAGCAGTGAAATGCGTAGATATCAGGAGGAACACCGGTGGCGAAGGCGGTCTTCTGGGCCTTTACTGACGCTCAAGCACGAAAGCTAGGGGAGCAAACGGGATTAGATACCCCGGTAGTCCTAGCCGTAAACGATGATAACTAGGTGTGGGAGGTATCGACCCCTTCCGTGCCGACGCTAACGCATTAAGTTATCCGCCTGGGGAGTACGGCCGCAAGGTTAAAACTCAAAGGAATTGACGGGGGCCCGCACAAGCGGTGGATTATGTGGTTTAATTCGACGCTACGCGAAGAACCTTACCTGGGCTTGAACTGTAGGTGGTAGCTTTTATGAAAGTAGAAGCGACCCGCAAGGGAGCCTATAGAGGTGCTGCATGGTTGTCGTCAGCTCGTGTCGTGAGATGTTGGGTTAAGTCCCGCAACGAGCGCAACCCCTATTCTGTGTTGCTTGCTTTGCAAGTTCTCTCAGAAGACTGCCACGGACAACGTGGAGGAAGGCGGGGATGACGTCAAATCATCATGGCCTTTATGTCCAGGGCTACACACGTAATACAATGGCGTATACAGAGGGCAGCAAAACCGCGAGGTAGAGCAAATCCCTAAAGTACGCCTCAGTTCGGATTGTAGGCTGCAATTCGCCTACATGAAGCTGGAATCGCTAGTAATCGCAGATCAGCACGCTGCGGTGAATACGTTCCCGGGCCTTGTACACACCGCCCGTCACACCACGAAAGTTAGTTGCAACAGAAGTATCAAGGTCGTCTTGGTCCTAAGTTGTGACTAGTAATTGGGGTGAAGTCGTAACAAGGTAGCCGTACCGGAAGGTGCGGCTGGATCACCTCCTTTATATTTTTCTTCTTAAGAGAAAAATTAGGTCGGTCTGTTTAATATAAGAGCGCAAGCACTTGCCTCAAGCTGGCCACTCGCACATTTAACAACGGCTATGTTAAAGCCAAAGAAGTTGTAACGATTTCGGGCTCATAGCTCAGCTGGTTAGAGCGCACGCTTGATAAGCGTGAGGTCGATGGTTCAAGTCCATCTGGGCCCACCATTTACGAAAGTAAGGGGCTGTAGCTCAGTTGGGAGAGCGCCTGCTTTGCAAGCAGGAGGTCGTCGGTTCGATCCCGATCAGCTCCAAAACTTAACCATTACATTTAGCGGTCAAATTAAGATTTTTAGATCTTTGAAAATTTATTCGTATAGTCAATCTGTCTGTTCTAAGACCCATGTTGAGGCATACAGACACGAAACTATAGATTGAAAACCAAGCGTTTTCTGTTTACGCGGACATGTGATAAAGCGTAAACAAGAACACAATTACAATGAGACATTAGAAGTCAAATTAACATAAAATTGCGTGGATTATATTCTCTGCTCTTTATAGGGCGGATTAAAGAATATGGTCAAGCTACATTGGTGTATGGTGAATGCCTTGGTGTCAGAAGCCGAAGAAAGACGTGATAAGCTGCGATAAGCCTCGGGTAGGAGCAAATATCCTTTGATCCGGGGATTTCTGAATGGGGCAACCCCTGTATAGTTTATATACAGACAGTAAGAGGAAGGTTTGGCCTTCGGGCCTTAAGGTACTCTTATATGAGGCAACCTAGGGAAGTGAAACATCTCAGTACCTAGAGGAAAAGAAATCAAAAGAGATTCCCAAAGTAGTGGCGAGCGAAATGGGAACAGTCTAAACCGTTCTCCGCACTATACTCATTACGGTGAGCATAGTGCGTGGAACGGGGTTGTAGGGCTAATAATATGGAATGTGCTGACGGTTAGTTGAATGGTCTGGAAAGTCCAACCATAGCGGGTGACAGTCCCTTAAACGAAAACTGAAAGCCTCCTATTTAGTTCCTAAGTACTGCTGGGCACGTGCAATCCGGCAGGAATCTGGGGAGACCACTCTCCAAGACTAAATACTCTCTGGCAACCGATAGTGAACCAGTACCGCGAGGGAAAGGCGAAAAGAACCCCTAACGGGGAGTGAAATAGAACCTGAAACCGTACATCTACAAGCTGTAGTAGCACTATGTCGTAGCAATACGAAATGTGCAACTGCGTGCCTGTTGAAGAATGATCCAGCGAGTTAATGGGCCGAGCAAGGTTAAGGACCTGACAGTCCGGAGCCGTAGTGAAAGCGAGCATGAAATATGCGATTAGTTCGTTCCATTAGACCCGAAGCCAAGTGATCTAACCCTGTCCAGGATGAAGCTTGCGTAACAGCGAGTGAAGGTCCGGAGTGTTGAACGTTGAAAAGTTCCTACATGAGGTGGGGTTAGGGGTGAAAGGCCAATCGAACTTGGTGATAGCTGGTTCTCCTCGAAATAGCTTTAGGGCTAGCGTTGTAATTTAACCCGCGGGGGTAGAGCACTGGTAGATCTAGGGGAAGCAACCCTTCTTCCGACGTCTGTCAAACTCCGAATACCGCGGCGTACATTACAGCAGTCAGTTCGTGAGGGATAAGCTTCACGTGCAAAAGGGAAACAGCCCAGACCGTCAATTTAGGTCCCAAAATGTATACTAAGTGGTAAAGGATGTGGATTTACTTAAACAGCTAGGAGGTTGGCTTAGAAGCAGCCATCCTTTGAAGAGTGCGTAATAGCTCACTAGTCGAGTGAATCTGCGCCGAAGATGACTCGGGGCTAAGTATACTACCGAAATTACGGATTGCAAATTGATTCGTCATTTTGCAGTGGTAGAGGAGCGTTATTAACGCAGCGAAGGTATACCGTAAGGAGTGCTGGAGCGTTAATAAGTGAGAATGCTGGAATGAGTAGCGATAAGGAAGGTGAGAATCCTTCCCACCGAAAATCTAAGGATTCCTAGAGCAATGTTCGTCAGCTCAGGGTTAGTCGGTCCTAAGCTCAGGCCGAAAGGCGTAGGCGACAGGGCATCCGGTTAATATTCCGGAACTATGTTAAGTGCGTCATCACTCAAGGAGGGACGCAGGAAGGTAAACCAGCCGGTTAGTGATATACCGGTGAAAGGCCGTAGATAGGTTTGATAGGCAAATCCGTCAGACCGTTACGTCGAAAGCCGACGCGGGCTGCCAGCAATGGTGGCGAAGTGGTCTAACTACACTGCCAAGAAAATCTTCGTGGGGAGTGCTTAACATAACCGTACCGTAAACCGACACAGGTGGATGGGTTGAAAATACTAAGGTGCGCGAGATAACCATCGTTAAGGAACTAGGCAAACTAGCTCCGTAACTTCGGAAGAAGGAGTACCCCAGTAGTGCTGTAGCAATACAGTATGAAAGGGGCGCAGTGAAATGGGCTTCGGGACTGTTTAACAAAAACTTAGGGCTCTGCTGAAATCACAAGATGATGTATAGGGCCTGATGCCTGCCCGGTGCTGGAAGGTCAAGGGGAAGGGTTAGCCGCAAGGCGAAGCTCCGAACTTAAGCCCCAGTAAACGGCGGCGGTAACTATAACCGTCCTAAGGTAGCGAAATTCCTTGTCGGGTAAGTTCCGACCTGCACGAATGGCATAACAAAGAAGCCGCTGTCTCGACGATGGGCTCGGCGAAATTGTGGTGCAAGTGAAGACGCTTGCTGCATGCAACAAGACGAAAAGACCCTATGGAGCTTTACTGTAACTTGTCATTGAATTACGGATTTTAATACGTAGGATAGCTGGGAGGCTTTGAAATATCCCTTGAGGGGGGTATGGAGCCAACGGTGAAATACCAGCTTTTGAGATTTGTGATTCTAACTTATACCCGTGAATCCGGGTTGAGGACATTGGCAGGCGGGCAGTTTGACTGGGGCGGTCGCCTCCTAAAGAGTAACGGAGGCGTTCTAAGGTTCCTTCAGGCCGTATAGAAATCGGCCATTGGGCGCAAAGGTAGAAAGGTGCTTGACTGTGAGGACGACGGTCCGAACAGGTGCGAAAGCAGGACTTAGTGATCCGGTGGTCCCTCGTGGGAGGGCCATCGCTCAACGGATAAAAGCTACCCTGGGGATAACAGGCTGATCGGGCCCAAGAGTTCACATCGACGGCTCGGTTTGGCACCTCGATGTCGGCTCATCACATCCTCCCGCTGAAGCAGGTGGGAAGGGTTGGACTGTTCGTCCATTAAAGTGGTACGTGAGCTGGGTTCAGTACGTCGTGAGACAGTACGGTCTCTATCTGTTGTGTGCGTAGGTAACTTGAGAGGAGTTGTCCATAGTACGAGAGGGCCTGGATGAACGAACCTCCTGTATATCAGTTGTTCTGTCAAGAGCATAGCTGATTAGCGGTGTTCGGTAGGGATAAGTGCTGAAAGCATATAAGCACGAAACCCGCCTCAAGATAAGGTTACCCTGGACTTTATGTCCCATAAGATCCCCGGAAGACCACCGGGTTGATAGGCAGGAAATGTAAGCATAGTAATATGTTCAGTTAACCTGTACTAATAGATCGTGAGGCTTGGCCGTATTCTTTAATCCCGAATATATCAACGCAGTTGATGTGTTCTAAAGAAAAACTTGGTTTTTCAATCGAAAACGAATAATTTTCGTTCTTACCAAAGTGGGGTTAGTTCTCCCTGTTACCGGAAATGTTAATGGAAGGTAACTAAATAAAGGGGTAGGAATGAGACTGATGTTTATTCCGGTAAGGCCACACCCGTTCCCATTCCGAACACGGCAGTTAAGCTTACCAGGGTTGATGGTAGTAACACCCAATTCGGTGTTGTCAGAGTAGATCGATGTCAGTCTCATTGCTACCCTTTTTTAATGCCCATTTTTCCTCGTATTTTTATTGATTATAATGTCTGAAAATAATATAATAATTATATAGGACGTAAATTGTATTATTGTTGAAATTTAAAATAAGGATTATGAAAAAATTACTTATTACCGGTGCAAGCGGTTATCTAGGTTCGCGTGTAACAAAACAACTTTTAAATTTAGGGTATCGTATTATTGCGGTTACGCCTAATGAAAAAGATGTTCCTGAATCTCATAAAAATTTAACGGTATGCCCATTAGATCAAATTACTCCGCAACAAATATTTAATCAACATGAAATAGAAGGTGTTTTTCATTTTGCCACATGTTACGGGCGTGGCGGTCAAACAGCGGCGGAAATAGCACAAGTTAATTTACTTTTACCTCTTAGTTTGCTTAGTTTAGCCGTTAAAACAGGATCAAAATTTTTTATTAATACAGATACTATTTTGCAGCCGAATATAAACCCATATTCTTTGACAAAGCGCCAATTTGCCCAGTGGCTGGAATTCTATGCCGATAAAATTAAAGCCGTTAATATGAGGTTAGACCATTTTTATGGTCCTCACGATCACCCCGTAAAATTTATTGCTTGGCTCATAAAAAATTTTAAAGAAAATGTAGATCATATAGACTTGACCGAAGGTGCACAAACGCGCGATTTCGTTTATATTGATGATGTAATATCTGCCTATTTATGCGTATTTAGTTCATTAAATAAATTACCGGTTGGTAAATTTAATAATTTTGAACTTGGTTCAGGTGTAAAAACGAGTATTAAAGATATGGTTTTAATGCTTCAAAAACTTATGCATAAAGAGAGTGTAAAACTTAATTTTGGGGCTGTTCCATATCGGAAAAATGAAATACTTGATTACATGGTAGATATTTCCGCATTGAAAGCATTAGGTTGGAAAGCCCAAGTTATGTTAGAGCAAGGTTTACAAAAAATTATAGAAGAGGAGAAATTATGAAATATTTAATTACAGGTGGTTGCGGTTTTTTAGGTTCAAATATTGCGGCACGTATTTTAAAAGAAAATTTAGGGGAAGTTTTACTTTTGGATAATCTCTCCCGCGTAGGTAGTGACCAAAATTATACTTGGCTTCAAACTTTAGGTAAATTTAAATTTGTCAAAGCAAATACATATGATTTTGAGGATGTATTAAAAACAATCAAAGATTTTCAACCGGATATTATTTTCCATTTCGCCGGGCAAGTGGCAATGACAACCTCTATCGCAAATCCGCGTTTAGATTTTAATACAAATGTTTTAGGTGCTTTTAATGTGCTTGAAGCTGTTCGCCAAATAGCACCTAAATGCGGAATAATTTTCTCCAGCACAAATAAAGTTTACGGCGATTTGGAACAGTACACATATAAAGAGGGGGAAACACGTTATAATTGTATAGAATGCCCTAACGGGTTTACTGAAAATACTCAACTTGAATTCCACTCTCCTTATGGCTGTTCTAAAGGTGCGGCGGACCAGTATATGCTTGATTGGGCGAGAATTTTTGGTTTAAAAACGGCAGTTTTCCGCCATTCTTCTATGTATGGAAGCAGGCAATTTGGCACTTTTGACCAAGGTTGGATTAGTTGGTTCTGTCAAAAAGCCGTTGAAACGGAAAAGAACCCAAATGCCACTTTTACTATTGCAGGTAACGGTAAACAAGTGCGAGATGTCTTGCATGCGCAAGATATGGCAGATTTGTATTTAGCCGCTGCAAATAATATTGAAAAAATTAAAGGCCAGGCCTTTAATATCGGCGGAGGAATTGAAAACAGTCTATCTTTGTTGGAATTATTTGCTTTGCTTGAAAAGATGTTGAATATTAAATTAAACTACACAAAATTAGCCCCGCGCCAAAGTGACCAAAAGTTTTTTGTTGCAGATATTTCAAAAGCCACAAAAATGTTGGGTTGGAAACCTCGCGTAAACAAAGAACAAGGTATTACCGAGATGGTAAATTGGATAAAAGAAATGCAAAATAATTGATAGGAGGTTTAGATGCCATTAAAAGATAGATTACAAATTATTTTAATTACTTATAATCGCGCAAAGCATGTGCAAAACATGTTAGGAATGTTGTTAACAGATGATTCCCCTGCTAAAGATATAAATATTTTGGTATTAGATAATAATTCTACGGATAATACTCTAGAAACAGTAAAATCTTTTCAAGATAAATATCCTAATGTGTCTTATCATAAAAACTCTTATAATTTAGGTATCGGCGGGAATATCGCCCGTGCTATGGAGATGGCTAACCAAGAATATGTATGGATTTTGGGAGATGATGATGAATTACATTTTGATGCTTGGCCGGATTTGGAAGAAGCCATAGCACAAAATAAAGAAATTATTGTGGCAGCACGTTATGGAATACCAGTAGGATATGAAAAAAACCCACTCTTTATAATTAGGCAATTAACATTTATTTCTGCTTGTATTTTTAAAACATCTATATTTAGTGATACCACAATGACCAATGTCATCAATAATATATATACCTTATTTCCACATTTAGTACCAGTGGTAGAATATATTAATGACGGCAAAGCCGATAAGATGTATACTCTACCGCACGCATTAGTTTCTAATGGTGTGAAACCGGGAACAGATTGTTCTTACATAAGAGGATATCAAAATAAAAAATTATATTTGAAACAACGTAACATGTCTTGGATAGTTGGTTTTGCGGATGTAATGATAGAACTAAAAAATAAAAAGATGTTGCACCAATTATTACCTGCCATACATCCTTCTTGGAGTTCATTTTATTATCATATGTATCTCCATTATATATCTAATGGCGATTGGATACCAGTATTTGAAGTGTTACGGGTACTTTCTTTTAGGCGTAAAATAGAATTTTTTTGTTTTGTTTTTTTACCAATTAAATTTTATATTAAGGAGAACGGATTTATTTATATAGCCATAGGATCTAAATTTAAAACAAAAATTTATAAATTGAGATAACAATAATTATGTCTTTAAAAGAAAAACTCGAAATATTTTTGATAACATATAATAGAGAAAAAGCACTTAATCGTACTTTGGAATATTTATTATCTAAAGAATCTCCTGTTCAAGATATTTCAATTAATATCCTGGATAACAAGTCAACCGACGGTACTTCTACTGTTGTTAAAAAATTTGAAGAAAAGCATACAAATATACATTACTTTTGTAATAAATATAATGTAGGTTTGGGCGGTAATCTTATTAAGGCGATGGAAATGGCCTCCAAACCTTATTTTTGGATTTTGTGTGACGACGATAACTTTAATTGGAATGCTTGGCCGGAAGTAGGGGAGGCAATACAGTCCGCTAAATATGATATTGTTATGACTACATATACAGAAGGTTTTAGAAGTGAAGAAATCCCTTACCTAATTAATGAAATGTGCTTCGTACCTAGTGCTATTTATAAAACCTCACAGATAGATAGCACCGTTATGACTAATGCCTATGCTATGGCACATAATTTATTCCCTTTCCACGCACTAAGTACCAAAATTATAAATAATAAGGGAAAAATATTTGTTCCGCAAGGCCGAGTTGTTTTGCAAGATTATGGCCAAAAATCGCATCAAAACCCCAAATTACGCCCGGGCATTTACCGCAGACTGCAAACTTTTTCTTTATTATGGGGATATATAGATTCTTATACTTTAATTGAGGACAAGAAACTTCGTTATAAATGCATAGATGTTCTTTGCTTGGGAAAGAGTTTTTACAAATCTATGCGCTGGTTCATTTCGGGAGAATATCCTTGGTTTTTCCCATTTACTTGGCAAAATTTATTTGATATTTTTTATTATGGTTCGTTAAGACAAAAATTTATTGTAATAATAGCAATACTTGCTCAACCCCTTTCCCGATTACGGAGGAAGTGTACAAAATTGCTTAAATTTATCATAAACAAAATAACTAAATGAAAAGGAGAAAGAAATGACAAAAACTCTAACTAAAAAAACAATTAATGATTTAAAACCTAATGATGAGGTGTTGAGTTGCCCATATATGGAGCATGGTATATATTTTGCAATTGACGGCGCAAGAACTTGTGTGAATGGTACAATTGTCGGCCGTATTTTGGCGACACCTAAAGAAATAAATGATAAAACGGTAACTTATGAAAAAATCATAAATGAAAGAAAAGATTTGTTTGCCGCTGTAAACGGTTTATCGCAAAGTGACCCAGGAATGTGCGTAAATTGCACAAATTTAAAGAAGAAAAAATTTAAAGATGTCTGCTTTGACTTTTTAGGCGGTTCAGTTTTAGCCGGAGGTTTCGGCGTCCAGCACTATACAATGTGTAATGAGAGATGCAAATATTGTTGGTATGCTCAAAACAATTTTTTTAAAAAACCGCAATACAACGTGTTAGATGTATTAAATTTATACAATGATAAGGGCAGGTTGCTGGGGAATAATTTTATTGATTTTTCAGGCGGAGAACCAGCATTATTAAATGATATTGATGAGATATTATCGTATTTTGAAAAGAATAATTTGGGGATAATTGATTTATATTCAAATGCATCAATTTACAGCCAAAAAATATATGATTTATTAAAAAAAGATAAAATTATTTTGACAACATCTGTCGATACGGGATTAAGATCAACCTATGCTAATTTGCGTGGCAAAGATTTATTCCCTCAAGTTATTGAAAACCTAATCAAATATAGAAATTCAGGGACAAAAAACTTGTGGTTAAAATATGTTATCACTAATGATAATAGGACAGAAGATGATTTGTGGAGTTTCTTAATGGTTATGTTGGCCGTTCGTCCGAATAAAGTAATGATCAGTCCTGATTTCCCTTACGGTGATATGGAAATTCCGGATGAAACAGTTAAATTTGCCGCTAAACTTTGGTATTTATTAGAGAAATTTTTGGGTGTAGAAATCATCGATTACACCATTGCAATGGGTGATATCAAGTTTGCGAAATATAGAGAAGCAATGTTTAAAGAATTAGACAGATTAAAAACAGAAAATCCTATTTGTGAATGCGATTTGTTAAAGCAATTCATAAATAGTGATATTAGAAAACCGACATTATTAGAGCAAATATTTTCAGTAAGAAACGAAGGAAAACATAAGGTAATTAGATTATTGGGAATGAAATTTAAATTTAGAAGAAAATAACATAACAAGAACTTAGCAAAGTATATGAAAAAACCAACTATTACCGTAATGACATCGTATTATAACGATGAAGAATTTTTGGCAGATACAATCAAATCTGTATTAGCGCAAAGTTATACCGATTTTGAGTATATTTTAGTTAATCATGCATCTACCGATAAAAGCCGGGAAATTGCCCACTCGTTTAATGATCCGCGCATTAAACATATTGATTTGCCTGTTAATTACGGTGGATCTGGCAATATATTAATTCAAAAAGCTTTGGAACAAGCAAATGGTACTTATCTTAAAACACTTCCCGCAGATGATATGCTGTTACCCGATGGCCTTGAAAAATTACTCCAAAAAGCACAAGAGGAAAATGCCGATTTGGTTTTCGGTGATGTTTATTTTGTTGATAAAAACAAAGACTTAACCGGCCGTACTTGGTTTAAAAATCGCTTTCCTGCCGGGAAATCTACGGCGGAATATTTGCGGCACTTTATAAATGGAACTTCTCATTTTCCTTATACAGGTAATTTCATAAAAATAGACTCTTTAAAGCAAGTAAAGATGGACTATGTAAGTATACAACTTGCTGATATCGGTGTTTGGATTGACATGCTTTTTAATGGATGCAAATTGTCCTTTGTAAATGAGCCCGTTGCCAAATATCGCGTTCATGATAAACAAATGTGTGGTGTTTCTCAACTTGATCTTATCGGTAAACGATGTGTATTTGAACATTTATTATTTTGCAAACACTATTTTAACGCTAAACCGAATTTAACACTTCTTAAACAAGTATTTCCGGAAGACACATTTGTGAACGAACTTACCGCAGACGATATAGACCTTGTTCCTTTTGCTATGGCACAGGCTATATATCGTTTAGGTTTTAATAAAGTATACAAATTGGCTGCCCGTATGAAAATAGCCGAAATGTTAAATGATTATTCTTTACAGAAACGTATTGAGAAGAAATTTAATTATTCTTTGGCAAATTTGCGTGCTGATATAGTTGAAGATCCTTACACGATTATTGAGTATCGTTCTCAAACACTTAGAGGGGCTTCTTTAAAGCAACTTTCTTATTATTTCTTCCGCAAAATTATCCATATACTTGTATTGAAGGAATGGAAAGAGAAACGTAAGCGCGAGCGGGTCTTGAACAACAAAGACGGCGTTTTATAATTTATTAAGAAGATTCAAGTAAATTTTATTTACTTTTCTAATTTTTTTTATGGGTTTCCCAATTATAACTGTCGCGGCACATGTCTTCTAAACTGTTTTCGGCTTTCCAGCCAAGTTCGTCAAATGCTTTTTGTGCATTTGCAAAACACGCGGCAATATCACCGGGGCGGCGTGGTTTAATTTGATAAGGTATTTTTACATTATTTACTTTTTCAAAAGTTTTTAATACTTGCATGACGGAATATCCTTGCCCAGTGCCAAGGTTATAAATTTTTAAACCCTGTTTTTCTTCTATAACTTTTAAGGCTTTAACATGGCCTTTGGCAAGGTCAACGACATGAATATAATCGCGTACACCTGTACCATCCGATGTATCATAATCGTTACCGAAAACATTTAATTCTTTTCTTTTTCCGACGGCAACTTGCGTTATATAAGGCATTAAATTATTAGGTGTGCCGTTCGGTTCTTCCCCGATTAAGCCTGATTTATGCGCACCTATCGGGTTAAAATATCTAAGCAAAGCGATATTCCAATCCGGTTGCGCTTTTTGCAAGTCCATTAAAATTTGTTCAATCATACTTTTTGTCCAACCATAAGGATTAGTGCAAGTCCCTTTCGGGAAAGTTTCGTCAATCGGGTTAGATTTTGGGTTACCGTAAACAGTTGCCGATGATGAAAAAATAAAATTATGACAATTATATTTATTTAAAACTTCAAGTAAAACTAGTGTTCCGTTTATATTATTGTCATAATATTCCAAAGGCTTTTGGCAAGATTCCCCGACGGCTTTAAGCCCGGCAAAATGTATACAAGAGTCAAAATGATATTTGAAGCACAGGTTTTCTAATGCCTTTTTATCGCGCACATCTATATTAAAAAAGAGAACTTTTTTATTTGTAATTTTTTCAATATTTTTTACAACAGATTCGGAGGAATTACACAAATTATCAACAATAACTACGTCGTGATTTTGATTTAACAATTCCACAACCGTATGCGAACCAATAAACCCCGTCCCACCTGTTACCAATATCTTCATTTTAATCTCCTAAGACCTTTATTAAATTTTAGCATATTTACTAATTTATAAAATATTATTTCCTTTTAAATTTTATTTTTATACCAAAAATAAATATTACTTTATATTTCTTATCTATACTGTTTTGAATGGAAAATACATTTTCCCAAAAAGTATTTTTATGTTCCATCTCTTCATTAAATTTAAATAATGATTTTATTTGATTTTGTAACTTTACATCATTTGTTAAAAAATTACAGATATTTTGCCGGACTTGTTTTTCCGATTCCAAAAAATACATGGTATAGAAGAAATATTTTGTCCATTAGGTTCCTTGCGATATTTTAAAAGTACTTCCTGTAAATTGCAGAATTTTAAACATCTTACAACTCTTGTCCAAAGCTCATAATCTTCGCAAGTAAAAGCCGGGTTATAACGTAGTTTATATTTATCAAAATCATTTTTTCTTAGCATTATGGTGGGGTGGGATACTAGATTATCCCTAACTAAGTCCATTAATTTTACCTCTGATGGCACTTTATTAATATTTTTTTGTGGAAATTCTTCATGCCATGCCCCTAAAACAGATATGCTTTTGTTGTTTTCTAAAAAGTTAATTTGTTTTTCAAATCTGTCCGGTAGGGAAATATCATCACTGTCCATTCTTGCAATATACTCACCTTGTGCTAAGTCAAAGCCGTAATTAAGAGTTTTTGCCACACCGCTGTTTTTTTGCTTGAAATACTTTATTCTTTTATCTTTGTAGGAAAGTATAACATCTTCTGTATTATTAGTTGAACCGTCATTAATAATAATAAATTCAAAATCTGAATAAGTTTGATTTAAAATACTTTCTATAGATTCTCTTAAATATTCTTCTTTGGTATTATATACCGGCATTACTACGGATATTTTAGGCATTTTATCCTCCTCTAATCAATCACTCTTAAAATAGTATTTTTGAAACCTAAATGTTTTACGCGGATGTAAAATTTTGGTGTTAAGAAAAAGGCCGGATATCTTAACCAATATTTATATAAGATTTTTAAAAAATTCGGTAAAGATAAATCGTCTTTGGGGGTAAATTCTGCCCAGGGGGAATTTTCCATCATCTCAATATATTCTTCCCTAAATTCACTGATATTATTTTTACGCCAAGGTTTAAAATGCCTGATGGCAGGGTCTTTTTGCGCTTCAATAATTTCTTTTTTGTTAAGCTGCTTATTAACTAAATACGGGTCATAACAATGGTTACGCATATTCCATGTCGGGTTTACTTTCAACACCTTTGAGTGTAATAAATAATTTAAACAATCTTGGTCGGCATAATGTAAACCCCGGCTATGTAGGCTGGCATATTCAAACAAGGCATTTGCAATACTTTCTTCCCGCCATTTTTTATTGTTTATAAGCAGAACGCCAGCATTTAAATAATTTGCAGGCAAAATGTTTTCATTGAATTTCGAAACCAAATAACTTTTTTTGATTGCGAAGTCTACTGCGCCTGCCATAAAATAATCGGAAATATCCAAATTAAACAAAGGGGCAAGGGATTTGCGTACAAAAATATCGCAGTCCAAATAAATCAATTTATCTTCATTTATTAGTTGAGGGACAAGAAAGCGCGCATAAGTGGTAACAGTTATTTTACCTTCCCTGAAACGGCAATCTTTAAACATTCCATTATTTATCGGGATATAGGTAATTTCAAAAGGTTTAATCTTTTGCAAGGTTGCAATTTTATCTTTTTCCTCTTGTTTAATTTGATTGTCCAAGATAAAAAAGTGGAAATTATCTTCTTTGTTTGCACTTTTTAATATGGACATCAGCGCAAGGCCCATATATTTGGCGTAATTATTATCGGTTGCAAAGCATATATTTATTTTATTCATATTAACTCCTTTAGTCTGCTTTTGAACCAATACAAAAACGGCCGCTATACTCGAGCCATAGTAGCGAACCCTTATATAACAGCCGTGGTTTACCCGCAAAGGGGTAAACACTCGGCACAAAATACACGGCTCATGACTTCCGTATATTTTGTGCCTATAACAGCTGTTTTTGGAGCTACTATGAACTTTTCCAAGTCCCCGTATTCTAAAATACAGTTCCAAAAACAGATTAAATTGTATCGGGGGATATTCCCCGCATAAACTACTAATTCTCCTAAACAACTTCTAAAAAAATGATAGCAAATTTACTTTAGTCTTGCAAATTTTAATGATTGGCCCAAAGGGCCTAAAAGGCTAATAGGCCAAAAAATTTTTGCACGCATGCATAATATTTGATATAATATTGTTAGTTGAGACTAACAAATATAAGGAGATAAAAATGAAAAAATACATATTAATTATAGTTGCCGGCATCATGGCTTTGCCGTTATTTGCATTTAATTTTAATAATAATGAGTTTGAAATAGATTCAAAAATCAAAACAGAAATTGAAACAGCAATTACCCAAGAAGTAAATACTGTTATTACGGAAAATACTGAATATAAAACCTCCTTCAGGAATTCAGATAATGAAATTATTGCGGCAATTAATGAACAAATGCAAATCGCTATGCAAAGTATAAACCGTAGTTTGAAATTTCGTAAAAATATTTTTACCCGTGATTTCGTTGAAGAACAAGAAATTCAAAAACAAAGATATGAAAATATGATTAAATGGGATATCCCTGGCCAAATTTATGAATATATCAGATTAAATTTTGATTTATATCAAGTAAAAGATGTAATAGCTTCCTGTGTATATCGTAATGAAACATTGGTAATTGTACGTTTTAATTATGCATCAAGCCATGTAATTGTCTATTACGATTATAATTCCAAACAAGATCCTATAACACATATTGTAAACCCGATGTAATATCAAAAAAACGGGTTATAAGCCCATTGTAAGAGTGCTTGCCTTTGACGTGGTCGGCACTCTTTTTTATTCGGTGGGCAATTCTTTAAAACTTGTGCTTTATGCCTTTTAAAAGCGTGCCAACGTGCAATTTGGATTTTGTCAATTTCCGGTAAACGTCTGCCTAAATAATAACGGCAATACCATTGAAACCATCCCCTGACGTCGGGGCCGATTATCCAACCCTTTCTTTGCCATTCTTGTAAACTTTGGCGTGATTTTACCTTAAAGTAATTTAATTCTATATTCGGTTTTTCCGTGTCAATTTTTGCTTTTGCAAACCAATTTTGAGGGAATTCCTTTTGGCAGTCTGTCAAATAATGCCCTTCAAAAACCCCAAGTTCCAACATTTGTTGCGGTGTAAGTTCGGGCTTAAAATCAGGTGCAAAATTTTGCCCCTCTTTTTCGGTTAATATATACGAATACCCCTTTTGCATTTTATCATGCACTTTTATTATTTTCATAATAACCCCCTTATTTTTATATCAAATTTTCAGTTTAAAACCAAGTGCTCTTTTAATATAGTAAAATATATTTGATATGAATAAAGACATAATCATAAACCGGGAAAAGATAATCGTAAAAACCAGCCTTGTAGGCATAATTACAAATGTTTTGCTTGCAACTTTTAAGGCGACTGTTGGTTTGCTTGCAAATTCAATTGCCATAGTTTTGGACGCAGTAAATAATTTGTCTGATGTTTTATCATCTTTAGTTACAATTATCGGCACAAAACTTGCAAATAAAGCACCAGATAAAAAACATCCTCTTGGTCACGGTAGAATTGAGTATTTAAGTTCTCTGATTGTTGCCGGAATTATTTTTTATATTGGTGTTGTAGCAGTAATCGAATCTGTTAAAAAAATTATTCACCCGCGGGATCCTAATTACACTGCTGTTACCCTTTTTGTTATCGCTGTGGCGGTTATTGCGAAATTGGTCTTAAGCCGTTATGTTACCAAACAAGGTAAAAGAGTAAATTCGGGCGCTTTAATTGGATCCGGTAAAGATGCTTTTTTTGATGCAATTTTATCTGCATCAGTTTTGGCTTGTACAATTTTTTATCTGGTTTTCCATATTTCTTTAGAAGCCTATATGGGTGTTATAATATCTTTTGTGATTATAAAAGCCGGTGTAGAAATGATGGGGGAAACCCTGCACGATATTTTAGGCCAAAGGGCAGACAGTAGCATGAGTCGTGAAATAAAACAGATTTTAAGCGAAGAACCTGAAATCCGCGGTGTATATGATTTGTTGATAAACAATTATGGCCCCAATAAAAATTATGCTTCTTTGCACATTGAATTGCCCGATACAATGAATGTTGAAGAAGTAGACCGCCTAACCCGCAAAATAGAGGAAAAAGTTTACCATAAAACAGGTGTAATTTTAACGGGAGTTGGGGTTTATTCCCACAATACAAAAGGCGGTTTAGCGGCTGAAATCCGCAATCATATCCAGCAAATAGTTTTGGCGCATGATTGGGCACTTCAGTTGCACGGTTTTTATGCAAATATTGAGGAAAAAAGTTTACGTTTTGATGTAGTTTTAAGTTTTGATATTGATAGGGAACAGGCTTTACAAATATTACTTGAAGAAACAAAAACTGCCTACCCCGATTATAAAATCCAAATCATACCCGACGTAGATATTAGTGATTAACACCAATGGAATACATTTTGAGTATTATCTAGGAGAGTACAATGAATATTGCCCATATAGTATATGCAAAATATTGGGGTGGAGGAGAGCAGTACGTCTATAATTTCTGCAAGGAAGAAAATCGCCTTGGGTATAAAAATATTGTAATAGCAGATAATAAGCGAACAAATATAACAAACAAATTCAACGAAGTTGCTACGGTCGCTTCTGTTCCTGTGTTAGGTCTTAAACGTTTTTTTGCGTTACGGAAGTATTTAAGTATAATTGATAAATATCGTATAGATATTATTAATTGCCATAGTGGAACAATGTCTGGTATGTGTGCTATACTTAAAATTTTACGTCCTAATTTGAAATTGGTTATGTATAAACATAATCTAAAACCCAGTAAAAAGGACTTTTATCATCGTTGGCTTTATAAGAAAATAGATGCGTTTATTTGTGTTTCTAGGTTAGTACATAAATTACAATTAGAAAATGCTTATCCGGAAAACATCAGCAAGTATCATTTAATTTATAATGGTATAGATATATTCTCGTTTCAATATAGAAAAGGCTATTTCCCAAGTAGCCCTATCAAAATAGGTTATGCGGGGCGGATAGTTGAAAACAAAGGGATACTTGTTCTTTCAGAAGCGATAGATTTATTGAATAATAAATATAATTTCCCGTGTGAAATTTATATTGCAGGAGAGGGAGAAAGATTTTTTGTGGAACGATTTCACAAATTTATTGCCGATAAAAAGTTAGAAAAGATTTTTCATTATCAGAAATTTTTAAAAGATATGTCAAAATTTTATCAAAATATAGATATCTTTGTGTTGCCTTCCATAGTTAGGGAATCTTTTGGACTGGTTCTTTGTGAGGCGATGTATAGTGGTGTCCCGGTAATTACTACAAATAGCGGTGCTCAAACGGAGATAGTAAGTGATAATGTTAATGGTTTTATAGTTATTCCAGGGGACGTAGAAAGTATAGCACAAAAAATTATGGCGTTAGTGAATAACTCTGAAAAATATAGAAGTATTGTTGAAGCAGGTTATCTAAACGTAAAAGAAAATTTTACTGTTGAAATAATGATAAAGAAAATTAATACTTTATTTTTAAATTTATTAAACGAAGAAATTACTAAGTGAATTTTATACATTAATTATGAACCTACCGCAAGAATTTATTGATTATACTTCCGCGCTTTTCGGCAAAGAGCGTTGGCAACGTTTTATAAAAGCGCTTGATGAAAAACCGATAACAAGCATACGCTTTAACCCTTGGAAGTACCGCCAAGAGCAAATTTTTTCTAATGCAAAACCTGTGCCTTGGTGCAGGGATGCCTATTGGCTTAATGATCGTCCTAGTTTTACTTTAGATCCACTTTTACACGCCGGTGTTTATTATGTACAAGAGGCCGGCTCTTTGTTTTTAGATCGCGTTTTGCGGCAATATATTAACGCTCCTGTTTTGGCTTTAGATTTATGTGGTGCACCCGGTGGTAAATCGACTTTAATGCGTGCCGTCTTGCCCCATGGTTCAATGCTTATAAGTAATGAGCCGGATCGCAGACGTGCAAATATTTTGCTTGAAAATATGCTTAAGCAGGGCCACCCAGATGTTTTGGTAACACATAATTTGCCGCGCGCTTTTTCACAAACCGGTTGGACTTTTGATGTTATTTTGACTGATGTCCCTTGCTCTGGTGAAGGTTTATTCCGTAAAGATGCAGAGACCGTAAAAGAATGGAGTTTGGCAAATGTCAGTTTCTGCCAAAAACGCCAACGCAAAATTTTGCAAGATATTTGGCCTTGTTTACGCCCGGGCGGTTTGCTTATTTACAGCACTTGTACTTTTAATACGCGTGAAAATGAAGAAAATGTTCGCTTTATTATGGAAGAACTTGGCGCTGAAATTTTGCCTGTCCCAACAAAACCCGAGTGGCAAATTACAGGTTCTTTACTAAATGGGTGGGATTTTCCTGTATATCGTTTTATTCCCGGCATTACACAAAGCGAAGGGCTTTTTATGGCAGTACTTCGCAAAAAGGAGGGGGACGCTAAACCTGTTATGTCGCTCGCTTCAGCGCGCCGTCTTGCTCAAACAAATAAGTTGATTCATTTATTATCTGACGGTAATCCTTTACCTGAACAAAAAGGGAAAGAGAAAATACCTACTACCGCACAAGCATTGTCTTTAACTTTTCCTAAAGACACTTATCCACATATTGAACTTACATTAGATCAGGCACAAGCATATTTGCATCGCCAAACGCTTTCTTTACCGGCAGGTGCTCCGCAAGGTTTTGTAATAGTAACTTATATGGGCCATCCGTTAGGGTTTATAAAAAATTTAGGTGAACGTGCTAATAATCTATACCCCAAAAATTGGGCTATCCGCAGCTTATAATTTACTCAACGTCAAAATTAAAATAGGTGTTTTTATAAGGTTCGTCTTTTAAAGTAAAATGCCACCATTCGGAATAAATTCCTTTAAAACCGGCTTTCATCATTGCGCTTCTTAAAATTTCCCTATTCTTTTTTTGTTCTTTGGTTATTTCGGGGTACTTATAATGTGAAATTTCCGAAAACAAATCAAATGTTCCACCCATATCTACAAAAGAACCATCTTTTTTTATTATAGTTAAATCAACAGTGCTTCCGCGTGTATGGCCTGATTTGGGGGCAATATAATCCCCTGCAATTAAATCAGATTTATTGAGCTCTGGGTAAAAAGTTTTATCTCCTTCATCGTTAGAATCATTTATCCAAGCAACGAAATTATCAACTGCTTTTTGCGGTCTGTAAGCATCCCATATTAAAAGCCTATATCCTTGTTTTCTTAAATCTGTAGCCGCTTTTTTTAGGGCTTTTAATGCTTTTTTTGTTAAATATGCTTTGGGAGCTTTGTAACCTGCTATCCTATTACCTGTAAAATTATTCGCGGAATAATAACGTATGTCATAAACAGCGTCATAAATTTCGGTGCTTATATCCGCAAAATCTGTCTTATCCAGTGAAATTGTTTCCGCACTTAAAGGGATAAGGCATCCAATAATTATAATGAGTATTATTAAAAGTTTTTTCATAAATCCTCCAAAACTAATTTATCATATAAGTCTTTATCTTCTTCGGAAAAGCAAATAAAAGTAATGTCTTTAAGATGTTTTAAAGAAGGTATCAATTCTTTAATGGTGCTTATTGCTATTTTTGCGGCTTGTTCTTTAGGATAGCGGTACACACCTGTTGATATGCATGGGAAAGCAACACTTTTACAAGCATGTTGTTCGGCTATTTTTAAAGAATTCGTGTAACAATTTTTTAGGGCAGCCGCCTCTCCGTTTTTGCCGCCGTACCAAACCGGGCCCACAGTGTGAATCACATATTTACAAGGTAAATTATAAGCAGCGGTTATTTTTGCTTCACCCGTTTTGCAACCGCCTAATGTCCGGCATTCGTTGAGAAGTTCCGGTCCTGCGGCACGGTGTATTGCACCGTCTACGCCACCACCTCCTAAGAGGGTATGGTTTGCTGCATTTACTATGGCATCAACTTTTAATTTAGTTATATCGCCTTGTAAAACTTTAATCATAAATATATTTTAGAAAATTTTGCAATAAAAAAGTCTGTTTATTTGTGGATATTTGGCATTTTTTTGGCAAAAAGACCTAGAGCAGAAATAGGTCTAAAGATTCATTGCTTTTGACTATAAAAATACTATACTATTAGGAGGTAAAGGAGATTGTATGAAGAAAATAATTACCTTATTAGTCAGTTTAGTCATTATTAGTTCCAGTTTGCCGGTTTTTGCTAACCCTGTAACTGAAATTTCACGTTATTTTGAAGAAACTTTCCCATTAAAAAACCAAAAAACTACCGTATATAAAACACAGAAACCGCAAAATAAAAACGTTACTGCCCCGGATGATCCTCCCGGCACTAAAAAAATAGAACCTAAAGAAGATTTAGAAGCATATTTTGACGATAATGAACTTGTATCTGCTACTGGGATGCTCTCCGAGTTCAACCGTAAACAACAAGAACTTGCCTTCTACATTAAGAATAGTGATTGGCGCACTTGGAAGAACCTCAGTAAACGCGACCGCGCTTTTATTACAAACCTCATTAGTATGGGCAAACTTGCTTTAGCATGGGCTGACCTCGCCGGATTAGACGGAGTTATGGATTCCTTTGAATCTTGGGCTAATGATAGGGACGATAATCAATATTCTTCCGCTAAAGAGGCGTTTTCGGTAGCCAATGATATAGTTGAAGCTATATACGGTGAAGATCATATAGTGGATGATATATATACCAGAATTCAGCATAATGCTTTTTTTGTAGTGTTAATAAATGCAGAAGATTTTAAGAGAGTTGCAACCAAATATCCGGAAGTGGCTTACTTGTTTGATGATTTGTACACTTATTTCCGCTGGCGCTATGAATTGCGTGTGCGTGATTCCGATTATGCCCTTAATGAAGACAATATCAATGTAGTTTTCCGCACTGCCACACGTATTAATTCTTTCTTGGGCTGGTGGGAACTTGCAAATGTTGCAAAGTCTGAGATGGCATTGGCAGCCAGTAACCCGGATGATAATACTGCTTTAGTTCCTTTTACTTCCCGCAATCGTGAAGAAGAACGTTATAATATTAGAGGTATCTATGGTTCACGTGCACGTAGTGCACGTTATTTTGGTCGTGTATGGAATAATATGCAAGATTATGCCGCAAAAGAAAGAAAAATGATGGATATTTCCGCAGATGAAGAAGCCGAACGCGGTATAGATTCAGTACCGAGCCCCGTACGCGGTAGGAAATGCAGTGTTCGCAAAGAAGTATTCAATTCTTTAGAATCTTTAAGCGATCAAGAAGTATATCAGGCATTTACCGATATGCGCAATCATTATGTTGATGTTCGCATCCGTTCTGAAAGGGTCTGGCAACAATATATGCAAGAAAATATTGTTCCTTTAATAAAAGAGCCGGCACCACCTGCTTGGAAGGAAGCCCCTCAAGACGGTACCCCGAAATTCACGGTAGAAGATTTCCTCTCTATATTGAATATAGATATTCCTAATAATGGAAATTCAACCGATGATTCTACAAACACATCTTCGGACGATGAAGTGTTAATAGACGAACAAAATGCAGAAGAAGCGGAAGAAGAAACCGTTGAATCAGAAACAGCAGAATAACAAAACTAAAACTTTGCATTAAATAAAACCGCTATTGCAATTACGTAAGGGCGGTTTTTTATTTCGCAATTTAGTACAATAAAATCAAGGAACATTTAAAGGAGTTATTATGAAAAGATTTATTTTATCTTTTGCTATATTATTATTTTGCGTACCGGTTTTTGCACAACTTGAGCAAGGGCAACATATTGTCGGCGGGCGTTTAGGCATTGGCTTTCAATTGGAAAATTCTGGTATATCTTATCCTACGGACAACCGCGTAGATTGGGGTACAACCGGTGCAGAATATAGTCTATTTTATTATTATTTAGTAACTAATCATATTGGCCTTGGTACAGATATAGCATACGGTGATTTTGACGGCGGTGATTTTTTTATTCCTGTAAACAAGGTAGATGATAAAACCAGATTTTTAAACTTAATGCTTTCAGCAAAACTTATTGCTAATCCATCCAATTCTTTCCGTCTTTATATGCCGGTGGGTATCGGTTTAACAATAGCCAATCAAGACATGTATATAAATAGGGGTGGTGTAAATTTCGCTAATAAGGCTACGGATTGTTCTCTTGGCTGGTTTGTGGGTACGGGGTTTGAATTTGATATAGGTGACAATGGCTGGGCTTTAGGTTTGGAAACACGCTATAACAGTTTCCGTTACGAAACGGAAAAACTTGTCCGCAATGCCCCAAGCGGTATTACGGGGCATGGCAACCGTCATATGAGTTATATATCCATTCATGTGCAAGTAAACAAACATTTCTAATTAATATTAGTGCTTGACTTTAATTATAATATACTGTAATATATCATAATGTACTATAAAATGACGTGGAGGGCTTATGAGTAAAAAGGTCTTAATTATTTCCGCTTCCCCCAGAAAGGGTGGTAATTCAGATTTATTATGTGAGCAATTTTTAAAAGGTGCAAAAGAAGCAGGCCACGACGTAGAAAAAATACTTTTGCGCGAACAAAAAATAAATTACTGTTTAGGTTGCGGTGTGTGCAACAGCACTCACAGTTGCGTGCAAAAAGATGGTATGAAAGATTTATTAGAAAAAATGGTTAATGCTGATGTTATAGCGTTTGCAACCCCTGTATATTTTTATACTATGGACGGGCAACTTAAAACATTTATTGACCGTTGCGTTCCAAGATATACGGAAATTTCAAATAAAGATTTCTATTTCATTTTATCTGCTGCCGATACAGAAAAGGGCAATTTAAAACCTGCTATTGAGGGCTTGCGCGGTTTTACGCGCGATTGTTTAGAAGGCACAAAAGAAAAGGGCATCATCTACGGTGTGGGTGCTTGGCAAGCAGGCGATATTAAAAAAACACCTGCTTATAAAGAAGCCTATGAAATGGGCAAAAAGTGCTAAATTATTTTATGGAATTATACGAAGCAATAAATAAAAGAAAAACTGTCCGCAATTGGCAAAATAAAGATATAGACATAAGTGTAATAAAACGCATTATTGATGCCGGCTTAAAAGCGCCGACGCATAATCATATGCGTGAGTGGGAATTTATTGTTTTGCATACCGCAGAAGAAAAATTAAAAGCCTTAAAATTTACTAAAGAAGGCGTGGAACAATTTAAAAAAGAAAATAATTTTGACGCTTGGCCCGATAAAACTATCGAGCAAAAAATGTATAAATATGCGGTGCCGATTCAGTATGACATGTTGTTTACTGCGCCCTATGTTATTATCCCGTTATTTAAGTGTAAAAATCTTCAAGCCGAGTCAGTTGACCAACTAAATTCTTTTGCAAGTATTTGGTGTGTAATTGAAAATATTTTTCTTGCTGCTACCGCCGAAGGTTTAGGTTATTCTATGAGCGTTCCAATCGGTAAAGAAGGCAATTTGGTTTGCAAGGAACTCGGTGTTCCGTCTGATTATATGATGCCTGTTTATATCGGCATCGGCTACCCTGATAACAATGCACCCGATATAGAACAATATAAATATACCGCTGACCAAAAAATCCATTTCGGTAAATGGTAATTATTCCTGAAATTAATGTTGTTTCTCACAATTTTGTAAAATAAATTAAGAGATATTTATGATTAGTTTCTTTGTTTGTTTAGGATTATTAATTTTATCTTTTTTTGCATACGGTAAGTATGTAGAACGCGTTTTTGGCCCGACAAATGCAAAAACGCCGGCAGTCAAATTTTCTAACGGTATAGATTATGTGCCCATGCCGCTTTGGCGCATGGTGCTTGTTCAACTTTTAAATATTGCAGGGCTTGGGCCGGTGTTTGGTGCAATTGCCGGTGCTTTGTGGGGGCCAAGTGTATTTTTGTGGATTACTTTAGGGACAATTTTTGCCGGTGCAGTACACGATTTTGCCTGCGGGTTTTTATCACTCCGCCATGACGGGCAATCTGTTGCGGAAATTACCGGTATTTATTTAGGCCCGCGCGTTAAAATGTGCATGCGCATTTTTAGCGTTGTTTTGCTTGTTATGGTGGGTACGGTTTTCGCTGTTGGGCCGGCAAATTTGCTTGTGTTTTTATTTAAAGGACACGTGGCGCAAGGCAGTTTTTTAACAAATATGTATTTTTGGCTTGCGCTGATTTTTCTCTATTATTTTTTGGCAACTTTTTTACCTATTGATAAAATTATCGGTCGCGTTTACCCCTTATTCGGTATTTGTTTGATTGTTATGGCTTTGGGTGTAACAGGGGGGATGTTTATGCAAGGTTATAATGTGCCGGAAATCACTTTACATAATTTGCATCCTGCACATTTGCCTATTTGGCCGCTTATGTTTGTAACGGTAGCATGCGGAGCGATTTCAGGTTTCCATGCAACGCAATCACCGCTTATGGCGCGCTGTATAACGAGTGAATATCAATCCCGCCAGGTATTTTACGGCGCTATGGTTATGGAAGGAATTATCGCACTTATTTGGGCGGCAGCAGGTTGTGCAATTTATGAAAAAACCGGCGGCCTTATGACGGGTTTGCAAGAAATGTTAAAAAGCGGCGGCCAAGCCGGTGTTGTGTATGATATTTGTTTAAAAACTATCGGGCCGCTAAAATTAGCCGGTATATCTTTTGGGCTTTTATTTGTAATGATTGGTGTAATTATTTGCCCGATAACGTCGGGCGATACGGCATTTCGCGCCTCAAGGCTAGTGCTTGCCGATTGGTTTAAAGTGGACCAAAAACCCTTCTTAAAACGTTTGCGTTTAAGTGTTCCACTTTTGCTTGCCGGCATAATTATCAGCCAATTATCTTATGATATTATATGGCGTTATTTTAGTTGGTCCAACCAAACTTTGGCGATGATAGTTTTATGGGCCGCAACCGTTTATTTGCACGGTAAAAAACAAAATTATTTTATCACTTTAATTCCGGCAATTTTTATGACGGCGGTTAGCAGTACATATTTTTTGATTGCGCCGGAATGTTTACACTTGCCTTCTTATATTGCCTGGCCTTTAGGCCTTATTTTAACGGTTATTCTTTCCGTTTATTTCACAACAAAGATGAAAAAAGGCAAATAAAATTTATTGACTTACTCTTTTGCCCCTGCGGCTTTAAGGAGTTTAACGATTTCTTCGTTTCCGGCTTTCTGGGCTAATTTTAGGGCTGTGTTGCCTTCTTCATCTTTTATGTTTACGTCAGCTCCAGCATTTAGCAATAATTTTAAAATTTCTTTTCGTCCCTCTGTTGCCGCACTTATAAGTGCAGGATATGTATATGTTGGTACTATATTTACATCGGCTCCGGCATCTAATAATAATTTAACGACATCAATATGCCCTTTTGATACAGAATACATCAAGGCAGTACTGCCCGTATCATCATTATCCGTTGTTTCATCCACTTTCATTCCCATTTCCAACAAGGCTTTAACAAGTTTAGTATGTCCTTCTCTTGCTGCCCATATAAGAACCGTAGTATCTTCTGTAATCTGTATTGCCCTTTTTGCATCCTCATCTAACAATTTTTTGACTTTTTCAAATTCACCATTCTCACTTGCTGCTATAAGTTCTTTTTCTACTTTAGTTGCTTTTAAAAGTGCTATAATTATTTTATTTTTATTCTTTTCAGCTATTTCCATAGCATCACTACAATAACCTTCTTTGACTTTTAAGTTAACATCTGCCCCATTAGCCACAAGCAAGTGGGCTATTTGAGTATCATTTCTGAGTACGGCTAATTGTAAAGGAGTGCAGTACATAGGGTCTTGGCCGGAGGGATCTGGCTGATTAACATCAGCACCAAAAGCAACTAAAGTTTTGACCACCTCCCGGTGCTTAGGAGTATAACCTTCTTTATAAGTTCCATTTAAAGCGCAACTGAGCGGAGTATGTTCGGTTTCTAATTCTATTATAAAACTTTCTTTGTTTATATTAGAAGCATCTTTTTCCAAAATCTCTTTTACTAACTGATTATTACCATAACAAGCGGCTTTTACAAGTTCGTAACTTTCACTTGGCGGCATATAATTATCTTCAATATAATCTTCAATTTCAGAACTGTCTGAAGGAGAAATTTCTGCATTACCGTCTTTTGCCCCTGCGGCTTTTAGAATATTAACGATTTCTTCGTTTCCTTTTTCTTTAGCTGCTTTTAAGGCTGTATAATCCGGTTCAAATGGGTCTGTATAATTGGGATCTGCTCCGGCTTTCAACAATGCCTTTACAATATTTTCATAACCCTTTTCCACTGCCATAATTAAAGGGGAAACACCACCTTCTCCGGTAGTAAAATTCAAATTAGGTTTATTTGTTAAAGCAATCTCCAGTAGTTCTTCACTCCCTATCTTACAGGCACAAATTAATATATCTTTAGCATTCGTTCCTGCCTCCGCAAGCGTTTTTAGTACTTCCGTATTATCAGACCGGCAAGCCTTTTCCAAAGCGGTTTGATCTTCCCCTGGCATCATTCCACGGTCAGTATGTATAGGAAGAATTTGGTTTACTTTTGCCCCTGCCTGTATTAATTCTTTAACCACGGCTAAATGTCCTTCTCTACTTGCTAACATTAAAGGTGTTTCTTTGTATTGGGCTTCAATATCATTGATGTCTTCTCCTGTCGTTTTGTCAAATACCAGCAAATTTACATCCGCACCTTGCGTTATAAGTGTACGAACTTTGTTTAAATTACCCTCTTTAGATGCCTCTTGTAATTTAGAATAAAGTTCAGTAGCAGATATTTTTTCTTTTTGAACAGGTTTACTAGTGTCCGTCTTTTCAGAACAACCTGCTATAAATGTAATAGCAAACACACTAATAATAAATAAAAATTTACGCATAATATCTCCCATACAGTAAAATATATCTCAATTATACAATATTAACAAGGTGAGAACTAATTAGCAAATTGATGCTAATTTAATTTCAAACATTTTAATTACTCCTAAAATGCTATAATTTTGTTACATTATTTTAGGGGAATTTTATGGCGACATTAAAAACAAAAATTTTAGGAATTGATTTTGAAAACCCTTTTTTGCTTGCTTCAGCACCACCTACGGCACTCATTGAAAGTATGGATATTGCTTTTGCAATGGGTTGGGGCGGAGCAGTTTTAAAAACAATAACCCCAGACGATTTGGAAATGATAGAAGCTACCCCTCGTTATGCTGTCTTAAAAGACAAAAAACATATTATTGGTTTTCAAAACATTGAACTTTTAAGCCACAAAACCATAAAATATTGGTGTGACGGAATTAAATTTTTAAAACAAAAATATCCCACTAAAGTTATTATTGCAAGCATTATGGCTCCCGTTAATAAAAAAGCATGGCAAGATATAGTAAAAACTTTAAATGAGACACCTGCTGATGCTTTTGAATTAAATTTCTCTTGCCCGCACGGTATGCCGGAAAAGGGAATAGGTATGGCTATTGGAACAGATGCAGAAATTTCCGCCCAAATTACTTCTTGGGTTAAAGAAGTAGCACAAAAACCTGTATTTGTAAAACTTTCACCTAATGTTTCAAATATTTCCGCAATTGCACAGGCCGTGGAAAATGCCAACGCAGACGGCCTTGCCGCTATCAATACCGTACAAGGTTTTATGGGGCTTGACTTAAACACCTTGCGCCCCATGCTTGATGTAAACGGGAAGACAACTTATGGCGGTTGTTCCGGCGCGATGGTTCGCCCGATAGGTCTTCGTTGTGTAGCGCAAATTCGTCAAGCAAGCAATTTGCCTATTTTAGGTATGGGCGGTATTTCCACTTGGGAAGATGCCGCACAATATATTGCGGCGGGCTCTGATGCCGTTCAAGTGTGTACGGAAGTTATGCTAAACGGTTATAAAATTATAGGCCCTATGCTGAAAGGTTTGCAAAATTATTTGGAAGAAAAAGGTTTTGCAGATATCAATGCACTTAAAAATAAAGCGCTTGAAGTGATAACCTCGCATAAAGATTTGCAGAAAACACCATTGGCTTACCCTCAAATAAACCACGAAAAATGCGGACGTTGCGGCAAATGTGTGAGCATTTGTTTAGAATCGGAACACCAAGCCTTACAATTAAATGACGGTAACGTTGTGGTAGATAAAACGAAATGTGTGGGCTGTGGATTATGTCAATTTGTTTGCCCTGCCGGTGCCATTTGTAATAAACCGTAATATCTAAAAAATCAAAGAAAGTATTATGAAAAAATTATTTTTATTAATTGTTGCTTCAGTTTTATTAAGCGCTTGCGCTAACTCCATTGTTAAGCAAAACATTATTATTGACGGTGATCACGGCAAATTATCAGCCGTTTTGCAAACACCGAAAAACAAAAAAACTTATCCGCTTGTTATAATCGCACACGGTTTTAATGCAAATAAAGAAATGTATTTGCTCACAGATCTTACCGCGCAGCTTAACGAACGTGGTATTGCTACACTCCTTTTTGATTTTAATGGGCATGGGCAAAGTGAAGGCTCATTTTTAGATATGACTATCCTTAATGAACTTGAAGATGCCCGCCGTGTTTACGCTTATGCTGAAAATTTGCCAAGTGCAAAATCTATTTCTATGGCAGGGCATTCTATGGGTGCGGTAGTTGTTGCTATGCTGGCAGGGGAACTTGGTAAAGATAAAATCAAAACTATTGTTCTAATGTCCCCGGCACCCGAACTGAAGGAAGATACCGCCAAAGGCGATTTATTTGGCGTGCATTATGACACGAAAAATATCCCGCAATATATTATTTTGTCCAACGGTTTAAAAGTTGGCCGTGCATTTTTACAAACAACGCCAAGTGTTTCAATTTATGAAACTGCACAAAATTACGAAGGCCCTGTCCTAATAGTTCATAGCAAAGACGACCAACTCGTTCCTTATAAATATGGCGTGGAGTTTGGCAAAATTTACAAAAATGCGATATTAAAAACTTTGCACGGTTTGGACCATAATTTTACGCAAGATACCCCTGCCGTTAACAAACAAATTACGGATTATTTTGCAAAGCAAATTTTATAATTTAACCTTGATTCATAAGTTAAATTTTTATTACAATAAAAGTATAGATTCTAAATAAGGAGACAAACAATGAAAAAAATTATCATACTTGTTTTTGCATTGGGATTAGTTCCGGCCTTGATTCACGCTGCTGAAAATTGCGGTTGCGTTGCCGGCGATTTAGCGTGTGCCAATAATTGCGCTATATCTAAAGTAAACAATGTAAATAAAAACATTAAAGCCGATCAACAAAAGGCTGCAAATACCGTTAAAGCACAAAAGGATCAGGCTAAGAAAGATGCTAAAGCAAAAAAAGATCAATTGAAGAAAGAAGCCAAAGCCAAAAAAGATGCAGCAAAAAAAGAAGCCAAAGCTAAAAAAGATGCGGCAAAAAAGAAGCCAAAGCCAAAAAAGATGAAGCCAAGGCTAAAAAGAATCAATTGAAAAATGATGCTAAAGCCAAGAAAAATGAATTAAAAAATACCGCCAAAGATGCTAAAAAAGCAGTCAAAGCGGAAAAACAAGCCTGGAAAGATTTAGCCAAATAATTTTTCCATTATATTAAAAAATTCCCCGTGGTTTTAAAATATGCTTCGGGGAATTTTCATTTATTATAGAAATATTTAATTGCTAATTATTCTGTTTTTTCTCTTCCAAATCTTCAGAGTTAGTCTCGTTCGTATTTATTCCTGTTGGTGATGATAAATGATTGACGTGCGGAATTATCGGGCTTTGTAATTTAAAGACGCTTGGCGTAGGTTGTAACATAAGCGGTGTAAATTGAGCACTTGGAAGTAAAGTAGGTTTATAATAAGTATTTAAATTATTTACAGTTCTGTTCAAAGTAGCACCTTCAATAGTATATCTAAGAGCCGGCTTTACAAAACCATTCATTGCTGCTGGGATTACTTTAAAACCTCTTTCCGCATCAGCAATAGCGCCTGCGCCTGCCATATAAACTAGCATAGGCCAGTAGAAAGTGTTTCTTGTTGCTTCAAATTCACTTTCATTTAAGTTCTCTTTCCTTTGGCTGGCGCTCATAGCATAGAAAGTAGGTAAAATAAACCCAAAGTTACTCATACTATATAATGTTTGTATATCTGATACGTGGGCAATGTCTTTTGCTTGTGATATAACTAATTTTTGTGAATATTGATAAACTTGTGCCGTACCTAAACCTAACAATGTACCTGCTGCAAGGCCGATCATAGTATTTTCTTCCCTTGATAAATTGTCTGAAGGTACCGTAAGCAAAAGCGTACCAGCAGTTGCAAATAGAGCTGAATTGAACAAACCGTAACCGTAGAATACTTTTCTAGGTGATTTGAAGCGAAGTGCAAATTGTGGTATTGCCGTCAAAACCGAGGCCATAAATTTAGCATTTTCTGCTTGGGCACCATAATCTTCAAAGGAATCTCTTGCAAAAGCGTTGAAACCTTTAAAGTAAACATAACCTTCTAAGGAGGATATTCCCATCATACCAAAAGTATAAGGTGCAACTTTTGGGGTAAACAAGAGTTTCCAAGGTTTCACAAGGAAATCTTCCGTAACAGGTTTATAGTTAGGTACATTCATTTTTGGCATTCTAAGGGCTATACCTGTCCCCGCAACAACTGTTAAACCCAATAATACAGGATAGGTTACAGAGAAGTCTTTTCTCTTATCTTTAAAGGTATCATTATCCATTTTAGCCAAACTGTTTGCTACGAAAGGTACTGCGGTAAATGCCATACCACCAATATTTTTGAATAACATTGAAGCAGTAAGTGTTGACCTGTTAAGTTCATAACCTTTTATTAAAATATTTGCGCTTGCCCTGATGCCGGAAGATGCCAATCCTGTAAGAGCAGAGGCGACAAAAAGTGGCCAAACCGGTGGGGAATCTTTCCTAATTAAGAAACTTCCCGGGATTATATTTCCGTTTTCATCTCTTTTGGGGATAACCCTTCCTTCTTTATCTAGTTCATTCGTGACATTACCATGATAGCCATTTGCTATGGCTAACCCTAAACCTACTCCGGCAACGGCCATAGAACCTAATAATACAGGCTTAGCACCCCACGCTTTAACCAAAGGCACCATAAACGGGGAAGTAAATGACCAAATATAGGGTAAGAATAACCCAATAACGACGCTTCCCGCTGGGCTAAAGTTAAATGGAGGTTTTTCCATAGTCATCATCAAACTTGTGGAAGCTGCACTATAACTTAATGCTTGCGTCATAAATGGCCAGAAAATTTTTGAACTTGTTTTCCTAAACAGTAGAGGAGGCACTTGGTCGGTCCTTATAGGCATCTTAAACAAATCAGTTAAGAAAGCGGCCTGTTTACCTTTTGTCATATTAAATATAGTAGTTTTCGGTATAGACAAACCTTGAATGTTTCCTAATCTCGTTAATTCCGAACCTTTTTGTATATGTAAAGCATTATTTATATAAACTAATTTTGCGGATTTATCTAATTCTTTCATTAAGTTTAGATCTTGTTTAAAACCTCTGTTTAAACCTAATTGCATAATTATATTACCGCTACCGTCATATATATTAAAGAGTTCACTGTTATGCCATCTTGCTGATGCTCTTTCAAGTGCGGAAGGTTTGTTATTCCATAAAGGTTTCATATAGAAACCATCTATGCCCAGATTGATGTTATGGTTTTGTATCAATTTATAAATAATTTCAAGTTGATCTTCCGGCACAGATGCTTTAAAAGTCTTAAACATTTCACCATTAATAAACAAGACATCATCTTCAATGGTTATTTTTTCAATTTTTATTGGGTTACCATTTTTATCCATTACTTCTAAAGTCAAACCTTCTAAATTTAAATTAGGAACATTTTTTGCATCCGGTTTTACAAATGGATTAAAAGGGCTTTCTGCGATTGATTGGCGTATTTTTGCTAAGGCCCCTTTAAGAGTAGTGGGTTCTGCGGATACTACTTTAAAAGCGTCTGCTCCGGCAACGACATATCTGCCGCCCAAAGGGGTTGCTTTGAAAACTAATTTGCCTCTTGGGCTAGATAATGGGCGTGCTATTTCGCGGGTTCCTATCAAAACTCCGTTTTTAGCACCTGTTATCCTACCGGAAACACTGACTACTATTGCATTACTTTCCAAGCCGGCCTTTGATGCGATTGCACTCATTCTGCCGGTGACATAAACCAAAGGTTTTTGATTAAATT
The DNA here is from genome assembly GCA_045586725.1 of Elusimicrobiaceae bacterium. Taxonomy (GTDB): domain Bacteria; phylum Elusimicrobiota; class Elusimicrobia; order Elusimicrobiales; family Elusimicrobiaceae; genus Proelusimicrobium. The sequence continues at coordinate 19,913 of JAZNAY010000006.1, read as the reverse complement.
TTACAAAGTTTAAGAAACGGTTCGGTGCGATTTTTTTCGCGTCTAAAAGGCGCATTAATTTTATTGCTTTATTAAAACTATTAGGTAAACCTTTGACACTTTTTATTACACTTATCATCTTCCTGTATGTTGATACTTTCTGTGCCATTGTAAAACCGAAGCGAAACAAATCTTTTATAGCAATAATTGCCCAAAGGAAATCTGCATATGCCGATAACGGTAATACTACTTGTTTAGTATTAAATCTTCTTACTTTTTTCTTGTACCAGTCACTATCTTTATCATAATGTGTAAATTCGTGTTTTGGGTTTAAAATCGGTGAGTCTGCAACTAAATTATTCATTCTAAGTACGTCAGCCGGGAAGAGATCTTCAAAAGATTGTAAAGTTAAAATTGCGGAAATCCATTCCCCTTGTGTATGCTTTTTAATTATGTCATAGTCATCATTTATTTTCTTATTTTTTTCAGCATCTTCCACAGATAGATAATAAACACCTTTGCCGGTATCAGCCGGGCCGGGTAGTTCGGGAAGTTGCCTTACAGGTTGTATTTTGTTTGCGAGTTCCGGTTTGGCAATTAAAGCGCCAAATAAGAAAGGATAAATGCCTTTACATTCCATATGCTGATAATAATTAGAAGTAGAGACAATTTTACATTGATCTATGGCCTTACCTAGTAAATCTGTTTTGTCTGCCTCTGCAAGCATATAAGCAACTTCTTCCCAAGAATTAGGGCTTTCAGCGCCTACATTGGCGGAACTGCAAAGATTATGATGACAAAATTTATCATCATATACCATTCGTCTCGTAATGCCTTCTATGGTAAAAATATCTAATCCATCCCAAACTCTTCCCCAAAAATTAGTTTTGCCTGCCCTGGCTTCATTTTCAAGTCGTATACTTTCATCAATTAACTCCGTTAAAGCCCTGTTTCCGAAGTTTTCTGTAAGTAAAAGTGATTTTACCGCAATTCCAAGCATAGAACCGAAAAGCGGTTGTTTGTAATATTGCCTCACGAAATTTAAAATATCGTAGGCATATCCATTTAAATTGGCATAAGGCAACATTGAAGATAAAGCGAGGTCACAGGCATCTTTGTCTTCGATTGCGAGGTATGATTCTTTACTGTCAGAGTTTTCAAATATTTTACCGGCGGACGGGTTGGGGCCCAACATAGAAGTTGTACCATATTGATAATTTTCTTTATATCTGGTTTTAATAGAAGAGGCACAAGCATTTCCCTGTGCTGTAAAATTATTTCGTAAAAAATTTAAAATAAATGTTCTGTTTTCGCCTGTGATGAACTGATTACTGTCAATTTCCGGGCTTTTGATAGAGGATAAAAAGAATACTATGGAAACAAAATTCTTTTTTGATTCCATATCGTAGGTTTGTTTAAAATTTTCAATAACTTCTTCTACAAGTTCGGTATAAAATTCCTGTAACTTTGTATTATATTCTTGAGAGTAACTTTCATAAGCGGTGTTAACGTTTGCTATAATGTTTTTCTTTTCTGATTTTAAGGCGGAAAGGGATTTTTCCTTCCAAGCATTGACTTCTGCAATATATTCTTCTTTTTGTTGAGCGATACTTTCGTTTAATAGGTCTAATGTGGCTTGCCTGGAGGCTATATTTTCCATTGCTTGTTCATAAGAGGTAGATCTGGGAATATCTAATTTTAAATTTTGCCCTAAGGGGTTAGTGGTTGTTGTATTACCAAATGCTTGTTGTGTGGTGGGTAGGGAGAAGTTTAGAATTGGTAATTCTGTGTTAAACATGTGGTTTTGTTCATCTATTGTATCTTGGGCTTCTTTATCAAAAGCGTCGATGGCCTTTTTTGCCTTGAGTTCGATATCTTTAACATATTTCTTATATTCATTATTTATACTTTCAGTATAGAGATTTGTATATTCTTCTATAGTCAATTTGCGGTATTGGTCGCGATCTTGTTCAGGATTACCTTCTTTAGAGGCTTCTTCTAAATTTTCTAATAAATCGGCTAGGAATTCCTCTGGGGTTTTATTTACAGGTGTAGATTCGGTTACGGCGTTTGTTATTATATTTTCTATTTCTGCTTGGAGTTCAGGGGGGATGGGTATAAATTCAATATTTGCAAAAACTTGTGTGGTAGCATTAAATAATATTAAAAAAACCAAAGAAATGCTAATTAACTTTTTATAAAATTTACTAAATATTTTAGTCATAATTTCCTCGCCTTTATCAGTTTATGACAAAGATACAAATTTACTCTCTACACTTTTATTTTAACAACAAGATTGTCTTTCGGAAAGAGCATTAAGACCTATAATGACATAGGTCTTAAGTACTATATACGTCTTTGGAAAATATAATATTGAGATGTTAACGCTATCGCTTTGCCGTCAGAAGTATGTAAAATAATCACTCAATATAGTAAAATAAAATCAGTAAGATATTTTCGTAATAGGAGTTGTTATGAAAAAGTTTTCAATATTTTTAGTAATGGTTTTAATTGTTGTAGGTTGTGCCGCAACCCAAAAAGCCAATGTGGAAGAAGCAAAAGAAGAGGTCAAACAAGTTGCTGAGCAAAAACCTACTGTTGCCCCTAAAGAAGAAGTTAATAAAGATTGCAAAATCAATGGACACGATTGTTGGGCAGTAGTGCAAAAATTGGGTAAAACCAAAGAAATCCGCACCGAAAACCCAGATAAAAATAATATTTGGTCACCGGATATTGTTACTTATGAAAACCCGGACCTTAAAAAGTGGGGCATTACAGTAACCCAATACACAATGTTCCGTGACGGCGGAAGCACAATTCATGTTCTTAACGAAGATGTTTCTATTCGTGTTAACCGCTCTTTAGGTATGCAGGGAACACCTGCCTATGGGCAAACCACTATTAAATTTAAAGATACCGGCAAGCAGTTCATATACGACTTTACAGGTAAATTAGTAGGTAACAACTCTCTTTTCCCAAATTAAACTAACTTTTGCTTGCTTTAAAATGAACCGCTCTTACTTGATTATAAGGGCGGTTTTTTATAAATATAGTGTCCACTTGTATAGGTTTTGGACACTATAATTTTTAATGTTTTTGCAACTTATAATATAGTAAAATAATAGCAAGAGTTATTTAAAAAAGGAGACAATATGAAAAAATTATTATTTATATTGCCATTATTTTTATTACCTGTTTGTTTGTTAGCGCAAACAAACCCTGCAGATAAAGTGAAATACTTCCAAGCAGGGGATGAAAAATACTACAAAGAAGATGTAGTGGTTCCGAAAGTAAGTGACCCTGTAGATGCAGATTATAGGGATGCGGTGGATGTTGGCGGCGGTACTAAGGGCACAAAAGTAAATAAACCGAAAACTGTTGCAGTAGTGCAGCCTCAAAGATATCCGACTAACGTTCCTGTTAATAACGCAAACGAAGTGCAATTAAAAGGCGGTCAAAAAGTAGTAACACCGCATAATTCTTCCCCGAAAGTTAAACTGAAACAAGGCAAACCTATGCCTATGATCGGTCAAACACAAGATACTCAAAATCTTCAACATATTACTAAACCTGTGGGACAAAAAACCGTTACACCGGCACCTGTAAAAGCCCAAACACCGACGGAACAAAAAAATACTGCTAATCAAGTAAAGCAAGTAACACCGCAACAAGTACAACAAGCAGCCCCTGTAAAAGCATCTGTTCCTACACAAGAGTACAAAGCTAAAACCGCTTCTGTTAAGGAAGAGAAATATGCAGCCCCCAAGAAGGTACATTTAAAAGATTATGAAGTGGAGATAGTATGCAACAAAGGGGATACAAAATGTGAGGCAGAGCAAGCAAGAATTAAAGCCCACAATGAGGCCACTTTGCAAAAACAAACAGGGCAATTACAAGCACCTGAAAAAGCAAAAATCAGCAAACCCAAAGTTACTTCTTCCCCGGCGCCTATCGGTGGTATTTCACATGTACCTGCAACACCCACAGGAAATACAGGTATATACATTAAAGAAAACGGAGTAATTATTCCTGAAAAGCCACTTAAATACGGTATTAAAACCAAGTGTGTTCCACTCCCGGGCCAAACAACTTGCGAAGAAAAACCTGTCAATAAACTCGCAGGTTATAAACCGAGCAATGGTGTAAATTTACCTGAAGCCACTTTGCCTGAAGGTATGCAACCTGTTGAAGATACACAAATTCCCCAAAACACACCGGCTAAAAAAACAAAAAATACCAAGAAAAAAGGGAATAAAGCAAATAAAGCAGATAAAGTAAATAACATAGATACTCCTAAACGTATAGATTTCCATACAGATGTTAATATAACAAACAAAGAAGCTAGAAAGAATTTGTTAGAAGGATATTCTGTTACTGCTAACAGTAATGTAAAAATACCTAAAGCAAGTTTACCGACTGAAGTAGAACTTGATGCCCAAGATGCCAGAGTCAGGGCGGAACTAGAGGCCCAGCAACAAGCAACTGAAATGGCCTATCAAAAAGCATTAGATGATGCCAAAAAATTCAAAGCGCAAGCCCAAGCCGCAAAGAATCAATTCCAACAACAACAGCAACAGCAGAAAAATGCCGCTAATCAGTTCTGCTCTTATATGGGTGTAAGATTTTCCGGTACGACCTGTCAATATTGTGTTAACCATAAACCTCGCAGTGCTATGGAATGTAACCAATGCTGTCAATCTTTCGGCCGTCCGTTAATGCAGCCTGCAAGTTATAGTGCATTTTCTTCAGGTGGCAGGCCTGCAGGTTGTTTGTGCAGATTTAGCGCAACGTCCGGTTATAACTTTTAATTTTTTAAGGAGAGAATAAATGAAAAAATTAAGTTTATTAGTTTTAATGTTTTTATTATGTGTAGGGTTTATTAAAGCGCAAGATGTTGACGAGGCAGAACTTGAGGCCTTTATACAAGCATATAAGGCTATGAAGGCCGCCCAAGCACCTGCACCGAAAAAGAAAGTTGACCCGGAACTTCGTATGAAACAAGCCCTTATGTTTGCAGCTAGGGACGGTAATACCTCGCAAATACGCGGTTTACTGGAACAGGGTGTTGACCCAAATATCGAAGATACAGACGGCTTTACTCCTTTAACTTATGCTGCTTTAAAGGGCGATTTAGCCGCAGTTGATATGCTATTATTTGCAGGGGCAAAAGTGGATGTTCCGAGGGAAGAGCAAATGCCGCCTATATTAGCAGCTTTGGCAAACAAGGCAAAGAATAAAGATGTTTTCTACCGTATTTTAAAAGAAAAACCAAACGTAAATGCGGTATATTGCCAAAAAGCACAAAATCTTTATCAATGTGCAACAACCTTAATGTTTGCAACCGAATCAAATGATGTAAAGATGTTGGAAGCACTTATCAAACAAGGCGCGGATGTAAATAAATATACTGCCCCAAGGGGTACCGCCTTAAATTGGGCACTTGCTAAAAACACAAGTAACTCCGCTAAAATTGTAGATTTATTACTTAAATCAGGTGCAAATCCATGGACAACAGACGGATATGGCAAAACACCGTTAAAATTAGCAAAAATAAGCAAAGATAAGGAAAAAATACAACTCATTAAAGAAGCCAAAAAAGTTACCAAAAAACAAGAAAATAAAGATGATGATCTTTATTTGGAGATCTCTGTTAAAGATTTAAAGAAGATAAAAAAACTTCTTGCTGAAGGTGCTAACCCAAATGGGCGTGCAAGTGCACGACATGACGGAAATTACCGCGACGTTGATAATAGAGAAATTAAAAACTATAACTACGGATGGGCACAACCCATGATTGTGTCTGCTCCTTTTTATTGGACACAAAAAGACGTAATTGCAACTATGCAAATGCTATTGGATGCCGGTGCCGATATTAACGCAGTAGACGGAAAAGGAAACACCGTATTACATACATTTTCATATACTAAGAAAAACCCGAAAAATGTAGAAACTATTCCGTTTTTACTCAAACACGGTGCAAATATAAATGCACGTGATGTATATGGGTACACTCCACTATACCGCAATATTTTGCGCGGCAGGGACGGGGAACAAGCGGTAAGGCAACTGCTTGAAGAAGGTGCTGACCCTAATATCCGCAATGTGTACGGTATATCTCCGCTAATGTATGCAAAAAGAAACTACAATACAGAACTTGCAAATTTATTAGAGCAATACGGCGCAAAACTTACCAAGCAAGATGAAGCAGAAAATGAAAAATGGTTTGCCCAACAAGAAATAGAAAGAGTTAAAAGGGAACAAAAAGCAGCAGCCCAAAACCAACAAGATGCGGCTTTTGCACAAGGGTTATTAAATGTTATTCAAATGGGTTTAACCCGCTAAATTTTAAGGAGAATATATGAAAAAATTAAGTTTATTAGTTCTAACATTTTTGTTATGTATGGGGTTTGCACAAGCGCAAGATGCCGATGATGCAGAACTTCAAGCCATCATAAAAGCATATAAAGCAATGAAGGCAAGCCAAGCACCAAAAAAACTTACCAAAGAAGAACAACAGAAGCGTTACGAAAGAGCCTTGATAGAGGCTGCCAAAGAAGGTAATGCCTCTCAAGTCCGCGGTCTTTTGGAGCAAGGTGTTAACCCAAATGTTAAAGATGAAAATGGTGACACCCCTTTAAATTGGGCGGCTTATAAAGGTGATTTGGCTTCCGTTGATATGCTTTTATATGCAGGTGCTGATGTAAATTGGAGAAAATCAGTTCCTCTTTTATCTGCCTTAAACAGGGTAAATAATTCCGAGGTTATTTTCCGTATTTTGAAGGAAAAACCTGATCTTAATTTACTGGATTGTTATGTCGATAAAAAAACTAGTTTTTATGTATGCTTAAACGCTCTTAATGTTGCAGTAAGGAATAATAGTGTTGAGGTAGTTGAAGAAATTATCAAACAAGGTGCGGATGTAAATAAATTTTATGCTCCAGGCGGTTCTGCTTTAAGGTTAGCACTTATGAGCAAAGCTACTAATTCCCCAAAAATTGTGGAAGTTTTACTTAAAGCAGGTGCGGACCCTTGGCGTATTGACGGGTTTGGCAGAAACCCTTTGCAAGTGGCAAAGAGCAGTGGTAATAAAGAAAAAATAAGACTTATTAAAGAAGCCCAAAAAGCCACAAAAGAAAAACATAAAAAAGACAAGAAATTAATAGATGCTGTAACCAAAAGGAAAGTAGACAAAGTTAAACAACTGCTTGCCGAAGGTGTAAGCCCCGAGGCCACTTGTGACGTGGGAGCAAACTATGAAGCAAGTTATAAAAATAGTGATAAACCTGCATATGGTACAACTCCTTTAATGTGTGTGTCCGGAGAGCCGGAAATAGGGCAAATACTTTTAGATGCCGGTGCTGACATCAATGCTGTTGACGGTATGGGTAATACCGCATTGCATAATGTTTTCGTAGAAAAAAATAACGAAGGCGCTGATAATTTTGCCTTCTTGCTCAAAAAAGGTGCTGATATAAATGCACGTAATATATTTGGCAGAACACCGTTATATGAAAATATTCTTTGGGGTCCGCGTTGGGAAAGGAAAATTGTTTTATTATTAGAAGCAGGCGCAGACCCAAATATCCGCAATGCTTATAATTCAACCCCGTTAATGTATGCTAAAAAGGATCGCAATGAACAACTTGCAAATTTATTACAGCAATACGGTGCAAAACTTACCAAAGAGGATGAAGCCGATATTGAAAAATACTTTGCCCGTAAAGAAGCAGAACGGGCGCAAGCTGCCAGTGATGGCGACAGTTTAGGCAAAACCTTCTTAAAAGGCCTTGTAGATGCCGGTATGGCGACAATGCAATACGGAATAGAGAACAATAAGTTTTAGTAAGTATTTATAAGACAAATATTTATCAAAGAAAAACACCCTTTACAAAAAAGTAGAGGGTGTATTTTTTTAGATATAGTGTCCTCAAGTATAAGTTTTGGACACTATAATTTTGGCTAGTTCGATTTATATGTTATTCTCGAATACACCGACGGTGTCTTAGACGAAGAAAACGCTATTTCTTTATACAAAATCTACTGAAATTTTAGTCGTTTTCTCGTCTGAAAATGTCAAAAAAACGGGAGCATTATTATATTATATTTTACTTGACTTGGAGTTAGCTCCAAGTGCTATAATATTTTTAGGAGGTTTTATGACAATTTCCGAAGTTAGTAAAAAATATAACATTTCAGCTGATACTTTAAGATATTATGAAAAAGTGGGTTTGCTATCTTTTGTAAACCGCACTGCCGGTGGACTTCGCGATTATAAGGAAGAAGACTGCAAGCAAATAATGTTTGTTAAATGTATGCGCGGTGCAGGACTTTCCATAGAAGTGTTAAAAAAATATTTTGACCTGTTCAGTAAAGGCAAAAGAACCCTTAATGCCCGCAGAGATTTACTTGCAACGGAACGGGAAAAACTTAAAAAGCACTTAACGGAATTACAAGATACAATTAAACGTTTGGACTATAAAATTTCCGTTTATGACAAAGCTATTAAATCAAAAAGCAAAGAACTTAAATTTTAGGAGATAAAAAATGAAAAAATTACTAAGTGTGTTGTTCGCGGCAACGGTATTAACTGCTTGTCAAACTGCTGTAAAAAATAAGGATGTACAAACGCCGTCAAAAGATAAACCTATCGTTTATTTTACAAAAGATATCAGCCCAGAAGGCCTTGTTAAAATATATGATAAAATTTCTAAAAACATTGACGGTAAAGTAGCCATTAAATTTCATACAGGCGAACCGCATGGCCCAAACATTTTACCTGTTCCGATGGTAAAAGCACTTTGGGAACATATTCCTAACAGCCGCCTTGTGGAAACAAATGTTTTTTATACTTCCCCGCGCCAAACCACAAAAGGCCACAGAGAAACTTTAAAAATAAACGGTTGGACTTTTACCAAAGTTGATATTTTAGACGAAGAAGGCACAGTTATGTTACCTGTCAAAGGCGGCAAACACTTTAAGGAAATGTCTATGGGTGGACATATTCTTAACTATGATTCACTTGTAGTCCTTACACATTTTAAAGGTCATACTATGGGCGGTTATGGGGGCAGTATGAAAAATATTGCTATCGGTATGGCAGACGGCAAAATCGGCAAAAAAATGATACACCAAAAAGGCGATAATCAATGGGGTTATACAGGTGCAACCTTCCAAGAACGCATGGCAGAATCAGCCAAAGCAACGGTGGACCATTTCGGCGATAAAATCGTATATATCAATGTTTTGCGCCGTATGTCTGTTGATTGTGATTGCGCAGGAACTTCAGCCGCAGAACCAAAAGCACACGATATCGGCATTTTAGCCTCTACAAATATCGTTGCGGTGGACCAAGCATCTTTAGACCAAGTATGGGCCTTGCCGGAACACGAAGGACATGATTTAAAAGAGCGCATAGAATCACGTGAAGGTTTACGCCAAATTTCCTATATGAAGGAACTCGGTATGGGAACAGGCGAATATACTTTAGTTGATATTGATAATAAATAGGAGAATTTATGAAAAAAACACTTGTAACTTATTTTAGTGCCAGCGGTGTAACCGCAGAACTTGCCAAGCGTTTGGCAAAGGTAACCGACGCAGACATTTATGAAATTAAACCTCAAACACCTTATACGGACGCAGACCTTAATTGGATGGACAAAAACAGCCGCAGTTCTGTGGAAATGAAAGATTTATTTTGCCGCCCTGCTATCGCAAATGCAATGCCCGATGTACAAAAATATGATGTAGTTTTTGTAGGGTTTCCTGTTTGGTGGTACAGGGAGCCAAGCATAATTGATACCTTTATGGAAGCGTGCAAATGGAACGGTCAAAAGGTTATTCCGTTTGCTACTTCCGGCGGTAGCGGTATAGGGAATTCCGGCGAAAATATGCAAAAACTTGCCCCTGCCGCTAAAGTGGAAAAGGGCGATAAATTGGATGCCAATACCTCTGAAACTACCTTGACAAATTGGGCAAAAAAATATTTATAAAAAAAAGGGAATAATATGAACGAAATTATTAAAGCAATCAAGGAACGCCGCAGTATCCGCAAATTTAAGGCGGAAATGCCGAAAAGAGAAGATTTGGCACAAATTGTGGAAGCAGGTTTATATGCCGCAAGCGGAAAGAATCAACAGGCAGCCATTATTCTTGCTATCACAAATAAAGAATTGCGTGATAAACTGTCTAAAGCAAATTGCGAAATCGGCGGTTGGCCGGACGGGTTTGACCCTTTTTACGGCGCACCTGCGGTATTAGTTGTTTTAGCAGATAAGAATTGGGTAACAAGCAAGTATGACGGCAGTTTGGTTATGGGCAATATGATGTTAGCCGCGCACTCACTTGGTCTTGGCAGTATTTGGATACACAGGGCCAAAGAAGAATTTGAACAAGATACTTGGAAGAAACTTCTTGCCGATTTAGGTGTTAAAGGCGAGTGGGAAGGTATCGGGCATTGTGCCGTCGGCTATATTGACGGTGGTATTCCCGGTGCTGCCCCGCGCAAAGATAACCGTGTATTTTGGGTAGAATAAAATTATTAAGATAATAAGACCGCTCTTGCTTAACCGCAAGGGCGGTTTTTATTTATTCCACTGCTTTTTAATCATTTTTGGAAGGTCGGAATATTTAAAACCTATCATCATGGTAAGCGTTTTTTGCATAATAACAAAGCATGCAATCATAATAATTACTCCGATAATTAAATCCATACAGTTTATTAAGTGGTATTTTATAAGATAACTAAATAAAATAATACTGACGATAGCCTGTATTTCCGCAGTTACAAATCCGGGTGAATAGAACTTAGGACATTTAAAAAGTTTAATTGCCAAGATATGTATTATGCCCTCAAACAATCCCAAAAACGCAAGAGGTAAAATGGCTAAAGGATATTTATGTAAAATAAGCGGTGTAAGAGTGAAGGTTAACAGCAAAATGCTTGTGGGGATACGGCTTGCTTTCTTAATATCTGCGGTAAGTTCAAACCCTAACATTTTTGCAATTAAATCGGCAAATCCGCCGGGGTAATGCATTTCTTCCCATTCATGCAGAACAAAGAGAAATATAAATATCAACACAAATTTTTGCAAAACAGACAAATCCCCAATAATTCCTGCAATTACCAATGTCCCGATAGATATTACAGTATATATTTCCAATGCGTAAGATTTAATAAATTTTGCCATAAAGTACTCCGTGTGAAACTTTTTAATTATTGTACTAAATTTATAAACTAGAGTCCACATGTAATAACCTTTGGATACTATAATTTTGGCTAGTTCTATTTATAGGTTATTCTCGAATACACCGACGGTGTCTTAGACGAATACACGTCTCTTTTTTCATACAAAAAGTGCTGAATTCGGGGTGTTTTCCGTATGAAATTATCAATTACCCCTTGATTTTTTACTGTTTATAGTGTATAGTTTATTTATAGAGAACTATGAACCATACACTATAAAACACTTAAAAAGAGGATGATTATGAAAGATTTAACTAATAAAATAAAACAACAAATATCTGTTTTGAAAGAAACTTTTAAGAACCCGCAAGCGGTGGTTGCCTTGCATAAATGGTTGGAAACCGAACTCGCTTATACTTCAAACAATATTGAAGGAAACACTTTGACCCGTAAAGAAACCGAACTTGTAATTGACAGGGGTATTACTACCGGAGGAAAGCCATTAAAGGATTATTTAGAAGCCAAAAATCATGCGGAGGCTTTTAGATATATCTTGGAAGTTTTGTCTAAAAAGAATGAGATTTCCCAAGATGATATTTTGAAAATTCACTCAATAATATTAAAAGGGATAAATGATTCTTTTGCAGGAAGATACCGCAATATTTCTGTCCGTATTAGCGGTGGTTCTGTTATTTTGCCTAATCCGATGAAAGTTCCGGACTTGATGGCAGAATTTGAAAAATATCTAAAAGAAGAAAAAGATGTAATTAAGCGTGCTATTATGGCTCACTTTAAATTTGTATCTATCCACCCTTTTGTGGATGGTAACGGACGTGTCGGACGTTTGATTATGAACCTAATTCTTTTGCAAAACGGTTTATGGCCCATTATTATTAGGCCGAGAGACCGCAAAAAATACATTAACAGTATTGAAAAAGGGCAATTAACCCAAGATTTAACTGCTTATCTGGAATTTATGTATAAAGCATTAGAACGGAGTTTGGATACTTATATTGATATATTTCACCCTAAAACCGAAGAAACAAAACTGCTTAAAATAGGAGAATTTGCAAAAGCGGTAGGGGTGCCTATTTCAACAGTTCGCTATTGGTTGCGTATCGGCAAAATAGCCCCTGTATCCAAAACGTCAGGCGATTTCATGCTGTTTAGCCGGGAACAGGCCACCCAGCTTAAGAAGTAGCATTGTGTGCGCTTTTCTGCGAATGTAGTTTTACGGTTTAGTTAATATCTTATTTTGAAGTAATCAAGAATAGTTTTAAACCTATCTTGAGCGGTTAAGCAAGTATCTCTAAGACGTTCTTTGTTTTTGGGCCACTCCCGTAAACCCTTGTAGTAGAACATTTTTAAGTCATCTGAAATTATGAAAGGCACGATGCCGGTTTTTAAGCATTCTTTGAATAGAAGTAATCTGCCTATGCGGCCATTACCGTCTTGAAAAGGGTGAATAGCCTCAAACTTATGGTGGAAATCAAGCAAGTCATCAAAAGTTTTGTTTTCTAAGTTGTTATAAGTGCTTAATAAATGTCTTATTTTCTTTGCCACCTGCTCGGGTTTTGTTGTTTCGTGTCCGCCAACCTCATTTGGCAGTTTTTTATAATCGCCTACGGTAAACCAATCTTTACGGCTATCGGTAGTTCCGTTTTTTAGGGTTTTATGCAGTTCTTTTATAAACCTTTCGCTTATTTTATAATTGGCGTTATCAATAATCATATCAATACACTTGAAGTGATTCGCTGTTTCGATAACATCATCTATTTTGACTCCGTTACTTTCAACTCCAAGAGTATTTGTTTCAAAAATAAGGCGTGTTTGGTCTTCCGTTAATTTACTGCCTTCGATATGGTTAGAATTATAAGTTAAATCAATCTGTATTTTGTGATATATTCCACCATGTAATTTGGAAGATTTTTCTGCTTTAATAATTTCAAATAAAGTAGTAGGGATATTTTTATGTTTATTACTTCTTTCCGGTTTAGTGGCATTTTCGGGTATTTGCCAAGTTTTGCCGCTTAAAACGGCCCCTTGTATTTGCCCGTTAGCACAATAATTGCGGACACTCCTCTCGGAGCGTTTCCACATTTTTGCAATTTGGGCTACTGAAAGATATTTCATATTTTACTCCCTTTATTAAATGATAATAGATTATCGGCAAAAAGTCAAGGGTTATTTGTCAAATAAATTTAGAATTTTGCCGATAAATATATTTTTTGTTGACATCAGAATGTAATCAAAATCTTTTGTTTACAAAAAAAGGCAAAATTTTGTAATCAAAGCAATACTTTTCACGTTTGGACTAGAAAAACTTTGTAAAATTACATACTTTTTCTAGTTTATGTGGCCTTTGTGTAAATTTAATGGCATATTTATTGGCAATATTTTTGAGATTTTATGCCATTAAATTGCCAATAAATTAAAAGGATGGTCATAATCTCCGCAAAAAATGCGTAGATTATGCGTAGATTACAAAAGCATGTTATTTAATCTTTCCCCCAAAAAATGTGGGGATATAACAAAAAAGTCCCCTAGAAAATGTGTGGGTAGACCCCAAAAGTCCCCTAGAAAATGTGTGAGTAAACCACAAAACTCCCCTAGAAAATGTGTAAATAAACCCAAAAGTCCCCTAGAAAATGTGTTTTTGTATTCTGCATGACAAAATTTTGGTATTGATTACAATTTAAGGTTTAGATACAAATGTCAGAAATCCTATTATAGATTTATTGCAATTTTACAATTTTTCTACACTAAGCAATCTATTTTAGAAAAACTGCACATGTACACTTTTTCCAAAATAGGATAACCATAATCTCCGCAAAAAATGCGTAGATTACAAAAGCATAATTCTTTATTTTTTTTTAATAAACTCGCTAAAATCTGATGTTAGTCGAAGGCATGCTTTGTTAGGACCGCAAACCCGTTTGGATTCAATATGCAAAGTCGGCTTAACTTGCGAGGTAGGTTCGGTGTGTTTCGGCAAATTCATAACTGCGTTTCGAAGATGCGCAGGGGCTAAATGGGCATAAATTTCGGTCATTTTGATACTTCTATGGCCTAACAATTTAGATACCATATAAAGTTCAACACCGTTTTGCACAAGTTGACTCGCAAAAGTGTGACGCAGTTTATGCATGAAACTTGGAACATTGGCTTTTTGGACCATTCTTCGGTACATGGTCGTTAGAGTGCCTGTGTTGCGCGTAGGCCCTAGGGTTATTACAAACTTGTTTTGTGCCGCAATTTTAGCCCTTTGTAAGGCCTTGCTTAGGGCTTCTGTCATAGGCACATAGCGGAAATATTCCGTCTTGTTGGGGGCAATATAAAGTTGATTGTTTTGAAAATCTACATCTTCCCATTTGAGTTGCATTATTTCGCCGCGGCGTAGCCCTGCATCAGCACCGAGGAGAACAATTATCCGCCATTTTTCATCCGGGCAGGAGGCCAAAATTTTATCAATCTCTTCCGGAGTATGAAATACCACTCTGCCGCGAGGTGCTTTAAGTCTGGTTACGACACTCCACTCTTGCTTGTGGATAAGTTGCCATTTTTCGCCCAAGTGCATAGCGATTTTCATCCGTTGCACCAAACCGTTTATATGAGAGTTACTGCACCCTTTTTTGATAAGATGTTGCTTATATTTTTGTAATAATTCAGGCGTAACATCCTGTAAAAACCGTGGTTTCTTTACTTCCTCAAAATACCGGATAGCGAGTTTTGTATGATTTATAGTGTATCGTGACCTTTCAACCGACATAAAATAAAACAGTTTATCTTTGAAAGTTTGCCAAGTTATATGGATGTGTATTTTTTCTTTAATAGCATTTCTGCGCCGGATAATTTCATCATATTTCATACGCGCAACACGCATATTTTTAGTTTGCAACGAAACACATCTTCTGATACCCGAGACATCTCTGTACTCCGCGTAATAATACGGAGATTTAGTAGCTTTTCTGATGCCCATAATTTTCTCCTCAAATGTTATGTTTTTGGTTTGCCTGGTTATATTGCAGGGGGATTTCTTCGCCTTTTCTTACATCGGCATGGTCAGATAGAAGGTATCCTTTTACTTTCCAACACTTGATAGTGCGTTTGTTGCAGTTGATTTCGTACCAATAATCTAAGTCGGTGTGAATTACGTATGAAATTTCATACTCCTCGTTTTTATCTTTTATTAGATTATTGACCAGTATACTGCCGTTCCAGGACTTGAGTGTTTGCTGCCTTTTTATCAAGTCTGCGCCGACGCCCTCCGAGTATCCGTCGTGATGATGATAAAGCAAAATTTCTCTATCCAAGAATTTAACTTGTATTTGGCATCTTGTACTCATAACTTTCTCCTTGCTTTTATGTTTTAGTGCTTAGCGGGGCATTTTTTAAAGTACTTTCTAGGTTCTTTTTGAGAAGTGCCTCCCGTCTAGCATCATGAACATATTAACTCTTCTAGGGGGAGAATAGTCAAGTAATTTTAGAGGGAGGAGTAAGATTAAATAGTTATGGTTTTCTAATCTCCGCACTTTTTGCGGAGATTACGATATACTTCCACATTATATACTACTACATTTATAACAAAATATTTAAAGTAAGTATGGGAATAAACGGAATAAAGAGAATAAAAAGAACTCGCAAAATACGCAAAATAAGTAAAATAAAAAGCAAGTAGTGTGTTTTTTAGGTATTGACATTTTAAATAATATGTTATATAATACTGTCAGGAGGACACGAAATGTCTTTATTTGAAAATTTTGATACTTATATAAAAACACGTTCTTATGCTGAGCGTATTTCAATATCTCATTCGGGCGGTATTTCTTTTAATACTACCATTGTAGAAAAAATGGGTTTAAACCAATATTCTTATGCTTCCTTTTTTTATAACAAGAGTAATGGCTTTGTTGGAGTCAAATTTAGCAATCAGAATACTCCAGATTCTTATCACTTTATACCCAAGAAAAATGCCGATGGGAAGTTTGCTATTTATCTATCTATTAAAGGGTTTGTTATGTCCTACAATATTGTTCCTTCAGGAAGTATTAGGAAATATGTTGTAGAGAATTCTGAAAAAGATGGAGGAAATTTAGAAGTCGTATTAAAGCCAATTAAACAGGAGGTGGAAACAGAAAATAAAGAAAAAGAAGAACTGAATCAAAATTAATAAAAAAGGAAGTGATTTTGATGGAATCACTCCCTTACGGCAAAAAATATGCCGATTTGTCTGTAAACATATTTTAGCATATTTTTTGCCATTACAAATATATAAAACTTATTAGGAGATTAAAAATGGCAAATATAACACAAGAAAAAGCATTAGAAATATGGAGAAAATGCTTTGGTAATGTCCAAATCGCTAGAGATATCGCTGGAGCAATTATTTACAGAGATAATTACGGCGTTCAAAACAGATTAGGATATGGTTGGGAAATAGATCATAGAATTCCCGAATCAAAAGATGGTTCTGATAAAGACGAAAATCTTCGTCCACTTCAATGGGAAAACAATCGTTCTAAAAGTGACAATTATCCAGATTGGACTTCAGTAGTAACTTCACAAAATGGTCATAATATTTATAAAGAACAATATTGGACATTTAAAAAATGATTAATATTGGAGCCCATTTCTTGTATTGGGCTCCTTATAAAGAGTATATACTAGATCAATAAATTTATAAATTTTAACTAAGCAAAATAAAATATTAACAAAGGATTATACAATGTTTACTATTGAGAATTTAATTGAAAAAATATATGAACCGAAATCTAAAGAATTATTTAAGGATATTTATACTTCCTATACACAAGGACAGTATAGAGCAACTATTGTTATGCTTTGGACTGCTGTTATTTGTGATCTGATTTATAAATTACAATATTTAAGAGATGTTTACAATGACCAGATTGCTATTAAAATATTAGAAGAAATAGCAAATAAACAGAAAAAGAATTCTAAAAGTTCAGAATGGGAAAAATTTTTAATTGAAGAAATAAATACAAGAACCCAACTCATAACAACTATTGAAAAAGAAAATTTAGAATATTTACAAAAACAAAGAAATTTATGTGCTCACCCCATTATTACAAATGATAATATTTTATTTACCCCAAACAAAGAATTAACCCGTTCTTTGATGAGAATAGCATTAGATTCGGTATTGTTAAAAGCTCCATTATTAACAAAGAATTATATTGATACTGTTTTAAATGACTTGGAGAAAAGAGGAGATGATTTTATCTTTTGGGATGAAGTTTGTGAACGATATGTAGAAAATAGATATTTAAAACATTTAAATTTGAATCAGATTCTGGCATTGTTTAAAGTATTGTGGCGATTCGTTTTTATGCCTCACAATAATAGAGAAGAAAATAATGCTTATGTGAATTACAATTTGTTAAAACACATATTTAAAAAATATAAATCTGAATGCCTTAATAGTATGAAAAACAATATAGATTCATATTCATATTACAAGAAAAATAATATAGCGAGGCGTTTATTTAACACATTTATAGTTGAAAACTATCAAATTTATTCTGTTTTGTCTGAACCGACAAAAGCAATTTTTAAATCTGAAGTTAGAATTTTTCCTAAAAATATTCCATATTTTTTCTTATATGAAATGAATTTTCAACAATATCTAACAAAATTAGATGATGATTTTAATAATAGAAAAGAAACTATACAACCAGACTCTTTGGGATCTGTAATACCTAGTATATGCAATCAAGCGAAAGAACATAATTTAAAAGAAGTATTATTGAATTTATTTATAACTTGGTATTCAAAAAGCAGTGATTATGATGAGGCAAATGTTATATTTGATGAATTGATAAAAAATAATATTAAGAATTTTTCTTTGCAACAAATTGAAAAATTAATAGCGCTAGCTTCTAAAAACAATCAAACTTATGATAGGAAAAGAGCTAAACAAGATCATAGATTTATAATACAAAAGTATATTCAATTGAATGGCACTTATGATAGAGTAAAAGGCACACCTTTTGAGGAGTTATTTAATATTGAAGAGAGTGTTCCATTTTAATGGAAACATGAAAGGATATATACGTCTACTATTGCTACAAAGTTCTCAA
Organism: Elusimicrobiaceae bacterium; assembly: GCA_045586725.1. Classification (GTDB taxonomy): domain Bacteria; phylum Elusimicrobiota; class Elusimicrobia; order Elusimicrobiales; family Elusimicrobiaceae; genus Proelusimicrobium. The sequence continues at coordinate 1,649 of JAZNAY010000006.1, read as the reverse complement.
GGACTCTATCATCGTAATTATATACGTCATACGAAAATACTCTAAATTTTCGATACTCTAAAAAGGAATTAGAAGAAAGTATTGGGCAAATGCGCACAATTTTGAAAAGTTAAAGTAAGAATAATAGGTGGTGTAGAATCATAAATGAACAGAATTGAATTAGCTAAAAGCATTATAGATTTAATATCAAGTATTTTTATTTTAGGTGGTATTATATGGGCAGCATATAAAGCTGTTGCTTTATTTAATTATAAATACGATGCTGAAATACGTAATATGTATATACAAAATTGTAAAAATGTCAGAAAGATAATGGGAAAAGTTATGACTACAGGAATAGTAGATGAATCTGATTGTGAAGAAATTAAAAGGAATCTTCAAGATGCAATGTTATTTTTGCACGAAGATGTCGTTAATTTTACTTTTCAAGTTTATAATGTAATTACTTCATTAAAAGATAATATAATAACTTTAGAAGATACCTTTGACGCTTCTGTTAAAAAAGAAAAAGCTGAAAAAATATATAAAGCTCGTAATAGATTAGTGGATTTAAATAAAAAAAGTTTGTCGATTTACAGAAAACATATTGTAAAAGATGGTTTGACATCTGAAAAATTCAAAAAAATACTTGATATTAAAAATGATAAAAAGTAATTAAAACAGTATTTAATTTATATAAAACAAAAATAAAAGAGTATTTTAAAATGACGATACGAACAGGTGGAGCTAGATTTCCAAATACTAATTATAAGACTTCAAAATATTGTGTCGCTTATCTGGATATTTTGGGGGGTAAGAGTATTATATATAACGACGATACGAATGAACACCTAAACAAAATAAATATGATATTTGAAGATGCGCTACATGAGTCTAAAATATTTACGCAAGGGGAAAAACACAATATTTTTGTGAAAATATTTTCAGATAATATCTTATTAGCAATACCAACGGATGATAAAAATAGGAAACAAAATATTGAAAAAATAATTGTGCTTGTAAGTAATATTATCCAAGAAATAGCAGACTATGGGTATTTAATGCGTGGTGCAATAATAGAGGGGGAATTCTTTGGTAATAGTATTATTGCTTATGGGAAGGCTCTTGTCGATGTCGTTAAGATGGAAGAAGAATATGCAATTTATCCCAGAATTATAGTCCAAAAAGAAATTGCTAAATTATTGCCTCAATATTTTTACCTTTGTGAGGACGGTTGGCATATCATCAATCATTATGTCTTAAATATAGAATATTTTTCTTCTCTAAGATATAAAAATACTCTTCTAAAACAATTAGAAAACAATAAAAAAGACACCAAGATATTACAAAAAATAATGTGGGCAATAACAAATTTTAATAACATTGGCGCTTCAATGAGAGAAGTCGGATATTTTGACTATTCTATAATTACATCTACAGAAATTGAAAAAATGATTAAATAATATACTAAATTTAGATTTTTCAAGATTAGCGATAATACGTCGTATAGGGTTTTATATAATAAAACATCGGTATATCTATTGTTGGGATTACTGTTTTATTTTTGTATGGATTCTTCTATTATTTTATCTATTTCGTTTCTTTTTTCTTGTATTTGATTTTTAATAAGTTCTTGTTTATCTAATTCTTTTTTTATTTTATTTACTATT
>JAZNAY010000005.1:0-138858 GCA_045586725.1 Elusimicrobiaceae bacterium | reverse complement strand
ATCATTTACACCATATGCTACAAAGTTATATAACTTTCCCGAAAAATTAACTTTACTTCCGTGAGTTAAATGTCCACCATTAGAAAGATCCATTCCAAGAACTGTATCACCTGGCTCTAGCACAGACATGTATACTGCCATATTTGCTTGTGAACCACTATGTGGTTGTACGTTTGCGTGTTCTGCACCAAATAACTCTTTAGCCCTTGATATAGCTAAAGCTTCTATTTCATCTATATTATGGCATCCCCCATAATATCTTGCATTTGGATAGCCCTCTGCATATTTATTTGTTAAAATACTGCCTTGTGCTTCCATTACAGATGGTGATGTAAAGTTTTCTGATGCAATAAGTTCAATGCGGTTTCTTTGTCTATCAAGTTCTTTTTCAATTGCTTCCCAGACGGGTAAATCAGTCTTTTTTAAATTAGGATACATAAATGCCTCACAAATTTATATAATATATTAAACATTATAGCAATTATGAGTGCAAGTTGTGTGTGCGCTTGCGCTCCTAGCGGAAATGTTTATATTGTAATTAGGAGAAAGTGTAAATGAAACCAACACAAAAAAGTTTCTTAAAAGAAACTATTAAACATATAGACATTAAAAAACACAATGTCGTACCCTTAGTCGAAGATATGGCAAATATGGCCTATACTTCCCGCGATTTAAACCGCGCAGCAGTCATTTATGACAAAATGCTCAAAGATAAAAAATGTTGCATTTTCGTGTGCATAGCTGGTTCCTTAGTTTCAGCCGGTCTTAAAAAGATGATTGTTGATATGATTCAAAACAAAATGGTTGATGCTATTGTTTCCAACGGTGCAAATATGATTGACCAAGATTTATTTGAAGCACTCGGCTACAAACATTATAAAGGTACCCCGCATAATGCCGATGATAATTTGCTCCGCGACCTCCACATTGACCGCATTTATGATACCTATATTAATGAAGACGAACTTAAAGAATGTGATGAAACAATCAGAGTTATTGCCGAATCTTTAGAACCGCGCCCTTATTCTTCCCGCGAATTTTTATGGGAAATCGGCAAATGGTTAGCAAAAAATAAAAAAGGTAAAGACAGCATTTTGTATAACGCTTATAAATATGGCGTGCCTGTGTTTGTTCCTGCATTTTCAGATTGCTCTGCCGGTTTTGGTTTAGTTGCCCATCAAACAGAACATCCCCAACACCACGTTTCTATCGACAGCGCAAAAGATTTCTTGGAACTTACCAAAATTAAAATCAATGCAAAAGAGAGCGGTCTTATGATGTTTGCCGGCGGTGTGCCTAAGAACTTCGTACAAGACACCGTTGTTGCTGCAGAAATTTTAGGTGCAAATTCCCCGATGCATAAATATGCCGTTCAAATTACCGTTGCTGATGTTAGAGACGGTGCATTGTCCGGTTCAACTTTAAAAGAAGCATCTTCTTGGGGTAAAGTTTCAACCTCTTTAGAACAAATGGTTTACAGCGAAGTAACTGTTGCCGCACCTTTAATTATCGGTTACGGTTATCATAAAAAAGGCTGGAAAAACAGAAAGTTCAGCAACTATGTCAAATTCTTACAAGATGATGACAAGAAAAATCTTACTGCCAAAGGCAGAAAATGCAGATGCAATTAGGAGATTATTAAATGAAGAAAATCTTTTTATCCCTAGCCTTAGTTGTTTTGAGTGTTTCCGCTTTTGCACAACTTAGTGCAACAGCCGTTAGCGGTCGTGATGGATATTTTGTAGGTAGAGGTTCTTATGACCTTTCCTTCATCCCCGGCCTTACCATTGCCCCAAATGCCGCCATTGTTAAACACGATGGTTTGGACGATATGTATCAAGTCGGCCTCAATGTCGAAGCAAAAGTTCCGCTTTGGGATGCAGTTCGTGTTGGTGCAAAAGGTGGTTATACTCCGAAGAGAAATGACTATTCCAATTATTTTTACGAAGGTTATGCAAAAGTTAATTTGGAATCTTTACTCTTTCACGTCGTTGAACTCGATAATTTAACACTTGGTGCCGGTGCAAGGCAAACCGAACATAAATTTTATGCACCTACTGAATATAAAGTAGGCGAAACCGATGGTTATATCACATTAGGTGGTACAAAAGGCGGTTTTGACGGTTCTGTCACTTATACAAGAGCACTTCACTTTTCCGATGACAGAGGTTTAAGTGAACCTGCTTGGTTAGATATTCCCGGCTTTACTGCTGTAACAGGTGGTTATTTAAAGTATGCTGTCAGTGCCAATTTAGGTTATACATATCAAATTGTTAGACCTTATGTAAACTATACATATCTTAAAAGATATGACCTCCCTATTACAGACAACTTGGCTGTTGGTGTTACGGCAAAAGTTGGTATAATTGTGTTTAATGCTGCAGTCGAATGGTTTGATGTTTCTAACAAAAATCATGAAAGGCAGACCTTCTATTCCGTAAACGGTGGGGTTTCATTCTAATGAATAGTTTGTCAAGCAAGGGCTTAAATATTATGCTTCTTATAGAGCGAATCATTTTCGCCCTTGCTTTTACTTATTTGGCACTTGGTGAGGCTTTGCATCTCAATGCTTTTATTCAAAATGGCATTGATATAGGTTTGCCTTATGCACACTTCTTTTGTCCCTTAATTGTGGTGGCAACTTTCATTTTTTGCTTATTTATTTTAGTCGGTATTTTTTTGAAAACCGCTTGCTTTGGTTTGATGTTTATTAGTTTGTTTAGCGGATTTTTCTTTTTTGCCGGTGCATTTAATAAAGTTAATATCGTTGGTGTTTTGCTTTCTTTTGTTATACTTGTTAACTTTTTGATGCTCGGTAGCGGACAAATCAGTTTAGAATACTTTTTATTACAAAGACGCAAAAAACAAAATACACGTTTATCAAATATCCGATAAATAGTCCAAATATAGGTATTATGAAAGACATAAAAGGTTTTACTTTGCTTGAACTTTTAGTGGTAGTCCTTATAATTGGGATACTTGCAAGCATTGCCTTGCCTCAATATAGAAAGTCAGTGTTTAAATCGAGAGCAGCAAGAGCAATGGTAACCGGAAAAGCAATTAATGATGCACAAAAGCGATATTTTTTAGAGCACGGTGAGTATACTCATGAAATTGATAATTTAGATATTGAAGTTCCGTGTACTTGGTCCTATTTTGGAGTATCAGATACAAATGGCAGTGATATAGGGCAAATGGACTGTCAAGATTATAAATTTTTTATGTACAGTAATGGTATGACCTCTGTATACATCAATGATGCAGTTTGGATTAATATCTATCCTGAAAGCAGAGCAGTATGTTCTTCTAGGGAAGAAGAAAACCTGTGTGAAGTTATAGGGGCTGAAGAGTGCAATCAAGATTCCCAAGATATTTATAGGTGTCCCCTTTATACAATCTAAAATAATTTTGATAAAAGTGAAATTGATGCATATTTTGTGCTCAAATCCGGGAAATCAGTGCGTAAAATAAGAATTTTCTCTCTTAAAATGCTAAAATATACATATGAACAATATAACATTACCAAAGGCCTACGATCCTAAAAACGTAGAAGATAAACTTTCAAAAATCTGGAAGGAAAAGGGCCTCTTTAAAGCCCAAATCGACGAGAAAAAACAACCCTATACTATCGTTATTCCGCCCCCAAACATTACGGGCGTGCTCCACATGGGGCATGGTTTAAATAATACTTTACAAGATATGCTTGTAAGATATCACCGCATGAAAGGTGAATGTGTAAATTGGGTACCCGGTACAGACCATGGCGGTATCGCTACACAAAATGTTATTGAAAAGCGTTTGGCTAAAGAACAAAAACTTTCCCGTCACGATTTGGGGCGTGAAAAGTTCGTTTCCACCGTTTGGGATTGGTATAAAGAATGTGGTAATGCTATCTATAATCAATTTCAAAAAATGGGTTGGGCTTTGGACCAATCAAATATCCGCTTTACTATGGATGAAGCCCGTGCAAAAGCAGTTTTTGCCTGTTTTAAAAGTTGGTGGGACAAAGGCTATATTTACCGAGGTAAACGTTTGATTAATTGGTGTGTAAGGTGTTCAACCGCTTTATCTGATATTGAAGTAGAACACGCAGAACATGCCGGTAAACTTTGGCACCTTTTATATAAAGGGGAAAACGGGCAAGATATTGTTATCGCTACAACCCGCCCCGAAACTATTTATGCAGATGCCGCTATAGCAGTTAACCCTGCTGATGAGCGCTATAAAAATATGGTCGGCAAAAAAGTGCAAATACCGTTAACTGACCGCTTTATTCCTATTATTGCCGATGAAGCGGTTGAAAAAGATTTCGGTACAGGTGCTTTAAAAATTACCCCTGCACATGATGCGACGGACTATGAAGTCGGCAAACGCCATAATCTTGAAATGCGCGTTGTTATTTCAAGTGCAGGTAAAATGATAAATACACCTGAAAAATATCTTGGTATGGACCGCGATCTTTGCCGCAAGGAAACAGTTAAAGATTTAGATGCGGCCGGCCTTTTGGTAAAAGAAGAAAAATATAATAATGCCGTTTCCACTTGCTACCGCTGCGGCCAACCTATTGAACCTTATTTAAGCGAACAATGGTTTGTTAAGATGGATAAACTTGCCGCTGCCGCTTTATCAGCCGTACAGAAAGAAGAAGTTAAACTTGTTCCTTCAAATTGGAAGGCACCGCTTGAAAATTGGTTTAAAAATATGCAAGATTGGTGTATTTCCCGTCAAATTTGGTGGGGGCACCGCATACCTGTTTGGTACTGCCCGCATTGTTCCGCAAAAGGCTTAACTTTTGCAAAAGATAAACAAGGCAAGGAGTACCTTTCAAAAGTATCTTTTGAAGATGGTGCAGAGCCAATAATTTCCTATGAACAACCGGTTTGCCCGAAGTGCGGTTGTAAAGAAACTTTGCAAGATCCGGATGTTTTGGACACTTGGTTTTCTTCTTCACTTTGGCCTTTATCTGTTTTCGGCTGGCCGGAGCAAACCAAAGAATTAAATTATTTTTACCCGACTTCAATTTTAGTTACCGGTTATGAAATTATTTACCTTTGGGTTGCTCGTATGATTATGACTGGGCTTGATTTCACCGGCAAAGTACCTTTCAAAACCGTACTTTTAAACGGTATTGTGCGCGATAAGAGCGGGCAAAAAATGTCCAAATCAAAAGGCAACGTCGTTGATCCTTTGGACCTTACCGCTAAATACGGCGCGGATGCTGTTAGGTTTTCTTTGCTTTCCCAAGCAATAACCGGTAAAGATATTCCGTATGGTGAAGACAGCATTATCGGTGCACGCAATTTCTGTAATAAAATTTACAATGCGGCAAGGTTTATTTTGATGAATGTCGCCGAAGGTACACAAATTACACCTTTGCAAAAAGAATATAAAAATCTTGAGGACCGCTGGATAATTTCCCGCTACAATCAAGCCATAAAACGTGCTACAAAGGAAATTGAAAATTATAATATGGCCGCCGCGGTTGATACTTTATACCGCTTTTTGTGGGGTGATTTCTGTGATTGGTATATTGAACTTGCCAAACCGCGTTTTAATACTGAGGAAAACGCGCTTGTTTCAAGCATTTTAATCAATATCTTATACGGCACTTTAAAGGCTTTGCACCCAGTTATGCCTTTTATTACTGAGGAAATTGCAAACGGCCTTAAACCTTATTTAAAAGATACTAAAGAATTTTTGCTTTTGGAAAGTTACCCTGTTTGTGATGATACTCGCATTGACAACGAGGCCGAAAAGCAAATGGAACTTTTGCAAGGCGTAATAAGTGCGATTAGAACTGTGCGCTCTCAATTTAATGTTCCGCCTGCAAGCAAAATTAAAGTTATACTTGCGCCGAAAGATAAACAAGAAGAAACTATTTTAAATAATCAGCAAGCATTTATAAAACTTCTTGCAAAAATTGAAACACTTGAAATTAATTCTGCTGCCCAAAAGCCGGCGCAAAGTGCAACTGCGGTTTTTGCAGGTACTGCAATTTATATTCCGCTTGAAGGCCTTATTGATTTTTCAAAAGAACTTGCCCGCCTTCAAAAAGAACTAGGCATTGTTATCAACGGTATAAACAACAGAACGCGCATGCTTGAAAATAAAAATTTCCTTGAACGCGCGCCTAAGACGCAAGTGGAAAATGCCCGCCAGGAACTTGCCCAGATGCAAGCCAAAAAAGCGGAAATAGAAACCTCAATTAAAGACTTAGCCTAAGAATTGTTTTAAGTACCCAAAAGGACCTATTTAAATATAGGTCCTTTTTCCCTTGTGTTATTGCTCAAATTTCAGTAAAGTAATGGTAAGGCAGTAATATAAGGAGTTTTTATGATTAAAAAATGTTTTACCTTTTCAGTTTTATTTTGTTTAAGTGCTTTTACTTATGCACAAAGTATAGAAGATAAACTTGTAGATCGTTTAGTTGAATATGCAAGTATCAATACTCAAAGTGAGTATGACATAGATGAAGTCCCCTCTTCTGGTAAACAAAAAGTTTTAGCAGCCCTCTTAGCGGAAGAATTAATGAGTTTTGGATTGCAAGATGTTTATGTAGATGAACATTCCTATGTATACGCCACCATAAAAGGTAATGTAAAAAACGCGCCGTCCTTATTTTTATCTGCCCATTTAGATACTTCCCCGGATTTAGATTTGCAAGGTAAAGCCCCTATCCCCGTAGTACATGAATATAACGGTGGCGACTTACAAATAAATGAAAGTTTAACTTTAACTGAAGATAAAAATCAATTTTTGCATGATGCCGCCGGCGGCAAAGTTATTACAAGCGACGGAACTACACTTCTAGGCGGTGATGATAAAGCCGGTATGTCCGTTGTTATGACAATAGCAGAAACTTTAACCCAAAACCCAAATATTCCACATGGTGATATCAGAATAATTTTTACCCCTGATGAAGAAATCGGCAATAGCACTAAATACTTAAATAAAGAAAAAATTGCCACGGACTTTGGCCTTGTTTTAGATAGCCATGGTTTTGGTCGTATTGTAGTAGAAAATTTTAATGCTACAGATTTTACTTTTACCGTCAAAACTGCATCAGCCGGTCACCCGGGGTATAGTAGCAATGTTCCTGCATTAAATATTGTAACCTATTTCACTTCTAAATTTCCTGAGGCATTAGCATCTTATAACAGTTCTGGTAAAGATGGTTATTTAAGTTACCATAAAATAAAGGAAGTTTCTTCTAATGAATATGTCGTATATGGTCGTATACGCTCTTTTGAATCAGATGAAATGAGAATTTATAAAAAAATGCTTTTGAATTGGGCGCAAAGTACTGCTAAACAATATAATATGGAATATAATACTATTGTAAACGGTGAAATAATTGGCAATTCCCAAAGTGCATTTGGCATCACGTTGGAATTAAAAGATTCATATTTCAATGCAAAAAAAATACTTAAAAAATATTCCAGGAATTCTGACCTTATTGAAAAGGCCTATGACATAGCCGGTGTAAAAATGTGTGCGGAGTCCGGCCGTGGTGGTAGTGATGCTTGCGATATAACTTATATGGGCGTTCCTACTTACAATATGTTTGCCGGTTCTCATAATGAACATAGCGCAGATGAATGGGTTAGTTCTAAACAAATGCTTGCTTCCTATAATGTTACATTAGAATATATTAAACTTATGGGGCAGCAAGAACGCGCAATGATGTTAAATCAAGCATTAAGGGAAGCCAAAGCATCTAATGGTATATCTAAACAAATTAATGATACTATAAATGATTTAAAGAATAGATATGGAGATCCTTTTATCAACTTCTAACCCTCATAAAGTTAAAGAATTACTTAAAATTTTGCCCGGTAAAACGAAATCGGGCAAAGTTTTGGCTTATAAAACTTTGGCAGATTTTCCTAATTTGCCATCCATTGTGGAAGACGGCAAAACGCTGGAAGAAAATGCTCAAATTAAAGCCTTATTCGGTTTAACCAAGACGGGTTTAATAACTTTGGCTGATGATACCGGTCTTATGGTAGATTCTTTAAATGGTGCACCCGGTGTAAACAGTGCGCGCTATGCTTATAAAGATAAATGCGACCATAAAGCAAATAATGAAAAACTTTTAAAAGAACTTTCCGGCGTGCCTGCGTCAAAAAGAACAGCCCATTTTAAAGCCATTGCCGCGCTTGCAATGCCTACTGGTCAGTTATTTTTAGAAGAAGGCAAAATTGAGGGCCGTATTTTGACTGATTATAAAGGTACCGGCGGTTTTGGTTATGATGCTTTATTTTTCGTTCCTGAATTTAAGAAAACACTTGCGGAAATGACTGAAATTGAGAAAAACGAAATCAGCCACCGCGGTGAGGCCTTCCGCAAAATCTCTAAATATTTACTTGAATTATAATTATTTATCCTCTTGGGTGGAACTTTCTGTGTTTAGCGCGTATATCTTGAATATTTACATGAGTGTAAATCTGCGTTGTATTTAAACTTTCATGCCCAAGCATTTCTTGAAGTGAACGTAAGTCTGCCCCGCCTTGCAGAAGGTGGCTTGCAAAAGTATGTCTAAATAAATGCGGATGCAGTGGCGTGCTTATTCCGGCTTGGCGGCCGAGCATTTCGATATCTTTCCAAACACTTATGCGGCTGAGTTTCTTGCCTTGTTTGTTTAAAAATATTTCACTGTCCGTTTCTTTAGTTGCAAAATGTGCATTGCGTTCAAACAAATAGCGTTCAAGCAAGGCACATGCCTCTTGGTGCATCGGCACAAAACGCTGCTTCCTGCCCTTGCCGAAAGCTAAAACCCAGCCTTCTTTTGTGTTTACATTTTCAAGTTGCAAATTTATAAGTTCGCTGACTCTTAAACCTGTTGCATAAAATAAACTTACAATACACAAAGTGCGCCATTCCGCAAAATTTGTGGGCGGGAAAGATAAAAGTTTTTCCATATCTTCTTGCGATAATTGGCTAGGTACTTTTTGAATTAAGCGGGGGGAATATAAAAATTTTGTCGGGTCTTCTTTAATTAAACCCTCAACCAACATAAATTTGTAAAAGCACTTTACTGCCTCAATTTTGCGGAAAACACTTGACGGCGCAAGTGTTCTTTCCGTCTTTAGTGAATAGACAAAATTATCCAAAAGTTCCGGGCTTGCCTCAGCAAGGCCTTTATTATGGCGCGTGCAAAAATCGGCAAATTGTTTAATATCACGCCCGTAAGAATCAATGGTATTGGGCGAAAGTTGCCTTTCAAAAGTAAGATGATTTTTAAATTCGTCTATCAGCATATTACTCTTTCAGTTCAAAAATTTTTGCAGGCATTGTTGCGCCTTTAATTAGGAATAATTTTTTAGCCTCGCAACCTAAATGCGTCGCAAGTGTTTGGCGTGCTTCGTCGTTAGCGCGGCCTTGCTCTGCAGGCGCAAGCACCCAAAGTTCAAAAGTATCAGGCTTTTTTTGAACTAATTTTGCTCTTTTTTGCCCTGCATGCACTTTAACTTTTATAAACATAATTTATTTCTTTACTAATAACTTTAATAACGATAGAACATTTAATTGGGTACTTATATTTTTCAACACTTTTTGGCATTGTGTTCTAGGGGAACTAAGGATATTACAATACATACCGGTATTTTGGTAAAAAAATACTTGTTTAGGTGTAATAATTAATTCAATCGTTCTTTTATTAATTTTATTGTAATTTAACAAACTCCATAAAAAATCTCCGTTTAAAATACCTAAAGCCGTTTCCGGTTTGTCTGTATATACGTCATAGTATTTTTCAAATTCTTTATTTTCAATTTTTAAACGGTCTAATTTTTTTATTCCCCATTTAAGTATTGTATTTTTCTTAATTAAGATATTGCAGTCTACTTGGAAAGGGGTGTCTGTCGTTAAAAGATTATATTCTGCAACAGTAGTATCTACTTCTCTATGTTTTCTGCGTCTGGGCTCTATCCAAGAGATATTTTCTAAAGTAAATTTATAATTTTCTATCTGCCCTTGTATATTGTCATTGAATTGAACATGCCCTCTATCATGGAGCAGACCAAACTTTATAAGGCAATTTTGATATAAACTGTATATAATTTCTAATTGCGGGCCGCCGGTATACATCTCCCAACCAAAATTACCGGCTATTATACGGTATGCAGTATTCATAACTGCCCTGTTATATCTTGATAAACAAAAAAATAAAATGACAATGCCCACAACAAGCGTAATAGGAATATAAACAACTAAATTTTCCTTGTTATGATACTTATAAAGAACATAAAAAACAATACAAAGGGTTGCAAAAAATGTGGTAAGTAAAAAGAATAATCTTCTTTTCCAAGTTAAACCGCTAAGATCATTATCTGAAAATCGCATATCTAAATCATTCATTTTTATCTCCTGTAAGAATTTAATTTTTATAGGTATAACTTATTGTAGCATTTATAAACTAAAAATGTTACAATGAGTCAGAGGTAAAAAATATGAAAAAATTTATTGTTTTTTTCTTGTGTGTATTGTCATTGAGTGCATATGCTCAAAATGAAAAAACTGATCCTAATACTAAACCCCCGAAACCGCCAGTAAAAGCAGATGATTCTATTTCTTTTATGGGGCGTACTTTGTATTTTTCACATTGGGAATATGTGAGAAATCTCGGTCAAGGTTGTACATATGCAGGGGCCTTGGAAAACCCTATTTTGAAATTGGAACCTACCGAAAATTGCTTAGATTATCGTCATATTCCGGAAGTAAGTGTTATTTATTTTCCAAGTCATCAACACAGAAATCATAATGAAAGTGCCAGTTTTTTATATGCTAAAGAAGAGCGTTTCATTTTAAGTACGGATGGTCACCAAGATCCCTATGCCTATGAAGTATATATTGCCCAATTAAACAAACAAGATCTTAATAAAAATCCTATACAAACGTGTAGAGGAAAAATGGATACTGTTCACTACCGTGTTTTTCCTTATAAAAATCCCGTTATTTCGGTAAGCAGGGGAACCCCGTGGGGATATATACACTATAGTGTGCCAATTAATATGCCCAAACAGAATAAGTCTAATACTGCACAGAATACAATTCAGAGGAAAGACTTAAAGCAAATAGCACGCCAAATAATGGATGCTTTATGTTCATTTGAATATCCACAATGGTTAAAAGATGTCCCTACAATAGAAGAAATTAAAAATCAAAATGTAAGGCCCCAAAATCCGGCGGAGTCAACTCCAGCTAATAAAAAAGTAGCCCCCAAAAAATAGGAGTCAAGCAGTTGGCTTACTTGGGCATAAAAAATTATCTGCCCACCAGGACTTGCCTTACGGTAAAATTTCTGACGGAATTTTCCTCCAGGCCGGCCCTCGCGGTTTTTGCCTTTCGGCACTTCGTGCCTCAAACAAAAACATCGCTCCGGGCTTCAAGTCCTGTCGCGCATAAAGCAGTTTATGCGCTGTGGGCCAAAAATTAACCCCTGCCAAAAGGCAGGGGTCAAATTTTTGCGCCCACCAGGACTTGAACCTGGGACCATTCGATTATGAGTCGAGTGCTCTAACCAACTGAGCTATGGGCGCCAAATCGTATATATAAATTATACTTTATTTTATTCTCAAATTCAAAATACAAAACTTTCCGTAAATAATATTATAAAATATAGTCAATGTAGGAGGCAGTATGGCACAGTATAAAGACTATTATAAAATTCTCGGGGTATCAAAAAACGCAAGCGAAGCGGAAATAAAAAAAGCGTTTAAAGTCGCGGCAAGGAAATATCACCCTGATTTGCAACCCGACTCAAAAAAAGCGGAAATGACCGAAAAATTTAAAGACGTAAATGAAGCCTATGAGGTTTTATCAGACAAAAAAAAGCGTGATATTTACGACCAAGTAGGTTCTGCAGATTATCAAAATTATGCACGTGGCGGCGGTGCCGGTTATAGCGGAGCGCAAGGCAGAACAGGCCAAAATGGTAACACCTATTATTACAGTTCAGGCTCTAATCCTTTTGGTAGCGGCGGCTTCAATTTTAACGGAACAGGCGGTTTTGATGCCTCTGAATTTAGTGACTTTTTCCAAAGCATTTTCGGCGGTGGCTTTGGCGGTGGAAATCCTTTTGGTGGCGGTAGGCGCAAACAAAGCCGTACGCAAGATCCTTACGGCTATTATGGGCAAGATCAAACCGAGCAAGCAAATTTAAGTTTAGATTTACCTTCAGCCTATCGCGGCGGTTTAGTTAATTTAACTTTACCGAATGGGAATAATGCACAAGTTAAATTCCCGGCCCGTATTACCGACGGCGCGAAAATAAAATTAAAAGGCCTTGGTTCAAACGGCGGGGACTTGTATGTTAATATCAAACTTGCGGCAGACCCTTTTTATAAAGTTGAAAATAATGATATTTATTATGTAGCAGACATTATGCCTTGGACTGCCGCCCTCGGCGGTCAGGTTAGTGTTCCACTCCCTGATGCAACACGCATAACAATTAAAGTTCCGCCTCAAAGTAAAAGCGGTCAAAAACTTAAATTAAGCGGTAAAGGGCTTGGCAAAAACGGTAATTTTTATGTGCAACTTATGATTAATAATCCGTCGCACTTGACCAGTAAACAAAAAGCGCTGTTTGAACAACTCAAAGAGACAACAATCTAACTATTTGTAGGCTTTATCAACTTCTTCTTTAAACTTCGCAAAATTGCCTTGTTCAATGGCGGTGCGCACGTCTTCCATTAAGCGTGTTAAAAAGCGGATATTGTGTATTGAAAGCAAGCGGTGGCTTGTAAGTTCACCGCTTCTAAACAAGTGTGATAAATATGCGCGCGAATAATGGCGGCAAGTAAAACAATCGCATCCGTCTTCAAGCGGTTTTGTGTCGTTACGGTAAGCCAAATTTTTGATATTTAATTTGCCGTTGCGCGTCATAACTTGGCCGTTACGGGCAACGCGCGTGGGCCAAACGCAGTCAAACATATCTACGCCGTGTGCGACACAATCAAGTATTTCTTGCGGTGTGCCAAGCCCCATTAAATAACGCGGTTTTTCAGGTGGTAAGTAAGGGGTTGTGTGTGTTAAGGCAAAATTCATTTCTTCACGCGTTTCACCGACAGACAAACCGCCGATGCAAAAGCCGTGCAAAGGCAATTTCGCCATTGTTTTTGCGGCGTCTTTCCTTAAATCGCCGTAAATTGCACCTTGAATTATACCGAAAATTAAAGAGTGCGGCACGCTAAAAGAACCGTCTCCATTTTGTTTTATTTCTTGCGGAATAATAGAATGATATTTTTTTACTGCGCGTTCTGCCCAACGTTTTGTAAGTTCAAGTGCTTTTTTGGCATCTGCTTTTTTTGATTGCGCAGGTATTAACATATCCAGGCAAGTCCATATATCAGAGCCTATTTTTTGCTCTGCTTCTATAACGCTTTCGGGGGTAAAAAAATGTTTACTACCGTCGTGATGGCTTTTAAACCAAACTCCTTCTTCTGTAATTTTTCTAAATTGCGATAAACTGTAAACCTGAAAGCCGCCGGAATCGGTCAAAATACTCCTGTCCCAATTCATAAATTTATGTAGGCCGCCCATATTTGCCAAAAAATCAGCCGTCGGGCGCAAAAATAAATGGTAAGTATTTGAAAGCAAACACTCAGCGCCTACATTACGCAAATCTTCATCAGTTAAGGCCTTAACGCAACCTTGCGTTGCCACAGGCATAAAAACAGGAGTGTTGATTACACCGTGTTTTGTATATAATTTACCGCGGCGCGCTTTACCGTCGGTAGCAAGTATTTGGAAAGGTGAAATAATTTGTGTCATAAAATTGCCATTGAATCCCCAAAGGAATAAAATCTGTATTTTTGTTCAACCGCTTGCGAATAGGCGCGGTAAATAAAATCTTCCCCGGCCAAAGCACAAACCATACATAAAGGTGTGGAGTCTGGGAAATGAAAATTTGTTATAAGCCCGTCAATAACTTTGAATTTGTAATCACCGTAAATAAAAAGATCTGCCCATTTTTTACCCGGTGTCACACCGCCACGGCCGTCAGCAAAACTTTCAATGGTGCGTGTGCTTGTCGTGCCAACTGTTATCACGCGGCCCGTTTTATTTTGTTTTGTTTCATTAATAATTTGTGCGGTTTCCGGCGGAAGTTCGGCAAACTCTGCAAGCATGGTATGGTTCTCAGGTTCACCGCGTAAAGGTTTAAAAGTACCCCAACCGACATGTAAAGTTACGTATGCAATTTTAACACCCTTTTGTTTTAAAGCATCAAAAACGCGCGGCGTAAAATGAAAACCTGCCGTAGGTGCGGCAATAGAGCCTTCCGTTTTTGCATAAACAGTTTGGTATTTTTCTTTATCTGTTTCTAAACTTTTACTTAGCCCGGCATGTTTGCGTGCCGCTTCAATATAAGGCGGTAGCGGCATTTTACCGTATTTATGTGTAAAAGGCAAAATATCTGCACGGTTAAATTTTAGAATAACTTCGCCGTTTTCCTGTTTTTCCAAGACTTGCGCTTCAAGGCCTTCTTCAAAAATTATGTGCATACCTTGTTTATATTCACGTAATAAAACCGCCCAGCAATTATTTTCAAGCGCGCGTACTAGCAAAACTTCCACCACGCCACCTGTTTCTTTTTTACCGTAAATTTTTGCCGGGAATACTTTCGTGTTATTTAATATTAACAAATCACCGGCATTTAAAAATTCCGGTAAATCATAAAAATGTTTGTGTGTTATTGTTTGCGCAGCGCGGTTTAAAACCATCAAGCGGCTTGAATCACGCGGATCAGCCGGGTTTTTTGCAATAAGTTCATCAACATTAAATTTTTTAAATCTTTCAAAAGCCATACTAAATTTTTGCAATCTCCGCACCTGGGTAATATTGTTTTAAAATATCTTTGTATTTTTTACCTTCAAGCGCCATGCCTTTTGCGCCTTCCTGGCACATGCCGGCGCCATGGCCGTAACCGCGCCCTTCAAGTTTAAGACCGTTAATTGCAGTTAAGAAACAACTTTTCATCACAGTAGAGCCAACACCGATACGGAAATCATTACAAGAAACTTCTTTTTTGGTTTTATTTGTAATTACCGTCAAAGTTTTTGCGCGGCCGGACGGGAATTTTTTGGCAATTTTAATTTTCTTAAAAGTGCCTTTAATATTATTTTTTGTTAAAAATTTTTGAACAATATCTTTATTTAAAGTTGCTTTCCAAGTATAAGTTTTTGCGTGTTTGCAATAACCGCAAGTATTACCGGAAAGCGGTTTGATAGTTTCTTTAAGCCATGGTACAGGGTCAGTATGCCCGCCGCAATTTGCATGGTAATAAGTATAAAATTTATTGCCTTTATAAGTCAGCACTTGGCCTTTTGTTCCTTGCACAGCCTGTTTAACGCTGTCGTAAACGGTAAAACTGCCTTTGTACATTTGGCTGCGGATATCGCTGTATAAATCAAAATCGCCGCCGAGTTTCTTATCTTCAATACTTTTAAGTGTATAAGTGCGTGCGGCAACCGCCTGTGCTTTAAGGGCTTCAACGGGCCAAGTATAACTCATTTCATAAGGTAAAACGCCGAGCAAATAATTTTCAAAATCTAAAATTTCAATAATATTTACGCCGTTTTTTGTAGGTAAAATTTCCAAAGCGCCGTTGTATTTGTTTTTGTTAAGTTCAAAATTTGCACCGCTTTCCGCTAAAGTTAAAATGAAACCTTTATTTGATTGCAAATTCCCGCAAGTTATTTGCCCTTTTGAATTATTAATGGTAAAAGTTCCGCCTTTTTTAACTTTATAAAGTTTATTTGTTTCGAGGTTTTTAACTTTAAAAGATGCGCTTGCGGTTATTGTTACATTGTTTTTATCTTCGCTGATCAAGACTTTAACATCGCGCGCAAAAATATTTGCGGCAAGTAAAGCCATAGCAAATAAAAGGCAAAGTTTTTTGAACATTAAAACAAACCGCCTTCTGGTGTCATTTTACGGCCTAAATGTTTATAGGCTTTTGCGGTAGCCACGCGGCCACGCGGTGTGCGTGTTATAAAACCGGCTTTAATGAGGTACGGTTCAATGACATCACTTAAACTATCGGCTTCCTGTGAGACGGCAATAGCCAAGTTTTCCATACCCACCGGCCCGCCGGAAAATTTATCAATAAGTGCTTCTAAAATCTTTTTATCTACGCTGTCTAAACCTTCGCTGTCAATATCAAGCGCTTCCATGGCAAGCACGGCAATTTTTGCAGTAATTACACCGTTGCCGCGCACTTGCGCAAAGTCACGTGCGCGCCTTAAAAGGCGGTTTGCAATACGCGGAGTTCCGCGTGAGCGTTTTGCAATTTCCACAAGGCCCTCATTATCTGCTTTGATGTTCAAAAGTCCTGCTGAGCGTTTTAAGATTGCGGCAAGTTCTTTTACTTCATAAAAACCTAAATTAAAAACTATTCCAAAGCGGTCACGTAGTGGCCCGGTAAGTAAACCTGAGCGTGTTGTTGCACCCACTAAAGTAAAGCGCGGAACTGCAAGTTTTAGAGTTGTTGAGCCTGCCCCCTTGCCTGTGTTAATAAAGAAAGTAAAATCTTCCATAGCAGGATACAGTGCTTCTTCCACTGCCGGGTTAAGGCGGTGAATTTCGTCGATAAATAAAATATCGCCCTCATTTAATTCGGTGGTAAGCATGGCGGCCAAATCGCCCGGGCGCGCCAAAACAGGGCCGGAGGTTACTTTAATGTTCACACCCATTTCCTTTGCTAAAATATTTGATAAAGTTGTCTTACCAAGACCTGGTGGGGAATAAAACAAACAATGGTCCAAAGGCTCTTTCCTTGCCTTGGCGGCTTCAATAAAAACGCGGAGGTTTTCCTTTAAACTTTCTTGCCCGACAAATTCAGATAATGTAGGAGGCCTAAGTGCCGCTTCTATTGAAGAAGAGGGCATTTCGTCTTGATTTCTTGAAACACTTAAATATTCATTACTCATTTTCTTAAAATCCTTAAAGCGGCTTTAATGTTTTCCTCTAAATTAGGGGAAATTTTTTGCTCGCTGTTTAAACGCTCAAGCGCTTTACGTGCTTCTGTTGCGGAAAAGCCTAAAGCAGTTAAAGCGGATAAAACTTCCGTCATAAAAGGCACTTCCGCCATTTTTATTTTTGCTTCACCTTGCACTACAATACTGTCAATTTTCCCGCTTAAACTGTCAATAAGTTTTTGTGCGGTTTTTGCGGTGAAACCAAAAATTGCTGTCAAAATTTTTGGATCTTTAGTTGAGATTGCTTTATGGAAATCAGGCAAACTTCTAAGGGCTTTTGATAAAAATTCCATTGCTTTTTTGGGTCCTGTTCCTGAAATGTTTTCTTTAAAAAGCAAGAATAACTGTTTTTCGTCTTTACTCAAAAAGCCGTATAGGGAAGTGCCGTCATAAGGGGAAAGTGATTCCGTTACATAGACAGTAACTTCCTGCCCTTTTTCAAGGCTTGCAATACTTTGCGGTGCGAGGTTCACTTCATAGCCGACACCTGCGCAAAGAATAATTGCGCTTTGGTCTTGCAAATCAAATACTTCGCCTTTGAGTAAACTAATCATAAATATATTTTACTTTATTTAACCGTTTTTCTGCCAAGGCTGTGGTAAGTAACACCTTTCATACTTTCTAAAGTATACAAATTGCGTAAATCTACCACAATAGGAGTTTTAAGATTATCTTTAAAATCTTTGGCGGTTAATTTTTTAAATTCTCCCCACTCGGTAATAATTATTGCACCGTCCGCACCTTTTAAAGCATCTTTGGTACTGTCACAAAAAGTTGCGTAAGGAAAAAATTCCGGCCCGTGTTTTTTGCCTTGCGGGTCATAAATTTTTAAATTTGCACCGGCTAAATTAAGTTCCGATAAAATGCCGATACTCGGAGAATCGCGCATATCATCGGTTTCCGCTTTAAAAGTTATACCCAAAATTGCAAGCGTTTTGCCGCGCAAATTGCCGTCAAAAGCACCGCTGATTTTGCCAACCATTTTATAGCGGCGTGCATTGTTTTGGGCAATAGTTGTTTCAATAAGTTTTAAGGGGCTGTCTACCTTTTTTGCCATACGCTCAAGTGCCATTGTATCTTTAGGGAAACATGAGCCGCCATAACCCGGCCCCGGGTTTAAAAATTTATAGCCGATACGGCTGTCTAAACCGATACCTTTTGCAACGTCACTAATATTTGAACCGGCCTTTTCGCACATATCGGAAAGTTCATTTATAAACATAATTTTCATAGCCAAGAAGGAATTTGAGGCATACTTTATCATGTTCGCGGTTGTTGTGTCGGTTTTAAGCAAATGGAAACCTTTATCCGTTAAAGGTTTATACAAATCAAGCATAATGTTTAAGGACTTTTCATCATTTGCACCGACGACGATCCTTTCCGGGTTCAAAAAGTCTGCGACTGCAAAACCTTCTTTCAAAAATTCCGGGTTTGTTACCACCGCAAAATTTGCCGACGGATTATTTTTTTTGATAATGCTTTCAACACTTTCCGCCGTGCCTATTGGGACGGTAGATTTTAAAACTATAACTTTATAATCTTGTTTTATGTTTTCTGCAATTTCTTTGGCAACTGCGAAAACGAAAGATAAATCAGGGTCCCCTGTCTTTTTATCTGCCGGAGTACCGACGGTGATAAAGATAACATTACTTTCTTCCACACCACGCGCCATACTTGTAGTAAAACTCAAATTACCATTTTTTATGCTTTCGGCAACAATTTCTTTTAAATCTTTTTCATAAATAGGCATTATGCCTTTATCTAAATTTTCAATACGGGCTTTGTTGTTATCCACACAAATAACTTTATGCCCGAGGTGTGCAAAACAAGCCCCACTAACTAAACCGACGTATCCGGTTCCGACCATACAAATTTTTTCCATATTCACTCCACGCTCATAATATATTTATATTGTACCAAATTTGATATAATATATTATACATTAAAAGAGGTGTTTATGAGAGAAACTTTTTTGCCTTTTGCTCGCCCAAGTATCGCACAAGATGGTATTGACGAAGTCGTCAATTGTATTAAAAGCGGATGGCTGACAATCGGCCCCAAAACTATTGCTTTTGAGCAGGTTTTTAAAGATTTTACAACTTCCCCATATTGTATCGGTGTAAATTCGGCTACTGCCGGTTTGCATTTGGCTTTAATGGCTTTAGGTATCGGTAAAGGGGATGAAGTTATTACAACACCTATGACATTTGCCTCCACCGTAAACACCATAATTTTAGCAGGTGCAACACCTGTTTTGGCTGATATCGACAGAAACACTTTAAATATTGTTCCTACAAATATTGAAGCAAAAATTACACCCAAAACCAAAGCAATTATGCCTGTTCACTTTGCAGGCCGCCCTTGCGATATGAAGGCAATCAGGGCAATTGCAAAAAAACACAATTTAGTTATTATTGAAGATGCCGCACATGCTTTAGGTGCAAAATATCAAGGGGAAAGAATCGGCAAAACCGAAGGCAAAAACGCTGTCGTATTTAGTTTCCACCCCACAAAAAATATTACTACCGGTGAAGGCGGTATGGTGTGCTTAAGTGACGAAGCCGCCGCGGAAGCCGTTTACATTATGCGTCAGAACGGTATGAGCAAAGGTGCTTGGAACCGCTATGCAGCAAAAGGTAAAACGCATTATGATATTTCTTTGCTCGGTTTAAAATATAATATGCTTGATATTCAGGCGGCAATCGGTATTTCCCAAATGAAGCAACTTGATTATTTTAATAAACGCCGCGCGGAAATTGTGGCAAAATATATGGCCGCTTTTAAAGATACAAAAGGCCTAATTTTGCCTGCCCCCGTTAATGAGGGCGATTTGCACTCCTGGCACATTTTCACGCCTTTAATTGATACCGAAATTTTAAATATCACCCGTGATGAATTTATGAAACTTATGGGTGAGCAAAATATCGGCACCGCCTTGCATTATCAGGCTATACCGACATTTAGTTATTATCAAAAAACCTTCGGCTGGGATGTTAAAGATTATCCTGAGGCCGAATATGTGGGCGAACATATTGTATCTTTACCGCTATTTCCTATGATGACCGAGCAAGATATAAATGATGTTATAAACGCCACCAAAAAAATATTAAAAGAGCATTTAAAATGAAAAAGTTATCAGTAGTAATACCTGTTTATAATGAAAGTGCATCTTTACCTAAACTCTTTGAGCGCACTTTCCCGGCTTTAGACAAATTAAACCGCCCTTATGAAATTATTTTTGTAAATGACGGCAGTAGGGACGATAGCATTAAGCAACTAAAGGCTATCTATGAAAAGCGCAAAGATGTTGTTAAAATTATTGATTTTAACGGCAATTTCGGCCAACATATGGCAATAGTTGCAGGGTTTACAAAGGTAACCGGTGATGTTGTAGTAACAATGGATGCGGACCTCCAAAACCCACCTGAAGAAATTGAAAAAATGCTTGTTGAATTTGATAAAGGGCACGACGTAGTTGGCACCATCCGTGCAAAAAGGGATGATCCGTTTTTTAGGAAATTTGCTTCAAAAATCGTCAATATAATAACTAATAAAATTACAGGTTTAAAAATACACGATTACGGCTGCATGTTACGCGCTTATGACAGGCGCATTGTAGATATTATCGCTCAAAGCGAGGAAGCCACAACATTTATTCCTGCTTTTGCACAAAAATATGCTGTTAACCCTGTTGAAATTGAAATTGCCCACAGCAAACGTTTGGAGGGGGAATCAAAATACAGTTTGTTCCGCTTAATCAGTTTAAATTTTGATTTGATGACAAGTTTCTCTTTAGTTCCCTTACAATTTATCACAATTTCAGGTATGATTATTTCAGGTTTAAGTTTCTTGCTTGCATCTTACTTGATTGCCTTACGTATAATTTATGGCGCATCTGCTGATGATACCAACGGTGTGTTTACCTTGTTTGCCATACTGTTTTTCTTAATCGGTTTTATGATTAGCGCAATCGGTATTACAGGGGAATATATCGGGCGCTTATTTAAAGAAGTTAGAAAACGCCCCAAATTCGTTATCAAAGAAGAATATGGAATCAAATAGGCCTAAACTTTTATTTTTCGGTTTCAGTATGACGGGTGCTGCCGTTTTGGAAGAACTTATCAAAATGGGTGCAAATATTATAGGTGTCTATACTTATGAAGATAACCCTAAAGAAAATTGGTTTCCTTCCGTAAAACTTTTAGCACAAAAAAATAATATTCCAACTTATACACCGGAAAAGTTAACCGCAGAAGATGTTAAAAACATCAAAAATTTAGCACCTGATATAATTTTATCTGTTTATTATCGCTCTTTAATAAGTGATGAAATTTTAAAAGTTGCGCCTTTGGGTGCTTTTAATATGCACGGTTCTTTGCTCCCGAAATATCGTGGTAGAGCGCCAATAAATTGGGTGCTTGTTAAAGGGGAAAAGGAAACAGGTGCAACCTTGCATTATATGGTAGCAAAAGCGGATGCAGGCGATATTGTAGGCCAAAAAGTTGTACCTATTGATAATGAAGACACCGCTTTAACTTTAACAAAAAAAGTAACTGCCGCCGCCTGTGAAATTATTAAGGAAGTTTACCCTTTAATTGAAACAAAAAATTTAAAACCGCGCAAACAAGATATGTCAATCAGTACATATTTTGGTAGGCGTACACCGGCAGATGGTTTAATAGATTGGAATCAAAACGCGCAAACAATTTATAATTTAATAAGGGCAGTAACAAAGCCTTTCCCCGGCGCATTTTTTGAGGAAAACGGCAAAAAAATTATTATTTGGCGTGCCAAAGTTTTGCCTACAAAGACACAAGCGGCAGCAGGAACAATTGTTTCAAAAACACCATACATAATAACTGCCGCAGATAAAGATTTGGAAATTCTAGATTTTGAAGTACAGGAGATTACAAAATGAAAGTTTTAATACTTGGTGCTGATGGTTTTATCGGTTCACATTTAACCGAAAGAATTTTAAATACTACCGACTGGAAAGTGGTGGCTTTTGACTATGCAAGGCGCAATTTAAAAGGTTTAAAACACCCCAATTTTACCTTTAAAAAAGGTGATATTTTTAAGGCTGACCGCTGGATTGAAAATCAAGTAAAGGAAGCAGATGTTGTTTTACCTTTAGTCGGTGTTGCAAAACCGATGTATTATATTAAAAAACCGGTGTGGACTTTCGAACTTGATTTCGAACAAAATTTAAAAGTTGTCCGCATGTGCGTTAAACATGGGAAAAGGGTAATTTTCCCGTCAACATCTGAAGTTTACGGCATGAGCCCGGATAAAGTTTTAAATGAAGAAACTTCCCCTTTAATGACAGGCCCGATTAACAAAATGCGCTGGATTTATTCCTGCGGTAAACAAATGATGGACCGCGTTATTGCCGCTTACGCGCAAGAACAAGGTTTAAAATATACTCTAATCAGGCCTTTTAACTGGGTTGGTACGCGATTAGATACTTTTGAAGATGCAAAAAACCGCGCGGCAAGAAGTATTACACAAATGTTTTACGATGTAGTAACAGGCCGCCCGCTTGTTTTGGTCAATGGCGGCGAGCAGCGCAGAAGTTTTACTTATATTGATGACTGCCTTGATGCTTTAATGCTCGTTATTGAAAATAAAGGTGGTAAAGCAGACGGTAAAATCTTTAATATCGGTAACCCCAAAAACAATCACTCAATAAAAGAACTTGCTTATACTATCGTTGAAACAATGAAAGAGTTTAAAGAGTATAAACCGATGGCAGATAAAGCACAAATTATTGTGCAAGACGCAAAACAATATTACGGCGGCACTTACCAAGATGCACAAGACCGCTTACCAAGTATTGATAATATGCGCAATACTTTTGGCTGGGAGCCAAAAATTTCTTTAAAAGAAATGGTACGCAAAACGCTTGCCTTATATCTAAAAGATTTCAAAAAAGGCAAAATAAAATAAATGCAAAATATAATCAAGTTTTTCACGGACAAAAGCAATTTTAAATACTTTATTTTTATTGCTTTTATCGTGTTGTATTTTTGTAATATCGGTGGCTATGGTTTAATGAACCCCGACGAAGGCCGTTACGCCGAAATACCGCGTGAAATGCTTGAAAGCGGAGATTTTTTTACCCCGCGCTTAAACCATGTTTTATATTTTGAAAAGCCGCCTTTATATTATTGGTTTACCGCTGCCTCTTTTGCTGTTTTCGGTCAAAATGAATTTGGTGCAAGGTTTACTTCGGTAATAATGGGTTTAATGTCCATTTTTTTAACTTGGTTTGTTGCCCGTAAATTTGAAGATGAAAATACCGCAAATTTATCAGCCGTAATTCTTGGAACAAGCGGCCTATTCTTTGCTTTGTCCCGTGTAAACATTATTGATATGACACTTTCTGCTTTGCTTACGTTTGCTTTGTTTAGTTTCTATATTTTCTATAAAGAAAACAAAAAAAGGTGGCTATATACTTTTTATATTGCTTTGGCTTTAGCAACTTTGGCAAAAGGTTTAATAGGTATAGTTTTACCCGGCGGCGTAATTTTCTTTTTTATGCTTTTTACGCGCGATTGGAAAATTTTAAAACGCTTGTTTTTAACACCTGCGATTTTGGTATTTTTCCTTGTATGTGTGCCACCTTTTTATTTAATGTGTAAAAGGAACCCGGACTTTTTTTACTTCTTTTTCATCCAGGAACATTTCCTCCGCTATGCTACCAAAATGCACGATAGATATGAACCTTTTTGGTTCTTTATACCCGTAATAATCGGGGGCTTATTTCCGTGGACTTTGGGCTTATTTGTAAATACAAAAAATTATTTAAACAAACAACAAATTAACCTTTATTTAGTTTTGTGGGTGATAATAATAACTTTATTTTTCTCGGCCTCCGGCTCAAAACTTATACCTTATATTTTGCCGGTTTTCCCCCCTCTTGCAATATTAATTAGTAAAAATATTTTGGCTTTAAAAGATGATGCCGCCGTTAAAACCGCAAAAGTTTGGCTTTGGGTTTTTACTGCTTTAACAATTATTTTGTGTGTAAGCGCAACTTTGATTTTTAACGGTTTTATACCGCTTAAACGTATGAATGAGGCTTTGGTTTACAAAACGCCGGTTATTTGGATTTGTATTCTTTGTTTTGTGTCTTGTATCGCTTTTTGGTTTTACAGAAAAAAAGTCAAAAAAATGTTGATTGTACAGATTATTTTTGCTTTTTGTTTTTTGGCGGCTAGTTTACCGGCTTTTAGTGCGCTTGCTACGCAAAGGTCTACAAAAACTTTAAGCAAAATGTTAATACCTCTTTTAAAACCACAAGATATCGTTTTGCATTTTAATACTTACAAGCAAGATATGCCTTTTTATACAAAACACCGTATTGCTATTTATGAAAGGGAGGGTGAACTTGCTTTTGGCAGAAGTAAGGCTGAAGATGCGGATAGATGGTTTATAAATTCAGATAATATTGAAAACTTTTTAAATCAGCCTTTGCAAGAAAACCAAAAACTTTATATTATAGTGAAAGATAAACATATCAATCTTGTTCCGGGTATTGAAAATTTTGAATATATCGGTCATGATGAAAGGGAGTTAAATTTGTATGTCAGAAAATAAAAATATTTTAGCAGTAAAAGTTGACGTTGATACTTTAGAAGGTTACCTAAAAGGTGTACCTGCTATGGTGGAAGTCTTAAATAAACTTAATTTAAAAGCAACTTTTTATTTTTCCTTTGGGCCAGATAATTCCGGTAAAGCAATTTTTAGAATTTTTAGAAAAGGTTTTATCAGTAAAATGTTTAGGACAAAAGCCCCTAGCACTTACGGCTTAAAAACTATGATGTACGGTACGCTTTTGCCTGCCCCTATGATAGTTAAAGACCACCCCCAAGTTTTTATTGATACTGTTAAAGCAGGCCATGAATGCGGTGTTCACGCTTGGGATCACGTTAAATGGCAAGATAAATTACCCAAATTATCCTATACCGAAATTCGCGCAGATTTATTAAAAGCAGTAGAGTTATTTGAAAAGTTAAGTGGCCAAAAACCGCATACTTTTGCTGCTCCCGGTTGGCAAATAACTTCAAATGCTTTGGCTGCTTTAGATAGTTTAAATTTTGATTATGTAAGTAATGGTCGCGAAGGTAAAAAGCCTTTTTACCCTATTTTTGAAGGTACAAATTTTAAAACCTTGGAAATATCTTCAACAATGCCAACAATGGATGAAATTTTAGGCCTTGACGGTATTAATGATGATACTATTGCAGATTTCTACTTAAACTCCTTAAAACCAGGATTAAATGTTATAACCGTGCATGGGGAAATGGAAGGCCGCAGCAAATTAAAACAATTTGAAGCGATTTTAAGTGGTGCCCTAAAGCGCGGATACACCATTTGCCCTCTTAAAGATATTGCCAAAAATGTTAAAGATGCAAAAGAAGGCGAAATTACCTTAGGTTACCTTAAAGGGCGCGCGGGCAAAGTCGCTATACAAAAATAAGTATTTCTGCTAATTTATACTGACCTTAAATAGTGCTGTTTTACATTTACTAAAATGGCATTATATTTTATATAATATTTTTATAGTCCGGGAGGTTCTATGACCGATAATTTAAAGAAAACACCCCTCTATGATGCTTGCCTTAAAGCAGGCGGGCGTATGGTAGATTTCCACGGCTGGCTTTTGCCTGTACAATATGAAAGTATTATTGCCGAGCATAAAGCCGTAAGAAATGAGGCCGGTTTATTTGACGTTTCCCATATGGGGCAAATAATTTTTAAGGGTGAAGATGCTTTTAAACTCTTGCAACATGTTGCCACGAATAATTTTAAGCAAGAGCCTGGTGCCGGTGCTTATGCGCATATTTTAGACGATAACGGCGGTATTATTGATGATATTATTGCTTTTTGCATGAATCCTAATGAATTTTTCCTTGTAGTTAATTCGGCAACACGTTATAAAGATTACAATTGGTTTGTTAAAAAATCTGCCGGATATAAAGTGGAAGTTACAGATGTTTCAGATAATTATGCTATGCTTGCTTTACAAGGTCCGAAAGCATTGGATATTTTAGAAAAACTTGTTCCGCAAATTAAAGAAATAGCACGTTTCCACATAAAACAAGATAAAATTTTTGATAAAGAAGTTTATATCACCCGCACCGGTTATACCGGTGAGGATGGCGTCGAAATTATGGGGGACGCCCAAACAATAAATAAACTGTTTGACTGGTGCCTTGCCAATGGTTTTACGCCTTGCGGATTAGGTGCGCGTGATGTTTTACGTCTTGAAGCTGGCTACCTTTTAAGCGGTAGCGATATGGATGAAAGTCGTAATCCTTATGAAGCCTCTTGCGGATGGGTTGTAAAACTCAAAAAAGAAGAAGATTTTACTGCCAAAGCCAAAATGGCTACTATAAAAAAAGCCGGTGTTAAGGAGAAATGGACAGGTTTTATTTTGCAATCCGCCGGTGTTGCACGTGAAGGTTGTTTAATTTTTAAGGACGGGAAACAAATCGGTAAACTTACAAGTGCTACATACTCCCCGTTATTTAAAGGTATTTGCGCCGGTTACGCACCTGCAGATTTAGAGGAAGGCGCAATAGTTGAAATTGAAGTACGCGGGCGCAAAATACCCGCCAAAAAAATAAAAATGCCGTTTTATAAAAATAGAGTTTAGTGAGGTATAAAAATGTATAACCAAGAAAATTGCAAGTTTGCAGCCACACATGAGTGGGCTTATATTGAAAACGGGGTTGCTACCGTAGGTATCAGCGACCACGCACAACACGAAATCAGCGATATTGTTTTTGTGGAACTCCCAAAAGTTGGTACAAAAGTCGAACAAGGTAAAAGTTGCTGTGTAATTGAATCAGTTAAATCCGCCTCCGATATTTATGCACCTTTCAGTGGGGAAATTATTGAAGTTAATCAAACTGCAGCTGATAACCCGTCAATAGTAAACCAAGCACCGCATGGGGATGGTTGGCTTTTTAAAATTAAAATTTCAAACCCGGACGAAGTAAAAAATTTACTTTCTTTTGAAGATTACAAAGCAAAAATATAATTATGTTTACTTCAAATACCAAAGAAGATTTAGCGCAAATGCTTGCGGAAATCGGCGTTAAAAGTTTTGATGAACTTTTGCCTGTCCCGCAAGTTTTGCTTAAAGGTAATTTATATTTACCTTCTGCTTTAAATGAGCAGGAGCTCACCGCCGAAGTTAAAAAAATTGCGGCAAAAAATAAACCGCTTATTAATTTTGCCGGCGGCGGAATGCAGGAACATTTTGTTCCGGCTGCTGTTAACAGTCTAAGCACAAGAGGGGAGTTTTTAACTGCTTATACCCCTTATCAGGCCGAGGCCTCACAAGGTACTTTGCAAGCAATTTACGAATATCAAAGTTGTATTTGTGCTTTGTTTGATATGGATATTTCAAATGCCTCACATTATGACGGTGCAACCGCTTTAGCAGAGGCTTGCCTCGCAGCAACGCATTTAAAAAATAATAAAACAATTTTATATACAAAAGCCTTGCAACCGAATTACACCGAAGTTTTAAAAACTTATTTTAAAAATGCTTCCGTTATCTTAAAAGAAGTTCCTTTAAATTCTGACGGCACAACCGATTTAAAACAACTTGAAACTTTACTTAAAAACGGTGCTGCCGCTTTCATCTTACAAACACCAAACTATTTTGGTTGCCTTGAAAGTGCGGAAGAAATTTCTTCTTTGGTACACGCAAATAATGCTTTGCTTATTGCCAATGTAAACCCTACAAGTTTGGGTATTTTGCAAACGCCCGGTTCTTATAATGCTGATTTTGCTGTTGCCGAAGGCCAAGGCTTAGGTAATGCCTTAAATTACGGCGGGCCTACACTTGGTATTTTTACTTGCAAAAAACAATTTGTTAGGAATATGTCTGGCCGTTTATGCGGTATGGCAAAAGATAAAGACGGTAAACGCGCTTTCGTGTTAACTTTACAGGCACGTGAACAACATATTAGACGTGAACGTGCCTCATCAAACATTTGTTCTAACCAAGCGCTTTGCGCATTAAATGCGACAATTTACCTCACACTTTTAGGGCCTGAGGGCTTAAAAGAAGTTTCTTTGAAGAATTTAGAAAATGCCCATTATTTGCAAACAGAACTTTGCAAAAATGAAGGCTTTACTTTAAAATACAAAGCACCTTTCTTCAATGAATTTGTTGTGACGACAAAAGTTCCTTCTGCAAAACTGATAAAGGCAGCCGCTAAAAAAGGCTTTTTAGCCGGTATCGCTTTAAGCAAAAACGAACTTTTGCTTTGCTCTACCGAAATAAATACCAAAGAGCAAATTGACGCTTTGGTTAATATCTTAAGGGAGGTAAAATAATGACTAATGCTTATTCTCACAATGTACTTTCTATAGAAAAGTCAGTTAAAGGCAGACGCGGTGTTAAAGTTTGCACTCCCGCCAAACAAGCACAAGATATTTTACCTTCAAAATACTTGCGCAAAACGGAAATTAATTTACCGGAACTCAGCGAATTTGATACAGTAAGGCATTTTACAAATTTGTCTCGTCTTAACTTTTGCCTTGATACACATTTTTATCCGCTTGGTTCTTGCACGATGAAATATAACCCAAAAAGTTATGATGTTTTATCTGCTTTAGATAATTTTACCGCACTTCATCCTGCTTTACCTGAAGCAAATGCTCAAGGTACTTTGCAAATTATCTATGAACTTGATAATATGCTTGCTAAAATTACCGGATTAAGTGCATTTACTTTGCAACCTTCTGCCGGTGCACACGGCGAATTTTGCGGTGCTTTAATTGCCCGTGCTTATCACGCAAGCCGTAAAGATAAAGCAAGAACACAAATTATAGTGCCTGATACTGCACACGGAACAAACCCGGCTACTGCGGCAATGGCAGGTTGCGAAGTTGTAAATATTAAATCTGCCGCAAATGGTAAAGTAGATTTAAACGAACTTCAAAAGGCTTTGAGTGAAAAAACGGCTTTAGTAATGCTTACTATACCAAATACAGTCGGTTTATTTGAAGAGGATATTTTACAAATTGCCGATATGGTGCATAAGGCCGGCGCTTTGCTTTATATGGATGGCGCAAATATGAATGCCTTAATCGGTCTTGTTAAACCTGCTGATATGGGCGTCGATATTATGCATATTAACTTGCATAAAACTTTGGCTACACCGCATGGCGGCGGTGGTCCGGGTGCCGGTGCTGTCGGCGTAAGGCAAGGTTTGGAAGAATTTTTACCAAGCCCTCGTGTAATTTGTAAAGACGGCAAATACTCTTTTGCCAAGAAAAGCAAATTAAGCATTGGCAAAATGAAAAGTTTTTACGGTAATATTGCAATTTTGATTCGTGCATATTGTTATTTAAAACAACTTGACAGCGAGGGTTTAAAAGATATCGCAAAAAATGCGATTATCAATGCAAATTATGTAAGGGTAAAATTAAGAGAATATTTCCCTGCTTTCTTTGATACTAAGTGTATGCATGAATGTGTTTTGACAATAGACAAAACAAAAATGCCGACAGTCAAAACCCTTGATATAGCAAAGAATTTGCTTGATAAAGGCTTCCATGCACCAACTATTTATTTTCCATTAATTGTTCCTGAGGCTTTAATGATTGAACCTACTGAAACGGAAAATAAACAAGTGCTTGATAGTTTTATTGAAGCCTTAAAAGAAATTTATAATAAGGCCTTGCATACGCCTGATGCTTTACATGAGGCACCGCTAAATTGTCCTGTTAAGAGAATTGATGAGGTCAGCGCTGCAAGGGAACCTAATTTGAGATGGATAAAGTAAAACTAATTATCAGCCCTGCACTTGATACTTACACGCAAATGGCTGTTGACGAACTTTTGGTATCAGATTTTGCACCGTGCATAAGGTTTTTTAATTGGAATATGCGCCCGCAGGCAACTTTTGGTTATATACAAAAAATTGCTCAAGCAAGAGCGGAATTGAGAGATTTAGACATAAACAGTTTTACAAGACGTATGACAGGTGGCGGGCTTGTATTGCATAAGGACGATTTAACATTTTCATTAGTGTTTGATTTACCATCTAGAGTGCAACCGAATTTAATTTATACGGCTTTGCATAGTGCGATACAAGATGAATTAAATAAGGCTGGTTTTCTGGCAAGTGTTTATGAGGGGAAAAGTGATTATAATCCCCAAACATCCGGCGGAAAAGTGCAAAACTGTTTTACAAACCCTGTTGCTGATGATTTAATGCAGGGCGGCAAAAAAGTTTTAGGCGGGGCTTTAAGGCGTTTTGATAAAAGGGTTTTATACCAAGGCTCTTTACAAATTAAGGATGCCGAAAGTCAAAAAACAAAAGATGCTTTACTTAAAGGGTTTTTAAAATATCTTAATGCAGATACTTTTGGAAATTACACCTTAAGCCAAGAATTTTTAGATAAAGCCAAAAAATTGGCACAAACAAAATACATAAGTGAAGAATGGTTAAATAAATTTTAATATGAAAAAGTTTCTTAAATTTTTAATCGGTATAGTTTTACTGCCTTTTGCTTTCTTTTTTATTTATGATTTTATGGCAGTGATTTGGGCTATAATTAAAAATTTTACAGTAACATTCCCATTCCTATTCGGTGCTGCAATATATTTAATTTTGCATAGATATATTTATAATTTCTCACGTCCATATGTGCTGGCGCACGAAATTTGCCACGCATTAGCGGCTTGGTGCAGCGGCTATAAAGTAACAGATATAAAAGTTAAAGAAGAAAGTGGGGAAACTAAAGTCAGTGACGTCAACACTTTCGTTTTACTTGCACCGTATTGTATTCCGCTGTATGCGGTTATTTGTACAATTTTGTTTTATATAATAAGTTTGTTCTGGCCTGAGATTTCAAATTATGAAAAATCATTTTTGGGTTTACTTGGTTTTTTGGTTACTTTCCATTTAGTCCATACTTATAAATCTTTAACAGAAACAGAACAAAGCGATATCACTCTTGCCGGCGGTGGTGTGTTTTCCTTCGTTTTAATTGCAATAATAAATTTAACCTTAATTATCTTATTTATTAACTTTTTATTTCCGGGTATAGTTGCCCCTATATCCGTTTTGAAAGAAGTTTTTATGCAAACGTGTAATTTTTGGAAAATGTTTTTTGTATATTTGCACAAATTTATTATTTGGGCGGGTAATTTATGACGGCAAGGAAAATAAGACACGGCTTATTTAAAGCGTTAAAATTTAGTGCAAGAAATATTATCCGTACGATATTTTTGATGGTATCCTTATTCTTTTTAGCAGGTGTTGCATTTTGGTTTTTGACTATTCACTATGTAAATGCAAACAATATAGGCGGGCAAATTGCGAAGCAACTGGAAAGGTATTTGGGGCGTGATGTCTATATTTCTAGGATTAAGTTCGTTTTGCCTTCCACTTTTATATTGGAAGATTTGAAAATTGTTGATAATAATGCTCCTGATTACAGGGAACTTGCATCAATAAAATCAGTCGTTTTGCATTTTGAATTAATGCCGTTGTTAGAGCGCAAAGTTTTCATCAAAGAGGTAGTTTTTGAGAACGCCGTTATAAATGTTACAAGGGCAAGGGACGGAACATTTAATTTGCCTGAATTAAAAACCAAAAAGAATAATGATTCAAAAGGTACGGAGTTTTCTTTCACTACTAAAGAAGGTACGCCCTGGCAGGTTATTATTCAAGACTGGGTGCTCCAAAACGGTACATTTTCTTTCAGAGATTTTGCCTATAGAAAAAGCCACTCGTTAAACGGTCTTAATTTACGTTTTTATAATTTGGAGTTTAATGAATATACCCGCTTTGATCTTAATTTCATTTTTAGGAATAGATTTAAACATAAAGTTGTTGAGGCAGAAACTTTCGCGAAAGGGGAAGTAAATTTTGCTAACTTTAAAGCACAAAATATATCCCTAAAAGATATGGAAGCGGAATTATACTTCCTTAAATCCCCTGTAAAAATTAAATTAAATGCAAATAATCTTATCAACCCCGAAGTAGATTTAAAAGTCGAACTTCCTAAGGCCACGGAAAATGATATCGCGTTCTTGTTTGACTTAAAGGATAAATACTCTTTGCCGTATACGGAATTGTCAT
Organism: Elusimicrobiaceae bacterium; assembly: GCA_045586725.1. Classification (GTDB taxonomy): domain Bacteria; phylum Elusimicrobiota; class Elusimicrobia; order Elusimicrobiales; family Elusimicrobiaceae; genus Proelusimicrobium. The sequence continues at coordinate 106,760 of JAZNAY010000005.1, read as the reverse complement.
TTACAGGTTCTGCAAAAGATAATTTCAGCCAAATTGATGTTTCCTCTTTAACTGTAAAGAACCAAGATATTGATTTAAGCGCCAAAGCCGGTTTAATTATAACTTCCGGCACTTTAAACGGTGATATAAGCGTAACTAAAGCAAAGATAGATTCTGCCAAAATAGCAAATTATTATAAGCCTTTAAAACCATTTGCTTTAGTGGGTAATTTAGATGCCGGCGGTAAATTTTACTTTGAAGAGTCTGTGTTTAAAACCAAAAAATTAAATTTAAAGAGTAGTTCTTTAAGTTCCAAAATTTTTAATTTTACCGTTCAAAATGCAAATATCGCTTTTGAAGCAACTGAAAATTTTAATAATATGAGTGCAGTTGTAAAAGACGGTATTTTTCTCGTCGGTCGTCAAAAAATCAGTTCAATAAAAGGTAATACCGCTTTAGACTATAAGAAACAAGATTTTTATGCCATAATAGAAAGCGGACTTTTAAACGGTAAAGAAACTAAAATGAGTGTGGCTATCGCTAATGTTCGTAATGAAAATAAACGCAAGGTAAAAATGTTGCTTTCTACCGAAGAATTAAACCCGCTTGAAATTTTTGACATAACCGAAGATTTTGTTGAAGCATTGGTTCCCGATCATAAAAAAGATTGGCAGGAAGATACTTCAGATCTTGCTTGGCTTCGTAATTTTAGGGCGGCATTACCGAAGTTTATGATAAATTTTAAAGGTGCGATTTATGCCAAAAAATTTACAAGTCCCGTTTTGTCTGGACAAGATTTTTATGCAAAATTTAATTTTGCTAACTTGCTTCCTCAAATGAAATGGCTTAGTGGAAGTGTAGATGCTACTCTTTCAAACGGTATAATTTATAAGTTGCAAGAAGCGGCAGATAATCAAAAAGTGCTTGGGGTAGCCTATCAACCTTTTGTTATTATGAGCCGTATGGAGAGGGCCGGCTCTTTTAAAATGAATAAAATTTTAAAAGATACACCTTTTGAAATTATGAGTGCTTCCACAACTTTTAAAGACGGTGATATGTTAGTAAATAATTTTTATCTTGATGGGCCAGTAATTTCAGCAGCGATCGGCGGTAATGTGGACTGGGTTAAAGAGCATTTCAACTTAGATATTGTTACAATGTTTAAAAACACTTCAAGGCGTGGGGCATTGTCAGAGAATTTGACAGATGAATCCGGTGCACCGGCTTTGGCTTTTGTTACTTATGGCAAAATGTCTAAACCTAAACTTGAAATGAAAAGCCCCAAAAAAGTAGGCAAACAAATTCAAGCAGCAAGGGAAAAAGAAGTTCTGGAGTTTGACGAAATTAAAAAATTTAAACAGGAATATAAGGATTAATATGCTTAAAAAACACTTAGATTTACTTAGTATTATTGAAGAAAATAACGCCCTAATAACAGGGCATTTTGCCTTACCGAACGGCAAACATTCGCAAATTTATATTGATACCGATATACTTTTGCAATATCCCAGTTTAGCGGCTAAACTGGGTGCCGGTATTGCCGGTTTGTTTACCAAAAAAGCAGATATTGTTTTTGCCTCTTCACCGGAAAGTTTGCTTTTGGCTGCCCAAGTTGCAGTTGTTATGGGTGCACGTGTTATGGGGGCAAAATTTAAAGACGGTAAAATAGAACTTAAAGAAACCTTGCAAATAAAAGAAGGCGAGAAAGTTTTGATAGTTGATAATGTTTTTATGACGGGGCGTAAAATCAATCAAACACTTCAAATCCTGCAGCGCTATCACGCTAACATTATAGGTGTTGCGGTCTTAGTAGACCGCTCAAACGGTTTAAATCTTGCTCTTGAAAATGTTCCGCTTCGTGCACTTTTAACTTATCCGCTTGATTTATATGAGCCGGATTCTTGCCCTATGTGCAGGCAAAATATGCCATTTACGAATAAGGAGAAATAAATGCTTACCCTAAAACTAAAACAAAAAGAAGAACACCGTATAAAAAACGGTCATTATTGGATATTTTCAAATGAACTTGAAAAAGTAGATACTTCTATTAAAGCAGGTACTATTGTCCGTTTTGAATCTTCCCGCGGTGAAGTTTTGGGTACAGGTTTTTTTAATCCGCACAGTTTAATTTCCGGCCGTCTTATTGTTAAGGGCGATCAAGAACTTAGTAAAAATTTTATTTTTGAATTTTTAGATAATGCTTATTCTTATCGCAAAGAACTTGGTCTTCGCAAGTTCGGGCGTATGTGTTATGGGGAGTCTGACGGACTACCGGGCCTTATTATTGACCGCTACGGCGATTATCTTGCAATAGATATACACTCTGCGGGTATGGAATTTTTAAAAGAAGATATTTTGACTGCTTGTAAAAAACTTTTTAAACCAAAAGGAATTTTATTTAAAAATGAAAGCACTTTTAGGGCTTTAGAAGGTTTAACACAAACGCCGGAAACAGTAGGAGAAATACCTGAAGAAATTGAAATTGAGGAAAATAAAGTCAAATATCTAGTTTCCTTAAAAGCAGGCCAAAAAACAGGTTTTTATTTTGATCAACGCGATAACCGTGCCCTTTTAAAACCTTATTTTAAAGATAGAATTGTTTTAGATTTGTATTCGTATAGTGGTTCCTTTGGTATCAATGCTGCTTTAAACGGTGCTCAAGCCGTTTGGGGGTGTGATAGTTCCGCTGCCGCTGTTGAACTTGCAAATAAAAATGTTGCTTTAAATAAAGTTGAAAATATTTGCGAGTACCGCCGTGATGATGCGGAGCGTTTGCTTTCCGCTTTTCGTGCAAATGAACTGCCAACAAAACCTAATATGATTTTGCTTGATCCACCTGCTTTTGTTAAAAACAGAAAAGCCTTACCGCAAGCAATAAAATTATATACAAAGTTAAACCGTATGGCTTTTGAAGGTTTAGAGCAAGGCGGTTTACTTGCAAGTTCTACTTGCTCACACCATATTTCAAGGGAAATTTTTGTGAGTATTTTAAAAGATGCAGCCGCTGCAGCAGGTAAAAAAGTTATTTTAAAGGAACTTCGCACACAGGCAAAAGATCATCCTGTATTGCTAGGCTTCCCGGAAAGTTGTTACTTGCATTTTGCCTTGCTTGAAGTTATTTAATAAACTTTCTAGCAAACAATTATTTGAAATAAAAAGTCCCCTAACTATAAGGGGGCTTTAAAAATGGTGGACCTGGTCGGGATCGAACCGGCGACCTCCTGCATGCCATGCAGGCGCTCTCCCAGCTGAGCTACAGGCCCTTTTAAGTATTATATCAAATTTTGTGATACTTGGGAAAAGGTAATTTGCATTTTTAGTTATCTGCCGTTAAAGTCTTTTTGATAAATTTTAATTTTTCTTTTCCTAGAGTACCGAGAGTCGCTTCGCTCCCATTCTTCTTTGTACTCGTCGTCAAAGAAAAGATTAAAATTTTTTCAAAAATACTTGCCGGGTTTGTATTTACGGTTTGGCTCCTATTGTATTGAAATTTAACATAATATTTACAAGAAAAAATATAAAAATAAAAAATTTTTAATTACCCCCTTGACAAATTTGAAAAAACCCTTATACTATGAGTACGGGTAGCAAATAAGGGGCTTAGATTTTTATAAGCGTTTCCAACTCTAAAAAAGAGGGCTACCCGCAGATTTTTGGGTGGGCTCTTTTCTAAGCGGTTGCTGTGATTTTGGGTGATTGCTTGGGGCTGGCGTAAATCCCGTAAGGGTGTCGGTTTAAGGGCTTGCAAGTGGGAGGGGTGGCGTAAAGTTGCTTCTCTTGCGAAGGCGGTTTAGGTGTGGTTGTTTTGCACTTAGGCTGCAAATGGCGGCGGTGCGGTGCGTTTACCCCCGTTTGCCGATGTTGGCGGTAGGGATTACCGCTTATGTGAAGGAGAAGTATATGGAGGATAACTCCAGTTGTTGTTAGGGCAGGTTTGGTGGATAACCGGACCTGCTCTTTTTTATTGCATAAATAAAGTATAATATTTATATGGAAAAACCGTCATATCTAGGGCATAGAGAACGTATTAAAAATAAATTTCAAAAAGAAGGCCTTAAACCTTTTTTAGATCATGAAGTTTTGGAACTTCTTTTAACCTATTCTATACCGCGTAAGGATACTAAAAAACTTGCCTGGACTTTACTTAAAACTTTCGGTTCTCTAAGCGGTGTTTTGGAAGCCAGCAATTTTGAACTTCAAAAAGTAAAGGGCCTAGGTCCGCAAAGTGCGATGCTTATTAATGTCGTAAGGGAAATTATAACCCGCCACAGTTTTGATAAAGTTAAAAAACGCCGCAGTATTTCAAATCAAGAAGAACTTTACAATTATTGTATAGCACATCTCCAAAATAAAAAACAGGAATGTTTTGAAGTCCTGTTTTTGGATATAAAACTTCGTTTAATAGCATCTGAGATATTATCTGAAGGTAATATTGATAATACCACCATCTATCCACGCAAACTTATTGAACTTATTTTAAAGCACGGTGCAAAGTACATAATATGTGTGCATAATCATCCTTCCGGGGATCCAAGCCCATCTAATGAAGATAAATTTATGACAGATAATCTAAAAAATGTTTTAGATATTTTATCTGTAAAAATGGTAGACCATATTATAGTTGGTAACGGTAAGATTTATAGTTTTGAAAGCGGTTCTTATATAGAAAAACCCAAATTGTTTTTATGAAAATAAATTTGCTTAAAGAAGTTTTAAAACATCAAGTATACCCAGCCTTAGGGTGTACGGAGCCTGTTTCCGTTGCTTTTGCGGCGGCTACTGCAGCAAGTATTTTAAAAAAGGAAAATGTTAAAAAAGCCACTTTATTTTTAGATGGTGCAACTTTCAAAAACGGTCTTGGTGTAAAAGTTCCTAATACAGGCGGGCTTCGCGGTAATTTAGTAGCGGCTGCTTTGGGCTTAGTTTTAAAAAGCCCTAAACAAAAAATGGAACTTTTAAAGAGTGTTACGCCGGAAATTTTAGATCAAGCCCTTGATTTAATTAAGCAAAAACGCGTAGTTTTAAATACTGTCTCCAAAAAAGGTTTTTACATTTGTGTTAATGTGGTGGGGGAAAAGGGTAGTAAAGTAAAATGTATAATTTCAGGCGGGCATCAGGAAATTTGTTACCTTTCTTTAAACGGTAAAGTTTTAAAAGAAAAGAAGCAAAAAACGCAAAAAAATTCTTATTTGCAGGTACTTAAGAAGGCAACTATTGCTGATTTAATTAATTGCGCCGAACACGCAGATAAAGCCGATTTGGCTTATATCAAACAAGGCGTAAAAATGAATTTGGCTGCCTCAAAAGCAGGAGAAGGACTTGAAAAGGTTGGCTTTTACCTTAGGAATTTAGTTAAGCAAAAAATTTTAAGTAAAAATTTAGTTATTGATACAAAAATTTTATGTGCCCAAGCGGCTGATGGCCGTATGGATGGGTTTGCCCATCCTGTTATGAGTTCCGGCGGTTCCGGTAATCAGGGTATAGTTGCAATTTTAGTGCCTTATTATGTCGGCACGCAATTAAAAATTAAAGAAGAAAAGATTTTAAAAAGTATAGCGCTTTCGCATTTGTTAAACGGTTATGTTAAAGTTTTTACCGGCGAACTTGCCCCGATTTGCGGTTGCGCAATTGCAGCGGGTGTCGGTGCTGCCGCGGCTTTAGTTTACCAGCAAAAAGGTGCTGATATTAAAGCCATAACACTTGCAATAAGTAATATCATTAGTGATATCGGCGGTATGCTTTGCGACGGCGCAAAAAGCGGTTGTGCTTTAAAAGTTGTCAGTTCCGTTGATAGCGCTTTGCGTTCTGCTTTTATGGGTATTAAACATTACGGTATAACGGAAGCGGAAGGTTTTGTCGGCAAAAGTGCAGAAAAAACTATCCAAAATTTAAGTAAAATTTCAAATGTCGGTATGCTGAAAGTTGACAGTACTATCGTCAGTATAATGAAGGAAAAAATTAAATAATGAAACCGGTTTTTATTTTAGTCCACCCAAGAAATCCTTTAAATATCGGTGCTTGCGCACGTGCGATGGGTAACTTTGGTTTTACAGATTTAAGGCTTGTTAACCCTTATGCTCCGTCTTGGAAAGAGGCAGTTACCGCAGTACACGCAAGCCATATTTTAAAGAAAGCAAAAGTTTTTAAAAGTTTAAAAGAAGCCGCAGCAGATTGTTCTACAATTCTTGCTACTACTTCACTTGATAGACGCGTAGCATATCGCAAAGTTATAAGTTTGCCGGAAATTTCCAAAAGTTTACCGAAATTTACAGGTAAAACCGCTTTTGTTTTTGGATCTGAAAAAACAGGTTTAAGTTCTGAAGATATTGCCCTTGCAAATTATATTTTGCATATACCAACAAACCCAAAAATACCGTCTTTAAATTTGGCGCAAGCACTCATGCTTTGCTGCTATGAAATTGCAAAAAATGATTTCAAAAGCCCGATGATAAAAAGTGAAAAAATTGCCAAGCAAAGCGATTATGCAATTTTTGAAAAAGAATTCCAAAATTTCCTTAAAAAAGTTCCGCGTCCGCCGGTACTAAACGATAAAAACTGTATGGAATATTTTAATGAAATTAAGGCCAAAAGTGCTTTAACCACACGTGAAGTTTACTTTTTAAAGAGTTTACTTGTTCGCACTTTAAAACTGATAAAGTAAACAAAATATTTGCTATACTGAATTTATAGAGGAGATAATATGAAAAAATTATTAGTAGTATTTTTAGGAGTATTATGCGTTTTATCCGCTTGCCAAAAAGGGCCAAACCCCAAGGACTCTTTAATTGCCGCAGGCAAAGCCATACAAAATTGTGATGCAGACAATATAGATAGATATGTCGACTTAAGTTCAGTAATAAATGGTGCGATTGATGTCGTCGCCAGGCAAGAAATTAAAGAACTGCCGAAAGATAAAATCATGGGCCTTACAGCAATGAAAGTTATTATTGTTCCTGTTATTAAAGAGTATATTTTAAAAGGGGTAAAAGATTTCTCAAATTCCGATTCAGAATATAAGCAATACTTGAAAATGATTAAAGTAAAAGAATATAAAATTTTAGATAATAAAGACGGTATTGCTTCGGCAAAAGTTGTTTTAAATTATGACGATGCAAAAAAATATCTACTTGATAAAAATTTGCTCCCCGAAGAAGCCAAACAATATATGCAAAATGCAGAAGCACCTGCTTTTATTTTTAAAATGAAACAAAGTGGTGATCATTGGCAGATTACAGAAATTTCTAACTTAGACGAAATAATTAAAAAATATGCCCCGTTATATGAAGAAAAAATGAAAGAAGCAAAAAAGAATAAAGACAGTAAAGGCCTTAAAGGTGCTCTTTCTTTGGCTAGCACGATATGCTTCGCACAACAAAGATATTTCCTAGTAAACAATGTATATACAAATAATTTTGAAGACTTGGATATAGATTTTGTTGACGATTCCGGCGAACCTGTAAATGGCTCATCCTTTGTAAGTAGAGGTGTAAATTTCTCCCTTACCAATGAAGGGGAAGTTATTATGGAAGGTCAAAACTATACAATCAAAAAAGAATGTTTTAGCAGTATGGTAACATGCCAAGATGAAGATGACAGTATATGCAGTGAAGTGATGTATAACGAAGATATATAATTTGTTTAAAAAGTCCCCCGGTGTAAAATTTTCACCGGGGGATTTTTTTATTTCTTTAATTCTTTTAGCCAGGCATTTATTTCTTTCTCAAGTTTTTGGCGGTTTGATTTTTCTTGTTTTTTACGTTCTTCTTCGTCGTCTTCTACGGTTTTGGCAGGTGCCGCCAAACTGCGTGGATCGGCAGGGATTGCAACCAAACTAATTTCATAAATTTCCGCTAAAGTCAGCAAACTTGGGTTGCTTGCCACCTCATAATGAAAGCGCCCTGCAATGCTGATACCTTTTGCGTGGCCCTCTTTATAAAGTTGGCGCGCATGGGCAATTGTCGGGTGATTTGAGGCGGAAAATAAGGCTTTAAAATATAAGCCCTTTTCGTCTTCAAAAATCTCGGTTACCGAGCCTGCCAAATGGTCAAGTTGATTTACATGGTCAATTAACAAAACCGGGTTTTTCTTAAACTCTGTTAATTCATAAACAAAATTTCTTTTTGATTTTAAGACGGTGGGTATATCGCCGTAACGGTCCGCTAAATTTTTTGTGTTGGCATAACCTTCAATATAAACAAGGCCGTTTTCCTGCTTAACGGTTGCCTCTTGCAAAGGTAAAATTTTTAATGCCGGTGCTTTTAAAGTTCCGCAAATTTTGTGTTTCATTTTTTGCTCCTATTATTCTTTTTTGTACTGAAAGGCAAACCAAGTGCCTGCGCAATTTCAGAGGGGGAATATCCCATTTCATAATAAATTTTTGCCGTTTGTGCACGTTCAAGTTCTTCCTCTTTTAAGCAAGCAACTTGGGAAATATCTTTATCAAAATACATTGCTTGTGTTTTGTCAAAATGCGGAAGTAAAAATTCAGTTAATGTTTCAAGCATCAAACTTTGTTTCGGCAAAACGCAAAGTTGCCAGAAAATGCGCTGCTGTTCTTTGGTGTTAAACTGTTGCGCTTGCTCAAAAAGCCCGACTAAAGCCGGCGGAACATGGAAAATGGAAAGTATAGTTTCGCGGCTCATTTTCATTGCTTCAATAAAGTCCATATCCTTTTGGCTGAGGGTTATATTTTGCCATTTTAAACCACCCTCAAGCAAAGCAACTTTGTGTGCCTTTTTTGCGCCTTGGTACTTTTCATTCCAACTGTTAATTATGCGCGAACGCGTGGCAGGGTCAAGTTTCCCGTCGGTATAAAGCAAGCCTGAAAGTGCGCCTGCATGTTCAAAAAATGCGCGGTTATAACTTTCTGCCTTTTCAAGCGTATCTAAACTTGCGCGTGCCGCCGCTATCGGGGAAAGGCCGTAAAAAAAGTCAAACGGGTTAAAATATTTAAAGTGAATAACATCACTTGCCTTATAATATGCCGTTTGCGAACCTGCGCGGTATTTGTAACCCTCAATAGGTTCTGAAGATTTTTTGCCCGGTATAATTTCCACAAGTTGCGAAAGGAGGGGGAACATTTCCGTTGGTGTACCGTCGGGCAGTTGCGAATCTTTTAAAATATAGGCGTTCCCTGTCAGTTCCAAACTTGCGATTATCCATTGTCGCAAAGTTCTGCCGCTCATAAATTTGTTTGGGCGGTACATAAGGTCTAGTGCCGGGTGGCTTTGTATAATTTCGCCTTGCTTATTTTTTAGTACAAAGTCCGCGGCGGAAACAGTTTCCGCTATCGCATTAACGCAGGCATAAACCCATGCTTTTGAGCCATAACTATCGACGTACGGGCTGTAGTTGTGGCTTGACGGGTTTGGCAGATTCTGCCCTTGTATCAAGTTTGGTGCAAATTGCATTATTGCGGGGGCAGTTTTTGTTTTGATATTTTTTAGTATTTTTTGAAGTATATTCATTTATTTTTGGCTTTTTACGGCGGGCAACTTTGCAGAGTGTTGAAGAAAAAACGAGTGCCAACCTAGTTTTAGGCGGCACTCCCAGAATGATGTTAGCAAATTTTGAAAACTTATGCAATTTGTTAATATGATATAATTTTGGTATATAAATTGTTAACTCGGAGATTTTATGAAAAATTTTTATATGCCTTTGCTTTTGTTGGGCTTTTTGGCTTTTGCGCCGCAAGTTGCGAAAGCGGATTTAAGAAGTCCAGCGGGTGAAACAAAATGGATGAAAGATAAAATTAAAGAAATGGCTGATAAAGGATATTATCCTTATAAAGGTGGATTTATATCAAAAGAGGGTATTATAAAAAATTTTCAAAATACGAAATACAGAGCAGATATATTATTGTGCTTTTACAAAAAGAAATTGGGACTAATGCAAGATTACCAAAATAATAATTTAGAATTAAAAGAAATTCCTGAAGGGGTAACAAGAATGAATAATAGTTTCTTTTATAATTTCGCATATTATGTAGATCCATCAGGTGAAACTGAAGTTAAAAAAATACAAGGAATAGAATACAAGCCATTAGGTGCAGTACATCATGGTAGTGTATTAATTGATTGTAATGAATACATAACTATGGGTAATTTGGGATATGATGTAACAGGTGTTCCACCTCAAAGTTATTTAAAATATATCCCCGAAACACAAGAAATGCAAGTACTTGTTCCTAAAGATTATGTATATAGGCAAAGGTATCAATCAAGATATAAAGATATATTGCCAGAAGAACCATTTGCGATACAATTTTTAAACAACAAGATACAGCGTATAAGTTCGGCAATTAATGATCTGCAACAAAGTATAGATGCCGATAAAGATATAAAACTAATGGCTCAAAAATTAGAAGAATTAGAAAATACTATTAGAAAAACAGAAGTATCAGTATCACTTTTTAATACCTTAGGAACTAATGAATTTGAACAACCGGAAGTGAAACAAGGGCAAGATGATACAAATACAAACTTTGAAGAACAAATAGATTCTGATTCCATCCCCGATTTCGTTATTCGCGGAATGTTAATTGCATTACTGTTAACAATAATTATTGAGGGCATAATCGCATTGCCGTTTGGGTGGAAGTTCGTTGGGCTTGTGACACTTGCAAATATAATCACAAACCCTGCACTTAACGGAATAATTTGGCATTATCAAATAATAAGCACGCAAACTATCTTGTTGCTTGAGGCGGCAGTTGTGCTGGTAGAATGGGGAATATTCTCCGTCTTTATCCGGCAAAAGTATTTGAAATTATTTTTGTTTGCCCTCGTTGCTAATGCCGTATCATATTTAAGCGGACTGCTAATATTTTAATGAAAAAGATTTTTAATTCCACTTTACTTTACACTCTTGCCCATGCTTGCGTGGATGGTGTTTCCGTCTTAACTGTATTTCAAAATCAATTTTTTTATGAGTATAAGGAAATATTTTTCTTTACCATAATTTATAATATTATCGCCTTTGCCGGGCAGCCTTTTGCCGGGCTTATCTTGGATAAAACAAACCGCAAAAAAGAAATTGTTTTATTTTCCTTTTTACTTTTATTTGAGGGGTTTTTCCTGCCACTTCCAAAATTAATGAAAGTGATTTTGGTCGGCGTCGGCAACTGCCTTTTCCACACCGCTGCCGGGGCGGAAATTTTAATTAAAGCCAAAGAAAAGATGTGGCCTTTGGGCGTCTTTGTTTCAACCGGCGTTTTGGGGCTTACGCTCGGTACAATTTTTTGGGACAGCGCACAAATGCAGACGATAACACTTGCTTTGCTTGCAATTTTATTTGTGCTTATTTGCTTTATCCCTCAACTTAAAATTACGCATACGGAAATTAAAACAAAAATCAAATACGCTTTTTTGATTGCTTGCGCTTTGCTGTTTTGCATAAGCATACGCTCTTTTATGGGTTTTGCCAAATCGGTAAAATTTGATATTGCCTTACTTCCGCTTATTATTGCATTTTTTGTTTTTGCCGGCAAATTTATCGGCGGGTTTTTATGTGATAAATTCGGCACTAAAAAAGTTATTTTAATAACTGTTCCTTTGGCAACTTTGTTCTTCTTTTTAGGGCCTTTGAATATTGTTTTTTGGGGGCTTGCGCAATTATGCGTAAATATTTCCATGCCGATAACTTTATTTTTACTTTATAAAGTTACGCCCACGCGCCCTGCATTTATTTTCGGTTTAGCGGCAAGTTTCCTTTTACCCGGTTTATTTATCGTCTATTGGGTGCCTATACAAACGCAAAACTGGATGTTTTTAACAATTTTTGTTATCAATTACATTTTACTCCTTCTTTCTTTCAAAGGCATTTACGAAAAGCAAAATTAATATTTGGGGTAATATTCCCTTTATTTTACAACCCCACTCCCAACCTCTCCACCTTTGTAAACAAAGGGGAGAGGAGTAAAATGTGCAAATTTTTAATAAAACCAAACCGAGTACGTGAACTTGGCAAGTATTTTTGAGGAAATTTTAAATTTTCTTTGACGACGAGTACAAAGAAGAACGGGAGCGGAGCGACTCTCGGTACTTTAGGAAAAGAAAAATTAAAATTTACCAAAAAGACTTTGACGGCTAAAAACAATAACTGCAGATTTCCTATTTCTATCTTGACGGCTTTAATATAAAATGCTTTAATTATAATATATATGTTACAGGAGGAGTAACTATGAAACTCAAAATCACAGCAAAAAACATTAAATTAACTGAAGCAATCAAAACTTACAGCCAAACAAAAATCAATAAATTTGAAAAATTTTTTGACGACGGCGCTTGGGTAGAACTTGTTATCAGCGTAGACAAAAAAATCAATCAAAAAGCAGAAATGACTTTGCACGCCGCTAAAAAGAAATTCGCCGCCAGAGCCATTGAAGAAAATCTTTACAAAGCCATTGACGGTGCAATCTTAAAAATCGAAGCGCAAATCAGGAAAGCAAAAGGCAAAATTCAATCAAAACGCACTTCAAATGCAGCACCTAAAGAAGATTTATCCGCCTATTACAGTGCAATGGTTAACCCGCAAAACGAAGTCAGATTTTCAGTAATTAAACAAGTAGAAGTCAGCCCTATGAGCGCAGAAGATGCCGCCCTTGAAATGGAAAAACTCGGCTACACCTTCTGGATGTTCTTGGATGAAGATACCAAACAAATCAATTTAATCTTCAAACGCTTAGACGGTTCTTACGGTTTAATTCAACCTATCAAAGCAAAATAAGGTGTTTTTATGGCCGAGTTTGAAAGAACAATCACGGTAGCGCAATTACTTCAAGACCAGAGCAAGGAACTTGACCTTGAGATTCTGCTCGGCCAAAAATATACCAAACGCGAAATTTCAAAAGCTAGCGTTAACCGCCCCGGCCTTGCTATGGACGGGCACCTTGAAAATTTCCGCGGTGAACTTATACAAATAATCGGGCGCGGGGAATACGCGTTTTGTGCAAAACTTCCGTATAACAAACTGAAAGCAAATTTCAAAAAAATGCTCAGGGCAGATAAAGTGCCTTGCGTAATTGTTACTTCGGGTATGAAAGTTTTGCCCGCAATCAGGCAAGCCTGCCTTGAAGAAAAAGTGCCACTCCTTACCACAAGTATGGATACGGCAATATTTATTTCCGAACTTATTGCTTATTTGGATGAAATGACTTCGCCTCGCACACATGTGCATGGGGTGCTTGTTAAAGTTTCGGGCCTTGGGGTATTAATTAAAGGGGATGCCGGTATCGGTAAAAGCGAGTGTGCGCTTGAACTTATAAAACGCGGGCATATTTTGGTTGCTGATGATGTAGTGGAAGTTCAAAAAATGCGCGGTGGCCATTTGGTAGGCTCTTGCCCGCCGATGCTCCAGCATTATATGGAAGTGCGCGGCCTTGGTATTATTGACGTGGAACTTTTGTTCGGTGTGGCCTCTACAACAGAATCTTCCCCGATAGAAATGGAAGTTAATTTAATCGCACCGACAGGGGAAATTGACCGCCTTGGCATAGAACAGCAAAAGGCAACAATTTTGGGTGTAGAAATCAATGCTTTAACAATTCCCGTAACACCGGGCAGAAACTTGGCTGTTTTAATTGAAGTTGCCGCCTTGAACCAAAGGTTAAAATCACAAGGTGTAAGTTCGGCAAAAGAGTTCAGTAAAAAACTTTTAAAGCAAATGAAAGACGGCAAAGGTGAAAAAAATGGAAAGTAAAAAATTCTTTATTATTACCGGCCTTTCCGGCGCCGGCAGAACGCAAGCCTTAAAAATTTTAGGTGATTTTGGTTTCTATTGCGTCGATAATTTGCCGTTTGCTTTACTTAAAGATTTCACTAAATATGTAAATGCTAACCCAAATTTAACAAAAATTGCACTCGGTATCGATATTAGGGAAGGCAATAATTTACACAGTTTGCCTTCTGCTTTAGATAAAATTAAAGAAATCGGTTTTAATACTAAACTAATTTTCTTGGATGCCTCCACATCAGTTTTGCTCAGGCGCTTTTCTGAAACGAAGCACCGCCATCCGCTTGAAGATGATTTGTTAACTGCAATTAAACAAGAGAAACTTTTTCTAAAACCGTTAAGAATTGCCGCCGATGAAATTATAAATACATCCTCCACAACTTTAGGCGAACTTAAAGAGGAAATCGGCAAATTCCTTAAAGTTAAAAAGACGCAGGAAATGTTAATTTCCGTCATATCTTTTGGTTACAAAAACGGTATTCCTTTAGAGTCAGATTTAGTTATGGACGTGCGCTTTTTAAAGAATCCTTATTATGTCGCTGCACTTAGGGAAAAGACCGGCCTTGATAAAGAAGTGCAAGATTATATTTTAAAATCTCCGTACACAAAAACTTTTATTAAAAAATTTACCGATATGATTGTGTATTTAGTACCTAAATACATAAAAGAAGGCAAATCTTATTTGAATATTTCCGTGGGTTGTACAGGCGGCAAACACCGCAGCGTTTTTATGGCGCATCATTTGGCTTGCGAGTTGAAAAAACGCGGTTTTGATTGTAGTGAAACACATAGGGATATCGATATTCTTAAGAAGGAAGTATGGTAAAACTAATTTTAATTACGCACGGTAATTTGGGGGACTCTTTACTTGATACGGCTTCGGTTATTTGCTGTTGTGCAAGGCAAAATATAACTGCTTTCAGCGTCAGCGGCAAAGTAAATTTAGATGAACTTGAAGCAAAAATAAAAAGTTCAATTGCCGGTGAAGGTGCTTTGATTTTAGTGGATAGTTTTGGCGGAACATCTGCAAATATCGCTTTAAAATGTGCTGCTGAAAACAATAAAATTTCAGTAGTGTGCGGTGTAAACTTAAATATGGTTTTGGCTGCTTTGAATAACCAAAGCAAAATGGATTTAGCAGAACTTACAGCTAAAGTCATAGCCGACGGCAAAAAAGCAATTTTGGAAGCAACGGAGTTAATGAAAAAATGATAGTTCTAACCCGGGTTGATAACCGCTTGATACACGGCCAAGTTGTACAAAGTTGGTTGCCGAGGTTAGATGTCAGCGAAGTTTTAGTTGTTTCCCCGGGTGCTGCAGCAAAAGAATTTGTAAAAAAGATGCTCCGTATATCTTTGCCAAGCGGTTATAAGTTGACTGTTTTAGGTGCAAAGGAAGCCGCAAAGCATAGTGAAGAAAGCAAAGAAAAATTATTTATCGTTATTGAAGATATTGAAAATTTGTTTGAGATGTTAAAAGAAGGTTTTCACCCAAGTGTAATAACGCTGGGTAATACACAATTTACAGAAGGTAAGAAACAGTATTCGCAAGGGGTATTTTTAACCGATAGTGAAGTAGAACAATTAAAGAAGTTGGAAACGGAAGAACATATTTCCGTTGAAATCCGTTCTTTGCCGTCATCCTTTGCAACGAAATTATAGGAAGGTTGTATTATGATATTACAATTATTAGGTTTTTGTGCGCTAATCGCTTTAATAGAATTAGATACCACTTATGTAGGGCAATTTTTAATTTCAAGGCCTTTGTTTATCGGCTCGATAATAGGGGCATTAACAGGCAATTTATTTTTAGGGCTTCAAGTTGGAATTTTTACGGAATTAATTTTTATAGATTATATGCCGATAGGCGGTGCTATTCCGCCAAGCGGAACCATAACTGCGGCACTTACCCTTCTAATGAATTACTTTTTTGGTATGGATATATATTTTGCCTTTTTTGTAGGTATAGTGTGTGGGCAAATGTTTGCTTTTGTGGAAAGATTTATGCGCAATAAACGTGGTCAAATTTTAGAAAAAGTTGAAAAGAGATTGGTCGAGTTAAAAACTACCCCCGGGAAAGTAATTTTTAACAGTATTTTAGTGGAATTTATTGTAGTTTTTGTATTCGTGGCTTTGTCTATGATAATATTTGGCCCACTGTTTGCTTATTTGCATCAGGATATAAGTGAAAAGGTGCATGTTGCCTTTAAATTTGCTTACTATATAGTACCTTGGGTTGGTTTGTGCGGTTTACTCCTATCTTTCAGCACAAAACCGAAGGAGGATTAAAATGAAGATAAATAAGATAAGATATATTTTCCGTTCTTTATTATTGCAAGGCTTTTGGAATTCAAGAAAAATGCAAAATGTGGGGATGTTGTTTATAATGTATCCTTATTTGCTTAAACTATATTCTTCCACACCTAAGTTCTTAAAAAGGGCTTTACAAAGGAATTTAGAAACTTTTAATACAAACCCCGCTATGGTTTCCTTTTGCTTGGGTGCGGTAATGCGTCAGGAGCAAGTTCTTCAAAAAGTACAAAATAATATCAATACCTTTTATGAACAAGAAAAGGAGTGGGTTATTATCCGTTCCAGTGTTGCCTCCACAGTTGCTTCTTTAGGGGACAGATTATTTTGGTCTACTTTAAAACCGTTATCCTTGGTTTTTGCTTTTGCCGTTTTATATTTGGGGCAAGTATATTGCCTAAATGATAATGTCAATGTCGAAAATCTAAATTCAATTGTTATTTGTGCCTTGGCTTTTGCTTTTTTCACTTATAATATACCGGTTTTAATAACCCGCTACACAGGTTTTACTTTAGGTTATGAAGGTACTGAAGAAAACTTTTTTGGTCTTACAAAACTAAATTGGAATAAAATTATAACCGTCTTAAAAACTATTGGGCAAGTGCTTACATTATTTGTTTTTATATACGGATTATATTTTTATTTTGCCGGTTCTGTTATTGATACGGATATAATAACTAAAGTTATTCTTTTATCCTCATTTATTATACTAAGTGTATTTATTAAACAGTGGGATATTCCAAATATTTATTTATATCTGGCATCTGTTTTAGTGTTTAGTGTCGTAACTTTCTTTTAGGGTAGATTGTGATTAGAGAAGAAATTAATATAACCAACCGTTTAGGTATTCACGCAAGGCCTGCTGCCCTAATTGCGCAGGAGGCCGGTAAATTTAAAAGTGAAATTTGCTTAATTAAAGAAGGTATAGAAATTAATGCCAAGAGTATTATGGGTGTTATGATGCTTGCCGCGGAAAAGGGCTCTAAATTAACTATAACTATTACCGGCCCTGATGAAGTTGAAGCCCATAAGGCCCTAAAAAAAGTTTTTAAAATTATTTCGCAGGAAGACAAATATCTTTAGTTTATGCAAAAAATTCGTAACTTTTCTATTGTAGCCCACATCGACCACGGTAAGACCACACTTTCCGATAGAATTTTAGAAGATACCGGTGCTGTCCCAAAGCGCAAAATGCAGGCCCAACTTTTGGACGCTATGGACTTGGAGCGCGAACGCGGTATTACAATAAAAGCAAAAGCCGTACGTATTAAATATAAAGATTATATTCTAAATTTAATTGATACCCCGGGGCACGTAGATTTTTCTTATGAAGTTGCACGTTCTTTGCGTGCTTGTGAGGGGGTTTTACTGCTTGTTGATGCTTCCCAAGGTGTTGAAGCACAAACAGTGGCGCACGCACATTTGGCACAAAGTTTGGGGCTTAAAATTATACCTGTCATAAATAAAGTGGACTTAAATCAAAGTGATGCCGATATTACCGAAGAACAAATTTGGGAAGTTTTAAAAGAGCCTGTTTTGGCAGAGCGTGTTAGTGCAAAAACCGGGCTTGGTATAGAGCATTTAATAGACAGAATTATTACAGATTTGCCTGCCCCGACGGGTAACCCAAAAGCCAAAACACGCGCTTTGATTTTTGATTCTTATTACGATGCCTTTCGCGGTGTTATAATATATGTTCGTATGGTAGACGGTGTTATAAAGGCTGGGGACACTTTAAAACTTATGGCATCCGGGTTTACATCAAAAATTGAAGAAGTGGGTTTCATGACGCCAAAACTCCAAAAAAGCGATAAACTTGAGGCCGGTGAAGTCGGTTACATTATTGCCGGTATTAAAGATATTCACCAAGTGCAAGTGGGGGATACTGTTACTGTTGCCGCTGCCCCGGCTGAAACTGCACTTCCCGGTTATACCGAGGCAAAACCGGTAGTTTTTGCAAGTATTTTCCCGGTGGAAACAACGGATTATCCTTTGCTCAGGACCGCTATTGAAAAGTTAAATTTATCTGACAGTTCCTTTAGTTATCAAAGTGAAACTTCCAAGGCTTTGGGCTTTGGTTTCCGCCTTGGCTTTATGGGTCTTTTACATATTGAAATTGTTAAAGAGCGCCTTGAAAGGGAGTTTAATTTATCTTTAATTGCCACAAGCCCAAACGTTGTATATCAAGTTAAATTTACACCGCGCAAAACTCATCCGCAGGAGTTACTTGCTTTAGCGGATGCCGGCAATGGTTACAAGTGGATTGATAACCCGGCTAATTTTCCACCGTACGGCGATATTATTGATATTAAAGAGCCGACAATAAAAATAAAAATCGTTGTTCCAATTACTTATATGGACGGCGTTATGACACTTTTAAAAGAAAAGCGCGGCCAATATATTTCTTTGGAAAATTTATCATCTGAAAGAGTGGTAATTAACTATTATATGCCTATGGCGGAAATGGTTGTAGATTTTTATAATAAATTAAAATCTGTTTCCAAAGGTTATGCCTCTTTTGATTATGAAATTTCCGATTATCAAAGTTCCGATGTCGTGTTAATGGAAATTTTGATACACGGCTCCCCTGTTGATGCTTTAAGTGTTATAACGCATAAAGATAAGGCAGTTTCCCGCGGAAGATTACTTTGTGAAAAACTTAAAGAACTTATCGGCCGCCAGCAATTTGAAGTAGCCTTACAAGCGCGTGTGAACGGTAAAATTGTTGCGCGTGAAACTATTCCTGCTTACCGTAAAGACGTTATCGCCAAATGTTACGGCGGTGATATTACCCGCAAACGCAAACTCCTTGAAAAGCAAAAAGAAGGCAAGAAAAGAATGAAGAGTATCGGAAACGTGGATATTCCTCAAGAAGCTTTTATTGCTATGCTCAAGATAGAAGAATAATTGCTAATCTAGTAAATTGACTAGAGATATAATTTCTTTGTCTAGTTTGTATTTTTTGACGAGTCTGTTTAAAAATCGGTTTTCTCTTTCACTTAATGTAATTAAAGTTTTTTGCGGAATATTTTTTAAATATTCCACGGTTTTCGGGTGATAATTCGGACCGTAATAATACCTGTTATTTATAAAGTTTAAAGTCTTATTTTTAAATATTTGAAACAATTTCTTTTCTTCTTCTTTTGTTTCTTGGGTTAAATAAATATTTGACAAAATTATTAAACTGTCGTCTTGTAATTTTATTGTTTTGGGTTTCACAACTTGCGTAATAAATAAAATTTGTTTTGGGTTTAATTTTAGTTTACCGTTGGTAATTGCATTTTTTATAAGGCGGTAAATTTCAATATCATCAAAAATATAAGTTTTAAAATCGGGTAACTCTTCTAAAGAATAAGGTGTGATAATTTCTTTATATAGAGTGCTTTTAAAACCGTTTTTCTTTAACAATTCTAAACTTTGTTTTATTTGTTTAAAATTTTTAGAGGAAGTTAAAAATAAATTATCTTTTTTATTGAAAAATTTCCTAAAGTAAATTTTAAATAAGGTATTTTTTACCCACGGTATTTTTGGGGTTTCCTCTTTAATTTTAAAAATATTTTTGAGCCTTTCGTTTATGTCTTGCGGTGAAATACCTGCCGGGCATAAAACAGTGCAGTTATTACAATTTTTGCAGGTTTTTATGATATTTAAAATTTCATTCCCATCCTGCTTTAAAGTTAATTTCTTTTTTGCAAGTAATGCCGCAGTTTGTACACGTCCGCGGGGCCCATATTTTTCTTGTTTTAATTCCCTATACGCCGGGCAATTTTGTAGGCATAAACCGCAATGATTGCATTTTAAAGCGTCGGCAAAAATAGTATCAAAGTTTTGTTTTTTCATCTAAGTAACCTTTAAAAATTTCCGGTTTAAAAATGTTATTTTTATCAAAAACTTTCTTAAGTTTTATTAAAGTTTCATTTATTTCAAATTTCTCTTTATTTGTTTGGCTTTTTATTTGTTGCGGAAACAGCCTTAAAGTAAATATAAGCGGCGCACCGAATGCCCCTTGTGTGCCGGACATAAAATGTATCAAGTCATAACCTGCTGCATTTTTAACAAATTTCCCGCCCACATTTATTAAACCTTCACCGCAAACAAAAGTAAGCCCGGTAACAAAATCAGCAAAATTTAAATCTTTCCCGCTTAAAAATAAATCAAGCAAAGTGCCCTTTTTTTGCGAGGTCGGTAAATAAAATTTAAGCGGATGTAATTTTTTATTTATGTCTTCAATCAAAGCGCCTGCCTGCACGGTTAAAGTGTAATTTTCTTTATCAAAATCAATAATTTTATTTAGGGTTTTTATTTGCTTAAAATCAAATTCTCTCTGTTCCTTGGCTTGTTCATAAAAATTTTTTGCCCAGTCGGGAATATCTTGTTTTTTATTTTCACAAAGCGGTAATATCTTTTGTGGATTTAAAATATCTTTTGCATCCAAAGTATTTTTTATTTTCTTAAATAAATTTAAAGTATCTTTTTCAAAAAAGATATTCATTGCGGCACGTTTTTGCACTGCAATTCCGTGTTCCGCGCTTAAAGTTCCGCCTAGTGAGAAAACGAAATTGTCAATTTCTTTTGCTGCAAGTTTTATTTGATTTGCTTCATAAGCATTGCTTTCATCAAAAATGATATTTGGGTGGAAGTTACCGTCACCGGCGTGGAAAACTATTGTTCCCCTTAAGTTATGTTTTTTTAATGTATCTTGCACAAATTCAACCGCTTTAGCTAGTTTCGGGCGTTCCACTGCATAATCAAACGACATAAAACCGTTTGCCTGTTTTGCAAGTGCAAGTGCGGCTTTTGCACGTATATTCCAAACTCTATCAAGTTCATCTTTGGTGAGTGTTGTTTTTATTTCTTCCGCGCCTGCATTTTTGAAGATATTTATTATTTGTTTCATATCTTCCGCGATTTGTTTTTTGTTGCCCTCAAATTCTGCTATTAATAAAGTTTTTATGTCGGTATTTTTATATTTTGTTAAAGCAAGCGCGTTTTCATCCATAACTTCCAAAGCACTTGGCAAAAAACCCAGTGAAATTATTTTTTGTACGGCTTGCATTGTCCCTTTTAAATTCGGGAAACCGGCCGTTAAAGTTTCTTTATGCGGTGGTAAAGGCAAAATTTTTACTTTTAATTTAGTGATAATAGATAAAGTGCCTTCGCTTTTTACAAGCAAATGCAAAAGTGGGTTTTCTTTGTTTAAATTTAAGATTGTACCGTCAGCCAAAACAATTTCTGCGCCAAGTAAATTTTGCGCACTTGCGCCGTATTTTAAACTACGTGCGCCACCCGCGTTTAAAGCAAAATTACCGCCTATGGTTGAGAACGCACGGCTTGCAGGGTCCGGCGCAAAAAAGAAATCAAGCGGTTCAAGCAAATCTTGCAAATCTTGGTTTATAACACCGCTTTCAACAAGGGCATAATTTTCTTCGGTATTAATTTCAAGCACCTTATCAAGCGCGGTTAAATTTAAAACAAACCCGCCCTTTAAAGGTATACAAGCACCGTCGTGATTTGTAGCACTCATACGTGCCGTTGCGGCAAAACCGTATTTGTGCAAAATTTGTAAAACTTTAGCAACTTGTTCTGTTTTTTTGATATTTAATACGGCCTCTGGCCTTGCTTTTAAGGGGCTACTGTCATAACTGTTTAATAAGAGATCTAGCCTTGAAGTTAAAATATTTTTGTCCCCAAGAATTTTTTTAAGTTGTTTTAAAACTTGTTTGAATTTTTTGTCCCGCATAAGCCTATACTAAATTGTATAATATTAGTATGACAAGAAAAAGCAGCAAAAAGGTAAAAAAAGTATTTATTATCGGTGATGTTCATGGTGAATATCACGGTTTTGCTGCGGTTTTAATCCATGCCAAATTAATGAACCCGGAACTTGAATGGACCGGGAAACACAATGTTTTGGTTCAAATCGGTGATATTATTGACCGTGGGTTTTATCCAATACAAGCAGACAGGCTTTTAGATGTTTTACAAAAAGAAGCTCGTAAAGCGGGGGGAAAAGTTGTTAGGCTTGTTGGCAATCACGAACTTGAGTTAATCAAAAAAAATTACACTATAACTTCTTTGCCCTATTTCCAAGTGGAAGAATATCGCAATAAACTTATTAAGCAAACTGAAGAGGGCGCTTTGCAGGCGGCTTATTATGCAAAAGGTTTTGTAATTACACATGCTGGAATCTGCAATAGTTTATACGATATTTTAGCAAGTGAAATTAAAGATGTTACCCCTGTCAAACTTGTTAAGCATATAAATACTGTTTTCAAAAAGGCAGTTTTGGAAGGGAATTATAAACATCCAATTTTTAATATAAGTTATCTTCGCGGAGGCCTTCATATTTATGGTGGTATCTTTTGGGAAGATTTGAGGTATTTAATCAAAAACTATGATAAAGTACCTTTTAAACAAATTTTAGGGCATACACGCATAAAAGAAATTTTTAAATCTAAAGACGGTAAACTCGCGGAAATAGATATAGGTTTAAATAGAGTTTTGGAAGGCACTTATTCTTACCCCGTTATAAATCAAAAGAAGAAGTTAATTTTCAAAAAGGTAGTGTAAAATGAAGAAACCATCTGTTTTATTTGAAGAAGTCAATCACACTTTAAAAGTTTTACGAAGCCCGAAAGGTTGCAAATGGGACAGGGCCCAAACGCATGAAAGTTTAATAAAAAATTTACGTGAAGAAAGTGAAGAAGTAATAAAAGCAATTAAAAGTAAAGACGATGAAAATTTATGTGAAGAACTCGGTGATTTACTTTTACAAGTTTTGTTTCACGCACATATCGCTCAAGAACAGAAACGTTTTACTTTAGCACAAATTATAAACGGTTTAAATAAAAAACTTATCCGCCGCCATCCGCACGTTTTCGGTAACAAAAAAGCAAGTACCCCAGAAGAAGCACTTGCTATGTGGAAAGCCGCTAAAGCTAAAGAAAAAGCCTTAAAAGCACACAAAAAATCTAAGCAAAAATAAGCCAAACAATTGCACTTATCAAAATAAAAATTGTTGCAAAGAAACAAATAATTGACGGTACAAAAGAAATAATAAGGGCAAGGAAAGTCATTTTCTTATTAAGGCCGTAAGCGTGTTTCATCATATACAAAACGAAGAATAATTGTAATAACAAAACAGCAAAAGCAGCCAAGCCTTTGCATGCGTATAACGCCGGTATATTAAGAGCAATTAAAGAAAATGCAACTAACAAAGTTTTGGCAAATTCAGAAAGGCCCAGCAGTACAAACAAGCCTGCCGCACGCCCACGCCCGGTTGTAAGTTCCAAAAATAAATGTGCCGTTGCCGAAAAGAAAAAACTTATACAAACACTAAAAAACAAAATAAACAAAAAGCGGGAAATAAAACCTGCCAAACTTGTTTCTACGGTTAAAGCATGCGCAAGCACTATACTGAATGCTCCTACGCAATAACCGATAAAAGCAAGTTTAAGTTTACGCTCTTGCATAATTTGATTTATGGTAGAGCCCGGTTTTAAAACGAAATTAAATAGAGTAGAAAACATAAATATTCCTATAAATTAAGCATATATGCCAAAGCAGGCGTTTTCGGTTTTGTAATTTGTTTTAAAGCAAGTGAACTTTCCGCTAAATTTGAGAAAGGCAAAAAGAAGTCTTCCATAAATTTACTTCTTTGATTTAGTATTTTAATATCTTTTATTCCTGTAAGTTCGCTTAAATATTCTTTAGCCTTTTCTTCACCGCCTAATCCATCAATAAGACCTAAAGTTTGGGCTTTTGCGCCTGTAAAAATGCGGCCATCTGCATAAATTCTTAACGTGTTTACATCAACATTCGGGCGTCCGTTTTTTACTGCTTCAAAAAATTGCTGATAGGTTTCATCAATCATTTCTTGTAAAAGCAATTTTTGTTCCGGTGTAAGTTCTTTATAAATTGCACCGATATCTTTATTTTGGCCACTCTTTACTGCATTAAAATCAACACCGATTTTTTTAAGTAATTCTTGGGCATTTGTAGTTTGCATTATTACACCGATAGAACCTGTCATTGTGCCGGGTTGTGCAACAATTTTATCTGCGGCCATTGCTATATAAAAACCACCGCTTGCGGCAACGTCGCGCATTAAAGCCACAACAGGTTTCTTTTGTGAGCGGAAATAATTTAATGCATTATAAATGTCCTGTACTGCTGCTACAGTACCACCGGGGGAATTTATATCTAGTAACATTGCTTTAACTTCTTTTTTGTCAGCAAGTTCTCTTATACGGCGTGCGATGCTTGAAGCATTTTGTTTACTGGAAAAAGCATTATTGTCAGTACTTTCTGAGATTTCTCCGCGAATATTAACAACAACTGCGCCTTCTTTAGAATTGGAACCCTTAAAAAAACTCCTTGATTGTTCATTTGTAGATTTTTCTTCAACTAATTGCGTATTGCTGTGATTAGGGTTTATAACTAAATAAATACCACTTATCATAGAACAGGTAAAAACAACACAGAGCAATATAAGCCAAACTTTTATCATAAATAGTTCCTTGTTATGTTTTTCCTTTTCATCCATTGCTTTAACCTGTGGGATTTGACCTTCTATAAAAGAAGTCATAGTCGGAATTTCCCCGATTTGTTCTACTTTTTTAATTTCAGATTGTGTATTATTTTCAGCATTTTGCTGTTCTTTATTTTCTTCAGGCATAAAACCTCCGTAAAAAACTTGCCTATATAAATGATACAATTTATTTTGGAGGATTTGCCAATGTTTAAAGGAATCTTTATTGCTTTGATTACCCCTTTTAAAGCGGGTAAGGTAGATTATAAGGCACTTGCTGATTTAATTGAAAAGCAAATTGCAGCTGGTGTCAGTGGGTTTTGTTTACTTGGAACTACTGCCGAACCGCCGGCTTTAACTGATGGGGAAAAGAAGGAAATTTTATCTTTTTGCACCTCAAAAATAAACGGTCGGGCAAAAATTATTATAGGGGTTGGTGCAAATTCTACAGAGCATACTTTAGCAAATGTCAAACTCGCGGCAGAGTTTAACCCTGATGCTTATTTGGTAGTAACACCATATTACAATAAACCGAATTTGAGCGGTATGACGTCACATTTTTCTGCTGTAGCACATGAAACAAAAAAACCGCTTGTCTTATATCATATTCCTTCAAGAACAGGGCAAAGGTTAAGCGTAGAATTTTTAGGTAAACTTCTAAATAATGTCCCGCAAATAAAAGCAATAAAAGAAGCAGATTATGATATCGCCCGTGTGGTAAAAGCAACAACTTTATTTGGTGATAAAGTTGAATTTCTAGGTGGTAATGATGATTTGTGGCCTGCTTTAATGGGTTTAAATTTCCCTGGGTTAATAAGTGCTGCCGGCAATATCTTAGCACCTGCTTTCGTTAGAATGCAAAAACTGTTTTTAGAAGGAAAAACGCAAGAAAGCATGAAAGTTTTTAAGCAAGCATACCCTTTGATTGAAGCATTATTTTTTGAAGTTAACCCAACTTGCGTAAAATATGCACTTTCTTGTTTAGGTTTATGTGCGGAAGATGTTCGTCTGCCACTTGGTACGATTCAGGAAGAAACAAAACAAAAAATAAAACAAATTTTAGCAAATACTCCTAAGGAGTTGATTATATGAGACAAGTTTCTGTAATGAAATTCGGTGGAAATACCTTAGCCAATAAAGAAAAAATTTGGCTTGCTGTTTCCTTAATTAAAAAGCGTTGGGATGCAGGATTTCAGCCGATAATTGTTGCTTCTGCAAATGGGAATATGACAGATATCTTGCTCGATAATGCTTATTCACTCAGCAAAAACCCAAATAAACGCGAACTCGATATGTTAATCACTACCGGTGAGCGTATAAGTGTCGCATTACTTTCTATTGCCTTAAATGAAGCAGGACTTCCGGCAGTAAGTTTGACAGGTTCACAAATCGGTTTAACAACATCTTCAGAACACGTCGGCGCAGAAATTAAGGGTTTGAAAAGTGACCGCCTTGCTAAAGAGCTTGAACGAAACCACATTCCGATAATTGCCGGTTTTCAGGGGATTGGTGAAAATAAAGAAATTACCACTTTAAAGCGTGGCGGTTCTGATGTTTCTGCAGTTTTTATTGCCGCAAGTGAGGGCGCAAATTTTGTGGAAATGATTAAAGATGTGGATGGCGTTTATGATAAAGATCCCAATAAAGATAAAACCGCCCAAAAATTAAACTTGATGGATTTTGATGTGATGTATAAACTTGCACTTGAAGGTGCAAATGTTTTGCACCCGGATGCAATCAAACTTGCTAAAGAAAAAAATATTGAAATACGCGTTGTTTACTATAAAACAGGCGAAGTGGGGACAATAATAAAATGATTACGATAGGTGTGTTTGGTGTGCGCGGAATTGTGGGGCAGTTGATGTTAAAGCAACTTGAGCAATCCCCATACGCAAAAAATTACAAAGTACTTGGTTTTGGGCGTCAGGATAAACCGCAAAAAGTTGATATCGCAATTTTATGTACTGATGAGACAGTTAGCCCGCAACTTGCACCGGAACTTAAAAATTATGCCAAATTTGTTATTGATATGTCCTCATATTTCCGTCAAAAAGAGGGTGTACCTTTAGTTATACCGGAAATTAATGCCGATACAATCACTAAAGACACATGGCTTATTGCCAGCCCAAATTGTACAGTTACCGGTTTAGTGTTGGCTTTAAACCCACTTAAAAAGCATTATACTTTGGAGGAAGTTTTTTCTTCATCTTATCAGGCAATTTCCGGCGGCGGCAAAAAACTTTTGGAAGAATTTGAAAATCCAAATTCTTTATACCGTGCAAATTGTGTACCTTTAATTGGCAGTGTTAAAGATAATGGTTTTACTTCTGAAGAATTAAAGGGCATTTACGAGGCAAAGAAAATTTTGGGTTTACCAAATTTGAGAGTATTTTCACATACTGTCAGGGTACCTGTTAAAGTTTCACACGGTTTAACAATAACTTTACGCGCTAAAGAAGAATTTGATATGGCAACTTTACCTGATATTTTGCGTTCGCAAAAAGGTGTTATTTTAGATGGTAAAGTTTACACAAATAAGGAAGTTGAAGGCAGGGGGGAAGCATTTATTTCCCGTCTTCGCCAAGATATTGAGGATAAACACGTTATACATTTTTGGTGTGTGTGTGATAATCTGCTCAAAGGTGCTGCGTTAAACGGCCGTCAAATTGCAGATTATTTGTTTGAGGAATTTTTTAATGACTAAGGTTTTAGTAAACGGTGCGCAAGGCAAAATGGGGCAATTAATTTGCCAAATACTTGCAAAAGACAATTTCGAAGTTTTTACACGGGAAGTTGGTGATAAAACTTGCAAAGAAGCCTCTTTAGTAATTGATTTTTCTTCCCCACAGGGTGCAGAAGAAAGTTATAAGATTGCCAAAAAATTAAATGCTGCTTTTTTGTGTGGAACAACAAATTTACCGCGTGGTTTGGTTGCGGCTTTTGAGGCTGAAAAACAAATACCTTTATTTTATGCCCCCAATGTTAGTATTGGCGTTGCATTATTTAAAGAACTTTTGCTTGAAGCAAAGAAAATGTATAAAGGTTACAATTTAGCGATGCATGAAATCCATCATACACAAAAGAAAGATGCCCCAAGCGGTACGGCAAAAAATTTGGCTGCCGCTTTAAATATTGCGCAAGATCAAATTACTTATGAGAGAATTGGAAATATACCGGGCACACATACTTTAACTTTAACTTCTCCGAATAAAGATGAAGAAATAATTTTAACCCATAAGGTTTTGGACAGGAAAATGCTTGCTCAAAGTGCCGTACGGGTGGCTGTTTGGCTTTTAAAACAAAAAGCAGGTTTTTATAATATGAATAAATTCTTAGAGGGATTAAAATGAAAATACATTTTGTAGGCGTTGGTGGAATTGGAATGAGTGCTTTGGCCCAACTTCACGCGATGGGTGGGGACGAGGTTACAGGTTCGGACCGCTTAATCAATAAAGGTTTTACAGATTTGCCTATTTGGCAAACTTTAAAAAAACTTGGTGTAAAATTATATCCGCAAGACGGCAGTGGTATAACTGAAGATACGGATGCGGTTGTTTTAACTTCAGCAATTGAACCTGATAATATCGAAATTCAAATTGCAAAAAAATACAGCATTCCTTTAATTCATCGTTCCGAACTTTTAGCAAAACACGTTAAGGAAAATAAAACTATTGCTATTTCCGGTACGTCGGGCAAGAGCACCACAAGTGCGATGATGTTTGAAGTTTTAAAAGCAGCCGGCAAAGACCCGTCTTTAATTACAGGCGGTGTTTTGCTATCACTTCAAAAAGAGGGTTATTACGGTAATGTGTATCGCGGCAAGACTTCTTGGCTTGTTATTGAAGCAGATGAATCTGACGGAACTTTGGTTAACTATCATCCGCAAATCGGTGTTATGCTTAATTTAGCGCATGACCATAAGGATATTTCTATTTTAAAAGGTTATTTCCAAAAATTCAGTATTAACTGTAAGAAACTTATTGTAAATGCCGAAGAAGATAATTTAAAAGAAATTTTAGGCCCTGCTCAAACTTTTGGTCTACATATTGGTAATACGCATGCGGAAAATATTAAACTTGACGGCTTTGGTTCAACTTTTACGGTTGACGGCGTTGCTTTTAAACTCAATTTACCCGGCGAACATTATATTAAAGATGCCCTTGCTGTTATTGCGGTTGCAAAGGAAATGAGTATTGATTTAAAAATAGTTTCCGCTGCACTTGAAAAGTTTGAAGGAGTCTACCGCCGTTTCAATTCAATTGCTACAATTAACGGTATTGAAATTATTGATGATTTCGCTCATAATCCCCACAAACTTGCTGCCACTTTAAAAGCGGCTCATTTAAGGGGTAAACGTTTGCAGGTATTTTTCCAACCGCACGCATTTACTTCAGTCCAGATTTTGCTTAAAGAATTTATTGAGTGCTTTAGTGAAAATATCAAACCTGAAGATACTTTATATTTAGGTGAAGTTTATTATCCTGGCGGAACTATACCGGAACACATTTCCGCAAATTTAATTTATCAGGGTTTAAAACATCTTAGTGTAAGTGCGGTTTATACGCCTTGCAGAAATGAGGCCGCCGCTCTAATTGCTGCTAAAGCAAAAGAGGGGGATGTTGTTTTGGTTCTCGGCGCAAGGGACCCGACATTAACAGATTTTGCTAAACAAATTGCAGAAAAAATTAAAGTAAAAGATACAAAAATAAGCCCCTGCAAAACTTGTTTACTAAATACTAAAAAAATTGTTTAGGAGAATTATGAAAAAATTATTATTTATCATACTTGCTTTAGTTTTTTGTTTACCGATTGCTTTTGCTGGAACAGAAAAACTTGAAGTTGCTATTTTCACAAGCCCGGTTTGCGGACATTGCCAAAAATTTAAACGTGAATATTTGGCGACTTTAAAACAAGATTTCCAAGATAAAGTAAAATTTGTGGAATTTGATGTTTCAAAGCCGGAAGACAGTGTAATTTTTCACGATACTTTAAAAGAGTATGGTGTTGGTATTGAAGATATGGGCGTTCCCGCTA
The DNA here is from genome assembly GCA_045586725.1 of Elusimicrobiaceae bacterium. Classification (GTDB taxonomy): domain Bacteria; phylum Elusimicrobiota; class Elusimicrobia; order Elusimicrobiales; family Elusimicrobiaceae; genus Proelusimicrobium. Next base: position 77,177 of record JAZNAY010000005.1, on the reverse strand, counting down.
TGGTAGTCGGTAAAAGAGTGTTGATGGGGTATCCAACACAAATAAGAACAGATGGCCCTTCAGCAATTTTAAAAGCCTTGCGTGAGGGGGAAAAGACTTATTATGGCACACAAGCCAGTATACAAGAATGTAAATTAAAAGAAGAAAAAAAAACGGAAACTTGCGAAGACCAACCAAAAAATAGTGCATTGGAAGCCGCCCAAAGTATGTTTAGCCGCATAACTTTTTGGGCAATAGTTTTAGCAGGTTTAACTGACGGTATTAACCCTTGTGCTTTTGCGGTAATTGTATTTTTTATCTCATTTCTGTCCGTATATAAATATGATAAAAAGGAAATCATTTTAGTAGGTTCCGCTTATTGCGGGGCGGTATTCGTTGCTTATGTTTTGATTGGATTAGGGCTTTTTAATTTTCTCTACAAGATGTCATCTTTCTATTACGTAATGTGGGGCTTTAAGTGGCTAACGATTGGTCTTTGTGCTCTGTTTTTGGTTTTGAGTTTTTATGATTTTATTGTTTATCAAATAACAAAGAAATCTGAAAAAGTTATTTTGCAACTTGGTAAAAATAATAAAGAAAGGGTGCATAAAATCATTCGCTACTTTTTACGTGATAAAGACAAAAGCGCATTCCGTTTATTTTGTGCTGCAGTAATAGTTGGCTTTTTGGTTTCTTTGATTGAAGCTGTTTGTACCGGCCAGGTATATTTACCGACGATAGCAGTCATTTTAAAGGAAGCAAATCAAGACTTTTTCCGTGCAATGGTTTATCTTATAACCTATAACTTGATGTTCATTGTTCCGCTTGTTATAATTTTTGTTTTAAGTTTACTCGGTTATGAATCTAAGACGTTTAATGAGTTTTTACGTAGACATTTAGGTTTAACGAAACTTGCACTATGTTTGCTATTCTTAGGGCTTTTGATTTTGTTACTTGCAAACATGTAATTTGCACAAAGTTTAAAAAATTTGTTATAATATATGTATAAGATTTTTGCGGGCGTGGTTCAATGGTAGAACGCGACCTTGCCAAGGTTGAGACGAGAGTTCGATTCTCTTCGCCCGCTCCATTTGAGGCCCTTCCTAACGGAAGGGTTTTTTATATTAAATCAAAAAATTTGACTCCGAGTTGTACATTCCAATCTTTACTGCGCCAATTGCCTGCTACGTGAAAGCCTGGTTTCAAATAAAAAGCCACATTTCCGCGGAACATAAAACCACCTTCAAATTCTAAATAAATTTCTTTCTTACCGTTTTCAAGATTAAAATAATATTTCGGGTCAACAATAAGCCACCAATCAGTTGGTGAAATATAACCGAAATTGGTGCGAAGGCGCATTTTATTTATTGTATCTCTGTCAGAATTACCCCAAAAACTGTGATAATATTTTAAACCTCCTGCAATAAAAAAACCGTCCGGAAAGGCATATTCTAAAAATGCCGCAGGGCTTATTTCAAACTGACCGCAACCAAGTTCTGTTTTTGTTGCAGTAGGTGTCTGAAGTTCTAGTTGAAGGCCATATAAGAGTCGTTTTGTAATTTCGCCACTATAATTGGTAGCAAACAAAATATCACCAAGTCCGTTTAAGCCTTTGTTATTGCCCTCATTACGCAATAAAGGAATTTCAATACCGAAGTCATGTTTGCTTTCTTTGAAACCATAATAGAATTTTGTTGTTAGAAAAGTGGAGGATATACCGTTTAAATCATCTATCACATCTTGCCCCGGGTTAAATTCAAGAGTTGTATAATTTTCTGATGGTCTTGCACCTTTTACTTTTATATCTTGATTATTTAAAGTTCCTGCAAGACAAAGTAAAGAAGTTAGTAAAAAGATATATGTTACTGCTAATTTTTTCATAATAGATACCCCTTTTGATTATATAATAAAGAATTTTATTAAATCAAATTTTAATGAGACAGAGATCTTGACAAAATGAAAGTTTTCCTTTATAATTTACTTATATTGTTAATGGAGGTAATTATGAAGAAAATATCACTTATAGTTTTGTCTGCCGTAATGGTAGCGGCAATATCCTCTCCGCTTTTTGCGGATGGGGCGACTGTTTCTTTAAACAATTCCAAACCTAAAACGGTTTCCCCTAATCCACCGGTCGCTCTTGACCCAAATGATCCTCCTCAACCGATTCCTGTAATTGTGGTAAACCCTTCTACAACTACTGTGTATATTCCTTGTTGTGATAAATCTCGCAAACAAAAACTTTGTACAACTTGCAGCCAAGATGTGAGATGTTGTGTACCGGGCGATTCTCAAGGTGAAAGAGGAACGGGTGGTAAAATATCAAAAAATCATTCAAAAGGTGCAACAAAGACAACAGTAAAAACAGTTCAACCCGCCCAAAGATGATATAGTATTTGTCTAATGCCCTCGGTATTAAAATACCGAGGGTATTTTTTTGTAATAATATTTTAGTAGATACTTTAGGATAATTTGTTTATAGGAACACCAATGGTTATAGCCTTGACAAAATCAAGTATTTTCCTTATAATTTGAATATGCCGTTTAAAAAGGAGACATATTATGAAGAAGATATTATTCGTAATGTTCGCAGTAATAGTTAGTAGCCTTTGCTTTGTAACTGATGCTTTGGCCCAGCATGGTGGCGCGGTTAATCCGGATTCCCCTACAATACAAATTGCAGGGCCGTGTTCGAAATTCCCGAAAATGAATGATTGCAATAGCCCTCAGTTTGATAGATTGGTTCAACAAGCCATAAACAATCATGCTGATGCTGTTTTGAGATGTTGTACTAAAGATGATGGGGGCGATAAAGGTACAGATGCCGGGAAAGGCCCGAAATTATCTTGCGATAAGGCCCCAGCCGGTACTCCGGTTTGCGGTGTCTTTTCCTCAGCAAATCAAAAATGTTGCGTTCCGGATAAAGGTGAGAAAGGTTCTAAACCAAATAAAGGCCATAAGCCGGGACATAAAACAGCCGTTAAAACTGCACCTACTAAAACAGTAGAACGTTAATAGTAAAACTTTAAACTATATTAAAGCCTCTGCAAGATGCAGGGGCTTTCGTAATACACTTGCGCGCGTACGGTGATATTTTGTATAATCTATATATGACTGATTGCATCTTTTGCAAAATAATCGCAGGTGAAATTAAAAGCCAAATTATCTATGAAGATGATTATTGTGTCGCGTTTAAAGATTTAAATCCGCAAGCGCCGACGCATATTTTAATTGTTCCCAAAAAACATATTGAAAATATTGCCGCGGCAAGCGAGGAAGATGCTTTAATTCTCGGTAAATTACAACTTGCGGCTGCAAAAATTGCAAAAGATAATAATATCAAAGATTTCCGCCTTGTCGCAAATAACGGCAAGGGTGCGGGCCAAAGCGTGATGCATTTGCATTATCATTTGATGGCAGGGCGTCGCTTTTTGTGGCCTGCCGGTTAACCTTTCAAACAAAAGGTGGTGAAAAGTAATGGTGTTTGTTAAAGTTCGTGATGCCGAGCACTTAGAAGAAGCCTTGAAACGCTTTAAAAGAGAGTGCGAAAAGAACGGTATCCTCCGCGAAATTAAGAAAAGGGAAACTTATGTTCCCCCAAGCGTCAGGAGAAAACTTAAATCTCAAGAAGCACAACGCAGAATGAGAAGAACTAAAAGAAGACGCTTTTAGTCATTATTTGTGCAATAGTCCGCTGTATTTTTTATGGCGGACTATTGTGCCTAAAAAACTTGCCTGTTTAGATCGTTAAAGTTAATAAAAATTCTATGGATCAAAGTCTGATTGAAAAAATTAGGGACAGTGTTGATATCCTTGACCTAGTAAAGGAATATGTACCTTCAGTTAAACGTTCGGGTACTTCCTACAAGGCCTGCTGCCCTTTTCATCAGGAAAAAACACCATCATTTACAGTTAGCCCCGATAAAGGCCTCTATTATTGTTTCGGTTGCCAAACGGGGGGAGATATCTTTGACTTTGTAATGAAAATTGAAAATATGTCCTTTAACGAAGCCGCCCGCAAACTTGCTGAGCGCGCTGGCCTTGATTGGCATCAAGAAGACCTTTTAACCGAAGAGGAAAAAGCCCGTTTAAAACTCTACAAATTAATGGATTTTGCAAAAGAATTTTACCATAAACAATTATTTTCAGAACGTGGTGCAAGTGCAAGAAATTATATTAAAAGCCGTTCACTTACCAAAGAAACAGTGGAAAAATTTGCTCTCGGTTTAAGTTTTTTTGATGGTTTGTCCGCAGCCGCTTTAAAAGCCGGTTTTACGATGGACGATCTTAAAAAAACCGGGCTTATTAATTCAAATCGTGGTGATTTATTTAAAAATCGTTTAATGTTTCCGATTTTAAACCATAGAGGGGAAACTGTGGCACTCGGTGGTCGTGTTTTGGGTGACGGTATGCCAAAATATTTAAATTCCCCAGATACCCCTTTATTTTCAAAAAGCCGTGTTTTGTATGCTTTAAATTTTGCTGCACCAAGTATCAGGAAAGAAGGCCGCGCTGTTTTACTTGAAGGTTATATGGATGTTATTGCCGCGCATCAGGCAGGTGTAGAAAATTGTGTAGCACCGCTTGGAACTTCTTTTAATGAGAACCACGCCAAACTTTTGAAACGCTATACTGATACAGTTACCGTTTTATTTGACCCAGATGCCGCAGGGCAAAAAGCCTCAAAACGAACCGCTTTAATTTTACTTGAACAAGGTTTCTATGTGACAGTTTCCGTATTGCCGGAAGGTTTGGACCCAGATGAATATATAGTCAAATACGGTGCGGATAAATTCAAGGCTATTACACAAAACGGAAAAGATATTATTAACTATCAGTTAGATAAATTTTTAAACGGTGTCGGGGCAATAAGTGCTAAAGAAAAATCAGAATTTGCGGCTGAAATTGTTGATATAATTTCTCGCCAGCAAGATAAAATTATTAAAGCGGAGTGGATGGCCCTTGCCGCAAACCGTTTGGGTATAGAACAAAGTATATTACTTGAAAATTTAGATAAAAAGCCCAAAACACCAGCAGTTAAAGAAGAAGTCCAAGAAGTCAAAACCGAAAAGCAAAACCTCATGAAAAACTTTTTGCCGGCAGAAATTTCTTTAGTAAGAATAGTTTTAAAATATCCAAACTATATTACTTTGTGTGAAAATTTACAAAATACCCCCTTGCAAAAAACGGAAATTGGCATTATACTTAAAAATGTAGCGCTCTTGCATCAGGCAAACGCTGACGGCTTTGGTTTAACACAAAAATTAATACAAACCTTGCCGGAGTTTAAAGATTTTATTTTGGAACTTTTAGCAAAAGACGTGCCGCAAGGCTTTAAACCGAAATTAGAGATCCCAACCCTTGTAAAGAGGATTGAGGATTTTTATTTGCAGAAACGTTATAAAGAATTGCAACAACAGTTAAGTTCTTACGGCCCCGGGCAAGTGCCCTTATCTCTTTTAAAAGAACAAATAGAAATACAAAAAAAATTAAAGTCAAAGTAAAGGAAGAAATATGGCAAAAAACGTTAAAAAATCAAATAAATTAGCGGAATTAGGTAAAGAGAGGGGGTATTTAACCTCTGATGAAATATCGAAATCTTTAAGTTCTTCGGAAATAGATTCTGAGGATGTAAATGATTTGATTGACTTAGGTATAGATGTAATAAACGATAAAAAACTTGCCCCGTCAATTATTAATGACAGGCCGATTTCTTTAGAAGAAGCCCTCCCGGTTGTGGATGCATCGAACTCTATTAGAATGTATCTTTCCGAAATGGGTAAAGTTCCTTTGCTTAGCCGTGATGAAGAAATAACTTTGGCCCGCAATATCCGCGATCGCGAACAGTATTTAAGGCAACTTGTTTTATCTTCCCCTATAACTATGCGTGAAATTTGTTCTTGGGAAGAACTTGTTGACCAAGATGAAATGACCACCAAAGAACTTATGCCCCGCGGTAAAAGAACAGATCGCGAACTTGCTAACATGCGCAAGAAATTAAAAGAAGCTACCACCTTAATTGCAAGACGCGAAAAAGAAATTACTGCCTTAATGATGAAATTAAAAAACAGCAAGTTAAGCCCCGCTTTGGAAAACAAATATACCACCGCTTTACATACTAAACAAAAAGAAGTTGTTGACAGAATAACAAAACTTAATTTAAACCAAAATAAAATTAAGCGTTTAACAAATAAAATTAAAGATTTAGCAGATAAACTTGAAAGTTGCAAAAACGATATGGCGCGTTTTGACAGTTATTTCGTTCCGCTTAAACAAGCACAAAAACTTTTGAATCAATATAAAAAGAAGAAACTTACCGAAAGGCAACTTGTTGCTCAAACACATGCAGACAGTGCAGAGCACCTTGAAAGAAGTATTGAAAATATTTTAAGCACACAAAGACGTTACGACCGTTTGATGCAAATTGTCCCGATGACGGAAAAAGATTTCGCAATTTTAAATGAGCGTATTGAAAACTTTGAAAATGCCATTTTGCAAGATAAAGTTAAACTTATCCGTGCGAACTTACGTTTGGTTGTTTCTATTGCTAAAAAGCATGTTAATTCAAGTTTGGAACTTTCAGATTTGATTCAGGAAGGCGGCCTCGGTCTTATGAAAGCCGTTGAAAAATTCGAATACAAACGCGGTTTTAAATTCTCTACTTATGCAACTTGGTGGATACGTCAAAGTATTAACCGTGCTATCGCTGATCAGGCAAACACTATCCGTATTCCTGTTCATATGAAGGAACTTGTTTCCAAACTAACAAAGGTAGGCAATAAAATCCGCCAGGAACAAGGGCGCGAACCTGATGTCGTAGATTATACAAAGGCAATGCATATTTCCGCGGAAAAAGTTAAAAGTATTTTAAAAATTATGCAGGATCCTGTATCTCTTTCCACTCCTATCGGTGACGATGAAGATACAAATCTTGAAGATTTTATCGAAGATAAGACAGGGCCAAACCCGGCAGCCTCAACTGCAGAATTTTTGCGCAAACAAGAAGTGGCTGATGTTCTTGCAAAACTTACTGAAAGAGAAGCAAAAATTATTAGGCTTCGTTTTGGTATTGATTCGGGCTATCCGCGCACACTTGAAGAAGTGGGTAAAATGTTCAATGTTACTCGTGAACGCGTTAGGCAAATTGAAGCTAAAGCCATTAGGCGTTTAAGACACCCAAGCCGTGCAAGACAGTTAAAAGATTACGACGATCGCAGCGGAAATTAAGCCTAATTTACTATTCATCTTAATACCCTCCCTAACAGGAGGGTATTTTTATATATAAAGTATGTTTCAGCACTCTCTAAAAATGCTAAAATATAAAGGTATTCTAATCTTAAGGAGATTCACATGTCACAAAAATTAACAGCAATGGACGGCAACACAGCAGTTGCACACGTCGCCCATGCTACCAATGAAGTTATTGCAATTTACCCTATCACCCCGTCATCAACAATGGGTGAAATCTGCGACGCAAAAAGCGCAAAAGGGGAAACAAATATTTGGGGCAATGTCCCAGTTGTAGCGGAATTACAATCCGAAGGCGGTGCTTCCGGTACAGTACACGGTGCATTATCCGCCGGTGCTTTAACCACCACTTTTACCGCTTCACAAGGTTTACTTTTAATGATTCCCAACATGTTCAAAATCGCCGGCGAACTTACACCGACGGTTTTCCACGTTTCAGCCCGCGCTATTGCAACACATGCACTTTCAATTTTCGGCGATCACAGTGACGTTATGGCAGTCCGCCAAACAGGTTGGGCCATGCTTGCAAGCGCCAACGCCCAAGAAGCTATGGACTTTGCCTTAATCTCCCAAGCAGCAACCCTTGAAGCACAAGTTCCTTTCTTGCATTTCTTTGACGGTTTTAGAACATCCCACGAACTTAACATGGTTGATGTAATCTCCAAAGAAACAATGAAGGAAATGATAGATGATAATTTAGTTGCTAAATATCGCGCAAATGCAATGAACCCGGAACACCCGACTGTCCGCGGTACCGCACAAAACCCTGATGTTTACTTCCAAGGCCGCGAAGCCGTAAACAAATACTATTTAGCAACTCCTAAAATCTTAAAGAAATACATGGATAAATTTGCCAAATTAACCGGCAGACAATATGATTTATATGAATATGTCGGTGCAAAAGATGCGGAAAAGGTCGTAGTAATTATGGCTTCCGGTGCAGACGTTGCACAAACCGCAGTTGAAAATATGAAGGGCGAAAAAGTCGGCGTACTTAAAGTTAAACTCTTTAGGCCTTTTGCCGCAGAAGACTTTATTAAAGCCTTCCCCAAAACAGTTAAGAAAATTGCCGTTTTTGATAGAACAAAAGAACCCGGCTCAATCGGCGAACCTTTATTTGAAGATGTTTGCGCCGCTTTCTTAACAAAAGAAGCAAAAGCCAAATTCGCAACCACACCTTTAATTATTGGTGGTAGATACGGTATCGGTTCAAAAGAATTTACCCCTGCTATGGTAAAAGCCGCTTTTGATAACTTGGATGCAAAAGAACCTATCACAAGCTTTATCGTCGGTATTGATGATGACTTGGGCGGTAAATCTTTAAAGATTCCTGCTTTCAAAACCTCAGCAACAGACGGTACATTTAATGCTATGTTCTACGGTTTAGGTTCTGATGGTACAGTCGGTGCAAACAAAAATACCATGAAGATCATCAGCGCAAAAAGCGATAACTTTGCACAAGGGTATTTCGTGTATGACTCCAAAAAATCAGGCTCAATGACAACTTCCCACATCCGCTTTGGTAAAAAATACATCCGCGCACCTTATTTAATTGAAGAAGCAGACTTTATTGCCTGCCACCTCTTCTCCTTCCTTGAAAAATATGATATTTTAAGGAATGCCAAAGACGGTGCAACTTTCTTAATAAATGCTCCGTATAAAGCGGAAGAAGTTTGGGATAAATTACCCAAAGAAGTACAAAAACAAATTATTGATAAAAAACTCAAAGTTTACACTATTGATGCTTCCCATATAGCCATGAAAACCGGTATGGGTTCAAGAACAAACACCATCATGCAAACTGCTTTCTTCAGCATTTGCGGTGTAATTGAAAAACAAGTAGCAATAGACGCCATCAAAGAAGCAATTAAGAAAACCTACTCCAAGAAAGGCGAAGAAGTTGTTAAGAAAAACTATGCTGCAGTTGATGCTTCTTTAGATGGTTTACATGAAATTAAATATCCTAACAAAGTTACTTCAACAATTTCAATGCAATCCCCTGTTCCTGCAGATGCACCGGAATTCGTAAAAGATGTTTTAGGAAAAATGATAACCTATCACGGTGATACTTTACCTACATCAAAAATGCCGAAAGGCGGCATTTTCCCCACAGGTACAACACAATATGAAAAACGCAATATCGCTTTAATGTGCCCGTCTTGGGATCCGGAAACCTGCATACAATGCGGTATTTGCTCACTCGTTTGCCCGCACGCAGCAATCAGAATTAAAGCCTATCAGGAAAAAGAGCTTGCAGGCGCACCCAAAACCTTTAAATCAGCAGACGGTAAAGCAGATCTTGCCGGTCTTAAATTTACCACACAAGTTGCTGTTGAAGATTGTACCGGTTGCGGTGCATGTATCGTAAACTGCCCGGCAAAAAATAAGAAAGATCCAACCAAAAAAGCCATCAATATGGTTGAGCAGTTACCTTTAAGAAAACCGGAAAGCGAAAACTTTAAATTTTTCTTAAACATCAAATCAGCCGACGTTAAAACCAAAAAAGAAACAGTTAAAGGTTCACAATTACAGAAACCTTTATTTGAATTCTCCGGTGCATGCGCAGGCTGCGGTGAAACACCTTATGTAAAACTCTTAACACAATTGCACGGTGATCACCTTGCAATCGCAAACGCAACAGGTTGTTCCTCAATTTACGGCGGCAACTTGCCGACAACCCCATACTGCAAACGCGATGACGGTAAAGGTCCTGCTTGGGCAAACTCTTTATTTGAAGACAACGCAGAATTCGGTCTTGGTATCCGCTTAGCATATGACCAACTCTTTAGTGATGCACAAGCACAACTCAAGGAAATCAAAGCGGAAATCGGCGACGATAAACTTGTTGATGAAATCTTAAATGCCCCGCAACATACAACAGCCGAAATTGATGCACAACGCGCAAGAGTTGCAACCTTAAAAACCAAAACCAAAAATGAACGCATGCTCGCTTTAGCAGACTATTTAGTTAAAAAATCAGTCTGGATCTTAGGCGGTGACGGTTGGGCCTACGATATCGGTTACGGCGGTTTAGACCACGTTTTAGCAAGCGGTAAAAATATCAAAATTATGGTAATGGATACCGAAGTTTATTCTAACACTGGCGGTCAAATGTCAAAAGCAACACCGATGGGTGCAGTTGCCTTGTTTGCCGCAGCAGGTAAAGCAATGCCGAAAAAAGACCTTGGTATGATTGCCATGACTTACGGTAATATATATGTAGCACAAGTTGCCTTGGGTGCAAATATGAACCAAACCGTTCAAGCACTCGCAGAAGCAGAGGCCTATGACGGCCCGGCTTTGGTAATTTGCTACTCACATTGTATTGCCCACGGTATTGATATGAGCAAAGGTTTACTTGAAGCCAAAAAAGCAGTCCAAAGCGGCCGCTGGATACTCTACCGCTTTAACCCTGCTTTAAAGGCACAAGGTTTAAATCCGCTTAAAGTTGATAGCGGCGAACCTATCTTGCCTTTGGCTGATTATCTTGGCGGCGAAACACGTTTCAAAAATCTTGCAAAGATGAACCCGGAACGCGCAGCAGCCTTAACCAAGATTGCTGAAGAAGAATATGCCTATAAGCGCAAATTGTATAAACAACTTGCCGCTTTACCGGTAGAAAAAGAAGAAATTAAAAAATAGTTTTTTCTTAAACAAAAACCCCTGGGTTTTAAATAACCCAGGGGTTTTTATTTGTGTAAATCAGTTTAGCACTTAATATCCCAACTGTAAGTGCCGAAAGTATCTTCCAAATAATGTACTAAATTACCGTTTAGAGTTATTTTGTACGGGGTTTGAATTAGGTGCTTTTTATCACTTTCACAAATGTCAAAATAAACCTCGCATAAACCTTTGCTTTGGGCCAAAAGCCCTTTCAATTTAAGCAGTTGTGTATTGTTAACATTTTTAGGCAGGTGTATAGCAAGTTTTTTTGCTTTACGGGAGATTAAAGCAAAAGCAGGTTCTACACCGGAAACGGTAATTTCTGCCCGGGCAGACATATCATCCCCTTTAATTTCCCCGCGCACTATAAGTGCCTGGTTTACTGCAATACTATCTGAAATCTGCCCCCATACTTTACTGAAAATGTTAGCGGTTAAAGAGTATTTTTCATCTTCAATAGTTATTTGCGCCCAATTTTTCTTATCTTTAGTTTGTCGTTTTTTAAGGCGTGTAACAATGCCGGCAACCGCAACAGTACCTGTAGCAGGATGTTCATTTATTTTTGTTATACTGTCTTTTAAAATCTTATCTAAATGCCTTTGGTATTTGGCAAGCGGATGGCCGGAAAAGTATACACCCAAAACTTCCCTTTCATTATTCAGCATTTGGGTATTTGTCCATTTTTCTGCTTTAATTTCACTGGTTTTGGGTACACTTAAAGTTACCATTTCATCACCGAAAAGGCTCATAGTAGCCTCTTTCTTTTCTTCATTTATATCATCTACTTGTTTTATTGTGCTTTCTATATTTGCAAGTAGATTAGGGCGGCCGATTTCCGGCTTAATATCCGGGGTTACGGAGTCAAATGCACCTGACATTACTAAAGATTCTATGGTCTTTTTATTTACTTGGTCGGAGTCAACTTTGGTGCAAAAATCAAATAAATCTTTAAATAGTCCCTTCTCTTCGCGTGCTTTGACAATGGCAATAGTGGCTTCCGTTCCGACATTTTTTATAGCATTTAAACCATAACGTATTGCCTCTTTACCGTTTGGTAAAACTTCTACGCTAAAATCGGTGGAAGATTTTTGCACATCCGGCGGTAAAATTTCAAAACCCATTTTACGTGCTTCTTCAAGATAAGTGGCAATTTTATTTTCTTTATCTGTTGCACCTATGGCATTATGGCCGATTTCATTTGTTAATGCGGCGCACATAAATTCTATTGGATAATTGGCTTTTAAATAAGCAGTTTGATAGGCCACCAAAGCATAAGCCACTGAGTGTGATTTGTTAAAACCGTATTCGGCGAATTTTGCCATTTGGTCAAAAATTTTAGTTGAAGTTTTTTCCGGGCAATTATGTGCTTTTGCACCTTCAATAAATTTGGTGCGGTAGCCTTCCATAATATCAATTTTCTTTTTACCCATTGCTTTGCGAAGTGAATCTGCCTGCCCCGGTGTAAAACCGCTTAAAGCCTTGGAAACTTCCATAATTTGTTCCTGGTAAATCATAGTTCCGTAAGTTTCCGCCAAAATAGGTTCCATAAGTTTATGCTCTACCGTAACGGCTTCAAGACCGTGTTTTCTTCTAACGAAACTATCAAGCATACCGCTTTGCATAGGTCCTGGGCGATATAATGCCACCAAAGCCGAAATATCACTGAAAGCGGACGGTTTTAAACGTTTAACAAGGTCTTTCATGCCGGAACTTTCTAATTGGAATACACAGGTTGTATCCCCTTTTGCAAGGAGTTCAAAAGTCTTTTTATCATCTATTGGGATATTGGCGATATCTAGGTCAATCCCGCGCAGTTTCTTTACAAGTTTGACTGCATTATCAATAACAGTTAAAGTGCGAAGGCCCAAGAAGTCGATTTTTAGCAACCCCATATCGGAAACGGTATTACCTTCGTATTGTGTGGTGATAATATCTTTCGCACCTTTAGCAAGGGGGGTATATTTTGTAACTTCTTCTTTTGTAACTAAAACACCTGAAGCGTGCACACCCGTGTGGCGTTTTAGGCCTTCAATTTTTGTAGCATAATTAAAAAGTTGTTTTACCTTTGCGCTTTTTGCAATTTCTTGCTTAATTTCCGGTATATTCTCAATAGAATCAGCAATAGTTGCATTTAAAGTATCGGGTATAAGTTTTGAAAGGCGGTTTGCTTCCGTAGGTTCAAAACCAAGTGCGCGCGCAGTATCTTTTAGTGCAAGTTTTGCTTTCATGGTACCGAAAGTTATAATGCTTGCCACATTTTTTATACCGTATTTGCGGCGCATATAATTGATGACTTCCTCACGCCCCGCATCTGAAATATCGATATCCAAATCCGGCATGCTTACACGTTCGGGGTTTAAAAATCTTTCAAAAAGGAGTTTGTTTTTTAAAGGGTCAACACGGGTAATATCTATACTGTAAGCCACCAAAGATCCTGCCCCGGAACCGCGCCCCGGGCCTATTGGAATATCTTGGCTTCTGGCATATTGTATAAAGTCGGCAACTATTAAAAAGTAAACGGCAAAACCCATGCTTGAGATTACACCCAGTTCATATTCAAGGCGTTCTTTGTATTCTTGCGGTATATCTTCGGTTTTAAGTTTCTTTTTAAGCCCCTCATAACAGCGGTGGCGCAAATATTCCGGGTAGCCCTTAAATTCCGCTGGTATAGGGAAATCCGGCATAACATAACCGTCTTTTCCTATTTTTACATTGCATTTTTCTGCAATTTCAAGAGTGTTTTTTAAGGCTTCCGGAACATAAGAAAATAATTGTTCCATTTCTTCGGCAGACTTAAAGAATAGTTCATGTGTTGTCATTTTAAGGCGGTGTGGGTCATCTAAAGTTTTGCCTGTTGCAATACAAATATGCACATCGTGTACTTGCCAATCTTCGCGTTTTTCATAGTGGCAGTCATTTGTTGCTACTAAAGGTATACCGGTTTTTTTAGAAACTTCAATTAAATTTTTTAAAATGGTGCGCTCTTCAGGGATACCGTGATCCATAATTTCAATGTAATAATTTTCAGGTCCAAGCATATCGCGGTAGCGCATGGCAACTTTGGCTGCGGCTTCAACCCCTTCGGTTAAAGCGATTTGGGAAAGTTCACTTTTCATACAGCCCGAAAGAACAATTAAACCCTCTTTATTTTCTTTTAAAAGGTCAAAATCAATACGGGGATGATAGTAAAAGCCTTCGGTCCAGGCGGCAGAATTTAATTTCATTAAATTATTGTAACCTGTTTTATCTTTGGCTAAAATGGTAATATGGTTTGCCGTACTACCTGTTTTTGAGAGATTTGTGTATTTTCCCTGCGTAAAATACATTTCACAACCGATTATCGGCTTAATTTTGAGGGAAGAAAGCATTTTATAGAATTCAGGCACACCATACATATTGCCGTGGTCTGTTATTGCCATAGCAGGCATTTTGGTTTTATTTATGCTTTTTAAAAATTCAGACGGGCCTTTGCCGTTTTTTGTGACGCGTAGCATACCGTCAAGCAAGGAATATTCCGTGTGATTATGCAAGTGAACAAATGAACTCATACATCAGCCTTCAAAAAAAGTTAAAATATATTAAAACGATTGGGGGTGTACCCGTGTCTAAACATTATAGTAAATTATTAGAAAAAAAGGTAAATTCTAAAACCATTTACGAGGGAGTTGTCAGTTTTAAAGTTGATACAGTCCGCTTAATAAATGGGACTCTTGCAAAACGTGAATATATGCAGCACCCGGGTGCAAGCGCGGTTTTGGCTGTGGAAAACGGTAAAGTTTTATTTGTTGAACAATATCGCTATCCCGTCAGAAAAGTTATGCTTGAAATACCAGCAGGGAAATTAAAAGGGCGCCAAACGCCACTTGCTTGTGCAAAAGCGGAATTAAAAGAAGAAACCGGCTACACCGCAAAAACTATGAAAAAAATTCTTACTTTTAATACTTCCGCTGCTTTTGCGGATGAAAATTTGTATATTTTTTATGCATTCGGCTTAAAACCCGGCAAAACGCATTTAGATGATGATGAATTTGTAAATGTTAAATGGCTTTCTTTGGACCGTGCCTTAAAAATGGTTAAATCCGGCAAAATTATGGATAGCAAAACTATTATTGCACTTCTCTATTATAAAGCCTTTTTAGGAAAATAATTTTTTTGATATAATTTATATATGGCAAACCTATTGCGCTTATTAATTGTTGTGGTTTTCTTTGCAGCGGGGGTTATTGTAGGCAATATATACCTTCCGCAGAAGAATTTTGACCAAAAAAACATAGTAGTTCCCCAAAAACCAAAGACATCTTTTAATATAGATAATGTTCCGCAAGTAGAAACAATTTTAAAAGAAGCAGATACTTATAAAAATATTTTAATTGAATCCGGCCAAGACCAAGAGGAAATCATAGGTTTTGAAAATGATTTTAAGCGTACTATCTTACAACTTTATTATAAAGAAGCGGCTGCAAATTATGCTTTGGAACTTTTAAAACTTCAAATCCAACCTGAAAATTCTGCTTCTTATATAAAAGCACGTGAAGAATATAAAAAAGTTATTAATTTGATTGAAACTTTGTATCCTGCTGAAACATCACAAGAAGTTTTAGTTATTAAAGAAGAAAATCAAGTTATTATTCCAAGCACGTTAACTATTCAAAATACGGAAAATTTAGCAGTTTCCACCGAAACGGTAAAAGCAATATCTACTGAAACGATAAAGACAGTTTCCACCGAAACAGTAAAAACAGTTCCTTCAACAACTACTCAAACTAATTAGGAAGTAAAGAAAGTATTAAACCTTTTAAAATAACACCGGCATTATCTGCAGTGGAAGTTTTAAAGGCCAAATCGGCTTCAATAATTTTATCTATGGCTTTTAACATATTTGCGCTTGGGGGCAAATTGCGTGCTACGCTTACAAGGCGCGATTCCCATGGGAATAACCCTGCTTGCGAGGTTATTTGAAAAGCCGGAACACCCGCTTCCGCAAGGCGTTTTATTCTAAAAAGTTTCATTGCAGGATTGCTGATTTTATTTAAAATCGCGATAGGTTCTTCCCCTGCTTTTAGAAGATTATCTATTATTTTTAGCGCTTCTTTTTTGTTTAAAGATAAAACGGCATTATTTAAAGCAAAAGGGTTTTCTTCTTTAGAATAACCTATGCTTGAAAGTAAATCTTCTTCGGTAACAGTTTTGTCTTCACGCTTTTCAAGCAAAAGTGATAACTTCTCAATTTCCATAGTTAGAGCATTAAGATCTGCTCCTACAAGTTCCTCAAGCATAAACAAAGTGTCACTATTTATTTTTAAACCTTTAGCGGTAAAATTTTCTTTAAGCCATTTTTGCAAACTTGCGCCTTTAAGTTCATCAAATAAAACTTCGGCCGAATCTTCACTTAAAGCGGATGCGAGTGTTTTATCTTTTTTAAATTTTTTATAGTCATTGTGGAATAAGATTAAACAGGTTGAATTTAAGGGGTTTTGCAAATAATTAACTAAAGCGGCCATTGGGTTTTTTGTAAGTTTATCAATATTATTTAAGATAATTGCACGCTTATCGGCAAAAGCCGGCATAGTATTTGCTAAAGTTAAAACCTCACCGATATCTTTTGTTTGTTGGCAGTCTTCTTGCGTTAAATTAAATTCATCAACTTTTAAAGCGGAAATAATTTGTTTTGTTGTTTCACTTTTTCTAAAGACATCATCACCACTGAACAAATAGACAGGTGCAATATCACCTGAAGCGATTGCTTTTTTAAGTTGTTCTGCGGTTAACTTTTTCATACTACTTTGTTATTGTCGTTTGATTTGGGTTAATTTGGCTTTGTTGGCGTGTTTGACTGCCGACTGAACCGAACCCTTCCACTGTGCGTTTAACTATCATCTTGGCAAAATTTTTCCAAAGTTGTTCGCGGGCTTGTTCTTCTGTCATACCGCCATCCAAAGTTGAGGCTGAAAAAATGTAAATTTGCTGGAGTGCAGGTTCCTGCCAAATAGTTTCCTGTGAATTTTTATCAATAAAACGTAGGTTTAATAAAACTTCCATGCGGTAAACGGTCGGCACAAGTTGTGTATCATATTGAACAGGAATTAAGATATAGCGCAAAATTTCACCGGCCAAAATGCCGTCGGCTTGATCTTCTTGAGTAATACTATATGAGCCGTTCCTTAAAAACTCATCTACCACTTCAATTACAAGGCGGTCTTCAAGAGCAAAAACTTCTGTTCTGTTAATAATAGGTCTAACGTGAATTTTTGTAATATGTTGTGGCATAATTTGAGCATTTGGGCGGTAATAGTATTGATCTTGCAAACTATTACATGCCGTTACTGCTAAAATTAAGCCTAAAAGGCAAATGAGTTTTTTCATAAATACTCCTATTTTTTAGGTTTGGCAACTATGCTTACCATCTTTAGGGGCACTACTATAATTTTAATTATTTCTTGCCCTTCAAGCAAGGCTTTTATTTTTGCTGAATTTAAAGCAGCCTCTTGTTGTATTTCTTTAGTTGCGCTTGCAGGTATTTTAACCCTGTCTTTAATTTTACCGTTTATTTGAACACCCATTTCAAGTTGTTCTTCTTTAAGCATTTCGGCATTAACACTAGGCCAAGCCTCGTTTAAAAGGAAAGTATTATTGCCGGCTTGTTGCCATAGTTCGTCGGTTAAATGGGGGGCAAAAGGGTGTAAAATTTTCATGAAACTTGCAAACATATCTTTATTAACTTCTTTATATTTGCCAAGTTCATTAAAGAAAATCATCATTGCGGAAATTGCGGTATTAAAACTAAAGTTTTCAATATCTTCCGTTACTTTTTTGATGGTTTTATTCTTTAAAATTTCAAGTTCTTGGGGCATTTTGATATCCGTAATTTTAAGGTCTTCTGCCCAAGCAAAAATGCGTTTTAAGAAGCGGGAAATACCTTCAATACCTTTTGTGTCCCACGGTTTGCTTGCATCAAAAGGGCCCATAAACATCTCATAACACCTAAAGGCATCAGCACCGTATTCGCTTAAAATTTCGTCGGGGTTAATAACATTTTTCTTGCTTTTGCTCATCTTTTCTACCATTGAAGTTAATGCGCCGCCCCCGTCTTTTAAACAAGGGTTTTTAGGGTCTTTAAAATCAATGTCTTCATAAGGATGATAAGAACCGTTTTTATCGCGGTAAGAAAATGCAAGTATCATTCCCTGATGGCGAAGTTTAGCAAAAGGTTCTTTAGTATGTACTAAACCCAAATCGTATAAAACTTTATGCCAAAAACGTGCATATAAAAGGTGTAAAACCGCATGTTCCGCGCCGCCGATATAACAATCAACCGGGCCCCATGCTTTTTCAATTTCTTTATCAACAAAAGCATTGTTGTTTTGTGGATCCATGTACCTTAAATAATACCAGCAAGAGCCGGCCCATTGCGGCATAGTATTTGTTTCGCGTTTGGCTTTGCCTCCGCAAATCGGGCAAGTGGTATTGACCCAACTTTCCACATTCGCAAGGGGGGATTCACCTGTCCCGCTCGGTTCAAATTTTTCCATATCCGGCAATCTTAAAGGTAATTCACTTTCCGGTAAAGGTACAACACCGCATTTTTCACAATGCACTATCGGAATAGGCTCGCCCCAATAGCGTTGGCGGGAAAATACCCAATCGCGCAAGCGGTAAGTTGTTTTTGCTTTGCCGATATGGTTTTCTTCTAAAAACTTAATCATTTTGGCTTTTGCATCTTTAACATTTAAGCCGTCTAAAAAGCCGGAGTTAACAAGTTTACCGTCTTCGGTATAGGCTTCTTTTGAGATATCGCCGCCGGAAATAACTTCAATTAAAGGCAAATTGAATTTTTTTGCAAAAGCATAGTCGCGCGTATCATGCGCAGGAACTGCCATAATCGCGCCTGTTCCGTAACCTGTCAAAACATAATCTGCAATCCAAATAGGTATTTGTTTATTGTTGACGGGGTTTATTGCGTATGCGCCGGTAAAAGCACCTGTTTTCTCTTTTTCCGCATCGGCGCGTTCAATATCACTTTTTGCCGCGGCTTGTTTTTGATAGGCCAAAACTGCTTCTTTTTGTTCAGGTGTGGTTATTTTGGAAACAAGTTCATGTTCCGGTGCAAGTACCATGTATGTTGCACCAAAAAGTGTGTCCGGGCGCGTTGTAAAAACTGTAACTTGGGCATCACTATTTGCAACTTTAAAAGTAACTTCTGCGCCATTGGATTGGCCTATCCAATTTTTTTGCATTAGCAAAGTGGAAGCAGGCCAATCAAGCCCTTCTAAATCTTCAAGCAAACGCGGTGCATATGCGGTAATTTTGAGCATCCATTGGCGTAAATTTTTCTTTTCAATAGGTGTTTGGCAGCGTTCACAGCGCCCGCCAAAAACTTCTTCATTTGCCAACCCTGTTTTGCAAGATGGGCACCAATTTATTGGTACTGTGCTTTGATAAGCAAGCCCTTTTTTATAGAGTTGTAAAAATATCCATTGTGTCCATTTATAGTATTCGGGGGATGTGGTGTTAATTTCTCGGTCCCAATCATAAGCCATACCGAAAGACTTTATTTGACGGCGAAAATTATCAATATTTTTTTGTGTTGTTATTGCTGGGTGTACACCTGTCGCGATAGCATAGTTTTCAGCCGGAAGACCAAAGGCATCCCAACCCATAGGGTGCAATACGGAATAACCATTCATCCTTTTAAAACGGACCAAAATATCAGAGGCCGTATACCCTTCCGGGTGGCCGACGTGTAAGCCCTGCCCTGAGGGGTAAGGGAACATATCTAAACAATAAAATTTTTTGTTAGATTTAGGCAAAGTGCCTGTCTTGAAAAGTTTTGCCTCTTGCCAACGTTTTTGTTGACGGGCATCAATTTCTTTAAAATTTACAATAGACATATATATAAATTATACAAAATATGGGGCTATTGCGGGGGGTTAAATCTTCCAGCCTTCCTGGCGGGCATAGTTTAAAACGCCATTACTGATAGATAAAGCCATCATTTGCAAAATCTTTTTATTATTAAGGCGTTTTTTATCATCTGCATTTGTAACATAACCCATTTCCACCAATACAGATGGCGCTTTTACACCTTGTAAAACATAAAAGTTAGCCTGCTTGATACTCTTTTCCGTATTAACATTTATACCGATTGTTTTGCTTTTTTCGGAAACGCTGTTTCTTATACGCGCGGCAAGTTTGGAACTTTCATTTATATTTTCGTTAGTGGCTAGTGAATTTAAAAGTAAATCTGCATAAGTTACATTACCGACGCCCTTTTCTTCATAATTTAAGGCCTCGTTTTCTAGTGCAGCAGTTTGGGCGGCTTCTTTATCTGATGCTTTATCTGAACGGAAATAAACCTCAAACCCTTTTGCCTTTTTATTTGGTGCGGCATTTGCGTGTATGGATACAAAAATATCGGCTTTAAAATCATTTGCAATTTTTGCACGGGTTCCAAGGGGAATAAAGGTATCATTACTGCGCGTCATTTTAATTTCGATTTTCTTGTTTTTCTTTAAAAGTTTTTCAAGTTCTTTGGCAACAATTAAATTAAGTTCCTTTTCCTTTGCTATGCCGCGGTAATTTGCCCCAGGGTCTTTACCGCCGTGCCCGGCATCGATACAGATACGTAATGCTTTTTCCTTTTTCAAATCTTTAGGAACAAAAGGTAAATTCTTTTTGGAAGTATCAAGTTTATTTATTACAGTCGGTGGAGGTAAGTTAGAACCGGGAATTTTAGTAAAAAACTCCCCGCCAACCTCTTCAATTTCTTCTTCCTCTTTTGCTTTTGTTAATTCTTTATCTTCAGTTATTGCAGGGAGGGGGGATTCTGTTTGCTCTTTTTCTATTACAGGCAACTTTCCTTCCTTTTCAATTATGATTTTTCCATTATCAAAAGCGGCTTGAAAGTTCCCTGCTGTAAAACCGGCACCTTCTGTAAAAAAAGATATAGGTACGTATAAAGAACGCTTTTCCATAAAAGGTTCTGCGGTAAGTGCTTCGGTTTTACCTTTTACGGTAGCGTATGCTTCCCCTTGTCTTAAAGTTGCAAAAAAACCGTTTTTACCTTTTAAATTAAGTTGGCCGGAATTCCAAAATAAATTTGTTTGCAAACGTAGATATTTTGCCATATCGCGCGCTTCAACAAAAACTTCGCCGTCCCTAGTTCTTGTTTGTATAGGCGTTTTATTTTTACCCTGAAATACTACCGGTAAAGTTTCCGCTGCAAAACTTGAGCAGAAAAGCAAGCCGGCAAGTAAAGTAAAAATAAATTTTTTAAGCATTTATGCCTCTTTTTTATTTTCTTCTTTTAAATTTTCTAATGAAACATTACTTTCAGCCATAACGGCGTACTTGTTATTGTTAAGCCACTTGCGGTGTTGTTTATAATCTGGTACAAATTTTTCCACAGTGGCCCAAAAATCTGCGCTATGATCAAAATGCACAAGGTGCGCAAGTTCGTGAACGATTAAATAGTCAATAACCGCGCGCGGCATTTTTATTAAGCGGTAAGAAAAGTTTAAATTATTTTTTTGTGAGCAACTTCCCCATAAACTCTTTTGGTCTTTAACGGTTATATTGTTAAAAGTTACTTCCATTTTTGCGGCAAGTTCTTTTGCGCGTGCAGTCAAAAAATCAAGTGCTTGGCGGCGCAAAAAATCTTCGCAAAGCGCGGAAGGGTTTTGCTCTTTACTTGTTAAAGTAATACGAAATTTGTTATCTACCAAAACTACTGTAGGTTCTTTTTGTTCGGGGTTTAAAGTGAGTTCAGCCTCACATAAATTACCTAAATATAAAACTTTCCCCGCGGTTTCTTGTTCCTGTTGGGTTTGTGTTTCTGCCCCTTCCGTTTCCGGGGAATGTTTAGTAAAAACTTCAGGGAGTTCGCCCTTAAGTTTTTCCAAAAAAAGTTTAACATCACTTATAGTGGTTTCAATATCAATATCTGCCATAAATATATTATACTAAAACGAGCGCAAAATAATATGTTAAAATTTTATTATGGATCTAAATACTCTTTTAAAAGAAAATGCGCGCACCTTATATTTAAGTGCAAAAGTAATGCCCCGTAAACAAAGGCAGGTTTTTACCGTCGCATATTTACTTTGCAGAACTGCCGATACTATTGCCGATACTCCGCTTTTACCTTTAAAAGAGAGAATTTATTTTATTAGCAATTACCCAAATTTAGTCAAAACACAAGATAAAGAATTGCTTGCTAAATATCTAGCCTTAAATTTACAAGCAGATAAAAAATATGAAAAAGAAATTGTTTTGCTTGAAAATTTACCGCTTTGCCTTGAAGCCTACAAAAAATTAAATGAGAGGGAACAAGCAGACACTTTGGAAGTTGTAACCGCCGTTTCCAGCGCAATGGAATGGGACTTAAATTATTTCGCGGATGAAGATTTAACTTATCTCTTAAAAGCCGTACCTAGTGATAAAGAAACAATAGATTATTGTGCCCATATGGGTGGCGCACCCGGTGTTTTTTGGGCTAAACTTTTGCTTAATGGTAAAGAAAATAAACAGTTTGTTGAACAAGCCCACAAAATAGGGTTGGCTTTACAAATTACAAACATTTTAAAAGATGTTGCTTCAGATTTAAAACTCGGCCGTATTTATTTGCCGATAACAGATTTAACCAAACACAGCCTTATGCCGCAAGATTTGCACGAGAAGAAAAATTACAAATTATTTTTACCTATCGTGTATAAATGGTTGCATTTTGGGCTTGATAATATTGGCGTTGCACCTGACTTTTTAAAACAAATACCTTTTTATAAAGTATTCGTTCGCGCAGCGGTTATGTGGCCTGTTTTGTGGGCACTTGAAACTTACCATGTAATTTTGTGTAGCCGCAATTTGCTTGATATAAAGTACAGACCTAAATTTGCCCGCAAAGTAATTTACAAAACAATGCTTTTAACACCGCTTTTTGTGTGGAGTAATACCTTATTTGGATATATTTTTAAGAAGAAATACAAAGCATTAAAAGCGCTACTTCCTAAGAAGTAATTTTACTGATACTTATCGCTTTTTGTTCCGCCTTGATAAGAATAACCTAAATCGTGTTTAATAAGTTCTTTTGCTAAATCTTTGCCTTGCCCGTTTTTAACATCACAAAGTAGGCGGAAGTATTTATCACGCCCGCAGTTTGATAAATTTATAGGTTCTTGGGCTAAAAATTCTTTTGTAAATTCTTTGGCTTGTTTGGCAAGTTTTTTCTCCCGTTCCGTTTTGCCTTTTATTTCAGGTGTATCTACACCGCGCACACGTACAGGCACTTTTTCACAATATACAGCGAGTGAACAATTTAAATTTATTTTGAAAGTATCACCATCATAAATAGAGGCGATTGAAACATTTTCAAAAACTTGATTATCTTCCATATTGTCCGGCTGTGAAAGAGGTTTACCTTGTTGCTGCATAAAATACAAAATAACGGTAATAATTACACTTGCCCAAAATTTAATTTGTTTGGCGGAAGTGTTACGTCTGCGGGTACTTGTTTTTTTACGGGGTGTTGCCATTTAATCCTCCGGGAATATAATTGTTAAACTTTTAGGATGCACTGTAATTTTTAGTAAATCTTTGCATTCACGCGGTTCGCCGTCGATATGGTAATAAAAAGGTGTTTTGCTCTCTATTTTAACATCTTTAATTTTTTGTGTTCCTGTTAATTTAACGGGGCTTAAACCGTCTTTTAAAAAATTAGGTAAACCGAGTAGCATTTTAAAGATGTTTGCTGGTTTAATAATAACCATATCCAAAAGTCCGTCATCTAATTTCGCTTTTGGGGCGATAAAGAAATTACTGCCGTATTGCGTGCCGTTTGCAAAAGCCGCGCAAAGGGGGCTGATTTCTGTCTTTTTACCGTCGTGAAAGGTTAAACCAAATTTTGCAGGTTGGTAACTAAAAAATTCTTTTATACCGATTTGAAAATAAGGGAGTTTCCCTCGTCTTTTTGAAGTGGCAAATTTGTGTGCGACTAATGCATCAAAACCAAAACCTGCAACATTTAAAAAGTATTCATTATTTGCAAGGCCCACATCAATTTTTTTTGTTTTGCCCTTTTTAATAATTTCAAGGCATTTTGTAGTGTTTTTAAGTGGCATTCTTATCAAACGCGCGAAACCGTTACCGCTACCGCAAGGAATAATTCCTAATGCAGTATCAGAATTAACTAAGCCTTGTGTAACTTCGTTTATCGTGCCATCTCCGCCGACAGCAACAGTAGTTTTATAATTTTTTTGTGCGGCTTCAAGCGCAAGTTCCTTTGCGTGCCCGGCGTATTTTGTATAGATAATTTCCGCTTGTGGGAAAAGTTTTTTAATATCTTTTTCAAGCATTTTTAAGTTTTTATGCTTGCCGGCGCTCGGGTTAACTATAAAACGTATCATACTAATATGATATAATTTTATTATATGGAAAGCCAACAGATTCGTAAAAATTTTATTACCTTTTTTAAAGAAAAAGGCCTTACAGAGCAACCTTCAAGCCCTCTTGTTCCGCAAGGGGACCCGACCTTGCTTTTTACCTCCGCTGGGATGGTACAATTTAAACCCAACTTTTTAGGGCTTAAGAAGAATTTAAAAAATGCCTGCACTTGCCAAAAGTGTTTGAGAACTACCGATATTGATAATGTCGGTTTCACAAAACGCCACTTAACATTTTTTGAAATGCTTGGGAATTTTTCCTTCGGCGATTATTTTAAGAAAGAAGCAATAACTTGGGCCTGGACCTATTTAACAGAAGTTTTGAAAATTGATAAAAACCGCTTATATGTCAGCATCTTTAAAGGTGGTATTGCTCCACGTGATAAAGAGGCTTATAACATTTGGTCAACTTTAATTGACAAAAACCGTATTTACGAATTTGGTGAAGATGATAATTTTTGGACTATGGGTCCCACCGGTCCTTGCGGGCCTTGCTCTGAAATCTATTATGATTTTGGTGAAGATAAAGGTTGCCCCGATTGCGCCAAAAACGGTATTGCCTGTAATTGTGGCAGATATGTAGAAATTTGGAATTTGGTTTTCACGCAATTTAACCACCTTGAAGACGGTACACTTGAGCCTTTACCGCAAAAAAATATTGATACGGGTATGGGCCTTGAACGCTTATGCATGGTAATGCAAAATGTAGACAATCCTTTTGATACCGATTTGTTTTTACCTATCATAAACCACGCAAAAAAGATTTTAAAAATTGAAGGTAAAACCGCACAGGAAATTTCCGCTTTACGTATTGTAGCAGACCATTTGCGTGCATCATCATTTTTACTTTCCGAAGGTGTTTTACCGTCTAATGAAGGGCGCGGTTATATTTTGCGCCGTTTAATTAGGCGCGCGTTTAGATACGGCAAACTTATGGGCCGTCAAACGCCTTTCATGTATGAACTTGTAACTACTTTAGTTAGCGTTTATAAAGGTTTATATCCGCAACTCGTTACCAATTTGGCCCATATTATGGATGCCTTAAAAGCGGAAGAAAGTGCTTTTGCCAGAACTTTAAACGACGGCGAAGCAAGATTAAATGAACTTTTAAAAGATAATTCCGGTAAAGTTTTTAGCGGGGAAGAAGCCTTTAATTTATATGAAACTTACGGCTTTCCATTAGAACTTACACGCGAAATTTTAGCAGAAAAACATATTAAACTTGATGAAGATGGTTTTTACAAAGCACAAAAAGAGGCTAAAGCATCTTCCAAAGCATTTACGGATGAAAATGAAAAGGAACATGTTTTAACTTTACAGCAAATTGAAAGTAAAGTTCCGTCAACACTTTTTGTCGGCTATGAAACACTTAATTGTGAGGCGGAAATTTTTGCCTTGCTTGATAAAAACTTCAAACCGGTAAAAGAACTTAAAGACAGCGGTTTCGTAGTAGTAGGCAGAACCCCTTTCTATGCGGAATGTGGCGGCCAAGTTGGCGATATCGGTACAATTTTAAAAGACGGTAAACATATCGCTACTGTTGTAGATACACAAAAACCGCTTGAAAAAATTTATTTGCATAAAGTAAATGTTGTGGAAGGTTCTTTAAAAGAGCATGATATTATAACTTTAAAAGTTGATGAAGTAAACCGTTTTAAAACGGCTTCAAACCACACGGCTGTACACGTTATAAATGCATCACTTCGCAAAATTTTAGGTGATCAGGTACACCAAGCCGGTTCCTTTGTTTCAGCGGAAAAATTTAGATTTGACTATACAATTTCCAAAGCACCTAGCCCGGCTGATTTAATTGCGGTGTGGAATAATGCTGCGAATATTATTGCAAATAACTATAAGGTTGAAACGCAAGTTCGCCCTTTAAGTGATGCAAAAGTTTTAGGCGCAGTAACTTTACTTGGTGAAACTTATGCAGACCCTGCCCGCTTTGTTTTAATTTCGCGCGAAGGTTTTATGAATACAAAGGGTTGTGTCTCCCTTGAACTTTGTGGCGGAACGCACGTTAAAAGCACAGGCGAAATTATGGTTATAAGGGTGTTAAAAGAATGTGCTGTTTCAAGCGGTGTACGCCGTATTGAAGGCGTTGCCGGTTTAAGTGCGATTGATAATATGCAAAAGATGACCAATATCACACTTACCGCCGGTCTAATGCTTAATACGCACCCGGAAAATTTAACACAAAAAATTCAAAGTATGCTTGAGCAGGAAAAAACTCTTAAAAAAGAAATTTCCACTTTGCGCCGCCAAATTTTAAGCGGTGCTTCCGGCGGAACTTTGCAAGAAAGTTTTACTTTAAAAGACGGTGCAAAACTAATTTGCTTTAATGCGGAAAATACCGAAATTAAGGAACTTAGAAATCTTGCCGATAACTTCGCAAATAAAAACCCAAATACCGTAATTATGGTGGTAACCGCTTTAAACGGTAAGGCCTCATTTGTGGTTAAGAGTTTTGCTGGCGGTCCAAATGCCGGCAAACTTGCAGGCCAAATATCTGCTTTGATTAACGGGCGCGGTGGCGGCAGGCCGGATTTTGCACAAGGTGGCGGTCAAGTGCTCCCATTTGAAGAACTTAAGCAAAAATTAAAGAGTTTGTAAAAGTTACTTAATACAAATACCCGTGCAATACACGGGTATTTTTTGAATAAAAAACGCAGACCTTTAAAGGCCCGCGTAAAATTTAATAATTTATTTTTATTTTTTTGCTGCTTTGTTGACAAGTCTTGTCAAGCGGGATTTCTTCCTTGCAGCGGCTTTTTTGTGAATAACGCCTTTCTTTGCGGCTTTATCTAAAGCGGAAGAAACTTTCTTCAAATCTGCTGCATTTTTAGATGCTAAAACTTTTTTTGCAGCCAAGTGAATGGTTTTCTTCAAACCTTTGTTTCTTGAATTTCTCTTGACAGATTGTCTTTGTGCTTTTAAGGCGCTTGTATGACGCCCTGTTTTTAATTTTGCCATTTTGTACCTCGTTAAAAAATCTTACATATATATTTTATCAAATTTTTTACAGTATTGCATTTTTTTCTAAAATCCAAAGAGTTTTGAACTTTCAGCAATAATCTCTTTTAGATGTTCTGCGCCCTTAAAAGTTTCGGCATAAAGTTTAATAATCGGCTCTGTGCCGGACTTTCGGGCAAGTACCCAAGAGTTTTCTAAATAAATTTTTATACCGTCGGTTGCGCGTATTTTTAAAACTTTTTCACCGGCAAGTGTTTGCAAATCTTTAAAACTTTCTGCGGAATATTTGGAAAACCGCTCTTTGCTTTCTTCGGTTACTGTATTATCAATACGGGTATAACTAGGCTCACCGTAAATTAAAGTAAGTTGCTTATAAAGGCCCGCAATATCTTGCCCTGTTGCACTCATAATTTCAAGCAGCAAACAAACGGCAAACATACCGTCTTTTTCAGTGGTCCAATTTGAAACGGACATTCCGGCACTTTCTTCGCCTGCTAAAACATATTTACCATCCGTTAAACCTTTAACAAAATATTTAAAACCTACGTTTACTTCGTCAATGGTTATTTTGTTTGCTGCGGCAATTTTATCTAAGAGCATTGTCGTTCCAAGTGTGCGGCCGATTTGTTTGCCCGTTAAATCTTTTTGTTTCTTAATTAAGTAATCTGCCATAACACAAAGTGCGTGGTTCGGAACAATGAGCCCACCCTTTTGCGTGGCTGATCCAAAGCGGTCTCCGTCCGGGTCACAAGCGCCGGCAAATTGATAGGCATTTTCCACTAACTTGAGTAAAGGCGACATCGGGTATGGTGATGATGGGTCCATACGCGTTTTACCGTCGTGATCAAGCGGAATAAAATCAAAACTTGGGTTAATATCATGGCTGACAATATCCAAATTATCAAGTTTATATTCTTTTTTGATTGCTTGCCAAAAAGGCAAAGTTGTACCGCCCATCGGGTGAATTGCAGTTTTAACTTTTGCATCTTTTATAATTTTAAAATCAATTTTTTTACCGAGCGCTTTAACGTACGGCATTATAATATCGGCGTCTTCAAGCAAACCTTTTTGTTTGGCTTCTTCTAAAGTAATTTGTTTAATTTCCTGTGGGTGATTTAAAAAATAATTTGCATCTTTTTCAATACGGCTTGTAATTTCACTTGAAGCAGGACCGCCGTTTGCACCGTTATATTTAAGCCCCATATCTTGCGGTGGATTATGTGATGCCGTGCCGTTTAAACAGGCACAAGCGCGCTTTGATAAAATTTCAAAAGAAAATACCGGTGTCGGTACAGGGATAGATGGTAAAATTACCTTAAACCCGTTCGCAGTCAAAACTTGAGCGCAAAGTTCTGCGGTTTTTTTGCTCATTAAGCGCGTGTCGCCGCCAACTAAAATTTTGCCTGTTATATTATCTTTCTTGTGCATTTTTGCAACGGCTTGCGCAATACTCAACGCGTGCATTTTGCAAAAACCATCACCGAGTTGCCCACGGTGGCCTGATGTTCCAAACTTCACAGGTTTTGGGTTTTGTGCATTATAAAAAGCATTTTCTAAAGCGGCTAAATCTATTTTTTCTGTTGGTAATTTACCGGCATTTTCATGTATCATAAAGCGCTCCTTTTCTTTATTTTATATAATATCTTTAATGAACTCAAATGCTTTTTTGAAAAATTTAAAAGATATTCCTTTTATTTTTGAAGCGGAACTTTCCTTATATACCACTTACAGAGTGGGCGGTGTTGCCGAAGTCTTGGCTTTACCTGAAACCAAAGAACAAATCGTAAAATTAGTAGATTTTTGTAAAACAAAAAAGTTGCCTTTTAGGGTGCTTGGTCTTGGCTCAAATATTTTGGTTAGCGATCTTGGTTTACCCGGCGTAACTTGTTGTTTAAAGAATTTTAAAGGTGTTGAGGTTGATGGTCAAAAAGTTACTGCTCTTTCAGGAACTGCACTCGATGAAGTGGTTCGCGAAAGCATTAATTCCGGCCTTGCAGGGCTTGAGAATTTAAGCGGTATCCCCGGCAGTGTAGGCGGTGCGGTGTTTATGAATGCCGGCGCTTTTAAGGCGGAAACTTTTGATAAACTTGCATCTTTCCTAGTTATAAACCCGAAAGGTGAAATTAAAGAATTTAAGAAAGAAGATGTTAAATATGAATACCGCAAAGTTTGGGGTATTGAAGGTTGCATAATACTTTCTGCCACTTGGCTTTTAGATGAGGGGGAAAAAGAAATTTTAAAAGCCCGCCGCGAAGAAATTTTGCAAAGCCGCGCAGCAAAACAACCTCTAGAGTATCCATCTGCCGGAAGTGTATTTAAAAGGCCGGTTGGCGCTTATGCAAGTAAACTTATTGATGATTGTGGCCTGCGCGGTTTAAGTATCGGTGGTGCGCAAGTTTCCACTAAACACGCCGGCTTTATAATCAATTATCAAAATGCAACTGCACAAGATATTTATAATCTTATCAAAGAAGTCCAAAAAATAGTTAAAGAAAAAACGGGTTTTAAACTTGAGCCCGAGCAAATTTTCTGGGGCAAATTTAAATAAAAAACCGGCGGTCTAAAACCGCCGGTTTCATTTAAGTATCATATTACTCAATCAAAGGTAATTTAACTTGGAAGCGTTCACCTTTATAAACAAGCCATACTGAGTCTTCCATAACAGATACGACTTTTATTTTAAACTTATCTGGATTAAAATTAAAATCACAACCCTCTAAATCAGCAGCAAGTTTAACGGGAACAACAAATTTACTTCCTTTGGTCATAGTTATACCATTAATTATTGCGTTAGCGCCAATAATACCATCTAGGTGTATACTTTTTTCAACCGCTCTTGCAGGGTGGCGTTTCGTTTCATCACATAATATTTTTTTACGCAATATGTCTGCTTGCTTTTTTTTCCATTCCTCTTGTGCTTTTATGAGTGCTTGTTTTTTTGCTTCTTCATCTGCTTTTCTCTTTAATTCTATTGCTTCAGCTTCTTCCTTAGAAATAAAAGGACTTTTTGTATTACCGGCGGTAAATGAAACTTTTTTTACGGGTAAAGCCTGCCCTGTCGCTTTTGTAGCAGTTGTTGTATCTTGTGCAATTACTAAAAGCGGGAAACCTAAAACTAATAAACTTAATAATAATTTCTTTTTCATAATTTTATCTCCTTTTATATTATGTAAATTACCAAAAATAAGTTGCTATTACTTTAGCCGGCCCTCTTTCATGATACGTATTTGCTAAAATACCGTAAGATGAAGGTGCATAACTGACATTAGTAGTATCAGGGTTCTTTTTGCCGGAAACTTTTTGGCATACTTTATTTGCTACGGAATCTGTGGTGACCGCCTTACAGAAATGTTTGCCGGCCTCCTCTCTATTTGCATGAGAGGATACAAATCCGTATGTGTTGTGTTGATTTGTTGCATAATAAGAACCTTTATCATTCATCAATAAATTTTGACCTCTGTTTGGGAAACCGTCAAAATATTTATAATTCCAACTAGGATTTATATCTTCGAAAGTTACATTGCCGTTAAAGCAAGTATCAAGTTCGGTAAAGTATAGTGGTAACTTGTTGTTTCTTTTATAGTATCTTTCCGCAGATGTGGCTAATTTATCCACTATCCCTGCAAGTTTATCAAAGTCTGCCTTTGCTTGCTCATAACTTATATCAGTTGCTTGTGCCGAAGCCGGAACAGTTACAGAATTTGTGCAAACAGTAGTTACTTTTCTTGGATATGTCGGTTCATAACGATCACAGCCTCTGCAAGGGCGTCGAGTGGTTACTACTTGAATAGGTGTAACAATATCTTCACCATGTACATTTGCTACCCGTCCGGTTCCTTTCGGTAAAGCCTGATATAAGGACATGATTTTAACAAAGTCTGCCCTGTAACCATCATCATCTTCACCTTTGGCTTTACGTGCTGTTTGTATGACTTTTTCAAGGTCAGTTTCTTTTGAATATCTGCCGTCTTTTAAAAGTTCCGCAAAAGCCGCAACGCTTAAAGCAAAACGTGTATCATCAGAAGTCTTTTCAAAGGCTTTGTAATCTTTTGCTTTTAATACTTTGCTCATTAATTTGCTTGTATCGCCATCCGGTTCTTTGTAGCGGAGTTTGACTGTAAGCATCTCATCACTTTTTGAGGCTTGCGGGGTGGCTTTAACACTGTATTTAAGTTCATCAATATCTGCCATACCGTCGGGCAATTTTACACCGGTAGGAACAATTTCATATAAAACCGTTACCGTATGCCCAGCACCGAGTTCGGCCGCATCTTTAGTGTCATCATTAAAATCGCGGTTATTTAATTTGCGTTTTTCATAACCGATTAAGCGGTAAGCCTGCACTTTTGCCGGGTTAAATTCAACTTGGAATTTAACATCTTTTGCAACGGTAAATAAAGTTGAGCCAAAGTCCTTAACAAGTGCTTTTTTGGCTTCAAACAAGTCATTGATATAGGCATAGTTTCCGTTACCTTTGTTGGCAAGTATTTGTACTCTATCGTCTTTATAATTACCCATACCAAAACCAAGCACGCTTAAAAATACACCGCTTTCTTTTGCATCGGTTATTTGTTTTTCAAGCCCGCCAAGTGAGGTGTTACCGATATTAAAATCGCCGTCTGTTGCTAAAATTATGCGGTTATTCCCGCCTTTAATAAAGTGTGATTTGGCGACTTGATAAGCCATATTCAAACCTTCAGAACCATTTGTTCCACCGCGTGCCACTAAACCTTCCATAGCAGATATTATGCGTTGTTTGCCGTCTTCATCTTCTAAGGAAACGCCATCTAAAACAACATTTGTTCCGCTTGCATAAGTTACTATGGAAACTTTGTCTTGCGGGCGTAATTTTTCAACAAGCATAGCAAAAGCGGTTTTGATCAAGGGCAAGCGGTTTGAACCAGCCATTGAGCCGGAAACGTCAATCAAAAATACCAAGTTTGAAGCAGGAAGTTTTTCACTGTCAATATCTTTTGCCTTAACGCCGATTTTGACAACTTGCAAATCTTCAGTCCACGGGGAATCGGTAAGTTCGGTAATGATATTTACAGGGTCTTTACTGCTTGCTTTCGGCGCTTGATAATCATAAGTAAAGTAATTAATAAATTCTTCAGTTCTTACTGCATCTTTATTGGGTTTAACGCCCCTTTCGATATCGCGGCGCGCTATATTATAGGAAGCAGTATCAACATCAGCCGAGAAAGTTGAAAGCGGTTCTTCACTTACAAATTTGAAAGTATTGCCTTCAAAAGGTTTATAACTTTCCGCGTTCATTGCATTATAGTCGGCAGAGTAAGAGTAACTTGGGCCAACATAATAAGCACCGCCAAGCATAGATCTACCTTTACTATAATATGGACCGGCGGAACCGGCAGCACCTGCCCTAAAAGAAAGATCTGACATAGCAGCACCGTCATAAGCGGCATATCTTACACTTCTGCTCATATTAGCGGTAGCAGCAGGCCTGGCACTTTCCATAGCCCGTTTTTCCATTTCCATTCTTGCCATTTCCTCTTCTCTCATATAGGCTTCATCTTTGGAAAAGAAAGGGTTTCTTTCCAAGCCAGCTGTCGACGGGAGGGGTTCAGAAGCCAAATCGTCATTTTCTTCATCTTCTTTAACAAAAACAGGTTTTTTGATTTCCGGTTTTGTTACTTCGGGTTTGCTTTCTGTTGTGCTTAATTGATTCGGGGTTTTAACTTGCGGTTCGTGTTTCTTCATAAACAGAGGAACAAGTAAAAGCCCGACGACGCACACAGTTCCTAGTGCATAAATTAATTTTTTCATACCATATCTCCTTTCTTCTTGATTAAAAGCAAGTTTAGAATAAATACGGTTTTGCTTTATATTTTGTTTATCAAAATCTAAAGCGGAAAATTTGTTTTTAATTTCTTCGTCTGTTAATCTCATAAATTCTCCATTTTTAACCTTATTTTATCTAAACTTCTCTTTAATATAGTGCCGACATTACTTTCACTTAACCCCGACACTTTTGCAATTTCCCTGTTATTTAAAGAGGAAAAGAATTTTAAACTTATCAAATCCCTTTCCTTTTTGCTCAGGTCTTGCAGGCATTTGAAGAGGAGTTTTTTGTCCTCATCCTCGGCAAGGTTTTCAAGCGGCTGTGTTTCCTGTTGCGGATGTAATTCCTCTTTGCCTGTTAAAGAAAAGAAGTTTTTTATAAAGTATAATCTAAAGTGGCTGTTAACTTCATTTCTTGCGATAGTAAAGAGCCATTGTTCAATATTGCCTTTACTTTCGTCGTAAGAGGAAAATTTTTCCAACACCTTTTGCCAAATGTTTAAGGAAATATCCTCTGCCGTTGTTTCATTGCCTGTCCTTGAACAGACATAAGCAAATATACGCTTAAAATATGTTTTATAAGTTTCCTCAAAGTTCATAAGTACCTTGCTTCAATAGGTATACGCATCAGTTTTAAAAGTATCACAAATATTATAGCAAATAAGGGGATAAAACCCTGTTCTAAACAAATTTGCTAAAAATTTGCTATAATATAACTAATCTATTTGAGGTTAACTATAATGAAAGAAAATATACATCCTAAATACGAAGTTGTTGAAGTAACTTGCGCCTGTGGTGCAAAATTTAAAACACGCTCTACGATGAAAGCAGTAAAACTCGATATTTGCTCTGCTTGCCATCCTTTCTTTACCGGCAAACAAAAAATGTTAGATACAGAAGGCCGTGTTGAGAAATTTAACAAAAAATTTGCCGCAACTAAAGGTAAAACGGTTGCAAGGAAACCGAAAACCGAAGTTAAAGCAAAAGCAAAAAGAGCAGTCAAGAAAATCGGTCTTTCCACAGCACCTGTTAAACTTGCTGCAACCAAAAAGAAAGCCACTGCTAAAAAAGAAGCAAAAAAAGACGCAAAATAACTTTTTAAAAGCAAACAACAGGCCTCTTTTACGGAGGTCTGTTTGTTTTATATAGGTAATATATGGATATTTCAAAGTATAAAAAAGAGTTTGAAGAAATTGAACGCGAACTTGCATCCGGCAATGTTGCGCCTGAAGTATTTAAGGAAAAAACAAAACGCCATGCTTTCCTTGCACCCATTATAGAAAAAGCCCAGGAACTTGAGCAGGTTGAAAAAGCTATAGCAGGCGATAAAGAAATTATTGCTGACGGTTCAGATAAAGACATGGTTGCCCTTGCAGCCGCTGAACTTGCAGAGCTTGAAAATAAACCTGCTGAAATTATGAAAGAACTCCGCTTACTTGTTATTCCTCCAGATCCGAAAGACTCAAAAAATATTTACCTTGAAATACGCCCCGGTGCGGGGGGGGAAGAAAGTGCCCTTTTTGCTGCGGAACTTTTGCGCGTTTACCAGCATTTTGCCCAAAATAAAGGTTGGAAAACCGAACTTTTGGAATATACCCCAACCGGTTTGCACGGTTGCAAATATGCAAGTATGTTTATTAAAGGTGAGGGTGCTTATTCTTGGCTCCGTGATGAAGCCGGTACCCACCGCGTTCAGCGCGTGCCTGATACTGAAACTTCCGGACGCGTGCATACTTCAACCGTAACAGTTGCAATTATGCCCGAAGCGCAAGATATTGATATTCAACTCAACCCTGCTGATATTGAAATGGAAACATGCCGTTCCGGCGGCGCAGGCGGTCAAAATGTTAATAAAGTAGAAACAGCTGTTCGTTTGATTCATAAACCTACCGGCATCGTAGTTAGCTGCCGTGAAGAACGCCATCAAAACGCAAACCGCGAAAAGGCTTTAAGCATGTTAAAAGCAAAACTTTATCAGATGGAAGAAGAAAAACAAAATAAGGAAATTTACGACGCACGTAAAGCACAAGTGGGAACAGGGGACCGCTCCGAAAAAATACGCACTTACAATTTCCCGCAGAGCCGTGTTACTGACCATCGTTTAAACGAAAACTTTTATAATATCGCTGAAATTATGGAAGGTAATATTGAAAATATTTTGGAACTTCTCCGTAAAAAAAGAACAGAAGAGAAACTTAAAAACCTTGCTTTATAATGAAAACCGTTAAACAAGTTGTTTTTAGTGTAACAAATATTTTAAACTCCGCCGGTGTTGCAGAACCTGCCGCCAATGCGGAGTTTATTATTTGCACTTTACTTAATAAAAGCCGTACTGAAATTTTTGCCTTTGGCAATAGCGTTTTTCCGAAGGAAAAAGAGGAAATTTTAAATACCGTTATCAAACAAAAAATTGCCGGCCTTCCGCTTGAATATATTTTTAATTCTGCTGATTTTTTAGGCCGCAAATTTTATGTAGATAACCGCGTTTTAATACCGCGCCCGGAAACTGAGGAACTTATTTTAAAAACACAAAACAAACTTAAAAGTGTATCAAAAATTGCGCCGAAAAATATTTTAGATTTGTGTACGGGTTCCGGGTGTATCGGCATAAGTTTGGCTTTAAATTATCCGCGTGCGCAAGTAACTTGCAGCGATATTTCCGCCCCTGCTTTGCAAGTTGCCAAGCAAAATGCCGCAACGCACAAAGCAAAAATAAATTTTATTGAATGCGATTTGTTTAGTAATTTGACCGGGAGTTTTGACCTTATAATCAGCAACCCCCCATATATTAAAGAAGACGATATAAAAACCCTTTCGCCCGAAGTGAAACAAGAGCCGCGCCTTGCCCAAATCGGCGGCAAAGAGGGTACTGAAATTATTAAAAAAATTATTAAAGCAGCACCGAAATTTTTAGCACCCGGCGGCATGCTTGCTTTGGAAATAGGCGATAAAGAAGGTCAAAAAGTGCTACAATTTTTTAGTAGAGATATTTGGAGTGATTTTATTTTAGAACGCGATTTGGCAGGTTTAGAACGCTATATTTTTGCATATATAAAGGAGATTTAAAATGGATCAATTTATCATTAACGGTGGCAGGAAATTAAAAGGAACAGTGGAAATAGGCGGATCAAAAAATGCCGCATTACCGATTTTAATCGCAACACTTTTAACAGACGAAAAATGCATAATAAAACGCGTCCCAAAATTGCGCGACATCAATACAACAATAAAAATTTTGGAAGCACTTGGTAAAAAAGTTTCTTTTGAAAACGGCACTTGCACGATAACAAAACAAACCGCTTTAAAAGTAAAACTTCCTTATGATTTAGTCAAGCAAATGCGTGCAAGTTTCTGGGTTGCAGGGCCGCTGCTTGCACGTAAAAAACATGCGGAAATTGCTCTCCCGG
The DNA here is from genome assembly GCA_045586725.1 of Elusimicrobiaceae bacterium. Taxonomy (GTDB): domain Bacteria; phylum Elusimicrobiota; class Elusimicrobia; order Elusimicrobiales; family Elusimicrobiaceae; genus Proelusimicrobium. The sequence continues at coordinate 40,672 of JAZNAY010000005.1, read as the reverse complement.
GCGGTTGCGCTATCGGCGTAAGGCCGGTTGATATACACTTAAAAGGTTTTACAAAACTCGGCGCAAAAGTAATTTTAAATGAAGGGAATATCGTATTAAAAGCCAAAAAACTTGCACCTACAAAAATTATTTTAAGTTTCCCAAGCGTCGGTGCAACGCAAAATCTTTTAATGTGCGCAAGTTTAATTAAAGGTAAAACTATTTTTGAAAATATTGCACGTGAGCCTGAAGTCTTTGACCTTATTAATGCCCTTAAAACCATGGGTGCAAAAATTTGCATGGACCAGCAAGGCCGTCTTATTGTTGACGGCGTAGAAAAGTTAAAAGGTATGCACCACACCGTTTGTGCGGACCGCATACAAACAGGCACTTTCTTAATTGCCGGCGCAATAACAGGTGGTGAAATTACCATCAAAAATTGCGTACCGGAAGATAATGAAATTTTGCTTGAATATTTGCAGGAAGCCGGTGCCAAAATCACAACAGGTAAAGACTGGGTAAAAATAAAAGCCCCAAAAACAATTAAACCCGTAAATATTAAAACAGCACCTTTCCCGGGTTTTGCGACGGATTTGCAGGCCCCCTGGCTTGCTTTAATGACTTTAGCAAAAGGCAGTACTGAAGTAAGTGAAGATATTTTTGAAAACCGTTTTATGCATGCACCGGAACTTGTCCGCATGGGTGCAAATATTATTATTGAAAAAAATGTTGCCAAAGTTACGGGTGTTGCAAAACTTACCCCTGCAACAGTTATGTCTTCCGATTTACGCGGTGGCGCGGCATTAGTTCTTGCGGCTTTGGCGGCAAAAGGGCAAAGTTGCGTTGAGCGCGTTTACCATATTGACCGCGGTTATGAGGAATTTGAGCAAAAACTAACTGCGCTCGGTGCAAAAATCAAACGCTATAATCCCGTACAAATTTAATATGAATTTTAGAGAGTCCCTTGCTTTGCTTGAAGCGCGCGGGCACGGAAATAAAAAAAATAATTTAGCGGAAGTTAAGAAGACCGCTGATGCGCTTGGCCTAAAAAATTTGGCTTATAAAACCGTGCATATAAGCGGCAGTAACGGCAAAGGAACAGTTTGTTTTTTGCTTGCTAAAAACTTAAAATTAAACGGTTTTAAAACAGGTTTATTTACCTCTCCGCACATTACCGATATTTGTGAGCGCGTGCAAATTAACGGCAAAAAAATAAGCAAGAAAGATTTTGCTTTATACCTCTCAAAAGTTTTGAAAAAAGAAACGGTAAAACTTAAATTTTTTGAAATTTTGACTTTGCTTGCCTTGCTTTATTTTAAAGATAAAAAAGTTGATTTTGCCGTCATAGAATGCGGTATCGGTGCGCGTAAAGACAGCACAAATATTATTAAACCTTGCCTGAGTATAATCACTTCCGTTTCTTTGGAACACACGCAAATTTTGGGCAACACTTTAAAACAAATTGCTTATGAAAAGGCCGGTGTAATAAAGCCGAAAATTCCTTGCATAACAGGTGTTTTACCTCTATTGGCACAAGAGGAAATAAAAAGTATTTCCGCAAAAAATAAAGCACCACTTTTCGCCGTTAAAAAAGAAAATACAAAATTAAAAGAAAATCAAAATATTGTCTTAAGTGCTTTGCATATTTTAGGTCTTAAAAAGAAAACTTTAGATTTAAATTTACCCTGCCGTTTTGAAGTGATTAAAAGAGGGGGAAAATATATTATTAAAGACGGCGCACATAACCCAGACGCCATAAAAGAACTTGCAAAAATTTACAAAAATTCGCCTTACTATAAAAAAGAAAACACTTTAATTTTTGCTTGCTCTGTCGATAAAGACTATAAAACAATGTCTAAAATTTTAAACCCGCTTTTTAAAAATATAATTGTAACCGAAGCCAGCCAAAATGCCGTACCTGCAAAAGAACTTAAAAAATATTTTAAAAATGCCGAAATCTACCCAACCCCTAAATCAATAAATTTCAAAAAATTAGGTGGCAATATTCTAATTTGCGGCAGTTTTTATTTGTGCAGTAAGTGTAAAAATATTATAATCTAGGTATAGGAGGATATTATGGCAGATTTTTCTTTTGATGTCGTATCCAAAGTAGATTTAAATATCGTTGAGGAAGCAATAAACATCGCAAAAAAAGAGGTTTCAAACCGCTATGATTTTAAGGACGCAAACCCCACGCTTGAACTCATGTCTAAGGAAAATAAATTAAAACTTTCCTGTAAAGATGAGTATAAGGTCAAAGCCTTATATGACATTTTACTTACGCGCCTTTCAAAACGCGGTATTGCTTTAAAGAATTTTATTCCGCAAAAAATAGAATCCGGTCTCGGCGGAAGTGCCAAGCAGGAAGTCAAAATCCAGCAAGGTATCCCAGCTGATAAAGCTAAAGAAATCGTCAAAATTATTAAGGAGAGTAAACTAAAGGTCAATGCAAGTATTCAAGGCGAACAACTACGCGTTTCAAGTGCATCTAAAGATGCCTTGCAAAATACTATTGCACTTTTAAGGGGCAAAGATTTCGGCCTTGAACTTCAGTTTACAAATTACAGGTAAATTATGAAAAAACTTATAACCGTAGCAATAATTTTATTTTGTCTTGCACCTCTTTTTGCGCAAAGTGCGGAAAAGGAACTTGAGTTCTATAAAAACGAAGTCAATAATGCTGATAAAAAGCAACTTCCGTCACTTGAATGGGACTTAAATTCCTGGCTTGAACGTAATTATTCTTTACCTTCAGCACCTGATGCTATGCTCTATAAAGCAAAAGTGGAATACTTAAATAAAGAATATACACCTGCTTATTTGACAATTTTAAAATATGTTTATGAATTCCCTACAAAAAAATTACCCAAAGATTTAGTAAATAAAATCGTGGCGGAATTCCCGAACAAACAGCAAATTGAGCTTATGCAAGCACTTACAACTAAGAATTTGCCCCAAGCAACGGAAGATCGCTTAAATATGTTTTTTACCGCTGCAAACAAATTAGGCCTTAAAGATTCACAAGAGCATTTACTTAAAGATTATTCCATGTTTTTTGCCCGTTTCCCTGGGTATGAAAATAAGGATAAAATTGAACTTTTACTAGGTGATTCCTATAGAAATAATGGGGAATATTTGGCAGCCTTGTCAAAGTATGATAAAGTGTGGAAAATTTACCCTTCAACCAAATATAAAGCGGCTTCCCTTCGCATGAAAGGCGATATTTATGCAAGCGAACTTAAAGATTATGAGAAGGCTAAAAATTATTATAGCCAGGTTTTGAAAGATTTCCCGAATTCTGTGGAAATACCTACTACTCATAAACACCTGGCTTTGCTTGAAGCCAGCGAAAAGAATTATGATTCCGCTATAGAAAATGCCCAAAATGCCTATACGGGTTATTTAAAAGACGGTCAAAAACTTGAAGCCTATAATGCTTTAATGTTCAAAGCTGAAGTGCAGGAAAAGAACTTAAAGAATTATAATTCCGCGGTGGAAACTTTAAAAGCTGCAGCGGAACTTATGCCCGCTGATGAACAATATTATGTCGAAGCTAAACAAAAAGAAGCACAAATCCAAGCCAAGAAATTGAAAGATAATTATGCCGAAAGGGATGTTTGGGAAGAGATTGCCGTTCACTTTCCTAACACAGAAAACGGTGTTGAAGCATTGTATCGTTCAGCTGAATTAACGGAAAAGTTCGGCGAGATCGAAAAGGCAAAGGACAAATACAATAAAGTTATTTTAAACCGTCCGCAAAGCAAAATGGCAGTTAAAGCACAAAAAAGTATAAATTCATTAGATAAAGCTGTTGCCAAAGCTAAACTTAAAGCGGAAAAAAAGGCCAAACAAGTACAAACAGCAGCTAAATTGCCTGAAAAATCTGCCCAATAATCAACTGTCAGGACATATATTAAACTATAAACCCCCGTATATTTACGGGGGTTTATTATAAATTTGTGGACGTGATCGGGATCGAACCGACGACCTCCTCGTTGCGAACGAGGCGCTCTCCCAACTGAGCTACACGCCCGAATATATTTATATTATACCATATTGAGAGGAAGAGTAAATAAAGGCCAAATCCCATATTACCCAAAAAGTCTTTCAAAAATGTTAAAATATATGTATGAAAAAGATATTGAACCTCCAATGCGCTATTTGCGGCAAGGAACATAAAACACGTGAGTCAGACTATGTATGTACCGCTTGCGGTGGGCCACTTGCCATAAATTACGACTATAAATTAATCAAAAAACGTTTTGATTATGATGTTCTTGAAAACAATCATTCATATAATATTTGGCGTTATTTAGATTTGCTACCTATTGATGACCATGATGAATTACCACCGGTACAAGTCGGTTGGACACCACTTTATAGGGCAGATGAACTCGCCGAAAAATTAGGTATACGTAAACTATTTATTAAAGATGAAGGCAGAAACCCAACAGGTTCAATTAAAGACCGCGGCAGTGCCGTGGCAGTCGCGCGCGCTTTGGAAGTTGATGCAAAAGTTATTACGGACGCCTCAAGCGGGAATGCAAGTGACTCTCTTGCCTGTATTACCGCAGGTATAAATTTAAACACCGTAATTTTTGCACCTAAAAATACACCGGAACCAAAGCTTGTTCAGCTTTATATTTACGGTGCAAATGTTATCAGAATTGATGGCACTTACGACGACGCTTTTGAAATTTGCCGCAAAGCGACCGAGCGTTTTAATTGGTATAACCGTGCGGCAGGTTTTAATCCCTATGCAAGGGAAGGTAAAAAAACCTGTGCTTTTGAAATCTGTGAGCAACTTCAATGGGAAGCACCTGATAAAGTTTTAGTTGCCGTCGGTGACGGTACGATTTTAAGCGGTATGTGGCGCGGCTTTCAAGATTTTAATAAACTGGGTATTATTGACAAAATGCCGCAAATGGTTGCTGTTCAGGCTGAGGGCAGTTCCGCTGTAACGAAAGCGTGGTTTAACGACGGTAAAATAGAGCCTGTTACAGCTAATACTATTGCTGATAGTATTTCCGTAAATGTTCCGCGCGATGGCTTTTTGGCCTTGCAGGCTTTAAAAGAATCTGAAGGTAGTGCAGTTACCGTAAGTGATGCGGAAATTATTGCCGCAATACCTGAACTTGCACGTGCTTCAAGTGTTTTTGCAGAACCTGGCGGTGCCGCAGTTTACGCCGGGCTTAAAAAGATGGTAGCGCAAGGCGCAATTAAGAAGGATGAAACCGTTGCTATAGTAGTTGGGGGGAACGGTTTAAAAGATATTGATGCAGCGGCAAAATCTATTCAGATTTCACAAAATCTTGTTAAACCTGACTTAGATGAAATGATAAAATTGGGGTTATTACCGAATAATTAAGGAGGAGTTATGGACGAAAAATTATCGTCTGCAGCCGTAATTAAAATTGATACGGCCGCCGCGCGTGAAGCGCAATATGATTTGCCTCAAAGTTATGGCAAAACTGAAAGTTTTTTACTTCCTAAAGACCCAAATTGGATGTTCCTTTTTTGGGAAATCGTAAACGAAACTTTTGAACAAATTAAAGACAAAAAGGGGCAAAATGTCTTTGATAATGCACGTATGGTTATCCGCGTGTATGACATAACCGATAAAGATTTTGACGGTACAAATGCCAACAATTATTTTGATGTCCCCGTCGTCTTAGATGCAAGAAGTTGGTATTTGCAAGTACCCAGCGGGCGCACTTATATTTGCGATATCGGTGCAATTTTACCAAGTGGGGAATTCATTATTTTAACTCGCTCCAATAAAACCACTGTGCCGACAGGCCAAATTTCCAACGTAATTGACGAAAAATGGATGATGGTTGAGGGCGAATATGAAAAGATTTTGAAAATGTCCGGTGCAGATATGTTCGGTACCGGTGCAAGTGAAAGGTTGCAGCATATCTTTGCACAACGCTGGAAAGCCTTTGAAATCGGGCGTGATACCAATCCATCTTCACATATTTCGTCTTGGAGTTCACACGTTTTCCATAAACCGCAAACTGACGAAGATATTTGGCTTAAAGCCGCTTGCGAAATCATAATCTACGGCCAAGCAAGCAAAAATGCAGACGTCTATATTAAAGGGGAAAAAATCAGCCTAAATGATGACGGCAGTTTCTCTTTCCGCTTTCCTTTAAATGCGGGGCAAGTTGTTGATATGCCTATCAAAGCCCAGCATAAAACTAAAGAAGAAAAGCAAAGATTTATTACCATTAAAGCAAAACGCGAGGAGGCCTAATGGAGCAGGAAAAGGGTTATCTCTCACTGGTTTTGCACGCCCATTTGCCGTTTATCCGCCACCCGGAATATCCTGATTTTCTTGAAGAAGATTGGTTCTTTGAGGCAATGGTGGAAACTTATTTACCGCTTTTAAATGTCTATGAAAATTTGACTGCACAAGGGGTAGATTTTAGGGTAACAATGTCCCTTACACCGCCGCTTTGCGAAATGATGGCAGATGAACTTCTTACCCAACGTTTTAGACATTATTTAAACCAAAGAATTGAACTTTCCGAAAAGGAACTTGAGCGTACAAAAAATACGGAATTTGCATACGTCGCCAAAATGTACCACGATAAATTCCACAGGTACCGCGAACTTTTTGAAAATTATTATCACGGCCGCATTTTGGAAGGCTTTAAAAAATTCCAAAATATGGGTAAACTTGAAATTATCACCTGCTGCGCCACACACGGTTATTTGCCTTTGCAGGTGCAAGAGCAAAGCATAAAAGCGCAAATTAAAATTGCGGCAAATAATTATCGCAAACATTTTGGGCGTTCCCCACGCGGTATTTGGCTTGCCGAGTGTGCTTATAACTACGGTGTAGATAAGTATTTAAAAGAAGAAGGCATTAGGTTCTTCTTTATGGAATCACACGGCGTAATGCACGGTGTTCCGCGCCCCAAATACGGTATTTATGCACCGGTTTACACACCGCAAGGTGTTGCGGCTTTTGCGCGTGATATGGAATCTGCCCAACAGGTTTGGAGTGCCGAAAGCGGTTACCCCGGTGACCCGCGTTACCGCGAATTTTACCGCGATCTCGGTTATGACCTTGATTATGATTATGTCAAAAACTATTTGCATAGTGATGGCGTAAGAAGAAATATCGGTATGAAATACTATAAAATTACCGGTAAAGTTGCCTTAAACCAAAAGCAACCTTATTACCCAAGTGATGCTTTGGATGTCGCCGCAAGCCATGCCGGGAACTTTATGTTCAACCGCCAAAAACAAGTGGAATATTTATCAAGCGTTATAACGGACCGCAAACCTTTGGTCGTTTCAATGTACGACGCGGAACTCTACGGACATTGGTGGTATGAAGGTATAGATTTCTTGGAATTTTTATTCAAAAAAATCTATTATGACCAAAAAGATATCAAGTTAATTACACCTTTTGAATATCTTGAAAAATACCCTGTTAACCAAGTTGTGCAGCCTTCACCATCTTCTTGGGGCGATAAAGGCTACAATGATGTCTGGCTTAACAGCGGAAATGATTGGATTTACCGCCATCTTATTAAAGCGGCCGAACGTATGATTGAACTTGCAAACCGCTTCCCAAATGCCAACGGCGTTTTAGGGCGTGCCTTAAACCAATGTGCAAGGGAACTTGTTTTAATGCAGTCATCAGACTGGGCATTTTTAATGACGGTGGGAACTGCAAAAGAATATTCCACAAAACGCACTAAGGACCATGTAAAACGCTTTACCGCGCTTTATGAGATGATTATAGGCAACCGCATTGACGAGAATTATTTAAAGGAACTTGAGTGGAAAGACAATATCTTCCAAGACATTGACTACAACGTTTATAAGTAATTCTTGTTCTTCTTAATTTAATACCCTCGGCAAATTACCGAGGGTATTTCGTTTACACAAAAACTTAAAAATAGTAAAATAAAAATATACGTTTGTATCTCGGAGGTAGTATGAAAAAATTTTTATTTTACTTTTTAACTTTAATTCTTTTTGCTGCACCTGTTTCTGCGCAAAATAAGCAAAACGAACAAACCAAGCAAAATGATATTGAAAAAACTATAACTTTAATCAATCAGGCAAAATATGATGCAGCACTTACTTTAATATACTCCGTAAAAGTGCCCTCTAATAAAGAAGAAAGAGCACTTTATTATCTTGCAAAAATCAAAGCGCTTGAAAGCACCCCGTACAGAGCAAATAAACTTATAGAAAGCGAAACCGACCCAACAAAATTTACCAATAAACAAAAACAAGATGTCATAAAAGAATCTTATAAAGACCTTTGGAATTTACGCTCTACACTTGTTAATATGCCTTATCAGGAAAACAGGCAGTATCTCGGTTGGGAATATTTTGAAGTTGAGCCTGAAAGTTTATATGACGCATTGGTAAACACCTTTATAAATAGGCAAATAGAAACGGAAGCTAAAATTTTGGAAGAGTCTTATAAATTAGGCGGTAAAAACCGCGATAGTATTAGGGAGTATTGGCATATACGTTATATCAATACAGAAATATCAAAACAAGAGAATTACAAACAATCTGATCCTAAAAAAGAAAAGGTGGCAGATATCGCCAAACTTTTGGCGGCAATTTCCGGCCAAAACAAAAACTATAGTGGACAATTTAAAAAATACTTTTTTGAAGCAAAAACCGTGCGCGGCAAATATACTGCAGCATTACAAGGTGCATATTCTTATCAACAGGTGGAACAATTTTATGAAGCTCATAAACTCGCCGAATATTGCACTCCTTTTGAAATAAAAAATAATGAATGTGTTTTATTAAAAAAGGATCTTGAAAGGCCAAGTGCCAATATAATAAGTGATATTCCGTCCAACTATAAACCAAATACGGCATTGCCGATTAAATTTAACGCAAAGAATTTAAAACAAGTTAATTTTAAACTCTACAAACTATCTTTAGAGCAAATGCAAAAAGGGGTTAGAGATTTTAAAACCTTTAAACCTTATGAAACTTATACGCAAAATTTAACTTATGATAAGCTTTATACCCCCAAAGATTTTAATTTTGAATTGCCTGGTTTAGAACGCGGTTTTTATGCCATAACTTTAAATTATGAGGGCGAAAATTACCCTTCTTCTTATAATTTTAATATTACCGATTTAGCACTTTTGGCTACAAGTTACTTAAATACAGATAATTTGCAAACCTTAAATTATAAAGATACAAGCATAAATTTTTATACGCTTTCCGCGCGTAACGGGCAACCTCTTACAGCAGGTGTTTCTGCCGATAACTTAAATACAGTGCAAACAAACCAAGCCGGACAAGTAAATATAAAAAGAACAGATAGTTTGCGTAATATTACTGCGAAATATAAAGATAATTATGCTTTAATTAACTATTTATATCCTCAGCATTACAATAAACCGAATCCTGTATCAATCTATATAAATACAGATAGGTCAATTTATAAACCCGGCGAGGAAGTAAAGATTATCGTCAATGCCGTAGAAAATAAAGATAATAAACATTTCACTTATCAGGGGCAAGAAAAATTAAATATTCAAATTCGTAATGCCTCTTATAAAGAAGTGGCAAAAGATACTTTAACACTTGATAGTTTCGGCCAAGCGACATATACCTTTAAAGTCCCGCAAGATACAATGCTTGGCAACTTTAGTATAAATGCAAGACTAAGTCAAGGTAGCGGTTACGGCAATTTCCAAGTAGAAGAATTTAAACAGCCGGAATTTACCTTAAATTTAACCGTACCGGAAAGGCCATATAGTTTTAATGAAGATGTTACGATTGAAGGTAAAGCCTCATATTATTCCGGAGAGGCTTTAGCAAATGCAAAGGTCGTATTTACAATAAATAAACAACGTTTTTATCCTTGCTGTTACAGATGGAATAATTATAATTTTGAGGAAGAAGCCCCTGTCTTTATGGAAATCCTTACAGATAAAAACGGTAATTTCAAAATAACTTTTAAACCAAAAGCGAAAAAAGAAAAAAATATTTTGCCCGCGCGCTATTTAATTAAAGCAGAGGTTACCGGCACAAACGGCCATACAATTTCCGGGGAAACAAATTTGTATGTAGCAAATCAAAAATACTTTTTTGGAATAGAAAAGTCCAAGGGATTTTTCTTAAATGATGCGGAAAATAATTTAACTTTAAAAATGCAAAATGCCGCCGGTAAACCGCAAAAAGGCAAAGCAACTTTTGAAATTTTTGAAGCAAAACTTAAAGACAGTAAAAATATTTCTTATTATCAGGAAAATTATGATTTATCCAAAGAACCTATCTTTACTAAAGAAATAGAGTTTAACGGTGAAGAAATTACCCAAAAATTACCTGTTTTAAGAGAAGGTTTTTACGGCGCAAAATTAAGCGCGTACGGTGATGAAAGCGAAGTGTTTATCTTCCCTGTATTTGATAGTAAAAACCCTAATTTAGTTGTGGAAGGCAGTGTAACTTTACTGGAGAATAAAAAATATATTGTGGGTGAAAATGCAAAAATATTACTTGGTGCAAACAAGGCAAAAGGCCCTAAGTATGTGGAAATTTATAAAAACGGTTTTTTCGTAAAACGCATAAAATTATCTAATCAACCTTTGCAAATTTTAACTTTACCTATTTTACCGGAATATCAAGGCGGTATAAGTTTGCGTTGGCTTGGTGTATACGATTATGTAAGTTATGACGGAACACTTAATATAGAAGTACCTTATTTAGGCAAAGATGTTGATGTGAAACTCAATGCACCGGAAAATTTAGAACCGGGCAAAAAAGCCGAAATCGGTTTGACGGCAACAATAGATAATAAACCTTTGCAAAATGCTCGTGCTATGCTTACTGTTTATGATAAAGCACTTGATTATTACAAACAACACAATTTCAATTTGCCGTCATTTTATACTCAAAAATTCGGTAGTGGCAATATATCAAGTTCCTTGCAATCAAGTTACGGCGGTATGTATTATGCATCTGCATCCTTCGGCGGAAGAGGCGGTGCATCAGGTATGAAGTCTATGAATATGGCCCGTTCCGTTGAGAGTATGGATATGGCTGTTATGGAAGAAAGTGCCGCCGCCGCTCCTACTATGATGCTTGCCAAGAATGCCGCGATGCAAGAATTGGGTGGAGTAAAAGCTACTACGGAACAAAACACAGTCCGTTCCGATTTTGCACCGACTGCTTATTTTAACCCAAAGGCAGATCTTAAAAACGGTAAAGCAAACTTTACTTTCAAGATGCCCGATAGTTTAACTGAGTGGACTGCCGCTGCAATAGTTTTCAGCAAAACTTTGCAAACCGGCAAAACACAAGTTAATTTTAAGACGCGTAAAGAATTAACCTTGCGCCTTGAAACACCCACATTCTTGCGCCAGAATGATAAAATTGTCATAAAAACCCTAGCTAGAAATAATGGCAAAAGAACTTTGCAGGGCGAAGTTTCTTTAACCCTTAATGTAAACGGTGAAACTGCTGAAAATGCTTTCAAACCGCAACAAATTTCCTTAAAAGCAGGGGAAGAAAAAACTTTAACTTGGGCCTACACCGCCCCCAAAGATCTTGGGGAAATTACTGTTACCGCAGCTATCCGCTCCGGCAATATGATTGACGGGGAAACAAGAACTTTACCGCTTTTAACAAGTTTGCAATATCTGCCAAACAGCAAAACAATTGCTTTAAAAGAGGGGGTAAATACTTTTGAACTTGCCCCTATAAAACGAGGTGAAATTTTAAGCGCAGCGCATTTAACTTTGGATACTTCCTTGCTAGTGCCTGTAATATCTGCAATGCCCTTGCTTAGTGAGCAAACTTTTAAAACAATTACCGGCACTATTGACCGCTATTTGCCGATTGCGATAATTAATCAACTTTATACAAAATATCCTGATTTCAAAAAAGCAGCCAAGCAAATTGAGCGCAAAACCAGAACAGAGGCGTGGAATAATCAAACCTCTGAAATTTTACTAAAAGATATGGAACTTTCCCCTTGGTATAATCTTTCAAAAGGCGGGCGCGAGGTCAATAGTTTAATAAATATCTTTGATTCTACAACTGTCGCTCAAAAACAAAAGAATTATGAAGAAGACCTCAAAAAATACCAAAATTCAGACGGCGGTTTTACTTGGATAAAGGGTGGCAAAAGCAGTTTATACATGACGCTTTATGTCGTAGACCGTTTGGCTCAGGCATCATATTTCGGTGTTAAACCGCCGATGGCTGTTACCCAAAACGCTTTAAAATATCTGCATAAGGAGTATAAAAAGTTTGATCTTTCAAAACCACAATATCCGTTTGATCTTATGTATTATGCTTATGTAATAAGTGCTTTTGATAAAACTTTGCTCGTGCAAGAAACACGTAAAGAAGTTCAAACTTTGGTTAATTATGTGGAGGAAAATACAGAAAGATTCTCCCCTCTTGGGCAAGTATATATGGCTGTAATTAATCATCGTTTAGGTAATACGCAAAAAGCCAAAAAGTATATTAATAAACTTTTTGAAACCGCCAAAGAAAATGATATTACCGGCACAAGTTTTGCTATGGAAGAACGCTCTTGGCAATGGTTCCACGATGGTTTAAACTTGCACGCTGAGGCCTTGCGTATGTTGCTTGAAATAGAGCCGCATAGTCCGCGTATTGATGGCCTTATAAAATGGCTAATGTTCAATAAAAAAGCGACGATGTGGGGCAGTACCACCAATGCCGCAAAAGCGGTGTATGCTTTGCTTGATGCAATAAAAACCTGGAATGTTTTAGGGCAAAATAAACACTATGATATTGCCTGGAACGGGCAAAATTATAGCCTTGACTTCGGCCCGTTTGCTAAAGAAAATAAGACGGTATTTAGTGTTTATGAGCCACAGGCAGATAATGAAAGTTTAAAAGCAACAATTACACAAAATACAACAAACGAACAAGGCCAAAAAGCCAAAAAAACTTTACCGAGTTTTGCTACTTTAAGCAATCTTATTATCAGCAATTTGCCACAGGAAGCAAGCCCGAAAGGTGTTTTAAATATCACAAAAGATTATTACTTAATTGAAGGTAATAACGTCAGGCTGCTAAAGGAAAATGAAACAGTTAAAGTCGGTTCCAAAATACAAGTGCGTTTAACTATAAAAGCGGAACATAACTTTAGTTTTGTGATGATTCAAGACCGCAAACCTGCCGCTTTTGATACAGACAAATTGCTTTCCGGCTGGGCGTGGGACGGTTTATCGCGTTATGAAGATTTACAACTTGCACAAACTAATTTCTTTATGGATAATGTACCTGTCGGCACTTATGAACTTAAATACATTTTACGCCCTACGGCAGAAGGTGTATTTAATGTCGGGGCAAGCGTAATACAAAGTGCATTTGCGCCGGAGATTAGCGCCCACAGCAACAGTTTTATAATTAAAGTTGTAAAGTAATTATTTTAACTTTTTGACTTCTTCAAGCCACAGGTTTGCGTTAACGTCACTCGGTAAACGCAAATCTGTGCGCGGGCTTAAAGATACTTCTAAAATCTTTGGCCCTTCGGGGCAGCAGGAACGTTTAAATTGTTGCGTAAAAAAGCGCCTAAAAAACACTTCAAGCCAATGTTTAATGGTTGCCTTGCTAAAATCATTTTTAAAAGTGGAAATTGCAAATTTATAGATATCGCTAGGTCCTAAATTACTGACTAAAAAGTGATATAAAAAGAAATCGTGCAAGATGTAAGGGCCTACAAGGTATTCCGTCTTTTGCGTAATTTTACCTTTGCTTGCCGGTTTAAGTTCCGGGGAAATAGGTGTTGCCAAAATATCTTTTAAAACTTTGCTTACTTTTGCCGGTGCGGATTTGGCATATTCGGCAACAATTTCCTGAATCAAAGTTTTTGGGATACCTGCATTTATACCGTACATTGAAAGATGGTCCCCTCCGTAAGTTGCCCAACCCAGAGCAAATTCAGACATATCCCCTGTACCCAAAACCAAAGCGCCGATCTTGTTTGAAATATCAAATAAAATTTGTGTGCGTTCCCGTGCTTGGGCATTTTCATAAGCGGTATCAATAATGTTTTTATTGTGTTTTATGTCTTTAAAATGTTGTAAAACTGCCGGTTTAATATCAATTTCCGCAAAACTAACGCCGAGTGCTTTGCATAAAAGTTCAGCATTATTTTTTGTCTTTTTAGTTGTACCAAGCCCGGGCAAAGTATAAGCAAAAATACTTTTAAGCGGTAAATTTAATTTTTTGAAAGTGTGAACTGCAGCAAGCAAAGCCAAAGTGGAATCAAGCCCGCCGGAAATACCCAAAATAACTTTGTTAATTTTTGTTTGCTCTAAACGCCTTGCAAGTGCAAGCGTTTGTAAATCTAAAACTTCAAGTAATTGCTGCTTGTTTGACGGATTAAACGGGTGTTTTTTGTCCGTTGTAAAATTTTGTTTAATTGCTTGCGTTTTTGCTTTTGTTCCTATTTTGTAAATAGCAATTTGGTCTTTCATTGTTAAGCGTGGTGCTTCAGCCACAAGTGTGCCATTATTGTAAATTAAAGCATTTGCGCTGTAAACAACTTCAGCGGAAGACTCCCCAAAAGCAGATGATGCGTAAACATAATCAACATTTAACTTCGCAGAAATTGCGCTAAGCGTGTCCTTAAGTGTTTCTTGCTTACCTAAATATTCATAATTGCTTGACGGGTTACAAATAAGTTCAACACCTCTGGGAATTTTGATTAGGGGATTGTCTAAATCAAGCCCGATTTCCACCGCAAAAGTTTTATTAAAAACATTAAAAATTAAATTTGTACCAAACGGCACTTTTTGCCCAAGTATTGAAATTTGATTTTCTTTAATTTGTTCTGTCGGGGTAAAATAGCGCATTTCATCGGCGGTAAGATGTTTTTTAGGTAAAATACCGAAAATGTTGCCTTGATATAAAACTGCGGCGGCATTTATCACTTGTGCATTTACCTGCAAAGGTAAACCGACGATTAAGACTGTATTTAACTTTTTTGTTTCTTTTAAAATTGTGTTTAGGGCTCTTAAGGCATTATCAATTAAAAGCGGTTTTAAGAATAAGTCCCCGCAAGTTACACCTGTTAAGGAAAGTTCCGGTGTTGTTATGATTTGCGCTCCTTGCTTGACGGTAAGTTTCGCTAATTTGATTATATTTTTTGCGTTTGTATTGGCGTCCGCGACGCTTACACGCGGGCAAATTGCGGAAATTTGTATATTATTTTTCATATATTATAATTTTGTCGATAAACTATATAAATCTTCAAGTTGTTCCACTTTTTCTTTTGGTGTTTCTTTAAGTATCGGTGTAAAAATTTCTTTCATGCCAAGGCGCGCGGCCTCTTTAATGCGTCTTTCCGTTAATGGTACAGGCGCAACTTGCCCTAAAATACCCACTTCACCGATAAATGCGGAAGTGCCGGAAATCGGTTTATCTTTAACCGAACTTATCACAGCAGCGCATATTGCAAGGTCAAGTGACGGGTCATTAATTTTTGTTCCGCCTGTTAAAGAGATATAAACATCTTTATTGTCTAAATTAAGGCCAATATGCTTTTCAAGTGCAGCCAAAAGCATCTGGCAGCGGTTTAAATCAAGCCCTGTTGCAATACGGCGCGGGTACGGAAAGTGTGTTATAGAGGTTAAAACCTGTACCTCGGTTAAAATAGGGCGTGTGCCTTCAAGCGCGATAGAAAAGGCGCGGCCGATAATTTTTTTACTGCGCGAAGTTTGCGCAAAATATGCGCTTGCATCCAAAACATCTTCAAGCCCGGTTGCCGTCATTTTAAACAAAGCAATTTCAGAAGTTGAGCCAAAGCGGTTTTTGTGGGCGCGGAGTATGCGCAAAATATTATCAGAGTCACTATCAAAATATAAAACGGTATCCACCATGTGTTCCAAGACTTTTGGGCCGGCAAGGGCGCCGTCTTTAGTAACATGGCCTAAAATAAAAGTAATTATTCCACTTGGTTTCGTAGCACGTAAAATTTCGCCTGCACTTTCACGTACTTGGCTTAAGGTGCCGGATGCTGAGTTAAATTCCGGATGATAAACTGTTTGTATTGAGTCTATAATCAAAACTTGCGGTGCAACTTTTTTTATGGCTTCCAAAATGCGCTGAATATTTGTTTCAGAGAGTAAAAAGATATTTTCCCCGTCTGCTTTCAAGCGTTTTGCGCGCGATGCAATTTGCTCTAAAGATTCTTCCCCTGAAATATACAAAACTTTTTTGTTTTTTGATAAAGAGGATGCAATTTGTAGCATCAAAGTACTTTTGCCGATACCGGGCGCGCCGGCAAGCAAAGTTATTTGCCCGTCAACAAGACCGCCGGAAGTTAAGCGGTCAAACTCTGATATACCTGTTGCAGTGCGTTTTTCTTCTTTTGCGCTAGCTTCTTTGAGGGGGGTAATTTCAGAAGAAAATTCCGTAAAAGATTTTTTAGTTTTTGCCGTTTTTGATTCTTCTTGAATAACTTCTTCTGCAAAACTATTCCACTCCCCGCAATCGGGGCAACGCCCTAACCATTTGGAGGAGTTAAAACCGCATTTTTGACAAGTATAAACCGTTTTAAATTTCATAAATACCTACTAATTTGCCATTCTTGCAAGGCCAAGCAAGGATGCAAGTTCCTTATCTTCAAACGATAGGTTTGCACCAATTTGCAAAGCAGAGGCCTCTGCAATATCATTATACCTTACATTGAAAGCCACATTTTTGTTAATCCACGCTTGAGCACCGACAGCATAGAAAGGCTTATCAAACATACGCCCGTTAATAACGCGTTTGCGGCCAAAATCAGTAGCCTCACCATACAGAGTAAAGTTTTTAACAATAAAACTGTTTGCTTTATAAAAAGGTTTAACTGCGGCACGCAAACCGCCGGAACCGCGAATCATACCAACAGCCAAATCTCCCCATTGATTATAAACGCCAAGGCGTGCATCAATTTGATTATAATCTCTGTAGTCTTTATTGTTCTTTGGCATATTATCTTTATTACCCAAATTGGCAACGCCGGCACTGTAATAAGTGTAGCCGTTACCGGGAACAAATTTAACAAATAAATCAGAAGAACCAAGCCTACCGTTTGGCTGGTAATAAGCATCATAAAGCCAGAAAATTCTAAACTTAGCCATTTGACCGACAAATTGTTTTGCATCATCTGAAACTTGCTTAATATTGGCTAAAGTTTGTTCTACGTCCTGTTTCATCTTTTCATCTGAAACTAAAGCAGGGAATAAACCTTTCCCTGTTTGCAAGTCTTGCATAACTTCATTAGACGCTTTTGTAAGTTCGCTTACCTCTTGCATTGATTTTGTTAAATAAGGCCTTAAAGAGAAGATTAAGTCATTTAAGTTGCCGGAAAGGTTACGTAAATTTTCAAGTGCAGCATTTAAATCTTCAGCGAATTTGCCATTATCATTTATACCGCCTGTAAGATTTTGTATAGAACTTAATGCGTCAGTTATCATGTTTGTAATTGAGGGTAAACTCATGCCTGTTACATGGGCGCCCGGTGGCAAAATGCCGCTGCTAGAGTTACCTTGCTCAATTTGCAAATAATTTGTACCGATTAAACTTGTCGCCGCTATTGCAAATTTTGAATCTTTATAAATAATTACACCTTCATTTATTTTAAGAAGTGCTAAAATTTCCCCGCCTTCAATTTTAAGTTCTTTTACTTTACCTACTTCCACCCCGTTTAAACGGACATTAGATTTTGCCGGTAAGCCGGAAACATCCGTAAAATGAACAGTAATATCGTAACCTTTTGTTATGGAAAAACTGCCCAAGGCAAAAATACAAAGCCCCAGCAATACTATACCTATAAAAGTAAATAAACCGACTTTTGTTTCTGTACTCATAAATACCTCTTTAATCTGAGATTTTCATCTGTATCGGCCCATTTGCCGACCCCTCAATAAATTGTTTAACGTAAGGGTTTTGTGTGCGTTTAAATACTTCTTTAGATGCCGCAAGTTGCACTTTACCCTCATACAACATAGCAAGTGTGTCTGAAATTTCAAAGGCGCTTTTCATATCGTGTGTAATGACAATAGATGTTACGCCGAGTTTTTTCTTCAAATCTAAAATCAGTTGGCTGATGATTTCCGACATTATCGGGTCAAGCCCGCTGGTCGGCTCATCATATAAAATTACTTTTGGGTTTGTTGCCAAAACGCGTGCGAGTGAAACACGCTTTTTCATACCGCCGGAAAGTTCCGAAGGACGTAAATGCTCAATATCTTTTAAGCCGACAAGCGCAAGTTTCTCTTTAGCAATTTTTGCATATTCGCTTTTTGGTGTATCGGTTAAATATTTAAGTCCAAATGTTACGTTTTCCCCTACGGTTAAAGAGTCAAATAAAGCACCTTCCTGGAACAAATAACCGAAGTTTTTGCGCAGTTTTGCAAGTTGAAATTCATTGTTTATGTGCGTAATATCTTTACCGTCAACAGTAATTTTACCGCCATCCGGTTCAAGCAAGCGGATAATACATTTAATTAAAGTGCTTTTGCCGGTGCCTGATCCGCCGATAATAGTGGTAACTTCGCCGTCTTTAATTTCCAAATTGACGCCGTTTAAAATATGTTTTGGACCAAAATGTTTTTGTAAATTTTCTATCTTAATCATACTATACCCCAAAAGCATGTAAAATCGCTGTCAAGAAATAGTCAATAACCAAAATCATTACCATGCTGACGACCACAGCACCCGTTGTTGCCTTACCTACACCTTCCGCACCGCCCCTTGTGTTAAGCCCTTTATAACAACAAATTACGCCGATAGTAAAGGCAAAAACCGTTGCTTTTATAAGGCCGTGCATTAAATCATCTATACCTAGATAAGTTGTGATATCGTTTGTGTAAGTGCTTGATGGGACACCTAAACCTTCAACGCTTACCACATAACCGCCGAATATACCCATTATATCTGAAAATATTGTTAATATTGGTATTGATACCGTAAAAGCAATTAAACGCGGAATAACTAAATATCTTATTGCATTTGTGCCAAGTGTGCTTAAAGCGTCAATTTGTTCGGTAACTTTCATAGTACCGATTTCCGCCGTAACTGCAGCACCTGCGCGGCCGGATATAACAAATGCAGTAAGCACCGGTCCAAGTTCACGCACTAAAGAAAAACTTACCAATAAACCGATATAAAGAGGTTCACTTAAAATGCTTTGCATGGTATTTCCTGCCTGCAAAGCAAGCACCATGCCGACAAATAAACCTGTCATTAAAATAACAGGGACACTTTCAACACCGATTTTAACTATTTGTTGCAAGGTTTGATTTACTTCAAGAGGAGTTTTACGGAACCAAAAAAAGGCATCTTTAATCATTTCGGTCGCTTGGCCGAACTGAGTAAAAAAGAAAATTAAAAATTTCCCCGTCTTTTTAAACATTTAAACCCCTATACGCGGAACGCGGCGTGCAATAGATGTCAATATTTCATAATCAATAGTTCCGTATTTTTCGGCAAGTTCCACAGCAGGCAAATTTTTGCCTATTAATGTTACTTCGGTGCCGATTTTTATATCGCCAAGTTCGGTAATATCAACCATCATCATGTCCATAGTGATATTGCCAACTTGCGGGCAACGTTTACCCAAAATTTCCACTTCCGTTTTATTTGATAAAGCGCGTGGATAACCGTCACCATACCCTATAGGTATGGTAGCAATTTTTGATGGCCTTTTGGTAATAAATGTCCTTTGGTAGCCGACAGACACATTTTCCCTTATATCTTTAATAAAAACTACTTTAGATTTCAAGGAAAGCACAGGCTCAAAACCAGGTTCTAAACCGTAGGCAAGGTGCCCAAGGCGGACCATATCAAATTGTGCTTGCGGATAATTTAAAAATGCTTGTGAGGCTGATAAATGCCTAATACCCGTATTTAAATTTTGTGCTTTTGCTTCTTCTAAAAGTTCAGTAAAATAATTAAATTGTTGTTTGGAATAATCTGCGTCATCTGCTTTCGCAAAATGGCTGAAGGTGCCTTGTATTTCTACATAAGGTGCGGCATTTAAAATTTTAAGTATTTCTATTGCGGCAGGCCTACGTGAGCCGATACGGTTCATACCTGTTTCATGTTTAACATGTGCATATGCTTTTATTTTGAGTTTAGCAGAAAGTTCCGCCACAAATTTTGCTGCCCTAACACTTGCTATTGCTACTGATAATTGATTTTTTATAGCATATTCAAAACACTCAAAAGGCCAAATACTGCCAAGCACCAAAATAGGTAAGGTTATTCCTTTTTGACGCAGTTCCATACCCTCTTCTATAGAGGCAACACCCAAAAAGTCAGCGAGTTTATTATCTTGTACGTATTTTGAAATAAGCCCAGCATCATGCCCGTAAGCATTTGCTTTGGCTAAAAGTAAGATTTTTGAATTGCCTTGCCCCCTTTGCGCAATTAAATTTTTGGCTTTCAAAAGATTATTCTTTAAAGCATTTAAGTTTATTTCCGCAACTGTCGGGCGAAGGATTGGTATTGTCATAGCGGTATATCACTTGGGGCCGTAAGGGTTTCGGCTATGGCTTCATCACTGACAAGGGCAGGATTTGTAAACAGAGTGTATTCGCTATACCAGTTAAGGTCAATGGTACCCACAGGGCCATTGCGTTGTTTCGCTAAAATTAAATTGGCTTTATTTCTTAAGGTTTCGTCGTTCCACTTATAATAACCTTCGCGGTGTATTAAGGCAACAACATCAGCATCCTGTTCAATAGAGCCTGATTCCCTTAAGTCTGAAAGTTGAGGGCGGTTATCTGCACGGCCCTTTTCTGTATTTCTGTTAAGTTGGGAAAGTGCCAAAACGGGAACATTCATTGTTCTTGCAAGTTCTTTTAACATCCTTGAAATTTCGGAAACTTCCTGTTGGCGGGATTCAACTTTTGCTTTCCCGCTTCTGATTAAACCGATATAGTCAATAACAATAAGGCCAAGTTCCTTGCCGGCTTTTTGCAGTTCGCGTGCCAAACGGCGTGCACGCATGCGGATTTCGGTAATAGTTACAGCCGGTGAATCATCAATAAAAAGCGGTTGCTCGCCGAGTTTTTGAATTTTTGAGGCAAGTTCGCGCCACCTTGATTTTTGGAAAACGCCTGTGCTTACATTATGTAAACTAACTTGTGCCGCTGTGCAAACCATTCTTTGATATATTTGAAAGCGCCCCATTTCCAAAGAGAAAAGAGCAACCGGAAAGCCTTTATCAAGCGCATTTTGAATAATGTTTAAAGCCATTGCGGTTTTACCTTGTGAAGGGCGCGCGGCAAGAATAATAAGGTCACCTTTTCTAAGGCCGCCGGTCATTGTATCAAATTCGCTGAAACCAGTCGGAACACCTTTAATGGGATCTTTGTTGACGATAAGTTTTTCAATTTGTTCCATTGCTTCTTGGGACATATCTTTACTTGAAACAAGCCCCTGTTTTACTTGTTTTTGGTTTAAAGTGAACAATTTGCTTTGGGCTTCGTCAATTAAAGAACTCGGTTCTTCTTCCGTATTCTTATAGCAACTTTCTACGGTAGAAGTGGAAATTTTAATAAGTTCCCTGACAAGAGCGGTATCATACACGATTTTGGCGTAATGTTCAACGTGGGCTGCGGTGGAAACTTTAGACATAAGTTCTGCCAAATACCTTTCGCCGCCGACTTCGGCTAAAAATCCTTCGCGTTTAAGTTCTTCCGTTACTGTAATGAGGTCAACCGCCTGGTCTTTATCGGAGAGGGTTTTCATCGCCGTAAAAATCTTTTGATGTGCGGTTTTATAAAAGTGTTCTGCACTGACTATACCGACAGCGCGTTCTAGGGCATCTTGCTCAATCATCATAGAGCCGAGCAAGGCCATTTCTGCATCTAGTGCTTGGGGGGGTAATTTTTCATTTGCCATACTTATATATTATACCTTTTTATTAGCATTAAAGTCTTTAGATAATAGGGTGAATTTACTTCTTCAAAAAGTTTTTAATTGCTTTAAAACTTTTTTCCGATATTATATGCTCTATTTTGCAAGCATCTTTGAGGGCAGTCTTTTCGTCTACGCCCATAAACATAAACCAGGTAGAAAGGGTTTGGTGTTTATCATAAACTTTTTTTGCAACTGCTTTGCCTTTTGGGGTTAGGAATATATGTAAATTATCATCTACGGAAATATATTTTTCATCTTTAAGCGCTTTTAAGGCAATACTTACGCTTGCCCGTGCGAAACCGAGGTAATTTGCTATATCAATAGCGTGTACCTCTTTTTGCTTTGAGGCCAAAATGTGTATAATTTCCAAATAGTTTTCTTTAGATTCCGTAACACCCATAAAACAATTTTAACATATTTTAGTTTAAAGTTCCTGTCCTTTAAAAGTGCGGCCGGCAAGATGGCAGAAAACGATTGCAGGTATCAAAAATACTATTGCAATAAGAACAGCCAACTGTAAATCAAATGCTTGTGAAATTTTACCGATGGCCATCGGTGAAAGCGCATCCCCCAAAGCGTGAATAATAAAAATATGGAAAGCAAACGCCATAGAGCGTATCTTAACTGAAGTTAAACTGATAATCGCCGCATTTAAACTTGTTTGCATGAAAACGAAACTCATCGCTATACCAAAGCAAATAAGGGCAAGCAATTTTCCCTCGCATAAAAGTGCCAAAAGCCCAAGCGGTAATGCTACCAAATATCCTAGTAAAGTGGTATAAAAATAGGCTTTCTTTGTAAATTTATTTAAAAAATCAGCAAGTATTCCGCCACCTAAAGTTCCTATTGAACCGGCAATAATTATCATTATCCCGAAATATGTTCCGGCCTCTGCAACGCTAAAACCGAAATACCTGTGAAAATATGTTGGCATCCAAGCGGCAAGGCCACCCAAAGTAAAGGTTGCCATTGCTTCGGCAAGGCATACATAAACAAAACTTCTGCTCTTAAAAAACTGTAAGTAATTTGAAATTTTAATTTTTTCCACATTTCGCATTTTGCGTTTATCTTTAATATAAACAAATGCCCAAACACCTAGCAAGAACCCCGGAACGGATAAAATGTAAAATGCCATACGCCAACCATAATGTTGGCCGATTACCCCACCCAGCAAATAACCAAGTGCACTACCTACCGGCAATGCAAGCCCCAAAATTGCAAGTATGCGGGCGCGTACACTTTTATCAAAACCTTCTGCTGCTAAGGAGGGGGAAACACTTGTAAAGCCGGCCTCGCCCACACCGATAAAACTGCGTGCTATGGCGATATTGTAAAAATTTCTTGCCATACCTGTTAAGGCAGTAGCCGCACTCCATAAAACCGCGCAAACGGAAACCCAAATTTGACGGGGGGATTTATCCGCAAAATATGCAATAATAGGTGCGGTTAATGTATAAACAATCATAAAAACCGAACCAAGTAACCCAAGTTGGGCGTCATTTAAATTTAAATCTTTTGAAAGTAAGGGGAATACGGCAAACAATACTTGCCTGTCTATATAATTGAACAGGTTGATTAAGAACAAAATTATTAATACAACTTTTGGATTCATTTTATCTTGTTTGCCTTAAGGCTTCATACAAACAAATTGCAACGGAGGTCGATAAATTTAAAGAACGTACTTCGCCCGGCATAGGAATTGTATATAATTTATCGGCATATTTGGTGTAGAAATTGCGCGGAAGCCCGCAAGATTCAGAGCCGAAAATTAGATAATCGTCCTTTTCAAATTTAATATCCCACAAACATTTTTTACCTTTTGTGGAAAAGAAAAACAGGCGTGCATCTTTAGGTAAATTATCAAAAAACTCATCACAAGTGGGAATTAAAGTGTATTTAAGTTTAGGCCAATAATCAAGGCCACTGCGCCTAATTTCTTTATCTGAAATTTTGAAACCGAGTTTTCCTACCAGAAATAAATGGGTATTTGTTGCCACGCAAGTGCGGCCGACATTGCCCGTATTAAACGGAATTTCCGGGTTAATAAGAACAATATTCAAAGCGCACCTGCCTATTACATTTCCCAGCGTACGAAAAGCGGTGTAAACGGGTGTGGAATATTTGCGTTAAACGGTAAGATTCTTAAAACATAATCTTGACGTCCGCTTGTTTCGGGCTGTATTTCAAGTTCATATTTATATATGCCGTTTTCTTGTTTTACGAGGTTCATGGCCATATCTTTTGAACTTTCAAAAGCACCGCCCATACCGCGTGTACCGATTTGGAGTTGCACCACAACGTCTTGCGGTTTTAAAGCGCCCAAAGTAACATCGGCTTTAATTCTAAGTTTTTGACCGACAAGTATTTCACCGTCAATTTGGCCTGTGGTATCTGTAATCGTTACTTGCGGCCAACTATCTGCAATTTTTTTGCGCCATGTGGCAACTTCTGCCGTACGACCTGTTGTGTTTAACATGCTGCCGTAATAATGGGCTTTGGTGTAGAACTTATCGTAATATTCCTGCACCATTCTGTGTGTATTAAAGAAAGGTACTATCGTGGAAATGGAATCTTTCATTTTCTTAATCCACTTTTGCGGTAAACCATCTGCGTCGCGGTCATAATATGTGGGGATGACTTCCTGCTCAAGCAAGTTATAAAGTGCTTGGCTTTCCACTTCATCGCGTTCATCATCATCTTTATATGTGTCTGAACCGGTTATTGACCAACTAAAATCACAAGGGCCTACTTCATCCCACCATCCGTCTAAGATTGACAAAGCCAAAGCACCGTTTAAAGCCGCTTTCATACCACTTGTGCCGGATGCTTCCATCGGTCTAATGGGGTTATTAAGCCAAACATCAACACCTTGTACCATGTAACGTGCGAGGTTCATATTATAATCTTCGGCAAAAACAATTTTACCGTTAAACCTTGGGTCGAGCATATATGTAAAAATCTTTTTGATAAATTCTTTACCAGCGCTGTCTGCTGGATGTGCTTTTCCTGCAAAGACAAATTGTACCGGTCTTTTTGGAT
The DNA here is from genome assembly GCA_045586725.1 of Elusimicrobiaceae bacterium. Classification (GTDB taxonomy): domain Bacteria; phylum Elusimicrobiota; class Elusimicrobia; order Elusimicrobiales; family Elusimicrobiaceae; genus Proelusimicrobium. The sequence continues at coordinate 15,754 of JAZNAY010000005.1, read as the reverse complement.
TATTAACGATTTTTGCTAATCTTTCCGGATCTTTAAAAAGCAAAGTTGCACGTTTATATGTTGCAAAACGTCGTGCAAAACCGATAGTCAAAACACCTTCTTCCAAAACATTTGAGGCTCTTTTTACAGTTTGTAAATTTGCAGCCATGCGGTGTGCTTGGCGCACTGCTTTAGCGCGGATATGTTTAATAAGTTTATCTTTGCGCAAATTATGTGTGTTCCAAAGTTCATCGGCGGGGATATCTTGCACTTTATTCCAAATATTTTTATCAAAATTATCTAAAACATTTGTAGAATTGTTGAGGTATTTTTTGTATAAGTCATTATATTCGTGGCTTACCCAACTTGCGGAATGTACGCCGTTTGTAATGCTTGTTATTGGTACTTCGTTTACGTTTAAATTCGGCCAAACTTTATGCCACATTTCGCGGGAAACTTTACCGTGCAATTTTGCAACACCGTTTAAGTAAGCGGAAAGTTTTAAAGCAAAAACAGTCATGCAAAACATTGGGGACTCAGGTGTTTCTTTGCCGTAATCTAAAAATCTGTCCCACCCGATACCAAGTTGCATAACATAAGGTTCCATAAATTTTTTGACGAGGTTAAAATCAAAATGTTCATTACCTGCAATTACAGGGGTGTGTGTTGTAAAAACTGAAGTTGCCCAAACAATTTCGCGTGCTTCGTCAAAAGAAAGCCTGCGTTCCTGCATAATTTCAATAATGCGTTCGCAAAGTAAAAATGCGGAGTGGCCTTCGTTAATATGGTAAACCGTTGGTTTTAAACCAAGTGCTTTCAAAGCCTTTACACCGCCGACGCCCAAAACAATTTCTTGTTTGATTCTGTTTTCCCTATCACCACCGTAAAGTTGTTCGGTAATAGTTCTGTGTTGGGGTGGGTTTTCAGGTAAATTTGTATCAAGCAAATAAAGTGATGTGCGCCCGACAGGTACACGCCAAATCATTGCTTTAATTGTTTCGCGTCCTAAAGGAATATCGACGGTCAAATGGTTGCCGTCTGCTTTTAACATTGGTTCAACGGACATATGTGCCCAGTCGTTTTCCGGGTACTGTTCGCCTTGCCAGCCGTCTTTATTTAAAACTTGTTTAACATAACCTTTTTGATAGAATAAACCGACACCGATTAAAGGTAAACCTAGGTCGCTTGAGCTTTTGATATGATCGCCTGAAAGCATACCAAGACCACCGGAATAAATCGGCAAACCTTCGCCGATACCGTATTCCATTGAAAAGTACGCGGTTAAAAAATTATCCTTACCTTGCCCTTTAATTTTATTGAACCAGGTATTTTGTTCTTTTTGGTAATTTCTGTAAAGGGATTCTACATAATTAAGTTGTGCAATAAAATCTTTATCGCGGCTCAGTTCTTCAAGCCTTTTTTGTGAAACTGTTGCCATTAACCATTTTGGCATACGTAAACTTTGTTCCCAAAGTTTTTCGTCAATTTTAACGAATAAATTGATAGCGTCCCAATTCCACGCAAACCACATATTGTTGGAAAGTTCTTCCAAGAATTTCATATTATCCGGCAAATCCGGTGTAACTTTAAATGAATGAATTTTCATAAAATCCCCTTAAATGGTGTATATATATAGTATAGCAAATTACAACTTAAACTTATTTTTAAAATTGCGTTCCATATCACGCGAAACAGCTTTGTCTTTTAAAGTCTTACGTTTATCATATAGGTGTTTACCTTTTGCCAAAGCAATTTTGACTTTTGCCCAACCGTCTTTGATGTAAAGTTCAAGCGGAACTATTGTTTGCCCCTTAACTTCACTTGCGGCTGCAAGTTTATTTATTTCCCGTCGGTTTAAAAGCAATTTGCGTGTTCTCGTTGGGTCCAAAGCTGTATGAGTATTAAAAACATAGGGCTTAATATTCATGTTAAGAATTTGTGCTTCCCCATTATCTACACGCACGAAAGCCGCCCTCAAAGAACATTCTTTGTTGCGAATAGATTTAATTTCTGCACCAAGCAAGACAAGTCCTGCCTCAAAAGTGTCTAAAATAAAATATTCATGCAGGGCTTGGCGGTTGGTAGCAATGACTTCTATGCCTTTTTTTCTACTCATATATATATTTTACAAAATTTGTTTGGCACAAAATGGAAAAATTAAATTCTAATATATAGTATAATATAAAAAGGGGAGTTTATGAGTACACTCGTAATAATAATTTTGACCATCATAATTTTGCTTGCTTTGTTTTTGCCTTTTATGGTACATGCAGTAGAGCAACAACTTGAGGCCTTTTTGTTTGTCCTCGGTATTATTGCTGTTACTGCTATCGGGGCATGGAATTGGCATCTCGTGAAAGATGCTATAACAGAGCCTATAAAAATTTCCTTAGCGGTTTTAATCATCGGTTTGCTTTTCAAAAAATTTAGATTAAAAATAACACATTTTATTGAGCATATTGAATCAAAAATCGGACTTAAAAAAACTATTATTTTACTTGTAGGTGCATTAGGTTTTTTCTCAAGTGTGATAACTGCAATAGTTGCCGCTTTAATACTTTGTGAAATTGCCGCAACTTTACGCTTAACCAGGCGCGATACGATACACGTTATAGTTATGGGTTGTTTTGCGATAGGCCTTGGGGCAATTTTAACGCCTATCGGTGAACCGCTTTCAACAATAGTTGTTAGCAAACTTTCAGGTGAGCCGCATCATGCCGGTTTTTTCTATTTACTTAAATTGCTTTGGTATTTAATTATACCGGGTGTTGCCTTTTTTGCTTATATGGCAGGGCGTACCAAGGATGAACAAATCAAAAGCCAGCAACATGTAACAATTGATAGTTCAAAAGATATTTTGATACGTGCGGCTAAAGTATATTTGTTTATTATGGCTTTGGTTTTCTTCGGTCACGGGCTTACGCCTTTGGCTGAAATCAGTATTATGAAACTGCCTTTGGCTGCATTATATTGGGCAAACTCAATTTCCGCAATTTTAGATAATGCTACACTTGCTGCTGCGGAAATTGTACCGACGATGACAAATACTCAAATTGAATTTTTACTTATGGGTTTAGTTGTCTCAGGTGGTTTTTTGATACCGGGGAATATCCCGAACATTATTTGTGCTTCAAAATTTAAAATTAAAAGTAAGGAGTGGGCAAAACAAGCATTACCGATAGGTATCGCTTGTATGTTAGTTTACTTTGTGTTGCTTGAACTTTTGCCTAAGGTAAAATAAAATGATAACTTTAACAGATGCATTAATCCGTTTAGCAATATCATTCTTTTTGGGTGCTGTCGTCGGTTTTGAAAGGCAGTATCATGAAAAGCCGGCAGGCTTTTCCACAAATACTTTGATTTGTATAGGTTCAACTGTGTTTGCCTTGATTTCTTTGCTTTCTGCAAAATATTTTGGCGGTGATCCGGCCAGAATTGCAGCACAAATTGTAACCGGTGTAGGTTTTTTAGGTGCGGGTTCAATTATCAGGGAAGGTAATAAAATTTCGGGTTTGACAACTGCTGCAGGTATTTGGGTTGTAGCTGCTATCGGTATGGCAATAGGTTATGGGGAGTTCGGCATAGCATGTTTTGCCGTTATTTTGGTTTTACTCCTGCAAGTATTTCGCCGTAAAATTTTAAATGCTTTTGAGTCGGTAAAAACTTTCGAATATATAACAATCAAATGCGAACCTGATATTCAACTCGTTACAAAAATTGAAGATACTATTAAAGCGGAAGGCGTAACCGTAGTTAAAAGCCATTTTTACAAAGTAGACGGTAAACTTGTTATAAAACTTGTTACGGATATGTCCGAAAAAACTTTTAAAACGATTTTTAAAAAATTATTAACCTTTAAGGAAATTATTAGTTTGGACCGTTAATTATGAAAAATATTAAACAAAAAACTGTAACAATTGGTAAAATAAAATTTTCAAACGCTTTGCCTTTGGTTTTCATTGGCGGCCCTTGTGTGATTGAAGGGGAAAAAGTGTTTTTAGATACCGCTAAACAAATTTGCACTTTAATGAAAAAGGCAAAAGTTCCTTTTATTTTTAAAGCCTCTTTTGATAAAGCAAACAGAAGTTCAATAAATGCTTACCGTGGTGTCGGGCTTAAAAAAGGCCTTGAGTTGCTGGCCGAAGTCAAACAGAAATATAATGTGCCGATTTTAACCGATATTCACGAACCTTTTCAAGCGAAAGAAGTTGCAAAAGTTGCAGATATTTTACAAATTCCGGCCTTCCTTTGCAGGCAAACAGATTTGGTTTTGGCAGCCGCCGAAACAGGTAAGATTATCAATGTAAAAAAAGGACAATTTTTAGCGCCGCAGGGTGTTAATGAAATAATCAAGAAAATTGAAAGCACCGGCAATAAAAATATTTTACTTACCGAACGCGGTGCAAGTTTCGGTTATGGAGATTTAGTTGTCGATATGCGTAGTTTTGAAATTATGCGTCGTACTGGTTATCCTGTCATTTTTGATTTAACCCATTCGATGCAAAAACCGTCAGGTGCAGGTTCAACAGGCGGGGATAAAACCGTTGCCCTAACCTTAGCGCGTGCAGCAGCAGGCGCAGGTATTGCAGGTGTATTTTTTGAGGCACATCCTCGCCCGGAAAAAGCCCTTTCAGATAAAGCAAATACTTTAAGTTTACCAGAATTAAAAGAAGTTGTAAAACAAATGACGGCTATTGATGAGGTCACAAAATGCCAAAAGATGAGTTAAAAGAAACTTTAACTAAAACTTTGAAGATTGTTGCCATCATTTATGCTGTTTTGCTTGCTTTGTTTTTTGCTGTTAGTGCTATAACGGATAAATTACCAAAACCTTATCATAAAAGAACGATTTCAGCGGAGGTTACCCCATGGCTAAAATAAATCAAAAAATGCAAAATACAGATATTTTAAAAATAGCAAAAGAAGTTTTTATTTCAGAAGAAACTGCCCTTAAAGACAGTGCAAAAATTTTAGGTAAAGATTTTGTAAAAGCGGTTACACTTGTCAGTAAATCAGGTGGACGTCTTGTAGTTCTCGGTATTGGTAAAAGCGGGCATATAGGGCGCAAAATTTCCGCTACTTTAGCATCAACAGGTACACCTTCATTTTTTGTGCACCCAACTGAAGCCTTGCACGGTGATTTGGGTATGATTACGGGTAAAGATATTGTTTTAGCCCTATCATTTTCCGGTGAAACTGAAGAACTTAGTAAAATTCTAACACCTCTTAAAAAAGAAAAAATTAAAATTATTGCTTTAACAGGCCATAAGAATTCTACGTTAGGTAAAATGGCAGATATTTGCCTTGAAGTAAAAATTAAACGTGAGGCCTGCCCATATAATTTAGCACCTACTTCGTCAACAACTGCAATGCTTGCTTTGGGTGATGCTTTAGCAATTTGTTTAATGAAAATCAAAAATTTTCATAAAGAAGATTTTGCCTTTTTCCATCCGGGCGGTACACTTGGTAAACTGTTAACTTATTTTGTAAAAGACATTATGTTTAAAGGTAAAAACCCTATTGTTTTAGAAGGCGCAACGGTGCAAGATGCCTTGTTTGTTATGACAAAAAATAAAACAGGCGCTGCCGCTATTGTTGACAAAAAAGGTTTGCTAAAAGGCTTTTTTACAGATGGTGATTTAAGAAGATTACTCCAAAAAAAGCAAAATGTTTTGGGTTTAAAAATCACCGAAGTTATGACGAAAAAACCTTTTGCTTTCCCGCAAGATATGCCTGCTATTGAGGCGGCAAAAATAATCAATGCACGCAAATTTGATAATGCACCTGTCGTGGATAAACATAATAAAGTTATCGGCTTTTTAGATAAAGATAACCTAATTGAATTTATTGCTTTAGCCAAAAAATAAAATGAAAAAACTTTTAATTTTAACCTCTTTAATTTTGCTTAGCGCTTGCCAAAAAAACACTTCAAGCGACGGTGCTGCTGTTCCTGCACAAAGAGCCGAAGGGGTTATTATGCGGGAAACTGCCGCCGGCGAAAGTACCTGGCAATTAAAAGCCACATCTGCAGATTTTTATGATAACCAAGATGTTTTGATGGAAAACCCCAAAATTACTTTTAACCAAAGCAAAGGGGATGCGGTTTTAACTGCTAAAAAAGGAACTTTTAAAGACGGTATAATAACATTTATCGGTTCAGTTGTAGTTACTGTTCAAGAAGAAGATTTAAAACTTACAACTTCTAAACTTTATTATAATACAAGCACAAAAGTAGCGTGGACTGATGTTCCTTTTGTTTTAAAACGAAGCGGTGTTACAGTTAAAGGTAAGGCATTTACTGCGGATAAAGGCTTTTCAAATATTGAGATTTTTAAACAGGTTACAGATTTACCGCCTAATTTAAAGGATTTACAACCATTAAAATGAGAAAAATATTTCTATTTTTTACCTTTATTTTATTTGCCCCGTTTGTGCTAAGTCAGACGGAGCAAGATTTATCTATGCTCCTTGGTGGTATGGTAAAAAGTGATAAATGGATTATAAGGAAAGATTCTTTTGAAGAAGAGTTTATCGGTAATGTCAATTATGAAAATGAAATGTATAAAGTTACAGCCGATAAAGCCTTATCAAAAAGAAAAGATAAAACTTATGAACTTTCCGGTAATGTTTTTTTGTCCCGCACCGAAGATAATACAACCATAACTTTAAACGCCGGGCGCGTGTTTTATAATCAAAAAAAGGATACGGGTTTTGCATCGGCCACAAAAAAAGCACAGGTTAAAGTAGTTTACACAACACCCGAAAATGTGTATACTTTACTTGCAAACAAAATTGAATTTTCAAATAAGGCAAATTTTTTTAAAGCGACAGGTAAAGTGCAGTTAAGTGATAAAGAAAATACTTTGAAAGCCGAGGAAGTTATATTTAATAGAGCAAGCGGTATTTTTGAAGCACTTTCCGTCCGCCCTCTTATACTTGGCAAAAACAAAGATGGCAGTTATGCTTTAGAGGCAGATAAAATTATTGTGGATACTAAAACTCGTAAATTTAAAGCAACGGGTAAACCTCAAGGTTGGCTGACGATGGAAAAAGATTTAATGACACAAGAAAATTTGAAAAAGTTAAAGGAATAATTATGGAACTTAAAGGCGTAGATTTAAAAAAAGCATATAAAGAAAGGCTTGTTGTTAAAGGGGTATCTTTAAAAATAAATTCCGGGGAAATTGTCGGTCTCCTTGGCCCAAACGGTGCCGGGAAAACGACCTCATTTTATATGATAGTTGGGTTTATTGCAGCGACTTCCGGTAAAGTTTTTATCGACGGTAAAGACGTAACCGCTTTGCCTATGTATGAGCGTGCGCGTTGCGGTTTGGGATATTTGGCACAAGAGCCTACTATATTCCGCGGTTTAACCGTTGAAGAAAATTTACTTGCAATTTTAGAGCGCCTTGAGCCTGATGCCAAAAAACGTTCAGATAGGGTGGACCAACTTTTGACGGAGTTTGGACTTACAAAACTTGCAAAACAAAAAGCGTGGACACTTTCCGGCGGGGAAAAGCGCCGTATGGAAATCGCCCGTTGTATGATAAGCAACCCCAAAATTATTTTGCTTGACGAACCTTTTGTGGGTATTGATCCTATAACTGTTGCTGAACTGCGTGAAATGATTTTTAAATTAAAAAGCCGCGGGCTTGGTATTTTAATTACAGATCATAATGTTAGGGAAACTTTATCGTTAACTGAGCGCGCTTATTTAATTTATGATGGCCAAATCCTAGTTGAAGGTGACCAGGATAAACTTTTAAATGATGAAAATGCACGTAAATTATATTTGGGTGAAGATTTTAAAATGTAATTAAAGGGATAAAAATGATATTCGGTGCAGGGAATTTTTTACTTATCGGTTCCATACTTTTGTTTATCAGCATTTTAGCGGGTAAAACAGGTTACCGTTTTGGTGTGCCGGCTTTGCTTTTGTTCTTACTTGTCGGTATGCTTTTCGGTAGTGAAGGCGTAGGTATACAATTTTCAAACTTTAAAGCAACGCAATTTATCGGTGTGGTGGCTTTAAGTATCATCTTATTTTCAGGTGGTATGGATACACGGAATGTTGATATTAAACCTATAGCCAAAGAAGGTATAGTTTTATCTACCGTAGGTGTCATTTTAACTGCCTTATTTACCGGTTTATTTGCTTATATGTTTCCGTCACTCAAATTCGGGTTAGGTTTGATGGGGTGCTTGTTACTTGCATCAGTAATGTCTTCTACAGATTCAGCCTCCGTATTCTCAATTTTGCGTGCGAGGAACTTGCATATTCAAGGCAATGTTCGCGCTCTCTTGGAACTTGAAAGCGGTAGTAATGACCCTATGGCTTATATGCTTACAATTATGCTCATTAGTTTAATCAACTTAAGCAATTTAAGCGTTGATATTATGCTTTGGACTTTGGCCTTGCAATTATTTTTGGGTATAATACTTGGCTATATTCTAGGGCGTGTTTCGGTTTTTATAATGAACCACATAAATTTGGATTATTCTTCCCTGTATTCTGTTTTACTTTTAGCAATTTGTCTGTTCATTTTTTCAGTTACCGATGCTTTGCACGGCAACGGTTATTTGGCAGTTTATATAGCTGGGCTTGTGGTCGGTAATAATAAAGTGGCCTATAAAAAAAGTGTTGTGGTGTTTTTTGACGGTATTGCCTGGCTTTGCCAAATAATAATGTTTTTGGCGCTTGGCCTTTTAGTAAACCCGAGCGAACTTGTTTCCATTGCACCTTTGGCAATCGGCGTTGCTTTGTTTATGACTTTTATTGCAAGGCCTTTGACTGTATTTTTGTGTCTGTTACCTTTTAAGAAAATTACAAGAAACGGGAAACTTTTCATTTCTTGGGTTGGTCTTCGCGGTGCAGTGCCTATAATTTTTGCCACTTATCCTTATGTCGCCGGTGTACCTTTTGCAAAAACTATTTTTAACATAGTATTTTTTATAACGATTATTTCTTTAGTTTTACAAGGCACAACAGTGCCATTATTTGCCAAAATATTCGGTGTTATAGAAACTGATTATAAACATAAAGATTTTGCCGTATATGTACCTGAAGATATTGCAATAACATCTGAAATTAAAGTTACTTCGGAATTACTTAAACACGGTAACACTATCCGCCAACTCGGGCTTGAAGATAATGCTCTTCCCATAATGTTAAAACGCGGTGGTAAATACATAATTGCACGCGGTGCAACGGAATTACAAGACGGCGATAAAATTTTGCTTATTGCTAAAGGCGAAGACGATTTAAATACTTTATGTACTAATTTAGATATTCATAACTGTGAAGTCTACAGGGATGAATAATTTGCTTACCTTTTACTAAATTCACAGCCGCAGTATTTTTGTATGTATAAATTAAGTGCTTTGACGGTTTTAAGGCCAACTTGCTCACCAGAATCTTTGCGCCAGTTTGTAAAATTATAAGGAATATCAAATTCCTTTTGTGCAATTTCAGCCGCTTTATTTACACTTTCCAAATCTTTGTAGCGGGAAATGCCAAGAACGGAACTAAAACTGTCAAAACCGTTTTCCTTTGCATATTTCGCCGCTTGTCTTAAACGGTATAAAAAACACCTTTTACAACGCGCTCCGCGTTCAGGCTCATTTTCAAAACCGTCGGCAACTTCTTTTAGCCATGTTTCATGGTCATAAGGTAGTTCAATAAAATTTATACCGAAATTTTCACACACCTTTTTATTAGCATTTAATCGTTTTTGATATTCTTCAAACGGTGCGATATTCGGGTTAAAAAATAAAACAGTAAAATTCTTGCCCTCGGTGGCAAGTTTTTTAATTACGCCCGCGCTGCAAGGCGCGCAACAAGAAAGTAAAAGTAAATTTCCCATACTTAATTATATCAATTAAATTGTATAATTTATGTATGACTATTGTTTATCAGTTTAAGGATTCTCTATATATAAATTTAACCAACCGCTGCCCAAATGCTTGCGTATTTTGTGCAAAATCTAAGGGCAGCAAAATATTTAATGGTTATAATTTAGATTTGGGCGGTAAAGAACCAACCGCACAAGAAGTTTTAGCTGAAATTGATAAACAAATTTCTTCCGGTTTTACTCCTAAAGAAATTATTTTTTGCGGTTATGGGGAGCCAACAATGGCACTCCCGGTTTTGCTTGAAGTTGCCCAAAATTTAAAAGCAAAATATCCTTATTCTTTGCGTCTAAACACATTAGGTTTAGGTTCACTTGTTTGGGGGCGCGATATTACAAAAGAACTTGCCCCGTATATCGATAAAATAAATGTCAGCCTAAATGCTACCGATAATGAAACCTGGCTCAAAATCGTGCGCCCCGCGCCAAAGTATGCTGAAAATTCTTTTGAGGCCATGCAAGATTTTATAAAACAAGCCGCAAAAAATATAAAAGAAGTGGCAGTTTCTATCGTTAGTAATCAAGGTATTGATGCGGAAAAGGCAAAAACTTTAGCGCAAAAACTGGGTGCTAAATTTTTTGTGCGGGAGTATTTTGATGCAGAATAAAACCATAAATATTCACGCTTTGCTTTTTTATGGCCTTTTATGTGGGGCTTTGGCGGTGGTGTTTATGGTAACTTTCCAGCATTTTGAAAGTTTTTATGAACCGAAGATTATTGCGCGGCCCAAGTACGTACAAATACCAGCCAAGCAAAAAAGTGTTGAAAATATAAAACCGCAAAGTGTAACATTTTCCTATGTTGCACCGTCGGCAAAAGAAGTGCAACTTGTTGGGGATTTTAATGCTTGGGGCGCTTACCCTTTAACTTTAAACAAAGGGGAAAACGAAATTGAAATCTTTACTTTAAACCTTGCTTTACCAAAGGGAAAATATAAATACCGTTTTTTAGTTGACGGTAAAACAGTAGTTGATGAAAGTGCCACAAAAATAAGTTCAGGCAATGAAGTTTATAATATCTTAGAGGTTAAATAATGCAAAAATTAAAATTAACTTCTTCAAGCCCAGCTGAAACTAAAGCCATCGCCCGCAAAATTGCCACCCTTTTAAAAGGAGGGGAGATTTTATTTTTTGAGGGCCCTATCGGTGCAGGCAAAACGGTGATGGTCAAAGAAATTGTTAAGACTTTTGGTGTCAAAAAAACACCGGTAAGCGCAAGTTTTTCACTTTTAAAAAAATATAAAGGCAAAAAATTTAATTTATATCACGCTGATTTATTCCGTCTGGAAGAAGGGGAAATGTTTAACCTCGGTTTTGAAGAAATGCTTGAAGACCAAAGCGCAGTTTTGCTCGTTGAGTGGCCGGAACCTGCAAAAAACTTTTTCCCAAAATCCAGGTTTGAAATAACTGTTACTTTACTTGAGGGCGATAGACGCGAAATAACATTAAAAGCGCTTGGTAAAAACGCACAAAATTTACTTGAGGTTTTATGCAAAAAACAATAAATAATGATTTAACTTTAATGTTAGATAGTTCAAGCACACCTTTGCTTGCGGTGCTGTTTTCAGAAGGTAAAATTTATTCTGCTGCTAAAGATGGTATAAAGCAAGAGGAACTTTTATTCCCGCTTTTAAACAGGCTTTACAAAAAGGCCGGTAAGCAATTTAAGGATACAAAAAATTTCTTTTTTATTAAAGGCCCGGGGCGTTTTACAGGTATTAGAATCGGTGTAACCCTAGCCTCTATGCTGGCGGAAATTAACGGTACAAATATCGCTAGTGCAGATATTTTTAACGTGCTTGCCCCCGCTATATTGGAAAGTGCTGATTTTAAGAAATGGCAAGCAAAAAACCTAAAAGGCAAAGCGGTTATAATTTTGCCTGCTTTTAGGGAGGAATATTTTGTTTGCTTTGTTGGCTCAAATGTGCCGACATGGCTTAGTATTGAAGATTTAAATAAAGAACTTTTAGCGCAAAAAGTACCTTTATTTTTAGCAGGTTGGGCAGGTGCAAAAGAGCCTTTAAAAAAATATTTCGGCAAAAATTATACTTACTCAAAAACTAATTTTTTAACTCCTGAGATTTTACTTGCGGCCGCAAAAAAATATTTGGGTACGCAAACAAAAGAAGAAGTTTTAACGCCTTTATATTTAAAGCCGGCGCGTTTTGAATTATGCGGGAAATAAGTGCTTTTTTAGGGGGAGATTTGGCAGCCGACTTGGCTGTAATTTGCGCGCAAACAAAAACTGCTGCCGCATGGACTAGTGAAGATTTCCGAACCGAAGCTAGGCAAAAAACTTCAAAAATATTTATCTTAACAGAAAGTGAAAATGATAAAAAAATTATCCTAGGTTTTTGTGCTGTTCGTTTTGCTTTTGAGACGGCAGAAATCACAAATTTTGCTGTTTTGCCACAAGCACAGCGTAAACATTTTGGAACGGAACTTTTTGCGCATACTTTGAATTTTTTAAAAGATCAAGGTGTAAAAGAAGTTACTTTGGAAGTTTCATTAAAAAATATTCCGGCGCAAGAATTTTACAAAAAATTTAAATTTACTCAAGTAAGCACGCGTAAAAATTTTTATAATATGGGAGAGGATGGGTTAGTCCTAAAACTAAATTTATGAAGATAAAAACAACTATTTTTTTATGTTTAATTTCTACTGCAATTTTTGCATTTGACGGTAATTTCAAATTGTCTGAAGAAGCGCAAAAACAGGCAGATTTTTATAATAAATTTGTGCAAGCCATTGATTTAGAAAATAATGATAAAGATCAAGAAGCAATTGTTATATTAAAAGAACTTTTAGACCAAAACCCAGACGATAAACATATAATACACGAATACTGCTACCTTGCCCTTGATAATAAAAAAGAAGATTTTAATTTTTGCAAAAAAAGTCTGGAAAATATAAAAGAAAAATCTTGGCAAAATCATGTTGTTTTAGGCGATTATTATTTACGTGAAGGGGCCTTAACACAGGCCTTGAACAATTATGAAAAGGCTTTAAAATTAAACCCAGAAAATTTGGAACTTTCCTTTCACTACGCCGGAATTTTAGCGAGTAAAGACCAACAGACTGCAGTAAATTATCTTAAAAATTTGGCTAAAACTTACCCGCAGGCAGATGGTTTTATAACCATAAAAATTGCCGATATTTATTTAAAAAACAAAGAGGAAGATAAAGCAATATCCTTTTTAAAAAACAGTTTAAAAACTATTCAAAATAAGGAAGGTATTTACTATGCTTTAGGTAAAATTTACGAGTCAAAAAAAGATTCAAAAAAACTTTATGCTTTGTACAAAGTGATGTATGATGATGGTTTTAAAGATGTTAATGTTCTTGAAAAATTAGGTCAGTTTGCAGTTGCCGAGCAAGATGAAGAAAACGGAAATAAATATTTTTCAGAACTTTTAAATATTGATGAAACCAACCCATATGCAACGCGTTATTTTGCAGTAATTGAGCAAAGTTATGGGCGTTATGAAAATGCTTTAAATTACATTAAAAAATCACGCGATTTTGACGAAACTCCTGCTTTGCAAGTTAAAGCAGGTTATTATCTGAGTATGCTTTCAAAACAAGAAGAACTTTTAAATTTGATGGAAAATGCACACGAAAAATTTGAAGGCAACAATGAAATTTCTTACTATTATGCTTTGGCTTTGGTAGATGCCAAAAAGTATAATAAGGCAGCTAAAGTTTTTGAAGAAATTTTGGAAACTTCGCCTGAAAACGAACTTGTACTTTTTAATTATGCCGCATTGCTGTATGAACAAAAAAAGTACAAAAAGATGGAAGAAACTTTGCGTAAATTGTTAAAAATAAACCCGGAAAATTCTGAGGCTTTAAACTTCCTCGGTTACTTTTTTGTTGATAAAGGTAACAAGACAGATTTGGAAGAAGGCTACAAATTTATTTCCAAAGCCTTGACTTTAAAGCCAAATGAAATCGCTTATCAAGATTCGCTTGCTTGGTACTATTTTAAAGTTGGAAATTACACAGAGGCAAATAAAATTTTAACAACTATAACCGACGTAAAAGATGAAGAAATTTATTTACATAAAGCGGCAGTTGCCTATGCCTTAAAAGATTTTGAAAATGCTATAAAAAATTATGAAAATGTTCTGAAAATTAACCCTAAAAACAAAGAAGCAAAAAAAGGCCTTAAAAAGGCTGTAAAAGGAATTTAAAAGAAATTTTAAAAAGTTGTTGACATTTTGCTCAAAAGTTGCGAAAATATACATAGGGTATCTTTTGTTATGAGAAATGGGAACATATTAAATATAAAACAACGTTTTCATATAGGGGTTGTTTTATCTCTAATTTTCTTTGTTATGTTTGGAGCAATAAATTTATTTGCCCAAACAGCTATGGTAACAAATAATTTCGTATGGTACCCTATACCACCCGTTAGTGATTCAAATTACCAATGTATAGTTTCACCGTCGGCCTATCCCAGCAGTGACGATCCCGGAAACCGTTCGTTTGAAGATCACACATTTTTTAATCCTTATCACCAAACACCCATATCTACTGACCCATGGGCAAATTCTGCATTAATTGAATTTGACAATGTTTTTCCTGGCCTATCAGGGACTCAGTCCCTTTATCCAAATCACTGTTTAACTTTGTGCGCTGAAATTACTTGTTCAAACCCTGTCAGAAAAGTTGAAATGTCCAATTCAGATGGAAGTGCAAATGTTATAATCCCAATGGCAAGTGGGGACTTTCCGATACAAACAGTTTTGTTTGATATTTTCAAATATCAAGTCGGTTCAAATCCATATAATGCCGATACCACACCGCCGATAAGAACGATAGCAATGTACCCGGCGGAAAATTCCGATGTAGATAATATTTGCAGGGGCGTACCTACCTGTTGTGATGCTCCGCAGAAGGATGATGCGATTTTCCCTAATTTGCCCAGTAATAATCCTTCTTGCACTGATCTTCCTGAGTATGAAAAATCTTGCTGTGATGTCTGTAATTGGGATGCCAAATGTAGCATAAAAGCCGGTGCTTGTGAAGGTCAATCTAGTGCCAATTGCGATAATAATTATTGCAGTTTAAATTTGCAATGTAATGACAAGGATGATACTATTTGTAAAAACAATACAAATTCTAGCGATTGTGTAAACGATACTAATTGTTCTTGGAAGGCTAGAGAGTGCACTACGGTGTACTATGGCTCTTGCGGTAATTATACCACTCAAGCCGCGTGTCAGCAAGCCGGGAGTGATGGATATCCGTGCTATTGGTTTATTCCTCCTTCGAATCCTCAAAATGCTTCTTGTCAGTACTACATCATGGGCTGCCACATTGTAAACAACGAATGTATAAGTTCCCTTTCTAATAGCCCTACCCCCTATTGTGAGGATGTTCCGCAAGGTTGTTATAACAGTTATACTGTTTGTTCAAACGGAACATCTTGCGATACTAATTATTGTACTGATAATGGTTCAACTTGTACCACAAAATCAACAGCTACTTCCGCTTGTACCGGTGCTAGTCAAAATAATTGCAATTCTACATTTTGTAAATGGGCTGAATCTGGGGAAGCGACATGTGACACTATTCTACCAAGTGGTGCTACTCCAAGCAATCAAAATACTTGTAAAGCAAGTGCAACTTCGAATCCCTGTGCGGATATTGCCTCTAAATTCCCCAGTAAAGAAGCTTGTAAAGCCGGTATAACTTCCTTACACTTCTGCACACCATGGGACGGCAGTTATGAAATAGACGGAGAATTTGGCAAGAGCAATGGTCAGTTTGGATATAGAACAACAATAAAAACTAATTACCCCGGTGATGGCATATCAGTAACAAGCGATTTAAATATAGAACACATGATAGTGTACCCCGGC
>JAZNAY010000004.1:0-336893 GCA_045586725.1 Elusimicrobiaceae bacterium | reverse complement strand
AATCTTTTTATATTATTATTTATAATGTAATCTAATTAGTTAGATTACTAGGTTTGGGGTAAACTGAAAAGGGGGACGGGTTGTATAACTAATTTACGGTAAGGAAGTTTTTTATACAACCCTACTTTTTAAAGTGTCTTTGTAAGTTCAGGCGAACTTCCGTAAAAGTCATATCAATAACAAAAACAGATAAGCCTCACCAACAAACTGCAGTTAAACCGATATATTGCCTGCCACTCAAAGCACACTAGGCGCCGCCACACACGGCGCCTATTTTATTCCTTTCTTGCTCCAAAACTGATAAAATTAATTAACGGCACACGCCGATCCTGGAGGGTAAATAATGAAAAAACTTATTAAAAATAATGTAAATTGGGTTGGATTTTTAGATTGGGAACTCAAAAAATTCCACGGGGAAGATTATTCAATTATGCACGGCTCAAGCCAAAACGCATATTTGATTCAAGAAGAAAAAACCGTCTTAATCGATACGGTTTGGACACCGCACCGCTTTGACTTTATTGAAAATTTGAAGAAGGAAATTGACCTTAAAAAAATTGATTTTATCGTCGCAAATCACGGGGAATGTGATCATTCCGGTTCACTTACAGCTTTGCTTGATGAAATTCCCAACACACCCATTTATTGCACCGCCGCTTGTGTAAAAAGTTTGGAAGGCCAATACGGTAAACGCGGTTGGAATTTCAAAGTTGTTAAGACGGGCGACAGCGTGGAAATCGGCAACGGCAAAAAACTTATTTTTATTGAAATGAAAATGTTGCATTGGCCGGATTCTATGGCAACTTATATGACGGGCGATAATATTTTATTTTCAAATGATGCCTTCGGCCAACACTTTGCCGTCGAAGAATTATTTAATGATAAAGCAAACCAATGCTTGCTTTTCCACGAAGCAATAAAATATTTCACAAATATTTTGAACCCTTTTGCCATGCTTGCGGCAAATAAAGTTAAAGAATTAAAGGGCCTTAATTTGCCGATAGATATTATTGCCCCCTCACACGGTGCTGTGTGGCGCGATAACCCCATGCAAATCGTTAATTTATACGAAAAATGGGCCAATGCTTATCAGGAAAATCAAATCACGGTTGTGTATGATACAATGTGGGAAGGCACAACAAAAATTGCACACCGCATCGCCGAAGAAATACACAAACAAAGCCCGGATACCGTCGTAAAAGTGTTCAGTATTGCAAAACACGATAAGAACGAAATTATGACAGAGGTTTTTAAATCAAAAGCAATCGCGGTAGGTTCACCGACGGAAGGGAACGATATGCTTTCAAGCGTTGCCGGCTGGATGGCGTTTTTAAAATCTCTTAAATTTAAGAACAAAAAAGCAGCTGCTTTCGGTTGTTACGGGTGGAGCGGTGAATCTGTAAAACTGATTCAGGAAAAATTAAAAGAGTCCGGTTTCAATGTCGTTGACTCCTCCATTAAATCTTTATGGAACCCGACGGAAGAAACCCTCGCACAAGTTCCTGAAATGGTTAAACAACTGCTTGCATAATTACCTAAATATTTAGCACAAAAAACTCCTTGTGATTTACAAGGAGTTTTTTATTTTCAATATAATCTAATTACCCTCTCCAATGTGGTTGGTGCTGAGAGTGTGACGGTTGTGATGGTTGTGACGAATGCACAGAGTGTGAATGGTGTGGCGGCTTTGGAGGCTTATGTGTAATATGTCTTGGATGTCTTGGCGGAATAGGCCGTATTATAATAGGATGATGATGAATATGATGATGACGTGGGAATGATCCTATGCTTACATGATAGCTAAAATCTTCCCCGCGCACATCTACTTCTTGCCGAACAGGGGCAGCTGCGCACGCAGAAACCATAAAAAGACCAACAAACAGCGTAACATACTTTTTCATAGAGACCTCCTTTTAATTAGGTTCTACAAGTATAACGCATAACTATCAAAAATTATTGCAGGTTTTATTTTTAGAAGAATATAGGGGGTTTTTAAAAAGCACCTAATTTGGTATAATTTAGTGTATAGTTAAGTTGGAGAGATGGCCGAGTGGTTGAAGGCGCAGTCCTGGAAAGACTGTATACTCCAAAAGGGTATCGAGGGTTCGAATCCCTCTCTCTCCGAAAAAATTTACCCTCCTTTTATGGAGGGTAATTTTTTTCGGAGAGTAGAGCAAGGCCAACTGCTTGGCATTGCGTCGGGATTCGAAGCCCGAAGCGATGTGCGAGTTTTGCCGAAGGCAAAGGCGAGCACCGCGAGGGCCGGGGTGGAGGAAAATTCCGTCAGGAATTTTATCGTAACCCGAATTTCCCTCCCTCTCCGAAAATTTAAAAGCACCCATTTGGGTGCTTTTTTATACAAAATTATAAGGATCGGCTAAAACTTTTAATTCCAATTTTTTGGGCGGTGGATTTTGGCGTAAAGTGTGAAGGAAACTTGCAAGCATAGCGTCGTTTTTGGACTTGATTAAATAATAACATTGTGCAAAATTTTTACTCTTTGCACCACAGGAAACAGGGCCCTCAATTTCCATAAAATCGGCGTATGCACCCTTTAAAGCGTCCTCCATAGCCTTGCCGTAAGTATTTAAATCTTCCTGCTTCTTTGCCGTCAAAATTAAATGCACAAGTTTTGCATAAGGCGGGAAATTAAATTCTTTTCTAAACTCAAGTTCTTCTTTGGCAAAAGTTAAATAATTGTATTTTTCTAAGCTAAGAAAATCAAATAAATCTTTATCTTTAATTTGAACAATTAAACGCGGGTTTTGCTCCCCTGCCAGCAAAGTTTTAAGCGTATAAAGTGTTTGGGCAAAGTGTTCGCCCGCACGGAAATCTGCCGTCTTTAAAGCCGCACCGCCATCTAAAACCGCCGCAATAGAAATACGGCAGTTTTGGAAATTTGCCCTCAAACTTAAAGATGTACCTACAATAAAATCATAGTCGGAAAAATTAATTTTCTTCAAATCAATTTTGGCTAAAGTTTGGCTGTCTAAACGCAAAATTTTTGCTTCCTTAAAAAGATGTTTTAATTCTTCTTCTACCGCTTGCGTGCCACCCAAAGTATCCCTAAAAATCTGGTTTTGGCAACGCGGGCAAATTTGGTTTACACTTTCTTTTGCACCGCATTTTTTACAAAATAAAATTTCGCCTTTTGCGGTTTTTTGATGGCTCAAAATACTCCCACATTTTTTGCATTTTGCAAAATTCCCACAAAACACACAACTGTAAGCACCGGCAAAACCTAGACGGTTAATAAGTAACAAAGATTGTTTGCCTTTATTAAAATTATCTTCCAAAAGCAATGCAAGTTGCGGGGAAATAAATTTATTATTTTTGACTGTATATTCAAGCGGCAAAATTTGAACTTTTGATACGGTTTTTCCGTCTTCAAAATTAAATAAGGCGGTATTTTTTAAAGCCTCAAGTGACGGCGCGGAAGAAATTAAAATAACTTTTCCCCCCTCAAGTTTTGCACGCTCAAAAAGCACTTCGCGTGCGTGGTAATAAGGGCGCATTTCTTCTTGCTTAAAGAGTTTATCCTCTTCGTAAAACATTAAACTTAATTTCAAATTTTTAAAAGGCAAAAGCACCGCTGAACGCGTACCGACAACTACACAAGGTTTGCCCTGATAAATTTCCGCTACCGCTTTTTTACGCTCGCTTAATAAAACTTTACTGTGCCAAAGCAAAATATTTTGTGCGCCGAATTTTTGTTTAATTTCCACAATCAGTTTTGAACTTGAAACGACATCCGGCACAAGTACCAAAACTTGCCCACCCGTGGATAAAGTTTTATGTGCAGCAAACAAAGCAGCCTCCGACGGTGCAAATGATGAACCGTAAAACAAAGTTTTTTGCTGTTTGCTTGCGAAATCAAGTGCTTCTTTGATTTTCGGGTTTTGAGTATTTGCGTAAAATAGCGGTAAATTTTCGGGCTTAATTTCTGCAGGTTTTGATAATAATTTTTTTGTCAAAATTACAGGTTTTAAAGCGTTTAACACCTCACCCAGAGTGTTTGCATAGGTATTTGTTAAAAACTCCGCCAAAGGCAAAATTGCTGACGGAAAAGGCAATTCTTCCGCAAGACCGGAAATTTCTTTTAATTTAATTTTTGAACTTAATTTAGGTTGTGTGTTTAGTGCGGAAATAAAACCGAGTTGTTCGGTTTTGCCAAAAGGTGCTTTTACTTTTGTGCCAATGGTAACTTTCCCCTCCAGATCGGCGGGCAAAATATAATCAAAACTTTTGCTTATTTTGATAAGCGAAACGGAAACTAACATAAACTACCCCTGTTTGACGATAGTTTTTGCTGGTTCGTGGCCCATAGCGGCAAGCAAGATTTTAAGGTCTGCCCACGCATCTTTTTTCCAAGCCGGGTTTCTAAGAAGTGCGGCAGGGTGGAAAGTTGCTAAAATTTTTATTGGTTTTGAAGGTGTAGCATAAGTTAAATTTAAATCGTAAATCTTACCGCGAATAGCAGAAAATGTGGGCACATCTTTAATCAAACTTCTGCCAGCAACGGAACCAAGTGCCACAATAAAGTCAGGTGAAATTATGGCAATTTGTTGTTCAATATAACGGCGGCATAAAGCAATTTCTTCTTGATTTGGTGCACGGTCATTACCGTGTTTTTCCGGCTCATTTGGTTCTTTCATCGGGTGGCATTTGACCATATTTGCAATAAAAACTTCCTCGCGCTTAAAACCCATGGCGGCAATAATTTTATCTAAAAGTTGCCCTGCACGGCCGACAAAGGGCCTACCCTGGCGGTCTTCATCAAACCCGGGGCCTTCGCCGATAAACATAAGTTTTGTGTTAATATTACCCTCACCCGGAACGGCTTTAATGCGCGTTTTGCCAAGTTCGCAACGCGTGCATTTTGTTATTTGTTCGGCAAGTTCCGCAAGTGCGGCAGATTTATCTTTAACAACGGTTTTTACTTCGGGCGCAGTTTTGTTTACAGATTTTGCAGCAACTTTTTTTGCAGTAGTTTTTTTCACGGTTTTGGCAACAACCTTTTTCTCTTTAACCGGTTTTGGAGAGATAAAAAACCCCTCTTCTTCGTTCAAGAGGTAGTTTTTTAATTCTTTTGCCAAATCGCGCGCTTTCATTATAATTTGAGAGGTTCTTTTGCCTTTCTTTCGGCTTCTTTGCGGGCTTCTTCTTCTTCCTTAAGTTGTGCAGCAATTGAGGCTTTTGATTCTTTTAAAACCTGGCTTGCTGTTACGCGGCCACTCAAGATATCGTCTAAAGCAACTTTGATAAGTTCAGTGTCTTGTTTGTGTTTAAATTCTTCGCGGCGTTTCAAAACTTTGGTTGCCCAGATGGAAGCAAGCACTACGGCATTGTATTTGTCATCTGTATAATTTGTAATTTCTTCTTCAAAGTTAGTATTATTTTTATTTTCCATTTTTATCTCCTGACTTATTAAACTTTTTAACCAAATCTTTTTGCCTTGCAACTTTTTTAGATTCCGCTTCAACGATAGCGTGGCAAGCGGCAACACACTCTTTTAAATCATCGTTTATAACAAGATAGTCGTAATTTTTAATTTGCTTTAATTCTTTGAGTGCCGTTTTTAAGCGGACATCAATATTTTGTGTGCCGTCACTTCTTGCTGCAATTCTCTTTTTAAGAGTTGCAATGCTCGGTGCTGTTAAAAAAATACTTACGGCATTTTTGTAAATTTTCTTGACGGTTTTTGCACCTTGCACATCAATAACAAGCAAGGGGCATTTGCCCTTTTTCAGAACGCTTTCCAAGGAACTTTTGGGGATGCCATAATAGTTTACGTGCACTTTTGCCCATTCAAGCATTTGTTTGGTTTTGATGGCTTTTTCAAAATCTTTAACAGACCAAAAAAAGTAATCTTTGCCATGTTTTTCGCCGAGGCGCGGCGCACGTGTAGTTGCCGTTATGACACGGGCAATTTTGTTACCTTTCAAAAGTTCATTCGCGACTGTTGTTTTGCCGGCACCAGATGGGGCAGACAAAATGATTGGGAAACATTCTGCCATATATATATTTTATTATATTTGTACCCTTCTTTGCAATAATAAAAAGGAAATCTGACGCCTTAATTCTTTGCTAACTATATTAGATCCACTATTCAAATCTATTGAATTTCATAATATGTCCACAAACTAGTATTACCGACACTAACCCCTCCAATACTTTGACAAACTTCTTTGGCAGTTTGATTCGCTGTTTTAGCAAAACAATATCTAAACCCCTGTTTAAATTTTCCCCCTGTTACTACGCTAAGAGGCCAATCTTCTAACAGATGTGTATAAGCTATTTGAGCAGTACTATCGGAAATAGGATATAAAAAATTTACCCGTGCTTGATTTCCCCAAGCAATCTCTACTGACCCCCAAGGACAATTCAAACCTGACAGTCCTTCATCTTCCCATTTTTCACAAGAAGCTGCATCATGCGGTACTTCTAGAGCCAAATCATCAATATCCGTCGCAAATTCCCCATGCTCTAAAAAATACAGCTGCTCCGCTTGATATAAACTTTCTACCATAGGCATACCTTTATGTAAATTCGCTTTCATTACTGCTTTATTATATTGCGGAAGTGCAATGCTAGCAAGTATACCGATAATCAAAACGACTACTAATAACTCAAGCAATGTAAAACCTTTTTTGTTTTTCATAAACTCTCCCTATTTCTATTTGATCACACATATATTTTAGGAAAAAAACATTGTCATGTCCAGAGTCGTACAAATTAACAATATTTTAAATTATTTATTTAAGATTTTTGCGGAAAAGTTTGAAAGGCAGTTTCGGTTTCTTACCTTGTAAAATTAAGAATACAATTAGCGGATATAAGCAAAGCAAAATAATTTTACTAAGATAATTTCTGCAAGTCGGTAAATTTCCGAAATATGCACCGGTAAAAAACAAGGCACAAATAAGCAAAGCCATCAAAAATATTTTTTTGTACTCATAATCAATTTTGTAATTTTTTTGACCGAAAATAAATAAAGCCAAAGCCATCACAAAATAACTTGTAAAAATAGCCCAACCGGCGCCGATAATTCCAATATGCGGAACGAGTAAAATATTTACCAGGATACTAACAGCCGCACCAAGCAGAGTAATCTTCATAAGTACCGTTGTTTTTTTTGTCAAAACAGGTGCAACCATAAAATTAATGTAACAACCGTAAAAGAAATACCCGCCGACGACAAACGGTATAATTTTAAGCCCACCCCAATATGCGCGGTTAATTAAATTTAGACCGAAAACATTTGTTTGAATTATTAAAGGCATCAAAAGCGCAAGCCCCAAAAATACCCAACCGAGCAAAGCAAAAGACCAAGTAAAAATTTCCGCAAAAGTTTGTTTGGCGTTCGGCTCTTTTGCTTCTTGTATAAAAAACGGGCGCCAAGCTTGGTCAAACATTGAAACAATCAGCATCATAAAAATACCGATTTTAAAATTGGCCTGATATACGCCGACGTCCCCCAAACTTGTTAAATGCGAAAGCAAAGGTTTATCAATTACATTTACCAAAATACTTGCAAGCCCGGCCGGTATAAAAGGCCAGGAAAATTTAAACATTTGCTTAAATAAATTCTTATCAAAACGGAAAACAAAACTTTCTTTTACTACCGGGAAAAGTAAAATCAAAGAAGTTAATGATGCCAAAATACCTGCCGCAAAAACACCTTTAACACCCCAATTAAAAAATGCCAAAGCGCAAATGTTTCCGCCGACATTTACAATTATTGAAGCACTTCTAACCAACACAAAATGCCAAGCGCGATGTTCAAAACGGAGTTTGGCAAAAGGCACGATATTTAAAGCATCAAAAGCCAAAATAAAAACACAGTATTTTATAAGGTAAGCATTTTTTTCGCCGATACCTAAAACACCTGCTAAAACAGGGCTTAAAAAATAAATTAAAATTGAAAATAAAATTGATGTTCCGCAAACAGCCAACAAAGGTGTGGAAAAGGTATCATTGGTTTTATTCTCTTCAGCAAAACGCAAATAGGCTTGGTCCATACCGTACTGGTAAATTATATTAAACAAAGCCATAAACGCAAAAACTGTGGCAATTACACCGTAGTCTGAGGTTATTAAATAATAAGTGTAAAACGGCACAAGGAAGAAATTTAACATCCTTGCCAAAATGGTAGATGTACCGTAAATAAGTGTTTCTTTCCCCAGCCGTTTTACTTTATTTACCATAAATTTTCGTCTAGCAAAGTGGAATTAAGCGCTCCAAAACGCGTTTAAAACTGCCTTCAATTTTTTTGGTTTCTTTGATTGTATCTTCATGTGAAATCGGTGTTTTTGAAATACCGCAACCCATATTTACAACCCAGACAAGACCGCAAATTTTCATACCAAGTTGCCTTGCACAAAGAACTTCCGGCACAGTGGACATACCGATAACATCCGCTTTCAAAATTTTAAACATTCTGATTTCGGACGGTGTTTCAAAATTCGGGCCTGTAACGGCAGCATAAACACCTTCGCCTGCTTTGATTTTTAATTTTTTTGCAATTTGCAAAGCGGCCTTACGCAAACCTTTGTCATAGGTATCAGTCAAATCAATAAATCTTCTGCCGAAAGCAGGATCATAGTTCCCGATTAAAGGGTTATGCATCATCAAGTTTACGTGGTCTTTTAAAACACATAAAGAGCCGACAGGCAATCTTGTATTTAATGAACCAACTGCCGCAGAAACAAGCATTGTTTTAGCACCTAAAAAAGCGGCTGTTCTGATAGAAAGGGCTAAATCTTTCATATCGTAGCCCTCGTAAAAGTGGAATCTTCCATGCAAAACAACAATTTTTTTACCTTTGTAAGTACCGAAAATTAAATTGCCCGGATGGCCGGGAATTGTACTGTTTAAAAAATGCGGAATTGTTTTGTAAGGTATAACAATTTTATTTTCAAGTTCAGGTATAGAACCCGCCATACCGCTACCTGTAATAAGTAAAATTTCCGGTTTAAAATTTTTGGTTTTTTTGTTCAAAAATTTTACTGCTTCTTGTACTTGTTTTAATTGGTTCATAATATCTCCTATATCGTCAAATTGTTTACCGTAAATGCATTTTCGTAATGTTGAACGACTCCGCCTGTTACAGTTATTATATCAAACCGCAAGGCAGAATAGTTAATTTTTGTTTTTTTAATATATGCTGCGGCAGTCAGTGTAATGCGCCTTTGTTTTGCTTTATTTACCGCCGCAAGACCGCCACCAAATAAATTTGTTTTACGTTGTTTAACTTCTACAAAAACCAAAGTTTTTTGTGCATCTTGGACGATAATATCAATTTCCCCCATCTTGCAAGAAAAATTGCGGGCAAGAATTTTGTAGCCTTTTTCTTTAAGATAATTAGCAGCTTGGTCTTCAGCCTTATTTCCTTGGCGGCGCAAAAAACTGAACATTATTTGCCCCCCACTTTTGCAAAATTACAGTCGGCAAAAAGGCCGTAAAATTTACTGTAAATAGGCTCAAAAGTTTTGCGGTGCAAAGGGCAAGGGCCGTATTTATCAAGCAAATCTGTATGCAACTGCGTGCCATAACCTTTATGTTCTTCAAATTTATATTGCGGATATTTTTGCGCGCAAAGCAACATAAATTTATCACGGCTGACTTTAGCAATAATGCTTGCAGCGGCAACACATAAAGAAGTACCGTCACCTTTTACTATCGCTTTTTGCGGTGCGGTTAAATTGGGAATTGTTTTATTACCGTCAATAAAAACGGAAATTTCTTTGTTTTTAAATTTTGTTAAAGCACGACGCATGGCAAGGAAAGTTGCCTGCAAAATATTTAGTTTATCAATTTCCTCCGCACTTGCATAACCTGTACAATAAATAATCGGCAAAGTTAAAAGTTCTTCAAAAATTTCTTCCCTTTTTTGCGGTGTTAATTTCTTACTGTCATTGATTTTTGACATTATCGGATGCGTATAAAGTTCCGGCGGGATATAACAAGCGCAAGCGGTTACCGGGCCAGCTAATGGCCCACGGCCTGCTTCATCAATACCAACAAGCATTTTATTTGTTTGTGCTGCAATTTGCGCTTTATCAAAATCAATTAAAGTCATACTATATTTTAACATTTTACAAACAATAGCAAAAATTTGCTATGATATAGAAAACAAGGAGAACTTATGCCAAAAAGAATTTTGCTCAAACTTTCCGGGGAAGCACTCGCGGCGGAAAAAACACGCGGACTTACCCCTGTGTGCTTAAAAGATATCGCCCTTGAAATAAAAAAAGCACTTTCCACAAAATGCCAACTTGCTATCGTAATCGGCGGTGGTAATATTTGGCGCGGCGTGCGCGATGGCGGCGGTATTATTGACCGTATTAATTCCGATAATATGGGCATGCTTGCAACCATTATTAATGCACTTGCTTTGCAATCTGCTTTAGAAGAAATCAATGTTCCGACACGCGTTATGACCGCTATAAACATTGATAAACTTGCAGAACCTTTTATAAGACGTCGCGCAATCCGCCACCTAGAAAAAGGCCGCGTTGTAATTTTTGCAGGCGGAACAGGCAGCCCGTTCTTTACAACCGATACAGGTGCTGCTTTGCGCGCATCTGAAATTAAGGCAGACATTTTACTTAAAGCAACGCAAGTTGACGGCGTATATGACAGTGACCCTCGCAAAAACCCGAAGGCAAAACTCATCACAAAAATTACTTACGCAGATGCAATCAAAAAAGGCCTTGAGTTTATGGACACAGCCGCCTTGGCTTTGTGCTTAGAAAACAAATTGCCTTTAAGAGTTTTCAATTTACATAAAAAAGGAAATATCAAACTTGCCATCAGCGGCAAAAATATAGGAACAACGATATATTAAGAGGTATTATGACAGTAAACGAAATTATAACAAATGCAAAAAACGAAATGGCGGAAGTTCCGCAAAAATTACAACGCGATCTCGGCTCTTTAAGAACAGGCCGCGCAAACCCACAAATGATTGAGCAAGTTCGTGTTGACTACTACGGTGTGCCGACACCGCTTAAACAAATGGCGGTAATTAATGTATCTGATGCCAGAACACTTGAAATTCAACCTTGGGACGCAGGTGCCGTTAAAGAAATTGAAAAGGCTTTAAGCCAAGCGGACCTTGGCGCAGCACCGACAACAACGGGCAAAATTATCCGCATCATCTTCCCCCCTATGACGGAAGACAGGCGCAAAACTTTAAGCAAAACCGTTGCAAAAATGAGTGAAGATTATAAAGTAGCGGTCCGCAATGTTCGCCGTGATGTTTTGGAAAAAATCAAAAAAGCCCAAAAATCAGGCGAAGTTACCGAAGATGATTTAAAGCGCCATGAAGTTGATATTCAAAAATCAACTGATGAAGCAATTGCTTTAATCGTTAAAATTGTTGAAGAAAAAGAAAAAGAAATAATGACAATTTAATTTTTGTTTTCTTTATAAAAACCCCCGTGTTTTTTAACACGGGGGTTTTGTTAAATGAATTATGATTCTAGTATAGATAGTATGAGAGAGTCTCTCCTTCCTCATCTATTCTTATTCCACCCAAATCTCTACATTTTTGAGCTACGGAATCAACAGTTCCGAAACAAACTATTCTATCACGAAGATTTTCATCTACATTATTATCATCCGGTTGATACATATCTATTGCAATGCCGGTTCTAGTAGGTGAATACCAACAATGAACAAGACCATTATTGGAAGGTTGTGCCGAACAAGTCCAATATTCATCGGGGCTAGTACAAGACAACCCAGTTTTATTACATTCCCAATCAGCTGGCCATGCGGCTTCTAATTCTTCAGCGGTAGGTTCTTCTTTACAAGCAGAATCCTTGCAATAACTGTCATGTTGTAATTGATATGCCATCATGGCATCTTTCCAATGGCGCATAGTTGGTAATAACCTTGCTACTTTCGCTCTAAATACCGCCTTTTGATATTGGGGTACCGCAATTGCCGAAAGTATACCGATAATCAAAACAACAACTAAAAGTTCTATTAAAGTAAAACCTTTTTTATTTTTCATTAAATCCCCTCCAAGCACTTCCCCTACCTAACTAATATAATTATAATAGAAAAGCAAATATTAGTCAAGGATACAAAAACTTGAGGAAAGTGAGTTCCAGTACTTTAGAAAAGGAATAAATATATCCACAGAAAAAACAAAAATTAGCCGAAAAAACAACGCAAAGCGCCACAAAATATGGTATAATAGCATATATGGGGCGGATATGCAAGCACTTTTACAACCTGCCATCGCTTACAAAGCATTAGTTAAAGAAGTTGCGGAAGTTTGCCTCTCTTGCGGGCGTAATCCAAAAGAGGTCAAAATTTTGCCTGTTGTAAAATATGCCACTACCGGCCAAATTGCAAATTTGCTGACGGATAAAACTATAAATTATGTAGCGGAATCCCGTTTGCAAGACAGTTTAAAAAAGTGGCAAAGTGCAGACTTAAAACCCTATAAAGTTAAAAAGTTTTTTATCGGCCGCTTACAAAAAAATAAAGCGGCAAAAGTTTTAGAGTATTTTGACTTGATTTGTTCACTTGACAATTTAGCTTTAGCGCAATTTGTAAACGATAAAGCAAGAGAACAAAATAAAATTGCAAATTGTTTGGTACAAGTGAAATTGACGGACAAAAACACCCAGGGCGGTGTAAGTTTAGAAGGTGCAAGTGCTTTAATTGAAAACATTTTAAACACCTGCAAAAACATAAAACTAAAGGGCCTTATGGCTATTGCTCCACAAGCAAGTGAAGATATCATAGAACAAAAGTTTTTAGCGGTAAAAAAATTATTTGATAAATATTTTAAGCCCTCGGACATTTTATCACTAGGCATGAGTGAGGACTATAAAATAGCCATAAAATCCGGCAGCAATTTGGTGCGGATTGGCAGCAAGATTTTTGATAATTTGGAGGAGTAAATGATAATTAAAGTAAGGGCAATATCAACTAAAGGGGATAATGCTATTGTCAGCCGCATCGGCAGCGTGCTTCGCATGAAAGTTAGAACTTTAAAGATATCAACCGAAGCCAATGACATTATTAAAGACTTTTTAGTTGATTTTTTTGACGTTCCCCCAAGCGGAATAAACATTATTAAAGGTAACAACGGAAAGGAAAAGACTGTTGAAGTCCGCGGCAAGAGTGAGGAAGAACTTAAAAAAGTGATGGACGCCGTACCATAAATTATGGCTTAATTTAAAAACCGGGTGTTTTGCAAAAAGCAAGCACCCAGTTTTTGTTTAACAAATTGACTATTAACTAATTTTTCCGCCTAATTTGACAATAAATTTTAGCAAATTTTGTTTACCTTCAGCGCTCTGTTTAAATACGGCACAGCCTTCTAAAGATGCCACAAAAGTATAACCTATTTGAGTGCGTAAAAACTTTTGAACTTCCGCTAAATTTTTAAACTTTTTGCCGGTGCAAATTTCTTTAACCCAAGAATAATGAAGTTTTAAATCGGAATCTTTTTTAATATTTTCAATTTTATTTTTGCTGATTAACTCCGCAATTTGCGCCATCTGCTTTTTAAGACGTCCCGGGAGCACCGCAAGCCCCAAAACTTCAATTAAGCCCATATTTTCGCGCTTAATATTATGATATTTTACGGGTGTATTAAAAATGCCGTAAGGGTGTGCGCTGTCAGTGCGGTTATTACGCAAGGCCAAATCAATTTCATATTTGCCTTTTTTATAGCGTGCTATCGGCGTAATTGTGCTATGAAGTTCTTTACCAGTTGCATGCAAAATCTTGGCAGATTTATCGTCATAATTTTGCCAAGTTTTCAAAATATGCGCAGCTGCTAAAGCAACTTGTTTTTTAGGCCCGCGTACGCGCAAAACCGTAACCGGCCATTTAAGCCAGGCAAATTCCACTTGCTTAAATTTCGGTAAACTAAATTTCAAATTTGTTTTGGCTTGCTCTAAAGCAAAAGTATAGCGCCCAGCCTGATAGTGATCGTGATTTAAAATACTGCCGCCCACAAGCCCCAAATCGGCATTTGAGCCAATAAAATAATGCGGAAACCCCGTCAAGAAATCAAGCAAATTAACAAAGGTTTTTGCGGTAATTTTCATTGGTTTATGTTCGCAAGAAACCACTATGCTATGTTCACTATAATAAGAAAAAGGCGAATATTGAAAAAACCAATTTGCCCCCCCAAGTTTAAGCGGTATCACGCGCAAATTTTGGCGCGCGCTGTAACCAAGGCGGCCGAAATATCCCTCATTTTCCGCGCAAAGCACGCATTTTGGGTAAGCATGTTCCTTAAGCGGTTGCTTACCAAGCAAAGCAATCTCTTTTGGATCTTTTTCCGGTTTAGCAAGGTTTATTGTTAAACCGATATTACCATACACCGTCGGAACTTTCCAAGAAATATTTTTTGCAATTTGTTCAGTCCTTATATAATTAACGGCTTTGGAATATTTATAAAAATTATCTGTTGCAAGTTTGGGGCTTTTTTGTTTATCCGCAAAAAACTTGGCTTTAACTTCGCTCGGGCGCGCGGTAAAAACACCCATTAAGGCTATTTCAAAATTATCGCGGTAACTTGCGGTATCGGCTTTAAGCAAGCCTTTTTCGGCTGCATAGGCAGATAAACTACTTAAAATTTCCGTTAATTTTTTGCCTTTGGGGTTAGGCAAAACATCTATGCAACTGCCGTCAGTATCAAGCAAAGCATAAAGCGCATTTTGCACCCAAAATTTATCTTCTTTTTTAATTAAATTATTTTTGACGGCATAAGCCAAAAGTGCTTCAATATTCTTTTGCATAGATTGTCCCCTTTAAATTATTATAATATATTTGCCCTTTGTTTGCTATAATTTAAGTATGAGAATAATTAAATTTTTATTAGTATTTTTACTCGCGTCGCCGCTTGCGGCGCAATCCTTAAATGAGGCATTAAACGGCAATACTGCCCTTCAGGTTAATGCTCAAACGGGTGAAAAACAAAATACCCCACTATCTTCTTTAGGCGAACGCAACCAAGTGCAAGCCATAACGGTAAACCGTTTGCCAGATATAAAATTAAATGAAGAAATTTTAACTAAAACCGTACTTACCTATGAAATGCCCAAAAATCTTGCAGAAGATAATAAATTATTTTTAGCAGGTGACATAGAAAAGGCTTTGGAAAAACTTTCCGAATATTCAGATAATGCCCGCGCACAGACTGAAATTGCTTTAATAAATTTCCAAAGACGCGATTATAAAAAGGCACAAAGTGCATTGAATAATGCCTTAAAACTTGCACCGCAAGAACCCATTTATAATTTGCTCCAAGTCTGGCTTTACGCCGCGCAAGACAAAGTAAAAGAGGCTCAAAAAACTTATGACAATATGCTGTTTTTAACTTCTGATTTTGAGTGTTTAGCTTCCGGCAAACTTGCTTTAGCACAAGCATACTTTAATAAAAAAGATTTTAAAGAAGCCGGTACAATTTTGCAAGATATTTATAGTAATGACCCTTATAAAATTTCCCACGCAGTTTATTTGATAGCACGTATTTATCTCGCAAACGGTAACAAAAAGGCCGCGCAAACACTTTTTGAACAGGCTCTTGAACACGACGGCAGCAATTATATGCCGCAATTATATTTGGCACGCACGCAATATAAATTAAAACAATATATACCTGCGTGGCAGAGTTATGCAAGCCTATTCATTTTAGACGGTAAAAATAAGGAAGCAAAAAAACATTTAGATAAACTTTCAAAGCATATAAAAGGGGATGCGCAAGATTATTTATTTTATTCCCGCTTAAACGAAATGTTTATTAAAAATGCGGAGCCAAATAAAAGCGCACCGCTCAAAATTGGGCTTTATTCAGCACCAAATGGGATGCTGACAAATATCACAGGCTTTACCTTTTCTACAAGTTCCCCTTACACAATTAAAGACGAGAAACGCGGCTTTGTTATGAAGGCAGATGCTTTTGTGGCTAAAAACATTATCTTTGATCAAAAAGACAAAGGCGTACACGTGCAAAACAAATGGGGAACTTATGATTTTTCCACCAAAAATCCTTTTATAATTGAACTTGAAGATAAAAAATTAAGCATGATAATAAAAGATCCTAAGGCGGAAAATATTTTTGCAACAAACCTCGGCGATAAAGAATTAATTGGTTCCTTACTCGTTATACCTACTGAAGAAGGTATGCAACTGGTAAATATAACCGCTGTTGAGGAAACCGTTGCACCGCTTTTGACTACCGCTTTGCATGGCGTACGAGAGCAAGCCGTTTTGGAAGCAATGGCTATTGCAATAAGAACACGCCTTTATAACATCGTTGATTTAACTGCAGACTTTGATTTTAATATCCCGGATAATGTCGCAGATTTTAACTTTGGCGGAAATAATATGGTATCTTTCCTCGCCAGAAAAGCAGCCGAAGAAACAAAAAATAAAGTTCTGCTTACCGAGGGCAGTGAACTTGCTTTAGCAAAAACTTATAAAGCCTGCGGAACTGTTACGGAAGACGGTATTAAAAATACCAAAAAAACTTTTGACTTCCAGC
Organism: Elusimicrobiaceae bacterium; assembly: GCA_045586725.1. Classification (GTDB taxonomy): domain Bacteria; phylum Elusimicrobiota; class Elusimicrobia; order Elusimicrobiales; family Elusimicrobiaceae; genus Proelusimicrobium. The sequence continues at coordinate 320,368 of JAZNAY010000004.1, read as the reverse complement.
CAAGCGCTTTAAACATTTTCAAATATATGTTTTCAAACCCGCCGGCTGATTTACTTTCTGCCCCTAAAGATCCGACGGCGTGGTCCGAAATTAAATGGATTTATGCAATACCTGTTAAAGACATACAAAATCGCCTTAAACAAAACTTTAATATCGGGAAATTAAAGTATTTTGAAGTGGCAGATTTTTCCGACACAGGCAGGGTCTTGGCTGTCCGCTTTGTAGGATCCAAGAAAACTATTGAACTGCCTTTTAAAGAAGCAAATTTTGTACTTTCAGCCGGCACTTTAAGATCAGATTTCTTCACTTTTATACCGTTTAAAAAAGAAATTATGTTTATAGGCTCTGATACAGGTAGCGGTAATGGTATTTGCATTGCCGGTGCTATCGGCCTTGCCGGTAAACAAAAAAATGCCGGTGATATTTTGAGCTATTATTACCCGTCATATAAAATCGGTTTATGGCAACAAAAATAGCATTTGTTATAACAAAACTTGACCTCGGCGGTGCACAAAAAAGTGTGCTTTATACCGCACGTCATATAAGCGATAATTTTGAACCTTTTTTACTATGCGGACAAGGCGGAACACTTGAAAAATATGCAAAAGACCATATAAAAAATTTCTTTGTTATTCCGTCTTTAGTACGTCAAGTTAACCCCATAAAAGATATTTTGGCATTTAAAGAACTTGCCAAAAAATTAAAGGAAATTGACCCGCAAATCGTACATACAAATTGCCCGAAAGCCGGTATTTTAGGGCGTATTGCCGCCAAACTTTTTACTAAAGCAAAAGTAGTGCATACCACACATGGTTTTGTTTTTTACGAGGGGCAAAATGTATTTAAGAAATACTTTTATATTCTTATTGAACGTTTTGCGGCTTTATTTGCAGACTATATGGTTTTTGTTTCAAATAAAGATTTGCAAACTGCTTTAAAATATAAAATTACCGCACCGCAAAAAGCACGCCTTATACGTGCAGGTGTTACACCGAAGGCAAAAGAAAGTTTACGTTTTAATAAAGCCAAACTTTTTGAGGAACTTGGTATAAAAGAAGGCACAAAAATTGTTTTGCAAACGGCAAATTTGAAACCGGAGAAAAACCCGCTTGAAAGTGTGAAAATCGCAAGTTTAGTTTGCAAACAAATGCCAAACACCGTCTTTTTATATACGGGGACAGGCCCGCTTAAAGAAAAGACGAAAAATTTAATAAAAGAGTTAGGGCTTGAAAATAATTTTAAACTTATCGGTGAGCGTGAGGATATTCCGCATTTACTTTCAATATGTAATGTCTTTTTGCTCACTTCAATTCGCGAGGGCTTACCTATGGCCCTGCTTGAAGCTTTATTTATGAAAGTTCCGGCTGTTTGTTACAATGTGGGAGGTATTGCCGAGGTTTTAAAAAACGGCGAAAACGGCTTTTTAATACCGTTTAATAACACTCAAAAGGCCATACAAAGCATTATTAACATATTACAAGGCAGTTTTTCCTTTAAAGAACAAACACTTGCCCAAATGCAAGATTTTGACATTAAAGACATGCTTTTAAAACAACAGGAACTTTACACACTTATCGGTGATAAAAACAGTTTGTTTACAAATTGTTAGATTTTTTTAGAAAGATCTTGCACGGTTTTATAAATTTCTTCCAAAACTTTTTCAAAACTATGCCCCGTTAGAGAAATAGGGTCTTTTATGCTTTGGTCTTTACCGTAAGTATATTCGTGCAAAGTAAAAACTTTGTCAGAAAATTCTGAATAATTATCTAAAATAAAATCTTTTTGGCCTTCGGTCATTGTTAAAACCAAAGAACAACTTTGCATATCTTGGCGTGAAAGTAAGGTTGCGGTATGCGATGGTTGTTTGATACCTTTCGAGGCTAAAAAATTTGTAATCTTGCTGGGTACTTCAAAATAACTTTGTGCAAATATTCCACGGGAAACAACTTCAACATCCCCCCGCCCTGCTTTAAATAAAAAGTCTTTTAAAAAGCATTCGGCAGAAAAACTACGGCAAATATTTGCGTGGCAAACAAAACAAATTTTTTGACTTTTCATATTTTAGACAAAAAATTCCCCCACCTGAAAGTGAGGGAATTTTAAATTAATAACCTGTAACTACTGTGCAGACTTCGGCGTAGATTAAATAACCTTTAACGTCTTTATCTACTGTAGCGACTTTGGTAATATTACCGTTGAGTTTTGCTGTGGCAACGCTCATATCACCTTCGGTGTAAATACCGAAATAGTTTCTGGCGCAAGCACGGCCGATTTTGGTACCCCTTTCAGCACCGACCATCATCGGTTGTTGTGTCATGCTGAACATTGAAGCACCGGTTTCCAAATTAGGCATAGCACAAGCCGCTAAAATGGCTGCGGCGGATACGAGTAAAACTAATTTTTTCATATAATCTCCTTTAAATAATACTTACAAATTTATTTTAGCAAAATAAGCAAATTATTACAAATCACTATTTTTGCAAACTTTCAATTAACCGCGCAGGATTAATAAAATATTTTACCGTATACTGCTTGCCCGTGGAATCTTTTACGGATACACTATCCGCAGTTTTACGGGCAATAGAAATAAAATCTTCCATCTTTAAGTCAGGTTTTGCTTGTTTTGCTAAAGCGGCCACGCCTGCCAAATACGGTACTCCCCAACTGAAACCACCATCTGAATAATAAGCATAATCTTGTTCACCTGTTTCACAAGCAGTAATTCTGTAATCAGTAGGAACCTTAATTCGTTCACTCTGTTGAAGATAATCCATATCATTATCTTCAAACCAATAGGGTGGGCGGGTATAAGATTTTAAATCGTTGGGATTTGCATAATATCCATTTCTGCTTACTGTCATAACATCATTTGTTGCTAACACCAAGACATTTTGCTTTTTAGCATTTTGCAAGGCAGTTTGAAACTTATCCGCATCTTTATCATCTTTCGCAAAACCTCTGGAAATGGAAATGACCGATATTTTACTTTTTGCAGGCAGAGTTTTATTTAATTCCAAGATATAATTTATTGCTTCGGCAATCGGACCTGCATCAAAAATATGACTTTGTTTGTCTACATTAAATTGAGCAGCTACAAAATATAAATCTGCACTGGGTGCTACACCTATATTTTTACCGACAGCGATAGAAGATACCGCTGTTCCATGCATTGTGCCTTCTTTTTCCTGTGTAAAGTTTTTATAATATTTGACATTATCTTTATATTCTTGGTGGGAAGATAAAGGCTGATCAATAATAGCCAAACCTACGCCTTTACCCGTAATACCTCTCGCATGCAGTTCTTTGATATTTAAACCGGGTGTTTTACCTATTTTATTTATTTGTTCCAAGTCAAACCAATCTGGCATTGTTGAAGGCCATATTGTGCTGTCATTAAAAGAAAGTTTCTTTATAATATTCTCCGGTAATTCTGCAAAATCTACGTCCGACACATCACAATATCTTATATCTATTTCGGGGAAAGTTAAATTATTTAATTTCGCTTTACATTCCTCTTTATTTTCCATATCCATAGAATAAGGCTCTAATTCATCTGAAACATATTCCTCTTTACCGGAAGAAATGCCGCTTACTATATCTTGTTTAATTTCGTTTATATCAAGATACATCCCGCAAAACAACAAACAACCAACTAGCACACAAATAATATAATAATATTTCTTTTTCATTTTACTCTCCTTTAAAAATTTATATCCAAGGCGTCAATAAGTTTATTATCGTGGGTATAAGTTCTTAAAGAAAGTTTTCTATCTACAATTTTAATGTGTGAAAAATGCGGTAAAGCCAAGTATTTTGAACCCCATGCATTATCGTAAGAGTTTTCCTCAAAAAATTTACCGCTGCCGCCGACTGTAACATAAATCGGCCCGCTTCTTGAAGGCTCACCCTTTCTGATAGGTTTAGTTCTTTCATAGGCACCTTGATGGCCTTGAATAACTAATTTTACTTGATGTGCTTCAAACAAAGGCGCAAGGAAAGCACTTAATAAATCATCTGTACTGCCACTGGAATAAACCGGGTGGTGCATCACAACAATTTTCCATTTATCAGCACCAGCTTTTGCCAAAGTGCTTTTAAGCCACTCGTATTGCGGGGATTGTTTATCAATTCTTGGGGCTTGTAAAGCACCGTATAAATTATTTGTATCAATTACTATTATGCGTGCATTTGCGGTATCAAAATAGTAATAGTTTGGTGTACCGGCACTCCAAGGCATAGTGTGATTGGCCTTATAATGTGCGGCCAAAAAACCTTTACCTTCGGAGTTATTAGCATCGGGACCATATTCGTCTGAACCTATGGCAACTACCAAAGGCATATTTTTCAAAAGCCTTTGATAAGGATCAAAAAATTGTACGGTTTCATCTTGTGCAAGCCCGGATGACGAGATATTACCTGTATGCACCAAGAAATCTGATTCGTAATTTGCCATATTTCTGGCCATAGTTCTTTTGATCTCGGAAGTATCAACATCAATTTGCGCTGAAGTATTACCTACTACCAAAAAATTAACTATTTTACGTTCGGGGGTAAATAAAGTTTTGAAAGTTCCTTCCATACCTTCCTGCACACCGTTACCGGAATTGTTATTTACATAAGCTTTATAACAAAACTGTGTGTTAGGTGTAAGACCGTGCAAAACAAAACGGTGCATTCTTGAAGGAGCAGAAATCGCCATAAGTTGATTACATTTACCCATGGGGCCATACTCAAGCCAAGCAGGGGTCGTTTCTGTTGCAACGAATTTAACTATAGCGCTTTTTTGTTCTACATCCTCGGTATAAGGGCCTTTTACGATTTCAGAACCCCATACTGTGCTGCATAAAACAACAAATAAAGAAATAAATGTTAAGTGTTTCATAATTAAAGTGGAATATTTCCTTTCGGTTCATTTGTTTTGGCAACTCTCTTTTTTGCCAAAACTTTTAAAGCACGAATAATAATACTGCGTGCTTTGGAAGGTTCAATAATTTCATCAATCGAACCGCTTGATGCCGTCTGATAAGGTGAAGCAAACTTTTGTGCATATTCTTTGGTAAGTTTTTCTTTAAGTTCTTCAACTTTATCTTTTGCGGCTGCTTTTATATCTTTAGCATATAAAATTTCAACTGCACCGCGCGGGCCCATAACTGCAAATTCTGCAGACGGTAAAGCAAAGTTAAAATCTGCACCAAGTGCTTTTGAACCCATTGCAATATATGCACCGCCATAGGCTTTACGAATAACCAAAGTAATTTTAGGAACAGTAGCCTCACCGTAAGCATATAAAAGTTTTGCACCGTGCCTAATAATACCGCCGTGTTCTTGTTCAACGCCCGGTAAATAACCGCCGATATCAACCAAAGTTAAAATTGGGATATTAAAGTTATTTAAAAACCTGACAAAGCGGGCAGCTTTATCGCTTGCATTTAAGTCCAATGCACCGCCCAAATAGTCAGAGTTATTTGCAACTATACCGACAACTTCACCGCCGAGTTTAGCAAAACCGGTAATTATGTTTTTGGCATAATCGCGGTGTATTTCAAAAAATTTATTTTCGTCTGAAAGTTCCCAAATAATGTGGTGTATGCGGAAAGGTTTACCCGGGTCCATGCAAGATAATTTTTCAAGCATAGGGGTTTGCCTGTCTGCGACGTCTAAAGTAGAACTGCAAATTGGTTTTTCTTTACAGTTTTGCGGCAAAAATGTCATAAGTTCACGCACTTGCCTAAAACAATCTTGCTCACTGTTTGCAATTACATGGCAAACACCGCTTTTTTGTGCGTGCGCTTTACTGCCACCTAAAGTGTTAAGGTCAACTTCCTCACCGGTTGCTGCTTTAACGACGTTTGGACCTGTTACAAACATATGGCTGATACCGTCAACCATAAAGATAAAATCAGTTAGTGCCGGGGAATATACCGCACCACCTGCACAAGGCCCTAAAATTACGGAAATTTGCGGAATAACGCCTGAGCATTGTACATTCCTTTTAAAAATTTCTCCGTAACCGTCAAGGCTGTCCACACCTTCTTGTATACGTGCCCCACCTGAATCTAAAAGCCCGATTATTGGAATTTTAGCCTCTAAAGCACGGTCCATAATATAAGCAATTTTTTTTGCGTGTGCAAGACCAAGCGATCCGCCCAGTTGTGTAAAATCTTGTGCGAAAATTGCCACTTCCCTACCGTTAATGCGGCCAAAACCGGTAATAACACCGTCGCCTTTAAGATGTTTTTCTTTTAAACCGAAATCTTGGCAGCGGGTTTCCACTAAAGAGTGTATTTCAAAGAAACTGTTTTCATCAAGTAAATACTGCAACCTTTCACGGGCAGTAAATTTACCCTTTTCATTTTGAAGTTTTGCTTTTTCTTTATCTTGTTTTGTAGTATTTTCGATAAGTTCGCGGAATTTTTTTATTTTTTCCGGCGTTTCTTTTAATTCCTTATCGTTAAGGTCAAATTTTTCTGTATCTTTCATAACTCTCCTAAATAATTGCCGGATATGCTAAAACAAATTTGTAAGCATTATCCAGAGTTTTCATCTCAAAAGAAATTTTTGGACTGCCTTTTAAAGCCCATACATCTAAAGTTTTGCCAAAAAACTGCACTTCGTTGTCAATGATTTTTATTTCTTTAGTGGGAACTGTTAAACCTAAACCTAACATTTTCAAAACAGCCTCTTTTTTAGCCCACAGTTCGGTTAAATAGGCATCGTCGTTTGCAATTAATTCTTCTTTGCTAAAATACTGTTCCGTCCAACCTTCAGGTCTTGGTTCTATTTTTTCTACGTCTACGCCTATTAAATCACTTGTTAAGGAAATTGCAGCAGCGGCATAATCCCCACGATGTGATATAGAAATTGTTAAATGATTCCCCCCTTCTGCCTGCAAAATAGGCATACCGTTTTGAGTATTTTTAACTTGCATTTTTTTGAAAGGCAAATTAAAAAACTCAGATGCTAATTTCTTTACAGCATAACGACCGGCGAGCCATTCACTAGCCCTTTTTTCAACGGCGAAATGTTTATACTGCGCAAATTCCATCCCTGTTAAAAATGTTTCTGCTTCCGGAACTTCTGTTGTTTTTACAACTATGTAACGATAATTCATAAACCCTCCTAACGGCCTATACCACCGATGGTTTGAAGGTCTCTTATTTCAGCCCACAAATCTAATTTTTTATCAAACACAAACGCATCAAAAGAACTTTTGCCTTCTATGGTTTTGTCATTATATTTTGCAAAAACATAAAGTTCCTTCGGAGGCTTTTGCCCTTGATGATAAAAACGTATTTTTGAAATGTACTCAGGCAAAGTTGCATAACCTTCAATGGCATAATCTCTGTAAGCACAAGCCTGAAACATAGCCTCAGTCAAAAGTGGTGCACTTAACAAAGAAGATATTTCACCCTCAAACAAAGGTGTTTCAGGTTCTTTATAAAGAGCCAAAACTGTGTCATTTTCAATTTTTAAAATACCGTCTAACACTTGCATACTCGGCCCTTGGAAATAACCTTTATAAGTATCTTCTTTAGCCACCGTTAAAGTACTTGAAATATCAATATTCTTCTTAATTGCATTCCAAGAACTTTCAAAGTCTTTCAAATTCGTTGCGGTGATATGGCAACGGGTGTTACCCATTTTTATACCTTTACTGTTAATGAAATCTGACTCAATTTCAAAAGTAGTTTTATCTGCTTCTTTATCGGCTTTGATGCGTACAGTTAATGGATTTTGCCTTAAAAGTTTTATGGGCAAATAAAAATGTACTTTTTCAAAACCTTCAGACATTTTGCCGTCAAAATTTTTACTTAATTCACTTAAACATTCAAGGCCGAAAGTTCCTGCCAAGAACGGAACTTTATCAATGCTGTAATCTTGTAAAAATGGTTTATCTGCGGTAAAAGTTTTTTCCATCAAAATACTATTATCTGTTTTTTCTTTAAGTGTACCGGCAAAAGGATATTCTCCAGCGGTTTCCACTACGGGCTTTTCTGTTTGCTCATCTTTTATTTCTGTTTCAGAAGGCTTTTCTTCAAATAAAGCCTCTTGTTCTAAAGACGGAGCAGGAGTTTCCTCTTGCGGTTCTTCTTCCTGTTGTTCTTCGGGTTCTTCTTCATATTCTGCGCTTTCTTCCTCGACTTCTGTTTGTTCAATTTCTGATTCCGCCGAAGGTTCTTCTGCAGATTCTTGAGTTTGTTCCTCAGTTTTTATTTCTTCTTCGATTTCAGGTTTTTCTTCCGGAACACTTTCTTTATTTTCTTTAACTTCCTCTTGAACAATTTCTGTTTGTTCATCATAATCAAAACGAAGTTGCTTGTCCCAGTCCACATTTCCTAAAGGATCAGTTAATAAAATTTCAGGTGTTTTGCCGTGTAAAACCTCATCTAAAATTAAATCTAAACAATGTTCTTTAGGTAAAATCTCGGTTTCTTCTTTTTTAAGCAAGTCTTCTTCAACCATCTGATTTGCGACACTAAAAGCCCTAAAACCTAAAGTATTAAGCATATAAGCAAGTTGTGTTAAATAAGCATCAGCGCTTGCCTTGTCGCTTTGATTTGCAAGCCCGAATTTACTTGAGATATTAGTGTTAAAAAGATATATTCCACCATCTTTAACAAAGTTAAAAGCTAAGAAATTTGAAACGGCATTGGCATTACAATCAAAACCTTTTTGGCTCAAATTTGCGAAGTGGAACAAACCATCTACTCTGCCGAAACGATTCCTGATTTTTGAAATTGTTTCTTTTAATTTAAGAGTATTAGAAAAATCTGTACTGAAATATTCCACTTCACGATCAAGTGCCTCAAGTTTTTGCAAATTCTTAAAGATAGTTATTGAATTATCTATTTTAGATAAGTGTTCACTTAAAGAATCTTCTGAAATATTTGCATCTTGTTCTTTTAATTGTTTGGTTAAATTTTCTTTTTCTTTTTTAAGTTCATCAGGGGTCAAAGTCGCGTAATATGAGGTTTTATCAAGTAATTCTTCTTCACCGATTAAGACAAAGCGGGCTTTAAATTTTTCGACTATTTTTAGTGCAAGGTTAAAACCTGCTTCGCCTGTAAAAGCAAGGGTTTTACCTTCTAAAGAAAGAGCCTCGCCTTCGGCGAACTTATACGGCATATAAAAGATTGTATGCCTGTTGCTGTCATCATAACCGATTAAGCAACGGTCATCCCCTTTTAAAATTTCGTATATAGTTTTTTGGGCCATTACTTCGGCAGACGCTGTTTTATTAAAAGAAATTATTTTGGTTAAAACACCTATATCTGAAAGTTCCTTCCTCAAACAGAGTGCAGCACCCAAAACAGTTCCGTTTGTCGGGTTCTCTTTACTAACAAAGGGTATGCCATCCTCGTTTTCAAAAACAGTGGCAAGGAAAGTATCGGCATTGGTTTTATCTTTTAAATCTTTTTCAAATATTTTTACGGCGAGTTTCAAGGGTCTTAAATACTCCTCTGCTTCGGTAGCGGGGCTTTGTTTTTTATCGTATTTCTTTAAAGAACACTGGAGTAAATAAACTATACCTTGTACAGGGTACTGATTTTCTTTAGCAAAAGTTTCTAAAGCGGTTTGGGTTTCCTGTAAAGAATCCCAAGAAGTCATACTGACGTTTTTACCTCTGGTTTTTAACTTTGTAAAGATATGTGTTTTGAGGCCTTCCATTTTAAAAGCATCATTGTATGCTTTTGTTAAAGAAGCATTATCTGAAAATATCAAAACAGTCCTTTTAGGTGATAAATTACGCTTTGATTCCTCTGAAATAGGGGCATCTGCCAAAACAGGTAAGAAACGATGCTTGGTGTTTTCCTGCTTTTCTTCTTTAGCAGGTTCCACCTCAGCAGGTTGTTCTTTTTCAACCTCAGGTTTTTCTTCAACAGGTTTTGTTTCTTCTTTAACCGGTTCAGGCTCTTGCTTAACTTCTTGTTGAACCTCTTGTTTAGGTTCTGCTATTTCCGGCTTAGATTCCTCGTGTTTGGGGAAAGGGTCTTCTGCCTTGGCAGAAGGGGTTTCTTTCTCTTGTTTAGGGGCATTGTTTTCTTTGCTTGTGTTTGACATAATGTACTTAATACAATGCCTAATCGTAGGGTAATCTTTCAAAACTAAAGCGGAATTGGAAGCAATACCGTATTTTTCCTGTAGTAAAATAAGCATTTCTGCTTGCTTAACTGTATCGATACCGAGTTCGGCCTCCATATCAACATCAAGTTCAAGCATATCTTCGGGGTAACCTGTTTTTTGGGAAATTAAGGCAACAACTTCTTTGGTTACCGTTGCTTCATCTAAAGGTTTAATTTCTTTTTTAGGTTCCGGTTTAGGCTCAGGTTTTACTTCAGAAACAGTTGCTTTTTTAGGTTCTTCTTGTTTAGATGCTTCTTGTTTGACTGCAACTACACCTAATTTCTCTTGTAAAGTTTTAAGTAAAGCCGCAGCTTGTTCTTGTGTTAAATTCAAGGAGCAACTAATATTTTCTAAAACTATATTCCCTGCAGTTACATTTGTTTTTACGGGGACTGTAACAGCTTTTACTTTGCCCGGCATAACTGCGTTAACAAAAGCGGGGTTATATAAAGTTTCATCTTTTTCCAAATCTGTTTTGCTCCAATCAACTTCAATACCGGCAGCGGCTAAATTTGCCATTAAGTCATTAAACTCGGTTATACCGCCGCGTTTTGGGTGGTTGGAAGCAAGCACGCGTATATCTTTTTTGCCTTCTAAAGTATTTGTAACGAAAGCACTTAAAATACGTTTGGGGCCAACTTCAATAAATAATCTTACACCGCGCTGATAAGCAAGTTCCACTTGTTTAATCCACTCAACGGAACTCATAATTTGTTCTACCATAGTATCTTTTATGGCTTGAATATCGTTGGGGTAAAAATCTGCTGAAACATTTGAAGTTATCGGCAAAACAGGTGCATTAAAATGCAAGGTATCTAAAAATTTTCTGTAACCTTCTGCCGCCGGTCTTACGATAGCGGAATGGAAAGCGTGGGACACAGGTATAACAACTGCCTGCATACCCATATTGTTAAACATATTGACGGCATCATCTACTGATTTTGATTCCCCGGCAATTACAGTTTGCGTCGGGCAATTTTTGTTTGCAACGGCAACATAACCGCTAATTTTCCTAAGTTCCGGCTCAACTTTATCGGCACTTGCGGCAACGGCGGCCATTTTACCGTTATCATTAGTGTTTAAACCTGCCATGGCACTACCGCGCATAGTTACTGCTTTTAAAGCATCTTCAAAAGATAAAATTCCTGCGGCAACTGCGGCCCCGTACTCACCTAAACTGTGGCCCATGGTCACATCAGGTTTAATACCAAATTGATATAAAAGCCTCATCATGGCAACATTTGCGGTTAAAATTGCAGGTTGGGTGATTTCGGTTCTTTTAATACCTTCTTCACGTTCTTTAAGTTTTTCTTTATCTTCGCCGGGTTTGGACCAAATAACTTCGGTTAAAGATACACCGGCAAGTTTCATTGAAATATTATCGGCTTCTTCAAAAGTATCGCGCACGATTTTGTATTTGCTTGCCAAATCTTTCATCATGTCCACATATTGTGCGCCTTGGCCTGGGAACATAAAACAAACTTTCGGTTTTTGTGTGGTGGGGTGGAAAGGGTAAATACCTTTCATTTTAAGGTATAAAGATTGTTCTTCCCAAACATTTGAACCGGCGGCAATTTTTAAGAAATATGCAATTTTTGTTTTAAGTTTTGCGGTGTCTTCCGCGTTTATTGAGACGGCAAATTCTGCGCGCGGTGCTGTGTGGTTTTTGTAAGCGTTTTTAACTAAATAAAATTTATCGTCTGTAATTTCCCTGGAGATTTTGTTAAGTAAGTCAAAAAGTTCTTCTCTTGTCGGGGCGGAAAATATCAGCATATCACCGAGTAATTTTTCCTCTTCAACCAATAATTGATAATTCATTTTATCCTCCGTTTCGGTTTGGGGTATGGTTATTTTGGTTTCTCGTGTTTTTGTTTCTTGTGTTAAAATTTCATTACCGTAAGTATGATTTGCGTCATACTCTTCTAAAGTTGCATGGGCGTTTGTACCGCCGAAACCAAAGGCGGAAACATTGGCCCTTCTCAAATTTTTACTTTCCCAAGGGCGTGCTTGGGTGTTTACCTTAAAAGGTGAATTTTGCCAATCAATATTTTTGCTGGGTTCGGTAAAGTTTATTGACGGTGGCAAAATTTTATTATGCAAAGCCAAGGCGGTTTTGATTAAAGAAGCCATACCGGCATTTGCTTTTGTATGCCCGATTTGTGATTTAACTGAACCTAAGGCAATTTCGGTTTTAACATCTTTAAAAATTTCATTTAATGCGGCCATTTCGGCACTGTCGCCGACTTTGGTGGCTGTACCGTGTGCTTCCATTAAGCCGATATCTGCAGGGCCATATTCAAGGCCTTCAAAAGCATTACGTATGGCAAGTTTTTGGCCTTCGGGGTTTGGTGCGGTAATACCTTTACCTTTACCATCGCTTGAAAGACCGACTGAGCGGATAACCGCATAAATTTTATCGCCGTCTTTTTTGGCTTTGCTTAAAGGTTTTAAGAGGACTGCACCTGCACCCTCACCCATAACAAAACCGTTGGCTTTATCGTCAAAAGGCCTGCTGCCGTCAGCAGACAAAGCACCGATTTTTGAAAATTTTACATAATGGCTTGGTGCCATCATAGGGTCACTTGCAACACAAAGCATCATATCGCATTTATCAAGCCATAAAGCGTCTAAAGAGCAGGCAAGGGCAAGCAATGAACTTGCACAAGCGGCATCTATTGAAAAACTCGGCCCACGCAAATTAAAGACATTTGCAATACGCCCGGAAATTACATTTGGCAGTTGGCCTGCCATAGTATCTTCGGTAGTTAAAGGCAAAAATTTATTTAAACCTTCGCGTGTTGTGTTTATAAGTTCCTGGCTTTGGGCAGAATTTAAAGTTTTATAAGTTTCGGAATTTTTTAATGATTCCCAGATAAGCGGCTCATAAATGCGCATATCGGAATATTCATTACCGGGGCCGCCGGCGGAATTTGCCGCAATTACACCCACACGGGCGCGGTCAAATTCTTTTTTATTGTAGCCGCTGTCTTCAAGTGCTTGGGCGGCAACATCCAGGGCATATTGTTGGGCCGGGTCAAGTTGCTTACCTACGGCTGGCGGTATCCTGTATTTAATAGAATTAAATTTATAGTCCTTTAAAAATGCACCGATTTTAGAATAGGTTTTGCCTTCTTCGGAATGATCTGCGGAATAATAGAGTTTAGGGTCCCACACACTTGGGGGAACTTCCGTTATTGAGTTTTTACCTTTAATGATATTTTGCCAAAATTCTTCTTTATTGTTAGCATCCGGTAATAATGCCCCTATACCGATGATGGCTATTGGTTCACGATTAGACATGATAACTCCTTAATATATACATATATATATGATATCATACTAATAGCCCATTTGGCAAATCAAGAAAACCTCGTTTTACGCGTTTTCGTTCCGCGTTACGTACACAAACGCGCGAAACGTGCTTGCATATTTAAGCCCTTTTTTATTTTTCTTCTTCAAAATCGATTTCGGGGAGTTGTTTGGAACTCTTGGCACCAAGTTCTTCAAGTTTCTTAACTTGGGAAAGTATCCCCCCCTTCCCGTCAAAAGTTCTGCGGGCATCTTCATAATGATTCAAGGCGGCATTTAAACTACCTTTTACTTGCCCCATATTCGTACTGAAACTTGAAACCTTTTCATGCAATATTCTGCCGATTTTTAAAATTTCTTCCGTATGTTTTTGGGCAAGGTAAATATTCCATAATTGTTCTATGGTTTTTAAAATCGGTATCAAAGAGGATGCAGTTGCTACCATAACTTTTTTGCCGCTTGCAAAAATGCCGAGGTCATTTTGATATTCTAAAGCACACAAGTAGGCCATCTCTATCGGCACATACATTATTACAAAATCGGGCGTGCGTTTATAAATATCTTTTAATTCCTGATACTTTTTCTTTGATAATTCTTCAATTTGATTTTTAAGCGCTTTTATGTGTTCCGCTAAAAATTGTTTGCTTTTAACAGGGTCCTTTTCATTAACATAATTATTGTATGCGGTTAAAACCATTTTGCAATCAACTACCAAATATCTGTTGTCCGGCATATTGATTATAAAATCGGGGCGTAATTTCGTTTCTTTATCTGTGTTTTGTTTTGTGTAATGCACACCTTCTTTTAAACCGCAACTTTCAAGCAATTGTTCAAGCAACATTTCACCAAAATCGCCTTGCTTTTTATTATTTTTTAAGGCGTTGGCAAGGTTTGATGCTTCTTTTTGCAAATTCTCGTTTAAATGTTCCATTGTTGCAAGTTTTTCTTGCAAATAATTTAGATTTTTTGAAAGCGGTTCTATACCTTTATTTTGTAATTCTTCTGTTTTTTGTGTAAGCAAATTTGATGCAATTTCTTTAAACTTTCCTTCCGCAATTTTTTGCATATTATCAAAAATTATTTTTTGTTGTTCCTGCGTTTGTTTTTGCAATTTGTTTTCCGCTTCCACTTTTACTTTTTCTTTTTCCGCTTCATTTAATTGGGCATATAATTCTTGGGTTTTTAATTCAAGGTCTTTATTTTTTTCGTTTAATTCTTTGATTGTTTTCGTTTTGCTAAAAAATTCATAGCCGGCAACGCCGATAATAATGACTGTTAAAATAATGATATAAATTTCCATAAAAACTCCTAAATAGTATTTATTTCATTTTAGCAAATTTGTTATAAAAAAAGCACCCAAACGGGTGCTTTTAAATTTTCGGAGAGGGAGGGATTCGAACCCTCGAACGAGTTTCCCCGTTGCATGTTTTCAAGACATGTGCCTTAAACCACTCGGCCACCTCTCCAACTCAAATTGTTTACTTATATATTTTACAAATTATTTAGACACTTGCCAAATATTTCTTTTAAAAACAGATCGCAATGTGTCATTTATTTTATATAATAAGAATATAGATAAAATTTACTTAAGAAATAAACTTTTATTAGTGAAGGTTTTTAAAAAAAATATGCACTTTATCAAAAAATTACTTATATTTATTGCAATTATTTGGCTCACAGGATTAATATTTAATTTTCCCCGAATTATGGCTTCAACACCTGAAGAAGGTAGGTTACTAATGATTATTGTTCTTATCTTAAGTATCCTAATGCCATTAATATCAATAATATCACAACATAAATTAGATAAATCAATATTAGAAATGAAACCTTCTCATCAAAAAGAACCTATTTCAGAAATGTACAAAATGACAACAATAATTGTAATGGCATTATTAACACCTATTACTATTGCCATCATGATATATGCTTTTCTGTTAAAATAATTCTAAAAAGATATTAAACCTAGCAAGTATTTTTGAGAAAATTTTGATTTTTACTACGACGACAAGTACCAAGAAGAACGTGGAGCGAAGCGACATCTCGGTACTTTAGGAGTGAAGCAAACTGCTTTGCTTTGCGTCGGGGTTCGAAGCCCGCAGCGTTGTGCGAGTTTTGGCGAAGGCAAAGGCGAGCACCGCGAGGGCCGGGGTGGAGGAAAATTCCGTCAGGAATTTTACCGTAACCCGAATTTCCCTCCCTCTCCGAAAAAATTTACCCTCCTTTATGGAGGGTTAATTTTTAGGAATTAAAATTGTCTCTATTTATACTTTTATTGAAGTTCAAAATATTCCCATTTTGAAGATGTACCTATACTAGTACCGCCAATACTTGCACAAACATCTTTTGCGGTCTGATTAGTTTTTTCGGCGAAGCAGTATCTTACCCCTTCTTTAAATTTACCACCTGTCACAGAATTCGATTCGCGATCTGCAAAAAAATGTATGTAAGCAATTGCATTATTGTTAGAAGGATAATAAAAACCTACATTGGTATAAGCATCTTCAACAGTTATTTCCCCCCAATCACAAAAATAACCTGATGCACCCTCCTGTTCATACACTTCGCAAGAATCATCATGCGGAGGCTCTAAATCCAAATCATTAATGTCAGTTGCGTATTCACTGTGATTTAAAAAATATAATTGTTGCGCTTGATATAAACTTTCTACTAACGGCATACCTTTGTGCAAATTTGCTTTCATCACGGCTCTTCTATACTGAGGTAAAGCAATACTTGCAAGTATCCCAATAATTAAAACGACAACCAATAATTCAAGTAAGGTGAAACCTTTTTTATTTTTCATAAAAACTCCTAATTCTCTTTATGTACTATCTTGATATATTATATGAAAAAGGTAAATCAAAAGCAACGTAAAAAAATAAAACCAAACCGAGTACAAAAACCTAGCAAGTATTTTTGAGAAAATTTTGATTTTTACTACGACGACAAGTACCGAGAAGAATGGGAGCGGAGCGACTCTCGGTACTTTAGGAGTTGAAAAACCAAAATTTACCAAAAAGACGCCGCTAGCAAAGAACTTCAGTTGCAAAACATTCCTACTTCCTTGCATTAATGTTAGATAAATTATATAATTAGTTATATGTTACCAACATACAGACCAAACAAATCAAAACGCGCTAAAACCATCGGTTTTAGGGCAAAAATGGCCACAAAAGGTGGCAGAAAAGTGCTCAACGCCAGACGTGCAAAAGGCCGCAAAGAGCTTATTCGCAAGTAATTGTGAAGAATTACGGCTTGCCTAAAGGCGAACGAATTTATTTGAAAGAGGATTTCAAAACAATCCTCAACACCGGCAAAAAGGTGCAAATAAAGGGTTTTACTTTTTGGTGCAAGCCAAATTTGGGGGAAGCGTCAAAACCCCAAATCGGAATAATTGTTTCAAAAAAGTTGGGTTCAGCGGTTGAAAGAAACCGCTGTAAACGGCTTTTAAGGGAAGCTTTTAGGTTAAATAAACATTTACTAAAAAGCGCCGCTATTATAATTTATCCTAAAGAGAAGGCTTTGTTGCCTTCCTTACAAGCGGCTACAAAAGCCCTTTTGGAATTATCCGAAAAGGCTGGTATAAAAGAAGAGTGTAAGGGCCCAAATATTCCTTAACCTTACCCTTCTAAAGATTTTTTAAAGATGGCAAAAAATTTACTGTTAAAATTAATGGGGTTTTGTATCAAGTTCATAAGGCCTTTTTTAGGGCCCAGCGGTGTGTGCCGTTTTACGCCTACTTGCTCTGCATACGCATTGGAAGCAGTAAATAAACACGGTTGTATTAAAGGGTTATTTTTAGCAACTAAGCGCCTGCTTAGGTGCCACCCTTTTTGTGACGGCGGATACGACCCTGTACCATAGTAAAGTTTATTTTTCCTAAAGCTCGGGAGAGCTTAATGGATAAAAACTTTTTCATCGCAATGGCTGCGGCCTTGCTTGTGTTTTTTGGGTATAACACCCTTACAATGCAAAAACAAATACAAACCAAGCAAGAAAATATTACACAACAAATCAATCTAGTTAAAGAAAAGCAGGCAAATATCTCTGCACAGTTACAAAAGAATCCTGTTTCACTTACGACAACAAAAAAACAGGAAACGGAAAATTTTTTTACAGTTGAAACCGAACACGCAAAAGTGGTTTTTACCTCTAAAGGTGCTGCAATAAAAGATTTTATTTACAGAGATTTTAATACTGACCTTAACTTAACTCCCTTCGGTAATGAAGGTTATTTCGCAACTTTACCCGATGTTTACTTTGAAGAAGCACCCGCACAAGACGGTGCAGATATTGCTTTTAAAACACAACTTGCAGACGGTGTATTTTTAGTTAAAAGTTACACATTAAGCAAAAAACAGGGCTTAAATAAATTAGAAATGAGTTTTAGAAATGAGAGAAATGAAGAATTAAACCTCTCAGATTTATACTTAAATATGGGCCCCGGTTTAAACACAGTCAAAAGCGAAATCAGTGATAATAGCGCAGTTTTACGTGCTTTTTGTGCAAGGCAAGAAAGCGGAAAAAAGAATATTTCCGTTAATAATTTAAAGGCAAAAACTTTTACAAAACCCAATTTACTTACAGAAACTTGTGATGGTTGGAAATGGGCCGGCATAGATAACCGCTACTTTTTAACTGCTTTAATTCCGACAAATTGGAAAGGCACTGCTGATGGTTTTCAATACAGCAAACATTTTATGTATGAAACACCGTCTTCCTTCGGGCTTTTCGGTAAGAATCGAGCAGAAGGGCCGGACCTAAAAATTTTAATCCCAGCGGTTTTACCTGCAAACCAAACAGTAACTTACAGTTCCGATTTTTATATCGGGCCTAAAGATTTAAATTTACTTGAAAGTTTACCTTATGATTTGCAACGTTCTATACAATTTGGGTTCTTTGGGCAACTCGGTAAATGGATGAGAAATATCCTTGAGTGGCTTAATAAATATACCCACAACTACGGATTTGCGATTATTTTGATGACTTTCTTAATTCAAATAATAATGTTCCCGCTTACTTATAAACAACTTAAATCTGCCGCCGTAATGCAACGCATACAACCGCAAATGAAAGTGATACAAGATCAGTATAAGAGCGATCCTATGCGTGCGCAACAGGAATTAATGGCTTTATATAAGAAATACGGTGCAAACCCTTTAAGCGGTTGTTTACCTTTATTTATACAGATGCCGATTTTCATCGCATTATTTAATGCTTTAAGAACATCTTGGGCTTTGCACGGTTCACCGTTCATTTGGTGGATTACGGACTTATCTGCCAAAGACCCTTATTATGTTCTACCGATTTTGATGGGTGTAATAATGTTTATCCAACAAAAAGTTACAATGCCTGATAATATGACTAAAGATAATCCCTCTATGGCTATGATGAAGTGGATGCCTGTTTTTATGACAGTTATCTTCTTAAACTTCCCGGCAGGGCTTACGCTTTATTGGTTCATCAGCAATTGTATTAGTTTTGTAGTAAATTTAGTTTTAAAGAGGAAATTAGCCGCCATTTAGGCTTACATTATAAGGAGAGATTTTATGGCAAGAAGACAAGTTATTTCAACAGGCAAAGATATTGCCTCAGCAGTAATTCGCGGTTTAAATGAATTAGGCCGCCGCCGTGATCAAGTTGATGTTACGGTTTTACAAAAACCTACAAGCGGATTTTTGGGTATCGGTGCAAAAAAAGCAAAAGTACAAATTATAGAAAAGGCGTGGGACTCCGAACACTCAACACCGATGAGAACCGGTATCCGCAAACGCTCAAACATTTCTTACAAATCAAACAAGAAATCACGCCGCACACGCCGCCCGCGCCATATGGTAGAAAAGACCGTTACAATGCGTGAGCCAAAAGCAAATGAAGTACAAAAATTACCGTCTCTGGAAATTCAAAATGCAATTATCCCGGATAATTTAAAACAACCGATGCAAGATGCAAAAGTTGCTTTAAACGAAATGCTTGGCAAGATGGGTGTAAAAGTCAGCAATTTAAATACTTGGTGGGATGCTAAACAAGAACGCATTTTGCTTACTTTTGACTGCGACTATCCTGCTTTGGTTATCGGCAAAGAAGCAAAAACTTTGCAATCTATCCAATATTTAATTACCTTAATAATTAGCAGGAATTTTAATTCCCCTATTTCGGTTGTGGCAGATACTCAAAATTATTGGAATAAACTTGAAGAAAAACTTAATAAAGATATCTCTTATGCTTTAATGACAATAAGGCGCAACAAAAGGCCGTACCGCTTCCGCCCTATGGCTGCACAAATGCGCAGGTATATTCACCACTATTTAGCAACAGAGCAAGATATTGTTACTGTTTCCGAAGGTGAAGGCAAATGGCGTAAAGTTGTTCTTAAAATTGCAAGGCCGGAAGATAAAATCGCACAAAATACTCCGGCTGAAATACAACCTGTTGCAGTAGCGGAAACACCTATGGCAACAACAGAAGCACCTAAAACGGAAGAAGCACAAGTTCAAGATTCTTGTGTTGTAACGGCAGAAAGTACAAATTGTTCACAAGATAATGCCGACAATGCCGCAACAAATAATGCGAATATTGAACCTGCCCAAGAGGTTAAAACAGAGGCTCAAAATGCTCCTGTTGTTACCGAAACACCGGTGGAAACACCTCAAGAACAAAAATAAGAATTAAAATAATTTTAAATAATCAATATACCCCCACAAATTTTGTGGGGGTTTTTGCTTGCCAACAAAGTCCCTAAATGATAAACTATACTTATGAAGAAGATTCTAACTATAACATTACTTTTAACTTGCGTGGCGTGTTCGTCAAAGCAAGAAAATAACCTCCCAGGGCCGGCTGTTTACAACAATTCGCCCGTCCTGGCTTATGTTGATAATCAACCTATAACACAAAAAGATTTTGATGATGCCGCAAACAATTTAGACGATAGTTTTAAAAAATTCGTCACTACAAAGAGCGGACGTGCAAATTTCCTTTCTTTTTTAATCAGCGAAAAGTTGCTTTTGGCAGATGCTAAAGACCGTGGTATCGATTCAACCCCGGAATATCAGGCAGAAATTGCCGCTATGGAAGAAGCCCAAAAAGCCGCCCTTGAAACAGCAAAAAATTTTGCCTTAAGGCGCAACTTGCTTGAAAGTTTAGCAAAAGATGGTACTATCGGCGTAAGTGAAGAAGAAATAAAAGAATACTATAAAAAATATCCTTATGAAATAACAATAAAACAATTTATTATTTCAGATTCCCAAAAAGCCGCTGATGTAATGAAACAGATGCGCAATGTCCGCTCAACTTCAAAATTTGCGGATTTTGCAAGGCAGTTTTCAGATGAACCTTTATCTAAAAAAAGCGGTGGCGATATGCCCCCCTTTATCCCCGGCGAATATTTACCGCAAATTGAGGTTCCGGCTGCAAACTCAAAATTGATGGAAGTCCAAGGTTTTATAACTACCGCGCAAGGCAACCATATAATAATGAAAGTGGCCGAAAAACGCTTAACCTATAACGAAGCCAAAGATAGAATCAAAATGATTATTGAAAACCACAAACTTGATTCTTACCTAAACTCTTTAAATAAAAAGTATAATATAAGTATAGTAAAGGAGGAAATAAATGAAAATAAATAAACTATTCCTAATACCGGCAGTTTTGCTTATAGGGGCAACTTTAGCAGATGCCAAGGTTATAGACTCTAACGTTGCAACCGTTAACGGTCAAGCAATCTCAAGTTCTCAATACAACAAAATGGTAAATGCAGTTCTTGAAAGTTATAAAATAAGGAACCCTCAGATCTTGCAGGATCCGCAAAATGTTAATGCGATAAAACAAGAAGTTTTAAACGAACTCATTACCGAAACTCTTTTGACACAAAATGCCAAAAAGGAAGGTATTAAAGTTAAAGATAGTGAATTAGCTGACGGTATAAACGAAATTAAAGGCCGTTTTACTATTGACCCTTTAACCGGCCAAAGAATTACCGATCAAAAACAAATTGATGCCGCTTTTAATGCCGAACTCAAAAAAGAAGGTTTAACTTATCAGCAATTTGAAGCAAAAATAAAAGACCAAATTGCCGTAAGAAAACTTATTGACAATGTCGTAAACAGCAAAGTTTCAGCACCTACAAAAGAACAAGTTAAATCTCTGTATGATGACGTAATCGTAATAATGTCAGGCGATGAACAAAAAGCAAAAGCCTTACCTAAAGATCGCCTTGAACAAGCAGTTCCTTTGGCTGCCAAATTAAATCAACTTACCGCCGAGCAAATAAGGATTTCCCCTATATTTGTTAAATTCGAAAATAATACCCCGGCAGAAGTTAAAGCGAAGGAACAATTAGCCAAAAAAATCAAAAAAGAAGTCAAAAAAGGCAAACAAACCATGCCGGAACTTATTGAAAAATACTCCGATGACAAATCAGCCCTCCAAACAGGCGGTGAAATGATTTTAATTAAAGGTGTAATGCCTAAAGATTTCGATGAAAAAATCTTCGCAGTTAATGTCGGGGATGTAAGCGATCCTATTAAAACCGATAACGGCTACTATGTAATTAAAGTTCAAGAAAAAAAGGCAAAACGCGATTTTACCTTTGAACAAGTTGCACCTGATATGGGCCAATACTTAGCCGCTATTAAAATGCAGGAAGAATTAAATTCTTACTTAAATACTTTGAAAGGTAAATCAAAGATTAAAGTAATGGTTAAGTTTGACGAACCTGCGAAAGATACAAAAGCAGAGACTAAAAAAACCGACGCAAAATAATTTAAAAGCGCACCCAAGCGGTGCGCTTTTTTTATCTAAAATTATGAAACATTTAGTAATAACCCTCGGCGATCCTTTAGGCATCGGACCAGAGGTTACAAAAAAAGCCTTAAAAGCATTAAAAAAGCAAAAAAACGCCAAAATTACTTTGATTGGTGCAGATGCTTCCGGCTTTACTAATTTCGATAATTTTATAGAAGTAAAAAGCAAATATGTACGCCCACAAAAACCGGGGCCGTCAAAATACGGCGCTGATATTTCTTTTAAAGCCCTAAAAGAAGGAATAAAAATTTGCCTAAAAGATAAAAATGCCCGCCTGATAACTGCACCTATTTCAAAGGAAGCGTGGGCAAAAATAGGTATAAAATTTACCGGCCATACCGAAGTTCTAAAACATTATGCAGCGAAATCTAAAGAGGTATTAATGACTTTTAATGCCGGCAAGATAAATACAGCCCTTGCGACGGAACATTTAGCTTTAAAAGATGTTTCAAAACATTTAACGAAACAAAAACTTGAATCAAAAATAATATTATTTTCAAAATTTTTAGGAAATAAAAAAATTGTAATTGCCGCCTTAAACCCCCACGCAAGTGACGGCGGTAAAATCGGAAAAGAAGAAATTAATTTACTTATACCAACCGTTAAAAATCTGCAAAAACATGGCTTAAATGTGGCAGGGCCACTTCCTATCGATAGCGCGTGGCAAAAATATTTAGCGGACAAATTTGACGGCATATTTTGCCTTTATCATGATGCTGCTTTGCTGCCTTTAAAGTTAGTTGCTAAAGTTCCGGCTGTACATATTACTTACGGGCTTAAATTTTTGCGTGTTTCCCCCCTGCATGGTACTGCTTTTGATATAGCCGGCAAAAATATTGCCGATTCTAGCAGTATGCTTGCCGCTATAAAGTTTGCTTCAAAGAATAAATAGAAAGGTTCGAATTTTCGGACAGAACTCGCCCTGCATAAATTTCCTAACGGAAATTTTGCTCGGGCCTGGGCTCGCGGTACTCGCCTTTGCCTTCGGCAAAACTCGTACAACGCTGCGCCCTTCGAGTCCTGACGGAAGCAAAGCAGTTTGCTTCCTCCAGAGGAGCAATTTAAAAACCCCCAACTTTCGGAATGGACTCGCCCTTCCGTCATTTTCCTGACGGAAAATGCTCCAGGGCCCGGGCTCGCGGTTTTTGCCTTTCGGTGCTACGCACCTCAAACAAAAACATCGCTCCGGCCTTCGAGTCCTGACGGAAGCAAAGAAGTTTGCTTCCTCCAGAGGGCATTTAAAAAGCCCTAGCAAATGCTAGGGCTTTTTAAATGGCTCCTCGGACAGGACTCGAACCTGTAACCTATCGGTTAACAGCCGATCGCTCCACCATTGAGCTACCGAGGAATCTATATATATTATATAACAAAAAGAGTAAGTTGTAAATATACTTTTTATTTGCTATATTTATGTGGGGATTTCCGTCACAAAACTTATTATATCATTTATGGATTACCTTTTTAACGTTGATGGTCTTCAAAAGGAACCCCCTACCACTCACACCAAAGATAAATTTAAACAGGAAAAACAAAATTTTTTATCTGCTTTGCTGGAGGCAGATACTTTAACCGAAGCACTTGAAAATTCCGCACTACCCAAAAATCTGCTTTTTACTTTTTTATTTGACGACAAAAACTTTTTAAAACAATTCGATAAAATAATAAATTTAAAACTTGAAATCGCCCTAGTCGAAACAGCCTTAAAAGCAAAAGCGGCAAATATTTTGTCATTTTCACTTATGAGCAGGCTACCAAACAAATACAATAAGAACAAAAAAGATAATTTAAAAGACTTACAAGAGCCACAAATAACGAAAATTATTTATGACGAGCAAGACGAGGATTATCAAAGTCAGTAAAGTTTTTAAACAAACCTTTAAAGCAAACACAACTACAGTCATAAATGTAGGCGGTGCAAGAAGCGGCAAAAGTTATGCTATGGCGCAACTCTTGATTTATAAAGCCGTAAATGAAATTTGCCAAATTGCCGTAACACGTAAAACAATGCCCGCATTAAAAATGACTGCTATGCGCCTGATTTTAAATCTCCTAAAAGAATATAATTTATTTGCCCCCGCCTGCTTAAATAAGACGGAAAATACTTATAAAATGGGGCGCTCAATGTTCCAATTCTTTTCTTTAGATGACCCGGAAAAAATAAAGTCTTCGGAATTTAATTATATTTGGCTTGAGGAAGCAACAGAGTTTACTTATCAAGATTATGCTGTCTTATTAACACGCTTGAGCGCACCGATAATTAACGGAAAACAAAACCAAATTTTTTTAACTTTAAACCCCACAGATATTAACAGTTGGATATATAAAAAACTTTTTACGCAACAAAATATTACCGTCATAAAAAGCACATATAAAGATAATAATTTTTTACAAAAAAGTTATATTAACACTTTACTCTCTTTAAAAAATTACGATGAAAATGCCTATAAAGTTTTTGCTTTGGGTGAGTGGGGTGCAAGTGAAAAAATTATTTACAAAAATTGGTCTTTAGTGGATGAATTACCGCAAAACCCGAGTGAAATTTTTTATGGTTTAGACTTCGGTTTTAATAACCCTACGGCTTTGGTGCAAGTGGCGGTTTACGACGGTAAATTTTACGCTAAAGAAGTTTTATATCAAAGCGGTTTAACAAATACTGCATTAACCGAAAAACTTAAAACTTTATTAAAAGGGCAAGAATCAAAAACAATTTATGCCGACGCTGCCGAGCCAAACCGCATAGCCGAAATTGCCACAAGCGGACTAAATATAAAACCGGCGCAAAAAAATGTTTTAAACGGAATAATGAGTGTTAAAAGCGATAATTTTTTTGTTACGAAATCCTCAACAAATTTAATTAAGGAACTTCAAACATATTCCTGGAAAAGTGATGCAAACGGCAATATTTTAGAGGAGCCGGTAAAATTTAATGACCATTTGCTTGATGCTTTGCGCTATGCAATTTACACCTACAAAAATGAATTAAGCCAAAGCACCGGTGCCGATATAAATTTTATTTGAATTATATATATCTAATTACTCCTTGACATCGTTTTCTTTTTTTTTCATAATATAGTAGTAAGTATTCTCAAAAAAATATTGTTAAAATTAAAATAGGAGCATTTATGAAAAATATAAAAGGTTTTACTTTAATTGAACTTTTGGTTGTTGTTTTGATTATCGGTATTTTGGCCGGTATTGCCCTGCCGCAATATCAAATGGCAGTAGAAAAATCAAAAGCAAGTGAGGCTTTAACAAACATACGAAATATTATCAACGCTGTTGAAAGGGATGCGTTACAACATGATATTACCGCCGGTATCAATCCCGAAAATTGGGATATAGAATTAAGCGGCGGTACTTGGAATGACAGTAATACTGTATATATAACCAATAATTTTATATATGACTTTGGTGACTCCGGCGGTGTAGATGCTATACGTTGTAACGGTAAATGTGAAGATACTGAAAACGCTTTGGACAATGCAGTTTATGATATTTTCGGCTGTTACCCTTCAATGAGTGACGGTGAAAATTGCCTTACTTGTTATTCTGAAAATGATAAAGGCCAAAAAATTTGCAAAGCCCTTGAAGGTATGGGTGGCATGACAAACGATTCAGAGTCATAAGACACGAAAAAACCCAGTAAGTATTTTTAAGGAAACAGATTTCCTATTATTTATATAATGCTTTGTTTCTTAACAATCTGTGATAGGTAATAACAAACCTATGAACTTCGTCGCGAATTTCTTGTAACAATCTCAAGGCAGGGGAGTTTTTGGGTAAGCGCAAACTGTTTGAACGATTGGGGAAAAATATTTCTTCTTCTTTTTTGGCTAGTGACACTACTTGAATATTAAAACCTGCCTCTTTTATTGCTTGCGCGGCAAAATTAAGTTGCCCTTTACCACCGTCAATTAAAAATAATTGTGGGCGTTTTTCGGGTGCCAAATTCCGCAACTGGTTTAAACGCCTTAAAACGCACTCTTTCATCATCAAAAAGTCATCTGCACCTGTATCTTTCATTTTTGTTTTAATTTTAAAACGGCGGTAATGCGCTTTATACTTTTCCCCATCCACAAAACAAACCATCGCGCCGACGGCTTCTTTCCCGAATAGATGAGAATTATCAAAAGCTTCTATGTGATTTATTAAAACCGGGGATTTTAAAACACGCGTAAGTTCCTTTAACTTAGCGGACACGGCAAGTTTATGCTCAAGTTTATCTTCGTTATATTTGCTTACTTTAATACGCTCGCCCATTTGTTCTAAGGCGGAAATTAAGTCTCTACACTTGGCGGCTTCTTCGTAATTTAAATTTTTTGAGGCAGCTTTCATTGCCCCTTCAAGTTCACGCTTAGCTTGTTTAAAATTACCGTCCAAAAATAAGGCCACGCGGTTAACAATTTGCCTGTAACCGTCATAAGAAATTTTGCTGCAAGGTGCGCTGCATTGGCCTGTATGATAGTAAATGCAACCTTGAATTTTATTTTCAGCAAGCGGCTTTTGGCGGCTGAAACTATAACTGCATTGGCGCAAAGGCGCGAACCCCGAACGACGTAAAAAATGCAAAAGTTGCTTAATGTTATAAGCCTTTGGGTAAGGCCCAAAGTACAAAGATTTATCTTTAATTTTTTTGCGTGTTAACATTAAACGAGGGAAATCTTCCCCCACGGTTAATTTAAGATAAGAATAACTTTTATCGTCTTTCAACATACTGTTAAAAAACGGTTTATATTGTTTTATGAGTTTATTTTCAAGAAGCAAAGCATCACGCTCGCTAGCACAAACAACAAAGTCAATTTGCGAGATTAAAGGCATTAAAGCGGCAATTTTCCAACCGCGGGTTTGCTCTTCATGACCGCTAAAATACTGCGCAACACGTTTTTTTATATTTATGGCTTTACCGATATATAGAACTGCCCCCTGCTTGTCCTTCATCAAATAGACTCCGGAGGCAGAGGGCAATATTGATAGATTTAATTTACTTACCGACAAATTACTTACCTGCCAAAACCTTAAAATCAGCAGGATCAGTTGAATTCATTAAGGCTTCATCATAAGTAAGTTGTTTTGCTTTATATAAATCATACAAGCACTGATTCATTGTATGCATACCGTCTTTTACACATGTTTGCATGGTATGAATAAGTTGTTCCACTTTTTTATCACGAATAACAGTTCTAACGGCTGGGTTAGCAAGCAAAATTTCTGTTACAAGAGTACGATGCGGATTTAAAGTACTCTTGAGCAATTGCTGTGATATAACCGCCTCCAAAACGAAGGATAATTGTGAACGGGCTTGTTCCTGTTGTTCAGGTGGGAACATATCAATAATACGGTTGATTGTCTGCACGGCATCACTGGTATGCAAAGTACCGAAAACCAAGTGACCTGTTTCTGCAGCGTTCATAGCATTTTGTGCAGTTTCAACGTCGCGGATTTCGCCGATGAGAATAACATCAGGGTCTTGCCTCAAAACATATTTTAATGCATTTGAATAACTGTTGGTATCTTGCCCAATTTCGCGTTGGTTTACGACGCTCTTTTTATGCGGATGCACGAATTCAACCGGGTCTTCAACGGTAACGATATGATAACTGTAAGTTTCGTTAATATAGTTTATCATACTTGCCAAAGTTGTTGATTTACCGGAACCTGTAGGCCCTGTAACCAAAATCAAACCTTTGGACAAATTAACTAATTTATCTATTGCGGATGGCAAATTAAGTTCCCTAAAGTTTCTAAAACCTTGCGGAATTTGCCTGATAACTACCGCCACGTGCCCCATTTGTCTAAAGACGTTAACACGCATACGACCAAAACCTTTCATTGCGATAGCAAAGTCAAGTTCATTATTTTGTTCATAGCGACGTTTTTGATCTTCACTCATAAAGGAATAAATAAGTTGCTGAACTGTATCGTGTGTTAAAACTTCATACGGGGTAGCATATAAGTTACCCTCAATACGTAACACCGGCGGAACACCGACTGTCATATGCAAGTCTGATGCACCTTTATCCCTCATTAAAGTAAACAACTCTTCCATTGATACCATTTTTAAGACCCTCCTTTTACGCTAGTAAATCTAAAGTAATATTATTTAAAGCCCCTGTAATCTTTTTCTGGTCCATATCAACCCTAAAGAGATAAACAAAAGGTTCATTCCTAACCTGAGAAGCAAAAAATTCAACTATATATACCTTATCGGTGAACGGTTTAGCAGACCAAGATGAATTATAATCTTCACCGTAAACTTTATCTAAATAATCACCTATGCTTCCGCGATTATTTGTAAGACGTGTATTTTTCACTATATCTATAACTTGTTCTTCCGAAGAAATAGTTTTCGGTTGATTAACTGCTTCATTTGTTTCCTGTTCACCAAACAGCTGTTTTAAATTTCCGGAATTGGCAGAATATCCTTCTTGAGTTTGTTCCGATTCTACAAAATTTTCACTTTGCGTAACTTCTGTTTGTGAAGCATCCTTATTGTCATTCATCATATTCCAAAATGCCATACATAAAGCAATTGCAACAACCGCCAACACCACAAAAGAGAGCATGAACACCAAATCATTTGATTTGCGTTTTTGAACACGTCCATCACTGGAACTGATAATCTTATTATTTGAAATTTCTAAAAAATCTTTTTTAGATTGAACATCATTTATTTCTTTAACGCCGTTATTGACATCATTTTCTAGCCCTTCCTTATGTTCGTTTTCGGAAGATTGATTTTCCTCAGGGCCAATCAAACTGTGGGCAGGCAAATCTTCAAGCAAATTATCTTCTTTATTAGAAATGCGGAAGGTATGATCTTTGATGTCCCCTTCTCCGGGATCTTCCTTTTGATTCTTTGAAGATAACTCATCCATAACTTCATTAAAATTAGCAGAAAATTCATCCGAAGTAAATGTGGTGGAATCTGTTTTGGTATCTTCAAGAGGAGGTAAATCGTCAGAAATATTTTTATTTTCTTGATTTGAGAGTTCTTGTTGAGGAACTACACTCTCGGGGTTAACATCTTGCTTATTTTCTTCAACAGGGGGATTTGCTACCGAGGAATTTTCATCCTTCGGAAGATTTTTGAATTCTTCATAACAGGAAACAGGTTTCCAAGCAGATTCCTGTTCTGCTTTGTCTTCAGGGCAGACTAAGAGATCTTCAGAAAAACAATCTTCTTTTGCTATTTCCCCTGCTTCAAGCGGACCGAATATATTGATTCCTTTTAAATATAAAAATTTCATATTTCCCCTAATACTTATAGTTAACAATATTTTAGCACATCTTGCAAGCGTTTTAAAACTAAATCTTTACCAAGATATTCAAGCATCTTAAACAAAGTAGGCCCGTTCGTCCTACCGGAAACTGCAACACGCAACGGGTGGAATACTTGCCCGGTCTTCAAACCACTTTCTTTTGCCTTTTGACGCGCAATGGCTTCCAAAGTTTCTGCTTTAAAATCAGGCGCATCTTTGTAGCAATTATACATAAGTTCTATTGCCTGTTTGGCGGTTGGTGCTTTAAAAACTTTGTTTATTGCTTCCTCTTCATACTTAACAGGATTAAAGAAAAACTCAATTAAACCAGGAATTTCCTTTAAAGTTTTATATTTTTCCTGTTCCAGTAAAATTACTTTTGTTAAAGTTTCTTCATCAACACCTTTTGCGATACCTGCTTCA
Source organism: Elusimicrobiaceae bacterium (assembly GCA_045586725.1). Taxonomy (GTDB): domain Bacteria; phylum Elusimicrobiota; class Elusimicrobia; order Elusimicrobiales; family Elusimicrobiaceae; genus Proelusimicrobium. The sequence continues at coordinate 290,444 of JAZNAY010000004.1, read as the reverse complement.
TCAATAAAAGGTTTTGCTGCGTCATATAATTCTTTAGGTGAAAGTTGGCGGATATAATCGCCGTTCATCCAAGTAAGTTTTACTGTATCAAACACTGCCGGACTTTTTTGGCAACCGGCAATATCAAATTTTTGTTCAAGTTCACCTTTAGCAAAAATCTGTTGAGAGTCAGAAGTACTCCAACCGAGCAAAGCCAAATAATTGATTAAGGCTTGCGGTAAAAACCCTTGTTTTTTATACTCTAAAACACTTGTATCCCCGTGGCGTTTTGAGAGTTTTGTACCATCGGAGCCGTGAATCATTGAAAGGTGGGCCATTATCGGATGTTCCCAACCAAGTGCTTTATAAATTTGAATTTGGGCAGGTGTATTTGAAATATGATCGTCACCCCTTATAACGTGTGTCATACCCATTAAGTGGTCATCAATAACACAAGCAAAATTATAAGTAGGGTAACCGCTAGTTTTCTGTATAACAAGGTCATATAAATCCTTATTGGCAAAACGTACTTCACCGCGGATTAAATCATTAAAAACAGTTTCCCCTTCCGTCGGCATTTTAAAGCGAATAACATATTTCTTGCCTTGTGCTTCAAGTTCCGCTTGTTGTTCTTTTGTTAAATTGCGGCATTTGCCGGGGTAACGCGGAGGGCGATGTTCTTTTGCAGCCTGAGCACGCATCTCCTCAAGTTCTTCAGGTGTGCAATAACATTTGTATGCAAGGCCTTTTTCCAAAAGATAATCTATATATTTTTTGTATAAACCTTGGTCAGCACGCTCCGCCTGAAAGTATGGGGAATGTTCCCCCTTAAAAGTACCATCTTGAAACGGACCTTCGTCCCATTTTAAACCGGCCCAAGTTAAACCTTCAAAAATTGCTTTTACTGATTCTTGAGTTGAGCGTTCTTCATCGGTATCTTCAATCCTTAGAATAAAAGTACCGCCTGTTTTTTTGGCAAATAAATAGTTAAATAAAGCAGTTCTCAAACCGCCGATATGTAAATACCCTGTTGGTGATGGGGCAAAACGAACTCTTGTTTTCATAAAAAAATAAAACCTCTGTGCATTTAGTTTATAAATATATTATACTTTATTAAGAGGGATATTTTAAGGAGATTATATGCAAGTACGAATTATAGCCACTGGTGGAACCTTTGATAAGGAATATAATGAACTGACGGGAGAATTGTTTTTTAGGAAGACACATTTGCCTGAAATTTTAAAAATGGGGCGTTGCCATTTACCCGTAAAAATAACCACTTTAATGATGAAAGACAGCCTTTTTATGACTGAAAAAGACAGAAAAGAAATTTTAAAAACCTGCCTTAGCGTAAAGGAAAAATCTTTAGTTATAACCCATGGTACGGATACTATGGAAAAAACCGCTATGTATCTTGGCCCAAAAATTAAAGACAAAACCGTAATTTTAACAGGCGCTATGATACCGTATAAATTCGGTTCTTCAGACGGTATTTTTAATTTAGCAAGTGCAATTTCTTTTGCGCAATCGTTACCGTACGGTGTTTACGTAGCAATGAACGGTAAATTATTCCATTTCAATGATGTTACAAAAAACAGAAAGATAGGTGTTTTTGAAAATAAAAAATAGTATGTTTATTTTTGTTGCTTGCTTTCTTTTTTTATTGATGCACACAATAGTAATATTTTGGTTTTGCCAAAATACACCTATGCTTACTTTAAACACATTGGCAAAATTATTACCGTTGTTGCTTACCGTCGGCTATATTGCATTATTTGCACTTGCAAGAAAAATAAATTGCTGGCCTTTGGAAAGTGTTTTGCTCACTTATCTAGGGGCTTTATTTTTGGCTTTTTGTTTAGTATTTGGAATTGTAACATTAACTTTAATACTACAGTTTTTCCACGTAATTGTACCAACCAATTTAGGACTTTGGGCTTTTGGAATTTGGTTAATTATTGTAGCGATCAGTTTGTTTACGGCAGCAAAATCACCGAAGGTAATTAATATAACTTTTGATGCCCCTAATCTTAAAAACGATATTAAAATTGCATTTGTTTCTGACACACATTTTGGCGCAACAGTAGGTTTAAAAAGAGCAGAAAATTTAAAACAAATTATAGAAAATAATAAACCTGATTTAATCGTTTTTACCGGTGATGTTTTTGAAGCAAATTCTAAAGACAGTACACCTTTTGCTAATGTTTTAAAAGATATTTTACCGAATAAAAAATTTGGGGTTTTGGGAAATCACGAATATTATTTGGGCCTTGATAACACAAGGAAATCTTTTGATAAAGCCGGTATAACTTTACTTGAAAACAAAAGTAATACTGCAGAAAATATAAACATAATCGGCATAAACGATATAAAAACAGCACATATTTCAAAACAAGAATTTGAAAATATTTTAAAACACGAAATTAAACCTAATAATTTTAATTTACTTCTGACACATACACCTATATACTTTGAAGAAGCCTCAAAAAACGGTGTAAACTTAATGTTAAGCGGGCATAATCATAACGGGCAAATTTGGCCTTTTAATTTTTTGGTTCATTTAACAAACCGTTATCTGTACGGACATTTTAAATCAGGGCAGGCGAATTTATTTGTAACTTCCGGTACATTTTTTTGGGGCCCACCTATGCGCTTTTTAACAAATAATGAGATAGTATTTATAACTTTAAAAGGAGAAAAATAATGACTATAAAAAAATTGTTGGTTTTATTATGTTTGTGTTTCACTTTTTACCCTTTATGGGCACAAAAGAATTTTGAAGATCTTACACTGCAGGAAAAAATAGGGCAAACACTTTTTGTTTCAATGGATATAAATAATGCAGATAAATTTAAACCTTATATACAGAAGGGGCTTGTCGGTGGAGTTTTAATTCAATGGGGAAATTATTCCAGGGAAGAAACAAAAAAACTTACGACAAAACTTCAAAGTTGGGCAAAGAATAGCCCCAATCAAATACCCCTTTTAATTGCAATTGATTATGAAGGCGGAACAGTTTACAGCCCAAGAACTTTAGGACTTCCTTTCTTGTTATCAAACATGTTGATAGCCGCAGCAAACAATTATGAAGACACACAAACAATGTTCTATATTATTGCACAAGAACTAAAAAATTTAGGCATACATATAAATTTCGCACCTGTGATGGATGTAAACATAAACCCTAATAACCCGATTATAGGGGTAAGATCTTTTGGGAGTAACAAAGAAACAGTATCTTCCATGGGGAAAGCCGTAATAAACGGTTTGCAAAGCGGTGGTATAGTTGCCGTAGCAAAACACTTCCCGGGGCACGGAGAAGCAAGCCTTGACACACACAAAACTTTAACTGTATTTAACGGTACCGAACAAGAATTTTACGATACTCATTTATATCCTTTCAAACAGGCTATTGATGAGGGTGTTAAGGGTATTTTAACTGCACACATAAGATATCCTTTTCTGGATAATAAACTTGCTACATATTCACCGGTTATTTTAACCGATTTATTAAAAAAGAAACTTGGTTTTAAAGGAATAATTTTTACCGACAGCCTCGATATGAAGGGCGCTTTGCTTGAAAATATTTCAAAAGCAGCGGCTTTATCTATAAGAGCAGGGTCAGACGTCGCCTTAATAGCAAGGGAAGACCCTGAAAAAGCCATACAAACAATACAAGAAAAAGTTTCAGTTGCTCGTATAAAAGACGCTTCAGAAAAAGTTTATAATTTAAAAAAAGAATTAAATTTATTTTCCGAAAATTCAAATTTACCAGATACTAAAGTGGATAAGGCATTTGAATCTTACGCCGGGAAAATAACTAATCAAGCAGTAACTTTAGTAAAAAATGATGAACAACTAATTCCATACAAATCGCAAAAAGATAAACCGAAATTATGTGCAGTATTTTTTGCCCCTACCCGTTTTGCAAATCAACTTACATATTTTGTAAAACCGTTTTTAGAGAAAAATTTCGAAGTAAATTATTATAATGCTGCTTTAACCCCTAAGAAAAAGGATTTTGCGAGAGCAAAAGCATGTATAGCGAATACCGATCTTGTAGTGATAGGAAGTCTGCAATGGGCAAACAAAGAAATCCCGGCACAAAGACAGGCAATAGAAAATTTAATCAAACTAAATAAAAACACTATATTACTGTCATTGATGAGCCCTTATGATATAAAGAATTATACAACGGCAAAAACCGTTTTGGCCCTATATGGCGTTAATAAATTTTCTGCAGTAACCGCGGCAGAAATTATTTTAGGAACAAAAGAAGCAAAAGGGAACTTGCCTATTGCTTTCTAAATAGTTATAATAAATTATGGAGGTTTTATGAAACATTTTATTACTCTCTTTACATTTTTATTTTTAACCATTCTCGTTAATGCACAACTAAATATGGAGGAAATTTCTTTTGTTCCTTCTCCTTCCGGTACTTATGATAATTTGGTAGTCAAAGGGAATGTATTCATTAATAATTTGGAAACTTCCACTTTTGATATTCAAAGTTACAGTTCTTCTTTTACCTTAAATGTTCCCTCTAAACGAATATATATTAACAGATTAACCGTTCCTAATGGAACAGTTGCTTTATCGGTTACTAATGATATAGGAAATACTAACCCGTCATGGTCCATAGTAGCCCCTAACGACACTGGGGTTCTTGCTACACCTCTTGAGATTGCAATGAATGGAGGAAATTTATCAATTTCTTCTATTTCGAGTTCAAATCCTGCCAAATTCAGATTAAACGCATTGAATTTTACAGGATCAAATCCAACTCTAGATGTACAAGCCATACAGTCAAGCATCACCGATAATGTTCATGTCAGCAACTTGTATATAATGGGTATGAGAGTTCCAGACTGTTCGGGCGGATATGCCTGGCAAACTATCCAGGTAGGATCAGATTCAGACGCGACAAATTACACCGTTTTAGCGTGTAATAACAGTTAATTCCTAAATATTTGCCAAACGGTTTTAATAAATAGTTTTTAGCGGCCGCTCTTTTGGGCGGCCTCTTTTATTATTTCGGAAATTGTGGGATGGGCAAAAACTGTGTGTTCAAGATCCTTAATGGTTAAACCTGCTTTGATGGCAAGTAAAGCGATATGAATTATTTCCCCGGCATTTGGTGCTACTATTTGTGCACCGAGTAATTTACCGGTCTTGGTATCTTCAACAAGTTGAGCAAAACCTTCACTGCCCCCTTGTGCTAAAGCACGGCCGTTAGCCAAAAGAAAAGATTTCTTAACTACTGCTTCATAGCCTTTAGCGCGGGCTTCCGTAACGCTTAAACCGATATTTGCGGCCTCCGGCCAAGTATAAATGGCTGAAGGTATCAAATTATTATTATAAAGTGAATTTTGGCCCATTATACGGTCTGCAACGACTTCACCTTGAGCAGTAGCAGCGTGTGCAAGTTGGCATAAATTGTTTACATCACCTATGGCATAGATATGGGGTTTAATTTCCAAAGTTTCGGAATTTACTTGTAAAGGTAAAGTAATTCCAGCGGCTTCCAAATTTAAATCTTCAACATTTGCTTTGCGCCCGAGTGCTGCTAAAATTTCTTCACAAACAATTTCTTGCCCATTATCAAGCAAAACCGTTTTTTGATTATTTTCTATTTTAATTTCTTTGGCAGCAGTACCGGTAAATATTTTGACACCGCGTTTTAAAAGCATTTGTTTTAAAGTTCGGCGTATTGTTTCTTCTTCTTTAGGCAAAATATCGGGTTGCATTTCAATAATGGTTACCTGTACACCAAGCGCCTGCATTAAACAAGCAAATTCACAGGCAATAACACCACCGCCTAAAATTGCCAAAGTTGAGGGTAATTTTTCCAAATTAAAAATTGTAGAATTATCGTAAATTTTATCTTTAATATTTTCAAATTGTTTAGGCAAAAATGCACGCGAACCGGTGGCAATGACGATATCGTCAAACGTCAGATTTTGCCCCCCTACCTCAAGTGTGTTTTCAGATATAAATTTTGCTTTTCCTTTAATAATTTTGACTTTTGCGGCTTCAAGCATTTTTAAAATGCCTGAACGAAGTTTTAAAATTGTTGCTTTTCGGTGTTCCTGAAGTTTGGCAAAAGACAAAGTTTTAAAATACTCTTCGCCCAAAGTAGGGTTTGAAGAATATTTTTCAAGATCCTTAACTAAACTGAAATGATGTGCACCAGCAAGTAAAGCCTTAGATGGTATACAACCGCAATTTAAACAAACACCGCCAAGTTCACTGTTTTCAATAAGAGTAACTTGTGCACCTAGTTTTGCTGCTTTTAAGGCACAAGGGTATCCGGCAGGGCCGGCACCGATTATTGCGATATTTTTCATTAAATCGCGTGCTCCAATTTTAAAGTTGGTTTAATTTCATTTACTGGTAAGCATTCTTGAAGTTTAAATTTGCTGACATCAGGACACATTGCTTTGATGGTTTCGATATCAGCATCATTCAAAACTTCTTTATAATATGTAGTCCTAAATTGATAGTCAATACCGCTGTTTATAATTAAAGTCATAGTTTCATAAACTTTTGCGGTATTTACAGAGCCACATACTAAATGGTATTTTTCGAAAGGGGCTTTAATATCCATAGCAACAAAGTCAACCAAATGTTCATTGATAAGTTCCCTAACCATTTGAGGATTTGTGCCATTTGTATCAAGTTTTATTTTATATCCCAAGGCTTTAACCTTTACGATAAAATCTTTGAGATCAGGCTGCAAGGTAGGTTCCCCGCCTGTAATGACGAGACCTTCTAAACAATTTTTACGCTTTTCCAGATAATACAGTATTTCTTCTTCACTGTAGGAAGTTTCTGCTGCTAAGGGCAGGAGTTCCGGGTTATGGCAATACTTACACCTGATATTACAGCCTTGTGTAAAAACTATTGCCGAGATATAACCCGGAAAGTCTATCATAGAAAACTTGAGAAGCCCACCTATTTTCACTTCAAAACGCCGCCTGCTTATAAAACTTATTTATCGCTATCGCATTCACAACCGCAGTTGCAACCGCCGGTCATTTTAATATTTTTGCGCATTGCAAATTCTTCTTTTTTACCTTTATTCCAGTTCTGTACAGGCCTTAAATAACCAACTACCCTTGAGTAAACTTCACAGTTGGTGCCTTTGGTGTTTTCCTTGGCTGCTTTAAGTTCTGTAATTTTATTTTCGATGTTTTTTCTTTCTTGTGCGGTCATAAACCTTCCTCCAAATTGTTCTTTCCTTTATTGTTGCAAATTATTTTGCATTGTGCAAGACCTAATTTTTTATAGGTCCTTTTTTTTCTTGACAAAGCAAGAAAAATTTATTTGCTATAGAGTTGCTCCTCTAAGAGTGCAATTTGTTTTTCTATAGCTTCAATTTTTTCCGCCTTGCATTTCGGGCACTCAAAGTGTTCCCCTTCTATATACCCGCATTTGGGGCATACGCTGAATGTAGGCGTAATAGAAAAGTAAGGAAGTTGGTACCCTTCACAAACTTTCCTAATAAACTTTTTAAGGGCTTCAGTATCTTTGATTCTTTCACCCATAAAAATATGTAAGACTGTTCCGCCAGTATATTTGGACTGGATTTCGTCTTGCAAATCGAGCAACTCAAAAATATCGTCGGTAAAGTTAACCGGCAATTGGCTTGAGTTTGTATAAAAAGGCGGGCGGCCTGCATTTGCTTGTTCATTATCGGAAACGATAATATCAGGATATTTTTCCCTGTCAAGTTTAGCAAGGCGGTAAGAAGTTCCTTCCGCAGGTGTTGCTTCTAAGTTGTAATTATTGCCCGTTTCTTTTTGAAATTCTATAAGTTTGGCGCGCATAAAGTTCATAACTTTTACGCCGAAAGCGCGGCCTTTTTCAGTACCGATGTTTTCACCAAACAAGTTAAGGCAGCATTCATTTAAACCAACGATACCGATAGTTGAGAAGTGGTTTTTCCAATACTCATTAAAGCGTTGTTTAACACTTCTTAAATAGAAACTCATATACGGATATAAATTAGCTGCGGTAAAGCGTTCAATGACTTTACGTTTAATTTCCAAACTGAGTTTGGCTGTTTCCATACGGTCGGTCAAATTCTTGAAAAATTCATCTTCTGTGGAAGAAATGTAACCTAAGCGTGGCATATTTATAGTTACGACACCTATAGAACCGGTCAAAGGTGCTGAACCGAATAAACCGCCGCCACGTCTATTTAATTCCCTATTATCAATGCGTAAACGGCAACACATTGAACGGGCATCTTCCGGGTTCATATCGGAATTTACAAAGTTTGCAAAGTAAGGAATACCGTATTTTGCCGTAATATCCCAAAGCGGTTGATAAGAAGGATTATCCCAGTCAAAATCTTTTGTAATATTATAAGTAGGTATCGGGAAAGTAAACACGCGGCCTTTTGCATCACCATCAAGCATAAGTTCCAAAAATGCTTTATTGAACATATCCATTTCTTTTTGGAATTCACCATATTTTCTATCTTGAATTTTGCCCCCGATGATTACACCCTGATTCTTATAATAAGAAGGGACATTTAAGTCTAAAGTAACGTTTGTAAAAGGTGTTTGGAAACCAACCCTTGTAGGAACGTTTACGTTGAATAAAAATTCTTGTAAGGCTTGTTTTACTTCATCATAACTTAATTTATCGTAAGCAATGAAAGGAGCAAGCAAAGTATCAAAGTTTGAAAATGCTTGTGCACCGGCACTTTCACCTTGCAAAGTATAAAAGAAGTTTACAACTTGACCCAAGGCAGTCCTAAAATGTTTTGCCGGCTTTGATTCTGCTTTACCAATAACCCCTTTAAAGCCGCTGATAAGCAAATCTTGTAAGTCCCAGCCGACACAATATGCACCAAGTAAACCCAAATCGTGCAAATGGAAATCACCGGACAAATGCATGTTTTTAATTTTTTCCGGGTAAATTTTATTTAACCAGTAAATTTTTGTAATTTCAGAGGATACATAATTGTTTAAACCTTGTAAGGAATAACCCATATTGCTGTTTTCGTTGACCTGCCAGTCAAGGCGTTGTAAATATTGATCAACGAGTTCCACATTGAATTTTGAGGAAATTTCCCTAACTTTTGCTCTTTGATCCCTGTACAAAATATATGCTTTTGCGGTTTTATGAAATGTTGAAGTCAATAAAACGTTTTCAACGATATCCTGTATGTTTTCGACGCTTGGTGTAGTTTCTGCATAAAGTTGTTGAACGGTAATTACGACTTTGATAGTTAATTTTTTAGCGGTTTCGGCATCAAATTCACCTGTGCTTTGGCCTGCTTTTAAAATAGCATTAGTAATTTTTTTTGCTTCAAAAGGTTGGGTTGAACCGTCGCGTTTTACTACTTTTAGTAAGATTTCGTTGTTTTGCATAATTTTGTCCTCTGTTTTAAGTTTGAAGAAGGCCAACTCCCCTTAAAACAGGGGTAAATTAACACTGCTTCTTATGTGAGTAAGTAAATTGTAGCATAACTTTTGGCAAAATGTAAAATTACGAGAGAAAAAAGGGCTTGACAAAGTTTCAGACATTTGTTCTTATCGTCGTAAAAAACAAACCTGTCCACAGGTGTTAATTTGTGGACAGGTTGTGTATAACTTAGCCAAATTTGTGCAAAACTTGGTGCTTTTAGAGGAGTTTTCCGGCCAAATCTGCCAAGGAACTCCTTTCCGTTTTGGTAAATGTTATGTGGCCGTAATTCTTTTGGCCTTTAAAACGCTCTACCAAGTAGGTCAAACCGTTTGATTCTGTATCTAAGTAAGGTGTATCTATTTGGTAAGGATCTCCGGTTACAACTACTTTTGTGCCTTCACCTGCACGTGATAAAATGGTCTTAATTTCGTGCGGCGTAAGGTTTTGAGCATCGTCTACAATCATATATTGTTTAGGCAAAGTGCGCCCGCGGATATGGGAAACTGATGCTATTTCAAGTTTACCGCTGCTGGTTAAGTAACGTACTTCTTCTTCACCTTCTTCAGGGTTCTTTTTGCCAGCTAGGAAACTTAAATTGTCATAAATTGCACCCATCCAGGCATCAAGTTTTTCTTCCATCGTGCCGGGTAAGAAGCCCAAATCACGGCCAACGGGGACTATTGGCCTACAAACAAGAAGCCTTCTGTAATTTTCATCATCAAAAGTTCTTTTAAGACCGGTTGCCAAAGTAATTAAAGTTTTACCTGTACCGGCAGAACCAACTAATGTTACTAAATCAATTCTATCGTCAAGTAAAAGTTCCATAGCAAAACGCTGTTCCTTATTTAAAGGTTTTATGCCCCAAGCAACAGGTTCTTGGTTGGAAAGAGGTTTCAAATATTTACCATCCATTGTAACACGCCCGACAGCAGATTTTTTGGAACCGTCATCACTCTTTAAGATTAAAAATTCATTTGGATAGTAAGTACCTTTCAAAGGAAGTTCTTTTTTGGCATAAAACTCATCAATCCTGCTTGCGGGAACTTCAACTTCTTGAGAACCTACATAGAGTTCATCATACTTAATTTTATCGGTATTATAATCTTGCGCTTCTACTCCGATAGCTTCGGATTTTATGCGAAGATTAGTATCTTTTGAAACAATGATTACAGGTTTTTTTGTAGTTTTATTTGCTTGTTGTTTAAAATAATAGTAAGCAACATTTAAAATTTCATTATCTGCTTTATGAAAAGAAATTTGGGAAGGTAAAATATTTTCCCTAGGGAATTCCACTTTAAGAACACCACCGTTATCCAGTTTTACACCTTTGCCGAGTTTACCCCTTTGGCGCAAAGCATCAAGTTCCCTTGCGATAAGGCGGGCATTTTTACCGCGTTCATCGGAAGATGTTTTAAAATTATCAAGTTCTTCAATAACAACCATGGGGATAATAATTTCATTATCACCGAAATGCTTTATAGCATTTGGATCGTGTAAAAGCACATTCGTATCCAAAATATAATACTTTTTCATAGAGCCTCCAAATAAATTTCACTTGCGTAAAACCTTAAACATATTGTAGCATATTAATATGGAAAGATACTTATGCATACATGGGCATTTCTACCAGCCCCCTCGCGAAAATCCTTGGTTAGACGAGATTGAAATTCAGGAAACCGCACGCCCCCACAGAAATTGGAATGAGCGTATCAGCGCGGAATGTTATCGCGCCAATGCTTTTGCACGCATTTTAAACCCGCAAAAGCAAATTGTTGACATTGTAAACAATTACAGTAAAATAAGTTTTAACTTTGGTCCCACTTTACTTTCTTGGCTTGAAAAATATGATTCTTTAACATATAAAGCCCTTTTGGAAGCAGATAAAAGAAGTCAGGAACTTTTCGGCGGGCACGGGAGTGCAATAGCACAAGTTTATAATCACGTAATTTTACCGCTTGCAAATGATAGAGATAAAGAAACACAAATCATTTGGGGTATTGCAGATTTTGAAAAACGTTTTAATCGCAAACCGGAAGGAATGTGGCTTGCAGAAACTGCCGTTGATACAAAAACTCTTGAACTTCTTGCAAAACACGACATAAAATTTACGATTTTAGCACCAAGCCAATGCGCCAGAACACGCAAAATCGGTACTCAAAATTGGCAAGAAGAAAACTATGCAAAAGTAGATCCTAAAAAACCATATCTTTGCAATTTACCGTCCGGCAACAAAATTGCTTTATTCTTTTATGACGGCCCTATTTCACAAGGTATTGCTTTTGGCGATACTTTAAAAAGCGGTGAAAGATTTGCAGCAAGATTACTTTCTGCCTTTGACACAAGGCGTGAAGCACAACTTGTACATATCGCAACCGACGGTGAAACTTACGGCCACCACCAAAAATTTGCCGATATGGCTTTGGCTTATTGTCTAAATTATATAGAAAGAAATAATTTAGCAACTTTAACAGTGTACGGACAATATTTAGAAATGTTCCCCCCTACTTTTGAGGCACAAATAAGAGACAATACTTCCTGGAGTTGTGCGCACGGTGTTGAACGTTGGCGTTCAAATTGCGGTTGTAATTCTGGTATGCACAGAGGTTGGCAACAACTTTGGCGCGCTCCTTTAAGAAAAGCTTTAGATTCCGTAAGGGACAAAATGTTAGTTACTTTTGAGAATTTAGGTAAAGAATATTTCAAGGATCCTTACGAAGCAAGAGATAATTATATTAATGTAATACTCGACCACTCAAAAACAGAAGAATTTTTAAAGACTTACGCAACACCAAAAGGCCTTGAAAATAAACCTGCCGCCTTAAAACTTATGGAAATGCAAAGAAATGCAATGTTAATGTACACAAGTTGCGGTTGGTTTTTTGATGAAATTTCCGGCATTGAAACCGTACAAATTATGGCTTACGCAAAACGTGCCATCGGCTATAATAAAGGTTTAACCGGTGAAGATTTAGAAAACGGTTTTATAGAACAACTTACACTTGCACCTAGCAATATACCTTTATTTAAGGACGGTGCAAAAGTTTATAAAGATTTAGTAAAACCTATTTCCCGTGGGCTACGCAAGGCCGCAATTGATTATGCGATTTCTTATTTACTAGATGAAATTTTATTCGAAGACCGTATCTACATATATAATATTGAAGATAATAAAATTGATGTCTTGCATCAGGAACACATAAAATTAATTTGCGGAAGCGCTGTTTTTGTTAACCGCTTAACTACGGAAAAACGCTTAGTCAGTTTTGCTGTTTTACATCAAGGTGGACCAGATATTACCGCCGGTGCAATTTACGGTCAAACGGATAATTTAGAGCAATTAAAAGAATTATTTTCATACGGTGAATATGCACAATGTGTGGCTTTGATTAAGGGTTCTTTTGTAGATACCCTTACAATCAGAGATTTGCCTAAAGAAAAGCAAACCAAGTTGCTTGCAAATGTAATCGATAAGGCAAAAAAACGCATAAGGACAAGTTATATTAACTTGTTTAAACAGGAAAAGACAGTATTAGAATATATAAAGAATATCGATTTACCGATGCCGCGCCTTTTCTTAGATTTGGCGGAATTCGTTTTGAATTATGAACTTAGGGAAGAACTTACAAAAGATACTGTTGACAACGCAAGAATTTCCCAAATCATAACAGATTTAAAACAAACTTCAGCGGAATTAAATATCGAAGATATCAAGAAAATTTTGACAAAGAAATTAGTTGCTTACACTAAAGTTTTGGAACAAGATCCCCAAAATTTGGAATGTGTAAACAAAATAATTGATCTGATGAATTTTGCTAATATGTTTAATTTACCGCTTGATCTATACTGCACGCAAAATACAGTATTTCGTTTGAAAAAGGAAGGTTTACTGGGTGACGGTGAACTTGTAAAAATACTTTTATCAAAACTTAATTTGAATTTAATGTAGGAGATTTTATGCCAAACCCAACAGTGCCCCCCCAAAAAGGGCAAAGGCAAGAGCCTGAGGAAAGAATAAAAAATTTTGACGAAGTAGCACAAGGTTTAACAAAAGAACAAGCCTTGCAAGAAGCAAACCGTTGCTTAAACTGCAAGAATAAACCTTGTCAAATGGCTTGCCCGGTAAATGTTCAGATACCTGATTTTATACAACATTTACTTAAAGACGATGTTAAAGGGGCTGTTTCAAAAATTATGGAAACAAGTTTGCTACCTGCAATCTGCGGCCGCGTTTGCCCACAAGAAAAATACTGCCAAGGCGCTTGCACTTTAAAAGAAAAATTTGGGCCTGTATCTATCGGCTTACTTGAAAGATATACCGCTGACAGTGCAAGAAAACAAAATTTAACCACACCGCCTGTACCGAAAAAAGAAAGCGGGTTTAAAGTAGCCTGCGTGGGTTCCGGGCCGTCATCCCTTGCTTGCGCGGCAGAACTTAAGCGCAAGGGCCATAAAGTTACTGTTTTTGAGGCTTTACATAAACTCGGCGGAGTGTTAAGTTACGGAATACCATCTTTCCGTTTACCGCGCGAAGTTATTGAAGCCGAAATTAAAACCCTTAAACAAATGGGTGTTAATTTTGAGGAAAATGTTTTAATAGGGCCGTCAATCAGTATTGAAGAACTTTTAAAAGATTTTGATGCAGTGTATCTAGGTAGTGGGGCCGGCCTTCCGATGATGGCAGGTATCCCTGGGGAAAATGCCGTCGGAGTTTACAGTGCAAATGAATTTTTAACACGCGTAAATTTGATGAAGGCTTATGATAAAAAATCTGATACCCCAATTAAAATCGGGAAAAAAGTTTTAGTACTTGGTGGCGGAAACTCAGCCATGGATGCTGCACGCTGTGCGCGCCGTTTAGGGCAAGGCGAAGTTACCGTTATTTACCGCCGAAGCCAAGCGGAAATGCCAGCCCGTAAAGAAGAAGTAGAAAATGCTATGGAAGAAGGCATAAAATTTAGTTTCTTAACAATTCAAAAAGAAGTTTTAATTGATGAAAACGGCCATGCTTATGCATTGAAATGCACGAGAGCAAAACTCGGTGAACCGGATGAAAAAGGCCGCAGAAGACCAATTGAAATTGAAGGTTCTGAATTTACAATTCCGGCTGAAAGTATTATTATTGCCATAGGTCAAAAACCGAACCCGATAATACCGAAATCAACCCCGCAACTTAAAACAACCGAAAAGGGTACTTTAGTTTTAGATGATAATCAACAAAGTACTATGCCCGGTGTTTTTGCCGGCGGTGACATTAAACGCGGCGGTGCAACCGTTTTGCTTGCTATGAAAGATGGTATTACAGCCGCTAAAGAAATAAATAAGTACCTTGAAAATAAAGGAGCAAAATAAATGCAGAAATATCAAATTTTAAACAAAATAAATTTATCAGACACAATTTCTTTATTTGAAATTTATGCCCCTTTAATTGCCGCATCTGCCAAAGCAGGGCAATTTGTAATTTTACGTTACACTCAAGAAGGCGAACGCGTACCGGTTACCTTAGTTGATTGGAATAAAGAAAAAGGAACAATAACCGTAATTATTCAGGCAATAGGCAAAAGTACAGTTTTATTTAACACCTTAAAAACAGGCGAATGTTTTGACAGCGTTGCAGGCCCCTTAGGTCAAGCAATAGAAATTAAAAAGTATGGAACTGTTGTAGTTGTTGGCGGCGGTGTAGGTATTGCGGAAATTTTACCAATTGCTAAAGCCTTAAAAGAAGCAGGTAATAAGATCGTTTCAATACTTGGTGCAAGAACTGCAAATTTGTTAATTTTAGAAAAAGAAATGCAAGGAATTTCTGACACCTTTGTTATTGCAACTGACGACGGTAGTAAAGGTCAAAAAGGTATGGTTACAGATGCTTTAAAAACATTACACGAAAAGGGTGTAAAAATTGACGCCGGTTTTATCATTGGTCCTATACCTATGATGAAATTTACCGCACGCCTTATGGTACAACTTGGAATAAAACCTTATGCGAGTTTAAACCCTATTATGCTTGACGGTACAGGCATGTGCGGATGTTGCCGCGTGGAAGTTAACGGCGAAACTAAATTCGCTTGCGTTGACGGCCCGATGTTTGAAGCGGAAAATATCAATTTCGATAATCTAATGAAACGCACCAGCGAATATACTCAAGAACAAAAACAAAAACTCCAAGATTTTGAAAAAACCCATAAATGTAAAATAGGTTTGCACTAATGGCAAATATCAGGAACTTAAAAGGTATCGGCGAAGCAAAGGCAAAACTTTTTGCCGCTTTAGATATTGATACAGTTTCTGATTTACTCCATTATTACCCACGAACTTACAGCGATAGGCGCAAAAATGCACCTTTAAGTTCTTTTAAAAATATTGAAGATATTTGCGGTTGCTTTAAAGTGTTAAGCGCACAAGGAATTAAAGCACGCACTTTAGATATTTTTAAAGTTATACTTGAGGGCGAAGATAAACAAATTTATGAGGCCGTTTGGTTTAAAAAACGTACTTTTAAATTTGATAGTTTACTCCCTTTAAGGCAGGCTTTTAAAATAGGCTCTTGGTTTTGGATAGTAGGCAGGCGTGAAAATAAAAATTCTTTTACGGACAGAAAAATTGTCGTAGAAGAATACTACCCCATTGAAAGCCCGGACTTAAAATATAATGTAGATGCACTTATCCCACTATATTCGCTTACAAAAGGTTTAACACAAAAATTTTTACGCACTTGTCAAGCAAATGCCTTGCAAAATTATTTAATTGATGAAGAAGAAGTTTTACCGCTTGATTTGCTTAAAAAACGCGGGCTTTTACAGGCAAAACAAGCAATTAAAGCAATACATTTCCCTGTATCTACTGCGGAACTTGAAAATGCACGCCGCCGCTTAATTTACGAGGAATTTTTACTGATGACGCTTGCTTTTAATTTAAAAGCACGTCAAAAATTTGTAGTGCAAAAAAAGCATAAATATGCCTTAACAAAAAAATATCTAACACCTTTTAAGAATAATTTAGGTTTTAGTTTTACCCCCTCGCAAGTTAAGGTTATAAATGAAATTTTTAAAGATATGCTTGCACCTACTGCTATGACGAGATTAGTGCAAGGGGATGTAGGCTCCGGTAAAACCGTTGTGGCAATTTCCGCACTACTGCTTGCAGTGGAAAGCGGGCTTCAGGGTGCATTTATGGCACCGACGGAAATTTTAGCCACCCAGCATTTTATTACGCTAAACAAATATCTAAAACCGCTTGGCGTAAATACCGCTTTGCTTACATCAAAAACGACGGCAAAAGAGCGCCAAACTTTACTAAGCAAATTGGCAAACGGGGAAATTCAAATTTTAATCGGAACCCATGCTTTAATTGAAGATAAAGTGGAATTTAAAAATCTCGGCTTAATTGTTATTGACGAGCAACACCGCTTTGGCGTTAAACAACGCGCAAAACTGCGCCAAAAAGCAGAACAGGTTGATATGCTTTCAATGACTGCAACCCCTATCCCGCGTACTTTTGCTTTGGCCTTTTACGGGGACCTTGATGTTTCCACAATTTCTGAACTTCCAAAAGGAAGGCAGGAAATTAAAACTTTCCATACTTCTGAAACAGAAGCATTTTTGAAAGCGGAAGAAGCTGTTAATCGGGGTGAACAAGTTTATATAGTTTACCCTTTAATTGATGAAAGTGATAAACTTGAACTTAAAGCAGTTACCGCAGAATTTGAAGCGGCCAAAGCAAGATTCCCTAAATTCAATTTGGGTTTAATACACGGTGCAATGAAGCCAAAAGAAAAACAAAAAATAATGGAAGATTTTTTGGCCAAAAAAATTGATATTTTATTTGCTACTCCTGTCATAGAAGTGGGTATAGATGTTAAAAATGCTACTGTTATGATTATTGAAAATGCGGAGCGTTTTGGGCTTGCAAGTTTGCATCAACTGCGTGGGAGAATCGGCCGTGGAGAAAAGGCGTCAACTTGCTACCTTGTAACAAAAAATTTAAGCACAATTTCAAAAGAAAGAATCAATATAATTTGCCAAACTTGCGACGGTTTTAAAATCGGAGAAAAGGATCTCGAAATACGTGGCCCAGGTGAAATACTCGGAACACGTCAAAGCGGAGAACTTGAATTTAAAGCCGGCGATATTATTCGCGATAAAGACGTTTTAAAATGGGCGGTGGAAGATAGAGATTATTTAGTTAATAAAGATTTCTTTTTAACACAACCAGAACACGCCGCTTTAAAACATCGTCTAATAGAGTTGTACCAAAAGAAATGGCCCTTAATTGATTTGGGATAATTACGGGGTTATAATTTCTTTTAAATCTTCAATGCCTTCATTATTTAAATGCATTTCGATTTCAAGCATATAGAAATTATCTGTAATATATTCTTGCCAACCGGCAGGAAGTTTAACATAATCTTTAAAAGTGGTAATTAAAGGTAAATCTCCGCGCAGAGACGCCATATTTTTTATATCATCAATGGTATATTTTTTATGGTCTGAATAACGCCAGGTTTGTTTTAAGTTCAAGCCAAGGTTTTTTAAAGTAGTTTCAAAAGATTTAGGGTCCCCAAGCGCGCAGAAACACGCAGCAGAACCTTTGATATCATCTAAAGGCGCAACCTCATTTGTAATTAAATTAAAATAATTTTTAGGCTTATGCACCGCCTCAACAACAGGTAAAGACGGGTTATAATGTTTAATTTGCTTTTTGATATTTGCAAGTTTTGACTCGGAAACCAAATCGCTATGCGTTAAGAGCAAGAAATCGGCACGTTCTAAAGCGGTTAAAGGCTCACGCAAATTGCCATAGGGCAAAAGCCCACCGCCAAATGGGTTTTGTGCATCAAGCAAGACTATATTCCTGTCCCGTTTTAATTTATGATGTTGGAAGCCGTCATCAAGCAAAATAACTTGGCTTTTAAATTCTTCTACTGCACGTTTTGCGGCTTTATAACGGCTTTTACTTACGATAATCGGCACTTGTTTATCTTTCAAAAGAAGGTTCATCATATAAGGCTCATCACCGGCATTTTGCCAGTCAAGAGATTTCTGATCATATAAAACAACAACTTCCTGCCCTTCTTTTGGGCGTTTATACCCACGGGAGACAACTGCAACCCTAATGCCCATTTCAGCTAAAAGCCTGGCGCAAAGCAAAACCGTAGGTGTTTTACCCGTTCCGCCGGCTGTAATATTGCCGATACAAACAATGAAACTATCAATGCTTTTTTGTTTTTTGATTTTTAATTTATAAAGAAGTAAATTGAATTGAACCGCAATTAAATATACAAAAGAACAGGCTTTTAATACAAAACGCCCTATCTTATACTTTAGTATTTGTTTACGGATATTTTCTAACCCCATATTTTTATTATATTATTTTATAAACTTTTTTAGCAAACTAAAACCCACGCCTAGGGGTTCGGCGTGGGGGGAGGAGAGAATATGATAGAACTATTATTTATTCTTCACATTCTGCTATACAATCTGCTATTTTGCTAAAATTCCTTTGAACACCTAAAGGGTTTTCCTTTTGGGCGACATAGCAATCTCTTTTACCTTCGTTGGATAGAATTACCATTTTGGTATTACTTGTTGATAATAAAAACTTTAATGTTTGTTTCATAATGTTCACCGCCTTGTTGCTTCTTATACTTAAATTGTACCGTTTTTATACAAACTTAAAAAGGGCCAAAAGGGCAATTTTTGAAGTTTTTAGACCTATAATAATTTTCCCTAAAGACCTATATGGCAATAAATTGCCCCGACGAAGCATTAAAAAGATAGATTAAAATTTGATCATATTATGATATCAACAATAAATAAATGTTCTAACTTCCTTCCCCTTGAAAAGATACCCGTCTATTTTGTACCATTTATATATGGAGATAAAATTAGATCCACAACAGATTTTCCTAATAAATAACCCTACAACGAAACAGGAACTTGTACAGTATTTGGTATCAAATATCTGTAACGGTACTGCTTTGAACCAAGAGGAAGTTTTTAAAGCCATAATCAAACGTGAGCAAGGCATAAGCACTACGCTTGAATCTGGTTTAAGTATACCGCATGCACGTTTGGAAGGTTTAACCTCTTTTAGGGCTGTTGTGGCAGTTATACCACAAGGTGTACAAGATAATTACGGCAAGAACATTAAAGTAATGTTTTTGTTCTTATCACCGAGTGGGGAACAATACTTCCCGGAACATTTAAAATTGCTTGCAAAACTTGCCGAGACTTTTACCCCGGCTTTTATTGAAGAATTATGCGGCCTTAACAGTGCTGAAGAAATTGCCGCGAAATTACCCTTTTAATTATGAACGAAGATTCAACAAACACCCAAACAAAATCTAAAGTAAAAAGTGTGGTGGTTATTTCAACTGCTATGCTAACTTTTATTACATTTTGGAAGGCAGCCGCAATTGTATTGTGCGATTTCGGCTCAAGTGCCTTTTATGCCGGCGGTATTGCTTATAATGCTTTTGGGCCGGCTTTCCCGTGGTATATTTTAGGGGTATCACTCTTCTCCGGTTTACTTTTGATGATGTATTTGGAATCTTGCTCTATGTTTACACGTAGCGGTGTTTTCCCCGTTGTAAGCGCAGGACTAGGGGAAAAGGCAGCACAACTTGCCGCTTCAGCCCTTTTATTTGATATGGCTTTGACAGGGCCTATCAGCGGTATCAGCGCCGGTAACTATTTAATAGGTTTAATTAATTCTACATTCGCCACATTTAAAATAGATTTTTCTTTGAACCCGGAAATGTTTTCAATGTTTTTTGCGGCTGCCGTAGTAATTTACTTTTGGTACCAAAATGTTAAAGGTATAGAAGACTCAAGTGAAAAAAGCGCAAAAATAATTAAACTTTCCTTAACGATTTGCGGTATTTTATTTTTGTGGTCTGCGATAACTTTGGCTTTACGAGGAACGGTAACTTTACCCCCCCTTAAACCGCAACTTACTCAAGAGGCTATGGGCTGGGCAGCAAATATCCCGTTCATGCAAAAAGTCGGTTATATCGGTGTACTGATTGCTTTGGGGCACTCAGTCTTGGCGTTAAGCGGTTTGGAAACTTTAGCGCAAGTTTTTAGGGAACTTGAATATCCTAAAGTTCAAAACCTCAAAAAAACGTCAATGATAATCTTTGTATTTGCCGTAGTTTTTACAGGTGGTTTAACTTTCCTTGCTTCTTTGATTATTGATCCTGCTGATATGGCAAAATACAGTGATAATTTAATTTCCGGCCTTGCGATGTCTTTAAAAGGACCGACGATTTTGAAACTTATCTTACAAGCGGCGGTGGTTTTTGCCGGCGGTTTAATGCTTTGCGGTGCAGTTAACACTTCAATTATCGGCGCAAACGGGACAATGAACCGTATTGCAGAAGCAGGTATTTTGACAGATTGGTTCCGCAAAATTCATAAAAAATATGGTACAACTTACCACATGATAAACACCATTTGTGCAACACAACTCCTCGTTATATTTTTATCACGCGGTGAAGTATATTTAATCGGCCAGGCATATGCTTTCGGTGTGCTTTGGAGCTTCGTGTTTGAAATGGTATCAATTGTAGTTTTACGCTTTAAAAACCGCGAACAGAAACGAGAGTTTATGATGCCGCTAAACATAAAATTTGACCATTTTTATATTCCGATAGGCGCAGGCTTAGTCGGTTTTATTGTGGTTGCTTTGGCAGGCATAAACTTGCTTACTAAGAAAGTTGCTACAATTTCAGGTGTGTCTTTTGGGCTTGTATTATTTTTAATATTCCACATTTCAAGCCGCCTAAATGCCAAAAAAGCAAATATAATGTTTGAGGAAGGCCCACGTGAAAAATTAAATGAAACACAAGTGCCGGAACTCAGCAAAGCATTTGAAAATCTACCATATAAAGAGAATGTTTTAGTTACCGTAAAAAATGCTGATAATTTGTACCACTTTGAAAAAGTTTTAACAGATTTAAAAGACAGTGAAGTAAACATTATTGTCTTGTATGTACGCCCGCTTGATAACTGGAATGCAGGTAAAGACAGGGAAGGTAGAAGCGTAGACTATAAGGAACTTTTTACACAAGTAATTTTAAAGACGGAAAACTTTGGCCGCTCGGTGCACCCGATAATGGTTAACAGTAATGACTTCTTTACTGCCGCAGCACAAGTGGCATACGCAGCAAAAGCACAAAAGATTGTTATGGGCGTTTCCGGCACATACGGCGCAAACGAGCAGATGGAGTATATGGTAATGGCGTGGGCTACAATACCCGAAAAGTATAAAATTACCGCCGAAATTTTGTGGCCTGGGCGCGAAGTATCATTTAAATTTTAGGAGATATTATGGCAATTTTAAAAATCTATAAATACGGGGAAGAAATTCTAACACAAAAAACCAAAAGAATTAATTTTAATTCTATGGAAAAGAAACTCCCTAAAATTATTGATGATATGACTCAAACTTGTTTATGTATGGAAGGTGTCGGCCTTGCTGCACCGCAAGTTGGGCTCGATATCGCACTTGTTGTAATACTTCTCCCTAAAAAAGAAGAAGGTACTTATAAACGCTATATTTTAATTAACCCGGAAATTACTATCAAGAAAGGTAAAGTTTTAAGCCAAGAAGGGTGTTTATCTTTCCCCGGCCTTGCTGTGCAAGTTGAACGTGCAACCGAAGTTAAAGTTAAATATTTAGACGAGCGCGGCTTACCCGTTGAAATGACCGCCAAAGGCTTTTTAGCCATAATTTTGCAACATGAAATTGACCACTTAAATGGTAAAACTTTTATTGACAACTTACCCAAAGTTGCCAAAGATAAGGCTT
The DNA here is from genome assembly GCA_045586725.1 of Elusimicrobiaceae bacterium. Lineage (GTDB taxonomy): Bacteria > Elusimicrobiota > Elusimicrobia > Elusimicrobiales > Elusimicrobiaceae > Proelusimicrobium. The sequence goes on along the minus strand of JAZNAY010000004.1, from coordinate 268,238 downwards.
TAAAAGATATTGAAGAATTATCTAAAGAGTGGTAGTTTATTTCTTTTTAATTTCTTCGTAAAGAGTGTAAAACCCTCGTCCGCCTTGTTTAACATGGTACAAGGCATCGTCGGCATATTTAAACAATTCATTTACATCATCACTATCAGTCGGATAAACCGCTATACCTTGGCTGATTGTTAATTTAACAACTTTGCCGCCGCTCAAATCGGCAGGAATTTCAATTTCTTTAACCCTCTTTAAAAGACGATCAGCAATATGTTTTGCCTCTTCCCCAGAAGTACGCGGTAAAAGTATAACCATTTCGTCACCACCATAGCGGCAGGGAACATCCGTTTGACGTAAACTGCTTTTTATGACATTACTGACTGCTTTTAAAGCAGCATCACCGAAAAGATGGCCATAGGTATCATTAATTTTCTTAAAGTAGTCAATATCCAAAAGTATTAATGAGAACATTAAATTAAAACGTTTTGAGCGGTAAACTTCCTGTGCTAAAGTTTCTTTAAAGAAACGTCTTAAAGCAAGGCCGGTTAAATCATCATAATTTGAAAGTTCTTGAACCTTTTCGAATAACCTTGCATTGTCAATAGCCAAGGCAATTTGCTGGGAAAATTGTTTTAAAGATAAAACTTCTTCCTTTTTTATCGGCGTTCTGGAAAGCACATTATCAAAACACATAAAACCTAAATTTTTGCCTTGTACAGACAAAGGTATCATCATACGGATATCGGAGTTTGATGCCTCACTTGCAAGTTCTTTTTTTATATTGGCCCTTAATTCCAATGTTTTAAACTCGCCTGATAAGTCAACGGAATAACCCTCTTTAACTTCATTAGTTTTAGGATCACACAAATATAAAGAAGTTCTGTCAAACCTAAATGCATCTTGAACACTTAAAAGTATTTCTTTTAAACTATCGCTTAGGCGAAGGGAAGTTGCAAAAACCGTTGTTAACTTATTCATAGCCTCGGCGCGTTTTAATTGGGCACTATGGTACATATCAACTTCGGTTAAGTTTATACGGGAAGAAAGTTCACGCGCAAGTTCAATTAAAACTTCCTTTTCATCTTGTGTAAAAGGTGCATTCTTTTTTATTCTTTCAACACGCAAAACACCTAAAGTATCTGACATCATTTTACCTGTTTTCATCGTCTTAATACTGTTTTCCGGCCCGCGCCATTTAAGCAAAACATAAACTGCAGGATAATCAAGTGTAGGGCTATCCATAATACCGTCTTGCAAAAGTTTTATAATTTCAGGTGAATCTTTATCAATAAAAATATCTTCTTGTAGACTATAAGATTTTGTACCCTGGCACATTATTTTTAAAGAAAGGACTGATTTCTTTTCTTCCCAATCATAATAGAAAACCCTATCTGCCCCAATATAATCTTCTATCAAAGGCATAGCATTGGAAAGTAAGGAAGATAAATCCCCAAAATGTTGGGAAAGCGCCTGGTAAAAAGAATAAAGTAAAGAGGTTCTTTTATTTGTTTCCATACTAATCCTTGTAAAGACGGAGTATTTCTTGCACGTCGCGGTCCGCCTTTTTGAGTTCGTGTTTTAAAAGTTCCGGTGTATATTTGCGCATTAAAATTGCGCTTGAAACAGCACCCATCATATTAGCCATAATCTCCATCACCGCACCTGTAACTATATGGTTTGGCAAAGTGCGCGCAGAAGAAATAATATTTGTATATTTTTTCACCCTTTCAGGAGAGGATAACAGGAAATTTTCAAAAGCACCGTCTGAAGATGGGAATGCCTCTATTTTAGCGGCATAGGAAACTTGGTTTTCAGGTCGTGCAAGCCATTTTAAAAGTTTATATGCGGCTGCACTTTCTTTGCTTTGCCTTAAAATACCTAGGTTGATAGCACCAAGATAGTTAACACTTTGCCCACCCGTTTTAGGTATCGGTAAAGTTTGAACTTTAAATTGTGCGCCTTCAAACATTGAAATATTTTGCCTGCGCGTAATAATTAAACTTGATTTACCTGCAGATATATTACCGATAGAACTGCGCTCCCTTAAAATAGGCATATAACCTTTTAAAGCCAAATCAATAAAACTTTGCACACCTTCTTGGAAAGCCGTGCTGCTTAGGCCGGAATGTTCTAAATCTTCAGAAAATAAATAGGCGCCTTTACTCCATAAACAAGGTAAAACGCATCTATGGGAAAGTGAACCGCGCCAATCACTGTTTTGGACGGGATAATAATCATCCACGTCATTAAAATAGTTTCTAAGTTCCTTACACACATCAAGCATACCTTGCCATGTGGAAAGGGCTTCTTCAGGTTTATCAGTAACTGATTTCAAGTGATCTTCCCTATAATGCAAGGCGGTAATATCAAGCCACCAAGGGAAAGAATAAATTTCTTCCGTATCATTTAAAAAGCAATGTGGGCGCAAGGGGTCAAGCACGTGGGATACGGTTATATCTTTATCAAATTTTTGTAAAGGCTCAAGAAGTTTGGCTGTTGCTAAAATAGAAGTCCAATAATGCGGAAAAGCGATCAAATCGGGGCAACCTTCTTTACCGATATCGTGCTTTAAAGTAAAAATTTTATTCCACAAAGTACGGCGGTTGATTACCTGCACATCCAAATCAATATCAGGGTGTTGCTTGCGGAAGTCTTTTAAGAATCCTTCCATAACCTCTGAAGTTTCTAACCCGCTGTCGGGAAGCATCCAAAAAATCATTTATCTATCCAACTCCTTAAAGGCATATTTGGGTTTATTTTTATACTCTTATTTATTTTAGCATAATTTAGTTTATGAAATGCACACAATGCAAGCATTGCGGCATTATCCGAAGTTAAACCCTTACCGGCGAAACGCACTTCATATCCTAATTTCTTGCCTTCATTTGTCATTTTGCTTTGCAATTTTTTATTTGCGCATACACCGCCGCCTATAACAATATTCTTTATACCATATTTTTGGGCGGCACTTAAAGTTTTATAAACTAAGGTATCTGTAACCGCATCTTCAAAAGCGAGGCAAACGTCCTCCGGATTATAATCTTTATGGTCGCGCAAATAATAACTTACCGCCGTCTTAATACCGCTAAAAGAAAATTCGAAATTACCTTTCATAAAAGGTCGTGGGAATTTAATTGCACCCGGTTTACCTTTTAAAGCCAAAGCCGAAACTTGCGGCCCACCCGGATAAGGAAGTTTAAGCAATTTTGCAACTTTATCAAAAGCCTCACCTGCGGCATCATCACGAGTTTTGCCGAGCAGTTTGTATTTCCCGTAACCCATAACTTTCCAAAGTTCAGTATGCCCACCTGAAACGATTAAAGATATTAAAGGGAATTTAAGAGGTTTATTTGCAAAATTACCGTCAAATTCCGCCGCATATAAATGGCCTTCCAAATGGTTTACACCCATAACAGGTACATTATATAAAGCACCCAAAGTTTCCGCCGCAACGCGCCCAACCAAAAGCCCTCCGGGTAAACCTGGACCGTTTGCAAAAGCAATAGTTGTCGGTGTAATTTGTTTTTCTTTTAAAGCGGTACTTACCACGCTTGCCACTTTTGCGGCATGGGCGCGGCTTGCAAGTTCCGGTACTACACCGGCATATTTTTTATGTAAATCAATTTGCGTATAAATGACATTTGAAAGCAACTCTTTACCGTCTTTTAAGACGGCTGCGGAAGTTTCATCACAAGTTGTTTCAATTGCCAAAATATAACTGCTTTGCATCTAGGCCTCTTTAACTTTTGCCTTTTGAGAATCTTGAGCCTTGATTTCGTCAATATTTAAAGCACCCAAAACTTTACGCGCTTTTAAAAGTTCAACAGCACGGTTTAATTGCTCATCTTTAACTTCTTTACCTTCAATAGTGGCTGTCTTTTTAGAGGGTGAATAAATCATTGTCGTTCTTTGCATAACAGCGGCTTTTGCGGTAGCCAAATCTGAATTAAGAACGATATCAGGCAGTATCCCCCCCGTATTTTGGCCTTTCTTTTTGAAATCTCTATGTATCATACGTCCCAACGGGGTATAGTATTTTGCGACAGTAAGTTTCAAAGCAGAGCCGTCTTCAAGAGTGCTTATTTGCTGAACACTGCCTTTACCGAAAGTTCTTGCGCCGATTAAAAGTGCGCGTTTGTGGTCTTGCATAGCACCTGCGACAATTTCACTCCCGGAAGCAGAATTTTCATTAACAAGCAAGACAACAGGCAAATCAGGATATAAGGCCTTATCACCGCTCTTATATTCTTTAAAGTAGGCTTCTTTTCTACCTTTTGTGTAGACGATAAGTTTATTTTCCCCGATGAACATTTTGGCTAAATCAATAGCACTGTCCAAAGTACCGCCCGGATTAAAGCGAAGGTCTAAAATAAGGCTTTCCATACCCTGTTTTTTAAAGTCTTCCAAAGCGGTTTTGAAATCAGAAATGGTATGACCTGAAAAATCTTCAAGATATACATAAGCGATATTGTTTTCAAGCATCTTAGGATAAACTACCTGAGGAATAATTCTTGATTTTTTCATCGTAAATTTTTTGGTAATTTCTTTACCTTTTGCATTTTTGCGCTTAACAACGAGGGTAACTTTTTCCCCTAAAGCACCGCGCATCATATCAATTGCATCACTTGAGGATATATCTTTTACAAGTTTATCATCAATTTGAATAATCTCATCCCCCGGTTCAATACCTGCTTTATATGCCGGGCTGTTAGGCATTGGTGTAACTACAAAAAGTTCCCCCTCTTTACCGATTAAGCGGATGCCTAAACCGCCGAATTCTCCACGGGTTTCCTCTTTAATACGTTTGGTATTTTTGATATTTATAAATTCTGAAAATTCATCCAAAGTATTTACCATACCGTATAAGGCATTGATAATAAGTTCTTTGGGCTGGGTTTCTTCCACGTAATCGTCTTTAATTTTGGCCATTACGTCAATCATAATTTTAAGTTGGTCAAGCCCGCTATCCACCCCTGAATACGCAAACGGGAATAAACTGCCAATAAAAAATGCAGTTACTATAAAAATAATGTATTTGTTTACTTTTCTTTTCATATCGTACCTCTATATATTTATTGTAACAAATTTAATGTGTATTAGACATACTAGTTACTCTTTAAATAAGTCAGCGGATCTAATGCTTGAGTGCCGGAACGGACCTCAAAATATAACGCAGATTTACCTTGACCCATGGCAGTACCCTGAGTATCATAACCGCAAGTACCAATAACATTACCGCTTTTTACCACTTGACCGACATAAGCCTTAATTTCCTGCAAGAAACCATATATTGTAAAGAAACCTTGCCCGTGGTCCACAATAACTACTTGCCCATAAGAGCGGAAAGCACCTGCAAATATAACTTTACCACCCTCAACTGCTTTAACAGGTGTTCCGGCAAAGGCAGCAATTTTAATACCGTCCCTAAAAATCCAAGTCTTCAACTGATTATTATATTCTTTACCGAACCGGCTTATAACCTGCCCATTAAGTGGCCAAGGTAATGACTTTTTAGGAATATTTAACTCTTTAACTGCAGCGGGTTTTGGTTTAACGCCCTGTTTCTTTTCTGCCGCAGCACGTTGTTTTTCTGCCTGTTTTAAAAGTTTTTCCATTTGTTCTGCACTGTTTTTAAGTTCTTCGAGTTCTTTCTTGGCCTGTTTTAATTTTTCTTTGGCAGTCGTTAAATCTTTTTCTTTATCTTTATGAGTAGCTTCAAGTTTTTCCCTTTCAGCCTCTAGGGCTGATTGACGGGCCAATAAATCTTCTTTTTCCTGTTCGGTTAATTTCAAATCTTTTTCATTTTGTTCTAAAGAACTTTGTAAATTTTTATAGTACCCAGCTTTTACGTTAAGTAGAGAATTTAAAAGCAAATTTCTTGAAACGGTTTTACCGGTATTAAATTCAGATTGTAAAATATTTTCCACCACAGTTGCGGTTATTGTCTCCTGCATTAAAGTTTGCCACATAGGTAGAGTATTTTGCATCATTTCCCGACGGCTTTGCAAGGAAGAAGTTTTACTTTTAACTTCTACTAAATTACTTTTTATTTCTTGTGTTTTTTGGCCAGTCTGCTTTTCTTTTTGTGTAAGATTTTTAAGTTCTTGTTCAAGTTTGCGTTGTTTTTCCTGATACTCTTTAAGTTGTTTTTCTTTTAAAGAGGCCTTTTCTTTAATACCCTGTAAATCTTCCTGGGAAGCAGCGGAATAAGCGTTCCCAAAACAAAAGAAAAGGCAAAAAACAGTTATTAGAACTTTCCCCATTTAGCCAAACTCCTGCCAAATAAAAGACAGAATAAAAAGCACCCTATTTGCGGTAAGGTAAGAGGATCATAAGGTGTTAAAGGAAGCATCTTTAAAAATGTAAGCAAAACATACATAAAACCAAAAGCAAAAGCATAAGCAAAGACTGAAGAACCTACAGCATACAAACGTTCTGTTACAGCAACAGGCATATATTTTACTTCTATAAAGAACCCTAGTGCAAGCAAAGCAAAAGCAACGCCTATCAAAACAATATCTATGGTTTTAATTAACCCAAGTAGATAAAATGCCACGGCACTTTCTTGTTCCTGAAAATATGCTTGTGCATCTTCGCTCATAGGTGCAATATATTGCTGAGCCCAAGCACTTGGGTTTAAGAAAGCAGTTTTGGATAATTTAATTTCATAGAAATAAGGCAAAGCACCTTTAGGTAAAAATGCCTGTAAATTTAAACCGGAGTTACCTTGTTTTAAATAACCCTTAATATCGTCTTCTTTAAGCATTTTAACTTCGCTGACTTCCGGTAAAAAATATAATTTAGAAGAAAAATTACTTGCTTGTTCCGGTGTAGAATTTTTTAAAACAACAGCGATCTTAAAATCATCCCTAATTAAATCAAGGGCATAATTTGCACGCTCGCGGCAAAATAAAATAATTTGAAGAAGCAAACCCAAAGCAAACACTAAAAAGAATATTTTTATTGCTTTAGCGCCCGTATTTGATTGTTTTTTAGGATTATTTTTTTCTTTATCCATTTTACCACCTTGCACCGAGGCTTAGAGCATCTTCATAAACTTTTAAATATGCAGCAGATGAATTATCCCAAGAGAAATCAGTAAGCATTGCATTTTCACGCATCTTATTAAGTGCTGCTTTATTTGAATATATTTGAAGAGCGCGGTTAATTGTGTATATCAAGGCATTAGGATCAAAATTGTCTACAAAAAATCCGGTGGCCTTATTTATTGAGGCATTATCAGTAACACCCACAACGGTATCAACAAGACCGCCTGTTTTGGTAACTATCGGTAAATTCCCATAACGCATTGCTATCATTTGGCTGAGTCCGCAAGGCTCAAAACGGGAAGGCATCAAATAAAAATCCCCGGCAGCATAAACTTTGTGAGCGAGGTTTTCATCCACCGCTCCGCAAAAAGCAACAAAACGAGGGTTTGAAGAAGCCAAATTTTTCAAATTTTGTTCTGCGCTTTGCTCGCCTTTCCCTAAAAAGGCAAACTGCACTTTACCGGCCAAAGCAGGAACAACTGAAGAAACCAAATCCACGCCCTTTTGATAAGTTAAGCGCGATACCATAACAAAAAGCGGTATATTTTCATTGACTTCAAGGCCGAGTTCTTTTTGCAAAGCAGTTTTACAAAGCATTTTACCGCGCATTGATTCTTCGTCATAACCCATAGGTATTAAATTATCACTTTGAGGGTCCCAAACATCTGTATCAAGCCCGTTTAAAATTCCGCTAAACGCGGGCCCTTTTGAACGCAAAACACCTTCAAAACCAAAACTGTTGCGCCCGTTTAAAAGTTCTTTTGCATAAGTGGGGCTAACTGTTGTTGCGCGTGTGCTGAAAACTACACCGGCTTTTAAGAAACTAATACCACCCCAATATTCAAACTTATCCGGTGTAAAATCGGGCCCCCAAAAACCTGCTTTATCAAAAGTTGACTTCGGGTAATATCCTTGATAAGCAATATTGTGAATTGTAAAAATACTTCTTGTTCTGGCAAAATAAGCATCAGTTTTATAAAGTGTTTCAAGGTATGCGGGAATAAGACCGGTTTGCCAATCGTGTGCGTGTACAATATCCGGTTTAAAACCTATAAATTTGCAAGCCTCTAATACGGCGCGAGAGAAGAAAATAAAACGTTCGTCATTATCTTTATAATCTTTGCCGTTTTCATTATAAAAACCGGGGCGGTCAAAATATCTGCTTGAATGTATAAAAAATACTAAAGTGTTACCCCATTTAAGATAAAATAAACGGGCAGGCTCAATATGCCCTCCGACAGGTACTAAAAAAGTTCCGGGCACAGCCTTTAAAGATGCTGTATTTTTTACCCTTCTGTAATAAGGCAACATTAATAAAACTTTTGCACCGCGTGCGCGGGAAAATTCTTGTGTAATTGCGCCTACGACGTCGGCCAACCCGCCTGTTTTGCAAAAAGGAAAAGCCTCACTCGCTGCTAAAACGATATTCATTACTCTATCCCTCCATCACTTTCTGATTTTTCTTCTTTATTTTCTTCCCCTATTTGTGTTTCCGAGACTTCATTTTCTTGTACTAATGTTTGGGTTTGTTCTTCAGTCTGCACACTTTCAGTTTGTGTATTGCCGTTTTCTTCTAAAGGCAAGATATTATCTTTAAAAGGTGGCATAATTTGGTCAAAAGGTAAATCATTTTGTATTTCTTTTGGGCCTTTGGCAGCAAATGTCTTCATATCCGGGAGTTCACTTAAATGATTAAGCCCAAATACCCTCAAAAATTGTTCGGTGGTTGCATAAACAAGAGGGCGCCCTGCAACTTCTTTTTTGCCGGCTATTTTAATAAGACCGCGATCCAAAAGTTTTTCAAGCGGACCACTTATATCGACACCGCGGATAGTTTCAATTTCAGCCCTTGTAACAGGTTGTTTGTAAGCAACTATGGCAAGCGTTTCAAGTGCCGCCGGAGATAACCGGGTAGACATTTTTTCATTATAAAGTTTTCTAACCCATCTCCCATATTCCGGTTTAGTACACATTTGGAACCCACCGCCGATTTCAAGCACTTGCACAGCACGGCCAGAATTGACATAATCGTTTTGAATTTCCTGTATGATATCCCTCGTTAAAGCAAGGTCGCCTATTTCCGCTATTTGATTTATTTTGGATGCACTTAAAGGTTTATCCGTTATAAAAAGTAAAGTTTCAACAATATTTTTAAAATCATTTCTGGATAAAATAACCTCTTCCGGTTTTGTTTCTTGTTTTTGTTCTTCGGTAACCGGTTTAGTTTCCTCTTTATTTAATTCTTCGGTTTGTGGGGTGTTTTCCATTTATTTTTCCTCCGCTTCTTCTAAAAGTTTATGATAATCATCATCTTTGTGTTCTTGATTTAGGTAAATTCTTATTTCCCCGTTTTGTTTATCTTGGCGTGCATAAATTTTATTTATTTTAAGCAATTCAAGCACCGCCATAAAACATGTTATAACGCCACGTTTTTTGGTTTCCCCCATAAAGATATCATCAATCAAAACCCATGGACGGGAAGTAACCATAGCAAGGACCTTTTCAATTTTTTTATCTATCGGGAATTCTTCGATTTTCAAAAGGTCTGCATTTTGACGCTCTTCAAGGCGGGCAAAAGCGCGTTTAACTGCAGCAAGCAAGTCAAACAATTGAACGTTTACAACTTTATCTTCTTGATTAAAAACAGGTGCCTGCTTATAAAAATTATCTTTAAATTTATCGAAATTTTGTTGCAAAAAGTTAGATGCCTGTTTAAATTTTTCATACTCAACTAATTTAGCAATAAGTTCCTTGGCCGGATCCGGGCCTTGTTCTTCTGTCGTCGGAACTTGGCTTGGTAAAAGTTGGCGCGCTTTAATTTGCATTAAAGTGCTTGCCATAACTAGAAATTCACCTGCTACATCCAAATTAAGCTGCTTCATTAAGTCAAGATACTCAAGATATTGTGTAGTTATAGCTGAGATATTTACCTCGTAAATATCTAAATTATCTTTTTTGATGAGATGTAAAAGTAGGTCTAAAGGACCTTCAAAAACATCTAGTTGTATTTTAAGAGTATCCGTTTCCATTTAACAAAATTTCCGTTAATAAAGTTTTATTGCCTTTTTAACTTCGCTTAAAGTTTTTGCAGCGCTTTCGCGCGCTTTGGCAGCCCCCTCTGATAATATTTTATTCAAATAGGTTTTGTCTTCTAAAATTTCTTGTTTTTTGCGATTAAATTCTTCAAAAGAAGGGCGCATATGTTCAAATAGTTCCTTCTTACAAGCCACACAACCGAGTGCACCTGCTTTACATTCAGCACAACGCTTTTCAAAGTCTTTGTTATAAAGTTTATGGAAAGTAAACACTGTACAACCGTCTGGGTTTGCAGGGTCTGTTGCTTTTTTCTTGTTAGGGTCGGTAAACATTGTCATAATTTTTTTACGTAAACTTTCAACATCTTCACCAACTTCAATGGTATTGCCGTAAGATTTTGACATTTTACGCCCATCTAAACCTGTTACTTTTGGTACTTTTGTAAACAAGGCTTTGGGTTCAACTAAAACATCAGTATGAAATTGTTCGTTAAAACGCCTTGCAATTTCTCGGGAAATTTCAAGGTGTGCGCTTTGGTCTTGCCCAACCGGTACATATGCGGCTTTGTGTATCAAAATATCAGTTGCCATTAAAACCGGGTAACCTAAAAAACCAAACGAAGCAATTTCCGAAAGTTCTTTTTCAGTAAGCATGGCAAGCTTTTCGGCTGCGGTTTTATCATCACCGATTTGCCCGGCATATTTCTTCTTAAAAATTTCAACAAGTTGTTCTTTGTATGTTGGGTTCCTAAGCAACCAACCGAGAGGTGTAATCATCCCAAGCAAGGTGTTAAGTTCGGAAACTTCCGGCACATGAGACTGAACAAAAATCGTACATTTTTCCGGATCAAGCCCAGAAGCGAGCCATGTTACGACCATATCAAGTGTGTTTTTGGTTAAATCTTCGGTCTTTTCACTCGCGGTAGTTAAAGCATGCAAATCTGCTACAAAAAAATAACATTTATGGGAATTTTGCAAAGTGAGCCAATTATTTAAAGCACCGAAAAAGTTACCTAAATGAATTTTGCCCGTAGGGCGCATACCGGAAACTATAATTTTAGAGTCCATTAAAACTTCCTCCGACAAAAGATAAAATTAAATTAAAAATGAAGTAAAATACCGGTATTATTATTTTTGAAAATGCACCGGTTACAATCAAAATTATCACGATAAGCATACCATATCTTTCAAGACGCATATACTTATTTGCCGCTTGCGGAGGCAAAAAACGTGCTACGATTTTACTGCCATCAAGCGGTGGTATTGGCATTAAATTAAATAAAGCCAAAAGTAAATTTATCATTATAGCATATACAAAAACCCGGATTAAAATTGTAAAATCTGGGGCAAACATCGCAGTTAATTTTAATGCTAAAACAGAAATTAAAACTAAAATTAAATTTGATGCCGGACCTGCAAAAGCAACTTTTGCCATGTCATTTCTGATATTATTTAGGTTATAAGGATTTACAGGAACAGGTTTTGCCCACCCAAAAAGCGGCCAATTCATTGCAAGGCAAAAAAGAGGCACAAAAATAGAGCCCACTATATCGATATGTTTAAGCGGATTAAATGTAAGACGCCCTAAAACATAAGCAGTATCATCGCCATTACGGCAAGCAATATAACCGTGGGAGTATTCATGTAAAATAATAGAAAAAAATAATATGGGCAAATATACTATAGCGCTCATATATATATTATAGCATTTATATGTAACACTTAAGGTATTGTCGCCATATTCTATTTATTAAAAATATCTTGCTATTTACACCAAAATTTTGCTATATTAAATGCGGGAGAGCGGCCTAAAATTCATAAAATAGGAGCTCTTTTTATGATCATTACTGATTTATCTTTAGACACCCCATTAAATAAAGCAGTAAATTTAAAAGATTCTGCCCTTCATACAGGTATAGCAAGTTGCTGCAGTTTAATTACAACAGGTACTTTTACCGGAACACCGAAATTAACTGTCTCTCAAGACGGAACTAATTATTTCCCTCTTTACGATTCTTATGGCAATCAAATTGAACTTGAAGCAAGTAAACCGATATTTTTAAATTTCGCAAACTTGTTTTTAAAAGTAGATTTAACCGGTGTCACCTCCAGTGATTTAAAAGTTTCCATACAATAAGGGGGAATTATGCAAAAGTATTTGCACACCACTTTGCCCCATCAAATTGTTTCAAAAACTTTGCTAAATAGTGATTTAATAAACGAAGATTACCTAATTTACAATGACCGTTTGATTTGGGTTAATCCAAATGTTTATTTACAAAGTAGCGGTACACAATATATCGATACAGGTTTGCAAGGCGTAACCGACTTTAAGTTAGAAGCACAAGGTGCAGAAGCAACAAACTCTTCCCAAGTTGTCATTAGCAGAAATAGCCCTGACGGTAACTTCTTCGGACAATTTTCTAATACTCAAAAATGGGGTATGAACGGAAGTACAGTATCTACTAACTATACTACACGCTGTAAATTTGACTTACAATTTACTTCAACAGGTTGCGGATATGTATACAATGGCCAAAGTTATAATGTAACAGGCACTGCTTATTTAGATAGAAATTTCTATATATTCAGAAGCAACAGCGTAGGTCCTTATCCGGCAAGAGTAAAAATTTTCTATTGTAAGGCATATCAGAATGGTACTTTAGTACAACATCTCGTGCCTGTGCCAAAAGATTTAGTTATAGGTGAATTAACCTGCCCCAGCAACGGCATGTTTGATATCGTAACACAAACTTTTTTTGCGAATCAAGGAACAGGCGACTTCACTTGCGCTAAAATTAACTAGCATACGAACTATAAACCCCGTTTCTAATTTAAGCGGGGTTTAATTTTTTAAATAATTCAAAAATTGCCAAAATAGCATTTTGCATAGCATAATATTTATATTCACCTAAACGACCGATAAAATAAATATTTTTTTCCTTTGCTGCGAGTTCTAAATATCGTTGATAAAGTTGTTCATTTTCCGGTTTAGGGATAGGATAATATCTTTCATTCTTACCGACTTCAAAAGCAAACGGATATTCATAAGCAATAGTTGTTTTTTGCGTTTGTTGATTTAGGAAATGCTTAAACTCTGTTATTCTGGTATAAACTTCTTGCCCGGTATAATTGACAACCGCTACACTTTGAAATTTATTTTGATCTAATGTTTTAAACCCAAAATTCAAACTGCGATATGGTAACGCATTAAATTTATAATCAAAAAATTCATCGATAGAACCACTATAAAACAAACGTTCGTAATTAATATCCTTCAAATCTTTAAAATATGTATTTAGTTGTATCTTTATATTTGGATGATTTAAAATATTTTCAAACATTTTTGTATAACCGTGAGCGGGTATGGCTTGATATTTCTCTGTAAAATAACCATCGTAATAACTTGTATATATGGGAACTCTTGCAAGTGTGTCCTCGTTAAGTTCTTCAGGCTTGCAACCCCACTGTTTTACTGTATAGTGATAGAAAACATTTTCATAAATAAAATCCGCAAGTTCTTTTAAATCCGCATCCGGAAATTTTTTTAATTCCAGTATAGGAACTTTTTTATTTTTACCGTAATTATTAATTAATTTTTCTTTAAAAATTTTAGATTTTTGTTCATCAAATAAAATATCTATGGATTCGAAATTAAAAGGTATAGGCACTTCTTTATTGTTAATTTTAGAACGTACTTTATGTGTGTACTCATGCCAGGTGGTGAAACGTGATAAAAACTGCCAAATCTGTTCATCATTAGTCCTAAAAATATGCGGGCCGTATTTATGAATAGTTATGCCGTTTTCATCTGTGTAATCGTAACAATTTCCGCCGATATGATTGCGTTTATCAATAATTAAAACACTTTGCCCGTTTTCCGCAAGTAACCGCGCTAAAACCGCACCGCTTATGCCGGCACCAACGATTAAATTTTGATAACTTTTTTGCATATTTCCCTCATTTCGCATAGTGGCTTTAGAACCAAATCTTTTTCATATTGATTAAACGCCATTCCCCAAATTAATATACAATAAATACCGGATATTATCAACCCGTGAGCAAATAAACTATACCAAGTATTTTTTATAGGCCAAATGTAAAATAAACCTATAATTAATACAAGGCTTAAAATAATACCTTTACTTATAGAAAATAAATTATAAAAAAATCTTTTCAAATCAATGCCGATGCGAGCATAATACCAGTTAATAGCAAAACCCGAACCGATTATTAAACAAATTACTGTGGCAACAGCACAACCTATCTCCCCGTAACGTTTGGCAAAGATGATACACAAAACTATATCTAATACAGACATCGCTACGTAAACATAAGCACGAAAAGCATGTTTTTTCATTGCCTGTAGAACGGAATTCCCGGCATTTTGGGAAACATCCAACACATATGCCGCAATAAGGATAAGTGCTACGTAGTAACAAACATTATATCCTGGGCCTATCCAAAGCACAATAAATGTTTTTCCCAAGAAAGCAAAACCTATCAGTAACAACATTATGAACATATATTGTAAACGACCTAACTTGCAAAAAATAGCATTGATTTGCGTCATATCTTTTGTTTTTGATGTAATCGCAGAAAGTTGTGGCAAAAATACACTGCTCATATTTGTAGGTAAAAAGATAACGAAAAGAGTTAATTGCATAGCAATTGCATAATTAGCAACCGCAACGGCCCCAACAATAGCCCCTAATATCAGTTGCCCCAAACGCCAAAAAACTATATCCATAACACTGTGCAAAAATACAAAAAATGAAAAACCTGCAAGTTCCTTCATCAAAACTACATCTCCGAAATTGATTGGAAAAGATAAGTTTAATCTTCTTTTACAATACAAATAATTCATAGAAATACAAAATAAGTTAAATACCGTTTGAACCAAAACTAAATTTAATACTGATGCTTTCCATGCTAAAATTGCCCATACTACCAAGGGTTGTGATAATATTTTGATTAGTCCTAATCCCTTCAAAAAAACAAATTTTTCTCTTGAATTTATTGCCGCAACAAAAATATTTGAAGGTACAGATATAACGATATTAAATAACATTATCAAAAATATTTGTTTTGCCAACATCAAATCGTTAACGGAAAGAGTTTGGCCATAAATCGGTGTAATAAAAAAATAGAAACAAACCCCTAAAATAAAAAGTATGAGAGCAATAATTAAATAAAGTGAATGGGAAATCCCTAAAATTTTCTTGGCACGTATTTCATCATTATTCGCATATGCTTGTGACAAATAACGCGTTGTGGTATTTGCAAGGCCGAAATCCATAATTGCCAAATATGCAATTAAAGAACCCATCAATTGATAAATACCGTATTGTTCTTTACTCAGATAGTATAATAACATAGGTACATAGACTAATTGAATTAGGCTATTAATACCGGTATTTAAATAAGAAAGAATAACACCTGCTTTTCGTTGATTCATAATGTTCTTAATGTGCCCTTACCCTGAAAATAGTACGATAAATCATTCTTGCCAAATTAAAATTTACACACCCCACCAAAACAAAGCACCTTTTGCTTAATTTCATGGAAGAAGCCATAAAAGATTTAAAATTTTTTCGTATAAAATTTGTCAATTTTTTTACAGATTCCTTATCCTCTTTATCTTGAATTGCTAATTGTTTCAACCAAGTTCCGGCAGCATTCATTTGGGCATCAAGTGCTTGTTGGTATAATTGCGGTAACATATTTCTTTTTGCATAATCCATAACTTTTTGTTCTATATCCAAATAATCTATATGCCGTTTTTTAAATTTATGAGTGATACTTAAATTATTTTGCGCATAATAATACTTTTTCTTATTTCCGATAGCCACTTTATTAACATTAGTAATGAGTTCAAAAGAAAATAATGTATCTTCCCCATAAGATATACCTTCTTTAAAACATATATTTTTTAACCCAGATGAACGATATAATTTATTCCACACTACGCGCCAAATAGGAAATTTAAAAATTTCTGATCGTGTTACACATTTATATGGGGTGTCTATTACATTAGATTCCACCCACTTTCCTTTCCTTTCTATAAACATATCACACATAGATATATCAGCATTATCTCGTGTTATCAAATTATATAGACATTCAAACATATCTTTTTCTATATAATCATCACTGTCTACAAAACCAATATATTCCCCTGTAGCCATTCTCAACCCATCATTACGGGCAGATGCAAGCCCCTGATTTCCCTTATGAAGAATTTTAAATCGAGAATCTTTTCTAGCATATTCATCACAAATTTTGCCACTTGCATCGGTAGATCCATCATCTATTAAAATGATTTCCAAATTGGTATAAGTTTGTGCAATAACGCTATTTAAACAACGCGGTAAATACTTCTCAACGTTGTAAACAGGAATAATTATGGAAATTAGAGGATTAATCATTTATTAAAAATTCTCCGATAAATTATACTTGCCCAATTAAAATTTATACAACAAATTATAGCAAAAAGTTTATTTGATAATTTAAAATTGCCACAAAAATAAGGCCAAAAATTTGTTTTGATATACCCTATTAAAGTATTTATAGTTTCTTTTTCTTGAAAATCAGTTTCAATTATTTGCCTCAAAAAACCAACCGCATGATATGCTTTTTGTGCTCGTATCTTATTTCGCACTTGCTTATTTTTGGAATATTCTAAAATAAAGTTATTTGCTTTAAAATAAGTTAACTTTTTCTTATCAAAAGGCATTTTTGTTAAACTTTGAGGATTTATACAATAATGATACTTTGCTTTTTCTCCGCACGTTAACAGGTTAGTATGAGCAAAAACTTCTACACAAAATTTCATATCCTCACCGAAAAAGATATCCTCATCAAATGATAAATTAGCAATAATATCACGGGGGAAAAGCATATTCCAAAGGTAAATATTAGGCAAACACTTCTCTAACGCATCCGAAGATTTTATAGCTTGTGCTTTTATAAATAAATTATTTTTGCCAATAATTTCGCATCTTGCCAAATCTGCTTTTGAGGAAATTATTAAATTCAAAAGATACTCGAACATATCTCTTTCTATATAATCATCACTATCTACAAAACCGACATATTGGCCCGTACAGATTTTTAAAGCGGCATTTCTGGCGGAAGAAACTCCGCCGTTCTGTTTATGTATTACCTTTATACGAGCATCTCTTTTAGCATATTCATCACAAATTTTACCGCTGGTATCTGTAGAACCATCATCCACTAAAATTATTTCCAAATTAGTATAAGTTTGTGCGACGACACTATCCAAACAACGCGGTAAATACTTCTCGACATTGTAAACAGGAATAATTACGGAAATTAAATGTTTTTTCATTGTAAATATCTCTTAAATATATCTTATAGCTCTTATGATTCAACAGTACTGAATAATTTTTAGCATCATATGATATCCTTAAAAACTTTTCCTAAAAAGATAAATAAATTTTCTAATTAAATAACAAGACAGCAAACTACCACACATGAAAGATGTCCCGAACATCATATCCCCTCTCAAAAAGAAAGTTAAATTACTAAACATAAGTAAATATAATGGCGAGAATAATGTTCGTATGCTACCTTTATAACCTACCCAATATTTTTTATCAATTACAGCCATTAGCACTGCTAAAATACCCATAAATATAAATATCCCAAACAAGCCGAAATTAATGTATCCTTCTCCCAGAAAATTCATAGAAATATTGTCCCATCCTAAATTATAAATTCTTGCCATAGTATATCCGCTACCTACCGGCTTTGCATCCCATAATGACCTTGGAATCCAGAAAAATAATACTCCGATAAGTTGCCTACCATACGTTATAAAATTATTTTGTAACACAAAAGCAAAAGATTGATAACTGTCATATGTCATTCCGGTATATACTTTTGTCAGCATAACGAGGAACTGCTCCGAAGGCAAGACATTACTATCAAAATTTCTAAACATTTCAAACATAGGAAATAAAACTAATAAAGAAAAGATATAAGTTATTATGAAATTATATAATCTTCTTAAAAAAGGAAAAACTACTATTAAAATGGGAATATAATAAGCCGCGACTTCTAATCTCGCCATAGAGGAAGGAAAGCAAGAAACTAAAACACAAATTCCGAGTAAACACTTAAAAAGTATGCTCCTCCCCCATATGTAATAATAAATAAAAACGAAAACCGGTAAAGGCCTGATAATAATACCTATCAATTTGTTTAATACAGAACTTTCCAAACTGACTCTATGCACATATTCTCCACCCCTTAGCAACAATGAATATAACTCAAAGTCATTTATAAAACATTGATACAAAACCACGCTGACGGATATAAATATCAAACACATTTTTAACATTATTCCGTCATTTAATTGAAAATTTTTCACAAAATTAGGGGCAGATATTCTCACCTTTTTAAAAGTGAAGTAATACATCATATCTCCAAACAAAAACGCTAATATTATCAGGATATTTGTATAAATATAAGTATCGTCCGTAAAATAATACCCCAAAACAGTTCCTATAGAATATTTATACTGAATAAGTGGGGCAATACCAAAGAAAAAAAGCGAAAACATATAAAACATTTTGTGCAAAGAATATGTCGCCGTACTTATTTTAAAAATTCGATACCAGGAATAAAAAATAATTATGAAATTAGAGGATAATACGAGGAAATCATTGTTATTCGTAGGTTGAAAAGCAAAATAAAAATAAATACTAATCAAAATTACGAAAGATAATAATTTCATTATGACGTATATAAGTTTATCTAATTTCATCTATGCACTCCAATAAAATATATAAGTCATATATTTGTTTAGCAATATCTTTTATGTTAAAACCTTGTTTTTCCAGATATTGCCTACTGCTTTTGTATTTATTATTTCTAAGTGTCAAAATTTGATCTGCCCATATTTTAGGGGATTCTTTTAATGAGAGCATTTTTGAATTAGGGGAAACTAATACTTCCTCGGATATTGTATCTGAAAACAAACAGGGAATACCGCAACATTGGGCCTCTAACGCAACCAACGGCATACCTTCATGTAAAGAAGGCAAACAAAAAACATCTAGAACACTATACAGTTCAACGACATTTTTACAAACACCTAAAAATATAATCTTTTCCTCTAATTTTTTCCTCTTGACATATTCCCGTATTTCTTTTTGTATCGGGCCACTACCCACTAAAACTAATTTTGCAGAAGGTTCAAGCCGAATTATATTTTCAAAAATGTCAATTAAAAACTTATGATTTTTTTCATTTGAAAATCGCCCTATATGCCCTATTACAAAATTATTTTCTAAGTTTAATTCTTTACGTTTTGCACTTCGTACTTCAGGGTTATAAGTAAATTTTTCCAAATCAACTCCGTTTTTAATAACTTTAAAATTATTACCGAAAAATACCTCACCTGCTTGTTGGGAACAAGCAAATTTATGAGTAATCAGGGGCCAAACGGCATGCAACATCAAATAATTTCGCCATCCGTTTATCTTTTTATCACTCCACTTTGTACCGTGCGCATGTTGAATTATATTCTTCGTACCAAAAATTTTAGCCAAAGGATAGAAAAATAAATTTAGATTAGTCATATGGGAATGCAACGTATAATATTTATTGTTTTTAAAGAATAAAAAAGTCTCCTTTAAAAATTTTATCGGATGCTGATACGGATGAGGCAATTCATAAACACGCCCACCCAAACTTTCTATTTCCGCACGGGCAGAATTATCAGTAGTAGGCTTAGAAAACAAATAATCGAATTGTATTTTTGTTCTGTCTATATTCCGATGCCAATTTAACACCACTTGTAAAATACCGCTACCTTGATAGGCACTCGGAATTATTTGCAAAATACGAATCACATTAACACTCATTATTTATCCTTTTGCTTAATAATTTTATAGATGCGCTCTGAATTTTTGGCATCATACAACGGAAAATAATGCGCATGCGCATTCAAAAAATCATCCGATATTTGAAAATTATTTTTAGCATAACATTCTAATGCAGATAATACTTCTTCCGGCTTCACATATCTACAACTAAAATTATTATTTACATAATTGAAATACCCTTGGGCATATTGACGAACACGAAATTCCTCTTCATCAAATTGATAGAAAAGAACAGGCTTTTTCATATAAATCATATCAAAAAACACACTTGAGTAGTCGGTAATTAACAATTGTGCTTTCCGGAGTAGATTTTGGACGTCATATTTATCCCTATGGCATATAGTTATTCTGTCTGATTTAGTATGAAATAAATCTATAAATTTTTGCATATTTCTATGTGGATAAAAAAGTAATTTTAAATCATATTTATCTAAAATTTGATGTAAAGTTTCAGAGGATAAAAATTCTTGCCAAGCCTTAAGATACTTTGAATTTTCCACTTCAGGAAGTTTCCCATCGATATTATTAGATTTTAAATGAAACCAATTCCGCCAAGTAGGCATTACTAAAATTAAATGTGGATCAGTAATATTTTCGTGCAAAGCATCAAAACGGGCTAACCCCGTTAATTTAACGGCTCCGGAAGGGTAACCGAATTTCCCAACAATAAAATCATATTCCGGTTTAGAGCCTGCAGTAAAAAGAGTAAATTTTGTATTTTCATAGTAGAGAAAAGGCAAATCATTTACTATGAGGCCATGTTGTATAAAAACACGTTTGCTATGTAAAATCCCCCCCACTTCAAGAAAATAACATAGCGCCGCATTTGGATTTCCATTTTTTTGTGAACTGATATTTTGCGTGGCAGATAAATAATAAATCCAGTGTTTAAAAGTACCGAAAGGCACCGTCTTTCCCAGTGTTGCTACTTTCTTGTAATCGGGTGATTTTTTATCTATTGCATAATATATTTCTTGATTAGGATGATACTTGCGAATATAATTAAACAAAGCAAAGCCGTTATCTCTGGCTTCCATTTTATCTTCGCAAATAAGCCACAAATCCGGATGCTTTCTCTTAAAAAAGAAAGCACAAGGAATCGCAAAAATGAATAAGAATATATGTAGAAAATCCTTCCAAGTCACGTCAACAAAGCGTTTACGAATTGTTTTTAGTGAAATCATACAATCTTACCTCAAAACCTTCCTGTAAAAATAACCACGTAAACTACTTGGCATTAAAACTTGTACTATAAAACGAACAAAAAGCGTAAAATAATAATCCTTCAAATTTAGCAGGCCCAATTTTCGCATCTCATCAAATAGTAGCTTATTCTTACAAAAATATTTTAACCCACCACGCCTGCCATACATAGCAGGATTAACACGCATATTCACCAAAACATCTTCCAAATTAGCCGTTTTGTAACCTTTTGCAATAACACGCATCCACATATAATAATCTTCCAAAAGGTCAAAAGGTTGGAAATTACCGCTGTCCATAATTGCAGATTTTTTGAACATTACTGTTTGATTATTAAATGGCATACGAGTCTTAAGATATTTACGAATTTCAGCATCTGTCAAAGGAACTTTGCGCATTGCAAGTGGCTGTAAAGTTTCGCTATCTACTTCCTGTATCCAACCACCTAAAACTGCGATATCAGGATGTTTTTCAAAATAATCCAGTTGATTTTTAAATCTGTACGGCAAGCAAATATCGTCGGCATCCATTAAGGCAATAATGTCATTTTTACAATCCTGTAAAGCATCTCTTAATGCGGCGCCACGCCCTCTATTTACTAGGAAATGCAAAATATTTACATTACCTTTTTTAGCACAATAATCTTCCAAAACTTTTTTTATAGCGTTAGGTATAGGGCCATCGACGACACAAATAACTTCATCCGGTTTAATTGTTTGAGCAAAAACACTTTCAAGTGCCTGCCTCAACCAAACAGGATTATCTCCCTCGTAAACAGACATTAAAACACTCAGTTTTTGTAGCATAAATGTTTATTTAACGAAACTCTATTCTCTACCGGACTTGTCTCTAAATGTATATATTTATTATATCAAAAATGAATAGCAACACCAAAAGACATGATGCTCAATTTTTAATTGTATCGAAACAAATACTTATATTTATAAGATTTATTCATAATTATTTATTTCTTCTAAAAATAATAGATTTAATTGTGATAAAAAGTTATATTATTGCAAGTATTTTAGGTATAACCAGTGAAAGATTTTATTTTTGTCAGGCTGCCCTGATATTTGGTAAAATATATATTGTAAGATTTTAAAATGTCTCGTTCGTCTAGTGGTCCAGGACGCCGCCCTCTCAAGGCGGAGATCACGGGTTCAAATCCCGTACGAGACGTTTTTTTCTTCTTAAAACACGTTATTTTGTTGTTGCTCACTCGGTCGGATACCTCCGCGCTAGCGCGCGACTTCGCACAGTATACCTCCCTCGTTCGCGCCTAGAACTAACGCGTTTTTCTTTGAAAAATCTGAAACTTGCGCGGGTGTACAAGACGTTTTTTACTATCAAAACTACCTAATTTTTTTATGATAATCGTATTTGGAAAGTCTGTAACTTATTATGCAGGCAATTAAAAGCATTATTGCGCCTAAAATCGCAAAAGTATTTGCAACGCCAACTGCTCCTGCTAAAGAACCTGCAAAAAAACTGCTAAAAGAATTTGTCCCGGCATAACACAAACTGTTAATACTCATCACACGTCCGCGTTTTGAGTTTGCGATAACAGACTGCAAAAGCATATTTTCAGTAGAGGTAAAACTTGACATTCCAAGCCCGGCAAAAAACATTAAAATCAAAGTCAAAGTAATACTGCTGAAACTGCCCATCAAAATATAAGCAAGGCAAATTGTCGCGCAACCGCCGAACAAAATACGGCGCATCCAATTTACGCTCGTTTTGGTGGCAAGCATTAAAGAGGCAAGCAAAGAGCCAATGCCCACCGCACCCAAAATAAAGCCCAGAGTATCGGCGTCACCTTTTAGAATTTGGCTTACATAAACAGGTAAAAGCATCGGGTAAGCAAGCATAAGCAAACAAAAGACTGCAAAATATAATTGCAAAAGTGAAATTTGATGATGTTTTATAACGTAAGAAAAACCTGTTTCAAGGCTGTGCAACATACTGTCATTTTTGACTTCTTCAGGTTTTTCATCAGTAATTTGCATTTTGGAAACCAAATAAATGTTTGGTAGTATCAATAGAAAGTTTATAAAAAAGCAAAAAGTAATACTTGTATAAGCAATCAAAAGCCCGCCGATAGCAGGCCCGATAAAGCGTGCTAAATTAAAACAAGCGGAATTTAATGAAATTGCATTCGGTAAATCTTTTATATCATCAACAAGCAAGACGAAAGTGGACTGCCTTAAAGGTGCGTCTATTGCGGCAATACTGTTTAAAAGCAAACCACATACGACGATAGACCAAATTTTAATATTTCCCGTAACAGTAAAAAGCGTAATGAGAAGCGCCTGCACAGCAAACAAAATTTGTACCATAAAAAGCAATTTTTGGCGGTTAAATTTATCAACAATTACGCCGGCAAAAGGGGTGATTATAAAAAGCGGTGCGGCGGTAAAACACATAATTGTGCCCATCGCAAAAGGCGATTTAGTTATATCATAAACAAGCCAAGCAATAGTGATATTTTGTATCCAAATCCCGATTTGTGATACGGCAAGCCCGGGGAAAAACAAACGAAAATTACGGTACTTAAACGCCCGAAACATTAACTTAAACTCTTGCATATATATATATTTTAGCATTATGGGAGTTACCGTAAAAGCCCCCTTCCACCCTCAAATTTAGTAAAATATATATAGTTAGTTCTACAATACATTTAACTTTTAAGGAAAGAATTTATGGATATCGGAATTGTCGGGTTGCCAAATGTCGGCAAATCATCCCTTTTTAACGCATTAACGCAAGCGGGCGCACAGGCCTCAAATTACCCTTTTACTACTATTGAGCCGAATGTCGGCGTCGTACCAATACCTGATAAAAGGCTTGATGCACTTTTTGATATTTTTAAACCGCCAAAGAAAACTGCCGCCTTTATCCGCTTTGTTGATATTGCAGGTATAGTCAAAGGTGCAAGTAAAGGCGAGGGCCTTGGCAATAAATTTTTGGCAAATATACGCGAAGTAGATGCAATAATTCACGTTGTGCGCTTGTTTGAAAATGAAAATATTACGCACGTTGCCGGCAGTATTGATCCGCTCCGCGATATAGACATTATTCAAACCGAACTTATGCTTGCCGACTTAGAAAGTGTGGAAAAAATGCTCCCAAAACAAGAAAGTGCTGCAAAATCAGGCGATAAAGCCGCCAAAGCAAAACTTGAAGTACTTAAAAAACTTCAAAAATGTTTAGCGGAAGGCAAACCGGCAAGCAGCCTAAATTTAGACGAAGAAGAAAAAGTTGATTTGCAACTTTTAACATTAAAACCAGTTTTATTTGTAGGTAATAATTCAGAAACACCGAACAAAGAAAATACCAAAAAAGTTGCAGATTACGCAAAAAGCTGCGGTGCGGGTTTTGTGGAACTTTGCGTTAAACTTGAAGCTGAGATTGCCGAACTGCCCGACGATGAGAAACAAATGTTTTTGCAAGACCTCGGTAGCGATTATACAGGGCTTGAAAAGATTGTCCGCGCCGGTATGGCACTTTTAAATATGTGTACATTTTTTACGGCAGGCCCGGAAGTTGAAGTGCGTTCTTGGCTAATCCCCATCGGCTGCCCCGCACCGAAAGCGGCAGGCAAAATACACTCTGATATTGAACGCGGTTTTATCTGCGCGGAAGTGTACGACGTTAAAGATATTTTAGAATGTAAGTCCGAAAAAACTTTAAAAGAAAAGGGCCTCATCCGCCAAGAAGGACGCGATTATATTATTAAAGACGGTGATGTTTGTGTCTTCAAATTCAACGTGTAAAAATGCCGCATTGTGTGGCGGTTGTGCTTTAATCAAAGTGCCGTATGAGGAGCAACTTAAACAAAAAGTTGCCGCCGTCAGCGCTTTGCTTGCACCGTATTTTACGGGTGAAATTAAAGTTACACCTACTGCCCTAAATAAATTTTACCGAAATAAAATTGAGTTAAGTTTTACCCATCAGCCCATACACAAGGAGCCGCAAAATAAAAAAATTAAACGCGATAAAACCATTCCGCTTGAGTTTGAAGACGTGCTCGGTTTCCGCCAAATGGGGCGTTGGGATAGGGCAGTAAACTTAACCGATTGCCTTATTTTTAACGAAAATTTGCCGTGGTTTGTTTACAAAATTATGCTTTGGGCCAAAAATAAAAATTTGAGTTTTTACGACCAGCGAAAGCACACCGGCACTTTACGTACTTTAATGATACGCCAAAGTTTTAACAAAAAAGGCGGTATGCTTGTTTTTATCTCCACCGAACCTTTTGACACAACCGGTCTAACGGAAATTTGCCAGCAAATTTACCCTGGCTTTAGCGTTTTAACAGCCATAAATGACGGGATGAGTGATGCAAGCGGCATTAAAGATTTAAAAGTTTTAAGCGGTGCAGATACAATGCAGGAAGCGCTAATACTAGACGGCAGAAAGGAAATTATTTTTGAAATTTCACCGCAATCGTTTTTCCAAACAAACACGAAAACCGCAAATTTAATGTACCAAAAAGTACGCCAAAAAGTTGCCGAGATTAAACCCAAAATTTTATATGATTTTTACGGCGGCGCAGGCAGTTTCTCTCTAACAAATGCGGATTTAATTGAAAAATCTTTTTGCGTAGAATGCGTCCCTGAAGCGGTGGAAAACGGCAAAAAAAATGCCGTGTTAAATAATATAAAAAATGTGGAATTTTACTGCCAAACTACAGAAGATTTTTTAACAGAACACGCAATTGAGCCAAATAATTCCCTAGTTATTTTGGACCCTGCCCGTGCAGGCGTGCATCCAAAAGCGTGTGAAAAGTTAGCGAGTTGCGGAGTTAAAAACATTTTATATATTTCCTGCAACCCAAAAACATTGGCGGAAAATTTAGAAGTCTTAACCAAAAATTATACCGTTAAAAGCGCGGAATGTTTTGACTTCTTCCCCAACACAAAACATATTGAAACATTTGTGGAGTTAGTTTTAAAATGAACCAAGATTTTTTAAAAACCCTAAACCCGGCGCAACTTGAAGCGGTAAATTATACCGGCGGCCCCTGCCTTATTATTGCCGGTGCGGGAACAGGCAAAACAAAAACTTTAACTTGCAAAATTGCAAAACTAATTTACGATGGTATACCCCCCTATCGTATACTTGCTGTAACTTTTACTAACAAAGCCGCAAAAGAAATGCGCGAGCGTGTGAACTCCCTTGTTCCACAAAGTATAGCACCGCAAGCGGCAAACCAAATTTGGATATACACTTTTCACTCCTTTGCACTCCGAATTTTAAGGCAAAACGCTGAAGCCGCAAAACTTGTACGCGACTTTGTTATTTACGACGAAACAGAACAGAAAAAGGTTGTATCTTTGTGCCTTGAAGAAATGGGCGTAAAAGATGCAAAAAAAGAAGTTAATTATTATGTTTCAATAATTTCGCGAGCAAAAGATGAAATGCTTTCAGTGGAAGATTTTTTGGCGCAGGCAGTAGCCTCAAATAATGAAAAAAAGATGCAGGTTGCCGAAGTTTACCGCCGCTACCAAGCCAAACTTGATGCAAGTTTTGCACTAGATTTTGGAGACTTGCTTTTTAAGACGGTACTACTGTTAAAAAATAATCAAGAAGTGCGCGAATACTACCAGCAATTTTTCAAATATATTTTAGTGGATGAGTACCAGGACACTAACAAAACACAATACCTTTTAACCTCTATGCTAGCGCAAAAACACCGTAATTTGTGCGTTGTTGGCGACCCGGACCAATCAATTTATTCTTGGCGCGGTGCAAATATAAAAAACATTTTAAATTTTGAACGTGATTTTAAAGATGCAAAAGTCATTACACTTGAGGAAAATTACCGCTCCACCCAAATTATTTTGGACGCATCAAACAAGTTAATCAAGCAAAATAAAGATAGGAAAGAAAAGAATTTATATACCTCCAAAGAGGGCGGTGAACCAATAACCGTACGCGAATTGCCGTCGGAAGGCGAGGAAGCACGTTTTGTTGCAAACCAAGTACAAATGATGGTAGATGATGATGGCGCGAATTTAAATGATATCGCAGTTTTCTACCGCACAAATGCGCAATCAAGAAATTTTGAAGACACTTTTAGGCGTTACCAAATACCTTACCGCTTAATCGGGGCAGTAAAATTCTATGACAGAAAGGAAATTAAAGATATTTTGTCTTACGCAAAACTTTTAGTAAACCCAAGTGATAGCGTTAGCTTGTTGCGTGTTATAAACACGCCGCGCAGAAGTATAGGTAATACAACTATTGCCGCGCTACTAGCCTACGCGCAAAAAAATAATATCACTTTATGGACCGCCTTAAAACAGCAAAATTTTATTGAAGGAATAAAGCCGACTGCGCTGCGCGGAATAAAAGAATTTGTAAATTTAATAGACGGTTTAACTTTGGAAAAGGAAATGCTTGCACCGTCTGAAACTATTGCAAAACTTTTGGAACTTTCAGGCTATCAAAAAAGCATTGAAGACGAACTTGAAAAGGACCCTGAAGCCGCGCAAAGAATCGGCAACTTAAACGAACTTGTAAACGCAGTTAAAGAATATGAAGAAAGATGTATTAAAGAAGATACAGCACCTACTTTAAGCGGATATTTGCAAGAAATTTCTTTAATTACCTCCGAAGAAGAGACCGCTGAACAAAACGGAGGCGCGGTAACTTTAATGACCGTGCATTTGGCAAAAGGTTTGGAATTCCCGACGGTATTTGTAACAGGTTTGGAAGAAGGGTTATTCCCCCTTTCATCAAAAGACGAAGAAGAACTTGAAGAAGAACGCCGCCTTTGTTATGTCGCAATGACGCGCGCAAAAAAGAATTTGTTTATGACTTATGCCGCAACACGCCGCATTTTCGGTAAAACTTATGAAAATTTTGCCTCGCGCTTTTTATACGATAGCAGACTTTTGGAAGAAGAAGCCTATCAACCGCGCGAAAGGCAGGAAGTTGCTTTCCGCGGCAAACCGCGTGGCGGAAATTACTACGGTAAATATAATCATTTTACAACTAATACGACTTATAATAATGCCGCAAATTATCAAGATAACGAAGATTTCAGTTACACGCCTTATAAAACAACAAATGAGCCGCAAACCGCAACGGTTGCGGAAACACCTGCACCCGCACCGATTAACGCAAGCAGCGGTGTTAAAATCGGCACAGTTATAAAACACGGTGTGTTTGGTTTAGGTAAAGTTGTTTTAATTACCGGTAGTGGCGAAGCGGCAAAAATTACAGTTATTTTCAACAATGGCACAAAGCGCGTTTTTATGCTCAAATACGCCCCGCTTGAAATTGTCAGGAAATAATTAATTTTCTTTTAAGCAGTTTTCAAGAAGTGCGTGCATCTCCGGGTTTGCACGTTTAACTGATATCGGCCTACCTTCCTTAGAAGTAAAACAATGCTCACTTACAGCAGTTGCGGAAAGTTTGCCCTTAGTTAAATTAAAAATTTCATATTCAAAATTAACGCGTACGCCGGTGTATTTTACGGCTTTAACTTTGATTTCAAATTCATCATCAAACCAAACCGGGAAATGATAATTGCAAGTAAAACTTACGACGGGACTAAAAATATTTGCCTCTTCCATTTTTGTAAAAGGCAAATTTATTTTTTCTAAAAAGTAGACGCGTGCTTCTTCCATCCACCTAAAATAATTGGAGTGATGCACGACGGCCATTTTGTCCGTTTCATGATAATGTGCTTTGCGTTTATAGGTAATAATCATTTTCTTGTATCCTTATTTAAAGTCATACCGTCAATTAAAAAAGTAAAAGCCATGGTAAAAGTTTCAAGTGCTTTGTTAAGTTCAAGACGGCTTTTGATAGCGTCCACATTAAAACCACGGCAGAAACACCAAACTGCGTAAGCCATTTCCCTAATATCCATCGGCTTTAAAAAACCGTTTTTCACGCCGTATTCAAGGGCCGGTATCATGTGGTCAATCCACCAAAGTTTATTACTTTCGTTGACTATATCATTATTAAACATATAGTCGCTGAAATCTTTTTTTATCTCATAAGTTTTAACCAAAACATCCGTTGCCAGACTGATTAAATATTTATGGTAATTTTCCTTTTCATTATATGGGCGCAACATGCATTGGCGCATTTTATGTACAAGGTTTTGGGAAACGCAAAGCAAAACTTCATCAATGTTTTTAAAACGATTATAAAAAACGCGGTTTGTGATTTTGAGCTTTTTCAAAACCATCTGAACATTGATATTTGCAGCACCGCCCTCATAAACCATTTTAGTAACGGTATTTATGATTTTGGTGGAAATTTCATCTTGTAATTTTACGCCGCCTGAGTATGGCATATTTCGTTCCTTTGTGCTCTAGCACACTATATGCTATATTGTAGGAATTTTACAGTTAATTGTCAAATTTATATTGACATTTACAGGCAAAAGTTTTATTATTAGTTTATAACCTATAAGGGTTATATTTGGGGGTAAATATGGAATTTAACGAAACAATAAAAAAACGCAGATCTTGTTATAATCTTGGGCCGCTTTCTGCGGAAAAACAAAAACTTGTACCGCAAATTTTGGAACATTGTTTACTTAATGCACCTACGCCTTTTAACAGCCAAAGTGCACGCGTAATTTTGCTTGAAAACAAAAATCATAAAAAACTTTGGAATATAGTTTTAAATACTTTGCAAAAGAAAGTTCCGCCTGAAAATTTTGCGCCGGTTAAAGAAAAAATCGCCACTTTTGCCGCTGCAAGCGGAACAATTTTGTATTTTGAAGACACTATTGTAACCGAAAATTTACAAAAGCAATACCCGGCTTATGCCGTTAATTTCCCGATATGGGCGGCACAATCAAACGGAATGTTGCAATTCTCTGTTTGGTGTGCTTTGGCAGGGCAAAATATCGGTGCAAGTTTGCAGCATTATAACCCGATAATTGACGCAGAAGTCCGCACGACTTTCAAAATACCTGCCACTTGGCGTTTGATTGCGCAAATGCCTTTTGGCGAGATTTTAAGCGCACCGCAAAACAAAACCTTTGAGCCGCTTGAAAAACGCTTTAAAATTTTGAGTTAATTATTTTTTAAATAATTTTCTAAGATTTCTGCGGCCATTGCAACAAGTTCGGCGCAGGGGCGTTTTTTGTAGTAATTTTCATTGCGTTGTTCGGGTTTAAGAGGTAAATTATTTTTATCAAGCCCTAGAAGTTCGCGACAAATAATGCTGCCGTTTTGTTTTTTAAATTCAGCGCAAATTTCTTGCACCGCCAAATAATGTTTTTGTTTAGCGGCATAATCTTTTGCGGTATTATAACCGCGCTTTAAACCGAGTGCCATACACATACCGCTGACGGCACCGCAAACTTCACGTTGCGCGCCAAGCCCCCCGCCGAAAGACGAGGCTATTTTAAGAGCAACGTCTTTATTTAACCCCTCATCTTCAGCGAAAGCCAAAAATACGGCCTGCGCGCAGTTATAACCTTGCATAAAATAATTTTTTGCGATTTCTTTTTTTGTCATAAATAAATTTTACAATTTATCTGCTAAATTTGGTATTATTTTATTACTCGGCATACCGGGTTTTAAGGGGGTAATTATGTTTCCGACACTAATGTCAAAAACTTTCATAATCTTGGCTGCATCCTTGACGGTTGCGTGGCTTGCCTGTATGTTTGCGGCGCGTCTATTCAATAGAGCTTTGCAAATGCAAGATTATCAAGCAATAAAAAGATATTCACTTTTTGCGATAATTATAAACATTATCGTATTTTTGGTACTTATGTTTATGAGAACTGCCTTTCCGCTCAATATGATTTTAATGGCACTTTTTACCGCCTCAAGCGGTTTCAGTTTAGGGGTTTATTTTATCGCCCATAATGACACCGCGCAAAAAGCGCTCGGCATAACCGTTTTGACCACCTTCTTAACGGGGCTTGTTGCAATGTACAGTGGCCTTGATTTTGCGTGGATGGGCAAATTTTTATTTATCGGTGTTATAGTTCTTTTGATTTATTATATTATAAGAATTTTTGTACGTATACGCGGCAACCGTTTTATGGGTGGCCTAGGTGTTTTGATTTTTACGGGTTATTTACTTTTTGATTTTAACCGCTTAGAAAAACTTAAAACAATAGCCGATGCAAACAACTGGGATACTGCCTTAAATTTTGCAATCAGTATTTATCTTGATATTGTTAACCTATTTATCAGCCTAATGAATTTAATGTCGTCTAATAATTAAAATTACCACTTGACATTTTGAGAAAAACGGTTATACTATAGTATATCCGCGGAGGCCGTTTCGGGCGGGTGTTGTGTGAGGTGGCAGTGGTGCCCCTACATAGCGTTAAGCCCCCTTGAAGATGTTGAGCTGGCGGATTAAAAGGAAATGTGTATAATGACGAAAGTCTATAACTAACTAACCCTCGTGGAAAATCGAGGGTTATTTTTATTTCAAATTTTCCAATTCGGTAGTAAGTTCAAGCCATTTGGCTTCAAGCTCGGTAATTTCTTTGTTTATAAAGGCAAGTTCAATGCTTAAATCTGTATTAAATTGTGTGGTTAAACGGGTTTCAATATTTTGTTTTTGATTAGTTAGTTTATCAAGTTTCTTTTCAATTTCCCTAATTTGTTTTTTCATCGGTGCTGCTTGGGCGCGAAGTTCGGCTGCAGTTCTGCGGCGTTCCTTTTTGATATCCGCTTTATTTTGTGCGGCACTTGCACCACCGCCGTGTAAGACGAAATTTTTATAATCTTCCAAATCCCCCTCATAATTTTGAACTGTTCCGTTTGCGACAAGCAATAAGCGATCTGTCACTTCTTCAAGCAAATTAAAATCATGCGTAACTAAAATTACTGCACCGCTGTAATTATTTAACGCTTCACTTAAAGCGCGGCGGGAAGTGATGTCTAAATGGTTTGTCGGCTCATCCAAAATTAAAATATTTGGGTGGGCAATTGTTATCATTGAAAGGAGTAGCCTACTCTTTTCCCCCCCTGAAAGGCTGCCGATTTTTGTATCCGCTTTATTTTTTTGTAAACCAAAACAAGCAAGATGTGTGTAAACCTCTGCCTCTTTTGCTTCCAACATTTTTTCTTTTGCGACTTCATATGGGGTTTTATCAAGGTCAAAAACCTCCGTCTGATGCTGTGCAAAATAGCCCACTTTTATTTTGCGTGCATAAGTTAATTTACCGGACATTGTAGGGAGCATTCCTGCAAGAAGTTTAGCAAGCGTACTTTTACCGTTACCGTTTGCACCGAGCAAAGCAATTTTATCTTCTGCACCGATAGTAAGGTCAATATTTTTTAAAACAGGTATATCATTATAACCGCAGGAAACATCTTCTAAAGTATACAAATATGCGTCAAGCAAATCAGGCTCCGGAAAAGAAAAACGCACACTTTTTTCTATCGGAATTTTTGGGGCGTCCCCCATACGCTCAAGCATTTTTAAACGGCTTTGTGCCTGCTTGGCTTTGGTGGCTTTGTAGCGAAATCTATCGACAAAACTTTGTAAATGTTTACGTGTTTCCTCATAACGTTTGGCGTCTTTAATAATTTGCTCGGTTTGATTGTGGCGGGTACGCTCATAAGTATCATAATTGCCGGTATAAGTTTTGAGTTTACACTCATCAACCAAAATAATTTTTTCACAAATTTTATTAAGTAAAGCGCGGTCGTGGCTGATTAAAAATAGGGTTTTATCGGTTTTCTCCAAAAAACTTTCAAGCCAAATTGATGTTTCTAAATCTAGGTGGTTTGTGGGTTCGTCTAAAAGCAAAATATCAGACGGTGCAAACAAAGCCGCCGCAAGA
Organism: Elusimicrobiaceae bacterium; assembly: GCA_045586725.1. Taxonomy (GTDB): domain Bacteria; phylum Elusimicrobiota; class Elusimicrobia; order Elusimicrobiales; family Elusimicrobiaceae; genus Proelusimicrobium. Next base: position 235,261 of record JAZNAY010000004.1, on the reverse strand, counting down.
GCGGCGCGCACGCGCCAACCGCCGGAAAGTTCCTTTAAAGGCTTTTTTAGTTCCTCATCCAAAAAACCAAGCCCGCCCAAAATTGCACTAGCACGGGCAGATGCACTGTTCGCGCCTAGATTATTTAATTTGTCGTAAATTTCGGCAATTTCTTCACCTGATTTTGCGGTGGGAAGTTTATCATATAAAACTTTTAAGCGTTTATCTGCCTGCAAAACATATTCAAGCGGTGTTAAATTGGTATCTTTAATTTCCTGTTCAACCGTAGAAATTTGCGTGCCGGAACTAACAGTAATTTTGCCACCGTCCGGATAAATTTGACCGAGAATAAGACGAAATAAAGTAGTTTTTCCGCAACCATTTAAACCAACAAGACCGATTTTTGTACCGTCGGCAATAAAGCAAGAAGCATCTTCAAAAATCGGGCGCAGGCCTATGTGATAACTTAAATCTGAAATTTCTATCATAGGTTGCCCTTTTGGGTTATTCCTCTGCGGCTTCTTCTTTACGGGATGCTTTGCGACGTTCGTGGATATTTAAAATTTTCTTTCTAAGCCTAACTGATGTCGGCGTAATTTCCACAAGTTCATCAGGAGCGATATATTCAATTGCTTGCTCTAAACTCATAATACGCGGCGGTGTTAAAACTAAGGCATCATCAGCCGCTTTACTGCGCATGTTTGACATACGTTTTGCTTTGCACGGGTTTACAACGAGGTCATTATCGCGTGAATTTTGGCCGATAATCATACCCTCATAAACCTGTACACCGGGGCCTAAAAACATTTGGCCGCCGTCTTGCAAAGCATTTAAAGCATAGGAAGTTGTTACCCCCGGCTCCTTGGCAATTAAAACACCGTTGGAACGAAGTGGTGGAACATCAACTTTGGGGTAATATCCGTAAAAACTGTGGTGCATTATACCAAGCCCACGTGTTGAAGTTAAAAATTCATTTTTGAAACCAATTAAAGCGCGTGACGGAATAACATATTCCAAACGCAAGCGGTTTTCACCCTCGCTTACCATATTTTCAAGTTTAGCGCCACGTTTACCGACAAGTTCAAAAACAGCACCTTGAACATCAGAGGAAATATCCAAAATAAGATATTCCATAGGCTCTAAAATTTTACCGTCTTCTTCTTTATACAAAACTTCAGGGCTGGAAACGGCAAGTTCAAAACCTTCGCGGCGCATATTTTCAATTAAAATTGTTAAATGGAGTTCACCGCGGCCGTAAACTTTAAAGCGGCCTTCGCCCTCAAGTTGCTCAAGTTTCATACCCACGTTAGTTTGAGCCTCTTTTTCAAGACGTGCTTTTAAATGGCGGCTGGTTAAGAATTTACCTTCACGCCCTGCAAACGGGGAATCATTAACAAAAAAGTCCATTGAAATTGTAGGTTCATCAATAACAAGCGGCGGCAGGGGTTCTTCGGAGCCGACCATACATAAAGTATCACCGACCTCAACACCCTCAAGCCCGCTGATTGCAACTATGTCGCCGGCTTTTGCACTTTGTACTTCTTGCTTGCCAAGGCCGATAAAGCGCTCAATTTTTGCGGCTTTACCTAGCACCCTTTTACCGTTTTGCTTGAGCATTGCAACCGTTTGGCCTTGTTTGATATCACCGTTTAAAATGCGGCCGATACCTACTGCTCCCAAAAAGTTATTATAATCAAGCATTGTCACTTGCATTTGCAAAGGTTTTGTTTCATCAGCGACAGGGGCAGGAACATGTTTTAAAATTGCATCAAAAATGGGGGCAATATCTGTACCGGGTTTGTTCATATCATTTGAAGCCCAACCTGCGCGGCCGGAAGCATATATGATAGGGAAATCAAGTTGTGCGTCGCTAGCGCCGAGTTCCATAAAAAGTTCAAAAACTTCATCCACTACTTCGGACGGTCTGATATGATCACGGTCCATTTTATTGATTACAACTATCGGTTTAAGCCCAAGTGCAAGAGCCTTTCTTAAAACGAAACGTGTCTGAGGCATTGGGCCTTCTACGGCATCCACTAACAGCAAAGCGCCGTCAACCATTTTTAAGACGCGTTCTACCTCGCTACCGAAATCTGCGTGGCCCGGAGTGTCAACTATATTTACCGTATAACCTTTATAATTTACGGCTGTACATTTTGATAAAATTGTTATACCGCGCTCGCGTTCAAGAGGGTTAGAGTCAAGGACTGTTTCCTGTGCTTCATCTTGTTTTACCTTGAATTGTCCTGCTAATTTTAAAAGTGAATCTACGATAGTGGTCTTACCGTGGTCTACGTGCGCGATAATAGCCACATTTCTTACATCTTGTCTTGTATTCATAATTTTATCCAAAAAAATAACGCTTTAAAAGCGCGGGTTATCTGATTTACGTCTATATATATTATATAATTTTTTGAATACAAAAAAAATCCCCCACCGAGAGTGAGGGAATTTTTAAATAAAAATTATATTCTTATGCCTGATTACCAAACGCTGAGAAGTCAAAATCGCGCATAAGTTTTTTTATCATAGTATCAATCCTTTTTTCAATAGTTTGTGCATATTCCTCTTTAAGATCTAATTTAAAAAGATTCAAACTTGGAGTAAATTGCGGCGGTGTGAACTCAAAAGGTGTGATATTTTCCATTATATATTCAGGATCTGATGCAAACTTATAAGCCTTTTCATTATATGCTTTTGCTTTGGCTTTCATATCCTTATGAGACTCTTGCCATTGTTTCACATATTTCTGCATTGCCACGGCACATTTTAGCCTATCGGCATTAGGGGTTTCATCTCTCCATTTTGTCACGGCATTATCTGCTATTTCTTCAACAGTTAAAGGCCTCTGAGGTTTATTTTTATTATAATAAACATAACCGGCCGTTTTAAATAAATTGACATCATAATTCTCAACTAAATACTTCACAATCCCTAACTGTCCTTCCTTGACCGCATTTAATGCAGGGGTTGTGAATTCTTCATTGCAATAAGTAATATCCGGGTATGTGCCGTCATCTATAAAATCCTTATATTCGGGGTGGTTCTTAAGCAATAATTCAAACACTTCTATATTATTGAAATATAACAAATAAGAGGGCATATTTAACAATAAAGACCTTTCACCAAAAACTTTTTTTCCGCCAAACAAAGCCCTCTCACACGCATTTTTTTCATCACATATTTCCAGGACGTCATACTTATATTTGCCTCTATTATTTTTCTCACCTAAAGCATATTCGAAAGCATAGGAGTTGGTATCAAGCCCGTAATACAGGTTATACATTTCATTGAATATAATATTGTCGCAAAACATTTCCAGATCTTTATTATCTGTTGCCATAATTCCAACAGGCAAGAGCATTATTAAAAATGCAGGTAATATATGTTTAATTTTCATTTTTTCTCCTTAAAATCAAGCAGGTTCATTCCCGGCCTGAAGTATTTGGTCTACTTGTCTTACAAAATCTTCTGCGGATTTATCAAAAGAAAAAGGTGTAAAAATAGGAGCTGTTAAAATCACTGTGGCATCGTCCTTATTATTAACGATATTGTTTTGATTTTTTATGTAACTTCCTACTACATCTCGCATTATTTCTGAAGAAACAGAATCTGATCCACTATCATCAATAAATATTGTTGTATTTTCATCTAAACTTTCCATCTTTTGCCTTATTTCTTTAAGACTATTGTTCATTGATTTTACATTAGTTTCAATTGTACTATCTACTTCATCACCAGTTAGTACTATTTTGCCTTTTTGATAATTTATCGGGACAACTACCCCTATTTGCTCCTTATCATCTATCATTATTGCTGTTGGTTCTCCCCAAACACTATTCCCGGCAATAAATATTGGCGCACTGTCATCATTAACTATCTTGTATGTATCCACTGCGGTATCACTATTGTCTCCTTTTGTTTTTTGCACCCTTATTATATTGTTTCTAGATATTCCGTTAGACATCGCTTGCGCTGGCATTCCTGCTTCTGTACCTGTTACTGTTCCTTCTGATGGTTTTCCTATTTCCCTTGCTGTATCTAGGTCTTCTTGTCCTGTGCGTACTTGAGAGTTTCCTGCTTTCGATGTTCTGGATACTACTTGCTCTTGTACTGTTTGGGCAATTCCACCGGGAACAAGAGCATTTTCGGTTCGCGCACTACCTTGATTAGAAGAGTTAGTATTCAAATAATTATTACCTTTGGCAGAAGTTCCGCTAAAAGAACTTTGAGAATTACCGCTACCGGAAGAAAATGCCCCGCCTTTTCTTAAATCAATATTCTTTAAATCTGCATAGGCACTACTTAAAACATTATCATCAAGACCTGTGTCATCTGTAGAGACGCGGGCATAATTTGTACCACCCATATTTGATGCAGTGCCATTTCTATATCCTGCGGCAGATGCTTGATAATTTTGTTTACTTGCTAAAGCCTGCTTTTCCTTTTCTTTCTGCAAAACAGCTAAAACTTCCATATCACTTGCACCGGCTAAACGTTTTTTAGCATCCATAAATTCTTTATCTGAAACTGTCCTTCGCATTACTTCTTTATAAGGTATATGCCCCCTAGGAGTAACAACATATTTATTGCCTTGGGCATCCTCTATCACGGAATAGTTTTGACCGTTTATTGTTACATAACCCTTTACCGGATTATTGTTATCGTAAGAATTATTTAAAGAATTATTTCGGCCATTATATTTTTGAGGATTTGGAGAATTAGAATCTGAAAAATTTGTATCAAAATTTTTAAAATTTTTGGAAGATGCAACTAAAGTATTATTTTGTAAATTTTGTGATTTTTTTGAATCGGGAATGCCAAAAGGATTTTCCTTATTAAAAGAAACTTTATCTTTTATGGAATCTGTCCCGTTAGAAGATGCCGTCATTTGCGAAGCAGGCCTTGAAAACCCATAAAAAGAGGCTATTTTATTAGCCAATTTCGAAATAGGGTTTGCTTGATAAGACATTCCTGATTTTACTGCAAAAGGGGAAAAGTCTTCTTCTTCCTCATTACCGTAAATGAAAGGAAGAGTAAAAAATGCAATAATTGCAAGTAATGCTATTTTACCTGAGTTTCTTTTTAAAAAATCCATATTGATTCGTCTGTACAAATGCCCTTTTTAAAAATTTTACTTCTTTCCTATATTATATCACATTTCAGAAAAAATGCAAGTGTTTTTTTGTTTTACATTTCTACTACGGAACTTTTCATTTTCCGTTGACATTTAAGGAATTTAATTTTTATATTTTATATAATATAGGTAGTATTTGGAGAGGTGTGTGAGCGGTTGAAACAGCAGGCCTCGAAATCCTGTATACCGAAAGGTATCGAGGGTTCAAATCCCTCCCTCTCCGAAAATTTGAAACCCCGCTAAATGCGGGGTTTTAAATTTTCAGAGAGTGGAGCGACTTAAACTGCTTTAAGTCGCGTCGGGATTTGAAGCCCGGAGCGTTGTGTGAGTTTTGCCGAAGGCAAAGGCGAACACCGCGAGGGCCGGCCCTGGAGCATTTTTCGTCAGAAAAATGACGGAAGGGCAAACCCGTCGGGATTTGAAGCCCGAAGCGTTGTTTTTGTTTGAAGCACGAAGTGCTGAAAGGCAAAAACCGCGAGGGCCGGCCCTGAAGCACGTTAGGAAAATGACGAAAGGGCAAATCTCTCCCTCTGATATTAAATAAAATTCTCGCTTGGAGAAGAGTTTTCCTCTCGCGTTTGGTTTGCAATTTCGAGAATGGTTTTGATTTTTCTTGAAGACAAAAATATTCTTAAATTAGCACGGTTATGACAACCATTCATAATATAAAGTATACCACCTTGGTATAAAGGGACTTTTTCAATAAGTAAAGCATTTGCAATCAATGATTTTTCGTGTTTCAACGTATATCGGTCATAAGGTATGCATAGTGCCTGCCCCAACGCACTTACAAGCAACATATCTGGATATACCTCTACTTTTACACCGATATTGAAATCAGCCCTCCTCCAACCTATACTGCAGAGTTTCCAACGCCAAGTTTTTAAAGGTAGAGGGTGTTGTTTCTTGATTTCCGAATATTTTTCCGTAAATACATAGGCCATTTGTACTTGTATCATTTTAAACACAATAAAGAAAACCGTTATAACAAAACATAAAAACATACCTACGGCTTTATAATTAATTTCCATTTTTCCCTCCGTATCATTTCATTTTATAATATTTACTGGCAAAACAAAAACACCCATGGAGTTCAAACCCCACGGGTGTTTTACTAAAAAATAATTTTAAAAAATTATTTCTTTTCTGCAGGTTTCTTATCGCCTGCGGCTGGTGCTGCACCTTCTTCTTCTTTCTTACCTTTTGTAGCAGAAAGTTCAGGTTGTGCGGCTTCAGTTCCGGCGGCTGCGGCAGCAGGTGCTGCAACAACTTCTTCACGCGGAATCATGATGTGAACAATCATTCTGTCAGCTTCACCCAAGATAGTAACACCTTTAGGGGCAACCAAATCGGCTAAAGTTACGTGTTTATCTAATGTTAAGCCGGTAATATCGACATCAATTTCATGCGGAATATCGGCAGGTAAACATTTGATTGAAACTTCACGAACGGTATGGTCAACGATACCACCGTTTTCTTTAACCCAAGCACAATCGCCTTTTAAGACAATTGGAACAGCGGTTTCAAGAGTTTTATCCATAGAAATTCTTTGGAAATCGACGTGTATCGGAGTATCGGTTACAACGTGATATTGAACTTCCTTGATAATAGCGTTTTCCGTGCCTTTCGGTAAGGCAATTTCAACGATAGCATTGCTGCCTGATTTTTGAATTTCAGCCAAATCTTTTTGAGAGACGGTTATAGAAACAGGTTCTAAACCTTCACCATACAAGACCGCTGGAATGTTCTTTTGGGCTCTAATCTTTGAGAGTTCCCCACGAACGCCGGCCTTTTCTCTGGGCTGAGCATTAATTTTTACTTTTTGCATTTGTACTTCCTCCAACTATTTTTATTAAATTTAATTAAACATTTCACTTATTGAACGACCATCATGGTTGCGGCTGATGGCATCTGCCAAAATATGTGCAATTGAAAGCACTTGTATTTTGGAACTTTGCTTGCGTGTTTCAGGCAAAGTGTCTGTTATAAAAAGTTTTTCTAAAGCAGAGTTTTCAACTTTATCTACACCGTCGCGCGATAAAACACCGTGTGTTGCAACGGCATAAACTTTTTTAGCACCACTTTCTTTAACTTTGTTTGCAACAACTGTTAAAGTGCCTGCTGTATCAACGATATCGTCGACAATAATAGCAGTTTTGTCTTTAACATCACCGATTAAGTTGTAAACAACCGCCTCATTCTTTTTGGGGCGCCTTTTATCAATAATAACCAAACCTGCTTCCATACGGGCGGCAAAACGCCTTGCACGTTCCACACCACCCACGTCAGGGGAGACTATTACCAAATCTTTAGGTTTATTTTTAAGGAAATAATCTAAAAATACACCACGTGCTCTTAAGTGATCTAACGGAATATCAAAGAAACCTTGTATTTGGCCGGCATGTAAATCCATTGCCATAACCCTGTCAGCACCGGCGTGTGTAATAAGGTTTGCCACAAGTTTTGCTGTTATCGGAACACGGGGGCTGCTTTTCCTGTCAGCACGGGCATAGCCGTAATAGGGCACGACAGCGGTAATACGTGCTGCCGATGCGCGTTTTAAAGCATCAATAGAAATCAAAAGTTCCATTAAGTTTTCATTAACGGGCGGGCAAGTAGGTTGAATAATATAACAATCAGCACCGCGTACACTTTCGGTAACTTGGACATCAATTTCGCCGTCGGCAAATCTTTCCACGCGCATAGCGCCTAGTTCTTTACCGAGATGTTTTGCAATTTTTTCCGCCAAAGAGCGGTTTGCATTACATGTGAATATTTTTAGTTCCCTGGGTACAATAGGGTCGTTCATTTTATTTTCCTTTTTTGTTCTTGAGATTCACTTGCCTTGCCCTGGCTATTGCCAAAGTTTTGGCAGGTATATCTTCCGTTATGGTGGAACCTGCGCCTATTTTAGCGCCTGCGCCCACTTTAACAGGTGCAACAAAATTTGTATTGGAACCGACAAAAACATCATCCCCAATTATAGTTTGATGTTTATGTTCCCCGTCGTAATTACAGGTTATTGCGCCGGCACCTATATTTACGCCTGCGCCCATAACCGTATCCCCTATATAAGAAAGGTGCGGCACTTTGGAACCTTTGCCGATTGTAGATTTTTTAATTTCCACAAAACTGCCGATTTTGGCTTTGCTCTCCACCACAGTTTGTGGGCGGAGTTTTGCAAAAGGCTCAGTTTGCGCGCCTTCTTTTAAATGACTGTCTAAAATGTAACAAGACATTTTAACTTCAACATTATTTTCAAATTTTGAATTTTCTATCCAACAATTTGGGCCGATTTTGCAATTTTTACCAATAACCGTTTTGCCTTGGATATAGCAATTTGGATAAATAACTGTATCAGCACCGATTTTGACGGTTTTGTCAATATAGGTATTTTGCGGGTCAATTAAAATTACACCCTCGTCCATAAGTTTATTATTGATTTTTTCACGCATTGCTTGTGCTGCCTCCGCAAGTTGTTTTTTGGAATTTATACCCATAGCCTCTTTATAATCTGCGGCTTTAAAAATTTCCACTTTTTTGCCTTGTTTTTGGAGTAAAGCTAAAGTATCGGTTAAATAATATTCGTGTTTCGGGCCTTGCGGTTTTAAGAGTTTTAAAACATTCTCAAGGTCTTTAATTTCAAAAATATACATGCCGGAATTTACTTCTTTTATAGATGTGGTTTTAGCATCAGTTTCACTTTCTTCAACGATTTTAACAAAATTATTTTCTTTAACAATACGCCCGTAACCTTTTGGGTTTGGAACTTCAACAGTTAATACGGTACAAGATGCTTTTTTGGAATTATGGTGCTTTATAAGTTGTTTTAAAGTGTTGGCTTCAATTAAAGGTGCATCCCCTGCTAAAATGAGAACTTGTTTGTATTTTTTCAATACAGGCATTGCATCTTTTACGGCTGAACCGCTACCGTTTAAAACTTTTTGCAAGGCAAATTTTAAATCTGCTTTTATACCCCAATTTTTATAATTTTCTTTAACGGTTTTTTGTAATACATCAGCTTGATGACCACATAAAACAACATTAGCAGATGGTTTTAAAGTATCTGCAGTTTGCAAAATATGTGCCAAAAGCGGCAACCTAAAAATTGTATGTAATGGCTTAGGTGTGGCGGATTTCATGCGTGTGCCCTTGCCGCCTGCAAGGACTAAGACTGCTAAATTGGCTACCATAGTTCTCCTTACTCTTGCCTGAAATTTATACATATATTATAGCAAATTTTTAAAACAAAGCAAAAGGAAAAAGAATTTTTGCTATAATATAGGAAAATAACATATAAAAATTATGGAGATCTTATGAAAATAAAATATATTTTGCCTTTAATGGCTGTTGGTGTTTTGGCAGGTTGCGCTGCTCTTAAAGTAGAAGGAACAGATTTTGATACTTACATTCAAAAAAACGGTGCGCCCACCAGTGAATATATAATGCAAAACGGTAACAAACTGTATACATATAAAAAACTTTGCCCCAATAAAAAGAATTGGCAAGAATATAATGTAGAAGTTTCATCTGAAAATATTATTGTTAAAAGGAAATATATTACGAATTGTACTTATTGGTCCGAACTAGATTCCTATATTCAAAAACACGGTGTTCCTACGAGTGAGTACGAAATGCAAAACGGTAATAAACTTTATATATACAAAACTCTTTGCCCAGACAGAATAACTTGGCAAGAATATAATGTAGAGGTTACTCCTAAAAATACTATCATCAAAACAACTAATGTAAAAAGTTGTCCTACTTTGAATAGCACTTCAAATTTACAATCCATAAATCGTCAAAATGATCCTTTAAAACAAAAATATAATAGTTTATCTATTGAATATTCAGATACAGTAAATCAAATGCAAACAGCATTATCCGAGTGGACTGAATATATACATACTAAAGGGGCTTTACATAAAGATACATTGTCTGCCAGAGAAAGATATAACAATTTGCGTAAAAAATATGAAGAGTTACAAACAGAAATGGATGAACTTAAAAAACAAATAAATTAAAAAAAATTATACAAAAAAGGCGCTCAACCGAGCGCCTTTTTTATTTCTGTTAGTACTAAAACTAAACTAAGCCTTGGGCTATCATGGCCTCTGCAACCTTCTTGAAACCGGCAATATTGGCACCGGCTAAATAGTTACCGGGCATACCGTATTCTTTTGCGGCTTCAACGCAAGAGTTGTGAATATGAACCATAATATTATGGAGTTCTTCATCAACCTTTTTAGCCGGCCAAGATAAGCGGATAGAATTTTGTGTCATTTCTAAGCCTGACACACCGACACCGCCGGCATTTGAAGCTTTACCCGGAGAATACAAAACGCCTGCATCTTGAAATTGTTTAACCGCACCCAAAGTACAAGGCATATTTGCACCTTCACAAACAAGTTTGACACCGTTCTTAATTAAAGTGGCGGCATCTTCGTCTTTAAGTTCATTTTCGCAAGCAGTCGGGAAAGCTGCGTAGCAAGGTATAAACCAAGTCTTTTTGCCTTCATGGAATTCGGCTTTTGTAAATTTCTTTACATATTCCCTTAAACTGCCGCGTTTAACGAAAACAAGGTCTTTAAGGAAAGCAAGTTTTTCTTGGTCAAGGCCGTCTTTATCATAAACAGCACCATCATAATCATTGAAACCGACAACTTTTGCACCAAGTTCCATAAGTTTTTGCGCGGTGTGTATACCCACGTTACCTGTACCGGAAATAATACAAACTTTGCCTTTAAAATCTTCACCTTTAAGTTTAAGCATTTCTTGGGCGAAATATACGACACCGAAACCTGTTGCTTCGGGCCTGATTAAACTGCCACCGAAACTTATACCTTTACCGGTAAAAACACCGACAAATTTATTTGCAAGTTTCCTATATTGCCCAAACATGTAGCCGACTTCGCGCGCACCGCAACCAAGGTCACCGGCCGGGACATCGGTATTTTCCCCAATATGGCGGAATAATTCGGACATAAAACTTTGGCAAAAATGCATAACTTCCATTTCGCTTTTACCGCGGGCATCGAAATCTGACCCGCCTTTACCGCCGCCCATAGGCAAACCAGTTAATGAGTTTTTAAAAGTTTGTTCAAAACCTAAAAATTTTAAACTTGCAAGTGTTACACTTTCGTGCAAGCGCATACCGCCTTTATAAGGACCAATGGCACTGTTAAACTGTACGCGATAACCGCGGTTTACCCGCATTACACCTTTATCGTCAAGCCAAGGTACGCGAAACATAATGACACGTTCAGGCTCAACCATACGTTCCAAAACTGCATATTTTTTATATCTGGGATCTGCATCGATCACAGGTTTTAAAGTAGTTAAAACTTCCTCAACAGCCTGATGAAAAAGGGCTTGTGAAGGATCTTTCTTTTTTACTGACTCTATTACTTCTTCTACATAATTAGACATATACACCTCATTAATAATACTACTACATAAAGAATAACATTATAATAATATAAAGTCAAACAATTAAACTTTTATATCATTAAAAACCGTGATAGCGTTCTCTGCCTACCGATTTAAACGAATTTAAATCTTTTACATTCTCGGAAGCAAACATGTATCCGCGGATATTACCGCGCCCATCCCTTACTTCCACGACATGCCAAAGCAAATTAAGCCGTTTAGACTCCGGTAATTTAACTTCAAATACGAAATCAAAAACCCCACCTTTTGAAGTTCTTTGAGCATCATAAAAACCTTCTTCCGCTTTTTCTTTATTGAAAGCAAAAGCAGAGAATATATCTCTATCATCTAACTCGGCCATATCCTGGACATCAAACAGAGCAAACAGGCTGTCATTTGCGTTTTTGATAGTTAAATCAGAATCCGTGATAAAAGCAGGAACATCCAAAGTTTTCATTAAGTGTCGCATAGTAGTTAAGCTGTTGTTGGTTGCTTTTTTAGCACGACGTGTTTCAAGGGCCATACTCATTAGATTGGAGATTAAAGCCATTAAATTTTCTTCCTGGTCCCCAAAGCGCATTTCGTTTTTCTTGGTACTGACAAAACAAATTATGCCCTCTGTTCTACCCTTTATAAGTAAGGGCGCTGCCCACATACCTTGCAAATCATTTTCAGCATGCAAACATTTCTTGCACTTGTAGTTTTTGAAGTTTGATATTGAAACCATTTCCCCATCTAAGACAGGTTCCAGGCAAGCACCGATTTTAAATTCTTGCCCCTGTTCCAAATCAATTTTATTATCTGTAACATAATTGACTAAAATATCTTCCCTATCATCACCGCTTAAGTGGCATATTAAAGCCGCTTCTGAATTAAAGACCTCATTTCCATAACTTAAAATAGCGTCCATATTATCTACGAAACTGGTGTCTTTACGATTTAAAATCATATACAAATGTTTAACTTTCTCTTCAAACCCTTTGCGGTTATCTATTTTATTTATAAACATTTGTGCTTCATCTTCACCGGGGATTGCAGATAAAGAATATTCATATAGGTAAGATTTACCGTCTTTATCAACAGCAACGTTCCCCTTTTTGATATCTTTATTTTTAAAGACCTCTTTTAAAGCCACTTGCATATTTTTTGCTTCTTTTTTAGATAAGAAATCTTCCAGTTTTTTATTTAAAATATCTTTAGAATTTAAACCAGCCAATTTCTTGCCTTTACCGATTCCGCAGGAAATAACCCTGCCGGTATTATCTAGCTTTAAATAAATACCTTCAAGGCTTTCTTTTATACCTTCAAGTTCCTTGCTGGCTTGATCTAAATTTTGTGCGATTTCAAGTTCCTTTGCTATTTCTTTGATGATTATAACAACCCTATTTTCATCGGCTGTCTTATATAAAGTTAATATCAGCGCACAAACGGTTTTGCGTGATTTAAAATAAATTTTTGCTTCAAAGTTAACGGTTTTACCCTCAGATAAAAGTTTTGCATAATTGTCCAAAGAGGAAACAACCTTTTGTGCTTCTTCTTTATTCGCATCAGGTTCACACATTAAATCAAGCAATGTCAGTTTAGATAATTCCTGACGGGTATAACCGCTTAAGGAGCAAGCCTCCGGCGTAACATTAGTGAATTTTGAAAAAGTAAAATTCTTTTTATTTTTGTTTAACAGACATTCAAGCATAACCCCGCCCAAACAACGTTTTAAGGCCTCATTATGGGCGGTTCTTTCATCAAGAACTTCTAAAAGTTGCCTTTTGCTGGTATTGTTTCTGAATATTAACAGAAAATTATCTGCTTTAGCCAAAACCGCTTCACATTCTAAAGTAAGGCCGCCACAAGTTTTGGAAAGAGTATATTCCCTGCTGGAAAGAGTTCCTTGATCATAAAGTTCTTTAATATCTTTTTTAAGATAATCGGAATCTTGTTTATTGAAAATATCCGCAATACTAAATTTTTTTAATGCATTTATATCTTTACCCAATAAACGTTCTGCTTCTTTATTGCACTTTAGTATATCACCCTTTTTAGAACAGAGCAAAACGCCGTCTTTATAGGCTAGGACATCATTCCAAGAAAGGTATGAAGAAACTTCATCGGTAGTTATATCTTTGTTCTCTAGTGGTGTAAGTTCAAGCAAAAAATCAGCAGTAGATTTATTATTTATACCTTCACGAATATTAAATGGCGTCATTTTAACTGATAACTTTAAACTGCCTTTCTTAACTAGTTCATTGACTGTTTTTTTGAGTCTGTCAAAATCTATGACGCCTTCAAAATCACAAGGTTCTATATTAGTTAAGGCTCTGCGCGCGTGTAAAGGAAAGCCTGGCAGGATATAAAGGCTACCGTAAAGAGGCCTATCTTCCGGGGTAAAACCGAGCAAACGACGCGCGGCGTTGTTCATATCGTAAATATAACCATTTTGTTGTAAGATTACTTGCGGTGTTTTAACGGAATCAAAAGCAAATTTAAATTTTGTATCTTTGCTTACTTTACCCTCATTTTCTTGATGGAGTTCACGTGTTATATTTCTCATAAACAATATAACGATGCGTTTACCTAAATATTTTGCACGAACAGCAGATGTCTCAAACTCCACAATATCCTCATTTTTCGCACGAAGTTTCAAAGTAACAAATTCCTGTGAAGCAGTTTGGGAACTTACTTTGTCATAAAATTCCTCCGCTATTGTTTTATTACCTTTGTCTATAAAATCAAGAAATTGTTTGTTTTCTATATCTTCAAGCGTATAATTTAAAGATGAAAGCAAAGTTTTATTAGCAAAAGATATTTTACCTTGTTCAATAATTAAAATACCTTCCCTACAATTTTCAACAAGCAAAGAGTATTGCGTTTTAGCCTCATAAACTTGCTTTTCCATTTTTGTCTTTAATGTAATATCCTCTGAAATTGCAAGCAAACAATGCGGGCTGCCATCTTCATAAAATAAAGGCATTTTGACTGTATGCATAATTTTAATATCACCGCTTTGGGTGGAAACAAGTTCTTGCGGGATATCAAGTTCTTTACGCATATCAAAAACTTTACTATCTTGCATTGCAATAAATTCTTTTTGTTCCGGGTTTAGAGAGTCATTATAATGTGTTTTACCCAAAACTTCTTTGGCGGTTTTGCCAAAGATTTCAGTACATTTTTTGTTCCACAAAATATATTTTCCGTCATAGTCTTTAGCATATAATGCAACGGGCAAGTTATCAATAATCTCATTTAAAAAATTCCTTGCGTGCAAAACCTCAAGTTCTTGTTTATGCTTTTCTGTAACATCTTCCGCAATAGTAACAACCATGAGCGGTTTATTTTTTTGATCATAAATCGGGGCTTTAACAGCACGTAGTATACGTTTTTTGCCGTCATTACCGGTGTATTCTTCTTCGCCCAAGATAACAGGCTCCTTTCCTTTAAAAATAGTTTGTTCACGATGTTTATAGAACTCAACCTGTTCAGGTGTTTCGTTTGGAAGTTCCCCTAATTGATAGCCGTGAATTACACTTGAGGCTTTGTTCCTAAAAATCATATTTCCTTCATTATCACGTGCATAAATAGCAAGCGGAGCATTATTTAAAATAGTTTGAATTAAAGTCTGGTTTTTTGCATTTTCCTGTTCTTGCAAATAACGTTCGGTTATATCTTGGGCAATTGTTAAAACACACTCGGGGGTATCACCTGAAGGCGGCATAGGAATTTTAGTTATATGAAGCATCAATTTGTGACCGTTTCTGGTCGTATATGCTTCTTGCGGGTAAATAACGACTTTGCCTTCTTGTAAAATCTCTTCCTCTCGGGCTTGATAATTTACAACATCTTTTTTATCTTGCATAGGATGCGCTCCGGGGCGGGCAACGGTTTCTTCATCATCTTCAAACATTTCCATCGTTTTTCTATTCCAAAATGTTAAGCCACCGGAAGCACCGCGCGTATAAATAGCCATAGGGGCATTATCCAAAATATTTTTCAGTAGGTCTTTAGAGTTTATTATTTCCGTTTCTTTGGAAAGGCGGTCGGTATTATCCGCAATCATAGTAAGAACGACATTGGGCTTTTTACCTTTTAAAACAAGTGGCAGTTTTTTAATTGTTGCAATACGCGTATGGTTCTGTGAGTTGATATAAGTAATATTTTCTTCAAAAGATTTTTGGTTATTCAAAACGGTTTTATCAAGTTCTTCATCTTTTTTAATATATTCTTTTGACATTACACTTGGGCTATCTGAATTCGTAAGCCCGAGTATTTCCTTCGCCTGTTCCGAAGCAATTATTAAATTATTTTTGCTATCTCGCGCATAGATAGCGGCGGGTAAATTTTCAAAAAGTTTTAATAATACAGCACCGCCTTCATTATTTTGATTTTCCTCTTTTGTCGGGGAAAATAAAGATTTTATAATATCCATAAAATTGCTTTCTTTTTCTTGGGCCATAAGTAAAACTCCTGTTTACATTTAATATGAAACACTAGAACTATATTACTATGATACAAAAGCGCGCCCAAAAAAGCAAGAGAACAAACAATTTATTTTGTTTCTATTACAAAAAAATATCCCCCAAGTTTTGACACTCAGGGGATTATAAACTATTTAAATAACCTTATTTAATTTCTGAAGTACAATTCGGGCAGCGGGTAGCATCTTTGTGAATATCAGTTTTGCAATAAGGGCATTTTTTTGTATTTGCAGGTGCCGGAACAGGTGCTTTTTTAAGTTTATTTATGCCTTTAATTAAAATAAATACGGCAACTGCAACGATTAAGAAACTAATCATTGTGTTTAAAAATGCACCGATATTTAAAATAATTGCACCGGCTTGGTTTGCCGCATCAACTGATGCATAAGGGCCCGCGACATCAGCACCGTCTTTTAATGTGAAAAATAAATTTGAAAAATTTATTCTTGACATTATTAAATTAAACGGCGGCATAATAATATCTTTAACTAAAGAATTAACTACGCCGGAAAAGGCAGCACCGATTATGATACCGACTGCCATATCAATCATATTGCCTTTAACTGCGAATTCTTTGAATTCTTTAATAAACTTCTTTATCATTTTTATCTCCTATTACTTTTTTTACGAACTTTCTTAGTAGTCTTTTTTGCCACTTTTTTTACTGCTTTTTTTGTTTTAGCAGCAACTTTCTTAACCGTTTTTTCTGCCGGTTTTTTTACTGCTTTTGATTGTTTGGTTTTTCCGAAAACAACTTTCGCGACTTCATCCATATGTGTTACCGGAATAAGGTTTAATTCTTTCCTAATTTGTTCCGGTATTTCGGAAACATCTTTTTCATTAGTTTTTGGATACAAGATAGTGTTAATTTTTTCACGGTAAGCAGCCAAAAACTTTTCCTTAATACCACCAACAGGTAAAACACGCCCTGTTAAGGTTATTTCACCTGTCATTGCAATACCCTTTTTAACCGGGGTATTTGTAATTAAACTAACCAAAGCCGTGCAAATTGCAGTGCCTGCACTTGGTCCATCTTTTGGAACAGCACCTTCCGGGAAGTGAATATGAATATCGTTTTTGTCAAAGTCAAATTTAGCGCCATACCCTTTTGCGCGGGCATAACTTAAAGCGGCTTGTACACTTTCCTTCATAACATTTCCCAAAGCACCGGTTAAAATTAAGCGCCCTTTACCTTTAAAAGAAGTGGCTTCAATTGCAAGGGTTTCCCCCCCAACCGAGGTCCAAGCAAGACCGGTAGAAATACCTATGCCGTTTTCTTCCGCAGCAAAATTTGTATATTTAGGAATACCCAAAAATTTTTCCAAATTTTCCTTGGTTACCCTGACTGATTTTTTGTTTTCAATATACATTTTTGCAACTTTTCTGGCAATGGTACCGATTTCACGTTCCATACGGCGAACACCTGCTTCACGTACATAATCACGCATTATAGAATCAAGTGCACTATTGTCTATTTTTAAAATATCATCTTTTAAACCGTGTTCTTTTAATTGCCTGGGGATTAAATACCTTGTTGCAATTTCGCGTTTTTCATAATTTGTGTAACCGGAAAATTCTATAACTTCCAAACGATCACGCAAAGTTGTAGGGATTGATGCTAAAGAATTTGCCGTCGTAATAAACATTACTTTTGACACATCAAAAGGAACATCTAAATAATGGTCCACAAAATCTTTGTTTTGTTGCGGGTCCAAAAGTTCAAGGAGTGCGGCAGCCGGATCCCCACGCCAATCTGAACCCATTTTGTCAATTTCATCGAGCAAAAACACAGGGTTATTTGTTTTGACTTTACTGATTCCTTGAATAATGCGCCCCGGCATTGAACCGATATAAGTACGCCTATGTCCGCGAATTTCACTTTCATCACGCACACCACCAAGGGACATCCTTATAAACTTGCGTCCGATGGCTGAAGCAATTGATTTTGCAATTGAAGTTTTACCTGTTCCCGGTGGCCCTACAAAACACAAAACCGGCCCTTGCAAACTCTTTGTAAGTTGGCGAACTGCAAGGTATTCCAAAACACGCTCTTTAACTTTTTCAAGGCCAAAGTGATCCGCTTCCAAGACGGCTTTTGCTTTATCTAAGTCTAAAATATCCTCGCTTGAAATATTCCAAGGCATATTTACAAGCCAATCTAAAAATGTTCTTGAAACAGTTGATTCAGGTGAAAATGGTGCCATTTTGCTAAGACGTTCAATTTCTTTATTTGCAATTTCCGCTGCTTGTTTAGGCAGATTATTTTTTTTGACTTTTTCACGAAGTTCATCTAAATCTTTTTGGAAATCATCTTTTTGGCGAAGTTCTTTTTGAATTGCCTTCATCTGCTCATTTAAGTAGTACTCTTTTTGTGATTTATCAATTTGACGTCTGACTTTAGTATGAATTTTCTCTTCCAAATTAATAATTTCCACTTCGCTTGCAAGCAGTTTTAAAAGTTTTTCAAGGCGGTCTTTAACATTAACAGCCTCTAAAATATTTTGGCGTTCTTGTGTTTTAACAATAATATTTGAAGCAATAGTGTCCGCAAGTTTTGACGGATCTTCAATTTGCCTTAAAAAGGAAACGCCCTCAATGGCGATACGTTTTGATGCCATAGCATATTCTTCAAACTGGTCCAAAGTTTGGCGCATTAAGGCTTTAATTTCCGGGCTGGGTTCGGCATCATCTTGCGGGTAAGTTACCTCAGCAAACCAACATTTTGCAACATTATCAAAAGCCAAATTATTTATTTTTGCACGGGACAAGCCTTGCAAGAAAACTTTCATACTGCCGTCCGGCATTTTTAAAGATTGTGTAATTTCCGAAAGTACACCGAATTTATAAATGTCATCAGCGGTAGGGTCATCAATTTCCGCAATTTTTTGGGAAACGGATAAGACATATTTACCTGTTGTACCGAGTGCAAGTTCTATCGCCATTACAGATTTTTTTCTATCAACCGAAATCGGCAAAGACATTCCCGGGAACATTACAACATCCCTAATCACTATTGCAGGTAAACGGCTTGGAAAAATTGATTCTTTTTTAATATCGTTTGTAAGGTCCATATTAAGCCCCTTTTTATAAAACAAAATTTTTTACCCTTTCGGGCATTTTTTATATTATACCATTTTAGCGAACTTTGCATTACTGAAGTGAATATGTTAAAATAAAATATATATCAAGGAAGCGTTAAATGGAAATCAAGAGGAAAGACGGTTCTGTCTTACAAATTTGCAAATCAAAAGTTTACGATTTAACAAAACTCGGTTTAACTGATGATTTTTTAAAAAATTTACCGGACAATTTTGATAATATAGGCAAAGTCATCTATGCTGAACGCAATCAAATTAAAGTTGTCGATTTTAATGGCTACAAAATCAATATAAAAAAATATTGTATACCGCCAATAATTAACAGAATTTTTTATTCAACAGGTTTAAGAACCCCAAAATGCATAAGCGCGTTTATTAATGCTGAAAAGATATTAAATGCCGGCTTTGAAACACCAAAACCCTATGCTTATATTATAGAACGCAAAAACGGGCTTATCCGCTATTCCTATTTTATAAGTGACCAAATAGAAAACGCAAAACAGGTGCGTGAATACCAAGGAAATGACTTTTTGCGCGCCTATGCCATTTATACCGCACAAATTCATGAAAAAGGCCTATTTCCACGCGATTATACCCCCGGTAATATTTTGTGCCGAAAAGAAGATGACAAATATCATTTCTTCTTAATCGATGTTAACAGGTTTAATTTCAAAAATAAACCCTTAACTTTAAATCAAGCACCTTACAACTTGTATACAACTATGTCCGATGAGAACGATTTGTGTTTCTTCATTCATTGTTACAGCGAATATCGAAATATGAATGAAAAGTATCTAAAGTACAAAACATTTTTGTGCCGCAGAGTAAGGGCAAAATACAGCGCCTTAAAGAGATTATTGAAGAAAATCCCCGGCGCAAAAAAACTTACCTTAAAACCGATAAAAAAATAAAAGAACTTAATAGATAAATTTGACCTTATGCTCTTAATATGTTAAAATAAATTATCAACACATCACGCAAAGCGGCTTTCAAAGCCGCTTTTTTGCTAGATTAAGGAGGTTTTATGCAAAGCAAAAATATCATTGAAGAAACAATTTACAAAGCCCTTCTTCAAGACGGTTATGAACTTATTGACCTTATCATCCAACATCAAGGAAGCAAAGAACTTTTACAGTTTTTTGTTGATAAAGAAGGCGGCATAAGTTTAAATGATTGCGAACTTTTAACCAAAAAGATAGATTCCGTTTTAACTATGGAAGATTTAGTTGAAGGCGCTTATATACTTGAGGTTTCCTCCCCGGGTATTAAACGCGTACTTAAAAAACCGGAACATTTTAAAAGATTTGTGGGTGAGCGCGCCTGCATTTACCTTAAAACTCCACTTGAAAAACGCGGACGTTTTACAGGTTTAATTGAAAGTGCAAATGATAAAGATTTCGTACTTGATGATGGTACAAACAAATTTACATTCACTTACGACAATGTAAAAAAAGCAAATTTAGATCCAGTAACGGATTTTTAAAATAAAGGAGAATTAAAAAAATGGAAAATAAAGATTTAATAATGGCCCTTGAAAGTTTGGAAAGGGAAAAAAATATAAGCCGTGCAGATACAATCAAAACTATTGAAGATGCTTTGATTTCCGCACTCCGCAAACACTTCGGAAGAACCGCTTTACTTACCGCAAAAATTGACCCGGAAGTCGGCACCATCGAAGCGTATCAAACTTTAGTTGTAACCGACGAAGTTACAAACCCGGAAATTGAAATTTCTTTAGAAGATGCCAAAAAAGAAAACCCAAAAATTAAAGTAGGGCAAGAACTTGTAACTGCATTAAACGTAGAAGACTTTTCAAGAATCGCAGCACAAATTGCAAAACAAGTTTTAATCCAAAAAGTACGCGGTATTGAACGCGACAATTTATATAAGGAATATAAACCGCGCGAAGGTGAAGTCGTTACCGGTTTGGTAAGAAGATTTTCCGATAAAGATATTGTAGTAGACCTCGGTAAAGCAGAAGCACTTTTACCTTACTGTGAACAAATCAGGAAAGAACACTACACACACGGTGGCCGCATTAAAGCAATGATTATGCGTGTTTTAACTCAAACAGATTTTGCCAATATGGATCCTAAAGCAGATCCGGCATTAGGCCGCTATAAATCTGCAGCATATCGCTTAGATAAAGCCCAAAGAGGACCATACATTATCCTCTCAAGAACTTCACCGGAATTTTTACAAAGTTTAATGAAAGTTGAAATACCGGAACTTGATGAAGGCATTATTGAAATTAAAGGTATTTACAGAGATCCGGGCGTAAGGGCAAAAGTTGTAGTAAAGAGCAATGATAATAAAATTGACCCAATCGGTACTTGCGTAGGTATGAGGGGTATAAGAATCCGTGCAGTAACTAATGAACTTTCAGGTGAAAAAATTGACCTTATCAATTACAGCGACGATATTTCTAGCACAATTGTTAATGCTCTTTCCCCTGCAAAAGTTTTATCAGTTAAAATTAAAAGCCATGCAGAGAAAAAGGCCCTTGCTATCGTACCGGATGACCAACTTGCAATCGCTATCGGTAAAGACTGGCAAAATATTCGCCTTGCAAGCCGCGTTTGCGGATGGGATATTGATGTAAAGAGCGAGTCCCAACAAAAACAACAAGGCCAGGAAGAAAGCCAACTTAAACAAGATGTTTTAAGTGAAGTCGAAGGCATAGGCCCCAAACTTGCGGAAGTTTTAATTAAAGCCGGTTTTACCACCGTTGAAAAACTTGCTTCCGTAGGCGTTGAACATTTAGCCACAGTACAAGGCGTTGGTGAAAAGACTGCTGAAAAGATTATTGAAGGCGCAAAAAAATATTTAGCCGAGAAAGAAAATGCTTCCCAGCAGCCCAGCGAGGAGGCACAAAATGACAGCAGCGAAGAATCAAAGTAAAGACGCGGAAAAGAAAACAAAAACAACCGCTAAAAAAACAACGACAAAAAAGACTACGGCTAAAAAAACTACCGCTAAAAAAACAACGGTAAAAAAACCGGCAACTAAAAAAACTGTTGCAAAAAAAGCCGTTGAGGAAAAAGAGATTAAACAAGAACCGGTTGTAAAACCGGAAGTTAAGGAAATTAAACCGGAACCAAAGCCGGAAATTAAACCTGCACCAAAGGCAGAACCTGCCCCGAAGGCAGAAATTAAGCCGGAAGTTAAACATGAATCTAAACCGGAGCCGAAACTTGCCCCAAAGGCCGAACCGGCCCCGAAGGTAGCACCTGCCCCAACAAAACCGCAGGAAAAGGCCACTGTTACGGAAGATAAACCCAAAGAAAAGGTCATCAAAATTTTAGGCCAACCGACAATCAAAGAACTTGCCGAAAAGATGGACTTTAAAATAAATGACTTTATTAAAAAACTTATGGGCATGGGTATTTTTGCTACCATTAACCAAAAACTTGAACCGGATATGATGGAGCTTGTTTTATCTGAATGCGGTTTTAAAGCAGAAATAACACAAGAATTTGCAGAAGAAGAAATCGCTTCACAAGAACAAGATAACCCTGCCGATCTTCAACCACGTGCACCTGTTGTAACAATCATGGGCCACGTAGACCACGGTAAAACGAGTTTACTTGATGCTATACGACACTCTAACGTTGTTGCAGGCGAATTCGGTGCAATAACACAGCATATCGGCGCTTATAGAGTTAAGACTTCACGAGGATATATTTCCTTTTTAGATACCCCGGGCCACGAAGCATTTACTGCCATGCGTGCAAGGGGCGCACAAGCAACTGATATAGTAATTTTAGTTGTTTCCGCTACCGACGGTATTATGCCACAAACTATTGAGGCTATTAACCACGCACAAAGCGCAAAAGCGCCGATAATTGTTGCGGTAAACAAAATTGATTTACCGGGCGCTAACCCTGATAAAGTTAAACAAGAACTTGCAAACCGCGGGCTTATCCCGGAAGAATGGCAAGGCAACACCATCTTTGTTGAAATTTCTGCTAAAAAACGTATAAACATTGATAAACTTCTTGAAATGGTTTCAATTCAAGCGGAAATGATGGAACTCAAAGCCAACCCTAAACGCAAAGCGGTCGGAGTAATTTTGGAAAGTAAACGCGATAATAAAAGAGGTGTTGTTGCCACAGTTTTAGTACAAAAAGGCACTTTAAAAGTGGGCGACCCGTTTATTGTCGGCACTACTTATGGTAGAGTTCGTGCTTTAATTGATGAACACGGACACCGTATGCAAAGTGCAGGGCCAAGTGTTCCTGCTGAAGTTTTGGGTATTAACGGTGAGCCACCTGTAGTTGGTGAAACTTTATATGTAGCCGAAAGCGATAAAGAAGCCAAACATATTTCCGAAAAACGCAAACTTGCCCATAAAGCGGAAAATATTGAACATCAAAAACATATGTCTTTAACTAATTTGAGAAAGAATGTTGACGGTAAAAAAGTTAAAGAACTTGCTATTATTTTAAAGGCTGATGTTCAAGGTTCTATTGAGGCAATTAAAGATGCTATTTTAGGCCTTAGTAACGACGAAGTGCAAGTTAAAGTTATACACTCCGCCGCAGGTGATGTCAATGAATCTGACCTCTTACTTGCAAAAGCAAGTGATGCTGTTATAATTGCATTTAACGTCAATACTATGCCTTCAGTTGCTGACGAAGCAGAAAGGGAAGGTATTGAAATACGCACCTATAACATTATCTTTGAACTTTTGGAAGACTTAAAGGCCGCAATGGAAGGTTTACTTGAACCTGAAATCGTGGAAGAAATCGTCGGGCGTGCAACAGTACGTCAAGTGTTTGATTTAAGTTCCGGCTTTATTGCAGGATCATATGTGGAAGAAGGCAAAATCACGCGTAATTTTGAAGCAAAAATTATGCGTGGCGGTGAACAAATCCACAAAGGCAAAATCGGCGGGCTTAAACGCTTTAAAGATGATGTCAGAGAAGTTGAAAAGGGTTATGAATGCGGTATATTAATTGAGGGTTTTAAAGGTACAAAAGCAGGAGATACTGTTATTTGTATACAAAAGAAAACCATCACACGCCGTATAACAAAACCTGAGTAAGAAAACCTTATATAAAAACCCCCGTGTTTTTAACACGGGGGTTTTATTTTAAAATATTTATGGGTTTAACCATTAATTTGGCACGCACTTACATTGTGAAGAATCCCAATGTCCTAACGGACATTTCTGAACAGCTTCACAATTACCACCACCTGACGATTCGCATAAACAAATGCTGCCGGTCCACGTACACGGGCTCTTACAAGTTTCTGCGCTACCACCAAAACCACCAGTTCCGGGGAATATTGTTCCCCCCCCTATAGGCTTTTCTTGCGCTTTACATTTTTGTCCGGGTGCGGCTATACTGCCGTCATCACAAGAAGTAACGGAACCGAAAAAACCAAACAATTCGCAGTCTATACCGTCTTTTCCATCCATATCTTCACAAAGCATATCCCCTGTTCTTAAGTCTTTATATATGCTATAAGTATTAACATCCCCTTTCATTCTATGGGCTTTTACGAGTGGGACATCATCATTAGCACCATCTAATGAAATTTCGTAATTCCTAACGGTAATTGAAGTAGGGGTGCTTTCCAAAGCCACATCGGAAAAATCAAGATATAATTCATCAAATTTTTCCGCATAACGATTATGATGTAATGCATAATCTTGTTGCGCTGTGTATATACTTCGCAAATGTTCTGCTGCTTCCGCATACCTTGATTTTTCAACAGACTTCATATACTGCGGAATTGCAATACTGCTAAGCACACCTATTATCAGCACAACAACAAGTACTTCTATTAAAGTAAAACCTTTATTAAATACTTTACTTTTAATCATAAAGCCTCCTCCCTAGGCAATTCCTTGCCTAATATAATTATAATAGAAAAAAGAAGGGAATACAAGTATGTAAAATAAAATGCCCTTGATGATTATCAAGGGCATTTTAATAACCAAAACCTAACATTAAAACTGCATATTTACTGTGCTTTTGTGTTTAGCATTTAAAGCATCACTGAAAGCAGCAGCAAAACTGTTGGCTTTAAGTTCAAGCAAATAACTTTCAAGGGCTTGCTTTTCTTCTTCTTTTAATTCGGAACCTTTAGTTAAAATTTCCTTTTCATAAGAAGTAGGCAAGGCGCTTAGAGCCAAAACCCTTTTGAATTTTTGTACGGAAATTTGCTTTTTCAAGTTGTCTTCAAATTCTGCCGGATTTACGTGAAATTGATTTCTTACCACATAAATATATGCGTTTTTATTAAATTCGCCGTTTGGGGCAAAAGCAGGATTATTCTTGATTATATAAGCGACTTCGGTTTTGCTTGTACCGATATCAAGATCTTCGGCGGCCTGGCTTAAAGCCTCCTGCATAATCAAACTTTGTACAATTTCTTGTTTAAGTTGTTTATCTTGTTCTTCGGTTAACTCTTTGCCTTCGTTAATATATTGCTGGCGTTGCATATCGTAAACAGTGGCAAAAGTTCTATATTTGATTTTAGTATCACCGACTTTGGCTAAAACGGCATTTGCACCGTACTGATCAGCCACCACTCCGGCACCCAAAATACCGATACTTGCTAGGAAAATTACAACCGTTGTAATTAGAATCGGGTTCCTGTACTTGATGAAAAACGAAATCATTTTTTCTTCTCCTTCTTTTCTTGTTTTTCTTCAATAATTTCTTCACCTTTAGGATCTTCTTCCTCTTCGGTAACTACAGTTATTGTGGCATTAACTTTGGCGCCTTTTTCAATTAAAATGCTTTTGGTACGAATATTACCTTTTAAATGTGCATCAGCTAAAATCTCAATTTCTTCAACACAAATATCGCCTTCCATTTTACCGATAACTACGGCACCCAAACCGGAAAGATCGCCTTTCATTGCGCCGGTTTTGCTGATGGTAACCAATTTAGCATTATCAATATTACCTTCGAGGGTACCATCTATTCTAATAGAGCCCTGCAAATCTAATGTACCTTGAAATTGGCATTGTTCGCTAATTACTGAGGTATATTCACCTGCTCTTTCTTCTTTATCAAGAAAACTCATAAACTCCTCCTACAAATAATTTTTTGGATTAACGGGGGTTCCGTCTTTCCATACTTCATAATGTAAATGTACGCCGGTTGAACGGCCTGTTGTACCCATACTTGCGATAACTTGGCCACGTTTAACCCTGTCGCCTTTTTTGACGCGGATATCCGCTAAATGTCCATACAATGTTGAATAACCAAAACTGTGATCTACCAAAACTGCCTGCCCATAACCCAAAGCCCAACCAGTTTGCCTTACAACACCATCTGCAGTAACGTAAATAGGGGAATTTGCTTTGCCGGCGAGATCCATACCATAATGATATGACGGGAAAGGATTTAAGCGGTAACCAAAACCCGAAGTAACCCTATAATCTTTTGCAGGTTTAATTGAGGGCTTGGCATTGCTACTGTTTTTCTGATTTGTATAGAACCAAGCAATTTCCTGGAAACTGGCAAGTTGTTCTTCCGCTGCAGCGGTTGTTTCTTTAAAAACTTCATTTATTTCCTGCTCATCTATATCTTTACTGTCTTTAGAAAAAATTGAACTGAAAGTTATTTTCCTTTCTTCTTTAGCGTCATCAATACCACCGGGCATGTTAATATATTTACCGCCTTTCATACCGAGCATCTGGCGCATTTGTTTATCAGTATCACGGGCGAGTTTCAAGTATTTGCGGTTGTTTGCAAGTTCTTCTGCAATCATAGCAAGTTTTGCCTTCATAACTTTATTATCGGCTTTAACAAAATTATAATCAATTTCCCTTGTAATTACGAAGAAGGAATAGAGTGTAATACCAAGCCATAAAAGCGCAAGCAAACAAATTATATAAGGCTGCACGGTAAATTTAAAACCACGTGACAGTTTGGGGATCAAAACGATCTCCATCTTCTCAATAAAAAAACTGTATAAAGAAATCTTTTTCACTCTTAAATTTTATCATATTTAAAAGTGCTTTTGTATAGTATTGTTAAGAACAAAAGCATTAGAACCAAAGGCCCATATTGTTTATAGGAATAATTGCTTCTTGCATAGCCTTCATTATTAAATTAAAATAGTAGAGTACGGAGGTTATTATGAAGTTAAACAAAATCGCAATTGTTTTATTTGTACTTTTGCTACCTGTTTTTATCAATGCACAAGAAAATAAAGATATAATAACACAAATTACTGAAAACAGTGTAACTTTCACTATCCCTAATATCGTTTTAGACAACAACGAAGTTAGCGCTATCAAAACAGCCATACAAAAAGAAATTGCAAAACAACAAAAACAATATCAAGAAGAAACTAAGGAACATAATGGCTGTGATCTAAATTTTTGTCAAAAAATAAAAGCAGATGATATTGTTTGTGATGATAAGTATATCTACGCATTAAATACCCGTGATGCTTATGATAATGATTACGGCCCGTATTATTACACCGAATGGAAAATTACACAATATCTTAAATCTTCCGGTGAAATTGTAGCAGAAACAAATTATATGGAAGGTCTAGGAATATTCTCTACTTTTAAAGAGTTAGAAGCACAAAAAGATTTTAGACCTGTAAAGGAATGTAAACTAACACAATTAGCCTTTGAAGCAATGCAAAAACAAGAAGATTTAAAATAAGTAAAAAACCCCGGGAATATTATCCCGGGGTTTTAATTCTAAAGTTTAAACTTATTTGGCTCTTTTCTTTATTATTTTATCCGTCATTGTTTGTACTAACACATAAAACAGAGGAATAATAAATAAGCCTAAAATTGTGCCAATTAACATCCCCCAAAATACGGGTATACCTATGGCTTTACGGCTGTTGGCACCTGCACCGGTTGCAATTAACAAAGGAGCAATACCTAAAATAAAAGTAAATGCCGTCATCAAAACTGCGCGGTATCTTTCCATTAAACCGGTTACAGCGGAATTTACTATACTACTACCACGTTCGTGTTCCTCTTTAGCAAATTCTACAATTAAAATTGCGTTCTTTGCAGCAAGACCGATAAGTAAAACTATACCAAGTTGTGCATAAATACTTAAAGTTTCACCCATAAGAACAAGCCCCAAAAGCCCACCGGCAAGTGCTACTACTACTGACATCATAACTGCAAGAGGTATGCTCCAACTTTCATATTGCGCTACCAAAAATAAGTAAGCAAACACTATGGCTAAGAAAATCAAAACACCCATTTGGCCTTCGTTTTGTTTTTCCTGGTAACTGATACCGCTCCATTCATAAGCATAACCTTTGGGTAAGAAATCATGAATATTATTTTCAATTTTCTTTATAATTTCCCCGGTACTGGCCCCGGGTTTAGGGTTAATAGTAATACCTGCAGTAGGATATTGATTATAACGCACAATTTGGCGCGGTGAAAGTACTGTTCTTAAATCAACCAAAGCGCCTAAAGGCACCATAGCGCCTTTATTGCTTGGAACATAAATATTATTTATGCTTTGCAAGTTTTTGCGGTATTTCCAATCAGATTGTACAATAACTTTATTTACTTGCGTACCCAAGTTAATGTCATTTACATAACCGGAACCCAAATAATTTTCAATAGTACTAAAGATATTTGAAAGCGGAACATTCATGGCTTCCGCTTTTGTGCGGTCAATATCAAGGTAAATGTTTGGCGTTTTGGAAGTGAAATCGGAATACCCGTAACTGACTTCCGGTAAACCCATTGCATTACCGATAAAGTTTTTGGCGGCATTATCAAGTTGGTTATAATCACTGCTGTCAATTGACTGCACTTTTATTTGTACGCCGTCAGACACACCCAAAGCCGGTATAGCCGGCATTTCCATTACCATAAATTCCGCTTCCGATATACCAATAGTTTTTGCCCTTAAACGGTTGGCAATAGCGGTAGAAGAATTATCTTCCAAAAGTTTATGATGACCGAAAGTTATTATCCATAAAAGGCGGTTAATAATTGTTTTATAAAGCGGGTTTATACGCTCGCTCCAAGGTTTTAAAGGCATCATAGCCATGGCGACATTTTCACCCGAACCGCCAATCATACTAAAGCCCATGATGGTAATAACATCCCTTATGCCGGGCTCGGTTTTAGTGATTTCCGCAAATTTTTTAATGGTTTCTTCTGTTCTGCCGAAACTCGCACCCTCGGCAAGTTGTACACTTGCCATAACAAAGCCCTGGTCTTCAGGTGGAACAAATGATGTCTTATTAAACTTAAATGTACCAAAGGCAAGAATGACTAAAATAACAAATATCATAGTTATTACAAACACATGCCTACCAACCAAACGTGCGAAAGCAGCATATTTTTTACGGGCAAAATCTACAAATTCATTAAACCAAATAAGAAATTTGATTTGCGTGGGTTTAATGTCTGTAAGCATAGTTGCGCAAATTGCAGGGGATAATGTTAAAGCATTAATTGACGAAAAACTTACCGCCGTTGCAATGGTAACTGCAAATTGCTGATAAATTTTACCTGTAATACCGCCTAAAAATGCAATAGGTACAAAAATAGCAAGCAAAACCAAAGTAGTAGCAATAATCGGGCCGGAAATTTCCTTCATGGCACGGACAGTTGCATCATAGCGGTTCATGCCTTCGCGGCTCATAAGCAAAATTACACGCTCTACAACGCAGATAGCATCATCAACCACAACGCCGATAGCAAGCACTAGCCCTAGCAAGGTAAACATATTAATTGAATAACCAAGCCCTTTAATTACAATAAATGTTGCAAGCAAGGAAACAGGTATTGCAATTGACGGAACTAAAGTAGCATGCCAATCTTGCAAAAATAAATAGCAAACGAAAACGACTAAAATA
Organism: Elusimicrobiaceae bacterium; assembly: GCA_045586725.1. Taxonomy (GTDB): domain Bacteria; phylum Elusimicrobiota; class Elusimicrobia; order Elusimicrobiales; family Elusimicrobiaceae; genus Proelusimicrobium. The sequence continues at coordinate 205,322 of JAZNAY010000004.1, read as the reverse complement.
AAGGTGGCAAGCAAAGTCCAAATAACTTCGTGGACGGATTCATTAATAAAATCAGTGGTATCCATAGTTACCTGGTACTTTAAACCTTCGGGGAAAAATTGCGATAATCTTTCCATTTCTTCCCTAACGTAAGCCATAGTTGATAAAGCATTTGCGCCCGAAGTTAATTGAAGCATCATATTTGAAGAAGCCTGCCCGTTAATGCTGCCGGAGAAAGAATAACTTTCCATACCAATTTCAATTTTAGCAACATCACCGAGTTTCAAAAGCCCGCCTTCTTCATCTGTACGGATAATAATATTTTTAAAATCTTCTACTGTATTTAAACGCCCTTGCGTTTTTAATGGATAAACAATAAGTTCACTGTCGTCATTTGGGCGGGCGCCGATTTTACCTAAAGTAGGCATATAGTTTTGTGATGCTATTGCACTTTTTACGCTTGATATGGGAACGCCAAGAAGTGAAAGTTTATCAGCATCAAGCCAAATGCGCATACTCTTTTTTGCACCGAACACAGTTGCATCACCCACACCGCTTATTTTAGTTAAATTCTTTTTAATATTATCTTCTACATAGTCATTTAAGTCATTAGAAGTCATGGAATCATCTTCCGAAATAAAACTTAAAACACCCAAGATACTTGAAGATCTGGCACGAACGGTAAAACCTTGCCTGGTTACTTCACTTGGGAGTTGCCCCATGGCTTGTTGCAAACGGTTTTGAAGTTTAACTTGAGCAATATCAGGGTCCGTACCGCTTTCAAAAGTTACCGCAAGCGAATATCTGCCATCAGAAGAAGTAGAAGACATATAAATCATATCTTCTACACCGTTTACGGCATTTTCTATTGGTATACCGACAACTTTTGAAACAACGTCCGCACTTGCGCCCGGGTACATAACGTCAACGTGAATTTCCGGCGGTGTAATTTCAGGGTATAAAGTGACGGGCAAATTCCACGCACAAATTATACCTGCAAGCGACATTACTATTGCAATAACCGCAGCGAAACGTGGCCTGTCAATAAAGAATTTTGAAAACATTATTCCAAAGCCTCCGTCACTTTAACTTTTTGGCCGTTACTGAGTTTTTGGACACCTGTAATAGCAATTTTGTCATTTGTAGTTATACCGCTTTTTACTACAAAGCGATCTTTAAAAGCATCCCCCAGTTCCACATATTTTTGCTCGGCAATACCGTCTTTAATTACCATAACATATTTGCCGTTACCGTCTTGCGCAACCGCTACTTGCGGGACAGTAATTTCTTCTTTAGCGGAAGTTTCGGAAATTAAAATATTTATAAAGTTACCGGGTATTAAAAGATTTTCAGGATTTTGATATTCTATATAAAGTGGTATTGTTGCGGTTTGTGCGCTAACCTCATTATCCGCATAAACTTTATTTGGCTCAATATCAATAACGGTACCGTCGGCAAGTTGGGCCTGAAGATGCATTTTTGATTCATTAGGGCCTTTTGCCATTTCTTTAACGGTATTTAATCTTTCTTTATCCGTTACGGAAATATTTATACGGACAGGTTGCATTTGAACAATACGTGCAAGGTTTGCACCGCCGCTTGCAACAAAATTACCTTTACTGATTAAAGTTTTACCTATGCGGCCGGAAATAGGTGCTTCTATATCGGCGTGATCCAAATCAACTTCGGCTAAATCTAAAGCGGCTTTTGCCTTGGCGACATTTGCTTCCGCTACTTCTAGTTCTGCTTTAGGTAGCATTTTATCTTTATACAAAGCCTGCTGCCTTTTATAATCATTTTCAATTTGCATTAAATTTGCTTTTGCGCTTGCAACATTTGCAGCGTAGCGGCGCTTTTCAATATTATAAAGGCTTTGGCCTTCTTGGACTTCAGAACCGTCTTCAAATAAAATTTCTTCAATATAACCGGAAACTTGGGGTTTAATGTCAACGGCATTAATTGCTTCAACTTTGGCAATATACTTTTTATTGCTTGTAACATTTTCAAGTTTAGGTGTTTGAACAGTAATATAAGTGTCCCCTTTCCTAGCCATCATTTGTTCAAATCCTTTTTTTGCTTTATAACCCACTATGGAACCACCTATAATCCCACCAATAATCAATATAAGTAAAATCTTTACCCCCCGAATTAAATTTTTTTTAGTTACAAGTTTGGATATCTTGTCCATTATTTTTTGTTTGTTCATTTTTCTAATCTCCCCACTGCTCTGTATAATTGTGCTTTATTTATGAGCAGTCCATAAAAAGCATTTACTACACCTTGTTTTGCTTCCGCCAAACGACTGTTTGCAGTAAGCAAATTCAAAATATCAACTTTACCGACTTCATAATAGCGGAAAGCCACTTTTGAATTTTCTTCCGCGGTTGCTAAAATCTGTTTACTGATTTCGTAAGCCTTAACACCCGTTTGATAATTTTGATAATAACTCCACACTTCATTTAATACAGCATTTCTTTGATTATCAAGGTTCTTTTGGCTTTGTTCATATAAAAATTTTGCTTGGTCAATTTGATACATTGTAGACATTCCGGAAAATAAAGGCCAATTTAATTTTAAACCGACTTCGCCGTTAAGATTATATGGGTTTGAGTGTTTCCAATTGTCCCCGTAAGTACCGTTTGCAATTGCACTTACTGACGGTAAAGCGCCTGTTCTAGCGTAACTTATAGATTCTTTACTCGCCAAAACACTGCTTTCCCCTGCCTTTAATTCCGGACGGGAATTTAAGGCTTCTTCCATAAGTTTTTTAATTTCGTCCCCGGCTTGAAGTTTAGTAATACGCCCGTCATCTTTTATTTTAGAAAGTTTAATTTCCGTAGATGGGTTTAAATTCAACAAAGTAGCCAAATTACCTTGTGCCTGACGCAAATTATTTTCCGCTTTAACTACCTGAAGTTGACTTTGTTCATAACTTGTTTTAGCCTGCAATTTATCTACTAAAGTTACCATCCCAAGATCATAACGCTTTTTAGATTCCTGATATGCCCTTTGATATGTTTTATTACTTTCCTTATAACTGTCTAAAGATGCTTTTGCACTTAAAGTACTTAAATAGGCATTATTTACTTTTAATATCAGTTCTTGCAAAGCGGCATTATAAGAATAATTTGTGGCGGAGAGTATTGCCTTATTTTGCCCGATTTGGGAAGAACGCCCTCCAAAATCATAAATCAACCATTGGGCACTTGCAGTTGCGGAATAAGGTTCATTTCTTGTGGTACCGTTTACATGTTCAATTTTATTTTCCTGCAAAGTACCTTGCCCTGTAAGTGTAACACTAGGTAAATACTGCCCGCGTGATGCACCTAAAGCGGCTTCTTTAGATTTGAGCAACATATACTCCGCACTTAATGCCGGATTATTGCAAATTGCAATTTGCATTAAATCCGGTAAAGACATTTCCCCTTGCAAATTTGATTCTATGCAACCTTGAGGTGCTTTGCTATCATAAACTCCGTATAAATCAAATCCGTTTATTTGGCTAACAGCACAAAACACTGTCAAAACAATTACTAAATTCCTTTTCATTTCTTAATTTAAGACCCCTATTCAAAAAGTTTATTTGCGCTCACAAATATTTCTAAGTTCGTCATTTCTAGTTACAACGATATCACAAATTCCATTTCTTTCATCTATTTCTTCGCACCATATTCTACTGTCTTCCACAAGCATAAATAACGAAAATATAGGGGCATCCTCCGGGCCATAATCAACCACTATACAACCGTTTCTTATGCCATCATGTACGTTACCAATACTTACAGTATATTGTTCCCTCTCATTCATTAATCTTCCATTTTTAACTGTAAAATCATCGGATTTTATTATACGTGTTCTGCCTGTAGCATGGGCATCCGTAAACTTATCAAAATAACGTCCGTTTAAGGCCAAACTCCTTTGTTGTGCCTCACGAACAATTTCCCCTAAAGAAATTGCTTCTGTAATTCTCGATCTTAAAATTACTTTTGTATAAATAGGATAAGCAATTGTTGCAAGTCCTGCGAGAATTAAAACTACTACCATCATTTCCGTTAAGGTAAAACCTTTCTTGTTGTTCATAATTTCTCCTTTAATACTAATATTCTTGACCTCTGGGCGTATCTTTTACAACAATTCCCATAGCAAGCAATTTTGCCCTAAGTTCATCTGATTTCTTAAAATCTTTTTGCTTTCTTGCTTCGGCGCGTTCTTCTAAAAGTTTTTTTGCCTCAGCAGAAATTTCCTTTTTTTCTTCCTCAAGCAAATTAAGCCCTAAAAAAGTATCAGCAAATTTTATAAACTGTAATTTTTCTTCAGCGCTTGCTTCACTTTTTATAAAGTCCCAAAGCAGAGAAAGGGCTTTGGCAGTGTTTAAATCATCTTCCATCGCCGAAACAAATTTATTTTTTGACTCTTTTAATATATCTGTTTCTTGACTATTTTCTTTGGCAAGTTCTTTAATATTTGCAATTTTTGCCTTTAAACCTTGGCGGCTTTTTTTAGCGAAATCTAAACTGTCATAAGAAAATTCCAATTGTGTTCTGTAATGTGCGCCCAAACATAAATATCTATAATCAAGCGGGCTATAACCTTTTTCCTTTAAAGTATCTAAAGTAACAAAAGTTCCGGCTGATTTTGACATTTTACCAGCACTCATTACCAAAAATTCACCATGTATCCAATAACGCACATATTGTTTACCCGTAGCTGCTTGGGCCTGTGCAATTTCATTAGTGTGGTGTATAGCGACGTGATCTATTCCTCCGCAATGGATATCTAAAGTTTCCCCTAAATATTGCATAGCCATTGCAGAACATTCAATATGCCACCCCGGGAAACCAACACCCCAAGGGCTGGGCCATTCCATTTGACGTTTTTTATCGGTAGGAGAAAATTTCCATAAAGCAAAATCTGTAGCATTTTTCTTTTCCCCGAAATCAACGCGTGCACCTGTTTTTAAACCTTCGAGATGTGCTTTGTTGATCAAAGTGCCATAGTCAGCGAACTTTGAAGTATCATAATAAATACCGTCTGAAGTTTTATAAGTATAACCCTTTTCCTCAAGTGTTTTGACAAGGTTAATCATAGCAGAAATATGCTCTGTAGCACGTGCAGTAATATCCGGGCGGCGACAATTTAAGGAATCAAAATCTTCAAAAAATTTCTTTTCATAAAATTTGGCGATTTCCCAAGCGCTTTTGCCTTCACGGGCAGAGGCTAAAGCCATTTTATCTTCCCCGGCATCGGCATCTGAAGTTAAATGCCCGACATCGGTTATGTTCATCATATGTTTAACCGGTAAACTGTGGCGAAGCGTGCGCATCAGTAAATCTTCAAAAATATAAGTTCTTAAATTCCCTATATGTGCATAATTATATACGGTTGGCCCACAGCAATAACAAGTTGCACCTTTGGGATTTAAAGGAGTAAATTCTTCTTTTTTATGATGTAAAGTATTGTATATTTTCAGCATCTTACTCGTTTTTACTTAATTTAGCATTCTCATATTCTACAGGTATTTGTGCAAAAAAAGCATCACAAACCCTCTTACCGGAAGTATTTGCAAAATTTTCACTAAGTAAACATTGAACATTTATTACGGAAAGAGGATTAACCGTTCCCGCCGGTGAAAGTGTATAAGTAAACCCTTGTGTCCTATAATTTTTAAGTATAGTATTATAAGATTTATCAAGAGCAGTCTGAAAAACTTCAAGATCCGCGCCTGTTGCATTTTTGCTTAAAGGAATTTTTTTGCTTGACATAACAACAACTGCTTCACCATAAGCCTGATTGCTGCTTTCAATAATTTCTTCTTCCGTAATTTCTACTACTTCGGGAACTTCTAAAGTATTTTCTTCTACAGTATCATACCCTGCTTCCAAATTTACATCGGTGTATGTACTTGGAACTTCATAAGAATGGTAATTAATACCTGAGTACTGTTTATATCTTTTAGACATAGTATAATCGGTACAACCTGCAAATATTATTAAAGTAAAGACTAATAAAGATAAACGTTTCATTTTTTTCCTCTTTTTATTTTCTTATTTTTACGGTAACAGCAGCAAAACAAGAAAGTGCTTTGCCTTTACCGATATCGCCTAATCCTTCATGGCTTTTGGCTTTAAAACTAATGTTATTAAGCCCAATTTTAAAAATTGATTCCAAAGATTTTCTTATCGTCAAATAATGTGGGCGCATTTTAGGTGTTTCGGCGACAAGTGTTACATCAATGTGAGCAATTTTTGCACCTTTCTTTTTTAAAATTCCTAAAATTTTTTTAGTTATAACAACACTTGAAATACCCTTAATGCTTTTGTCAGTAGGTGGAAAATATTCCCCAATTTCCCCTGCACAAACCGCACCCAGAGCAGCGTCACAAATAGCGTGCAAAACCAAATCCCCATCACTATGCCCTAACATACCGTGAGTATGAGGTATAAGTGCGCCACCCAAAAAAAGTTTTAACCCTTTTTTATAACGGTGCGTGTCATAACCGAAACCAAATTTTATTTCTTCTTTTTGCATAAAGCACCTGCTATTATCAAATCTTCCGGAGTAGTAATTTTTATATTTTTGTAATCCCCCACCACGGCTGAAACAGCAATCCCTAATTTTTCTACCAACTGCGATTCGTCTGTCGCTAAAATTTCTTTACCATATTTTTTTAGGGCATTCCTTAAAATCTCAGCGCGATAACATTGCGGTGTTTGCGCTGCGAATAACTCTTCTCTTTTCAAAGTTTTTACAATTCTACCATTCTTTACTACCTTGATTGTATCTTTAACAAACACCCCTAAAACTGCTGCCTTGTTTTTTTGCGCTGCTTTTAAACAAGCCTCTATATCACTTGTTTTAACCAAAGGGCGCGCACCGTCTTGCACCGCTATCAATTTAATATCTTTAGATACTTCTTTTAAACCGTTCTTTACAGACTCTATCCTCTCAGAACCTGCCGGGGCGAACTTTAAACCTTTAATTTTTTTGCTGACAACTTTAAAATTTTCAGGCGTAGTTACCACTATTATTTCTTTGACTCTCTTAACTTTTTTAAAGGTAGAAATAGTTCTTACCAACACTTCTTTGCCATCTATCTTGAGTAATTGCTTAGGACACCCCATACGTGTGCCTTTACCGCCGGCTGCAATTATCACAGAAGTATCTTTTGTCATTATTCTTCGCTATTGCAAACACGGGTAAAAAACATTTTTCCTGCTGAAGTTTGTAAAATTGAATATACTACCGCTTCAGCGCGCTTACCGATAAACTTACGACCGCCTTCAATTACAACCATTGAACCGTCATCTAAGTAAGCAATGCCCTGATCTTTTTCTTTACCTTCCTTCATAACGAACAAAGAGATTTGAGTTCCGGGTAAAAACACAGGTTTTAAAGAACGTGTTAAATCCGCAATATTTAATACGGGCAAATTAGCAATGGTACCTTCTTTATTAACATCAAAGTCAACTGTAATCACAGCCGCTTTATAATGAGATGCTACAGATACTATTTTTCGTTGCAATGTAGTACCCGTGCCTTCTCTTGAAGTAGTAGAAACACGCAAACCTCTGATATCTCTTAACTTTCTTAAAATTTCTTGTCCACGACGACCACGTGCCTTTTCAGTCGGTTCTTTGGAATTTGCTAAGGTAGATAATTCTTTCTCAACAAATCCAGGAATCAATAATTCACCTGTTAAAAAACCACCTTCACACAAATCATAAATACGGCCATCAATTAACGCTGAAACATCTACAACTTTTATATGACGCCCTTTGCGTTTAATACCCATAACTTCAGGCGCACTGATTAAGGCAATACAAGCACTCAACATCGTCAACACTGCTGAGATTGTAGAAGAATTAGAATGCCAAAAAGCAGAAACTTCCGGCAAAGCCATTTGGGCTACTAAGTATTGACCTACGAAGAAAATTGCATAGCCGATAAGCGCACCGAAAATTCCGATAAGTATTGACATAAATTTTAGAGTTCTTACAAAATATTCTGCTGCCACTAAAACTAATGCCAACATAAATGCTAAGATAACCGAATACCAGTTGTGTAAGAAAATATAAGTCAGTAACGGTAATCCTATCAATGCTGAACAACGAAATAACCAAAACAACATAAAAATCCTCCAAGAGTAATATCCCTGCCCATTTTCCTCTTGCCAAAAAAGGGAGGTATAACATATTTTACATTTTTATTAGTTTTACTGCAAAAAATATGTTAAAATGTATGAGAAACTTTATTTTAAAAGAGGGTTAACAGTTATGAAAAAAATTTTGGGTGTCTTTTTACTTCTTGGTGTTTTCTTGGTAAGTTTGGGAAATTATTTAAACGCAGCGACAAAAGATGATAATTTATTAGTAAACGACGATAGAGTGTTTGCTTTATCTAACAAATATACTTCAATGTTGTCTGCCTTATATGAAGAAGAAGTTGCAGCGTTGGGTATGGACTTATATAATTATGATGCTAACATAAGCAAACATAATTCACGCAATGAAAATGAAAAGATTAAGGCCTTGGATTCTTTGTCAAAAACTTTAAATGACATTCGCCCTAATTCCTTATCAGCCTTCGCACAGGCCGATTATTATACCTTAAAGGAACTCATCGGGCTAAAATACTTTGATATAAAAAACAAAAATCAATTAGAACTTGATGCTTTGTGGTATTTAGAGCCTCTAAATACGGTTTATGAAGTTTTAATGAAGAACTCTTTAACAAGCCAAAAACGCATAGAATATTCTTTAAGACTTTTAGAAATTATGCCGGAAACTTTAAGAGAAGCACAATTAAATCTTACTAATCCTTCAGACTTAAATCTTAAATTAGCCATAGAAAAAATAGATCTTGAAATCGGCTCTTTACCGAGTTTGGTAGAAATAGCATCAAAAGTCAGCGATGATAGGACAATAAAGAATCGATTTAGCCAAGCAACAAATAATTTGGAAAAAGCCTTATCAAAGTACAAAGTATTTTTGCAAGGCAAAGTTGGAAATGAAAATAACAGTGATTTCAGAATCGGCCGCAAAAATTATGAGTATTTGTATAAAAAAGTATACATGATTACATCGGGATACGGCAGTTTAAAAAGTACCCTAACTAAAAACCTTAATCAAGCACAAAAATCTTTATTAGAGAATATCACAAAGGATGTTGTTGATTCTCTATCTGATGAACAATTAGAAGAAAGATTTAATAACGGAAAAGTATTTGTGTTCCCCCAAGATTATTACTTACTTGTAGAAAAATATAAAGAAGCCCCGGAACATAACAAAATCTTAAATACATATTCTAATGAAATTCTCACAACAGATAAATTTTTTGTTGATCATGAAATTTTCCCAACCCTTTCTTTACCTGTTATAATTACACCGGCCCCATCTCTTTTTAAAGAAAGACCTTACAAAATAACAGTATTCCCGCCGATACCTTTAGCACAAAGGCCATCCGGTGAAATTTTAATTACAATGCCGCAAATGCCGAAGGTAACCAAGGTAAATAAAACAGGGAAGAAAAATAAAGCAACAAAACCCACAGAAGAAAAGAAAGATAATCTTTCTTCAGATTATAGTTACGGAAGAATAAAATTTAATACGGCAGAATTCATAACACCGGGACAAATGTTAATTTATTCCGTAGAACCTTCAAATTCTTCCTTATTGTATAAATTATCAAACGATATATTCTTTATACACGGTTGGATAAAATATGCTTTGGATACCGCTTACGAAAACGGTTTTTTTAATAAAGAAGAAGATAAATTAAACTACCTTTGGTTTAATTACAAAAAAGCAGTTTATGCTGTGGTAGATTATAAATTACAAACAAAAGAATTAGATTTTGATTCTGCCTTAGATTATATAGTAGAATCCGGAATAAAGGAAGAAGAAGCCAAAACATACTTAAATTATTTGGCTTTAAATCCTTATGAAGCGGTTTCATATGTAATAGGTGCTCAAGAATTCGAACGTTTGCAAAAGAAATACAAAAAGAAACTTAAAAAAGATTTTAACTTGTTAACGTTCCACACCAAAGTTCTTTCACTCGGGCGTATTCCTATGGTCGGTTTGGAAAAGAGTTTGGCTAAGGCTTATGCCAAAAAAGATGTTGACAGTTATTTTACTTTAACTTATTTTTAAGCCAGTTGATTTGTTTTAGAAAAACCCGCGCGCTTTTTTAGGCGTGGGTTTTTTAGAGCCTTAATTTACTTTTATATGACTTTGAAATCAGAAAAAAACCCTTTTAAAGATAGGACTATATCTAGATTGCTTACTAAATTTTCAGCACCTGCCGTGGCTGGAATGTTTGTTATTGCTTTACATAATATAATATCACGTATTTATATAGGTAGGTCTATCGGCGCATTAGGTATCGCAGGTATTGCTATAGTTTTCCCGCTTGCTATTTTATTTATGGCCTTAAGCGTGCTTATAGGTATAGGCTCAAATGCTTTATTTTCGATATATTTAGGTAGAAAAGATGAAGAAAAAGCACGTTACACTTTAGGAAACGCAGTAGTATATTTATCCTTAGTAGCAATATTTGCTTTAATTGTTTCTTACTTATTTTTGAAAGATATTTTAGTAGCATTTGGCGCTACCCCGGAAATTCTACCTTATGCAATCGCCTACACAAAACCCTTGCTTATAGCAAATGCTATGGCAATGGTAACAATGGGGTTGAACCATTTTATACGTTCAAGCGGACATCCGAAAACCGCTATGGCAACACAAATTATCGGCGCTATAATAAACTTAATTTTAGCACCTTTATTTATTTTTACTTTTGATATGGGTATGGCCGGTGCCGCTTGGGCAGTAGTATGTGGACAAATATGTTCTTCAATATGGGTAATGATGTTTTTAATCGGGGAAAAAACAAAATACCGCATACAATTAAAATATTTGAATACTGATTTCGTCTTATTTGTAGATGGCGTTAAAATAGGATTTTCACAATTTGTTTTTCAACTCGCAACAAGTTTGTTAAATATCATTTTAAATCACTCTCTTGTAAAATATGGTGGCAATTTGGCAGTTTCTGCGATGGGTATAGTTATAGCGATAAATACAATTATAATTATGCCGGTTATAGGTATCAGCCAAGGGGCTCAACCTTTGGTCGGCTACAATTACGGTGCAAGAAAATATAATACAGCCATACAAACTCTCAAAATGGCAGTTCGTTGGAGCGTGATAGCAACTACGGTTGGTTTTATTTTGACGGAGGTTTTCGCAAGGCAATTTGTTTCAATATTTAATTCCACGGATGAATCTCTTATCAGTATGGCTTCTTCTGCCTTGAGATATTTCAATATAATGCTTCCGCTTGTACCGATGCAAATACTTACAACGGCTTTTTTCCAAGCCACAAACAAACCTTTAAAAGCCTTAATTTTAAGTCTTTCAAGGCAAGTTTTACTCCTAATACCTGCCGTCTTAATTTTACCTCTTTTTTGGGGTTTAAAAGGTGTTTTTATAGCGACACCGGTGGCAGATTTTATCTCAATAGTGCTCTCAAGTTACATGCTTAGAAAATACTTCATTAAACATAAGCAAAACTTTTTCTTTTCAAATAGATTCTAATAATCAGCCGCGTAATTTTATATAATAAATATATGCGCAAAGTTAACATTGCACTTTTTTTATGTTTATTAAGTTTATCTTGTTTTGCTAAGTCTTTTAATTCTAAAGACGGTAGTTTCACCATCTCCTTGCCTCAAAAATGGCAAGACGTCAAAGCAACAAAAAATGAAGTATTAAGTTTAAAAAAAGGAACTAGCAAAATTATTATATCTAAATTAGAAAATTGCGATAATTTAGATTGTCTTGAAAATACCGCTGATACCAGAATAAAACAATTAAAAAACAAAAAAATAAAATTAGCAAAAAATACTTATTCCGGCGAAGAAATTAAAAAAAGTGAATTTTCCACCCTAGATCCTTATCTTTATTTTAGTTATGATTCGCAAGGGATAAATCTCACCGAAGGTTATTTTTTAGCAGATTCTAAAGGCTATAAAGTGGAACTTTCCGCTATATCAAACACAGATGCTGACCTATATTTATCGTTTATCGCCCCAAAGCCCAGAGAAATTGAAGATTTGCCGCTTATAACCGATGAAGCACATTTAATTGAAGAAAACATTTTAGCCCCGGAAGCGCAAAAGCCGGAGTTGAAGACTACTTCAAAGAATTTACCTGAAAGCAAAAATACAACGGAAGAAGCTACTCAAAAGCCGTATATATCAACAAAATTTACAGTAATTGCCTCAATTATTTTTATATACGCTTCAATTATGTTTTTCTTCTTCGTTTATAATTTCGTCTTTTCACCTCTTATATATAAAAAACAAACAAACCCAAAATCTCCTTATCCGATAGTTGGAACCCGTTTGTATGGTTCACCTGATCTATTTTTCAAATTGTATGACAATCAAGGGCATAATTTTATTGTTACTTCTCAACGTTGGAGTAGTTTCTTAAAAGAATACGGCTTTTACGGGGCAATTTCTTTTGCATTATTTCATCTTATAATATCCTCTTTACTAAAACAAGATTTTACATCTTCTATCTGGTTTAATACTGCTCTATCTTTATGTTATTTGTTTGCCGGCTTTGGACTAATATTTATGCTCGGCGGATATATACTTGATATCTTATTCCCGGCACCTATATTTATTTACACCGATAAAGGGAAGATTTTATTTAAGATTATCCGCAAAAGGAACGGTCTGTTTAAGTATTCATACTTAGTATTAACTAATGCCTATACTGTTGTGTTCCATATAGAAACACACAAAATTTTCTTTATGCGAAAGTGGAAAATTTTTGAACAAGATGAACAAGTAGCGACAATAAAGGAAAGTTCTTTATTTAAAGCCTTTGCACGCAAATTATTCGGGCATTTAGGGGGTAGCCTTCGCACAAATTATTTAATAAATGGTAAAAATAACAGTAAAGGCAAAATAGTTTCTTTTAGAAGAGCAACCGCAAATTTCCAAATTGATATTGATAAACCTCAAGCATTCTCCCCCGACGCTTTGTTAACAGCATCTGCTGTAATATTCACAAAAAACAGAGATAAATTTTATCCCTGGTTTGACTGATTATGAACCTAATTGAATGCGTCCCAAATGTTAGTGAAGGCTTAGATAAAAATAAAATTAAACAAATTTTATCTGCACTTACATCAGTAAAAGGTGTGGAACTTCTCGGTTGGGAAATGGGCAAAAGTGCAAACAGAACGGTTATAACATTTACTGCCCCTAAAGAAATTATTCAAACAGCAGCCCTCGCTTTAATTAAAAAAAGTATTGAACTTATTGATATGCAAAAACATAAAGGGGTACACCCCCGAATAGGTTGCGTAGATGTATGCCCTTTTATTCCACTTAAAAAGACAACCCTTGAAGATTGTGCGGAAGTAGCAAAAAATGTAGCACAAGAAGTAGCAACAAATTTCGGTGTTCCCATATATTTATACGGTCTAGCGGCGAATAATCGGGAACTAAGTTTCATAAGAAAAGGTGGTTACGAAAATTTAGAAGAAAAATTAAAGGTTTGCCCTCCTGATTTCGGACCCGACATTTTAACAAACGTAGTTAAAAAATCTGGCGCCTTATGTATCGGCGCAAGGAATTTTTTGCTTGCTTATAACATTAATTTAAACACTAAAGATTTAAATATCACTAAAATTATTGCCAAAGAATTACGAAAACAATTAACCGGCATAAAAACTTTAGGCTGGTATATTGAAGAATATGGTTTTTGCCAAGTATCAATTAACATTGAAGATTACAAAAAAGCGCCTTTATATTTAGTGTATGAAACTTGTAAAAATATAGCAAATAAATTAAATATTGAAGTTACGGGTAGCGAACTGATAGGCTTAGCCCCTAAAGAGGCTATACTTGACAGTGCGAAGTTCTACCTTAATAAACAAAATAGAATTATGCAAGGCATACCCCACGAAGAAATATTTAACCTGGTATCAAAAAATTTAAATTTAAGCCAAATCTCACCATTTACACCCGAAGAAAAAATTTTGGAACTTAAATTAAAAAGTTTAAATAATCAATAATATCACATTAAAATTACAAATCCGACAAGTATTTTCGAGGAAATTTTAATTTTTATTATAACAAATAAACAAAAACCAAACCTAGAACTTTTACCTAGCCAGTATTTTGGAGATAATTTAAATTTTTCTTTTACGACAAATACCCAGAAGTATAGGAGCGAAGCGATTTTCGGTATTCTAGGAAAAGAAAAATCTAAATTAGCCCAAAAGACGCCACTAGCAAAAAACTTAAATTGCAAAAGTTCCTATGTTCCCCTTTACAAAGGGCCTAATAAATGTTAATGTATATGTATATATAAAGAGGTGCTATGGATCTAAAAACTTTAGTGCTGTACAGTCCTATTAAAGGTAAATCGTTGGATATTACAGAAGTCCCCGATGAAGCCTTCGCTCAAAAAATGTTAGGCGATGGCGTGGCAGTAATCCCCGAAGATAATTTCGTATATGCCCCTACCAATGCCGTAGTTAAAACTTTACACAAATGTTTACACGCAATTGTATTGGAAAAAGATGGTTTTGAAATACTAATTCATATCGGTGTAGACTCGGTATCTCTAAAAGGGCAAAGATTTAAAACTTTTATAAAGGAAGGAGACCAAGTAACTCAAGGGCAAAAATTAATTGAATTTGATAGAGATTTTTTAGCGAAATATACCCCAAGCAATGCTGTAATTATGGTTGTTGCATCCCCTCTGGAAGTGGCCCTCAAAAAAGAAAATTTTGGGGAAACAAATAATCAAAATAAAATTTTTGAAATATCCTTAAATAATACTGTAATACAAGAAAATATTTCCTGCAGTGAACATACCACTATTACAGAAGAATTTACCGTTTTAAGTAAAACAGGTTTGCATGCAAGACCTGCCGGCGAAGTCGCTGCTTTAGCACAAAACTTTAAAAACACTAATGTTTTTATACTCAAAAAAGATATGCAAGCAAATGCAAGAAGCGTCGTGGAAATATTAGGATTAGCAATAGAGTACGGCGACAAAATACAAATAAAAGCCTACGGAAATAATGCTGACGAAGCAGTAACAAAAATTAAAACTTTCATCACAGAAAAATTAAATAATGTCATCAAACAAAATCCTATTACAGAACAAGTCAAGTTTAACAAAACCGGGGAAATTAAAATAAAAGGAATTGGTATTCTTGAAGGTTTAAGTATAGGCAAAGCCTATGTGCTGAAAGACCTTCAGTTTAAATTGGAAAAGAAATCCCCACTAACCCCGGAAGAAGAACTCTCTAAATTTTTGACTTCTTTACAGCACGTTAAAAGTTCACTAGATAAAGAACGTCACGCGGTATATGGTCAAAAAGATAGGGAAGAAATTTTACTGGCCCATATCACTATTTTAGAAGATCCTTTCTTGATACAAGAAACGCGTCAAGCAATAGCAAAAGGGTACAGTGCCGCTTATGCATTTTCCACTGCTGTAAGACGGGCTATTGATGTCTTAAAAAATACCGGCAACGATATACTTAAATCCAGAATAGCCGATTTTATTGATTTGGAAACTCGCATTTTAACCGATTTAACAGGCAATAATTATAGTTTGCCCGAATTTAAAGAAGATACTATAGTAATTGTTAAGGAACTTTTATCACATCATCTTAAAGAACTTAACGAGCACGTTACCGGTGTAATAATGGCGGAAGGTTCTGCTTTATCACACGTTTCCATAATGTTAAAAACTTTAGGGCTTCCTACAATTATCGGGGCAGGGCAGGCCGTTTTGGATATTCAAAACGGGCAAGATATTATTCTTGATTCCAAACTGGGTACCGTTACGGTAAACCCTGTAAATATCAATGAGATAAAACAAAAGGTCAAACTTTTAAAGATAAATAGAAAGAAAAATTTGCTTCACGCTTTTGACGCGGCAAAAACTAAAGACGGTGTTGAAATAACCGTCTCCGGTAATATCGGGACAATAGATCAAGCCAAACAAAGTGCCGAACAAGGGGCGCAAGGCATAGGTCTAGTAAGAACAGAGTTCTTATTTGCTAATGCAAAAAAAGCCCCCACCGAACAAGAACAATATGAAATTTATCAAAAAATAGCAGACTTACAAAACGGGCACCCCGTTATTATTCGCACATTAGATGTCGGGGCAGATAAGCCTATACCTTTCATTCCGCAAATACAGGAAGAAAACCCAATTCTAGGAAGACGTGGTATAAGAACTTCTTTTGTAAATGTGGAAATTTTAAAAACACAACTCCGCGCTATAATGCGGGTAAAACCATATGGTATTGCAAAAATAATGATCCCTATGGTGACTTTCACAGAAGAAATAAAAACGGTTAAGAGATTTGTTAAAGAAGAACAGAAAAAATTAGGTATTGATAAAGTTTCTGTCGGTATGATGATGGAAGTTCCTGCCGCTGCCATAATGGCTGATGAATTTGCAAGAGAAGCGGACTTCTTCTCCATCGGAACTAATGATCTAACACAATATATCTTAGCATTAGATAGGGCACATCCTACTTTAAATTTTCTATCAGATAGTTTAAATCCCTCTGTCTTAAGAATGATTGACATAATCGTAAGAGGGGCTAAATCTAAAAATATACCCGTTGGCGTTTGTGGTGCTGTTGCAAGTGAACCAGCCGGTGCTATTATACTTATGGGGCTTGGCATAAGGGCTTTAAGTGTAGTACCCAGCGTTGTTGCAGATATAAAAGCCTTAATTCGTCAATTAGATATGAAAAAGTGTGAAAAAGTTGCAAAAAAAGCACTCACTTGCACAAATGTCGCCGAAGTAAGATCTTTAGTTAAAGAGGAGTTTGATTTATAATTATGAAAGAATTCCTTAAAAAAATATCGGCATTTTTTGTAACTCTAGGTAAATCTTTAATGTTACCTATTGCCGTGCTTCCGATAGCGGGTTTACTTCTTAGATTCGGGCAACCGGATATGCTAAATATAGAATTTTTGGCAGCCGCCGGGAATGCGATATTTAACAATCTCCCTATAATATTTGCACTAGGTGTTGCGGTTGGATTTTCTAAAGAAGAACACGGCGCAGCGGCATTATCTGCTTTCGTAGGTTATATGATTATGACTGCCGGAATAAAAGTTTTTAATGACAAAATAGATATGCAAGTTTTAGGCGGTATTATTATGGGTGTAACGGCAGGAACACTTTATAACAAATACAAAGCAATAAAACTCCCCCCGTTTTTAGCATTTTTCGGCGGCAGACGCTTTGTCCCAATAATTACCGGCTTATTTGCAGTTGTTTATGCTTTAATTTTTGCTTGTATTTGGCCGTACATTTCAAATTTGATATCAAGTTTCGGCAATTGGGTTATAGCAAGCAATAATATCGGTTTATTCTTTTTTGGTGTGGCAAATCGTTTACTTATCCCGCTTGGTTTGCACCACGTATTAAACAATTTTATTTGGTTTCAGTTCGGCGATTATAGTGTTATTGAGGCCGGTGTACAAGTTGTCAAGCACGGCGATTTATGGCGCTTTTTTGCCGGGGATCCTACCGCAGGTGCATTTATGGCAGGGTTCTTCCCGATAATGATGTTTGGTTTACCTGCCGCTGCGCTTGCTATGATAATGGAATCTTATAAAGAAAACCGCAAAGCCACCGCAGGTATTTTACTCAGTGCAGCATTAACTTCCTTCTTAACAGGTATTACAGAACCTATAGAATTTGCCTTTATGTTTTTGGCTTTTCCGCTTTATATCTTACACGCTGTTTTAACAGGTTTAAGTATGGTAATTATGAATTTGCTTAATGTTAAACTCGGCTTTACATTTTCAGCAGGTTTATTTGATTATCTATTAAACTTCGGCATTAGTACAAACCCTTGGACTATGCTAGCGGTAGGTATAATTTACGGTGTTTTATACTTTTTCTTATTTAGGTTTGCTATACGTAGATGGAATCTAAAAACACCAGGTAGGGAAACTGTACCGCAACTTCAACAAGAAAAGTTTTTGCCCCCACATAACGTACAAGTACCTATAAGTGAAGAAAATTCAAGGGGCGCAAAATATTTAGCGGCTTTGGGCGGTAAAGAAAATATAAAAACTTTAGGTGCTTGTGCCACGCGTTTACGTTTAGAAGTTTTTGACAATGCAAAAGTGAATACGGAAGCCCTAAAATCATTAGGTGCAAGAGGTGTTATAAATAAAGAAGGCATAGTGCAAGTAATTATCGGCCCCGAAGCAGATTTAATAAACGATGAAATACATCAAATAATGGAGAAATAAAATGAAGAAGTTACTTTGTTTATTTGTATTTTGTAATTTAGCATTAACGGGATTTGCGTTTAGCGCAGGTGATTTGTTTATTAAAAACTCTCGCTTTTGGCAAAATGAAATCTCTGCAAGCATATTCGAGCAAAACACAATTTCAGCAGGTCTTGTTTTCGATCTTACCGATTATAAGGGTGTTAATGATAAAATTTACGCTTTCCATTTACCTTTTATGTTAAGTTTTCCTATTGTTGATGTAACCCTAGTGCCTTTTTGGTACCCTGATGCTAATGATGCATCAGCCTACGGCGGAAGTGTTAAATTAGAAGGTATTTTAAGAAGTGATGATATAAACAATATTTATGCAAGCGGATATTTAAAAACTGCTTTTGCAAATCAAAAAGCAAATATCATGCGCGGTATTGCGCCGATGAATAAAGAAAATTTTAAGCAATGGGCTTTTGAAGGCGGACTTAATTTTAATTTCGCAAATCTCTACAACTTTAATGTGAACGGAAATATCTTTACTTATCCTGATGGGGTTAAAGATGTAGTTGCTTTCGGCGGTATTATGAATCAAAATGAACTTGCTGATTTAGGAACAATAGATTATGTTTTAAATTTACCGCGTTTTTCCACCGGCGGCAGCATTACTTGGTTATCTGCCGAAAACAGAACAAGAACTTCCTTAAGTTACAAGTACATCAATTACGAAGACAATTTAATAGCGCATTCTGTGATGCTTAAAACTATGATTCCAATTACAGAGAAATTAGTAACAACTTTAATTTACAATCATTTGTTTGAGAAACATCATACTAATAGGGACTTATTTGGTATCGGGTTAAATTATTTATTTTAGAGGTAATTATGAAAGAAAATGATAAACATGCACATCATTCTACCGAAGGGGATAATTCCCTCGCGAAAGACGCCGCGACAAGAGTATTGTCTTTGGTATCACATAAACTAAAAACGCCTCTTTCAATTATAAACGGTTATTCTGAGGCAATTCTCTCCACAGTAAAACCTGAAGAAATGTCTTCTTTTAACATTAAAGCGCTTGAAGACATCAATAAGCAAGGGGAGAAGTTAAGTGTTTTGGTTGACAAATTGGTTAGGTTTGCTAATATCAGTGACTTACTGCCGGAAGATTTAGAGAAATCAAATGTAAATGTTAGGAAAATATTTTCTGATACATCTTCAAAATGTATTTTAAGAGATGACTCTATAACAATAAACTCTTCAGACAATACCATTCGCAAAAAAGCCCCTGCAATAGAGGTTAAATGTGAAAATGATACTACTGTGTATGCAGACGGCACCTTGCTTGCAATTGCAATTGAAGAATTAGTGGACAATGCAATAAGGTTTAATAACAATGTATCTAAGAAAATACGTTTATTCTATTATCAAGATAACGGCAAAGATGTCTTGGCTGTGGCAGATAACGGCGTTGGTATTAGGGAAGAACATATAACTAAAATTTTCCACAAATTCTATCAGGTGGATGACTTTTTTACAGGTCAAATCGAAGGCTGGGGCCTTGGCCTTGCTTTAGTTAAACGTATTATGAATTTACACGGCGGGAATATTACCGTTCGTTCTCAATATGGGGTTGGGACAATTATTTCTTTAGTTTTCCCTAAAAAAGCAAATGATAAAAAACTTGCAAGCATTTAATTTAGAGTTTAATGAACAAATTAAACTTTTTGCATCTTTGATAAAAGATTTTAAGGCACTTGAAGATAGGTTCGATAAAATCTTGGTACAAAAAAAGCGAAAGTTTGAAGTGCGTGATACTGCTTTTGAACAAGATTTTTTAAATTTTGCATTAACCTTACAAAAGTTCGCCTTTAATGTTTATGACGCTTTACAAGAACTCCGTTTTAACTGTATCAAAATTTTCCCCACTGAAGAAACCCTTACCTTAAAAGAACTTGCGATATCTTGCAATGTTTTTAATAATAATATCAGGAAATTTGATGCTATTTTTAAAACTTTAGATCCGCAAGTTTCGGCTGCTTCCCTTAATTTAAAATGGGGCATAATAGATATTGCCCATAAAGATTTTTTAAATTTGGAAAAGCAACTTATGTCTTTAATTAAAGAGGTTAGAAAATATTATGAATAAACCTTCAAAGCCGGTACAGACAACAGTTAGTACTTATAATAAAATAAACACTATTTGCTTAACTATTATTGCATCAGTCTGCATTATATTATCACTTATTTACACTCGTGCTATTTTGGTACCTTTAGTAATATCTGTTTTTATTTTTACTATGATTACCCCCCTTATCCGCTATATTAAATACTTTACACGTTGGCCAAAATGGTTATGCGTTCTAATTGCGACAACTATTGTTTTAGTACCATTAGTACTTATTATAGTTTTCGTCGCAAACTCCATATCGAATTTTGCACAAGAAGCACTGACTTACCGCGTAAGATTACTTGAGGCTTTAAACCACTTTACCGCATTTTTGAAAAGTTTGCAAATACCTATCCCGGAAGAAATGCTTAATTTCACCAGTATAAGGGAAGTTTTATCCGTTCCACATTATGGAAAATTTTTGAAAGGGGTAGGCTCCGGTGCAATGACTTTTATTTCTTATTCCTTCTTAATTTTTATCTTTCTGTTCTTTATGTTGCTCGGTACCGGGCGCACGAAAATAACAAATGAACTGCTTAAAGAAATTCAAAATAAAGTTTCTGCCTATTTGTATATTCATATTATAATGTCGATAATAACCGGTGTTTGTGTATGGGTTGTTTATGCAACCTGTGGGCTTGATTTGGCAATTATGTTTGCCGCTTTAACGGTACTATTTAATTTTATACCGAATCTCGGGTCTGTCTTATCCGTCATTATTCCTTTACCTATTGCTTATTTACAATTCGGTTGGGGTGTAAAATTTGTTTTAATTTTACTTATTCCGTCAATTATTCAGTTCGTTTTAGGCAGTTTAATTGAACCGAAAATTTTAGGCGAAGGTGTTGACTTGCACCCTGTTGCCGTAATAGGCTCCTTGATTTTCTGGGGTCTTGTTTGGGGTATACCGGGAGCATTTATGGCTGTCCCTATGACGGCAGCACTACGTATAGTTCTAGCTAAACTTGAACCTACACGTCCATTCGCGGAACTTTTATCCGGAAGATTACCAAAGTAATAATTTATTTTAATTCTTTCCAGGCAGATAGGAAATCTTTAGGTGGCTCAACTTCAAAACACTCTTGCCTATGTGTTATAGGGTTTTTAAATTCAAGTTTACGCGCGTGTAACATTAAACGTGGTGCAGTTGCACCTTTATAAAGCCAATCACCCAAAACAGGGCAACCAAGCCAATTTAAATGCACGCGAAGTTGATTTGTACGGCCTGTTAAGGGGTGAAGTTCCACCCAATAAAATTTACCTTTTTGTTGTTTAACTTTAAATTTTGTTTGTGCTTCACGCCCGACTGCTGATGCCTTAATTCTGCCGCCTGCTTCGCGGCCAATCGGCACATCAATTAAACCTTCTTTTTGAGGCATCTCCCCACAACAAATTGCATTATAAGTTTTATGAACTTCGCGGTTTGCAAACATTTCCATCATAGCAACTTGAAAACGCTCATTTTTAGCAATTAGCATTATACCGCTTGTTTCTTTATCAAGGCGGTGTACAAGGCCAAGGCGCGGCATATTTTTATCAAAATTCGCAGGAGGATTTGCATATATTGCGGAAACTAAAGTTTCTTCACTGGCAAAAAGTGCAGTTTTATTCTCCTCCCAAGCAGGGCTTTGCGGATGCACCAAAAGCCCGGCAGGTTTATTTATTACAAAAAAGTTTTTCCCCTCAAAAACAATTAAATCTTTAATGTTTAGAGTATTTTTTGCTACAGGCCAAATTATTTCGATTTCATCATTTTCTTCTAATGGGTAAGATGGTTTTACGCTTTTACCGTTAACGGTAATTTGCCCTTTTTTAATTAGGTTTTGTATTAAATTTCTCGAGTGTTCAGGGTAATTTTCTGTGACGAAAATATCAAGCCTTTCAGGCCTTAAAGCACTATATTTTAAAATATCTTGTTTTGCTTTCATTTTTCTTTTCTCTTAAACAAAAATACCGCGGCAACTATTAAAATTATAGCAATTATTTGAGAAGGCGAAAAGCCAAATAAACCGGCACCCCTATCGTCAAACCTAAAGTATTCAAGAACAAAACGAATAACCCCATAACCGAGCAGATAACCTGCAAAAATTACACCTTTTTTATGTGGTTTTTGGTAAAAATACAACAAAACAAAAAACAAAATAAGCACAGCAAAACTTTCCATAAGTTGAACGGGATATAAGCCCACATTATGTAAATGATGAGGTACTAAACTTTGCGGATCTGTATACTTAACAGCCAAAAAATTGTGGGAAATTTTCCCGTAGCAACACCCTGCTAAAAAGCACCCAATACGCCCTATTGCGTGCCCAAGGGCTAGAGGAACGGCAAAAAAATCAAGCGCCGGCATTATGGGGCTCTTATGTTTTTTAAGCCAAATATAACCGGACGCAAAACCGCCGATAAGCCCACCGTAAAAAACAAAACCGTAGCGTATTTTTTCTACAAAACTTGAGGTAATAAAACTATCAAAATTAAACCAAATAAAAAATAATTTCCCGCCTATTAAAGCACCGATAATTATCCAAAAAATAAGATCAAAAATTTTATCTTTATCAAGCCCCAGTTTTGCTTGTTGTTTATAACAATAATAAAGGCCTGCACCGTAAGCCAAAGCCGTCATTATGCCGTAAGCGGGTATGGGGAAACCGAAAATATGGATAAAGGGATGCATTAGAGCATATCCTCCAAAACTTTAGGGTTTTCTTTCGCCATTTTGAGATACGGGTTTGTAGTAAGTTCTTGTTTAATAGTGCTTTTAAACCCTTCGTTTGTACCATAGGAATGCCCAGAATAAATTATTGTATCTTTGGGCAAATTGGCAAGCATAGTCAAACTTTGTATTAATTTGTCTGAATCGGCACCGGGTAAATCAGTCCTGCCTACTGAATTTACAAATAAAGTATCACCTGTAAATAGAACATTGTCTATCTTAATACAAACAGAACCGCGTGTATGGCCCGGCGTTAAAATAACATCTATGTTTAAACCGGCAAATTCAAATTTTTTAGGTGCTTTATAGGTTTCTATCAAATCATTAGGAAGACTACAAAATGCTTCATCCTTTTCCTCTAAATAACCCTTTAAACCGTATTTTTTAAGTAATTGATCGGCGTTTGTCATATGGTCTTCATGTGCGTGTGTAAAAAACACAGCAACCGGTTTTAGAGATTTATTCTCTAAAAATTTATAAATTGCAGGCATATCCCAAGAAGGATCAATTAAAATTGCCTGCCCTTCATTTTCTACGACATAGGTACAATTGGCCATCGGGCCTAACATAAGTGTATATACTTTCATTTTTTTATCCTAAATTCAATTTCCCCTTCACGCGCCATATTATAATTAACACGGGCTTCTTCTTCCAAAAAAGAACGGTCACCTGAAAGGATTCTATTATATTCTGCATTTAATTCTTCATATTCTGCGTCAAGTGCATCAATTTTATCATTTAAATTGCGCATCTTTAAGGAATTATGAAGTAATGCAAAAAAACTGTCATTAAATATTAAAACCGCCAACAAGATTGCGATAATAATCAACAAAATATTACGTTTGTTTTTAAATATTTTCATTACTTTTTAAGGTAGCCGGCATATTTTGCCTTTCTACCTAATTCCTCTTCAATCTCAAGCAGTCTATTATATTTTGCCGTCCTTTCCGCGCGTGCCGGCGCACCTGTTTTAATTGCACCCGCATTTACTGCGACGGCAAAATCTGCTATAAAAGTGTCTTCCGTTTCACCGGAGCGGTGGGAAATTATCGGTAAATAACCTGCTTGTTTTGCCATTTTAATAACTTGCACCGTTTCCGTAACTGTACCTATCTGATTTAATTTTATCAAAATTGAATTGGCAATTTCACCTATTATCCCTTGTTTTAAACGAACAGGATTTGTAACAAACAAATCATCCCCGACGATATTTAATTTTTTGCCGAGTTCTTTTGTAAGATACTGCCAAGCAGGCCAGGCATCTTCCTGTAAAGGATCTTCTAAAGAAATAAGCGGATATTTTTTTGCCCAATTTTTATAAATTTGGGTAAGCCCTTTATAATCAATTTTTTTACCTTCAAAATAATATACTTCGTTTTTAAAAAATTCACTTGAAGCCGCATCCAAAGCAATTTGCATTTTGGGATATTTTGCTTTTTTGGAAGCATCTGTTAAAATTTTTAAGGCATCTTCATTTCTTTTGAGTTTTGGTGCAAAACCACCTTCATCACCTACGGAAACACTTAAGCCTTTTTCGGCAAGCAAGCCTTTTAAAGTATGATAAGTTTCACTTGCAGCGCGAAGGGCTTCCCTAAAAGTTTTAGCAAAAGCCGGAACAATCATAAACTCTTGTATATCAAGGCCGCTGTCTGCATGTTTACCGCCATTAATAATGTTTAGCATCGGCGTAGGTAATAGATATTGTTTTTCTTTAATACCGTAAACTTGCCTTAAGTATTTGTAAAGCGGTATATTTTTGCTTGCAGCCCCTGCGCGCAAAACCGCCATGGAAATACCCAAAATAGCATTTGCGCCATAGGTTGTTTTATTTGCGCTACCGTCTAATTTTAAAAGAACTTTATCAATTTCCAAAACATTTTTAAAGTTTTTGTTAACTAAATGTTTTTTTAATTTTTCAACATTTTTTTTGGCTTTCAAAACCCCTTTGCCAAGGAAACGGTTTTTATCTTTATCCCTAAGTTCAAGTGCCTCGTGGCTACCGGTAGAGGCACCGCTAGGAACACTTGCAATGCCCGTAAAACCCCCATTTAAAACGACAGTTGTTTTAAGCGTAGGAAACCCACGCGAATCTAAAATCTCGCGTGCGTATATGTCTTTGATTTTCATAATACCCCCCTGTATTATTTATGATAAGTTTGCAATTATCTTTTTAGCCTCAGCAATTAAAGTACCGGGAAGTTTCGGGTCTTTAGCCTCGGCGTAAATTCTTATCAAATTCTCCGTACCTGATGGGCGGAGAGCAAGCCACGCACCGTTTTTTAAGATAAATTTAAAACCATCACTTTGATCAATACGCCAAACAGACATTTTGTTTATTGAGAGTGGCGGCCTTAAATTTAACTTTTCCATAATTTGCATTATTTCAACAGCCTTTTTGGGGATACTGACTTTTTGATCATAACAGGGTTTGTATTTTTTGTAGAAGTCTTTGAAAATCTGTTTTAAATTTTTACCGCTCATGGCAATCATTTCAAGCACGAGCATACAAGCCAAAATACCGTCTTTATCGGGAGTATTTCCGGATACTGCTATACCGCCGGACTCTTCCGCACCGAAAATATATTGCCCGCTTATCATAAGTTCATTAATATATTTGAAACCGACGGGCGTTTCCCTAACAGTCATACCATGGTTTTTGGCGACTTCATCAATTAAATGTGTTGTTATCAAACTGCGGCAAACACGCCCTTGTTGTTTACGTTTTAAGATAACGTGTTCAAGTAAAATAGGAGCAATTTGGTTTGGGGAAATCCACTCCCCATCAGGCCCGATAATACCGAATTTATCACAGTCACTATTGCAAGCAATACCAAGATGTAATTTTTTACTTACGACGAGTTTGCTCAAATCTTTTAAAGATACAGGCCCTGCGTTTGGAACCGTTCCGCCAAACAATACATCACGGCCTTCGTTAATGCCGTATATTTCAACACCACCGATTTTAGTTAAAAATTCACGGAAATAATTATCTGCAGCGCCGTAAAGCGGATCTATACCAACTTTTAATTTTGCTTTCTTGATGGCTTTAACATTAATGAAGGACATTAAGTGTTTTAGATATTCATCCCTAAAATTTTGTTCTGCTACTGCGGCATTTTTATAACCAAACTCCGTAATTGAACGTGTTACCATATTTGCAGGTAATGTTTTTGCTTCGATATCGGCAACAACTTCATTATTTGCGATACCGCCGTAATAGGAAATCCATTTAAGACCGTTTTGGGTATATTCACCCTCACTAGCGGTAATGACAACAGCACCAACTGCGCCTTCATTTAAAACAGCCCATTCGGCAACAGGCGTCGGTAAAGGGTATTTTGCACGGCGTACAGTTATACCTTTTGTGGTTAAAACGTCACACACAACATCTGCAAGATTTTGGGACATAAAACGCGTATCTCCCCCCACTAAAACAAGCGGGCGTTTAAACTTTAAACCTTTTTCCGCTAAATGTTTTTTATAACCTTCACCTTCAAAACCATAGTAATGATCAGTAAAAATATGTTCAGCGATAGCACAAGCCAAACGGTAAATATTGTGGGCGGTTACAGTTTCACCCAAAGTGCCGCGAAACCCGGCGGTAGAAAACTTTAAATCTGTTGCCATAAAAGACCTCTAAAATTGTAAATTGTCCCATAGAGTATATTAAATTACAAGAGAAAATGCAAATATTTTTTATTCAATGGAACGGGTATTAACAATTTCTGCTATATACATTGTGTGGGTGTCCCCGTCCTGATACCAAGTATCATTAACTATATCATCAAGTTCGGAGAGTTTTATCTCGGTTTGATAAAGCACCATACATTCATAATGCAAACCGGGGATATCAATGCAAGGGGTATTTATTTTTTCACTTTCAAGTATTTTGAGTTTTTGTGTTTCAAATTTATTTTCGTCTTTACCGGAAACTGTACCGCAATATGCAAGTTCTTTTTGCTTGTCACAATTTAAAGGAACGGAAACAGTAAATTCTTTTGAACCGTCAAGCAAAGTTTTAGTATAACGGCTTTTGCGAACTAATGCCATCATTACCGGTTTGCGCCAAATTATACCGATTTGTGCCCAACCGATAGTCATAACATTATTTTCCCCGGCATATTGTGTAGTTAGAAAAGCGCCTTTATTTAATTGCTTTAAAAAATCTGAAATTTTATAATCGTAAGCGACGTTTCTAATTATTGTTTTGTGTTCTTTTTTCATAATTCCCCCTAAATAACTTCCGTAACCTCGTAGCCATTTTACATTATTTTTTAAAATTAGGCAAAAAATACCCCCACGTTTAATAGGCGTGGGGGTATGTGATTAAACAACTTATTTAAGATGTGTATTGACAATCTTTGTCATTTCAAACATATTAACTTGATTTTTGCCGAAAATGCATTTCAAAGTATCATCAGCGTTGATCATGCGTTTATTGTTTGTATCTTGTAAATTGTTTGATTTGATATAAGCCCAAAGTTTTTTAACGACTTCGGTTCTCGGTAACGGGTTGCAACCAACTACCTTTGAGAGTTCTGCGCTCGGTGTGAGCGGTTTCATAAATGTTGCGTTTGCTTTTGCCATAATAATTCTCCTTATTTTTTATTTTCTTATATTGTACTATATTATTTAACAAGTTCTGCAAGTTTTGGTGCAGCACTTAAAATTTCTTGAGAGCAGCCATCTTTAAACTTTTCAAAGTTCTTAACGAAAGCCGCTGCAAGTTCCTGGTATTTTTTGTAATACTCATCCTTATTGGGCCAGATATTTGCCGGTTGTAAAATTTCTGACGGAACACCTTCGCATTCGCAAGGAATTTCAAAACCAAACACTGTATCTTTTACAAAATTAACTTTTGCGAGTTTACCGTCTAAGGCGGCATTTAAAAGCGCACGGGTATATTTAATACTTATGCGTTTACCAATACCATAGGGGCCCCCTACTAAGCCCGTGTTAACGAGCCAGCAGTTTGCGTTATGTTTTTCAATTTTTTGCTTTAAAAGTTCGGCATATTTGGAAGGATGAAGTGCCATAAAAGGCCCGCCAAAGCAAGTGCTAAAGGTTGTTTGCGGTTCTTTTACGCCTTTTTCCGTTCCTGCCACTTTGGCGGTATAACCGCTGATAAAGTGGTACATTGCCTGTTCTTTTGAAAGTTTTGAAATCGGGGGTAATACACCGAAAGCATCATAAGTTAGGAATATGATATTTTTCGGGTGAGGTCCGCGTTCTGAAGGAACAGCATTGTCAATATAGGTAAGCGGGTAAGAAGCGCGGGTGTTTTCTGTTAAAGCGGCACTGTCAAGGTCCAATGTGCGGGTGTTTTCATCAAAGACGACATTTTCCAAAATAGTGCCAAAGCGGTGCGTTGTTGCATAGATTTGAGGTTCTGCTTCTGCGGAAAGTTTAATAACTTTTGCATAGCAGCCACCTTCAAAATTGAATACACCATCATCATCCCAACCGTGTTCATCGTCACCGATAAGCCCGCGGTTTACATCAGCGGATAATGTGGTTTTACCTGTACCGGAAAGGCCGAAGAACAAAGCACTGTCATTATTTTTGCCGACGTTGGCAGAGCAGTGCATTGTCATAATGCCTCTTTGCGGTAACATATAATTCATTACTGTAAAAATTGCTTTTTTGCTTTCGCCTGCATATGCAGAACCGGCAATTAAAACAATCTTTTTGTTGAAGTTAATTAAAATTGCGGTTTCGCTTTCTGTACCGTCAGTTTTAGGATCTGCTTTCAAATTAGGTAAAAAGACAACTGTAAATTGCGGAATGATATTTTGCCTTTCTTCCGGTGTAGGCTGTATGAACATATTGCGGGCAAAAATATTATGCCATGCATATTCTGAAATTACGCGGATTGGCATTCTTGATGCTTCCGCTGAACCAACGTAAGCATCACGTACAAAAAGGTCAATATTTTCCATATACTTTTTGGCTTTTTCAAAAAGAATATCAAAATATTTTTCATCAATACCTTTATTGCTTTTATTCCACCAAAGTTTGCCTTCAACTTCCGGGGTTTTTACAAAGAATCTGTCATTAGGTGCACGGCCGGTTAATTTACCGGTTTCTGTACAAAAAGCACCGCCATAAGTGATATTACCCTCACCTTTAGCAATAGCCATCTCATATAATTCTTCGGTAGTTAAGTTCCAATATACGGTTTTATTTGTTTTGATACCGATATTATCTAAACCATATTTGCTTTCATAAGCACATGCATTAATCTTTTTCATACTTACCAATCCTTTTTAACTAATTTACCGCCGATCTCTATGGGTTCGGTGGCATTTTTATCTAAAGCCCAGATTAAGCGCCTTAAACCTTCACGAATATTTTCTTCGCTGGCGCAATAACTGATGCGGACATAACCGTCCACCCCAAAGTTTGCACCCGGTACTACAGATAATAAAACTTTATCAAGCAAAAATTCGGCAAATGCCATTGAACTTTTGTTATATTTGGAAATGTTTACAAAGGAATAGAATGTTCCTTGCGGTGTAAAAACTTCAATATCTTTAATTTTTGAAAGTTCGCCAAGTAAAACATTTCTGTTATGTTCCAAATTTTTGCGGAGTTCTTCAATAACGCCCTGATCACCTTCCAAAGCACCTAAGGCACCTGCTTCACAAAGAGAACTGTTGCAAGATGTCGTTTGTGCTTGCATGCGGCCCATTGCGGCAATAAGTTCTGTATTGTAGGAAACACCCCAACCAATACGAAGCCCGGTTAAGCCGTATACTTTTGATACACCGTTAACCGCCAAAATATTTTGTGGGTTTTTGGCATATTTAAACGGGCTGATATAACTACCATTATCAAAAACAAGGCGGTTATAAATATCATCTGTCAAAAGCCAGATATTTTTTTGTTCGCAAAATTCCACAATACCTTTAATAAAACTTTCAGAGTATATTAAACCACTCGGGTTATTAGGGGTATTGATCATTATTGCTTTGGTTTTTGAAGTAACTTTTTTAAGTAAATCGTCTAAAGTAATTTGTAAACCTTTTGAGGGGCGTGCTTCAACAGGAACGCCACCGACAAGTTTTATCATTTCCGGGTAACTTACCCAATAGGGAACGGGGTAGATTACTTCATCCCCGGGGTTAACTGTGCAGAGTAAGAAATCATAAATTGACTGTTTTGCACCTACTGAAATTACCACATTTTTATTTTCTATATCTATTCCGTAAACATCTTTGGTAAATTTGGTAACTGCCTTTTTAAGTTCGGGCGTGCCGGAAGCAGGTGAATATTTTATTTTGCGGCTTTGTGCTTTTTTAACAAGAGCCTCAACGGCAGCAATAGGGGCCGGGAATTCCGGCTCACCGCCACCTAAGTGGACGATGGGTTTGCCTTCTTTCCTTAATGCTGCAACTTTTGCATTTAATTTAAGAGTAGGTGAATCACCTATATTGTTTGCTGTGTTACTGAGTTTCATAACTATATTATACAATTAATTGAGCAATCAAAAGCAAATATTGTAAAATATATATATACTTATTAAACGGAGAAAAAAATGATTATCTTATCCTTAAATTGCGGAAGTTCCTCAATAAAATACAATCTTTTTGATTGGGACCAAAAAATGAATATAGCCGTAGGGCTTATTGAACGCGTCGGTTACAGTGATGCACAAATGACGCAAGAAGCCCCCGGCAAAGAAAAATATGAAGTCACTTTTAATTGCCCTGATTTTAAAGTAGGTATTGAAAAGGTTTTGAGTTCTTTAACAGATCCAAAAATAGGCGTTATTAAAGATATGTCTGTTATCAGCGCAGTAGGCCACCGCGTAGTTCACGGCGGTAAACTTGCAAAATCTGAAATTATTACACCTGAAATTATTGCTTATTTAAAAGAAATTGCACAACTTGCACCTTTACATAACCCGGCAAATGTTATGGGTATGGAAGCGGCAATTTCCGTAATGCCTAATATCAAACATGTTGTTATTGCTGATACTGCTTGGCATCAGGCTATGCCGGCAAGTTCATATATGTATGCATTACCTTATGAATGGTATACAAAATATAAAATGCGCAGATATGGTGCACACGGTACTTCTTATTTATATAATGCAAAACGCGCTGCGGCATTGCTTGGTAAAAACCCTTTTGACTGCAATTTAATTATTTGCCATATCGGTAACGGTTCAAGTATGAACGCAGTTAAAAACGGGCTTTCTTTTGATACCTCAATGGGTTTAACACCGCTTGAAGGTTTAGTTATGGGTACACGTTGCGGCGATTTCGATGCATCAGTTGCTTTCCAAATGATGGAACGCGAAAATATTGCACCGGCTGAAATGTACAAAATTTTAAATAAAAAATCAGGCGTTTTGGGTATTACCGGAAAATATCAAGACAGGCGCGATGTCGAAATCAATGCCGGAAAAGGTGACGCACGCTGTCAACTTGCTATTGAAATGGAAGCCTACCGCATTAAAAAATATATCGGTGCATATTCCGCTTCTTTAAACGGTAAACTTGACGCAGTTGTATTTACAGCAGGCGTCGGTGAACGCGGGCCGGTTTACAGGCAAAAATCTTTGGAAGGACTTGAATACCTTGGCATAAAAGTTGACAAAGAACGCAACTTTGCCGCCATGACAAGAAATGCCGAAAGTTTAATTTCTGCGGAAGATTCCAAAGTAAAAGTTTTTGTAATTCCAACTGATGAAGAAGCAGTTTTCGCAGAAGACGTTGCCGCAATCTGCAACGGTACTTATGATATTCACACAAAGTTTCACTACTCTTTTGAAAGCATTAAATACAGAAACAAACTTCGTGATGAATCTTTAAAGAAAGAATTAATCAAAAAGCCTTTCTTAAGAAAAGCAATTATCAACACCCCCAAAGAAATCTTAGGGGAATAGTTGATTGAATATTCTAAAATAAAACCTCAAAGTTCTTACTTTGGGGTTTTATTTTTTAACAAAAAATTTTGTAAAATACTTGTAATATTTTGAATGTAAAAACACACACTTTTGAGGTAAAAAATGAGAATAACTTTTTTGGGAACAAACGGCTGGTTCAACACCCACACAGGCCACTCAACTTGCGTCTTCCTTGACACAAAAGACGCTTACATAATCTTAGATGCCGGTGGCGGTTTATATAAAGCACACGATTTAATTAAAGAAGATAAACCTATATTTTTACTTCTTACACATTTGCATTTAGATCACATTGAAGGTTTGCAAGTTTTACCGCTTTTTAAATTCAAACAAGGTATGAAAATTTTGGTGGAAGATTCATCGCTGTTAGACCTTCAAAACATTATGCGCTTGCCTTATATGCCGGCCCCAAAAGATTTAAAAATGCCGACGGAAATTGTACCGCTTTCAAAAGCAAAAAATTTGCCTTTTAAACTTGAATATTTACCACTCGTACACCCTGTTAAAACTATCGGCTTTCGCATAACTACAGAAGATAAAATTTTAACTTTTGCACTTGACAGCGGCCCTTGCGAGAACTTAATAAAACTTTCTGAAAATGCTGATTTAATGATTACGGAATGTTCATTTTTACCGAACAAACCAATGGGCAATCATCACTTAACACCGGAGCAAGCAGCCCAAGCAGCAGCTGAAGCAAAAGCAAAACTTTTGGCACTGATTCATTTTAAAGCAGATGATTATGATACACTTGAAAAACGTGATGAAGCACTGGTTGCTGCAAGTGTTTACTTTACAAAAACATTTGCGCCGTACGACGGGGATTTCCTAAACATATAAAAATTTGGTATAATATTTGTGTTAGGTTTTTCAGGTTTTCCACCCGGCTTTTAACAGCCAAAATAAAATGCTGGACACCTTTTAAAAAATTTGTTATAATATAGGTGTTGGGTTTAAACCCAATATTTTTTTGCTCTTTAAAATCGATTTCAAGCGCTCTTAGCTCAGTGGTAGAGCATCCGCCTTTTAAGCGGGAGGCCGTGAGTTCAAGTCTCACAGAGCGCAATTTGCCCCCTTCGTCTATCGGCTAGGACACCAGATTTTCAATCTGGTGAGAGGAGTTCGATTCTCCTAGGGGGCGTTTTTATTTTATAGGTCTGTTTAAAACAGGCCTTTTTTATTTCCCAAACGCGAACTAATATTATATAATGTACATAGGGAAAAAATGTACTCTTATACACCGGTTAAAAAAAGATTCAGAGGGCCTATAAATAGGCGTAATGTCCGCAAAAACCGTATCAAAAAAATAGCAATATTTTTGACGGTTTTGGCCTTAGCCGAGGGCGGATTCCTATTTTGGTATCAAAAAGGCTCCTATTTTGAAAACATAAAACTGCCTTCGGTTTTGACCTACCAAATAAAAACAATAAATATAATTGCACCGACTGAAAAACTTAAAGAGCAAATAGAAAAACAAATCAAAAATAAAAAGATAAATTTAGATACCACACTTTCAAAAAGAGAAGTATTAGATTTAGAAAATTATTTAAATGAAAATATAAAATACGTGAAAAGTGTGAAAGTCGCAAGAAGATTTTTTACAAAAGAACTTTTAGTTGTTGCCACAAAATATGAACCATTTACAAAAATTTACACACCGCAAGACAACTTTTTTATGACGGAAGAAGGGCAAATTTTCCAAGATGATGACCCACAAGACAAAGGGGGCTTTCTTAATGTCTATTTAAATGCTAAAATAGAAAGTGAAATTTTGGCCAAAGAATTGGTACAATTTATTAAAGAGATTAAATTAAACTCTTTAAGAAATACAAACAATATTTCAATAAATTTAAATGAACAGACTGCTGAATTTGAAACTAAATTCGGCCTCGTTAAATTGAAAGATTTTAAAGAGGTAAAAAAACAACTTTCCGTTTTGGCGGAAATTTTTAAAATTTCAAAGGGGAAAAATTTTACCCTCCCGTATTTCGTAGATTTTACTTATTTCGGTAAAGGTAAAGTTTACTTGAAACAGGACTATAAGGATTTGTAAAATGGCAAAACAAAATTTAATAGCGGCATTGGATATCGGCGGAGGAAAAATAACTGCTGTTGCCGCGACATTAGACCAAGAAAAAAATATATTAAAAATATTAGCCGGTAAAGAATTAAACTGCGAAGGCCTTGAGGGTGGTATCGTAACAGATATCCGTGAAACTACCGCAACAATCATCGAAACCATAAATTATTTGGAAGAAGCCACACAAGCAGATATCAATGCTTTATACATCGCTTTGCGTGGTGAACATATTGAAAGTTTTACTAGCAAAGGCACCTTTAATATCGCCCGTGCCGATAAAGAAATTAATATTGATGACATCGAACATGCTATTGCTGCGGCAAAAAGTATTCCAATAAAAAATAATTCAGAAATTTTAAGCACTGTCCCGCAAGGTTTTTACATTGACAGGCAACCTGTTAGAAACCCCGAAGGCATGGAAGCCACTTCTTTAGACGTAGATGTACATATTACCACAGGTTTAACTGCAACTTTTAACAATTTAAACAAGGCCTTTGACCGTGCAAAATGTGATATTACAGGTCGTTTTTATGGCTTACTTTGCTTGGCAGATGCCGTCTTAACACAGGAAGAAAAAGAAATGGGTGCTTTAATAATAGATTTAGGTAAAGACAACACTTCTGCCGGAATTTATGTTGATGGCGCTTTAAGATGCTCTTACGATATTAATTTAGGTTCTGATTTAATTACAAGAGATATCGCAAAAGAGTTGCGCATATCCCACAAAGAAGCGGAGAAAATAAAAATAGATTATGGAACTGCTTTTCCAAGAGATTATAACGAGGAGACGGAAATTACAATCACTCCTATCTATAGCGAAAAGGAAACAAAAATAAATCGCGATTATCTACTTGATATCATCCGTCCGCGTGTTCAAGATATTTTTGATGCAGTAAGAGATAAAATGCAAGAAAGCGGTTTTTTTGATTTCGCCAGTACGGCAGTTTTAACGGGTGGTGGTTCACTTTTACCGGGTATACAGGAACAAGCCCGCACAAGTTTAAATATTAAAGAAGTTGTTTGCTCTACTGTTCAAAGAGATTTAGTGGAATGTGATAAAGAATTTTTAAGTCCTAAATATGCTACCGCTGTTTCTTTGGCATATTTTGTAGCAAAAAGGGAAATGATAGAGACATCTAGGGGCAGTTCTCACTCCAAAGGATTTTTTAATAAAATAATAGAAGCTATTAAAAACTTCTTTAGAAATTCAGATTTTTTTGGCGGTTAATATGGAAAAGCAAAATCAGTTTGAGGCAACTTTTAGAACTTTACAAAACCTTGAAGGCAAAAAAGCCAGAATTAAATGTGTAGGTATCGGCGGTGGCGGCGGAAATGCCATAAACCACATGATGGAAGCTGGTATCGCCGATGTAGATTTTATTGCAGTAAATACCGATGCTCAAGATTTAAGGCGTAACAAAGCCCCTTATCTTTTACAGGTAGGTAACAAATCACTTAAAGGTCTTGGAGTCGGTGGGGACCCGGCACTTGGCAAACAATCAGCTGAGGAATCTATCACCGAACTCAAAGATTTAATTTCCAATACAGATCTTTTATTTATTACCGCCGGTATGGGTGGCGGTACAGGCACGGGTGTTGCCCCTGTTTTGGCAAGGGTAGCAAAAGAAAAATATGCTGATAACATTTTAGTAGTCGCGGTAGTAACACGTCCGTTTCAATACGAAGGTTATATAAAAGAAGAAAGAGCAAAAAAAGGTATTGAAGAATTACAACAGTATGCGGACTGCACTTTAATCATTCCTAATGATTCCATCTTCGAAATTATAGATAAAAAAACTCCAAGCCCTGTCGCTTACCAGTATATTGACGATGTACTTTTAAAAGCAGTAAAAGGTATTTCCGAAGTAATCATTAAACCCGGTGAAATGAATATCGATTACAACGATTTAAAACGTATAATGCTACATTCAGGTTGTGCATTTATAGGCATAGGTGAGGCTTCCGGCCCCAATAGGCATATAACAGCCTTAAAACAAGCATTAACTTCCCCACTTTTGGAAAACAAAAATATTACGGGTGCAAAAGGTTTACTTGTATCTTTTAACTACTCGGGCGAACTTGCCATGAGTGAGGAAAAGGATGTTATGAACGCCGTAAGACCGTATATAAGCAGTTCAGCACTTGTTAAAATAGGTAAAACTTACGACGAAAATTTGGATAAAGATTCTTTAAAAGTTGTTATTATTGCAACAAATTTTCCAAAAGATTCCAACCTAAAAATACCGGTAAAAGCAGTAAAAACTGAAGAATCAAGACGTTGGATTTCAATAGATTTTAGGAAACACTTACCCGCTATAAAGCGGCTAAATCAGGAGGTTAGATAATATGGCAGTCAGTTTAAATACATTACTCAAAACCGTGGTAGATAATAAAGCCACAGGTCTTCATATTAGGGGAAACTCTAATGTCTTTGTTCGTATGGAAGGCAAAATAAGGGCTATAGAAAATTGTTTCTTAACAAATGATGAAGTCAAAAACATAGCCTCTGCGATAATGTCAGAAAAGGACAAAAAACTTCTTGAAAGGAACTTAAGTGTTGACTTTGCTTTGGATGCTAAAGAACACGGTCGTTTTAGGTTCAATATTTACAGGCAATCAGGTAAAATGTGTATGTCTGTCAGGCACATACCTTTGCAAATTCCGTCCTTTGAAGAATTATCTTTACCCGGCGAAACTTTGAAAAAAATGTCTGAAAACAGAAGAGGTATCATATTAGTAACCGGTATGACCGGGTCAGGAAAATCTTCCACTTTAGCCTCAATGATAAATGAAATAAACAAAACCAGAGCCTGCCATATTTTAACTGTTGAAGATCCTATTGAGTTCGTACATATGGAACAAAAAGCCATAGTAAGCCAGTTGTCTTTAGGAACCGATACACTATCATATACCTCTGCATTAAGATATGCTATGCGTCAAGACCCAGATGTTATTATGTTGGGCGAATTAAGGGACGTAGAAGTTATCCGCGCTGCTATTTTGGCTGCAGAAATGGGCCACTTGGTGTTTTCAACATTACATACTATTGATGCTGTACAAACTATATCCCGTATAATTGAAGCGTATCCTGCGGAACAACAAGGGCAAATACGTTTCCAATTGGCAGACTTGATTAAAGGTATTATCTGTCAAAGATTACTTCCCAAAGTGGGCGGTGGAATGATTCCCGCATTAGAAATTATGCTTCCGACAGGGCAAATAAAAAATAGTATTGAAGATAACAAACTTTCTGAAATCAACAAAGCAATGTTAAACGGTGATTATTATGGGATGAATACATTCGACCAATCTTTGGCACGTTTATATTCACAAGGTAAAATAACTTTAGATGATGCTTTGTCTTATTCAACATCCCCAGAAACTATAAAACTCTTAGTTAAAGGGGCTGAAGTCGACGGATTTAAACTATAATATGAAAGGTAAAAAACTTCTTATTGCTATCGATGGACCTGCCGGGGTTGGTAAAACCTCAGTTGGTAAAGCCCTTGCTTCCAAATATAATCTTGGCTTTTTAAGCACCGGTATAATGTATCGTTGTTTGGGTTGGAAAGCCTTAAAAAGCGGCGTTAATTTACAAGATGAAGAAGCCGTTTTTCAAATTGCCAAAAATATAGTTTGGGGATTTGAAAGGGAAGCCGATAGCAATTTGAAAGTTTTGGTTGACGGCCAATTTTTAGGAGATGCTTTAATCAGCGAAGAAGTGGGCCGTGCAGCAAGCATAACTTCTGCTTTACCGAAAGCACGGGCCGTTATAACAAATAAACAAAAAGCCTTGGCAGAAGAAGGCGGCCTTGTTATGGAAGGCCGTGATATCGGCACGGTTATTGCCCCAAATGCTGATTTAAAATTTTATATGGTTGCGTCTGCCGAAGCACGTGCTAACAGACGTGTTTTACAATTAAAGGAAAAAGGGCAGGAAGCAAATTATGAGGAAATTTTAAAGTCAATAATTTCCCGTGATGAAAGGGATTCCTCCCGTAAAACCGCCCCTTTAAAGCCGGCAGCAGATGCAATTTTGATAGACACTTCCGCTCTTACTTTAGAGGAAGTAATAAATAAAGTTTTGGAGTTAAGCCACACAAATGCTTCTTAATTTGGTAAAATTTAGTGCGAGGATGTTTTACCGCATCTTCTATAAATTGGAAATTATAGGGCTTGATAATATCCCTCAAACCGGGGCGGTGGTGTTTGCATGTAACCACGTATCAAATTTCGACCCCCCCCTTGTAGGTGGATTTATAGGTTTGAAAAGAGACCCTATATATGTAGTCAAAAAAGAAATTTTAAGTGTTCCTTTACTCGGAGCGATGTTAAAAAGTTTTGGTTTCATCCCAGTAGATAGGTATAGAAAGGGCGGGGATATGCAAGCAATAAAAAGAGCCCTTAAAGTTATAAAAGAAGGTAAAGCCCTATTTATTTTTCCGGAAGGAACACGCTCAAAAACAGGTAAGCCGATTAGGCCTAAAGCAGGTATTGGTTTTCTGCTTTGGCATTGCCAAGCACCTGTAGTCCCTATAAGGGTATTTAATACAGAAAAAATGCCTTTTACAAGGGAGTTAAAAGTAGTAATAGGCAAACCTTTTATGCTTAAAAAGCAGGAAGATAAACAAACCAAAGAACAATTTCAATATTTTGCAGACACAGTAATGCAAGAAATTATTAAGTTAAAATAAAATTAATGGAGGATACGCCTTTTTTATCAAGTATAAAAAAGGTAAAAAAACTAAGTATGACAAACCCTGAAAAGAAAGAAACACAAACAACCCAAATTAACGAAGAGATGACGATGGACCAGTTGTTTGCCCAACAAGATGAAATGCAGGACAAATTAAACAAGAAGGAGATTGTGGAAGTTACAGTTGTTCAAGTTTCACAAGATAATGTCCTAGTTGATGTTGGCAGCAAAAAGGAAGGTCTTATCCCTTTAAGTGATTTTGAAGGGAAAGAAGTTCCTGCAGTAGGTTCCACAGTCACCGCTGTGTTAATCAAAAAAGGCGGTGATGAACGCCATAGCGTTTTATCCCACAAAAAAGCCATAGAGACTGTAGGTTGGGCTCGTTGTAAAGAGGCTTTCGAAGCCAAGCAAAGAGTTCGGGGTTTAATTACCGCTTGCGTGAAGGGCGGTTATAAGGTGGAAGTAAACGGTGTGCCGGGTTTTATGCCTTTATCTTTATCTGAATTACACACTGCTTATAAACATTACCTTCCAAAAGGTGCAAAAATCAAAGCATTGATTGCTGAATTTTCAAAAGAAAAACAAAAACTTATTATTTCAAGAAAACAAGTTTTGGAAGAAGATGAATCAGTCCGCCGCGCAGAAGTTTTAAAGGAAATTAAAGTAGGTGATACCTTGAGAGTGGTAGTGTCAAAAGTCGGTAAAGACTGCCTCCATTTACGCTTTCACGGAATCGAAGGTTTAGTTAGCCTTGAAAATATTGCCTGGAAAGATCCTCAAGTCATATTGACAAATTACAGACGCGGCCAACGCATCAAAGCAAAAATTTTAGCAATTGACCCGGAAACCGGCAATTTAACTTTCGGCATTAAACAACTATTTTTGAACCCTGCCGATATGTTAAAGAGACGCTACCCCTATATGAGTACAACAAAAGCCACAATCACCAAAGTTACACCGGAAGGTTTGGAAGTTGAACTCGGTACCAAAAATAAAACTAAAGGTTATATCGCCGCACAAGAATATACCGAAGGTTTTGAAGGTAAAATCGGTGATACTGTTTCAGTAGCGGTTATCGGAGTTGATGGCGCAAATTATGTTGTTAATCTTTCAATTAGACGTTTCGATCAAGTTCAAAACAGAAAAGTAGTTGCTCAATATTTAAAGCAGGCCCCGCGCCCGACTTTAGGGCAACTTTTACAAGGTTCTTTTGAAGAAGAAACCGAAGATGAAGAAGAAACAAAAACTGCCGAAAGCGCAAAGCCAGAGGCTAAATAAGGAGTTTTATTATGGGTGGACATTCACATTGGGCAGGTATTAAACACAAAAAAGCCTTAGTAGATGCCAAAAAAGGTAAAGTATTTACAAAACTTATTAGGGAAATTACCATCGCCGCAAAAATCGGTGGCGCTGACCTTGGCAGCAATGCTCGCTTACGTAAAGCAGTTGATGATGCTAAAGCAGCAAACATGCCTGCTGAAAACGTAAAACGTGCAATCATGAAAGGTACAGGGCAACTTCCCGGTACAGTTTATGAAGAAATCACCTATGAAGGTTACGGCCCAAATTCCGTTGCTGTTATCGTAGAGTGTACAACAGATAACAAAAACAGAACTTTTGCCGAAATCCGCAAAATTTTCCAAAATCACGGCGGTGCAATAGGTACTTCAGGTTGTGTTTCTTATATGTTCAGCAAAAAAGGCGTTATTTTAGTAAGCAAAGAAGATGCTACCGAAGAAACTTTAATGGACGTCGCTTTAGAAGCCGGTGCTGAAGATATTAAGACTTCAGCAGAAGGTTTTGAAGTAATCACCGCACCTGAAACTTTTGATGCAGTTAAGGCAGCCTTAGAAGGCAAAAATATCAAACTTGCTTCTGCTGAAATTACGATGTTACCATCTAACGAAGTGGAAGTAACAGACGTGGAAGCAGCCTCAAAAATCGTACGTTTAATTGAAACATTAGACGAACACGATGACACAAAAGAGGTTTATTCTAACGATAAAATCTCTGAAGAGGTTTTAGCCAAAATTGAAGAAAAATAGAGTTTTGGGTATAGACCCTGGTTTAGACAGAACCGGTTGGGCTGTTGTTGAAAACGGCCCAACCGGGGCTTTTTTAATTGCTGCAGGGCTTATACATACCGATAAAGATTTACCTTTCCAAATACGCTTAAAACAAACTTACGAAGAAATACAAAAAGTAATTCAAGAATTTAAACCCGAAGTAGCAGCCCTTGAAGCAATGTTTTTTTTAAAACGCGCGATGACAATGTCCCATACAATTCAAACACGTGGGGTAATAATGCTTGCAATGGCACAAAATAATTTAGAAGTGTTTGAATATCCTGCAAAACGTGTTAAATTAACAATAACCGGCAGTGGTGCAGCAGATAAAAAGCAAATGCAACGCATGGTGCAACTCACGCTCAAATTAAAAGAAATGCTAAACCCTGATGATGTAG
Source organism: Elusimicrobiaceae bacterium (assembly GCA_045586725.1). GTDB lineage: Bacteria > Elusimicrobiota > Elusimicrobia > Elusimicrobiales > Elusimicrobiaceae > Proelusimicrobium. Next base: position 164,008 of record JAZNAY010000004.1, on the reverse strand, counting down.
CAGATGCAGCCGCTATTGCAATATGTCATTTAAAATCTGCGCCGTTGCAGGCACAAATTAAAGTAAAACAAGATTTTTTAGCACGTTTGGCCCAAGCCAAACAAGCGCAAATCAAAACAAAAAGATGATTGGGGCCAAAAGACCCTTGTCAACTTGCTAATATTGTCTTATAATTTATATGAAGGTTTATAATAAAGAGTGGAGATTTTATGAAATTTAGAAATTTATTTGATTTTAAGAATATTTCACGTTTTTTAGTGCTCGCATTGGTTATATTTTTATTTTTACCATTAATATTCCCGGAGAATAATGACTTTAAAATACTTAAAAAAGAAAGTGTATATTCACATGAAGACAGCCCATTACCCATTTTCCCAAAGGAAAACATATTAGATAAATATGTGCATAAAGTGAAAAAATTTTACAAGATGGATACCCCTGTGTTTGTATCTGCAAATAATCAAAAAACGCCACAAATCCTAAAAAATAATGGAAACGAAAATGAAGATGAAAAAGGACCAAATGCAGAAATAGCAAGTCAGAACACCGATATTTCAGCTGGGGATTTATTCTTCTCCGCAGATTATGAAGATGATATAGACACATATTCCACTGCTGCTAATTCCCCTACAAAACCGGAAGATAATACCGTAAATTTACAAAAAGGAACAGTTTTAACAAGAGATGGCTTAACATTAGAACCGACTCAAGAGGGATATTATTATGACGGCAAATTTTATAAAAACGGCACTTACCCAGCAAATGCAAATAGAAAATACATAGAAGGTGCTTTGAGCAGATATCACTCCCGTATTGCAAAAAATTTGGGCAAAAAGGCCCTTTATTTCGCGGATGAAAAAGGCAATTTGACAGTATCTTATGAAGACAATTTACCTAATGAATTTTCAACCGATATCGATACTTATTTAGCACAAAATCGAAATAGAACCGCCGGACAAACAAAAAATTACAGCAAAACAGATAACAGTACCAAGAAGTATGATAACACAAAACCTAATTTAGATAACAGTAATGTAACAGCATCAGATGTTGCAATTGCATCTCTAAAAGATATGCATGCTGCATATAATTTACTTAATTCAAAAATAAAAAATGGCGGAATAGGGCAAGGTATTGATATTAATAAGCCGTTTCAAAATTCTTTTGTTAATAGTTTCTTAAACAGCAATAATAATAATATTCCTAATGAAATAACCCCAAATAACCCTAGTGAGGAACCTCTCCCTCCGTCAGATCCCGAAGTTAGTGAAACCATTGTTGCTGGAGATCCGGATTTTGCACAAAATTATGCTGATAAAATTCATCAACTTAATTGTGGATCAGAAATATCCATTGATGAATCTGTCCCCCAAATCAATATGGATAATATTATTAATGTCGTACCGAGTGGTGCTTTAAGTTGCGATAGCGCCCCTCTGATAGTGGAGCCATCTTCCACTATCACTAATAATATTCCTCAAGAATCTGATTTTGATATTTTTAAAGATAAATTAAACGAAATAACAACTCAAAGCAATAAAACAGATATAAATATTATATCCACAGATAGGAATTTCTACCCTGTGGCTGCTAAATTAAACGAGGAACAAAGCATAAGGAATACTAAAGATCAACCTGTTACAGTCCACATAATAGGCCCCAGCGAAACGGAAAATAATTTATCAAAAGTTCTGGAGGGTGTCACTTACTCTCTTACTGATGATGTGTCCGTCGCAAAAACACTTACAGATCATCTGGACAATTTCTATTCTCTTTCTGAGGAAGAAAATGATGGTACGCATACTATACTTGCTTTCCCTACTGATGACGAAAAACAAGTCTTTATTCTTACTGATCCTAACAATTCATATTGGCTAAAAAACCCAAAACAATTAGAAAATTACCCCGTACAATATATGGAAAAAAACGGTGTATATTATCAAGGAATAGTAATTGATAAAACCCAAGTCGGCAAGTTGGTAAGTGAGGAAAAAACTAATTTACTATATATCTCTGACCAAGAGTCCACACATTATTTGCCCAACGGATCTGCTTTAACTACTGTAACGGAAGATGATGTCAAAATTAATTCTTTACATCCGGAACAGATACAAAAAAATACCAAATTGGTAGAGACTTTAACAAAACAAGGGCAAAAAAACCTAGAAAAGAATCAGCCGAAAGAACCGCAACCCATAGTAATTAAAGACTATGAGAAGGGCGATAAAATAATACAGCCTAAAAAATAATATGCCATTAAATTTAAAAAAACAGTTTTTAACAGAACCAGAAATAAAAAATCTTCCGCAAGAAAAACAAGCGGAACTGTACACTTATTTTTTAAAAAATTTATCCTTAAAATTGCATGCATTTTATAAAGGCAAATTAAAAACCCAAGTCAAAGTTCCTCTTACGGATAAAGATTTTTTTGATCTTTGGTATACACCCGGTGTATCCGGAGTATCCGTTGAAACGAAAAAAGACCAGCAAAATTCTTTTCTATATACAAACCGAGCAAACAGAGTGGCTATCGTAACCGACAGTACCCGTGTTTTAGGTGACGGCGATTGCGGCCCAAGCGGTGGCCTTGGTGTAATGGAAGGCAAAGCGCTGCTTATGAATTATCTAGGAGGATTAGAAGCCGTACCTTTATGCATAGATAACCGTGACGAACTAGGCCGTAAGAGTGTTAAAAAATTAATAGATTTTGTGATGATGCTAGCACCAAGTTTCGGCGCTATAAACCTTGAAGATATAAGCCAACCTAATTGCTTTTTAGCACTTGAAGATTTACGTAAAAATTGCAATATACCTGTTTGGCACGACGACGCGCAAGGAACAGCTTGCATAATAATTGCAGGATTAATAAATGCCTTAAAACTTGTAAACAAAAAAATAGAAAATGTAAAAATCGTTTTAATAGGTGCAGGCGCGGCAAACACTTCAGTAGCAAGATTTTTACTTCTAAGCGGTGCTAATCCCAGAAGTTTAATTATGTTTGACAGTAAGGGTGCTTTAAGTAGAAAACGCCAGGATATAAGGGCAAATCCAACTGCTTTTATACAATGGGATTTATGTAAAAAAACAAACTTAAACCAGGTACAAACACAAGAAAAGGCTTTTAAAAATGCTGACGTAATTATCGCTTTATCAAAACCGGGGCCAAATACTTTTGATCCTAAATTAATTTCCACTATGGCCCAAAAACCTATAACATTTTTATGCGCGAACCCCGTGCCGGAAATTTACCCGGAAGTTGCAAAAAAACATGGGGCCTATATCATAGCAACCGGGCGTGGGGACTACCCAAATCAAGTTAATAATTCGCTATGTTTTCCAAGCATTTTAAAGGGTGCTATGCTTTGTAGAGCAAAAACCATCACCGATACTATGGCCCTTGCCGCATCAAAAGCAATTGCAAAAAGAGCACAAGATTTAGGTTTAAAACAAGATTTTATTTTACCGCTTATGCAAGATAATGAATTATATCCACTAACGGCAAAAGCAGTTGCCGCGCAAGCGATAAAAGAAAATATAAATCAAATCAAAATTACACCTGCGGAAGTGTATAACACAGTTAAACAAGATATTTTGCAAAATAAACAAGAATTAGAATTTCTAACACAAAGCAAATTAATAAAAAAATTTCCAAAAGAACTTATATCAAAATCTCTGAAGGAAACAATTGCTTATGCGCGTAATAAAAAATAGTTTGATTACTGATACTGTGGCAGATCTGTGCCACAAAGCCGCATACTTATTACCGCAAGATGTTATTAAACCTCTAAATTTAGCATACGAACAAGAGAAAGGTCTTGCTAAAGAAATCATAAAATTAACTTTGGAAAACGCAAAAATAGCAAGCAAGGGCATTTTCCCCCTATGCCAAGACACAGGAACTGCAGTTTTATTTGTAGAAATAGGACAACAATTACAAATTGATGGCTCTTTAGAAAAGGCCTTACAAGACGGTATAAAAAAAGGATTTGAAAAAAATTATTTAAGAAAGTCCATAGTTTCAGAACCGCTTTTTGAAAGAAAAAACACAAAAACAAATACCCCTGCAATAATTCATTATAAAATAGTTAAAGGAAATAAATTAAAAATAACTTTAATGCTTAAAGGCGGCGGGGCAGAAAATAAAAGCCAAATAAAAATGTTTAACCCGACTGCTTCCAAACAAGAAATTATTGATTTTATTTTGTCTGTAGTTAACGAGGCTGGCGCAAGTGCCTGCCCCCCATTTATAATAGGAATAGGCCTTGGTGGGAATTTTGAAACCGCGCCGCTGCTTGCAAAACAAGCATTACTCAGGAACAAACCGAATAAAAATTTAAATTATAAAAAACTTGAACAAGAAATTTTAACAAAAATAAATAAAACAAATATCGGTCCGCAAAGTTTTGGAGGAAAAACTACTGCCTTAAAAGTATACATAGAATATGCCCCCTGCCATATTGCAAGTTTACCTTGTGCAGTAAATATTTGCTGCCATTCATCAAGACACGCAGGAGCAGTTTTATGAAAATTAAATTAACAACCCCCGGCCTTGATGATTTAAAAAAATTAAAAGTACGAGATTTTGTCTCTTTAACCACAACAGTATATGTTTTGCGAGATATGGCCCATAAGAAATTACTTCAAGAAAAAGTTTTCCCCATAGATCTAAAAGGCAAAATAATTTATTATGCCGGCCCTACCCCTAAGAAAAAGGGGCAAGCCAGCGGATCTATTGGCCCGACTACAAGTTCCAGGATGGACAAATTTTGTAAGGAATTTATCAAAAAAACAGGTATAATTGGTATTATAGGCAAGGGAACGCGTTCAAAGGAAGTAAATGTCTGTATGCGCGGTAAAGTTATTTATTTCGCGGCACTCGGTGGGCTAGGGGCATTGGGCGGAAACAGCGCAAAAAATAGTAAAATTATATTGTACCCGGAACTTGGGCCTGAAGCAATATATGAAGTTCGGTTTGACAACTTGCCCTTGATTGTCGCTCAAGATTTTGAAGGAAATAATATTTACGGAGAATATAAATGAAAAAATTTATTTTACCAGTTTTATTTTGTGTGATTATAGGAGGTTTCTGTGCTTGTTCCCATAACGAACCATACAACAGAAACCCAAATCTTTCTTACGAACAAAAATTAAGACGTTATGCATTTTTACCGTTTATGTATGAAGATAAATTTTATGCATATTATGCACCTGCAAAGAAAATTTCCGGACCAGATAAAAACGGCAATTACAAACTTGAATTTGCAGCAGGGCCTAAAGAAGGTACTCAAGTCAAAACAAAAAATGCCATTATAAACACTTATCAATCTAACGGTTATGATTTAAAAAAGGGTATGGTGGTTTTAGTTAATCACTTCAATCCAAAAGTTCACGATGAAAATGCCAGGATAGATACTTGGCGCCTAGCAGTAGTATATAGTTTGAAAAACTTAGAAAATAATATTGTCGTAGTAGAATTACCCCACGACAAAAATGATTTCGCCGCACAAAAAGAAGCCTATTATCTTAAAAATGTGCGTATAATAACAAAACCGGACGATATCAGGGATATCCGTAATTTTATTTATTAATTTAGGATGTTAAATGCAACAAGTTACCAGAAAAACAATTTTTATAAAAAAAGATTTACAAGTAAAATTTATCTTGTTTATTCTTTTATCTGTCTTGTTTGGTATGGTTCTATTCGGTTATCAATTCCTAACATTTTTACAAGATATTTTTAAGGATCACCCGGTTTTACTCCAACGCGTTTATGAGGAAGGTCCTAAATTGATTTATCCTCTGATTATAAAAAGTACTATTTTCTTTGCTTTACTGGCCATCATCTCTGCTCTGCTTTCACACCGTATAGCCGGCCCGATATATCATTTTGAAAGAATTTGCCGTGAAATAAAAAAAGGCGATAAACAAGCCCGCGTCAAATTACGTAAAGGTGATGCTTTATCTGATTTAGAAGAAGAATTTAATTCTATGCTTGATACAATCACAAAAAAGGAGGATAAAAAATGAAGAAACTTTTTTATTTCATTTTTATCTACCTCTGTTTTTCAGCAATTACCCAAGCCCAACAATATCGTTTGAAATACTCTGCCGATGAAGGTAGGCCTCTTTCTTTAGAAAATGTTATACGTTTGTCTTTGGAAAATAGTTATGACTTGCTTTTAATCGAGCAAGATTTAATTATATCCCAACAGCGCATAAAAGAAGCAAAATTTTTATATTTCCCGCAATTTAGTTTAAATGGTTCCGCAACAGCATATAATTTAGATTACCCAATGATTTTACCGGAGATGATAGGGCAACGTATTTTAATGTCTGACCCTAGTCATAAAAAAGATGATTTATTTTACGGTGTAGGAATTACGGCAGTTCAATATATATACGGTGGGGGTAGGATTTCAAGCACATTAGATTTAGCACGCGCTTCAAATAAGGAAACCCAGAGCCGTTATCAAAACGCGAAAAATAACGTTATATATTCTGCCAAAACGGCATTTTATGAATATCTATATGCGCAAGAAAAAAATAAACTAGCAGAAGATGTATTAAACCAAGCAAAGCGTGCAGCAAAAACAACGGAGTTAAGCCTCTCACAAAAAATTTTGGTATCTGCAGAACTTTCTTCATTTGAAAGTTTAACAGCAAAAGCAAAAGAAGATTTAAATAAAGCCAAAATAAAATTACTTAAAGTTTTAAATAAAGAATTTAATAGTGAAGTTTCCTTCGAAGGTTCTTTAGATTATAATCCAATTGACGTCGATTTAAAAAAATTAAATTTGTGGGCTATGGAATTCCGCCCGGAAGTTAGAAGTGCGATGTATAAAGTGGAAATGGATAACATAGCAGTTAAATTATCTTTAACCCGCAGTTACCCGGATATTTTACTCGGTGCTTCTTATGACAGACAAGGTGTAGATAGTTTAAAACAAGAAAATATGCAGGTAAGTTTGGCTGTTAAGTTACCTATCGGATATGATTACAGTACGCAAATAAAACAAAAAAGGGCTGAACAACGCCAAACAGTTTTAAGGCAAGCCGCAGTGGAAGATACCGTAAGAATGCAAGTTTTAGAAGCATATAACAATTTAAATTTCTGGCAAACGGAAACTCCTAATCGTATAAAAACTTGGGAAACAATCAGAAATCAGTTTAAAAATTTTATGAAAGACAGATCTTCTTTGAAAGAAACTTTTGAATCGCTAAACTATTATTATCAGGCCGGGGTTAAAAGTCTAGAAGGACAAAAAGAACATCTTATGGCTATTGCTAACCTGGAAAACGCAGTAGGAAAAGATTTAAAATAAAATGTTTTATCGTCTTACAAAATTTTTATTATTTACGTTTTTATTTTGCCTTTTGGGGCAAAATACCTTTGCTTTAAATAATACAGAAGAAGATGCAATTTTGCGCGATTTTGCTTGGCAAGAATTTATACAACTTCCAAAGGATAAACGCCCTACAATAGGTGTAACTTTATCTGCAGGCGCCCTACGTGGAGCATCGCATATCGGGGTAATGGAAGTTCTATCGGAAGCAGGTTTGCCTATCGATTATATGTCAGGTACTTCTATGGGGTGCATAGTCGGTGCTTTATATAACGCAGGATTACCCTTGGAACATTTACAATACCTGGTAACCAACATAAACACAAATTACATTTCAAGAGATTTTAATATCGGCGGCGTATTAAAATATCTGTTTGCCGAGAAATTATTTTCTTCGGAAGAATTCCAAGAATTTATTGATAAAGAAGTAGGTTCAAAAAATTATGAAGATTTGCCCATACCTTTTGCTTGCGTATCTGCAGATATCAAAACCGGGGAAAAGGTCGTTTTCGATAGCGGGCCGCTATCTTTAGGCGTAAGAGCGAGTATGAATTTACCAGGTGTTTTTGAACCTGTTGAGTATCGGCAAAGGCTTTTGGTAGATGGTGGTATCGTAGATTATATGCCCGTAGATTTAGTTAAAAAAATGGGTGCTGATTTCATAATTGCCGTTTATGCTTTACCGAATTTTTCCGGTAGTAAGCCAACAAATGTAATGGGCTATGTTTTAAGAATCGGGGATTTAAGGGGTGCAGTATTAACGGAAGATTCAGAACATCAAGCAGACTTCGTTATCCTTTCAAGAGTGGGCGAAATTGGTTCTTCAGACCGTTCTAAAACAAATCTAGCAATAGAAATCGGTGCGTCATCTGCTTATCAGGAACTTCCTAAACTTAAAGAAAAATTGATTATTAGCGGGGTAAATTATGTCTTTAAATAAAATACTTTCGTTAATTTTAATTATTTTATTTTTACCCTTGCAAAGTAATGCAATTTTAGGATTAACAAAAAGATTTGATCAAAAACAAAAAATTACAGCTGCCCGCGAGGCTTATGCAAAAGGTAATTACCAAGAAGCAATAGAAATAAGCCAAAAGTTTTTATCGGAAAATCAGGAAGCTCCAAAACGTAGGACGCGCCGCATTTATTTAGTGTTGGGTGATGCTTATGCGGCCCTTAATGATTACGACCACGCTTTGTTAACATATAATGAAGCATTGGAAGTTTTGCCTAAAGATATCGGGCTTAACTTGGCTTTGGCGGACTTGTACTACAAAACAGAATTGTATGATAAATCTATAGAATTTTATAATAAAGTTTTGCAACTTGATGATGATAATTCCGATGCTCTACTCGGGCTAGGTAGGGCTTATTTAAAAATAGGTTTTTTATCAAAATCACGAAAATATTTTGATGATTATTTAGGTCAAAAGAATGAAAAAGATAAAACTGTTTATTATGATTATGCAATGGCAAATTTCTTATCAAACAATCAAGATATAGCGCTTGAATATGCCCAAAAAGCACAAGAGATTGATAAAAATAACCCTGATATTTACTTCTTAACCGCCAAAATTTATCGTGCTCTAAAAGAAGAAGAAAGAGCAAATAAAAATATAAATAAAGCACTAAAATTATCAAATAACAGGGATGATATTTTACTAACTTCTTTGCTCTGGAACGCCTATAAAGAAAATATGGCAAAAGAAGTTTTTAAAGAAATTAAGGAGTATCAAAAACAAAACCCTAATAGCCAACTTGCTGTTTTTATTGAGGGTGTATCTCTTTTAATGCAAGGTAAAAAACAAAAAGCATTAGCCGTTTTTAAAAGAATTCAAGACGTAAATGATGATAGTTTTATTAAAGAAATTGCAAAACAAATTTTAAAAAAGAATTGAGGGCTTATGTTACTTACAATAGACGTAGGAAACACACAAATATATTGCGGGGTTTTAAAAAATAACAAGGTTAAAACGAGGTTCCGCCATACTTCAAACGGTGCGGTTACCGCAGATGAACTGGGAGTATTTTTATTAAATGCTTTAACCGCAAACGGAATTAAGGCTAAAGAAATAAAACAGGTTGCAATATCTTCGGTAGTACCTGCTATTACACGTTCAATTATACATTCAATAAAAAAATATTTCAGTTTAAACCCTTTCGTTATAGACGAAAAAATAAAAACAAAAATTTACTTTGATAATGGTACTTTAAATGGCCTCGGTGCAGACAGAATTGCCGATATCGAAGGCGCTTTTTATCTACATCCGAAAACCAATTTAATAATTATAGATTTCGGTACCGCAATAACTTTTGATGCCGTGGCAAAAGACGGCAAATATTTAGGCGGTGCAATTTCTGCCGGGCCTATGCTTTCAATGAAGGCTTTAGCAGGTGGGACTGCATTACTTTCCACCGTAGAAATTAAAAAACCTAAAAATGCCGCAGGCCTTACTACCGAAACACAAATACAAACCGGTTTGGTGCTTGGCACTATCGGACTTGTTAAAGAAATTATAACACGTTTAGAACAAGAATGTTTTAAGAAAGAAAAATTTATGATTATCGGTACCGGCGGGCTTGGCCGATTATTTGAAAATGAAAACATTTTTGATTCTTATGAACCGGATTTGATTTTATTTGGTCTATCTTCTTTAATCAAGGCAAATAAATGATTTCTACAAAACCTACGATTTACCTAATAGATGCTCTAAATTTTTTGCGAAGTTTTCTGCAAGTTCCCCAGAAAGATGAGGAAAAAACTTTGCGCGCTTTGGTTTCGGCTTTAAATAATGCTGCCACGGATGATTTTAAGGGGACAACTTTCCGTTTAATTATTGATGGCGGATTTAGAAATATAGGCCCCACTTCACCGGAAAATGTGGATGCCTTATTTTCGGAAGATCAAACCGCTGATGAAGTAATTTTAGAACAAGCACTCTATTTAAAAAACGCCACACGGCGTGTTTGCGTGGTTACTTACGACCGCGGTATAACAAATAATTTAAGGGAAGAAGGAATAAAAACTTTAAGTTGTGAAAAATTTTTTGATACTTTCCTTTCATAATTTGCTAAAATATATGTGTTGGGCTGGTGGCGGAATTGGTAGACGCGTCAGACTTAAAATCTGATGATCGCAAGATCGTGGGGGTTCGAGTCCCCCCCTGCCCACACTTTTAAAATAAATTGCCGCCGCAGAAAGCGGCTCTTTTTTTAGGAGGCAATATGTTAGAAGATTTTATAATAACCTTAAAAAAGACTTTTGCTTGGGTTGCCACAGTTTTACCGCAAGGCATCAAATTAGCAATAAAGGTTTTTGCCGCTGCTATAGTTTTCTGCATTTTAGGCTTTTTCTTTTTAGATTGTATCTTTATGCCTCTTTCTTACATTTGTTTGATTTTAACTTTTTTTGTTTTATTTTTCTTCCGCAACCCGGATCGCAAAGCAGAATTTAATAGTTCAGAAATAACAGCTCCGGCTGACGGTACTATTCTTTCAATCAAAACAGAAGGGGACCCTAATACCATAGTTGTTCGCATGTTCCTTTCAATTTTTAATGTACACGTTCAGCGTGCACCTTATAGCGGTGAAGTCGTTGAAACAAAATATACGGAAGGCTCTTTTCTGTTTGCAAACAACCCAAATGCAGATAGAAATGAACGCAATTTAATTGTCTTTAATACCGAAAAGGGCCAAATTGCAATAGAGCAAATTACAGGCGCTATCGCAAGACGTATTGAATGTTGGGTAGAAAAGGGCCAAAAAGTTAATATCGGGCAGCGTGTCGGTTTTATCCGTTTTGGTTCACAGGTTGCTTTGTATTTGCCTAAAGATAAAGTTACTTTAACAGTCAAAGAAGGCCAATGCGTACAAGGCGGCCTTACCGTAATGGGGCTTTGGAGGTAATATGGTAAATTTTCAAAAAGTTAAACATATGGGTATTGTCACAATACCGTCATTATTTACGATTGGGAATATAACCTGCGGGTTTTTCTCTATACTTGCATCTGTTGAAGGAGATTTCATTTTTGCCGGTGTTTTAATCGGTGTTGCTATGCTCTTTGATGCTTTTGACGGGCGCGTTGCAAGATTATTACACGCAGAATCTTCCTTCGGCGTTGAAATGGATTCTTTAGCAGATTTAATTTCTTTTTGTGCAGCACCTGCTTTTTTAATTTATTATATCGCTTTAAGGGAAACACCTTTCGGTGCACCGATTGCTTTTATATATATGCTTTTTGGGGCAATACGTTTAGCAAAATTTAATGTTCTTGCAAATACAGGCAAAGGCTCAAAAAAACATTTTTCAGGTTTACCTACACCGGCTGCGGCAGCAGTTTTAGTTTCCCTTGCATTATCTTATGAATTTTCTTCAGAATTAGAGGGTGTAAGGCACGCTTTACCGATTGCTAAAGTTTATATCCCTTATATTTTCAGTGCAGTTTCTTTTGTAACTTTGGGGCTTGCACTTTTGATGGTTTCAAATATTCCTTATGCATCTTTTAAAAGCAAAGGAACAGATCAAAACAGAAAAGTTACGCTCGGTAAATTTTTATTCTTAGCAATTTTAATCATCTTATTTATCAAATATCCGCAAGACATTGTTTTTATAGTTTTCGGACTCTATGCTTTAATCGGCCTAATCGTTGCCTTCGTACGCAAATTTATGGCCTTAAACAATAAATAAAATTTGTTAACGGGCGGGTGGCGGAATTGGCAGACGCGTACGGCTCAGGACCGTATGTCCTAACGGACTTAGGGGTTCAAATCCCCTCTCGCCCAAAATAAAAAATACACCCTTTCGGGTGTTTTTTTATTTTCGGCTACGCAATGCCAACTGCTTGGCATTGCGGGGGATTTGAAAGCCGCAGCCATATCCGAGTTTGAGCGCGAGCCGTTTAGGCAAGTGCGAAAGGCGAGGATGGCGAGGCGGGGCCGCGAGCGCCGCACGTCAGTAAGGCGACTTGTGGCCAAATCCCCTCTCAAAAATTGAGTGCAATTTTGGGGGATTTGAAGGGCGGAGCGTTGTTTTTGTTTGAAGCACAAAGTGCTAAAAGGTAAAAACCGCGAGCCCAGGCCCGAAGTCTTTTTGCGTCAGCAAAAAGACCGTAGGGAAATCCCCTCTCGCCCAAAATAAAATAAGCCCTTTTGGGCTTATTTTATTTTTCATATTCTCTGCTTTATTGTGTTTTAATATTTTAGTTCGTACCAATACCATTCTCCATCATCTGCACCAATAGGTTCGCCACCAAGTGCTTCACAGTCTTTTTTACCTTTGCCATATGCCATACAGATTACTTTTCCTCCCAATTTTACTTCATTGATTGAGACATCACTGTCAGGCTGATCCATAAATATGTAAAACATATCATTATCTGTATCTAGATACGCGTGGGCACAATCAACACATCCGGTACATTTATGGGTAACAGGATCCTGACAATGATTTACTCTACAACCATACCAGTAATCTTTTTCACACTCTAAACTATTACCACAAGGCCCACCGCCAGTAGTTTTTATCCAATCACTTGGCCAAGTAACACCTAACTCTCCACCATCAGGACGGTGTCCATCAGGGCAATAATCATCATTTTCCAATCTGTACACTGCTAAAGCATCGCGCCATGCCTTCATTAAAGGTAAAATACTGGACACCCTTGCTTTGGTTACCGCTTTTTGATATTGTGGTAAGGCAATACTTGCCAAAATACCGATAATCAAAACTACAACCAACAATTCAAGTAAGGTAAAACCTAATTTATTTTTCATAATTTCTCCAAATATTTAGTTATATTGTACAACTTTTACATAACAAAGTTGCTGCTAATATTTGCACCAGGAAATATTATCTCTTTTCGCTTGAGTTAATATCTTCTTCTTTCAAAATTGTTTCTTCCAAATTTTTACGGCGGCTTTCCATCTCAAGTGTAATATGCTTTTGCGCCCATTTAGGATTTTCAAAATATATAACGCCCTCTGCAATAGTTGAAGCCAGCAAATCAATAAAACGTTGACGTTTTAAAAGTTCTTCTTGCCAAGGTACCATCATATATAAACTTTCAATAAGCAAGGCCGGCACTTGCGGCATACCACGCACTACGGCAAAATCTGCTTGATAATAACCATTATCCGGAAGGCCAATATTTTTTGAGAAACTTTTTTCCATCGCTTTTGCAAGCGGTATACCTTGCTGATAATAATAGTAAAAGGAGAACCCAAGTTCCCTTCTAAGAGGATTAATAGAATCAGGCAAAGCATTTAAATGCAAACTTAAAAACAAATCCGGGTTAAACAAACTGGCACGGTAGGTCCTATCACTTAAACCTAGAGTTTCTTTACTGTTTTTTGTTAAAGTAACTATTGCGCCGTAATTTTCAAGTTCACGTTTTACCGCAACGGCTAATTTGTAATTCATTTCATACTCAAGCAAACCGCTGGGCCCTACTGCCCCGTCATAAGGAACTGTTCTTTTTGGGGAATGCCCCGGATCCAAAACAACGCGCAAATCTTTAAGGGGTTGTTTCTCTGTAAACTTAAAATCCCGGGAAGTAAAAAGTTCAAAAATTAAATTATTTTCTTCGTATTTATAATTAAAACCGCGTAAGCGTTTGCCGCTTTTGAAACGTGCTGTAACTTTCTTTGTTACAGGGGACACAATTTCATATTCAAGCCCGTTAACAAGTTTTGTTTGCACGTCCGTATTATAAGTATTTATCGCTTGAGTATTATATAAGATAATACTGAAAGATTGGTCCGTTTGAGAAGTTGAAAAACTTATCCGTTCAGTATTTTTTATTATTATCGTTGTTTTATTTTCTTCTTCTTCTGTAGCAATTTGCCAAGCGATATTGCGCGGTAAAGAAACTTTTTTATTTGGATCTAACAAAGTTTCATCTAAGTAACCGATTTTATTATCATCTAAAATAACTTTATAAAAACCGTTCATTTCCCCTTCGATTAAAATGGTATTGAAAATACGTGTTTGGTAATCATAACCGCCGACTTTATTCGGTTGTAAACGCAAACGTAAATTTTGGCCGCGCACTTTTGCAGGTTTTAAAATTTCTTCTTCCGGCACAACCCTTAATTTACCTTCGGCGAAAATTTTATTTTTAAGCCTACCGCTATAATTATAAATGCGGTAGAGAGGTTTCTTACCTTTACTCAAAACTTTGCCCGGCCCTAAAACTACCGTTTTTTTATAAATATTGGGGTTTAAGACTTCTTCCTCAAGTTCCATTTCCTCAAATAACGGCGGAAGGGAAACGGTAACTTTATGATAAGGGCTTGCTTCCACTTTAAAAGTGATTTCCGAAGTATTTGAGATTTCACTATCGCCTTTTGGAAAAGCACTGCCTTCAAGTAAACGCGGGGTTCTAAAATAGGCGTCTTTATCAACACCTTGTACTTCCACGGTGCGAACAGCCTGATAAGTTTTATCACCGTTTGCGTATTCAAGTACAAGTTCATTAACACCGGTTTTAACAGGTACATAACCAAGGTAAGCACCCGTTGCATACAAATCAATTTTTTGACCGTTTATAGTTAAAAGCCCAGGACCCAAAGTTTTACCGAAGATAAAAATACCTTTTGCGCCTTCGCTTATTTTTGCACCTTCAGGGGGATATTCAACGGTGATTGGATACACCTTGCGCGGGTGTTTTTCCCAAATTTCTAGGCTTGGTGCGACGGGCATAGCAGAAATTTGAACTGCAAAAAACAATAGAAAAAATGAAAAGGGTATTTTATTCATCCTAATAAAATGATAACATAATTATATGGAGTTTGCACGCACAATCGTTAAAGATTTAAATAAATTATTGCAAATTGACTTAACCCCCGAACAAAATGGCCTCCAGGTTGAAGGTGTAAAAGAAATCAAAAAAATTGTTTTTGGGGTTTCAGCCAATATGGCTTTGTTCGAAGCTGCCGTCAAAAAAGGCGCACAAATGCTTATTGTACACCATGGTTTACTTTGGGGCCATGAACAAAAATTAACGGGTGTGTTTGGTGCACGTATAAGATTTTTAATTAAAAACGATTTAAACCTTGTCGCATATCATCTACCTTTAGATAAGCACCCTGTTTTAGGTAATAATGCTGGGCTTGCAAAAGAACTCGGTTTAAAAAATTTAAAACCTTTCGGCACTTATAAAGGTTTAAAAATCGGTTTTAAAGGCGATTTGGCTAAACCGAAAAGTTTTGAAAATATTTTTAAAATGCTCGGCGGTGAAGGATTAAACTTCGGCCCGAAACTTATAAAAACCGTTGCTATTGTTAGTGGCGGTGCACATGACATGCTTGAAGAAGCAATTCAAGAAAAAGCCGACCTCTATATTTGCGGTTCACGCGACGAATATGTGCAAGAACTTGCAAGAGAAGGCAAAATAAATTTTATAGCGATGGGGCATTATAATTCTGAAAAATTAGGAATTTTGGCGCTTAAAAAGTATATAGACAAAAAGTACAAAGTAAGCACAGAATTCATAGATATAAAAAACCCCTTCTAGGAGAATGTATGGAAAAAATGTTTGATAATATCAGTAAATTGAAAGGTTATGCCTTGGAACTTCAAAAAAATATGACCTGCCGCCCGGCAATTTCCCCAAAAGTAGGCGGAAAAGGTGAATATCAAAAGGCTTTATATCTTGAAGGTGAATTAAACAAAATTAAATTTGATGAATTATTCCACGTAGATGCACCGGATACAACTGCAGAAGGCAACATCCGCCCGAATATCATTGCAAAATACTACGGTGAAGATAAAAGTAAAACCTTATGGCTTATGGCACATATGGACGTTGTTGCTGCCGGTGATTTGTCCTTGTGGAAAACAAACCCTTTTGAACTTACTTTAGATAAAGATAAAGATACTATTTACGGACGTGGTGTAGAAGATAACCAACAGGCCGTTGTTGCTGCAATACTTACCGCAAAAACAATTGCGGAAAGCGGTAAACGCCCACCGATAAATTTAGGTGTTATGCTTTTAAGTGACGAAGAAGAAGGCAATGAATACGGCCTTGAATATTTGCTTAAAGAACGCCCGGATATCTTCGGGAAAGATGACCTTTTTATAATTCAAGATTGCGGTGACCCAGACGGCCGCGAAATTGAAATTGCCGAAAAAAGTACTTTGTGGTTTAAATTTACCGTTACGGGCAAACAATGCCATGCTTCTATCCCTAACCTCGGTAAAAATGCTTTTGAAGCATCTGCAAATTTGGCTGTTCGTTTAACCGAAGGGCTTAGGAAAAAATTTAACAAACAAGATCCTTTATTCTCCCCCGACGTAAGCACTTTTGAATTAACTAAAAAAGAAGCGAATGTCCCTAACGTTAACATAATTCCGGGTACTGATGTATTTTATATGGACTGCCGCATATTCCCTTGCTATTCAAAAGAATCAGTAATGGAAGAAATTGAAAAAATAGCAGATACCATAGAAAATGATTTTAAAGTAAAAGTTAATTTTGAAAAAGTGATGGATATCTCCTCTAAAGCAACGCCGCAAGATTCACCTTTGGTTAAAGCATATGCAGATGCTGTCAGGGCTGTAAACAAAGTTGAACCGAAAGTTATCGGCGTAGGTGGCGGAACTTTTGCTGCAGATATCAGAAATTTGGGTTTGCCGGCAGTTGTCGGTTCTAAAATTTACAGCAACCCCCACGGGCCAAACGAAAGAACGCGTTTGAGTTTCGTGTTAGACGATGTTAAATTGCTCGTCTATGTCCTGATGCATTTAAAATAATATTATGAAAAATAAAACTCTCTTTACAAGAGAAATATTAGTAACGGTTTTTTTGATTATTTTGCTCTCTGTCTTATGTGTAAAAAAGGTTAGGGACCTAAAGGGCCTTGCGCTTGAAAGTATTTCACAAAAGAACGAGCAAATTATCCGGGAAGCCTTAGCCGTTTACCGCGGTGATAATGAAGGCCTTTGCCCTATACATTTAGCCGATCTTGAAGGAGAGTATTTGGATGATTTCCCCCCGTATTTTCATAATGGTGTAGCGAGTGATAAAATTAAAGAAGGCTCTTCTTATCAAGAAATTTTTGACGGGACAGGCGGTTGGCTTTATATAAACAATAAATCTGATAAAGATTATTGTGAAATTTACCCAAATGCAGAAATTTAATTAAGGAAATTTATGGAACTTTTTATTTACATTTTCAGTTTGATTTTTGGGGCCATAATAGGTAGTTTTTTGAATGTTTGCATTTACAGAATACCGGAAAATGTTTCACTTTGGTGGCCACCATCAACTTGCCCGAAATGTAAAACAAGAATTAAATTTTACGATAATATCCCCGTATTAAGTTATCTTATTTTGCGCGGTAAATGCAGGAATTGTAAAACAAAAATTTCTTTGCAATATCCCATTATTGAAGCCCTTAGTTCACTTTTAACTTTGCTTGTCGTTTATACTCTCGGTCTAACTTATTGGACTGCTGTTGCTTTGCTTGTTACTTATTGCTTAATAATTTTATCTATGATAGATTTTAGGCTCTATATTATACCAGATAGGTTTTCAATCGGTTTGGCAATTTTAGGGCTTTTAGTCTTCTTTATCAACCCGGCCTTTACAGGCAGTTTAACCGCAAAATTTATACAATGTCTGATCGGTGGCGCTATGGGGTTCTTTGGGTTTTGGGGGCTTGCATTTATAGGTAGCGTGATTTTTAAAAAAGAGGCTATGGGTGGCGGTGATATTAAATTAATTGCCGGTGTCGGTACATTAACAGGACTCAGTGGGCTTATTTCAACTTTAATTATTTCCTCTTTTTCCGCTTTAGTTTATTATGCTGTTTTATCTATTTTAAAGAAAAACCTTCAAGATAAAGCCATTCCTTTCGGGCCTTTTATCAGCATAGGTCTTTTTATTAATATCTTAATACCAAATAATTTGCTATTATTATATTAATGCACAAGATTATAATATTATCTTTAATTTTATTTTTCAGTTCCGTTACCTTTGCACAAAAAGTTCAGGTATTAAGCGGTGTTACACCGCCTAAAAAACAGGAAATTGCCATATATCCAACCCCTCAAAAACTTGAGATAGATGATGAAATGTTGCCTACTTCCACTGATTATTACCTCTTTGAA
The DNA here is from genome assembly GCA_045586725.1 of Elusimicrobiaceae bacterium. Classification (GTDB taxonomy): domain Bacteria; phylum Elusimicrobiota; class Elusimicrobia; order Elusimicrobiales; family Elusimicrobiaceae; genus Proelusimicrobium. Next base: position 145,552 of record JAZNAY010000004.1, on the reverse strand, counting down.
GTCTGTGTAATAGGGCAAGAAGAAATTCTAGTTCAAGCGCAACAAGAAAAACCGGCATTAAGAGGGGAAAAAGCAGGCCCCAATCAATATAAAATCAAAAATTATAGGCCTGTCAGAAGATGTAAAGATTATGTTGGTACAAATACACCATTAGACAAACGCAATATGATTCAAACTGCCACACAAGAATTACACGTGCCGAATGGGCGGACTGTCACAATGAATTTAAAAGCCTCTCTAGGCAATCCGCATGCTATGTTTGTAGTTATTGATAAGGCTGCTATGCCTTACACTGTTCCTTATGACGAAATGCCAAAAGGCAGTGTACTTAAAAAAATTTTGAAAGATCCAGGAAAAATTGAGAAATTTTACAGTTATAATTTGCCTGCCTCTATTTATTTAAATTCCGTTATGCAAAAACGTTTTTATTATAAAGAACGCCCCATCCGCATAAGTTTTTATGAGTACATGCTAGGTAACGGGCAAAGCCGTACTTTTATTGTTTTTGTTTTTAATGAGGCGGAAAAATATACTTATCAACCGGCATTGAATGAAAACTCAAGCGACAAAGTTTATGATATTACCCCCGACTTTGCAGTACAGTATTTAAAATAATACTTAATTAAAGTAAGCCATACCCACTCTTTAAAAACTAAAAAGTGTTAGTTTAGTATACAAGAATTCTATTTATATTTGATATAAAAATACCCCCCGATGTAAAACCGGGGGATATTATTTAAAAGGCCCCCCAAGTTTCCTTGAGGGGTAAATAACTACTGCAATATTATAGAATTTCTCTTTATACAGGTTACAGCACCAGTATTACTACCTGTTACTTCAAAAGGATGTTCCTTATCAAAGTATAATCCGCAATAACGTTGGCGATAAGGAGCACCCGGCGGTATAACCCAGTCTCCACAGTATTTAAAATCCTTATCAAACTCACGAGGTGCTAATGTCTCAATTGAAGTAGCAACCTTTTCAGGTATACTTGTCGTTTTACAATAATTATTCAAATTATAGAACGAAGCAGCATTGACACCGGTTACTACATCGCGTTTTTCAACTTTACAGCGGTTAAACGTAGCAACGCCTGTTTCACCCAGCATCTCGAACTCATCGCACGTCGGAACATCATCATCAAAGTATTTTCCGTCTGAATCCTTCTTACAAGCAATAAGGTTTTCTGAAGTCCATTCTGCAGTAATACAATAATATCCATGCCAGAAATCTCTCCATTCAATTATATTATTCCTTATAAATATTCCATAGTCACCATTGCCGGCAGGTGTATAACATTTACCATTATTTTGATTGCGTACTGAACCGCTAGGGCATTTACGTTTTAAGCACCCTTCACACCATTCTGACTGATAATAAGAAGTATTAGGTGTAAGGTCAGTACTACAATTATAGTAATAAGTAATTCCTCCCATCAACCCACCTGATATCTGACCATTAGGCAACCAGTCACCTGTTGGTGATGGTACCCATCCATCATAGGTACAAGTATATTGTTGATGTTTTTTAAGACATCCATCACTGGTTGTAACATCACTAGGAGTAGTAGTTGGTTTCGGACCAAAGCCCGGGAGGCTGGTATCACACGGGACACCTTCATAATCCCATACCCATTGGCCATTACTTTCATTACATTTTTGTTTGGTAGTTGTTTGTCTACCACATTGTTGGGAACTACCACTACCTGTTGTGCAGGACCTTGAACCTTCCCCTGTTAATTGAGGGCTATTATCACAAGGGCCATAAGGAACACATTCAGACCATCTACAACCTTCACAAACTCTTTCGCCGTAGGGTTCGGTATTACCACTACCGTTACCACCGCCACCGGTACCACCTGTACCGCCACCGGTAATAGGAACACACATACATAATGAACTATGCCATATTTCTCCAGAAGGGCAAAGTTGCGCGGTACATCCATAACCATTGGGGATGTTAGGGTTACCACCTCCACCTTGACACAAACCGCCATGATTCTGAATACATTGCTGTTTGCATTGATGAATTTGCTCCGGAGCATTACCCCATGTTTGAGTACAATCGTATTGACAATCGTTTACACAAGATGTATCACAACAAGGATTACCGGCCCCTTTAGGAGTAGAACCTTCATAACAATATTCAGTTGTTCCTGTTATACAGTTATAATTAGATTGTGCCCAGTTTGCTTGAGTATAATCATAATCCCAATAACCCTCACCAGTTGTAGGATCTTGCATACATTGCGTTTCATATTTCATACATTGTTGAGTATTATCTACAAAAAGGGTTTCTAAATTATTTGCTAAACCTGCACAAGGATCAAAAGATTCACATTCACTCCACTTACAGCCACTGCAAGTTTTTTGTTGACCTAATGGGCAACCTTCTGTTGTGGTTTGGCCATCAAAACATTCATTTTCTTCCTTAAGTTCACAAGTAACGGAATATTGCGGTAACATTTCCGGAATACCTCCGATTATGTCTTGCTTGCATCTGACATAATCTAAAGTACTCTTTCCGCATTTACTGCCTGCCGTACCGATACCATCACAATCTTGATAAGGCTCTATTTCACCCGTCACTTCTTGACACTCTCCCGATGGATTTGCATCACATTGCCACTCCCCGTTGACACAAACTGCTTCAGGTTTGTTTACCTCTTTATAACCGCAGTGAAAGCAAGTAAAAGAACCTTTCGGATCAGAGCCTCCTCTCCCTTTAATAGAGGTGTGACTTGCTGCAGATTGATTAATCTGTTCCAAAATACTTGGGCTAGTTGGGCACGGATCGCAAATTACATATCTTTCACCCGTAGTGGCGCAGTTAGGTTTAGTTTGCGGATCACATGTTTTATCACATTCGCAAGTAAGTGGGTTTAACACATAATGAGGCATTGCGGAACAAACTTCTGTTTTATCACGGCACTCCGTAGAGAATTCCCAACATCCCTTGTTACAAGTTGCCTTTTGATAAATAACACCGCATTTAAGGGTTTGAGGATCTTCCCCGGTTGGGTCGGAAGCCCTGCCTTTACCTTCTCCTTTTTGTTTTTGTTTTTCTTTATTTGATAAATTACCACCTTGATTAATGGTTTCTTTACCACTGGCATTTACGGCACCGAAATTACAATTTTCGCCGGTATATTCTCCTACAACTTGCCCTTCTTGTTCACAAGGGTTATCGCAAACAGGCGTCGGTGGTAAAGTACCTGAACAACTACAATCTTCATAGTTAAATGTACCACCTATAATTACGCAGGAAACATATTCACTTTGTAAACATTTGCATCTGCATCGATCCGCCCAAAAATGGTGACTTCCACAATCATTTTGGCTCCAAGTACATTCCTCTTCTTCAGGGCATAGGCTTGCATATGCATTATTTACCCCGTGTGTTTGTAACGCATCTACATAATCTGATATATCTGCACAACCTGCACCCATACATACTGTTTTCCCGTTTTGTCTATAATTTTTTACCAAAGAATAATTACCTGTAGATGCTACTGCCTGTATACAGTTTTCCCTAGCTTCTTTGGTATATGTAAAATTCGCTGTCACAATATCTGAAAAAGGATTACCGGGATCTTCAACTCTTGATTCCCTAATTGGCACATTTAAGTCTTGTATGTTTTGTGCATAGTGACCATGTTCTATAAAAAATTTTTCTTGTGCACCTGCTAACATATCTAATGTGTTTAAACCGTCTGAAACACGGCTTCTTCTTACTATTTTATTGTATGTCGGCACGGATATCGTCGCCAATATACCGATTATTATTACCACAACCAAAACTTCTATAAGGGTAAAACCTTTTTTATGTTTTGATTGAAAATTTTTAAACAATTTTCCCATATTTCCTCCAAAATGAATTTGACCTACATTATTATTATAGCTATATTTAACCCATTTTGCAAGCCCTAATTATATTTGCAAAAACAGAAAACAATTTGCTATAATATTAGTGTCCTTAAAGGACTTGTATAATGGTAAATCAAAATTACACAAGAAGCAGTAAAGATCTTTTAAGAAAGAACGAACAAATTCGCGCGCCGCAGGTACGTTTGATAGGACCAGATGGCACAATGCTTGGGATAATGAGTTCCTCAGAAGCCCTGTATAAAGCGAAACAAGAAGCGCTTGACTTGGTGGAAATTTCACCAAACGCTCAGCCGCCTGTTTGTAAAATACTTAACTACTCCAAGTATTTATATGAACTGGGCAAAAAGAGTAAAGACGCGAAAAAGAAACAAAAGGCAGTATCTCTTAAAGAAATTCGCCTGAAATCCAGAATCGCGCCACATGACTTGGAAGTCAAAGTTAAGCAAATTGAAGGATTTCTTAAAAAGAAAGACATGGTCCGCGTGTCCGTTGTGTTCTACGGGCGTGAGAACCAGCACAAAGACATCGGCACGACTATGCTTGAAGATATGAAAAATAAATTGGCAGCAGTCGGCGATGTTGAAGGCAATATGCAATCACAAGGGAACAGAATATCAGTAACTTTTGTCCCTAAAAATTAAAGAGGTATTATGCCAAAACTTAAAAATCATGCCGGTGCAAAAAAGCGTTTCAGAAAAACCGCTACCGGTAAATATAAAAACAGAAAAGCCGGAAGAAGGCACTTGCTCGCCCCTGAAAAGGCCAGCATTAAACGCGAAAGGCGTCAAGCCCGCATAACTGCGGCAAATTCACCGGAAGGTAAATTGCTTAAAAAATACCTTCCCATGCAATAGGAGGTTAATGTATGAGAATTAAATATAGCGTTGCAAGACATGCAAGAAAGAAAAAAGTTCTTAACAGAGCTTCCGGTTACTATGGTGATAAATCCCGCCGTTTAAGAATGGCGACACAGCAAGTTGATAAATCTTTAGTCCATGCCTATACCGATAGGAAGGACAAAAAGGGCACATATCGCTCTTTATGGATTACAAGAATCAATGCAGCTGTCCGTGAAGAAGGTTTAAATTATTCTACCTTCATTAACGGTTTAACAAAAGCAAATATCACATTAAACAGAAAGATGTTATCTGAGATGGCAATTAAAGATCCCGTATCTTTCAAACAACTTGTTGATATTGCAAAGAACGCCGCAAAATAACTTTAGTTATTTGTAACCATAACCCCGCTTGAAAATTTCAAGCGGGGTTTTTATAACAAAGATTTGCCTAATCGGTAAAAAAATTGCTAAAATATATAAAGTAGATTTTGATTTACGGTGGATGTAGCTCAGCTGGTTAGAGCGCCGCTCTGTGGAAGCGGAGGTCGCGGGTTCAAATCTCGTCATCCACCCCATATTAAAAACCCTAGAACTATCAGTCCTAGGGTTTTTGTATTTAACAACAAATAATCTTATGGTTTCAAGCGGTCCATTAAACGTGGGAAAGGTATTGTTTCGCGTAAATGGTGCAAGCCGCACATCCAGGAAACAAATCTCTCAATACCCATGCCGAAACCGCTGTGCGGAACGGAGCCGTATTTTCTTAAATCAAGATACCAGTCAAAAGCCTCAACCGGCAAACCCTGCTCTTTAATGCGGGCGACTAAAGTATCATAATCTTCCTCGCGTTGGCTGCCGCCAATAATTTCCCCGTAACCTTCTGGGCCAATCATATCAACTGCCAAAACAACACGCGGATCTTTAGGGTCACGTTTCATATAGAATGCCTTAATGGCAGTAGGGTAGCGGTGTATCATAACAGGGCGGTCAAAGTTTTCTGAAATTATTGTTTCCTCATCGCCGCCGATATCTCCACCCCACTCAGTCGGGTTGCCTTTTTTGTTTAAAATTTCAATTGCTTCCGTGTAACTTATGCGCGGGAAAGGCTTTTTGATATTTTCAAGTTTTGAAATATCACGCCCTAAAACCTCAAGTTCTTTGCGGCGGTTCTTTAAAACTTGTTCAACTAAGTAGCAAACGAAATCTTCGGCTAAATCCATATTGTCGTCTAAATCATTAAAGGCGACTTCGGGTTCAACCATCCAAAATTCTGTTAAATGGCGGCGTGTTTTTGATTTTTCCGCTCTAAATGTCGGGCCAAAGCAATAAATTTTACCAAGGGCCATGGCACTTGCTTCACCGTATAATTGGCCACTTTGGGATAAATAGGCCTTTTCGCCGAAATATTCGGTTTCAAAAAGTGTAGACGTACCTTCGCAAGCGGCAGGGGTTAAAATCGGGGAATCAACTAAGGTAAAACCGTTTTTTCTAAAATATTCACGAATAGCAAAAATAACTTCATCCCTAATTTTTAAAATTGCGACTTGCCTGCTTGAGCGCAACCATAAATGGCGGTTATCCATCAAAAATGCTGTACCATGTTCTTTATTGGAAATTGGGTAATCTTTTGCCATTTGCAAAAGTTTAATATCTTTTACACCGAGTTCAAAACCCAGTGGGGAGCGTTTATCTTCCCGCACTGTTCCGGTAATTTCAACGGAACTTTCCTGCGCAAGTTTGTCGCCGAGTTCAAAAACTTCGGGGGTAACATCCCCTTTAAAAACCACGCATTGAATAATTGCACTACCATCGCGTAATTGTAAAAAATGTAATTTACCGCTTGAGCGTTTATTATAGAGCCAACCCTTTAAAGTAATTTCTTTACCAACATATTGGGCTACATCTGAAATTCTGATTTTTTGCATAAAGACCTCATATTCTATTTGTATATATTATATCTTTTTTGAAAAGGATTTGGCTATATACCTTGACACTTTCCCTCATTAAATGATAAAAATATATCATAGCATGAGGAGACGAAAATGAAAAAATTATTATATTTACTGCCAATATTTTTATTAAGTGCCTGCGGAAATCAATCAGTTAAAAGTAACCAAAAGATTCCTTTATCTAACCCAAAACAAGTAAAATATGAACAAACTCTTCAAAATTGGAAAGATAAGACGGAAGAACAACTTGTAAAAAAATGGGGAATTCCCACTAAAACACGTGAATCAGGTGATAAAAAATATTTATCATACAAAAAGGAAAACAATTTCTCTATTAACGAAAATAATTTCAATCTCTATTGTGAAACAACGTTTACCTTAAAAAAAGGAATAGTAGTAGATTGGAAATACAAAGGCAATAACTGTAATAAAGTTTCTTACCTCGTAGAATAAGCATTTGCAATAATTTATGCCTGTCATTCGTTATATAAATAAAGGCAGCATACAAATCTGCTCATATTTCTTGACATATTTCTATATTAAATGGTAAAAATATATTATGGGTACAAGGAGGAAATATGAAAAAGTTACTTATCGCTTTGCTAATCTGCCCGTTCCTTTTGGCGTGCGGAACAAAAGTTAAGCGTATGGAAATTGACAAAACCAAAGATGTAAGCGGCAGTTGGAACGATACCGATTCCCGCGACGTCGCAAAAACCATGATTGACGACTGCTTAAACGGTGCGTGGTATGCCAAAGCCTTAAAGGAAAAAGGCGGGAAAGACCCTGTTGTAATCGTCGGAACAGTCAGAAATGATTCCATGGAACATATAAACACCAACACTTTTATTGAAGAACTCCAAAGGGCTTTAATAAACAGCGGTAAAGTGGAATTTGTGGCTTCTAAAGATGAAAGAGGGGAACTGCGCGAAGAACGCTTAGATCAAGATGAATATTCCTCTGAAGCGACACGTAAGGCATTTGGCAAAGAAGTCGGTGCCGATTATATGTTAAGCGGCGTATTAAGTGATATTAAAGACCAAGAAGGCAGCAAATTCGTAGTATTTTATCAAGTCAATTTAAAGTTAATTGACATTGAATCAAATAAAATACTATGGAACGGTCAAAAACAAATCAAAAAATACGTTAATAAAAAAGCATTTAAATTATAATCTATGAAAAGTTTGAAGGCCCTGGCCGCAATTGCTTGCATTGTTTTGCTCTGCGCTTGCACAGGGCCTTCAATACGTTATAAAAACAAAGTTATAGGGGATATGCAAAACCATAACTTTGAAGCCGCACAAGCAAGAATACAAAACAGTAAAAAAACTTACGGCAGGCGCGATGCAAGCCTGTTTTATTTAGATTTAGGAACGCAACAAGATTCCCTGCATTATTCCACCAATACTTTAACAAATTTAAAAAGGGCCGAAGATATTCAGTCTGACCTTTATGCAAAAAGCATTTCACAAAAATTTGCAAGTTTTATAGTCAATGATTATACAGAGCCTTATCGCCTAAAATATTTTGAACTGGGATATTTATTTTACTATAAAATACTTGCATATTTACAGGAAAAGAATTTACAAGATGCGGTAGTTGAAACAAGAACAATGGTGTTTTATTTAGATAAACTCCGCGAAGATACCGGCAAAGATGACCCGTTTTTACAATACTTTGCAAGCCAAATATTTTTAATGTGGGGCGCATTTTCAGACGCACGTATTTGCTATGAAAATGCCAAAAATGCTTATTCAAAATTTGCCGATTCCTATGCGACAATGCCGGAAGTACCGCGAATGTCAAGGGGATCAAACCAGGGTTTGCTAACTATACAGCATCTAAACGGTAATGTTCCGCTTTTAATTTCCCAAAGAACCATGGTAGCGTGGAACAGGTTTGGCTATGCAATAGGTACAGAAAGCGGTTATCAAAGCGTAAGCCAAAATACAATAAATTCCGCATTAGCAGGTGCTTACGGTAATGCTATTTCCGTTGCTTTACCTGCAATACAAGAAGTTCCTTATAGAGTTAAAAGTTCACGCATTTTTGTAAACGGGCAAGAAGTTGCCCATACAGATTTGGCAAGCAATTTAAGTTATTATTTTAAGAAGAATTTTGATGAAGAATACAATAAAATATTAATCAGTTCCGCAGTAAGGGCCGCAGTAAAATTTTTAATTACAAAAGAAACCCAAAAACAAATGAGTAAAAAAGATGATACTGCAGGTATGATAGTTGATATGATTTTAACAGGACTATTTACCGCAAGCGAAAGCGCTGATACACGCTCTTGGTTTACTTTACCCGCCCAGATTAGGGAAGCAAACATATTGCTCGAGGAGGGAACCTACGAAATCAAACTTCAGTTACTTGACGGAAATGAAAAAGTACTTGACGAACACACCTTTAAAGATGTACAAATTAATAAAGGGCGCCATACCTATTTGTATTTAAGGAGCGCTAAATAAAGGAGAATTATGAAACTAAAACAACTGTTAGTTGTAGTGCCGTTGTTGGCTCTAATTTGTGCCTGCGGCAATAAAAATGTCTTACGGGAGAATTTAAAAGATTATCCTTATGATAAATATCTCTCAAAAGTAGCAAGTGCAAATACTAAAGCCGATGCCAAAGAAGCCGCTTTAGCGGAAATAAAGAGTATTTTTGACACTTTGCCTTCTGACCAACAAAGCCAAGCAAGACGGGAAAATATCCTTTCTTTAGCCAAAATTGCAAAGACTTGGAAAGTTAAACAAGACGGCAATAAACGCTATTATGCTATGGCAGTTCTTGAGCGCCAACCGGCAATGGAAGCCTTGCAGCCTTACTATACAGGTTACGACGCAAAAATAGAAAATTTAACCAAAAAATTAAATGAAGAACCGGATAAATTTGTCCGCATTAAAAATGCCTTAGATATGGAAAAACTTTTACAAGAGAGAAACCCTCTTGATGATGAATATAAAATCTTATCTTACGATGCGACACCATACAAAGAAGAACTTTTATATAATGCACGTGCAGCATATAACAGGGCTTTCTACGAAGTTAAGATTTCTTCTAAAATCATAGGTGATGAACAAGAAACCATTAAAACCCCGATTATTGATAAATTAAACAGTTTGGGTTTCCAAGTAGGTGAAAATTTACCGAATGCCGATATAGAACTTGTGATGAAAGTTTATGTCGACAAATATGAATCCAAAACCACAAAGGGTTTAAACTGGTGCACATCAACTGCAACAGTCAATTTAAAAGACCTTGCCACAGGCGGTATTTTTGCAACCTACGCCAAAACAGAACGTGAAGGTTCAGCAAGAAAAGAAACCGCACAATTAAGAAGTTTAATTGCAGCAGGTCAAGATGCTGCTTCAGTCGTAAAACAAAAAGTTTTAGATTACTTACAACGTAAATAAGGAGTTAATATGAAAAAATATTTATCTTTAATAATCTGCTGTTTATTTTCATCAGCATTACTCGCACAGGCAGGGCAGGCTGCTTCTACTGACCAGTCTAATGAAAAAGTTATGTATTCGCTTGGGTATTTACTTGGAAATAATGTTAAGAAACAACTCATTTTGGAAGATGAAGATTCTTATAAATCTTTTTCACAAGGTATGCGTGATTCTTTGCTTAACCGCAAATCTCAAACAAATTTAGAAGAATACAAACCTTTAATTGCAAAAAAATATGAGGAAGATAAGGCGACATTAAGTGCAAAACGTCAAGTTGCGCAAGATGACTATTTAAAAAATGTTAAAAAAGATAAAAAGTCAAAAGTACTTTCTAATGGTGCAGTTATACAAGTTGAAAAGAAAGGTAAAGGCAAAAATCCTAAACCGGCAGATACCGTAAAAGTACACTATACCGGTAAATTATTAGACGGTACAGTTTTTGATAGTTCAGTAGCCCGCGGCACACCGGCAGAATTCCCGTTAAACGGTGTTATTTCTTGCTGGACAATCGGTTTACAAGAAATGAAACCCGGTGCAAAAGCCACCTTATATTGCCCACCTGATACAGCTTACGGCAATATGCAAGCAGGCCCTATTGAACCAAATTCTTTGCTCATTTTCGACGTGGAGTTATTAGAAGTTAAATGAGAAAAAAATTATCCATAGCATTGCTGGCATTTTCGCTTGCTATGATATGTGCCAATTTCATTGTGAGGAGGGTTGGAAGATTTTTCCCCCCTCCTCAACAAGAGGTAGAAGAAGAAAGAGGTTTTTTCCCCTTTGCATCGGTTAACGAAGACAGTACGGAAAATACCCCAACTGAAATATCAGGTCCAAATGATTTAACTGTTAAAATCCGTCCAGAAAATGTAGAATATATACAAGAAGACGAAATACGAATAACAGAAAAAGAAATAGTAAAACCGGTTTTAAAATTAGAATTAACGGAAGAAGAAAAACAAACAATTGAAACTTATAGCAAAAATCCAAAACTCAGTGCTTTTATTAAAGAGATTTCTGCCACAGTTTCGCAAGAGGAATTAGAACAAGGGAATTATTTACAAATAGTCCATAGCCCAGAAGTAAGAAGTATTTTTATGAAATATTCCCAAGATGAAGATTTTCGCAAAATTGCAACTGAAGTTATGAAAGACAAAAAAATGCTGCAACTTGCAAAAAAAATAGTTAATAACAGTGAGGTAAAAAAATGATAGGTCTTTTCTTAGCAATACTTTTAATTATACTTTTAATTTTATTTGTCTTGAAAATTATTTTTGAACATACTGATTTTCAAACTTGGCTCAATATTTTAATAATAACTGTAATTTTGTTTACGGTAATATTATCTATTTACATATTGCTCCGTAAAGTTAATGTTGTTGGCACACCGTCTAAAGCACAAGTCACAAAAGAAGAAACTTTGGATAAGAAATCTACTAAACCCACAGCAAGACCCCAAAAAGATATTTCTGAAATGACTGATGAAGAAATATCCCTTATGTTAGCAGAAAAGTATTTAACATACAAAATAGACTACGAAAAGCAACACAACGGGGAAGAGGGCGCAGACTACGCAAAACAAAAAATAATGGAAGAATACGACTTAACTGAAGAAGAATGGAATGCGTTGTATGAGAAATTTGTTCAAGAAGGTTATTTGGACAAAGCCGCACAAAACCTGGACCTAGGTATAGATTACTTAATAAAAACCGATAACAAAAAGTAGTTTTTAGGAGTATCATGAAGCGTATTGTTTTGCTTCGGCATGGGCAAAGCCTGTGGAATAAAGAAAATAAATTCACGGGCTGGACCGATGTCATATTAACGCCGGAAGGTTTGCAGGAAGCCAAAAAGGCCGCAATTTTACTTAGGGAAAATAATTTCAGTTTTGATTATTGCTTTACTTCCTATTTAAGTAGGGCAATAGACACTTTAAACGTCGTTTTAAAGGGTTTAAACCAAGAATATTTACCGGTAGAAAAATCTTGGCGTTTAAATGAAAAGCATTACGGCGTTTTGCAAGGTTTAAATAAAGCGGAAACAGCAGAAAAATACGGCGCTGCTCAAGTGCAAATTTGGCGCAGAAGTTTTGACATAGCCCCAGCCCCGCTTGATGAAGAAGACCCACGCAACCCTGCTTTGGACCCGATGTATAAAAAAGTCCCCAAAAAATTATTACCGCGCACAGAATCTTTAAAAGATGCTATTAACCGCACTTTACCTTATTGGAAGGAAGTAATTTTCCCAAAACTTAAAGATAATGATACTTTACTTGTAGTGGCACACGGTAATTCTTTACGCGGAATAATAAAACACTTAAAGAATATCAGTAATGAGAATATCGTAAATTTAAATTTGCCTACCGCAGTTCCTTATGTTTTTGAATTTGATGATAATTTAAATTTAATTAAAGATTATTTTTTAGGTAACCCCGAAGAAATTAAAAAACTGATGGAACAAGTTGCTAATCAAGCCAATAAAAAACCCCGCTAAATTGAAATACTTCAAAATAACGGGGGTTTAAATAATTATAAGTTATTTATTTTCGCGTTCTAATTGACCGCCGATATTATGGACAATGCAATCATCACCGTCTTTTTCAACTAAATGCACGTGGATAATATCATCATCGCCGGTAATGACTTCCCTGCCAATATAATCTGCTTTAACAGGTATTTCGCGATGACCGCGGTCTACCATAACTAAAAGTTCCACTTTGCGCGGGCGGCCAAGATCGGTTATCGCATCAAGGGCTGAACGCACTGTTCTACCTGTGTACAAAACATCGTCGACGACAATTAAATTTTTACCTTGAATATCAAAACCAACGGAAGAAGGTTTTATTTGAGGATCTTCAGCAACTTTTGAAAGGTCATCACGATACCAAGTTATATCTAAAACACCAACCGGCAAAGTAATACCGGCAAATTTTTTAATGCGTTCTTGTAAGCGGTTTGCCAAATATACACCGCGTGTTTTTATACCAATTAAACATAAATTGGAAGTATCACTGTAATTTTCTAAAATTTGATGGGCCATACGATCTAAAGACCTTAGCATATCTGCTTGGTTCGCGATTATCTTTTTCATACAATCTCCTTAAGGTGATTTTTTAAATTATAGAAAAATTAAGTATATATTTCAAGATAAGTGTGCAAGCCTTCTGCCTGCGCACGTCTGACTGCTGCAAAATAAATTTTATCCGCTTTGGCTTTATCACCCAAAGCATAAATAACTTGAGCAAGGGAAATTTCCGTTAATAACTGCCCGCGTATTTCATCGGAATTTGCAAATAATTTTTTGGCTTCTTCCAAAACTGTTAATGCTTGCTTTAATTTGTTTTGACGCTTTAAAACGTCCGCTTGCCCCCATTTAACAAAGCCGAGGTCCACATTATCATTTATTGCCGTATAAAGTAAGGCAGCACGTTTATAATGTTTGCTTGCCTTATCTAAAAATCCTGCTTGCCTTAAACCATTTGCCATACCGCAATTTGTGTATGCTTTACCGAAAATATCTTGTGTTTTAGCAAATAATTTTTCCGCCTTTTCATAATTTAAGACGCAATTTTTCGCATCTCCGCTTACGCGCAAGATACCTGCAAGGCCACATAAAGCATAAGCCATAGAGATTTTATCTTTTATACCAGCAGCATATTTATAACTTTGTTTAAATAAATTTATGCCTTCTTTAAAATTACCTTCTAAACGGCAAATACCACCTAAAGCCCAAGCGATAAAGGACAGGCCTTCATAATCTTTTTCACTATGATAATACTCCCAAACTTCTTTAAGTAAAACTTTTGCTTCACTTAACTTACCTTCAGCGCGAAGAGCCAAAGCAAGTTCCTGCAAAGCCAAGATTGCTTGGTCTAGCAATTGCTCTTTACGGGCAATTTGCCCTGCAAGAGAAGCAAATTTTTGTGCTTCTTTTGCTTTACCAAGCGTGCGATAACATTTGGATAAAGCAAGCAATATTTCTATTTTTTCTTCACAAGTTCTGGCTAACTTTTGTGCTTTTTTAGCCTCTGATATAGCCTCTTCAAATTTTCCGAGCAAACGATATGCTTCACTTTTAATAAAATATAAATAACTGTCTTTACCTTTATAAGAAACTAAAATTTCCAAAACTTCGGCAGGTTTATTTTCGTTCAATAGGCTTTCAAGTAATTCTATGTTCATAATTATTTACCTTTCATATTACCCTTGATATTACCCCTAATTTTTCTGCGTCCTTGCGCCTGAAAAGCAGTAAGCCATCTCCAAAAATCTTCTTCGAAAGCGTAAATATCTTGATATTTATAAGCAATTCTTAAAGCTTCTTCTTCACTTGGGCGAACCATAATTTTTTTACCGTCCTCTGATAGGACCGGCTTACCCATATCATCTTTTTTAGGGGTATATTTTGCAATAGTTGTCATAAATTGTTGAAACTGCATACGTTTGTTAGGGGTTACGGAATTAGTGGATCTAAATAAAAATCTAACCATAGCATAAGCCTGCAAATACCAATCATCAACTTTACCGCTCGCGAGGGCTTGATCATAAGAATTAGGATCCATAAAATCAACAAAATCTTTAAAAAATACAATTTTATCAGAAACAGCAAATTTGCGCAGACCTTCTTTTTCTCTGTGGGTTAAGCCACCTGTTTCCTTACGTCTTTTTAGAGTTTCGTGTTCCCCACCTGAAAAAATATTTATAACAACTAAATCACGGCTCCAAACACCACCATGCGGTGTTTGAGCAATATCTTCCATATTTACAGCAAGGCCTTCATTAAGCCATACCGGCGGTTCTTTGCGGGGGGCTTTGGAATCAGGCGGATTAAAAGTGTTCTCTACAAATAGATGTGTAAGTTCATGGGTAAACTTTTTCATCATATGCCTTTGACGTTCCGGTTCATCGTACATAACAATAATATTTCTACCCGGATCAAAAAGCGCGCCGGACCAATCTTCTGCGATATCGCTATTGTGTATTAAAAAACTTTTCTTATCTTGATAGACTTCAACACTGACTTTACCGGGAATCATCCAAGGAATATTTTGCCGCAGCATTTGAAAAATGTTGTTAAATTGCATTGCAAGGTTTGGGGTCATCATTCCACGGGTATGAGGTTCTATTTTGATTTGAAAACCGCCTAAATTACTATTTACCCATTTAATATCACTTGTTTGATCTTGAGCAGGGCAAAGTAATACACCTAACCCTATCAATAAAACAAAAAGTAATATTTTTTTACTTTGCATGTTTATTATTAATTATTTGTATCTACATCAACGGTAAACCGTGTGGCTACCATACGAGAACCGTCCGGATATGCTCCGATGTTGGCAAACATTTGAATGTTGTCAATTTCATCACCGTTTCCGGGGAAGAAACGACAATTCATCGATAGTCTTTCATCAGTTACACCAGGGGGTTCACCCAGTAATTCAGATGTAGCCTGATAGGCCATATACTGTTCTAAACAACTATCTGCAATTACTTGTGCTTCTAAAATTCTGGCTGATCTTGACAAATTAGCAGTCCTTGTTACAGCATATCTAAGCATCAAAACAGCAAAAGCCGCAACAATTAGGCCTATAACCAAAACTTGCATTAAAGCAGAACCTTTCTTAGACATTTAAGCACCTCTCCTCATAGGTAAAATATGCTTGACTGCAAAATACACATCGGGAATATCTGCACCGAAAACTCTTCTGATTTCATATGATACTTCCATTTCCGATGGCCTTCTTAAAGAAAATTTAGAAACATATGGCATTACCATTTCCCTATTATCCTCGACAGAGCAATAAGTGTGTGCAGCGCTGATTAGGTTTTGTACGGTCATAGTAGCATTGCTACCATCAAGGAAATTATTGCGGCAACGGTAAACCATATCGCTCCTGGTATCATAGACATAAACTATATAAGAAGGTTTTATGCAACGGCTGGCTATATCATTTAAATTTCCGTCCTCCCCCCATTCATTATTTGAACTACCGCAAACAGGCCCTGTTGCCCTGGTAATTTTAACTGTGTTGTCGGTTGTATCATAAAATAAAACCGCTTCTTTGAGTGATATATATTCATCTTTATTACATAGATTCGTGCCACCATATGCCCAAGGACAAATAACTTCACTTGAAAACACAAAATCTGAATAAATTTTTCTAAGGAAAATTGTACTATCATTTTTTATAATGGCTTGACGTTGCGCTTGGGCAGTATGATTAGATGAAGTTTTCCACATAGCAACCAAAGAAAGCATTACCATACCTGTAATGAACATGGATACCAACAACTCCATCAAGGTAAATCCTTTTTTTGTCATAATGCCTCCTGGCAAGTCGCTTGTATATTCAATATTTCAAAATTTTGTAGCTCAACAGAAGTCGCCATTGCCCCCGGCGTTACGGAAAGGAAAGCGCTTGGATTATTCCCTGTGGCTGTGGGAGTTTCTGTATATATTAATGACCCGGAATTACCGGCGACATTCCTTTTACATAAATTTTCAAAATTAAAAGTAAACAAGTTATCACAATTACTTATATCTGTTTCCCCGGTAAATAAACTAATTGATTGACAACTCCAAGATTTCAATAAGCAGTTATCAACCCTGCAACCTTTAATTAAGCCATAAGAACTCTGTATAGAATAAAGAATTTCTTCCCTATCGGAAGATACAACCATAGCACGCCTGCTGGACATCAAGGCGGAAAATACTGCCCCTACCATGACCACTACAAGAAACATAGCAATCACTGCTTCCATTATTGTGTATCCTTTATTTTCCATAATCTTACCACCTACTCATTAAAAGGTGCATTTAAAGTACCGTCTGCATTTTCTCTGCACACTCTACCTAAAACATCCATACAAGCACATCTATCTTGATATGAACCGGCATTTGCATTACCTAGCATAGAAATTACGGGCCGAACCCCGGCTTCTTCACAACGCTTACAAGTTGGTTCTCCTAAAATAAAAGTGTATCTGCTTTCTACGTCATTATTTCTTGTTATATATTTGCAAGAGAATAATGTTTCCCGAATCACTTGTAAACCAGTAGCGCCATAGAATCTTGATACCACACATCCGGTGTTCGTTCCATTTTCGGTAACTGTTACACCGGGATAATCTTTTTCGAAATTCATACGGGCATCATTAAGTTCTCTCATATAAATAAGTGCTTTACTGTTATAGGAATCATCTATATAACCCCTAACAAAAGGAACACTTAAAGCAGCCAAAATTGTTAAAATGGCTATTGCAGCAATCATTTCCGCTAAAGTAAAACCTTTTTTCATCGTTGCACCTCTACCGTAGAATCAGTATATGGATTAAAAAAAGCACAAGTGGGGTACTCCTCCACATCTTCAAATTCTTCTTTAGGGACCATAAAAACCGTAAACACATCCGGGGAGATATTAGATGGCGCCGAACATGGATCATCACTGGGATTACCAAAATAAAAAATAAAATGATCGTCAAAGCCCAAACTTCTTTCTGCATCCCCACAGTTAAAAATACTCATCATCCTTATATTGTTATTGCTACTTTGATAATTACAATCCCCCGTGTTTAAATTAGTAATAGGCAACGTCCCTTCTATATTAAGGTCGCCGTGCTCTATTTTGACTCTTTCAAGGGCACCACCCAAAGCCGCCAATTTACCCCTTGCTCCTTTTACTTCCCCTTCCCTCATAACAGCAGTATAATGGTAAACAGCGTAACTTGCAAGTATCGCTACTAAAATTACAGTTACAATTAATTCTATAAGAGTAAAACCCTTTTTAGTAAAATTAAATATCTTCACAATTGTCTAACCTCACTTTTGTAATAACGGCAGGATTTGTTTTTTGTATAGAAAAAGTATAACATTCTGAACCCTCACCTTCCAAACTATCAAATTGGCATGTTGTAGATACTAAAAAAGAAGCACTTGGCTCACCTATTACATACTGACAATTTAAAACAGCATCACCGCCCCACAAGGAATATTCTGTTGTCGATCCGGGCCTAAAACCCCATCTGCCTCCGGCATTTTGCAAATACACATAACCCTGTTCTGAATCTTCTTCAGTTAATAATTGAAAATTATCTACATCAAAAACACCGGAAATAGGATCCGTTTCATGAACTTCATTGTATAATTTTACTGCTGTTGCCAATTCTATCAAACCTATTTTTGCCTTTTCCATTTGATTCGTCAAAGCAGAATTCCTAAAAGATGGTACAGTAAGCAAGGCCAAAACGGCAATAATTAAAGTAACGACAACAACTTCAATTAGAGTAAAACCTTTTTTGTTATCCATATTTATCCCCCGATTTGAGACATCTTAAATATCGGTAAGAAGATAGATAAAACAATAACTGCAATTATCGAACCTATACCTACAATTAAAATCGGGTCAATCATAGCAGAAAAACGTGCTAAGAACTGGTTAACCTGTTCATTGTAAAACAATGAGAGAGTTTCCATAATACTAGGTAAACGCCCTGATTCTTCACCCATGAGCATCATTTCAGTCATTAACCCCGGGAAAACCCTGGTTTTCCTAAAAGATTCTGACAAACTTTTACCTGATGCTACCTCGTTTTTAGAATAAGTAATTGCGTTTTTAATAATAACATTACCCACAAAAGATTCTTCCATAACCGTTAAAACATTGATAATACTGACACCGCTGTTTAACAAAGTTGACATATTATTAAGCAATTTCTCATAATAAATATTAGAAACAAATTTACCGAATATCGGCATAGTTAAATGGAATTTATGCCACACTTTCTTGCCGGAAGGAGTGGAAATAACCATATAGAAAATAAATATTGCAGTACCAATAATCACAAGTATTAAAAACCAATGACTTGCTATTACATCGGAAACAGCCAAAACAAATTCAGTTACCGGTGGAAGATCTATATCGAAATCCTTAAAAATATCCTTAAAGGTTGGAACTATACCTACAACAAAGTAAACTAAAACACCCATAGCCATAACAAACAATACCGCCGGGTAAGAAATGGCTGTGATAATTTTACTTTTCAACGCTTCTTTAGATTTGACATATTTTGCAACTTGCATTAAAGCATCAGCCAAATGACCGCCTACTTCACCGGCTTCAACCATTGAAATCCAGGTATGGTCAAATACTTTGGGATATTTATCCAAAGCCTCATGCATTGAATTACCGCCTGCGATATCACGTGCCACAGCCACTAGAACAGGCCCAAAACTCCTATCAGTAGAATACTCACCCAAAAGTGAAATAGCCCTAATTAACGGGACACCACCGCTAAGTAATGTAGAAAGTTGTTCTGCAAAGAAAGCCAAAACGTGCCCGCTTGGCCTTTTGGAACCGACACGTGCAGAACCAAACATAGATGAAAATGATGTTTTAGCCTTTTCGGGTTTTATTTCTAAGACGATAAAATTTTTCATTTGTAAGGCATAAATAGCCTTTTCCATAGTATCAGCAGTTATAGAACTTCTGATATACTTTCCATTAGTATCTTGAACTGTACAATTAAACCTCGGCATATTTTCTCCTTTTATTCATTTGCTAAAGTAACGGAAAGGACTTCTTCAACAGTCGTAATACCTGTTACAGCCTTCCTCCAACCACTTGCACGCAGATTCCAAGCCCCTGTACTTTGTGCTGCTTTTTTAAGTTCTAACAAATCCTTAGTTTGATAAATGGTGTTGCGCATATTCTCATTGATTCTAAACACTTCATAAATTGCCTTTCTGCCCATGTACCCAGTACCGGAACATTTAGGACAACCTGCCGCTTTAAAAAATGTCCAAGTCGGCCTATCTTTAGGTGGTAAGCCTGACTCTCTTAAAACTTGATCTATAGTGCTTGGCCCGGGTACATACGGTACTTTACAATAAGGACATAATACCCTAACCAAACGCTGGGCAGCAACCAGTGCAAGTGAACTTGCTAGCAAGAATGGCTCTATACCCATATCAATCAAACGGGGTACTGCACCGATAGCCTCATTTGTATGCAAAGTGGAAAATACCAAGTGACCTGTCAAGGCTGCTTTTAGGCAAGCCTCTGCAGTTTCAGAATCCCTGACTTCACCGACCAGTATGACATCCGGGTCTTGACGCAAGAAAGAACGCAAACCTGCCGCAAAAGTTAAACCTATTTGCGGTTTAACCTGTACCTGACTAATACCTGACAGTTTGTATTCCACCGGGTCTTCCAAAGTCATAAAATTAAATTCGGTACTTTTTATTGACGTTAAAACTGCGTTTAATGTAGTAGTTTTACCGGAACCTGTAGGACCGGTCAAGAAAATCAAGCCGTGTGGTAAAGCAGCGGCTTCTAAGAAATCTTTTTTTTGTTTTGGCTCAAAACCCAATTTATCAATATTTAATTCACTACTACCTTTATCCAAGATACGAATAACTAACTTTTCGCCAAAAACCGTAGGACATACTGAAACACGGAACTCTACTGTTCTGTTTTGAAATTTTACAGCGAAACTTCCGTCTTGCGGCAAACGTTTTTCCGCGATATCAAGTTTAGATAAAATTTTTATACGGGAAATAATGGCGCCGACGTCTTCTTTTGCCGGAGAAGTTCTTTCATACAAAGAACCGTCAATCCTAAAACGCAAACTTACCCTTTCATCAAATAATTCTAAGTGAATATCAGAAACCCTTTCAGTCAATGCTTGACGCAAAATGGCGTTAACCATTTTTACATAGTGGGCACCGGCGCCGGTAAATTCTTTATCTAAGTCGATTTTTGCACCGGGTGCTGAAAGTTCATCTAAGTCTTCACCTTCCGAGGCTTCTGGTTCTTCTTTAGACTCGGAAATAACTTCTGCTAGTAAATCTTTTTTAGAATAAAATGCATCGAGTGCTTGAAATAACTGGGACTTGCTGGCTATAAACGGTTGTATTTCAAGCCCACTCATCATACGTAAATTATCCAACAAAAATACGTTGGAAGGATCGTTCAAAGCAACTGCTAAAGTATTGTCTTCCACAAACAGTGGTAATACAACATTTTCGCGGGCATATTTCTCCGGAATGTACTTAGCAAGATTTTGATCTTTTTCAGGTATCAAAATGCCATTTTGCTTACTGGCATAAGGTACTGAAAGTTGTTTAGACATTGCTTGGGTAAGTTCTTCTTCTTTAATTATGTCCAAAGCCACTAAAGCTTCATTTAAAGAAACTTCATTTTGCTTCGCGTGTAGTTCTGCTTTCTTTAAACCTTCTTTAGTTAACTTACCGCTATCTATAAGAATATCTATCAACTGTTTTGCCATTTTAACGATCCTTCCAACTTAAAACTGCCTATTCAGATAACACCGTAGGTGTTATAAAAATAACCAAGTCTGTTGTGCTCTTACTCTTTTGTTTAGAGGTAAATAACCAACCGATTATTGGTATTTGACCAAGTAAAGGCACTTTATAAGTCATTTCTTTTTCAGAAGATTGTAAGAGACCACCTAACACAACTGTTTGACCGCTTTTTACACGAACTTGTGTTGTAACGGCACGGGTAACAGTATCATAGGTGTCCCCCATTTCTGAAGCAACAAGGTCTGAATAAGAAGGAAGAACTGTTAATGTAACATATCCCTCTTTGTTAACTTGAGGAGTTACAGTTAATGTTAAACCGATTCTCTTCCTTTCAGTACCGCTGGTGCTGCTTTCTGAACTGTCATTTGTTTTGGTTATCTTACCGATTGATGCATCTCTTGAAGATGTAACCATTGCTTGGTTATTATTCATGGTAATAACTTTAGGCTTACCTAAAGAGCGTGCTTCTTGATTTTGCATTAATGCTTTGAAGATAACTGTGAAATTTGTCCAGTCTAATGTCGGTACTGCAGTGCTTGGTGAAGGATTAACGGTTGTACCGAAATATCTTAACAATTTATTGCCTTCCTTGGCGCCAAAATAGTTCCAAGGCATTTCAGTAGCCCCACCGGTTAAGGTGCCTTCTACGTTCCAATTGAAACCGACATCATAACCGCTACCTTTTGAAACTTCAATTACTTGCGCTTCAATTAAAATTTGAGGTGCTTTAATATCAAGTTCGTCCAAAATGCTTTCTATTTGAGGGAAAACTTCCGGAACATCGGTAATGATCATTTTGTTGGTTCTTGAATCAACAGCAATTTTACCTTGTTTCGTAAGTACACTTTGAATAACACCCAAAATAGCGCTACTTCCGTTCCCGGAAATAGTTTGAGAAGTGGAATTGTTTAAAGAAAATCCAGGTCCACCTGCACCACCGCTGGAAGAACTGTCAAATACATTGAAAGAAGTATTATTGCCACCACTAAAACTGCTGCTTGATACATCAGTAGGCATGACGGAACTTAAATCAGTTGAAAGAGATGTATTAGGTTGTAAAGACACATAATTTAAAGTGTAAACTTTTGTTATAGTGTTAGGTGCCTCATCAGAGCGATTTGTGATAACGTAAGAATCACTTTTACCGACTCTTTGATAAGTTAACCCTTGTACCCTTAAAAGAGTGTCTAACGCTTCACGGACAGTAACATTTGTTAAAGAGGCGGAAATTTTCTTACCGGAAAATTCTTCCCCCATAATAAAGTTAATCCTTGATTGTGCGGAAATACTGTTTAAGAAAGTACCTATAGGGACATTATTAACCCTAATAGTTACTTTTCTGTCTAACGGAGAAACAGATTCTCCCCGTTTATATAAGGAAGATTCTGCCGCTTGGCTAACTGTACCACTGGCCGCTTCCCCGTAATCATTTACTACGTCTACCTTCGGCCCTGATGCATTTTTCGTTCCTTGTGCCAAAGCGACTTGTGAACACAACTGAAACGAAGCAAACACCAGTACCAAAGTGAGTGCTATACTTTTTTTCATTACTTCCTCCTAATTTTTAAACTACAAATCTCTACAATAAAGGCAATTTTCGTTGAAATCTTTGCCCTTTATAAGTAAACCAAACGGAATCATCCGTAATGGACACTATCTTTGCTCCCAAAACTTTAGAACCGATACCGACTACTTCCCCATTAACAATAGCCTCTTTGCCTAAAATGCCGTCAACACGAATTTTATACATAATAGCACGGGCGGGATATCGCCTTATTTCATCTTCAAGAATTTTTTGCCTCATTAAGCGTTCCCTTTCTAATTCTGCTTGACGTTTGCGTTCGGCTTCTTCTTCCGCTTGTTTACGTTGTTCTGCTTTCTTTATTTGATCTATTTTATATACTTCTTCCTTAGATAAAAATGGATTTCTTGTGCCAGGGTTAAAAGAAACTTTTTTAATACCGGTACTTTTTGCCCCTTGGGCCGGTTTTTTATCCGGTAAATCTTGTGCTCCAGCAATATCCAAACCACAAAGAAGACTCAAAATAATAAAAAAGTATAAAAATTTATTTTTCATTTTTACCTCCTACAAAAGTAGGAAAATCTTTATCCTGTATAAAAACGGTATTGGTATTAAAAGAAACATTCAATTTTTCCGTTGCATCCCCTTGCTTGCGACTTATTCTTAAGTCAGAGACACGCAAAAAAGTCGGGTTATTCTCTATTGCCTCAACAACACGTCCTACTTGATCAAAAGTAAGTTCCCCTTTGATAGGAATTGTAGAGATAGTAAAAACACCTTCTGAACTTTGTGCTTCATTACCTTTAGACCAAATATCTTTCGGTAAACCGACTTTTTCCATTATGGAAATAATTTGCGACTGATGCCAAAAAGATTTTTGAGTATTAGAAGGTAATTCCTCTGTCAATTTCAAATATTTAGCCTTACTTTTTAAATAATCTTCCCTGTTTTCTACTTCCGCAGCCTGCGCTTCTGCCTTCTTTTTCATACCGATTATTTGATCTGATGTACCTTTATATAAAGACCAGGAAATCGCCATTACCACCAATAATACAAGTAGCGGCCTTAAAAAAGGTTTAAAATTCCTATCTTTTATCATTGTAGAGGCATCAATCATGCCTGTTTTTATATCTTGTATTTTCATCTTACTTGTTTCCACATCTTACAACAAATTTAGTACCTAAAACAAATGCTCCACCTTTAGGTTTAAGCGAACTATCCATATTATAACTTATATTCGCTGAATTTTTGCACAAATCAGCAAAATCCATATCAGTAGATAAATTTGATTTAAATTTATCACCCAAAACTAACTCTTCCTTATTGCCAGATAAACTGCTGGCTACACCTTCTATTACCATAGTAGGATTACTTTTCTTAATATCAAAAATATAAGGATAATCTATGGCTACGCTGGAAAGCCAAATTTCTTCCGGCAAAGTTCTCGGTAATGCTGAGAGTTTTTTAGTAAGATTCGGTTCAATTAACAAACTCTCTAATTTCTTAGTATTATTCTTTAAATTTGAAACCCTTGTTTTAATTTGGTCAGCATATAATCCCTGGAAATCTGTTACTTCTTTTTGGTCCTTTTTACTTGCTTTTATCTGAACAGTAGTAATAACAGATGATACCTGCATAATCAATATATAAAGTATTATTAATACGGAAATGACACCGGTAATTAACCAAGCAAACATTGTTGCCCCAATTTCTTCATCCGAGGAGCGATTTCCTTTGTAAAAATCTATATCAGGTACCTTTTTATTAATAAATTTAAGACAAGCACCTAAAACCGCCATTTCCGAAAAGCCTTCAACTTTAAAGCCAAAGACTTCACTTATCCTACTTGTTCTAACGTGTTGCTTAACTTCCCCTTCTACAATATAAACCCAAAAATCACCATCATCGGAAACTATGGCGACATCTTCGAAAGGATTTCTTTCAAGTTGTTTGGAAATAAAATCCATACAATTTGTTATTTCCAAACGATTTCTTGCCCCTAAAGCCTTTTGTACTTCAACTTCTCTAGACATTAAAGGAACTTCGTTTAAAGCAAACAGGAACTGCCCATGGCTAGAAGTAAAATTAGCATATATAATACCTTTTGCTTCTGAATTATCTTTATCTACTTGTGTTAAAAGGCGATAGGTAGATATTGCAGAACACTCCACAGAAACCAAATTAAGCCCTATTTTCTTCATGCCGGCTTCCAGTGCGGAAACTATTTTGGCTGAAGTCATACAGAAAACAACACCTAGTTTTTGTGTTTTGCTCAACGGAGCATTAAAAGGATAGACATAAAAATCGTACACGCCCTTTTCAAAAGGATAATGTATATATTTCCTTGCTTGAAGAGGTATCGTCTGTTTCCAATAAGCACGAGCAATGTTTTGAATTACAAAATGCCTATGAATACAAAACGCAGGATCTAAAGAAATAACTACATTTTTTGTATTAAAATCTCTATTCTCTAAAATTTTTTGTATAGGATCAAGCCAATGTTTGGTAACGGAAAAGAAACCTTCATTTAATTCTGCTGGTTTTAAATTTTCCTGTGGAACATCACTTATAGGTAATTTTATTAAAGAATTAACTTCCATTCCACCGGCTACCGTGGTAACTTGTGCGACATAAACATCCGTTAAGGAAATATGTATACCTATGCACTCCACATAATCGGAACGCTTTATACCCGAGAACTTGTCAAAAATATTAGTTATGTCCATACATTCCCCTATATTTAAAACTCACTAGAACTCACTGGAACCAAATTCTTCCTCTGTGCTAGTACTATTATAAGGATTAGTTGTAGCCCCATAGGAACTGACTTCCATACTCGTTTCCTGTTCTTCCGGGACACCTGCTATTCCTGTATTAGTTTCGGTAAATGTTTGTGAAGTTCGTGTAACAGATACTACGGAAGAATTTCCAGAGTTTTCTTCTTCTATCACACCGACTTGTTTTTTACCGGGCTTAGTCCAAAGCCTCTTTTGTGTATAATCTAAATCTTTATCTTGGGCAGCGGCATCTTTGGCTTTTTCCGCTTTAATTACTTCTGATTCGGTTTTTACAATAATTACCTCTTCTCTTTCAGGACCTTCTTTCAAAATAAGTTTGCGTTTCAAAATACGCTCACGCCCTGCAATATCTTTGGCTCTAAGAACAAGAGTGTATTTGCCAAGCGGTAATAAGTGACCGAAATATCTCTTACGCCCATTCCAGAAAGTCTGATAATTCAAAGCGCCATCACCGGAAAGTTGTTTGACAACATAATAATGATCATCCGCGGCATGGCTGACAATTTGTAAAACCCACTCTTTAATTGAAGCAGAGCCTTCCATAACGGAGAAATCTATCACAAAAACTTCACCTGCTGAAGGTGTAATTTCCTCAAAAGGATAAACAGCTAAACTTAACACCGGAGGTAAATCTTTTTCTTGTAATTTAGATTTTAAACGAGATACACCATCATAATCAAATACAATCGATATACCTGCTAAATTGCTGAATTTTTCAGGCGGTTCTTGGGTTGTTAAACCCATATTTAAGTTCATTTTGGAAGGAGAAATTCCCCTATTTATCAAATAAGAATTAAGTGCAACCGCTTGACGTACAGCGTGTAAGGTTACATCATCTGTATAACTACCTTCTGGTAAAATAACATAAGAAGGAGAATTTTCCAAAATCATCAAAGCATAAACATCATCCAAAATAGGCGAGGAAATTTTGTCTATCGAGGGACCGGAAAATAATGCGGAAGAATTAATATCAATTGCATCTACTCTTCCACCACGCATATAAACTTGTACATCATCCTCTGCATTTAACTTAGCAACCAAAGAGTCTATCATCTCCTTTCTTTTCTTTTTTTCTTCCTTTTTTTGTAAGGAGCGAACTCTTGATTTACTACCGCTTGGGAAAGATGGTTCTTCGGTAATTACAAGTTCCTCTTCGCTAACTTCAGTGACAACTTCTTCAGAAACCACAGGTTGTTCTTCTCGCTTCTCTTCTTGTTTCTCTTCCTGTTTTTCTTCTTGTTTGTCTTCTTTCTGCTCTTCTTGTTTTTCCCCATCTTTAACTTCTTCTTGCGGTTTTTCTTCCGTTACTTCCGCCTTTTCCGCTTTTGCTTTCGCTTCTTCAATTTTTTGTTGATAGCCAAACGGATCTGCATCAGGTTCTACGTCTAAAGGTTCAACGATATCTTCCATATCTTCTTTCGGATAAATTTCTTTCCAAGTATCTTTTTGTTTATCAGAGATTCCACCGGAATTTTTTCCTGTTGTCCCGCTAGATTTACGAGAATTTTCTACTTCCTGATCGTAAGGAATTTGTTTAGGAGGGACAACCCCACCCCTATCAAAATGAATCAAATTAACATATTCGTTTGCTTCGGAAATCTGATCTGTATTACCGCTAACAAAAACATCTATAAAACTATCCATCGCTTCTTCATAGCGGCCATCCGCATAAAGTCTTTTTCCCCTAGCCAAAGATTCCTCAGCCCTATTCCCCGACGCTAAAAGCAAAGAGGATAATGCGAAACAAAAACCAAGCAACAACGCAAAAACCTTAAATTTTAATTTCATAAAATATGCCTCTCTTAACGAACTATCTCAAGCCCATATAAACATTATATCAATTTATCAGCATTTGTAAAGTGTTTCTTGACATAATATACTATATGTTAACATTTTTTAACCTGTTTTTGACAAATTCATCATAAGGGCAAAACTCTAATATTTCCTCTAAAGAACGTACCGCAAGTTCTTTATCCCCGCACTTTTGCGCAGATAAAGATAAAGACAAATTATAAGATTTACCCATAAATTTATCACTTTTAGTTTTTTTCAAAACATCAGTTGCTTCACAAAATTTACCTTGCCTAAAATAAAATTCAGATAGCAAAACATCTATTTCTATTTCACTGGGATATTGGCTTTTAAGTTCTTTAATCTCATCGAACAAAGTTTCATCCTGTTTAAGTTTTACTTTTTCTTTTAACGCATTAATCTTGTTTACTTTCTGCAAGGACTCAGTATCTATATCATCATTTTTACAAGCGGTAATAATTTTTAAAGCAGGTTTATCAAAAATATTTTTTTGTAAAGTCTCCAGTGCAAAGATAGTAGCATGTTGACAATCATTTTCTCTAAAATAAATTTCTGCCAAATAAGACGGGAAATTCGGTTCATACGGTAAAATTTCAGTTAAGTTTTGAAGTAATTTTTTATCTTCTTTGGTAACATAATTTTGGCCTAATAAAATATTTGCAAATAATTCAGCAGCCGGAGTATATGTGGGTAATAATTCTAAAGTTTTACGTAAATTTATTAAGGCATTTTTTGTATCTTGCCCAGAATATTGTAAAGAGGCTAAGTAAAAGTAAAATTCATAATATGCCGGGTATAATTTCAGAACTTCTTCATTGACATTTTGTGCTTTTTTAATTTCATTTAGATTCACAAATGCCTTGGTAAGAACATAATATGGTTCAGGCCTTATAGACGATAATTTTATTGCCTTGCTCATATCTTCTGCAACATCTTTATAATTTCCTTTAACCAAATTTTTGTATCCGCTTAATTCATGAGTTTGAGCTATAAAATATCTTGCTTGAAAATTGATTGAAACATAAACAAACAAACAAATCAAAGTAAAAAATATGAGCGGAAAAATTTTGTTTAAACTTATTTTTTTGCTTTTAGTACTTAGATTATTTACGGACGATAATATAAACCAAAATGCGAAACTGACAAGCAAAGTGCGTAAAGTTATGTTAAACAAATTATCTATTAAAACACTTACTAAACCCGACATCAAAACAAAGTAAAAATATTTTTCTTCTTTATCAAGAGTTTTGATTTTTTTTCTAAATGTTTTAAAAAATAAAATTAACAAAAATAAGTAAACGACAAAAGATATTAAGCCACCGTCAGATAAAATTTCCAAATACTCATTGTGCGCATTATTTGCTTGCATATTCATTTTATCTAAAGCCGGGTTTTTAGCAATTAATTTGCCTTGGCAATATGGATAATTAAGTTGAAAAGAATTTACACCCCTACCGATGATGGGAGAGTTTTTAAAAT
The DNA here is from genome assembly GCA_045586725.1 of Elusimicrobiaceae bacterium. Classification (GTDB taxonomy): domain Bacteria; phylum Elusimicrobiota; class Elusimicrobia; order Elusimicrobiales; family Elusimicrobiaceae; genus Proelusimicrobium. The sequence continues at coordinate 116,490 of JAZNAY010000004.1, read as the reverse complement.
TATCTAAAGCACAATGCCACATCATTAAACGCTGATGCAAAGGCTGAATTAAATGTTGACTTTGCAACGAAAATGTTTTCAAACTAAAAACTTGTTTTACTTCTGAGATTCTTGCCCCGGGTACGGAATTACCACCGTTTTTTAAGCCAGCCACTAAACCGAAAGAACAAGCGCAAAATACCAAAAATAAAATGAATATTTTTATAAATTTGTTTACAAATATTTTTCGAAATTCTTTTATAAAAATAAAAAATATTAAACCGCACACCAATAAACCTAACCACGAAGAACGTGTGCCGGATATCATCAAAAATAAAGATAAAACCAAAACTATAAAACTACTTATCAGATTTTCTTGTTTATTTTTAGCCTGCAAAAATAAAAGTATTGAATAAGGTAAAAAAAGCAAAACAAAAGAAGCCAAAAAATTTGGGTTACCGAAGGTAGAAACCGGGCGCGCACCAAATTCTTTAGAAATATCTAGAACCCAAAATAATTCAAAACCGAGCGCTTGCATTATGCCGTACAAACAAGCACAAAAACAAACCGCAAGCATAATATCTAAAGTTTCCTTTACACTAAACTTTTTCAGATGTAAAAAGCATAAATAAACACCGGCCCCAAATATCAAAACAGCCACGATAGCACTGGCTTGAATTTTCCACAAAAACCAAGCCAAACACCAAATAAAAATATTTTTAAAAAATTTATAAGAAGATATTTTAAAATCAACTTTTATTGACACTATTTTAGCAAATAAAAATCCAAACACTAAACCAAAAATTAAATAATCTGATTTGCGTAAAAATTCATTTATTAAGGCTTCCTGATTGTTACTGAAAAAATAATTAACGCACAAAGAAAGCAATAAAGAAAGCAAAAAGATAATAAAAACAAAATCTAATTTAGAGTAACGTAAATTTACTTCCTTTTTAACTAAGAGCTCAAGTGCATAGCACAAAATAAAAATGCCGCCGAAAATATTTAAAAACAGAGGCTGTATAACGAAAGGATTTTGAGTTGTATCTGTTAAAAATAGTAATGAGCAAATAAATATACAACCGATAAAACATATCCTTTTTACTATTTCAGTAAGATTCAAAATTTTATTTTGCATTTTGTTCGTTTAATTTCTTTTCTTCTTCATCAAAAATTTTATAATACTTTTTGGCTGTCTCATTATTTTTATGCTGAGCAAGATAATCTTCATTCACAATATCTTTGGGCCCCTGCATATACATATTGAGCCAAATTTTTGCTGTTTTAAAATCTCTATGCCTTGCCGCAATATCCGCGAGTTGAAAATAAGTATTATCAAAGACAGGGTCCAAGTGTAAAGAACGCTTAAAATAATCCTCAGCTTGCTTATAATATTTCTCCCCTTCATAAAAATCTTTTTGGCCGACGTGTGCTGCCATTTTTCTATAAAGCAAGCCACGATTATGCCAAACAAGAGCATTGTTGGGACTTAAAGAAATTTCTTTTTGATAATACTTATCTGCACGTTCAAAATCGTTCATCGGCTCTGTATCACCTTCTTGCGGAAGGAATTTCTTTCTCATATCAAATCTGTTAACAAAAAATGAGGCCTTAAACTGATTAAGACTGGTTCTAAAAGGGTTTAAAACAAGGGCCTTAGTGTACATAATTCCGGTCACGGGATTCTTATTCGTTGCCATCGAAGAGGCCACACTCAAATAATGATCGGAAAGTAAAGTGCCAAAAGCCCGAAGCATTAAAAATGCAGTTAAAGAAAGTAAAATCGCTACAAATATTTTTTTAGTTTTCCAAATGATATGGCCAAAAGCCCATAATACCCCAACGGAACCTGCTAATAAAAAGCCCCAATAAAGCCCCATCAATAAAATATTATTTGTTAATGCAATTCTAACAAACTGATACCCTGCAAATATGACCAGAAATAAGATAAAAGAACTTGCCAAAAAACATATAATCGAAGCAAGTATACCCGGCTTTTTATTTGTATTTTTTTGCCTTTTTTCCTTTTCAAGCCCACCATAGGCCAAATTAAATAACACGCCGTTAAAGAGAGCCAAAAAATACATCGTAGATACAAAATAGATACTCACGTCCACCAAATTATGCAGATAAATCGCACTGCTTGCCATTAAAGCGGCAAGCAAATTGCAGGCGGTTTCTTTATCTCCCCGATGTTCGAGATATTTTAACTTCTTAAAAGCACCTTTAAGTTGATAGAAAACCAAATATAGAAATAAACCAAGCCCCAAAATGCCAAGTGAAGCCCATTGTTCCAAGAAAAAGTTTTCAGCGTGCTGAGTTTCGGCATTATGCAAGTTCTCCATATAGAATATATCGGGCCTTTTATATGCTTGATATATCACTTGAAAAGATCCAAAACCAGTACCTGTAAGCGGTGTTGCCTGTACCATATCCCATGTCGAACGCCACGTGGATAAACGGAAGTTTACAGACTGCATACGTTTTGCACCGTAATGTACGACTAAAGCACCACAGACCAAAAAGAAAATTAAGGCGGAAATATTTATTATTTTCTTATGCGCACTTAATTTAGTTTTAAAAAAATTTAAATAAACGCCGGCAAAAATAACCAAACTAACACCAAGGCCCAGCCAAGCACCTTTACTTTCGGTAAAAAATATATCAACAAGTAAAATTGCGATAAGTAAAATATACCTTTTGTAATGAGTATAACAAAAACGTGCCAAAACAACCATTAAAGAAAACAAAAGATAGTTGCCTAAAAAGTTTGGGTTTGCAATAGTGGAAAATATACGTTTTTGAAAGGCATTAGTCCAATAGAGCAAATCAACGCCACTGTAAACATATAGATTTATTGCCTGAATTAAACCGTAAGCACTTACGGCCCAAGCACAACCTATAATCGCTTTAAAGAGCAGATTTATATCCTCTTTATCAAATTCAAAAGCAACAATAGAAAAGAAAATACAAATACCCGAAAACTTAAACAGGCTTTCCATTCTGCCAATAACATAAGGATGGAAAAAATAACTTATAGTAACACACCCTACATATAAAACAAAAGGCAGAAGTTTGATAAGGTTTTGGCGTGTAAAGATATTTTCTTTATAGATATAAAGTTTGGAAATCCAAAGCCCCAAAGCACCAATCGCCCCCATATAGTAGAGGGTAATTTTAATTTGTGCGCTATCTAGGGAATTTAAAAAAAGCGGCAGGGAAATAAAAAAACATAAGGCAGAAAGCCAATAAGTTAAAAGGCTGTTTTTCCCGTTTTGGGCGGAAGTTTCGGTATTTTGCATTTCCCCTCCAAAATACATAAGCCGAGAATGGGGTTCGAACCCACGACCTGCCGCTTACGAAGCGGCTGCTCTACCAGCTGAGCTATCTCGGCATAGTAACATTTTAGCAATTTTACACCTAAAGCGCAAAAATGTTATCTCGTGTTACCCTTTAATAAGTTTATTTAATATTTTATTGAGCAAAGCCGGGTTGGCTTTTCCTTTAGACGCCTTCATTACAGGACCAACTAAAGCACCAATGGCTTTAGCATTTCCGGCCTTAACTTCGGCTGCTGCTTTAGGGTTAGCCTCTATAGCGGCCTTGGCCCAGGCTTCAAGTTGGGCTTCATCATTAACTTGGGCAGCGCCGGAACTTTCAAGCAATTTTTTAATACTTTCCTTACTATCAAAGGCTTTGGCAAAAACCTCTTTTGCAATTTTGGAAGATATTTTGCCACCCTCAATTTGCTTAATTAAGAAGGCCAAATCTTTGGCAGGTACCGGGCTTTGCGGTATTTCCAAATTTGCGGCTTTAAGTTTGCCAGCTAAATCTGAAAATATCCAATTTACCGCTGCTTTTGGCTGCACACCCTCTTTTAGAACTGCCTCAAAATAATCTTTTGTTGCACGTTCTTGTGTTACGAGGCCGGCATCATAAGCATTTAACCCAAGAGTGTCCATATAAACCTTTTTTTGTTCATTCGGTAAAAGTGGTAAAGCATTTTTTACTTCCTCAATTTCCGCTTGCGTTACTTTTAAAGGCGGAAGATCCGGTTCCGGGAAATATCTGTATTCCTGTGCGGTTTCTTTAGAACGCATTACAGATGTTTGCCCTTTAGCATCATCCCAAAGCATTGTTTGTTGGAGGACTTTGCCCCCCTCATTTAAGAGTTTTGTTTGACGTTCAATTTCATAAGTAAGTGCATCTTTTACGGCTTTAAAAGAGTTTAAATTTTTAATTTCAATACGGGTACCGAACTTTTCCGTACCGGTTGGGCGAAGTGATAAATTAACATCTACACGCAACTCCCCCTTTTCCATATCGCAATTTGAAATATCAAGCCAAGCCATCATTTTTTTAAGGTTTGTTAAATAATTGTACGCCTCTTGCGGGGAACGCATATCAGGTTCAGATACAATTTCAAGTAAAGGCACACCGGAACGGTTTAAATCAATTAAAGAACAGTCCACGCCATGCATACTCTTGCCGGCATCTTCTTCAAGGTGTGCACGAGTAATACCGATTTTTTTGGTATTTCCCTGTTTATCTTCCACTTCAATATAACCGTGGGAAATTATGGGGTGCAAATCTTGTGAAATTTGGTAACCTTTCGGCAAATCAGGGTAAAAATAATTTTTACGTGCAAAAACTGAAACTTCGTTTATATTCGCCTTCAAAGCAAGCCCTGCTTTTATGGCAAGTTTTACTGCCTCTTTATTCAAAGTGGGCAAAACTCCAAGTTGCCCTGTACAGAGAGGGCAAATGTTTGTATTTGGGGCGCTGCCGGCCGCATTTTTACAACTGCAAAACATTTTGCTTGCGGTGTTTAACTGTAAATGTATTTCAAGACCGATAACCGGTTCAAAAGTCTGTTCCATATATGATATTATATTAAATATAGAGGCATTATGATACCTAAAATTATTCATTATTGTTGGATAGGTGGCAAACCATTAACACCACTCGCTAAAAAATGTGTGGATAGTTGGCGTCGTGTTATGCCCGATTATGAAATAAAACGTTGGGATGAAAGTAATTATAATTTCCAAAAAAATAAATTTATGGCTAATGCATATAAACAAAAGAAGTGGGGTTTTGTCCCTGATTATGCACGCCTTGATATTATTTATAATTACGGTGGTATTTATTTCGATACTGATGTAGAAGCATTAAAACCTTTTGACGAATTCCTTAAATACCCCGCTTTTTGTGGATTTGAATCCGAACATTTCGTAGCATTAGGTCTTGGTTTCGGGGCAGAACAAGGCAATAAAATTATAAAAGAGTTTATGCAACCTTATGAAAATATGGACTTTAAAATAAGCGATAAAATTTTGAAGCAAGCCTCACTTTACACCAAAATACAAGCAGATAAATGGCAAAAAAGTGGCTTTATGCCTTCCCCATTATTACAGACACAATTTTTGACGGAAAATTACGGGCTTAAACAAAATAATACGCGTCAGAGTTTAGAAAGTATTGAGATTTTCCCATCTGCGTATTTCGCACCAAAAAATAAGGCCAATTTACCAATAAAAACTGATGGTGCATATAGCGTGCATTGGTATTCGGCATCTTGGCTACCATGGTACTATCAAATTTATTTGAAAATCAAAAAAATCACTTTAAAAATGTTAAAAAAATTATAAAAAAATAAAACCGGAAGCAATTAAAATAATACCGACAGTTAAAACAAATGTTTACAAATAAAGATATTCGTTGTTTTGTACCGACATGTAACAGGCCTAACCTTTTACAAACGACCTTAAAAACACTTTTGTGGCAAGAGGGCGGACCTTGGGATATTTGGGTTTTGGATAACTCCACAAATGACGAAACAAAAAATTTAATTGAAAAAAATTTTCCGCAGGTACATTATATCGATAATAGATCAGACCGCAAACCTATGGCTAATTTGCGCAAATTGCGGGAAATGGTAATAACCCCCTATTCCTTAACTTTGCACGATGATGATTTGCTTGCCCCTAATTATCTAAAAAATGCTTTAAAAATACTGAATACTTACCCAAACATCAACGGAATTTTTGCTAAATTAAAATTGTTTCATAAGAATCGTTTTCCTTTCACTGTAAGATATCGTCGCGGAACGAAGCATTGGTTGATAAACAGTAAAGAAGATTTTGCACTTTCTTTTTGGGACTTGCCTTCTTGCACTTGGACCGGTTCTATTATAAAATCAAATTTATATAAAAATATGCCTGCTGAAGAACTATATAAAGTTTTTGGCAGAATTCATGATTGGCCTATGCTAATTGAAACAGTAGGATATGGCAATAACTGTATTTTTACGGACAGTTATGTCTATTATCGTATTCATGGAACTTCTGATACCCGCGATAATAATACCGGTATAAGTTTAAATCAATTAAAAAATTGGGTAAATTATTATAAAAAATTTGCGGAACAGAATCAGAATTTACAAAAAGTTTACAATAAGTATATTTACGATAGAGCATGCATAATTTATAAATATCATCTTACCAATAAGGAAAAACAAAATTGCAAAAATATTGAAGAATTTCTAAAAAGAGAAAATTTGCTTTTTGCCCCGGTAAGTTTTTGGCGTAAAATAAGGGCAAAATGGTATTTTAAACCTTTTAATCGTTTTATGCGAATTTTTTATAATGTCGGTTATTACAAACAATTTTTGAGAGATTTACCTAAAAAAGAAAAACAATATTAAATAAAAAACTTTTTTAAAGGTTGCGGAAGTGTAACACAAAAACTTTGGTAGCGTACACCCAAAACGAAAGTTAAAATCTTTTTAAGTTGCCCCGTAGGTAAATAAAGCAAAGTTAAAATGAATAGAAAGACTAAACCGCAAATAAATATTCTTATAAATACTGCCTGCCCCATAAGCGCCCGTGCTATAAATGCAGAAGGAATTAAAGCGAGTAAATTTAAGATTACCAAAAATGCTGTGTCTTTTAACGGTTGCCAAAATTTAATTTGCGGGATATGATTTTTAAAAAATAAAGCTACGATAAAATAACCGAAAATCGAACAACCAAGTTGCGTATACGGATAAGCAAAAGGCCCAAAGCGCGAAATAAAAAAGTACAGCGCGCTGATAATTACAATATCTCTAAAAATCATATATTTAAAACTTTCTTTTATTTTACGTGTACTTGCAATAATACTACCGGCGAAAGGTGTTAAAACAGTTGTGATTAAAAGTATCATCATCGGGCGCAAGAATCTAACAACATTTGTGGAAGACTGGGCATCAAACTCCCCACGTTTAAAAAACAAATTAACGATATCGGGGGCAAAATAACAGGTAAAAATCGCCAAAGGCACCATGATAAATAAAATCAAATAATTTGCTTTTAAGTAATTGCGGTTTAAGTCTTCAAAATTTTGAGCGGAAGCGTTTTCATTTAATTGTATATGGAAAACACTTGTTATTTTAGAAGTCAAAATTTCATTTGGTGCATCAGTTAATTGCTTTGCATAGGAATAGGCACTTATTACACCGCCGCTAAAACTACTCATCAAGTACATTGGGAGCATCCCTATACAGAAATTACCAAGTATTAAGATTTGATTTGTTAAAATATTATTTTTTACACGATTTTCAAAAGTTGTCTTGAAATTTACAAAAGCCCAATTTAATTTTTTTCTCATTAAACATAAATAAACACAAGACTGCAAAATATAAGAACCTATAAAACCACATAACATCGCTTTAAGCCCTAAATCAGCGTGGAATAAAACCAAAAATATCATCGGCACAATAGCATTTAAGGGTAACAGTAAATTAACCGAAAAAATGCGGTACATATACATTATATCCAACAGAAAATAGCAAAAAATATGTGCACAAAAATATAAAAAGGCAAGTTGCAAAATTAAAATATCTCTAGTAAGGATTTCTTGAGAGAATTTAGAAAATGAATTAAAAATATTTACCGGAAACAAAAACCCAACCGCTAAAACCACAACAATAAAAATGCCGTACACAAGCAAAAAGAAATTAATAAAACTCTTTGCATTTTGTTCATTTTGTCTTCTTAAAAACATTGCCTGAGGTATTAAAACATTACCATTTAAGGAAGTGAAAAAGGCCGAAACAAGACCGCCTATTGTAAGAATATAAAAATAAATATCGGCACGCGCTTGTGTGCCAAAATAAAAAGCAATCAAAATACTGTTTACAAAGGATAAAAGTTTCCAAATAAAAGTAGACCCGACTGAAATCGCCGCCCCTTGTTTATAAGAATATTCCTTAAATAATGCCATACATTTATTATATTATTTTAGATTTAATAGCGAAAGCGCCTTGCTTGCATCCTGACACAAGACAAAAGCCGCCCGTATTTTTGCCGCCCCTGCAAAATTATTTATCCAAAACCCGGATGTTTTTTTGCTACGGTTTAACCCTATACGTTCCCCGTAAAAATCAATATTTTGCTGAATTAAAAATTTGTATTTTTTAATACGTTCCTGCGGTGTAGGTTCGGTATAACTTCCTGTATTCAAAAAATCTTCAATTTGTTTAAAAATAAAAGGGTTGCCAATAGCCCCACGACCTATCATCACACCATCCGCGCCGGTTTCAAGCAGAGTTTTTGCTTCTTCAGGTTTTGTTATTCCGCCATTTACAATTAAAGTAATTTTTCCTTTTGCAAGTTCTGCCGCTTTATTAAGTTCATCTAAATTAACAGGCCCGTTGTGCATTTTTGAGGCCGCGCGCCCGTGTAAAACCAAAGCCGAAACCCCTGATGAAATTGCTAAATTTACAATATCTTTAGTTAAAAAATTATTTTCAGTTAAGCCGATGCGCGTCTTTAAAGTAACAGGAATTTTCACTGCTTTTACTACGGAAGCAACCATATTTTCAAGTTTATCTAAATCTTTTAAAAGCACGCAGCCCGCACCGGCTTTATTGACTTTTTTAACAGGGCAGCCGGCATTTATATCAACCACATCAGCACCGGCCTCTTCCGCAAGTTTTGCCGCAATAACCAAAGCCTCCGCGTCCCCGCCGAAAATTTGCATTGAAAGAGGATGTTCTTTAGCGGAAATTTTAAGCATATTTTGGCTTCTTTCATTACCGTATTTTAATGCTGATGATGACACCATTTCTGCACATACAAGCCCGGCACCGCCCTCTAAACAAAGTAAGCGAAAAGGCGTATCGGTAATGCCTGCCATAGGAGCAAGCACTAAATTATTTTTGCAAGTTAATTTGCCGATTTTTAGGGGTTTTAGTAAACTCATTTTAAATTTGCTGCCAAGCGCTTTTATTATTAAAATCAGTATTTTTGCGGTTTAAACACCAGGTAACGATATCGCGAACAGTTCTATCGGTATTTTTAAATTCATACATATTTAAAAATTCTTCATACCCCGGTGCATTGCTTATAAGATGATCGGGCATAGCAATATCATAGAGTTGCTTCTTTTGCAATTCCTGCCCATTAATAAGAACTTTTTTGATTATATTTCCCTTATCATAAGAAATTTTTATACCGCTTAAAGCGGCTTGATGTTTCGTTATCAAATTATTTTCCAAAGCTCTTTGCAAATTAGAGCCATACATCTTAACGAACATAACTTTATCATCAAAAGGAAAGGCCTTATATAAATCTTCTTCAGTAACATCGCCTTGCGGCAAACCTTCACCCAAAGCCTCTAGGTTCATTAAGCCGATAGCGGTTTTGCCCCATTTTTTAAGGCAGGCCGCGGTATATAAACCGAGTGCCGAATCTTGTCCCTCACTTCCCAAGTAATGGTCTAGTTTGGCAACATGTTTAGTTCTTGTTTTAGCAACTTGTTGCTTTAAAATATTTACCTCATTTAATAAATTTTCTTCTTCCCCTAAAGTTGCAACATCAAGGATAATATCTTCATTATTATTTGAAGATATTTGTTTATGTTTATTAAAAATCAAATTAACTGAAGAAACCTGCTGCAAATTGGCCTGTGCTTGATTTATGATTACTTTTGAATTTTCAACATTTTCTTTGGTACCGTTTCCTAATAGAATATCGATATCGGTTAATTCGTCGAGTAATGTCTTATCGCTTACATCTTTATCTTGCCTTTCAAAACCAAGTGAACTGAGCAAAATTATTAAATTAACTTCTTCTTTTTTAAGATTTTCTATAAGGGGTTTTAAAGATTCAATTTCATCTCGGGCTTTAAAACCGCTTGAGCGGACCAAATGATCAAAATCATTCTTTGAAAGCACTCCCAAAATACCTATTTTAAGGCCCTCAAAATCAAGAATCAAACTATCTTTAATGCCTTTTGGGGTATTGCCATCAGATGTTTTCAAGTTAGAGATAATTACAGGTATTTTATTATCTTTTAAAGCGGCATTAATATCTTCCGTACCAAATTTAAAATCTTCCGCACTTAAAGTTATGGCGCTGTAAGGTAATTCCGACAACAATTTTAAAGTTCCGGCTAATTTGGCGATTTGGCCTTCCCTTGTAACGGAAAATAAATTACCGCTGTCAAAAAGCAAAAAAGGCTCTTGCTTATTTATAAAAAGTTTTTTAAGGGCGGGCAAACCGCCGGAACTTTTATGTTCTTCACCGAAAGTTTGTGCATAAAAATAACCGGAAATTGCCCCTGTGTGATAAATTTCCAACGAGGTTTTATTATCACTGCAAGCACAAAAAAGTATACATAAAATTACTAAAAAACGAAATTTCATTTTGTTACTTTAATTATACGCCCCGTATCAAGCGGTGCTTTTATACCGTTCTTATGATTTTTGACATAGTTAATAAAATAATCCGCAAGATAAATATCGGAATAAACGGTTTTATCTTCAACTTTTTTAAATAAATAGCCTTCGCTGTTGCCAGCGGCAATAAAGTCCGGAACAGCCAAAGTGTAAATTTGATCATTTTTCAAAGGTTTACCGTTAACCAAAATTTCAATAATTTTTGCCCTGTTATTTTTAAAAGAATATTTAACTTTTAAACCGGAATATTGGAATAAACTTGAGTTTTCCCTTAAACTTTTTCTGACAAGTTTTTCAATAAATTTACCGTCAACTTTAACTTTCATAATTTTATTTTGAAAAGGTAAAATTTCTTCAACAACCCTATTAGTAATATCCCCAGCTTGTATGCTTGTTCTTATAGCACCGCTGTTTATAACGGCAATTTCCGCACCGGTATTATTCTTGACAATATCGCAAAATAAATCACCTAAATAACTATCAACACCGCTGTTGGTTGTTCCAGGCTTATTTGATATATCTTCCTGTGCTTTACCTATAACAATTTCCATCTTTTTATCAAGTCTTTCTTCGGCAAAGGCAAGCATTTCTTTTGAAGGTTTAATTTTTGCATTATCCATCAAAACATATTCAGTTTTAACATCTGTTAATTTTTTAGTTTTATCATCAAAAGTTAAAGTAGCTTCGGTAATACCCCTTAAAGCAGTACCATCCTCAGCAAAAACGGTATTGCCGGCTTTTTTGTTTTGAATAATTTTGTGGGCGTGACCACCTAAAACTAAATCTATACCCAAACCTTGCGTTAATTTAATGGTGGTATAGGAATCTTCGTGTTTATCATCTTGCGCACTATCGTGAATTAACAAAATTATTGCATCGGGGTTTTGTGCTTTAACTTCCGCTACGGCTTTTTTTAATAATTTACGCGGTTTATTTATTTTGATATATTTTGATTGTGAGGAAAATTCCTTACCTATCCCGATAACCGCAATTTTATATCCGTTTATATCGTAAAAAGCATAGGGTTTGATATGGTCAGGATAACCTTTTGTCTGCCTATCTTGTGCATTCAATACTAAAAGGTCCGCTTTTAAAGCGGCATTGTTTTTGAGAAGAGCATCATCTTTAAAATCATTTTCGTGATTGCCTAAAGTAACAGCATTGTAACCAAGTTTATTTATAAAATCTACTGAATATGCACCTTTGCTTTTTTTAGCCTCATAAGTGCCGGAGGTATAATCGCCGGAATCTAAGAGCAAATAAGGCTTTTTTTGATTTTCCAAATAACCGGCAAAAGTTGCAAAACCGCCAAGTGTTTGCCCATTAACGGTTGTAGGAAAGTAAAACCCGTGGACATCAGAGGTATGGAAAACTTTTACTTCCCCTGCATACAAGGCGAGCGCCAAGTATAAAAACGAAACAAAAATAGTGATTTTCTTCATACTTTTATCTTATCAAATTTTAAGAAGTTTTTATATATTATAAAACGCTTTGGCGTTTTGGGTGGTAATGTCCGCAACTTCGTTGATATTTTTGCCTAAAATATCTGCTAAATTTTGTGCAATTTCGGGTATATTTACAGGCGAATTTCTTTGACCGCGTTTGCTTTGTGGTGGCAGATACGGGCAATCTGTTTCAAGCATCAAATATTTTAGGCCGACTTGCTTTATAATTTGCCTCACATCATCATTTTTTTTGTAACCGATTATCCCGTTTATACCTAGGTAAAAACCCATATCTAATGCCCTGTAAGCATCTTCCTTGCGGCCGCTGAAACAATGTAAAATACCGCCGCTTAAATCATATTTTTTAAGCGCAAAAAACATATCTTCATAAGCGGAATAATCTTGCTGGTCTTTACCTTTCCTGCAATGCAAAATTATAGGTTTTTTGATATTTTGGGCCAAGTCTAACTGTTTTTCAAAAACTTCTTGCTGTAAAGGGCGCGGAGAAGAATCTTCATAAAAATAATCAAGCCCGATTTCCCCAACTGCCCTAAAAATATCTAAAGTTAGGTAATGCTTTAAACTTTCAAAACTTTCATCAGTAAACTGTTCGGCATTTATCGGGTGAATAGCGGCAGCGGCGTAAATTTGCCCTTTATATTTTTCACAAAGTTCAACTGCAGGTTGCCATTCATTTGTTTCGCAGGCAATTTCAATAATTTGTTTAACGCCGGCCTCAAAGCAAGAATTTATAATTTGCTCTCTATCTTCATTAAAAGCGTCATCGTTTAGATGCGCGTGAGAATCTATAAAAGTAACCATTATATACCTGCTAACTCCCCTTTCTCATTACACAATGTTAAATTCCCTCTTTGCTTTTCCCCAAAAGTACTTCTATATATTGGCGCATCATTTTCATTATGCTTACCGTATAACTCCCTATATTCCTGAACAGTCATATATGGAATACTAAACGGTATTGCTGTATCTTCCTTACTCAACACAAAATACCTTTTATCACTGCCATCCCCCAAGGTGCGGCATTTCAACCTTTTTACTAAAGTTCCTTCGGAACACAAAGTTTGTTTTTCAATATACTGGAATTCCAAACGGGTAACTTCGGAATACCCTTGCTCTAAATATTTTTTGGCCATATCATCTTCTTTTTGTTTATTTTGGGGAGCTTTCTCCCCGGGCAATAAATAGGCTTTTTTACCTTTTAAACTTTTGTTGTAAGCCATAAGGCCTTCTTCAGTTAAAAGCCCGTTTTCGTCAAAAATAGGTTTACCGTCAAAATCTTTTAATAAGAACAAGTCGGAAGGAGTAATATTTTTAGACATAAAGAATTCTTTCGCTTCACTTGATAATTTATTAATAAGCAAATTATATCCGTTTAAAGTAAGCATCTTCCTTGCATAAAAAGTATTAGGGTTGCGTTCAAAAACACAACCGTCCGGCAAAGAAGCACCGAATTTTAAAGATAAATAATCTATGGCACTACCCCTTTCCGCCTTTAGAATTTTCTTAAGTGTTGCGATATCTTCTTCCGTAAAAATTTCGGCTTCCGGAGCGATGATATTTCTGTCTTTTAAGGCCTCAAGTTTTTCTTTATCCGTTAGAGAATCGGGTTCCAAACGAATCAAATTTTTTCTTGCCGCTAAATTTGAAAAGTCTATATCTAAGGCTTTTTTGTAATAATTTATAGCGGAATTTTTTTGCCCGGATTTTTCCAAAGTAAAACCATAACCTATTAATGCATTAACATCTTCCGGCTGATATTTTAAAGAATTTTTATAATAATCCATAGCCTTATTTATTTGCTTTTTTTGCATCGCTATATCGCCCAAACTTGAATAAACATAAGCAAAATAAGGGGAATTTTTAGGCATGGTTTTTAAAGCAGCATTAAAATAATTATTGGCCTCATCATATTTACCAAGCAAAAATTTTATACCGCCCATACTTATTTGAACATCTGGTTTTTGTATATCTGCTTTCGGACATTTTTCCAAAGCGTGTTCGGCAGAAATATAATCTTTAGAATTAAAAAATTTACGCCCTGTATCCAAACAGGCCTGCGCCCTTAATAAAGAAGTTGTAAGAATCAAAAATGATGCGCAAAATAAAAACTTTTTCATTTATTTTCCCTCCAAGTTTTAAACAAAATCAACAATTTTTTTAATTTACTTAACTTTATCTTTTTTTGACAAGGTAAGCAAGGTTCTTTTTTAAATTTCAACAAAATTTCTTCGTATATTGCGCCCATAGCACGTGCGGCAAGTAAAGTTTTAAAATCTTCTTTGGGTAAAAGTTGACGGGCTTCATCATATAATTTTTGTGCTTTATCCAATTCAAAAGCAAATATTTTTTTAACTTCCGGGGTATGTTTTAAAGTTAAAATATCTTCTGGAGAAACATTAAATTTTTGCAAATCTTCCACAGGCAAATAAATACGATTTATTTTTGCGTCTTCTGCAATATCCCTTAAAATATTTGTAAGTTGCACTGCATAACCCAAAGTTTCGGCATATTTTTTTGACGCAGGGTTTTGATAACCGAAAATTTCAATACACATAAGCCCAACAATACTTGCCACTCTATACATATACCAATTTAAATCTTTTTGTGTTTTGTAGCGGACAGGGGTATTTAAATCACTTTTAACGCCCTCAATCAAATCATAAAAATATTGTTTGGGTACGGGGAATTTTTTAATAACTTTCTGTAAATCTTTACCAAGTTCCGTTTTGGGTTTACCGTTAAAAACCTGCTCTAATTCCGCAGTTAAATCTGCAAGTTGTGCCGGCGCGGTTTGGGGTGTGTCATCAACGATATCGTCAGCCAAACGGCAAAAGGCGTAGATAACACCAAGTGCCTCTTTTTGTTCTTTACTCAAAAAGAAAAATGCCGCACCGAAATTTGATTTTTTATAACTAGTCTGCATTTACACTAACACTCCACAAAAATTCTATATTACCATGCATACCGACTGTTTTAGATTCCACTAAACTTAAACTTTTTGCTTTATATTTTTGGGCAATAGTTCTAAAAAAATCTTGCACTTTTTTAATGGCTTTTTGGCGGTTTTCCTCCGTTTGAACTATACCGTGCGGGACTTCCTTCGGGCTAAGTTCAAATTGCGGTTTAATTAAAAAAACTACTGTTGAATTTTTTGCCATACATTTAAAAAGCGGCTCCATAATCTTTGTTAAAGAGATAAAAGAAACATCAACTGCCGCTAAATCGAATTTACAAGGGAACATATTTGCATCCATAAATCTGGCATTTGTATTGGGGCAAAAATGATAATTGTTAAAAGCCAAAACCTCACTTGCAAGTTGCCCTTTGCCGACGTCAACACCGTAAACTTCTTTAGCGCCTTCAAGCAAAAAACAATGGGAAAACCCACCGGTAGCCACACCTATATCAATACAAAGTTTATCTTTTACATCAATTTTGAAATCTGTTAAAGCCTGCTTTAATTTTAGACCACCGCGCGAAACATAAGGGCATGGGTTTTGTTTTAAAGTTATTGAATCTTCTTCTTTAACAGTTCTATCCGCCCTTGTATCAATTTCGCCATTAACAAGCACCGCACCTGCCATAATTAAAGCCTGCGCTTTATTGCGACTTTGAGCAAGGCCGAGTGCCACTAATGCATTATCAAGGCGCGTTTTATTTTGTTTCATCTGCTTTTTCTTCAAAAGGTTCAAGTACCAAATTGCCTGCTTTATTTTTTAATTCTTCTACTTTGAATTTAACTTCTTTTAATTTACCTGAAAGTTCTTGTGTTAAAATTGAACCTTCTTCAAAAAGTTTTGCGGCCTCATCTAAGTTTAAAGCCGGGCTTTCCAAAGAAGAAACAATTTCTTCCAAGCGGTTTAATTTATCTTCAAAAGATTTTTCCTTTTTCATACTGTTTTTACCTCAAAAGTTGAAATTTCGGTTTGTACTTTTAAATGTTCCCCGGTAACGGATTTTTTAACTATTTGCCCATCGCTAATGCGCCTGACTATTGCATAACCGCGTTTTAAAACGCCTTGCGGGCTTAAAGTGAAAAGTCCATTTTTTAAAAGTTCCAAACTATGTTCTTTTTTATTTATTAAATTAGTGAAATTATTAAATAATTTTTCCCTTAAATCATCAAGTTCCTGAATTTTAGGTAAAAAAATTGTTGACGGTTCTTTAAATATTTTGTTTTTTATAATTGCATTTAAACGTGTTTGCAAATTAGTATATTTTGCGTCTAAAGAAACTGATAAAAGCCTTTTTAAATTATCTAAATGCTTAAGCATATCTTGGGCATTCTGCACTACAAGTTCTGCCGCAGCAGACGGTGTGGGCGCACGTAAACTCGCGGCGAAATCAGTTAAAGTAAAATCGGTTTCGTGCCCTACGCAAGAAATTACAGGTATTTTGCTTTTAACAACAGCGCGGACAACTTCTTCTTCATTAAAACACCAGAGGTCTTCAATGCTTCCACCGCCGCGCCCTAACAAAATTACATCTGGTTTTGGCATAATTTTATTTAAATTTTTTAAAGCCTGAATTATATTTTCTTTTGCACCATCGCCCTGTACTAAAGAAGGCGCTAAAATAACTTGCACATGTTTTGCACGACGGCTTAAAACAGATAAAATATCCCTAATTGCCGCCCCTGTGGGCGATGTTACAACCCCGATAACGGACGGAAATTTAGGTAAAAGTAATTTGTTTTCCGCGTCAAATAAACCTTCTTCCGTCAATTTGGCTTTTAAAGCCTCAAAGCGTGCATACAAATCACCGGTAGTTTTAACTTCAACAGAACGAACAATTATTTGATAGCGCCCTGCTTTTATATAACAGGAAATATCACCGTGCACACAAACTTTATCGCCTTCTTTTAATTTAATTCCCCGTGCGTAACCTTTAAATAAAACTGCGCTTATTAAAGCATCTTCATCTTTTAAATCAAAATAAATATGACCGCTGGCGGCTGTTTTTAAGTTGGAAATTTCCCCCTCTATTTTGACATTTGCAAGCACACCCTCTAGCATTTCTTTAATTATGCCGGATATCTCGCAAACGGAAAATATTTTATTTTCGTCGAAAATAATGCTCATTTCTTTTTAAGCGCCGCTTGGCGTTCCTTAATAGTTTTTTCTTTGCCCATTTCGGTAGGTTTATAAAATTTTTTGGGGTTTGGCATATATTCTTGCTTAACATAATGGTTTGGGAAATCGTGTGCATATTTATAGCCCTCGTTTTTCATACCGCTTTGTAAGTGTTTTGGAACATCACGGCGCGGGCCGTCATTTACTTCCGCTAATGCACCATCTATTGCTAGGTACGAAGCATTTGATTTAGGCGCGCAGGCAACGTATATAGCGGCTTCTGCTAGAGGTATGCGAACTTCGGGCATGCCTAAAACTTCCGCACTTTTAAAAGCGGCTTCCGCTACAACAAGAGCAGTAGGTTCTGCAAGGCCGACATCTTCTGCCGCACAAATTAAAATACGGCGTGCTATAAAACGTGGATCTTCACCGCTTGCAAGCATACGTGCAAGCCAATAAACTGCAGCATCCGGGTCAGAACCGCGCATTGATTTAATAAAAGCGGAAATAATATCATAGTGCGAATCGCCCTTTTTATCATAATTTAAATGGCGTAATTGTATGCACTCTTTGGCAATTTCAAGAGTAATTTCTTTTTTACCGCCATTATAAGGGGTGGTAATTAAAGCAAGTTCCACAGCATTTAAAAAACGGCGGGCATCCCCGTTGGCTTGTGTTATTAAATAATCTGCCGCGTCATCCGTAGTAGTAAAATTTTGCAAGACCTCTGCATTTTTTAAAATTTTATTTAAATCTTCCCGCTTTAAAGGTTTAAATTCAAACACGGAAAAACGCGAAAGCAAAGCATTATTTATATAGAAATAAGGGTTTTCGGTAGTAAGACCGATTAAAATAATTTGCCCACTTTCTACTGAAGGCAAAAGCACATCTTGCTGGGTTTTATTAAAATGATGTATTTCATCTAAAATTACTAAAGTGCGGGAAGAACTTTGATTTTCCTGCCTGTATTTTGCCTCAGTTAAAACCTGTTTTAATTCCGCTACACCAACGGCTGCGGCATTAAGTTCAAAAACTTTTGCTTTCGTTTGCTTGGCAATAAACCTTGCAAGCCCGGTTTTACCGACACCCGGTGGACCGAAGAAAACTGCTGAAGTTACCTTATCGGCCTCAATTAAGCGCCTGAGCATCTTACCTTTACCCAAAATATCTTGTTGACCGGCAAAATCATCCAACTTTTGCGGCGCCATTTTTGCGGCAAGCGGCATGCTTTGCTCTTTAAATTCTTCTTGTTCTTTGGTAAAAAAATCTTCCATATGGCCTCATGGGTTTTTTAAAAAAGTTTCAAGGCGTTTTAAGGTTTCATCAAGGCGTTTCTCTTCTGCCTTTTGTTTGGTGTTTTCAAGGTGTTCGGCTCTATATAAATCTATAGCATAAGATAAGGCAACATAAGCAAATAAATCAGGTGTGGATATGATATCAGCATTAACGGAAACGTCTTCTAACTCCTTTTCCATATCCTGAATGATACTTTGCATTTCCACATCAGTTAAATCTTTGATATCAATATCTTTTACTTTAACTCTTCTAATTACATAACTGCGTTTTTCAGTTCTATTCATTTTTCAATTTTAGGTGTCGCAACTTGTGATTCTATACGCATTATTTCCTTATCAATTTTTAAATATAACCTTTTTAAAACTTGTGTAGTAACTTCTTTCCATTCAAGTAAAGCATTAACTGTCTCTTGGGTGCTTTTATTTACGCGGTTCTCAGACTCAAGCAGTTTTATTCTGGCAGATAAAGCAATAATCTCTTTCTCCTTTTCCTGCATACGGGCAAGGAGTTGGTCCACCAAAAGTTCAAGTTTTTTATACTTGTCTTTACTATCCATTTTACCTCAATGTAGCACCAAAAGAATTTTGCAAAGTTTTAAAAATGCCATCAATATATCCGCTGACTTCTTTATCGGTCAAGGTTTTGCCTTGTGCAGCAAATTCAAAGCGCAGAGTTAGACTCTTTTTACCTTGCGGCAAATTTTCGCCTTGATATAAATCAATTAAATTGATTTTTGCCGGTGTATCTTTTAAAGCCTGTAAAATATCGGCATACTGCGTATTTTCATCTATAATGAAAGACAAATCGCGCCAGGCACTTGGCAAACTAGGCACATCTTCTGCTTTTTTAAATTCTGCGGCAGAAAATTGTTTTTCCAAATTCTTGACGCTAAATTCAAAGGCATAAACTTGTTGCTTTAAATCGTATTCTTTTAAAGTTAACGGGTGGAGTTCACCAAGATAGCCAATAACTTTTTTATCAACAAGGATTTCCATACAAATTTTGGGGTGCATATATTTGGGTGCCTGTTTTGCGGGTTGCAAAGTATATGTAAAATCGCCCAAAAGCCTTGTGATAACACCTTTTAAGCCGTAAAAACCAACTTGGCATTGCGGGCTTAAAAAGAATTTTTCACGCGGAGTTTTACCTGTCATTACGCCTGCTAAAACAAAACCTTCCGCCGGGTAACCTTTTTGCAAAGAGAAAGTTTTATCATATTCAAACAAGCACAAGTCATTGTTTGAAAATCTTTGGTTATATTCCAAATTTTTAAGTAAACTTGCAAGAAGTGATGGGCGCAAGAACTCAAGCCCTTCGGCCAATGGGTTCGCAATTTCCGGAACTTGCGCGGTTGTATAACCAAAATTTTCGACATCCTGCTTTGAAGTAAGTGCAATATTTTTACACTCAAAAAACCCAAGACCAACTAATTTTTGAGCAAAAATTTCACCTATGTCAATGGTTTTGGGATGTTCGGCAAAATACAAAGTCGCATGCGTAGATGTTATTTGCGGTGCCAAATTTTCAAGCCCATAATAACGGGCAAGTTCTTCGGCAATATCCCAGCGGTGTTTTAAATCACGCCTATAAGAATGGGCTTTGAAAACCCATTTTTCACCGGTTTTCAAAGTACCTAAACTGTTTAAAATCTGTTCTGCTTTTTCTTGCGGAATCTGCATACCCAAAATATCTTCAACTTGTTTTAAAGTGAAAGTTACTTCCGGGGTTTCAATTTTTTGCGGGTAAACATCATTTACATCGCTTGGTTTGCCGCCGCAAATTTCAAGTATCAAAGCGCTTGCCGCCTGCATAGCAAGGGCAGGACCGTTAATATCAAGCCCGCGTTCAAACCTTTGGGAAGACTCCGAACTTAAAGCAAGTTTCTTTGAAGTTTTGTTTATGCAAACGGGGTTAAAATTTGCTGCTTCAAGGAAAATATCTTTTGTTGTATCTAAAATACTATCGTGTTTGCCACCCAAAATACCGGCAAGGCAAAGAGGTTTTTTATCATCACATATTACAAGCATTTGTGGGTTTAAAGTTCGCTCGATATCATCAAGGCCCAAAAACTTTTCACCGTCTTCTGCAAAGCGAACATTTATTTTACCACCTTCAATATGGCTTAAATCGAAAGCGTGCAAAGGTTGACCAAGTTCAAACATAACATAATTTGTGATATCAACCAAAGCGTTTTTGGGGTTTACACCAAGGGCAAGCAATCTATCTTGCAACCACTTGGGGGATGGAACATTTTTAACATCCCTGATAATACGGCCCATATATCTTTGGCAACCGTCTGAGCCGCAAGGCAAATTGATTTCCAAACTTTTACCTTCACTGTTAACTGCTTTATAGGTTTTATTTTTAAGTGGTAAGTTAAGCAATGTGGAAAGTTCGCGTGCAATACCCAAAACACTCATTAAATCAGGGCGGTTAGGGGTAAGTTCAAGATCAAAAATATAATCTGCCTCACCACCGTAAAGTGCTTTAATATCAGCACCGACTTGAACGGAATTATCTAATACCAAAATACCTTTTTGGCGTGTGCTTGCAAGGCCGAGTTCATCAGCAGAACAAAGCATACCTTCAGAACTTACACCGCGAATCACAGCCGGTTTTAAAACAATTTGCCCAAGGCGTGAACCGACTTTTGCAAGCGGAACAATTTGACCGACCGCTATATTTTGCGCACCGCAAACAACGCGTTGAGGACCGTCTTTAGTTGTTAAATCTACTAAATGCAAATGGTCGGAATTTGGGTGGTTTTCAATACGTTCTATTTTTGCGGCATAAACGCCATCAAAATCTGCACCGGTTTTTTTGAGTTCCGCCACTTCCATACCCAAAGAAGTAAAATGTTTTGTTAACTCCTCCGGGGTTAAGTTAATATCAATAAAATCTTTAAGCCAAGAATATAAAAGTTTCATTTAAAATTGCTCCAAAATTCTAATATCATTCTCGTAAAATGCGCGGATGTCTTTAATGTTTAAACTAAACATTGCCAAGCGTTCAACACCCATACCGAAAGCATAACCACTGTAAATTTCAGGGTCAATACCACAGTTTTTTAAAACGTTCGGGTGCACGACACCGGCACCAAGCATCTCTTTCCAACCGCTACCGCGGCAAACGGGGCAATTTGCATCTTTGCCTTCACAAAAAACACATTTTACGTCCACTTCCACACTAGGTTCAGTAAACGGGAAAAAGGAAGAGCGGAAACGCACTTCCGCTTTCTGCCCAAATAGACCGCGCATAAAAACAGTCAAATCGCGCTTTAAATCGGCAAGTGAGACATTTTTGTCCACATACAAACCTTCAATTTGATTGAAGACAGGATAATGGGTCGCATCAATAGCATCTTTTCTAAACACTCTGCCCGGCGCCATAATACGTATCGGCGGTTTTTGCTTTTGCATAGTGCGGATTTGCACACCGGAGGTATGTGTTCTTAAAACAAAATCTTTGCGGGTAGTATTTTTGATAAAAAATGTATCCTGCATATCGCGTGCCGGGTGATTTTTGGGAATGTTTAGGGCATCAAAATTATGCAATTCATCCTCTATAAGAGGGCCTTCTGCCCATACAAAGCCAAGGCGGGATAAAATATCTGTCATCCTTTTTTGCGCTATGGCAAGCGGATGCCTTTTGCCTTGATTAAAAGGGAAAGCAGGTAAAGTTAAATCAATTTTAGTTTGATTTAAATTTTCATTGATTTCTTTTAAAGAAAGTTCGGCAGTTTTGGCTTCAAAAGCAGCGGTTAAAGTTTGTTTTAAGGCATTACTTTTGGGACCAAAGGCCTTTTTTTCTTCTAAAGAAAGGTCCTTTAAATTCTTAAGGAGTTCCGTTAAAGCACCCTTTCTGCCAAGGGCGGCAATTTGCAAATCTTGCAACTCTTTTGTATTCTGGCAAGATTGCAGTTTGGAGGTATAAGTATTTTCAATCTCTGAAAGTTTTTGTGTAAGTTCTTCTATTGTCATAATTTATTTCTTTTTTGATTTTTTGTTTTTGTAAAACTTTTCTATTGCGGCCCAGGCTTCTTTGGCAGTATCTACCAAAACATAGCGGTCTGTATGGGAAATTACGCCATAAGCCAATAATTTTTCAAAATTGAAAATACCGTTCCAGAATTCTTTACCAACTAAAACTATTGGTATTTCGGAGTGTTTACCGGTTTGTACTAAAGTTAAAATTTCAAACATTTCATCAAAAGTTCCAAAACCGCCAGGGAAGACTACCACTGCTTCGGCATAGGTTACCAAGTTCATTTTGCGGACTGCAAAATAGTGGAAGCAAAATGACATATTTTTGCTGATATACGGGTTTGGTTCCTGTTCATGCGGAAGTGTGATGTTAAAACCAATACTGTTACCACCGGCTTCTACCGCGCCGCGGTTTGCTGCTTCCATAATACCGGGGCCACCGCCTGTAATAACGGCAAGGCGTTTATTTGTCTTTTCAACTACCAAACGCCCCAATTTACGGGCTTCATCATAATACTTTGAAAGTTTAAGCAACCCTTTTGCCTCTGCTAATGCTTGCTTTAAAGCAGAGTTTTTGGGATCTTGTTTCAATTTATATTCCAAATCTTTAACACGAGCTAATGACGGTGCTTTTTCTTTTATACGCGCACTACCAAAACAAACAACGCCGTCTGTTACATCACTGTTGTGGAGCATATATTGCGGTTTAAGCATTTCAAGTAAAAGGCGCACAGGGCGTGCGACATCACTCCTTAAAAAATTAAGGTCTTGATAAGCCTTTGTATAAGAATCATAAGGTAGTTGTTTTTTCATAATAAACCTCTATTTTAATTTAAAATGTTTCAAAATTTTATTTGCAATTTTCGGCGCTGTCATACCGAGTTGGTCAAACAATTCTTTTTGCGTACCGTGTTCAACAAATTCGTCCGGGATACCAATACGCAAAAGGTTTGAATCTAAATTTTCATCAGCCACAAATTCTGCTACAGCACTGCCAAAACCGCCGGCCAAAACATTGTCTTCCAAAGTAACAATATTTGGGCTGGTTTTAAGAGCATCTTTAATAATTTTTGTATCAAGCGGTTTTAAAAAGCGCATATTTACAACACCGGCTTTAACACCCTTTTCCGCTAAAATTTTAGAGGCTTCAAGCCCGATATTAACAGTCTTGCCTATTGCTAAAATAGTCAAATTTTTCCCCTTTTCAAGCCAAACGCCTTTACCTACAGGGAGCACCTTTAAAGTATCATCCATTTTAACACCAAGGCCACTACCGCGCGGATAGCGGAGCATAAACGGGCAGTTCGCTTCAAAAGCAGTTTTTACTAAATGTTGAAGTTCGTTTTCATCAGCAGGGGAGGCAATAATTAAATTGGGGATATTTCTAAACAAACTCAAATCAAAAACACCGTGGTGCGTAGGCCCATCTTCACCTACTAAACCTGCCCTGTCTAAAGCAAAAACTACCGGTAGTTTTTGAAGGCAAATATCTTGCTGGATTTGATCATAACATCTTTGAGAAAAGGATGAATATAAAGCCACTATCGGTTTTAAACCTTGCGTAGCAAGACCGCCGGCAAAAGTTACGGCATGTTCTTCGGCGATGCCGACATCATAAAATCTGCTCGGATATTTTTCCCTAAAAACGCTCAAGCCTGTACCTTCAGGCATAGCGGCGGTAATTGCGGTAATTTTTTCATCTTTAGCCGCCAATTTATCAAGTGCTTGGGAAAATGCTTTTGTATAAGTAATTTTATCATTTGTGCCGATAGTTTCACCTGTATCCGGGTCAAAAATACCAAGCCCGTGGAATTTTGTCGGTTTTTCTTCAGCCGGCAAGTAACCCTTACCTTTCTTGGTTACAATATGCAAGAATACAGGACCCTGAATATCTTTAATTCTTTGGAGCATTTCAATAACGCCCAAAACATCATTACCATCAATAGGGCCAAAGTATTTAAAACCAAGTTCGGAAAATAATAAACCCGAAAATAAAATTGAGCGTGCACGTTTTGCAAGTTTAAGCGCATTATTTACAAATTCTATATTTGCGTTTTCCGCTAACTTCTCTGCACCACTTTCCGCTGCTTGCACATATTTCGTAGATAACAACTTTGTTAAAAATGCACCCAAAGCGCCGACGCGTTTTGAAATAAACATCTGGTTATCGTTTAAAATAACAAGTAAATTTGATTTTAATTGCCCGGCGTTTTGTAAAGCCTCATAAGTTAAACCGCCGGTCATAGAACCGTCTGCGATAACCGCTATAACTTTATTATGCTCCCTTTTTTGGTCGCGCGCGGCAGCCATACCGAGTGCGGCAGAAAGTGCCGTTGAAGCATGCCCTGCACCGAAAGCATCGTATTCAGATTCATAAATTTTCAGAAAACCGCTTAAACCGCCTTTCTTGCGAATTGTATGGAAAACATCTTTCCTGCCTGTTAAAAGTTTATGTGCATAAGTTTGATGGCCTGTATCAAATACAATTTTATCTGATGGAGTATTAAAAACATAATGCAAGGCAACAATTAAGTCCGTAGCACCCAAACTTGAACCCAAATGCCCACCGTTTTTTGATACGGTAGAAATAATTTCCTGCCTTAACTCTTTGCAAAGTTCGGGCAAAAGGTTTTTATCTATTAAACGAAGTTGAGCTGGGGTATTAATTTTATCTAAAATTTTCATAAAACCTCTAGTAAGAACGGCTTAAAAAGAAACTTGCCAAATCATAAAGGGGTACAAGTTTTTCTTTCTTTACACCTTTTAAGTTATTGAGTGCTTTTACGGCGCTTTCTACCGCTTTTTGTGCGGCAATTTTGGCTGAATCTAAACCATATAAAGTAACGAAAGTTAATTTTTTATTTTCCGCGTCACTGTTTGATTTGCCAAGTTGTTTGGCAGTTGCTGTTGCATCTAAAATATCATCAACTACCTGGAAGGCAAAACCTATTTTTGACGCATAAGTTTTGATATTTTTTAAATTATCACCTGTTGCACCGGCAAGCAAAGCACCGATTTCAACTGCGGTAGTTATCAAAGCGCCTGTTTTATTTGCGTGTATGTAGGTAAGTAAAGCGGATGCAGAAACCTCTTTGCTTTCTTTAGGAAGCAAAAAGTATTGAGGTGCTTTACTACCCTTAAAAAGTTTATTTTTTAAAAGTATTTGCGCCCTTTTACTTTTACCTTCCAAAATACCTTCGGCAAAAATATCGGCAACTTGGCCACCTATCATACCGCTAACACCGCCGTAATTTGACAAAGATTTTATTGCAAGCGCTAAATTTTGAGGTTTAATTTTTTTATTATTACTTAAATTTGAAAGTGTTTCAAAAGCATAAGTCAAAAGCCCGTCGCCTGCTAAAATGGCAAGGTCCTCACCATACACTTTATGGTTTGTGGGGCGGCCGCGCCTAAGTGAATCATTATCCATGGCGGGTAAATCATCGTGTATAAGGGAATAAGTATGCAACATTTCCACAGCGCAAGCGGCAGGCAAAATATCCTTTTTTTCAGCACCGAAAACTTCCGCAGTTGCCAAAGTCAGAATAGGTCTTAAACGTTTACCGCCGGCTTGCAAAGAATAGGCCATTGCATCAATAATAATTTGTGGGGCATTTTTAATTTTTTTGAGTTCTGAATTTAACCCCTTTTCAACAAATGCGGCACGATTTTTTAAATAAGTTTCAAATTTAGCCATAGTACTTCCCTATGTAAAACATTATATATTATAATTATACAATATATTGACTGAAAAACCATAAAAAAACCGCCCTTAAAAATAAGAGCGGTTCCCTAACTAAAAGAACTTTATTTTACTGAAACGATTTCAACATCAAAATGCAAGGTTTTACCTGCAAGAGGATGGTTAAAATCAAGAACGACCTCAGTATCGGTAATTTCAGTAATTTTAGCCCTAAAAGTATGCCCGTTTGCGCTTGCACCCACTAAATCGCCAACATGCATTTGTTCAATGTTTTGTATAGCAGTTTTAGGTACACGGCGGAAGGCTTCTTTATTAACTTCACCATAGGCATCTTTTGCAGGAATATCTACGGAAACTTTATCCCCGGCCCGCTTGCCTTCCAAAGCACGTTCAAGACCAATAATTATTTGGCCTGCACCTTGGGTATACTCTAAAGGGCCGCGCCCTTTTGAAGTATCTGCTACTTTACCGTCAACGGTTAAAGTATAATCTATTGCTACTTTTGAATCTTTTTTAATCATAAATTCCTTAATAATTTACTGATGGCGGTGGGGGTTCATTACAGTTTTCACTAGGTGTAGCCCCTGTATGTTTAACTAGATATTTACGGCACTCTTCAGTTCCGTTAGCCCTGAGATTAACCCAAGATAGTTTCTCAGTAGCCTGCATAGGGGTAGGTAAAGTAAAATTGTTAATTGTTTTGCCTGATGTTACCACTGTTTCACCGGCGATACGGACAGTTTTTGTCCCATTATAATTCGTAAATGGAAAAGCCACAACACTCGCAGACATATCGGAAATAGTGTTACTACCTGCGCTGTTAACCGTTAAGTTCCCAATTGCTCCTGCCGAAGTGTTTACCCTGATAATATTATCCACATTAATATTATTTATCAGATAGTTATTAGTAGTAGTAACTTTAATATTATCAATTTTGATTGTGGAAGATGATGCCGCCCCTAATACAAGCCCGCCTATTTTTGTTGTATAAGTGTTTGGTGTTGCTTCAACGGTGGGATGTGCATCCGTAACGCTAAAAGAATTAGCATTTTGGGTTAAATTGACATTATTATGAACTATATGTGCAGGCGGGAAGAAGGAAATGAAACTAACGCTTCTTTGCGCATAAGCACAAGTAACTGTAAATAACAGAATAAAAATGTAAAGGATCTTTTTCATACATTCTCCTAATAATCAGTTGAAAGTAATGTAAAATTACGTTCTACTTTATTTTCCCCTACTACACCCTTACCGAAATCACATCTTACCTGCCTTCTAAAACATGCTTTAAACTGTTTATTTCTTACACGAAGGCCTTCCCAGGAAGTTTGCCTTCGGTTGGGTTCATACCCAGTATCTACACTATTTGATGGGCAAAAACCGACAGTAAATGTAGCAATTATCAGATGTTGTTTCGGCCCTTCGGCATCAGGCCAAAGATTTGTAACGGTTCCGCTATTTGCACCGCCACTTAAGTCCACTGTATAACTATCATTCCTTAAATATACCCTATTTGACGAACAGCTTTTCTTATTACAAATTTCATAACAAGGATTAACAACGCTAACAGTCTGTAGGGTAGAGCTACCAGGAAGAAAAGACCGGTTGCTCCCGTTAATTAAAATATTGTGGGAACCTGTAGGCGTATTTAAATTCCAACTCCCGTTATAAGTCCAAAACGGAGTAGTCCCATTGTCAAAAACTCTGGGGTTTTGTTCAACAAGAGTGGCTGTGTTGGCAGTATCATCTATGCTATATATTTCTTGCACCTTGAATTCATAAGAAGCACCATTATTATTGTAGTCGGAGGCATTTTGAATAGTTACGACATTATAATCATAGCAATGTCCTCCCTCCAGACCAGGATCAAAGGGAGGATTAAGAGTACTTGTAGTTCCTGCACATATAAAATCGTTGTCAGTATCAGGGTTTTTATCACTATCAGACACACAAGCACTATTTTTGCATGTATAACATCTATTCGGTTGCCCGCTGCAAGGATTAGCAGCGGTTACAAGTGGCAAATCTGTTGTTTCAATAATTTCCCAAGGGCCATAATATTGTTTCACCTTTTGAGACGGATTCCCGCTAACCTGTGCTAATTCAAAATTCAGTGATGTACCTTCTGTTTTGGTTAAATCATCGGAGTAATTTATTAATGATAATCTAGGGCTGGGAAATTTCTTACCATTAAATTGTACATCCCTTAAATATAAGTCCACATTTCCTTGTAAAGGCTCATTTGAATTTTCTAATCTAAAGGATTTTATCCTCAAAGTATCTACTGAAGCGATATTAAAAAGTAAGTCCCCTTGATAATTCATAAATAAAGTGGCATTATTATTCACAGTCAATGAGGAATGCCCGTTAAAAAACATCTCATTTGAAATAAAACTGCCTGCGACGTCCACATTATCTATGAAAAATACTGTTCCTTCAGTATCATTATATGCAACATTCTCAAGTTCCAAACTTTGATTTTGGTATAAATAGAACTTATTGTTAGGACTCCAAAAATATGAAGGCCTTTTACCGATTTCCATTAAGAAAGTTCTACCGCCTTTCGTACCTAAACTCATTGTATCTAAGACGGTCAAATCCCTATAAACTGCATTAACGAACTGGGGGATAATCACTTTACGAGGCTCATTAAAACTAATTGCAAAAAGTGAAGAAGATATAGATAAAAGCCATATCAAAATTAAAGCCCTTAAAACACCTTTAATAAAATAATTTTTCATATAATACCCTCATAAAATGATATCAGTAAAATGCCCACGTTGTCAAGTACGCAATAAACCGCTTAAATTCCAGCAAGTTTTTTAAGTTGCGCGGCTTTATCTGTCCTTTCCCAAGGGAAACCTTCCCTACCAAAATGCCCGTATGCCGCCGTTTGTAAATAAATCGGACGACGTAAATTAAATTGATCTATTATTGCTTTTGGTGTCATCTTAAAAACACTAAGGCAAATTTTTGTAAGTTCATCATCGCTTATTTTACCTGTGCCATAAGTATCTAAATAGAAACCGACCGGCTCGGCTTTACCGATAGCGTATGCAATATGGACGGTAACTTCTTTTGCAAGGCCTGCGGCAACAATATTTTTTGCGATGTAGCGAGCCATATAAGAAGCGGAGCGGTCAACTTTAGTTGGATCTTTACCGCTGAAAGCACCACCGCCGTGTGCGCAACGCCCACCGTAAGTATCAACAATAATTTTGCGGCCTGTTACACCGCTGTCACTTTGTGGCCCACCGATAACAAATTTGCCTGTTGGGTTAATTAAATATTTTGTATTTTTATCTACCCAATTTTTTAAGACGGGTTTTATTGCCTTTTCAATAAGTTCTTTTTTAGATTTTTCCGTAATTTTTTTGCCAGTTTTATCTAAAATATCTTCAGTATGCTGTGTTGATAAAACAACGGTTTCCACACGCAAAGGTTTACCGTTTTTATATTCAACAGTTACTTGGCTTTTGCTGTCCGGCCCGATATAAGGCAAAGTTTTATTGCGTCTTAGTTTTGCTAAATTTACTAAAATTTTCTCAGAAAGTTGTAATGGTAGTGGCATTAATTCTTTTGTTTCATCACAAGCATAACCGACCATAAACCCTTGATCCCCTGCACCGCCGACATCAACCCCTTGGCTGATATCAGGTGATTGTTTACCTATAATGTTTATCACCGAACAAGTGGAATAATTAAAACCGTATTTAGGATCTGTATAACCGATTTTTTTGACGACGTTTCTTGCAATTTCATCTACATCAACCCAGGTTTTTGTAGTAATTTCCCCACCTACAATTATAAGCCCACGGGTAATAAAAGTTTCACAAGCGACACGGGCAGTTTTATCTTTTGCTAAAATTGCATCCAAAACTGCGTCTGAAATTTGGTCACAAACTTTATCCGGGTGACCTTCGGAAACTGCTTCTGATGTTAAGAAATAATGTCCTTTACGCATAAATCCTCCTAAAATGATATTATATCATTATGAGAAAGATTTTTCTATCCTGGAACGTAAACGGCCTTAGGGCCGTAGAAAAAAAGGGCTTTAAAGATTGGCTTCTTAAGACGGAGGCTGATATTGTTGCTTTGCAGGAAACAAAATGCCTGCCCGAACAACTTCCGGAAGGTTTAAAAGAAGTCCCAGGCTACAATTTATATCTTTCAAGCCCACAAAGGAAGGGCTATTCAGGC
This sequence comes from Elusimicrobiaceae bacterium, assembly GCA_045586725.1. Classification (GTDB taxonomy): domain Bacteria; phylum Elusimicrobiota; class Elusimicrobia; order Elusimicrobiales; family Elusimicrobiaceae; genus Proelusimicrobium. The sequence goes on along the minus strand of JAZNAY010000004.1, from coordinate 86,068 downwards.
GTGGGTGTTTTTTGTAAAGAAAAACCTTTGCAGGTTACCTATAATTTGGGCATAGAAGAATTTGATATTGAAGGCCGTTTTATAATGCTTGAATATCAAAATTTTTATTTTATAAATTGTTATTTTCCTAACGGCGGAAGGGGCGAAGATAGAATCGCTTACAAACTTCGCTTTTACGATACTTTTTTACAACTTGTAAAAAAACTTTCCAAACAAAAATTTGTTATAACTTGCGGTGATGTTAACACAGCACATAAAGAAATTGACCTTGAACACCCAAAAGAAAACCAGGACGTAACCGGATTTTTACCTTGTGAACGTGCATGGCTTGATAGGTTTTTTGATGAAGCGCTTGTTGATACTTTCCGTATATTTAACAAAGAGCCAAAAAACTACACTTGGTGGGATTATAAAACCGCCGCGCGCAGTAGGAATGTAGGCTGGCGGCTTGATTATTTTATGGTAGATTTTAATGCGGCAAAACACGTTAAGAACGCCGGAATTTTAAGTGATGTTATGGGATCTGACCACGCACCTATTTCTTTAGATATTGACTTATGATAAAAGCATATTCTTCCTTATTCTTCTTTTGGTTGATTATCGGTTTTGCACCGATTATGGGTGGTGTTTCCGTTAAAGTAATAGATAATATTTTACTTGTTTTCATTGCAAGCGTAATAGGGTTTTTATATTTTCTGCCCTACTTAATAAAGAACGAAAGTTTTAACACACTTTTTAATAAAAATAATTTTTTACCGTTTCTTGTAATTGCGAATTTCGGCTCTGCTTTGCCTTTTTGTTGTTTACTTTATGCACTTAATTTTACGACTCCGGCAAACACCGCAATTTTAAACCAATTTGAACTTTTGTATTCATTTATTTTCAGCATAATATTTTTAAAAGAAAAGGTAACTTTAAAACAAATTATTGCCTCGCTTTTAATAGTTTTAGGCGGTGTTGTGCTAATGTCAGGCTCTTTTAAAAATATAAATTTGAAAGGCGATTTAATTGTTATTTTTAGTGTTTGGATGTTTCAAGTTTCGCATATCGCAGCAAAAAAATTATCTGTAAATATTCCTTGCCAAGTGCTTGCCGCCGCAAAAAATTTATATGCTTTGCCTTTAATGGCTGTTTTGCTTTTAATGTACTCTGACACTGTTTTTATTAAACCCGGTGTGGCATTTTATGGCGTACTTTTTTATATGGGCATTATCCGCTACGGTTTATCTTATTTACTTTGGTTTTGGACGATACAAAAACTCTCTTTACCAAAGGTAACCGCAATTGCTTTATCTTACCCGGCTCTAACTTTAGTTTTATCTTGCCTGTTTGGTTATGATAAATTAAATTTATATAATGTTACAGGGTTAATTTTATCTATGCTTGGGGCTTTGCTTTTAAGCAAAATGATGACAAAGGAGGCAAAAAATGCGTAAAGGTTTTACTTTAATTGAACTGTTAGTTGTTATTTTAATTATAGGTATTTTGACAAGTATTGCTTTGCCGGCATACCAGCATATTGTTGAAAAATCCCGTAATACAGAAGTGCAAATGATTTTAAAACCACTATCCTATTTAATAAGTTATAAACCGAAAACTTCTTATAGTACAGATTTAACCCCCAAAGATTTAATCACTGTTGAACTTGACGGTGCTTCTTGGAACGCAGACAATACACGTTACCAAACGCGTATGCACGCAGTAACGGCAAGTTGCACAGTTTCGCCGAAAGAATGCGTTGGGGAAATATTTTACCCTGCATCCGGTACAACAAAATATAGTTTAAGATTATCGGCAACAAGCAGTGGCCCTTTAGTGAAAACTTGCATTTATAATGCCGCAAAGTTTGAAAAGATTTGCGATTATATGGCAGATTTTGGTTTTACCAAAGAAGCCGGGAATTAAAAAACCCCGCTTTCGCGGGGTCTTCTTATCAAAAAATAATTTTTATCTTGCGGCAGTTCTGAAGAAATTGCTTTTATTTCTACCGCCGGTTAATGTCGGTTTACCGATCATCTTATCAGCAACAATTAAAATATCTTTGCTGCCGGAAGTATATTCTTGAACACCTGAACCAAATATATCCCCGCTCTTTAAAACACCTAAAGAACCGTGGGAATTGATTTGAACTTCCATTTTGATTTTGCCGTCATAAGAATCGATAAGCAAATCGTCTTTTGTTACTTCAAAATCAAGCGGGAAAGTGGGGTTAATAATGCGCTTTATTGCTATTGGCACGTCAGCCTCATTTTTAGCAATGATTGAGCATGTTACATTGTTAGCCTCTGCATTTTTTACTAATCTGTCAACGACTTGCACATGCCCGGCAAGCACAAATTTTTGGGGCGGAACAACGCCGGTATGCTGATAGAAATAGATACCAAGCCCCAAAGTCGCTAACAAAAAGACTGTTACAAAATACTTCATATTATTTCCTATATTCTAAGAAGCCCCAAACGACTGAAGAATGTACCCAGCCTTTCAAGCCAGCATCATCAGTTACTTGAAGCCATGAACCTTGTTTTTTGATGAATCTTAAAGGATAACCTTTTTCCGCAATCCAAACTACTTCGGAAGATACATCAGGTTTCTTGCGGACGTTTATATCTGATTTTGCTACTAATGCAGGTGTAGTGCCGAGCAAATCGCTGTGGATCCAGCCGGCATAACCTTCAAAATCTTTCACTTGCACCCATTGGCGGTCTTTACTGACGCCAAACATTTCAAGGGGTGTGTATTTCCAAACCAAAAACTTTTTATTGCATTTTGTGCTGGGGCAACTGCGAATTTTGCCCTCTTTTACGACGACGCTGGCATATTTAGCCACTGCAAATGCATTGCAGGATAAAAGTAATGTTAAAGAAATCAGAAATAATTTTTTCATAGTATCTCCTTATATCTAGTATAGCATATTTAATTTAAAAAATACAATTATTATTTTAACAAATTTTTTATGGCACTTGGCAATTTGTGTACGACATCAGTTGCAAGTAAAGAAGTTTTGCCGGTTTCTTTGGCGGCTATATCTGCTGCAGTGCCGTGTAAATAACAACCTAAAGTCGCCGCGGTAAATGCCGCTTGCTTTTTGTCTTTATTTTGCAAAAGCAAGCGTGCATATAAAGCGGCAATTATTCCGCCTAAAACATCACCGCTGCCGGCCTTGGCTAAACCGTAATTCCCTGTGTGGCTTTCATAAGTTTCTGCGCCATCACTTATATAGGTAACAGGCCCTTTGAGCAAACAAATTGCACCGGTTTTTTGTGCTAAAATTTTTGCGGCAGTTTTTGTGTTTAAGGTTTTTTGTTTGAGTAACTTTTTCATTTCCCCTACGTGAGGTGTTAAAATATAAGGCCCGCCGGCCTTCGGGAGTTTTGCATTTTTGCTTGCTAAAAAAGTTAAGGAACTTGCATCAATTACCGCAGGAAGTTTCGCAAAATTTAGAATTTCCAAAGTATGTTTTGCCATGTCACCAAGGCCACTGCCGATAAGCAAAACATCGGGTTTAAAAGTTTTAATATATTTTTTAATTTCGTTTAACTGATTTTTTTCAAGCGGTAAAACAAGCGCTTGCGGAACTGTACAAACTGTGGCTTTTATTACTTCGGGGATAGAGGCAAGCGCGGCCATCCCCGCACCGCTGAAATACGCGCCCAAAACATTTAAAACTGCTGCGCCCTGCATAGTTTTTGAGCCGGCAATAATTAAAATTTTACCGTTAATATTTTTATAAGAATCTTTTTTAATTTTAGGGAAATTTTCTTTAAAAAACTTTTTCGTTATTTTCATTTTTATTTTTTTGCTAATCTAAAGGATAATAATTAAATTCATTAAGCGGATGTTTGCTAATAATATCTGCTTTTGTTTCTTCACAAAAATTGGAATTCTTTGGATCTTTACAATAATCCATAAAGGCGGCTAATTTTTCCTCTCTTTCAAAATTGTAGTTTAAAGAAACAGGTTCTTTTCCGCTTATTTCTTTACAAAAATCATTTCCTTGCTGGTCTTGAACACGAGCCACACAGGATAGTTGATTGCCCAGAGGATAGTTAGAGACCTCCTTTAATGCTCCTATAATTACAACTCTATCTCTTCTGCAATATACTCTTGCATGCATAGCAGAACAAAAAATAGAATCATTACTACAATCTAATTCATTACCACAAGATGTTGTTTTAGATGTAAATAATCCGGTTACCTCGAAATTTTCCCAATCACTTGGCCAACTCACACCAAAGTCAGAAGCATTGTGGAAACAATCGTAACAAAAACCATTATTACCTTTCATAATTTTGCATTTATCCTTATTAGATTTACACCAATTTTCTTTTGCTTCTATCCACTGTTTTATTAACGGTATTGTTGTTTTGAGTTTAGGTAAATTTTCTATATAATGCGTATCATAATCCATGTCCACCATAGTTTCTACTTTATTAGTTATTGTTTGAGATAGCCCAATTACAACACAAATTCCTAACGCCCACAGTAAAGTTTTGATTAATGAAGAACCACTATTATTTTTCATAAAATAAATCTCCTTTTTAAAAATATGTCATTTTTTATAAACTAAAACTACCGCTTGAGCAAAATTTTTGGTGTGGGATAAGGATATTTTAAAACATAAATCTTTAGCGCGTTTGTCTTTAACGGTAACAATAGGCGCGCCGGATTTATCATTTAAAACTTGAATTTTTTTAAAGGCAATTTTATCAAACGGTAATGCTTTATAGACCGCTTCTTTAGCGGAATATCTGACGGCTAAATGCTCGGCAAAATTCTTTTTGGAATTAGAATATTTAAGTTCTTCCTCGGTAAACAAACGGTTTAAAACCTTACTGTCAAGGTTTTCAAAACGGGAAACTTCCTCAATATCCGTTCCGATATTTATAATTTCCATATTATTCAACGGTTACGCTTTTGGCAAGGTTTCTGGGTTTATCAATTTCCCTACCCAAAAAGTTTGCAATAAAATATGCATAAAATTGCAGAACTGTTGCCGCAAGCAAGGAAAATAAGTATTCATTTGTATAAGGTACTTCCAAAGCATTTTTTGTTGGTTTATTGGTTACAACTATAACACGCGCACCGCGTGCGGAAACTTCCTGGCAAGAGGAAATCATCTTTTCATACAAACTGCTTTTTGGTGCCAAAGCAACAACGGGAATACCTTTATCAATTATTGCTATCGGGCCATGTTTGATTTCACCTGCTGCAAAACCCTCGGCATGCTTATAAGAAATTTCTTTTAATTTAAGTGCGCCCTCTAAAGCAAGAGGGAAACTTACATTGCGAGCAATGAAAATAAATGACGGGCTTTTATAAACTTTTTCCGCTATTTTTTTAACAGCACTTTCAAGTTTCAAAGTTTGTTTTAAAAGTTCAGGCATTGTTAAAAGTTCCTGATATAACTCCTCAAACTCCGCTTTAGTTATTGAATTTTGCACGTATGCAAGCTGCAAGGCAAGCGCATACAAAACAGTTAATTGGCAAGTAAATGCTTTTGTTGATGCCACACTAATTTCCGGCCCACAATGTGTGAAGACAGAGTAATCACTTTCACGAACTATCGCAGAACCCACAACATTACACACACTCAAAACTTTTAAGCCGTGTGTTTTGGCATTTTTTAAAGCGGCCAAAGTATCTGCCGTTTCCCCCGATTGGCTGACTGCTATAAAGAGCCAATTCTTTTTAAAATGTATCGGCCTGTATTTAAACTCTGAGGCCATTTCAACTTCAACGGGGATTTTGGCAAAATGTTCAATAACATATCTTGCTACTAATGCCGCATGGTAAGCTGTTCCGCACGCAACAATATATATACCTTCAATTCTTTTAGCCTCTTTTAAAGGAAGCCCAAAAGCCTTTGTGATATCAGGCGGTAACGTCTGCAAAGTATCTTTAACATTTTGTGGTTCATCATGGATTTCTTTAAGCATGAAATGCTCAAAACCGCCTTTTTCCGCCGCTGAAATGTCCCAAGAAATTGTGTGAATTTTACGTGTAGTTTTACGAAAATCGCCATCATAAATTTCAATACTTTCAGGTGTTATTTTAACGGTATCACCGTCTTCAAAAAATATTGCTTTGTTTGTATGGCTTAAAAATGCCGGAATATCAGATGCTAAAAAGAATCCCTTCTTACTTACCCCTGCGACAAGAGGGCTTTGCCTTTTTGCCGCCACCATAACACCGGGGAATTTTGCATTTAAAGCAACAAGTGCAAATGCACCTTTTAATTTGCGTGTGGTTTTTTGAAAAGCACTAAAAAAATCTTTTTCTTTTTTTAATTCTTCTTCAAGTAAATGAGCTATAACTTCGGTATCTGTTTCGGATTTAAATTTGTGGCCTTTTTTAAGTAAGATGTTTTTAAGTTCTAAATAATTTTCAATAATACCATTATGAACTAAAGCAATATTCCCACCGCAATCTGTATGCGGATGGCTGTTAACTAAAGATGGTTTACCATGCGTAGCCCAACGGGTGTGTGCAATACCCAAATGCGAATTTTTGCCGGACTTCTTAACTAAATTTTCCAAATTTTTAACTTGGCCTACTGCTTTTAAAACAATAATTTTATTTTTAGTTTCCAAGGCAATTCCGGCAGAATCATAACCACGGTATTCAAGCTTTTTTAGCCCTTCAATTAAAAGCCCGACGCAGTTATCTTTACCACAAAAACCGACAATCCCGCACATTATTTTGCCTCTATTAAAAGTTTCATATCAAGCAAGGCTTGCGGTAATCCACGGAAAACGGACCTTGCTATAATTGCATGCCCGATGTTTAATGCTTCCATGCCGTTAATGCGGGCGATATCTTCCACATTTTTATAGTTGAGGCCATGCCCGGCATGAACTTCCAAGTCAAGTTCTTTTGCTAAAATTGTAGCCATTTCTATGCGCTCAAGCTCCGCTTTGCGGGCCTTTTCATTTTTTGCTTCGCTATAAGTTTTTGTGCAAAGTTCCACTATATCAGCCTCTAAACGTTTTGCCGCACGTAAATTTGAAGGTTCCGGAGAAATAAATAAACTTACTTTTATACCAGCATTATGCAAACTTTTTATTGCACGAGTAATAGGTAATAAATTGCGTTTATTTAATTTCAAACCACCGGAAGTTGTAAGTTCATTAGGAAATTCCGGCACTAAACAAACGGAACCGCATTTAAGAGACGTCGCGAAATCAACCATTTCTTTAGTTACAGACATTTCGAGATGTATTTTTTCGCGTGCAATTTTGGCTAATTTTTTAAGATCTGTTTCTTGAATATGACGCCTGTCTTTACGCAAATGCATGACGATATAATCTGCCCCTAAGGCAAGGCATATTTCAGCCGCTTTAAGCGGGCTCGGATCGACACCGCCACGGACTTGGCGGAGTGTTGCAATGTGATCTAAATTAACACCTAATTTCATAGTCACCTCTAGCAAGTTTTAACTTTGCTTTTATAAAATGTTACTACCTTTTGACAAATTTCTTCAACATTATCTTTGTTTTCATCTTCCACAAGAACACGAAGCAAAGGTTCTGTTCCTGAATAACGTACAACTATGCGGCCTTTATCACCCATAGAATTTTCAAGTTCCTTAAGATATGGGCAAAAACCTTCAATTTCTTCTAAAGGAATTTTCTTTTCCACTTTAACGGGAACAAGTTTCAAAGGGTATTTTTGCCATAAATTTTTGAAATAACTTAATTTCTTACCTGTACTTTTAACAATGCCAAGCAGTTGCAAGGCTGTCAAAATACCGTCACCTGCCGGAGCAATATCTTTAAAAATAATATGGCCGGAAGTTTCCCCCCCGACTGATAAATTGTTTTTTGTAAGTTCTTCAAAAACATATTTATCACCCACTTTTGTTAAAACAGGTTCAATACCGTTTGCTTTCAAATAATTGATTAAACCCAAATTAGCCATAATAGTCAAAACGGCTTTATTGCCTTTGAGTTTATTATTATTTTTCAGATATAAAGCGACAGTAGAAATCACATTATCACCATCGAAAACCGTACCGTCTTCAGTTACTGCAATAAGGCGGTCTGCGTCCCCATCAAAAGAAAGGCCAAGATCTGCTTTACATTTTTTAACTTCTTCCTGCAAACCTTCCGTGTGTAAAGCACCGGCATTTTTGTTTATATTATAACCGTCGGGTTTATTATTTATTACTGTTACTTTTGCACCGAGTTCTTCAAAAACTTTAGGTGCAATTTTAGATGCCGCACCGTTTGCGCAATCAAGCACCAAATGCAAATTTTTTAAATCGGCGGTTTCAGTTAAAGTACTTTTTAGGAAAGAGATATATTCTTCCACTTTTTCCGGCACTTCACAAAATTTTGTGTCATTTTGCGGTGCGGGAACATTAGTTAAATTTTCAATTTCGCGCTCGATATTATCTTCAATGCATTCGCTAAGTTTTGTACCACGCGCGGAAAAGAATTTTATACCGTTAAATTCAGCCGGATTATGGCTTGCTGAAATTACAATACCGCAAATATTTTTATATTTCTGTGTTAGCAGAGAAACACTCGGTGTCGTAGAAATACCTAAAGACAAAACATTATACCCTGCTGCCCTTATGCCTTTTGTTAAACATTCCAAAATTGCCTTACCGCTTGCACGGGAATCTTGGGCAATAAAGATATTCTTGTTTGTATTATTAGGATCCTGTTTTGAAAGTTCTTTTAAAGCACAGTAACCGAGTTTTGTAACAAAATCTTCGGTTAAAGGGAATTTGCCCCAAACAGAACGTATACCGTCAGTACCGAAATATTTAGGCATCTTGCCCTCCAAACAAATCGTCTGCCGGTTCATCTTGTTTTGTTTTAGCAGGTTTAGTTTTTGGCTCAGCTTTAGGTTCTGCTTTAATTGGTTCTGCGATGGGTTTTATTTCCTCTTTCTTTTCTTCTGCCTTAACTTCTTTGGCAGGTGCTAAACCCAAAATTTCGTCAATTTCCTTGGCATCTACCACTTCTTTTTCAAGCAAGCGGTCAATTAAAGTATGCATTTCTTTTAAGTGATCTTTGATGATGTCTTTTGCTTTTTGATAAGAATCGCGAACAAGTTTTGAAACTTCCTCATCAATAGCACGTGCTAAATCTTCTGAAATATTTTTGTGCCTTGAAATATCACGCCCTAAAAATACTTCATCTTCTTCAGTTTGAACGGCAATAGGGCCAAGGCGGTCACTCATACCAAGTTGCGCAACCATTTTTCTTGCATAAGCAGTCGCTCTGGATAAGTCATCAGATGCACCGGTTGTAATTTCTTCAAACAAAATTTCTTCCGCGGCGCGGCCACCAAGCAAAATTACAAGTTTATCCAAAATCTCACTCTTTGAAGTTAAGTATTTATCTTCTAAAGGAAGTTGCATTGTATAACCTAAGGCAGGTCCCCTCGGTATAATAGAAACTTTGTGTACAGGGTCCCCGTTTTTAGAGAGTTTTGCAATAAGAGTATGGCCTGATTCATGTGCGGCAATAATGCGTTTTTCTTTATCAGAAATTACGCGGCTTTTGCGTTGCGGGCCGGCCATAACACGCTCAACTGCTTCTTCAATATCTGCATTTGTTACGGCAGGTTTATCTTGGCGCGCTGCCAAAATTGCGGCCTCGTTTATTACATTTGCTAAATCAGCACCAACAAAACCGGGCGTACTTTTTGCGATAACGGAAAGGTCAACTTCCTTTGCCATTTTGACTTTTTTGGCGTGTACTTTTAAAATTTCCTCACGGCCTTTCATGTCGGGTGACGGGATGTTAATATGCCTGTCAAAACGGCCGGGCCTTGTCAAAGCAGGATCCAAAACATCCGGGCGGTTTGTTGAGCCCATCAAAATAATACCGCTTTGGGATTCAAAACCGTCAAGTTCAATTAAAAGTTGGTTTAAGGTTTGCTCGCGTTCATCATGCCCACCACCAATACCGGCAAAACGTCTGCGACCAACAGCATCAAGTTCATCAATAAAAATTATGGCAGGTGCATTTTTCTTGGCATTGGCAAATAAATCTCTAACACGTGCGGCACCGACACCGACAAACATTTCCACAAATTCTGATGCGGAAGCGGAGAAAAATGAAACTTTAGCCTCCCCGGCTACTGCTTTTGCAAGCAAAGTTTTACCTGTACCGGGTGCACCGTATAAAAGCACACCTTTAGGGAGTTTTGCTCCAAGTTTTTTAAATTCAGCCGGACTTTTGAGGAATTTAATAATATCTTGCATTTCCTCTTTGGCTTCATCACAACCGGCAACATCTTTGAAAGTTACGGTTTGCTTTGTAGGATCTTGAAGTTTTGCTTTTGAGCGGGCAAAATTTAAAGCACTCTTGCCGTCATTTCTTTGTGGGCGAATAAACAAAAACCACCAAGCAAAGACAAAAAGTAAAACAAGGCCGATATTAAATAAAACATTGAAAATCCAACTCTTATCTTGCTCCGCTTTAAAAGGAACTTTGGCGGCCATAAGTTCGCCAACAAGGGCGGAATCTTCAATTTTAACAGTAGCAAATTTTTGCTCTTTACCATCGTCTTTATAAACGCCGGTTATGAGTTCCGGACTAATGGTGACATCAAGCAAATCCCCACTTGCTATTTTAGATTTAAAGTCGGAATAATCAATGTTTTTGACTTTTCCGGCATCACCGAATTTTGAAAATAATATCACTAAAAGGATAAAAGAAACTATCCACAATACCACTTGCCTAAAGGGTATTTGAGGAACTTTATTTTTTGGTTTCATCAAAAACTCCTACATAAGGTAAGTTACGATATAACTCATTATAGTCCAGACCGTAACCGATAACAAATTCATTTTGTATGCTAAAGCCAAGATATTTCGGTTTTATTTCCACTTTGCGGTTTTGGGGTTTGTCTAAAAGGGTACAAAATTCAATCGAGGCAGGTTTGCGTGCACTAAGCATTTCCTTTAAATAGACACCGGTGAGGCCGGTATCGACAATATCTTCGACTATAATTACGTGCTTATCTTTAATATCATCTCTAATATCAAGCAACATACGCACTTTACCGCTTGAAGCAGTTCCTTGATAAGAAGATAAACTCATAAAATCTATTGTGCAATCAATTTCCATATTCTTGATAAGATTTGCAAAGAATATAGATGCACCCCTTAAAATACAAACAAGCAAAGGTTTTTTGCCGGCATAGTCGGCTGAAATTTGTTTGGCAAGTTCTTTAACCCTTGCATTTATTTGTTCTTCGGAAATTAAAACCCTTTTTACAGGCGCTTGGTAAGCCATAAATTCTCCTTACAAATACAAATTTAAATGTTAATTTGCAACAAAAATCTTATTGTTATAATGAGCATTATAATGCCGGCAATAAGTTGCATACGACTATGCAAAACCGTTTGGTTAAAAGTATTGCCGTGTACAATGCCAAATAAGATTGTAAAAAACGTTAACAATGCAGATAAGAAAAGTGCCGCCGCCAAATAACCTGTGTTTATCATGGCAATAGCAAAACCAAATAAGAAAGAAGGCAATGCGGTTTGGATGGCAACTTTAATCATATATGTATTTTGAACAATATCGGTAAAGTTTAAACTCGGGGATTTTTCTATTGATTCCAAAATCAACTGTATTGAAATCAAAAAAAGCATTACGAAAACGAGCCAGTGCGGTGAACTGTATAGCCAGGGGAAAAGCAAACGCCCAATAATAAAGGCCAAGGCCATAGCAAGCACGTTTATGATAGCAAAGACAAAGGATGTCTTTAAAGCAGCGTCTTTTTTATAAGAACTGCCGAGTTTGCGCCCGGTCATTACACCGAGGGCAAAAGTACCTGTACTGATACAGAGTAAAGAAATTAATAACGTTAATATTCCCATATATATATTTTAACATATTATAGGCAAAAAACTACTTTAAATTTAAGGAAATTTTAATTTTCAGCGTACACCAGCAATTTGCCATTTTTAAAATTAATAGCGAAATTACCTTTGGCGATATTGCTAAGTCCGCGTTGGCTGGTTTTTAAACTTTCATTTTTAAGAGTATAAACTAAATTTTGTGTGCTGATATTTTTTATTTCTTCAAGCGCAATAAGGCTTATGCGCGTGCCCTTTTTCGCTTTAATTTTTGCACTATGCGAGAGCAAATAGACTATAGCTTCAGGCAGTAAAAATCTGATATCAAAGTATTTTAAATACATACTTGCCGCCAAAAAATTGCTGAAACAAAAATCAAAACGCCCACCCCACGACAATACAATATCTACTTGTTTTGGCTTTAAAGTCTTTAAATAATCAAGGGCCTTTTCAAAATCGCTATTATCTTGGCGCGTAACTTGTTTTAAATGCCCTTTTAAAAGTACTTTGTTTTTTGAAGTAATGCTATCTAAATCACCTACTACCATATCAGGTTTAATACCTGCTTTTAGGCATTTATTTGCACCGCCGTCTGCAGCCAAAATAAAACTGTAATTTTTGGCGGTTTGCGCCAAAAAATTTTTATTAAAACTTCCGTTTAAAACAAGCAAAACTTTACTTAACTTTGGCATATTTCCCCTTAAGCAAAATAGCACTTAAGCATATTATATTAACTATTAAGCCGATATAAAAGCCCTCAACTTCCGACCAAAAACCGGCGCGCGGCAAAATATTCCAAACAGTAACAATTAAGGCAGAAAGCCAAACACAAAAAACAAATTGTTTTCCCGTAATTTTTTTAGGGAAGAAGTACCCCGTCATCACCGGCACAAGCAAACAGGCCGCCATATAAGAGCCTAACACAAACCAGATTTTTTTAAAACTGCCGTCAAAAAACAAAGCAAGTAAAATAGAAACACCACCAATCAAAAAGAAAAACACTTGATTTGCAAGCACTTGGTTTTTAAATTTATTTTTAAGTAAATCATAAGCCAAAGTGTTAGAGGCTATAAATAAAAATGAATCTAAAGTTGATAAAATTATACACAAATTACCAGCTATAAAAAAGCCCCTTAAACCGCTTGGCAAAAGTTGCACAGCGTATAAAAAATAGGAATGCGCAGGTAAAGCATCCGGCAAAACCGCACGTGCATATAAAGTGCCGGAAGTGGTGCATAAATCAAAACAAAACCAAATAAATGTGCAAATTAAAATACCGATTTTGGCGGTTTTACCGTCTTTAGCGGCAAAACATCTTTGGTAAAAAGACGGGTCAATTAACGTTGCCAAAGCAATACCTGCCCAGACAAAAGTATTAAGCCAACTGTTACCGCCGGTTATTGAAAAATGGCTTACCGGCAAAGCACTTTTTAAAAATTCAATACCGCCAAAAGTATGCACAGACATTATTGCAACCATCAGCACCGCAAGGCACATAACGCTAAATTGTATTATGTCTGAAAATACTACCGCGCGAAGCCCGCTCCACGCCGTATATAAACAGACAATAAAAGTACCCAGCACCATGGCAGGCACCAAATCAAAACCGAAAATAAGTTGTAAAAATATACCTAAACTTAAAACATAAGAAATCGGCAATATGTTAAACAAGGTGAATACAGCGGCGGTTTTACGGGCACGTTCCCCAAACATTTGGCCTACGGCTTGCGGGAGTGTTACACTTTCGTAACTTTTAATTCTGTCCACCAAAAATAAGGCAAAAACGATATAAGCGATATACCAAAAAACACCTTGCGTAACAAAATTATAAATACCGTAATTAAAAGTTATTTCGTTAACCCCAAAAATGCCGCCGTACCAAGTTGCGGCAAGTGTAGCAACAAACAACGGAAGGGTTAACTGCCTGCCCATAAGCATATAGTCAAGGAATTTATTTGTGTTTTGCGGTTTCTTTAAATGCCCGTATATTACACTAGCGAAAGTTAGTAGCAAAATAAAAACTATTACCCCCAAATCTAAGGGGGTAAGTAGTGTTGAAACTGCTAAATTTGCTACGAAATTTCCTTGCATAAAATAGGCTTATTGCCAATTTATATAATTTGCAATTGCCAAAAAACCAAAGGAAAGCAAGAACCAAATTGTAACTAACGGCAAAATAAATTTAAACCACTTTTGGAAAGGTATCTTTGCCATACCGATAACAGCAATCACAATCGGGCTAGTGGGGATACAAACATTTGTCCACCCGTCGCCGAACTGATAGGCCAAAACCATTGTTTGGCGTGTTATGCCAATAAGGTCAGAAAGCGGGGCGAGTATCGGCATTGTTAAAACTGCTTTGCTTGAGCCGGACGGTATAAAAAAGTTAATAATTGCCTGCATTATAAAAGCAGCCCAGCTTGCCAAAGTGGAATTTAGTTTGGAAATTATACCTGCCATAAAATTAAGGGCAGTATCCAAAATATTTCCATTTTCGGCAATAATTATGATGGATGTCGCTAAAGCGAGCAAAAACACAATTTCCGCCATGCCACGTACTCCGTCATAAAAAGCGGTGCAGGCCTCTTGCACTTTCAAGCGGCCGCAAATTGTTGCAACTAATGCCAAACCGAAGAATAATGCGCCGATTTCGGTTATATACCACTCATATTTTAAAACACCGAAAACTAAAAGCCCCATTGTAGCGGCAAAAGCCATTAAGACAAGTTTATGGGATAAAGTAAAAGTAACTGCTTCGCTATGCGTAGTGGCAAGTTCTTTCTTCTTTTCTTGGTCAAATTCATAAGTCAAACTTGTTTTAGGATCCTTTTCAATTTTGTGAGCATAGCGCATAATAAAAATAATAGCAACAGCTGTACAAATAACCCACATTATAAGACGGAATTTAAAACCGGAATACATCGGTAGTTCTGCAATACCTTGCGCAATACCTAAAGTGAAAGGGTTCATAAATGCACTCGCAAAACCTGCCGCAGCACCGATAAAAGGGACTGTTACACCTACTAAAGAATCATACCCAAGTGAAAGTGAAAGCGGTATAAAAATAGGTATAAATATTAAAACTTCTTCAGACATCCCAAACGTTGCACCGCCGATAGAAAATAAAATCATACTTAAAGGGATATATAAATTTCTTAAACTTGGGTGATCTAAAAACACACGGCTTAAACGTTTAATAAATGCGGTAATTGCGCCTGTTTTTTCCACCACCATAAAAGCACCGCCGATAATTAAAAGGAAAGCCATAATTTCCGCGGTAGTGGAACGCAAAAATGCTTGCATCGGCGCTTTTAAAACATCAAATAAATTTTGTGGGGTTGAATCTACATAATGAAAGGAACCTTCAACTAAAACATTCCTTCCGTCTTTTAAAAATGTATCAAATTTCCCTGCGGGAATTAACCACGTAGCAATTGCGGTTAAGGCGATAATTGTGAGCAAAATAACAGTAGTATTTAACTTCAAGTTTTTAAGTTTTTTTACAGACATTTTAAGTGCATGTGTCATTAGTGTTTAAACACCTCCTAAATTAATTATGATACTTATATATTTTATAAAATTATAACTTGTATTTGTTGTTTTTTGCTATAATAAATGCATAATACTCTGCTTAAGGAGAATAAAAATGTTTAAAGAATTAATGAATTTTAAATATAAGAGAAGTGCTGGGCAAGCAATCGGTTTTTATATAGTCTATTTTGTAATAGGTGTCATTTTAAGTGCTGTACTTGCCGCTTTAATAATTATTTGCTTAGCAAAAATGGGAATAGTAACTGATGCGCAAACATCAGCAACTGTAGGCCGTGTAATAGGTGCATGCTGCGTTGTTATTTATTGTTTCCTTCTATCATTAATAATAATAATTCGTAAGAAATTATATACTTCTGTATCAGCAATAGTACTATTGTTATTGACTATCGTTGCATCGATGCTTATGGGTGGCCTTTTAGGTTGCATTTGCCCGGCAATTTTATCGACATTTGAATCAAAAACTAACTAGATTGATTTTATGTTATATATCATTCCAACACCAATCGGAAATTTGCAGGACATAACTTTGCGTGCTTTGGATATTCTAAAGCAGGCCGATTTCGTATTGTGTGAAGACACCCGCCAAACAAAAAAGTTGCTTGATAATTTCGGCATACCAACAAAAACTTTAAGATATAATGAACAAAATGAGCATAGTTTTTCCGGCTTAATAAAATTGTTGAAAGAAGGCAAAAATTTGGCACTTGTTTCAGACGCCGGCACACCTTGCGTTTCTGATCCCGGTTGGAAACTTGTCAGGCTGGCAAGGCAAGAAAATATTAAAGTTACCGCTTTACCGGGTGCAAGTGCGGCAACTTGTGCCTTAAGTGCCTCAGGCTTAAGTGGCGGCGGTTTTTGTTTTCTTGGATTTTTACCCAAGAAAAAGGGCAAAGCTCTCAAGCAGATTGAGGCAGCGTTAACGCTTGAAAAACCTATTATTATTTATGAATCACCTTATCGTATAATTAAATTTTTGGAATTTTTACAAGAAAATTTGCCTTTAATAAAAGTTTTTATCGGGCGTGAAATTACTAAAACTTTTGAAGAATATTTAAGCGGCACGCCCGCCGAACTTTTGGAAAATTTTAAAACGCGCAAAAAAATTTTGGGTGAATTTGTTTTAATTTTAGACGGCCGTAAAACTGATACGGAGGAAGACGATGAAGACTGAAGTTTTCCACCTCTCTAAAATAACAAAAAAACAATTAACGCTTTTAAAAACGGCTTTGCTTAGCGGCGCGCCTTGCATTTTGCCGACAGATACAGTCTACGGCCTTGTTGTTTTGGGGCGTGTAACAAATGCACGCGATATTTTAAACAAAACAAAACAAAACCCGGACAGTAAACCGGCACAAATTTTGTGTACCCCAAAGCAAGCCGCGATTTTGGCGGCAGACCAAAAACAACTTGAGCAAGCGCAAAAACATTGGCCCGGCGCTTTAACAGCCATATTAACTGCAAGCAAAGAAGGCACAAAATATAGTGGGCTTGATACCGTAGGTCTTCGCGTACCAAACAGTCAATTTTTACTAGAACTTATGGAGAGTTTAATTTCCCCCCTACTTGCAACCAGTGCAAATTTGCATGGCAAACCGCTTTGCAAAAATACGGCAGAACTTTTAGCAGTTTTTGACGGTATTGTTCCTTGCATAGTACTTGATGATAGTCCAACTAAGACAAAACCTTCAAAAATAATTGATTACACAAAAAACCCCCCGCAAGTTTTGCGGTAAAAACATAACTCTTATAATTTGTTATAATAAAATTGTTGGGAGTATCCCAACATAAAATTTGTTCTGTTTTTGGAACTGTATGTGGAATACAGTGAGCTTTTAAAAAAGGCGCAGTAACGCTCCAAAAACAGCTGTTAAGGGCACAAAATATCTAGAAATTTTGTGTCTAGTGTCTATCGTATGATAGACCACGGCTGTTATTGATGGGTTAGCGTTACTGGCTCAAAAGTAATAGCCGTTTTGCATATATAGTTCCCTAAACACAAAGGAGAATTATATATGAAAAACAAAGGGTTTACCCTCTTGGAACTGCTGGTAGTGGTCCTCATTATCGGCATACTTGCTGGAATTGCCTTGCCGCAGTACAGAAAAAGTGTAGAAAAAGCGAAATTGTCTGAGGCACTTTTGAATTTCCAAACATTGAAAAATGCCATGGACAGATATATGCTTCAAAATGTTTGCCCTGATAACCCAACTTATTGGCCGGATGATATTCAATTAGATGTTGAATTGTCCGGTGGAGAGTTTAATGCTTATCATTATGTAACAAAAGATTTTAAATACTTTGTAAGTTGTCATTCTACAACTTACATGGTCGGTGCATACTCTACACATTATCAAGATGATGTGAATTATTATGATCTTGTTTACGATCTAGATGGTCCAAACCAAATATGTGCTACCAATGGTACCGACATGGGAAAATATATTTGTAAATACTTAGAATCACAAGGTTGGGAATACGTTGAAGGGGAATGGTAAATAAAATTTCCACAAACAAAAAAACCGGGGTGCTTAAAACATCCCGGTTTTTCAATAATCTTGCGTAAATTATTTGCTCGGTTTTACGATTTTGCCACCCTTTAAGCATTTAGAGCAAACATATGCTGTTTGGGTTTTGCCGTTTAAAACAATTTTTTGTTTATGCAAATTGGGCTTAAAAGTCCTATTTGTTTTTAAATGGCTGTGGCTGACGTTTTTACCTGTTGTTGATTTTTTACCGCAAATTTCACATTTATAAGACATAATTTTCACCTAACTTTAATTTCTTATATTGTACAAAACTTTGAGCATTTAAGCAAATTTACTTTTGAGAATGCGCCAACATTTCCTTATATATTCAATAATATCTTGAAAGTATTTTTGCACTTTTGTCGGCTCTTTACCTTTAGCAATTTGGGGCGTTATTTGGTTTTCGCTCATCATTTGAAGTAAATAATTTGAAGGTAAAGCAAAATTGATATTTTGCACATTTTGTTCTTCCAAACTTGAAATCGCAATACCTACAACTTGGCCTGCCTCATTAAAAACGGGGCTGCCACTGCTTGAAGGGGAAATCGGCGCACTGATTTGGAAAAACGTAACATCTTCAACATTTCTAAGTTGCGAAACAAGCCCGTTTGTTATGCTGTTCTGAAGCCTTTTGGGACTGCCAATAACCGCAATTTGCTGCCCTGCTTGCACCGTATTTGAATTTTTAAAAGTAACGCTCGGCATATAATTTACAGACACCTGTAAAATTGCCAAATCAATACGCGGTTTTTTTGATACAGCGACAACTCTTGCCTCTTCAGAAATTGAACCGTTACTGAAAGTTAAATTTACTAATTTTGCTTTATCTAAAACATGTGCGGCAGTTGCAATATATCCTTGCGGGGAAATAACAAAGCCGGTTGCACTGGCAGTTTTACCGTCTTGCCTTAAGACATTTACGGTAACAACCGTATTTTGATTTAATTGAGAAATTTGTTCTAAAGATAAAGCACAAGTGGGGTTAACCCCACAAAAGAAAAAGATAAAAGAAACAATAAATAATCTTTTAATCATAAGCAGAAAGCCGAGGATGGGACTCGAACCCACAACCTACGGTTTACAAAACCGTTGCTCAACCATTGAGCTACCTCGGCAAACACTATATAGGTAAATTATAACAATTTTTGACAAACTCTGCAATTAAGAATAAAATTATATATACTTTAAATATGCAAACCACGTGGACTTTTTTTAGTTTATTGGCAAAATTACCAAAATTTATTGCCTTTTTGATAATACTTTTCATTTTAATAAAAGTGCTTATAGCCTTTATTAGTGAATGTTTTATCCCGTCTGAAGATCCTTTTTTAAAAAGGGTATATAATTTTTTTGATCCATATCATCAAAGCATTTTTTGTTATAAACACAAATGGCTTTCAATTCCGTTAATTATCGGTTTAACCTATATATTATGTAAAATTTATATTCCGCCTGAAATGTTATCTTTTGAAAAAGGTATGTATGCAGCACAAAGTATTATGTACAACCGTATAGTTAGTTTCTTCAACTATATAATACATGAAAATCTAGGGCACAATATGTTTTGCGTGTTCGGGCAAAATTGGATGTGTTATTTCTCCGGTGATTTTATGCAGATATTAGTGCCTTGCATAATTTATATGTTCTCCTTACAATTACGTGGTGGTTTATTTTTCAGCCCTGTTTTACTTTATTGGATTTCAAGTGCCTTTTATGATGCCGGAATATATGCAAGTGATGCTGCAGTAAGTAAACTTTATTTAACGATGTCAGATATGGTTACCAATGTCGCCGCAGGTACTGTTAAAGGGGACTGGCATTATATTTTAACCCCTTTTAACGCAATAAATTACGGGGAAAAAATTGGCCTTGTATTAGAAGTTATCGCTTGTTTTATATTCGCTTTGGCGATATACAGCGTGATAGAATATATAAGACGGTTAATGTCAACCGACATACAGTACGATGCTTACAGATAAAAGGAGATAAAAATGCAAGCAAAAAAATCTTTTTTTGAAATATTATCAAGTACTTGGTCCACTTTCAAAAGTTCCTTTTGGGGAATTATGGCTACTTGGTGGTTTGCAATTGTTGTCACTGTTGCAATATATTGGATTATAGGTCATATTTTTAATATCCAGATAAGTGCCTTTGATCCAAAACAATTTCAAAATACTCCTTTATCTGCTCCTGAAATAATTTTAGTGATATTTAATCTCTATATTGCTATTTTACTCTTCACTTGGCAAGTGCTTGTAATAAAAAATAATGCCTTCACAGGTGTAAATAATTTGTTTGCTGCATTGAAAAAAGCATTTTCAAAATCTTTAAAAGCACTTGCAATACTTGCTATTCTTTTACCAATCTTTGTTATTGCAGTTATTATCGCCACCAAAATATTTCCCCCTTGTGCAAAAATTATTCCTGCTATTTTCTGGTTTCTTTTTGTCCCTTTGGCTATGGTACCATTAGGTGTAATTTTGCATGACACGAAATTTATAAATGCTGTGACAGAGGCCTTCGGTATTTGCTTTTCCCACTATTTTAGGATATTAGGTTTTTTCATTTTACTTTTTATAATGCAACTGATTTTAATAGTTTTACTCGGGATAATTATTTTTGTTTTTAGATTTTTAGTTATATTATTCCTTGCTGTTATAGTGATTTTGGCTGTATTGCTTTATCTTACAATATACCCATTCTATACTTGCTTCTTTGTGGAACTTTATTTGGACCTTGCAACAGATGTGGACAAGTTTCTTGATAATACTTCTTCGCAGGAAGAGTCCTACCCGGAAATCATTAATTTAGATTTACCCCAGGAACAAACACCAACTGAACAAACACAACCCAAAGAAGATCAACCACAAAAAATTTACCCGGACGAACCACCTGAAGGCTTGCAAGAGTTAGGTGGCAATTACGGTGATAAAAAATAGCCTGCTTGCAAAAGGTGTCTAAAAATTGTTTACTTATTGTACCGGACTATCACCGGCAAGGGGGTATGATTATGGGTTGTGGATGTGGAAATAAACCGAAAAAATAATTTAGTTTAAACTAAAATACCTCGCTTTTGCGAGGTATTTTTTTGTCAAAATTTCGAGGTTTTATTTGGTGTTTGAAAACTGTTGTGCAGAGTTAAAACCCTCTTTTAATAATTTCTCCAAAGTTTCGCAAGCTTTGCTTACTGCGGAATTTAAAACTTCTTCTTGCCCTTTTGCAAATTTACCCAAAACAAAATCTTTGGCATCAATAAATTCTGGACGCGGACCAATACCTAAACGCAAACGCATACAATTATCGGTACCGAGTAAAGTAATAATATTTTCAAGCCCTTTTTGCCCACCGCTTGAACCTTTTTGGCGCAAACGTAAAGTACCAAGTTCCAAACTTAAATCATCACAAATAACCAAAATATTTTGGGGCGGTATTTTATAGAAATTTGCCGCGGCAACCACTGCCTGTCCTGATAAATTCATATAAGTTTGCGGTTTTAAAAGTAATACACTTTGACCGTGCAAATTAACTTTGGCCGTATGTGCCTTAAAAGAATGATTTTCTTCAAAAGAAAAACCTTCAGTGCTTGATAATTTATCAAGCACCATAAAACCTACATTGTGGCGTGTTTTTTGATATTCTTGCCCCGGGTTTCCAAGGCCAGCAATAAGGAACACTTAGTTATCACCCATTATTGTTTTAATTTTTTGCAGTAGCACTGAAGTCCTAAACGGTTTATAACAAAAATCTTTAACAATAGGGTTACCGGCAAACATTTGGCCGGCTTGCTCCAAAGCAGAAGTTATCATAACAGGTGTGCCAAACAAATCTTCATCCTTGCTCATTTCTTCTATAATCGCGCGCCCGTCAAGGCCAGGGAGCATAAGATCCAAAATGACCAAATGCGGACGAATTTTTTTAATTAGAGGAATGGCATTCCTACCATTATCGCATGCGTGCACTTCATAACCTGCACGTACTAAAATTAAATTTAATAGTTGGAGAATATCTCTTTCATCTTCGACTATAACTATTTTTTTCTTCATTTCTTCCATAAGTACCCCGTAAATATACTATAATTAATTATATTATACTTTTTAATGGGAATTTATGCAAAGCACAACTTTTCAGGCAAAAATCTGGCAAAAACTTATTAAGTTTGATAAGGAAAATAAATTTTTCAAAACCAAACAAAATGTTTTAATCGCACTTTCCGGCGGGGCGGACTCTGTTGCCTTGTTACATTTTGCTTGTGCTCTTGGCAAAAAAATGCAATTTAAAGTTTGCGCTTGCCATGTAAATCACAATTTACGCTCTACGGCGAAACGGGACGAAAATTTAGTTGTAAATTTATGTAAAGAATTAAATGTTCCTTTAATTGTCAAAAAAGTTGCTGTTAAAACTTTGGCTAAAAAAGAAAAATTAAGTTTAGAACATGCGGCAAGAAAACTCCGCTATAAAGCACTTGAAGAAGCGGCAGAAAAATTTAACTCTAAAGTGCTCGTTTTTGCCCATCACGCTGATGATAATGTGGAAACATTTTTGTTAAACTTACTCCGCGGAACGCAACTTAAAGGGCTTAGCGGCATACCGGCTACACGCCCGCTAGGCGAACTAAAAATTATTAGGCCATTTTTATGCTTAACAAAACAGGAAATTTTGGAATACGCAAAACAACACAATTTACCTTATGAGAATGATGAAACCAATTTTGATGATATTTACACCCGCAATTTTATACGTCTTAAACTTTTGCCTATGCTTGAAAAAAAGCAACCGCAAATACGCAAACACATTTTGAACTTGTGCAAACAAGTGCAAGATATTTTTGAAGAAAAATAAATTATTTTTTAAATTTCTTTTTTAGAACTTTATCTATAAGTGGCGGAACGCTTGTTTTTAATTCCCCACCTAAACTATATACTTCTTTTACAACGGAAGAACTTAAATAAGTATTTTTCTCGCTTGGCATAAAAAAGATTGTTTCCATTTTATGGTTCAATTTTTTATTTATGTTGGCAAGTGAAAATTCATATTCCAAATCGGTAACCGCACGCAGACCGCGTACACACGCATTGGCTTTGGTTTTTGCCATATAATCGGCAAGAAGACCATCAAAAGAATCTACTTTAACATTTTTAAATTTTTTGGTAAGTTGCAAAATTTGTGCTTTTCTTTCTTTAACAGTAAAGAGTGAATTTTTTGCACTGTTATTTAAAATTGCGACGATAACTTCATCAAATAAAGCGGCTGCCCTTTCAATAATATCAAGGTGGCCGTTGGTAATAGGGTCAAAGGAACCGGGGTATACTGCAAGTTTTTTCATAGAAAAGTACCTCCTATATTTATTATAATAAAATTATATGATAAAAAACCCGTTTAGTGAAGAACTTTATAAAAAACGCACACATCCGCAGACGCCGGATTTCCGCGGTGAATATTTTAGGGACCAAACAAAAATTATTCACAGCCAACCTTTCAGACGTTTAAAAAGCAAAACACAAGTTTTTGCCGCACCTGAAAATGACCATATTTGCACCCGTATTGAACACGTTTTACACGTCGCAACAATTGCGGTTTCAATTTGTAAAGGTTTAAAAAATACAGGTGCTTGGCAAGTTGATGAAGAACTTGCTTTTGCCATAGGCCTTGCACACGATTTGGGCCACGCACCTTTCGGGCACGAAGGTGAAAGTGCCCTAGCCAAAAAACTCGCACCAAACCCATTTATGCACGAACTAAACGGTTACAGGGTCGTGGAACATTTAACAAATTACGGAGAGGGTTTAAATTTAACTTATGCAGTTAAAGACGGAATCATTTGCCATTGCGGTGAAGATTTTAAAAATAATGCTTTAAAACCATCCGATAAACCAAATGATTTGGAAAACATAAAAAACCGCCGCAATTTACCTTCAACCTATGAAGGATGCATCGTACGTATTGCAGATAAAATTGCCTATCTTGGGCGTGATATTGAAGATGCTGTGCGTGCTGAAATTATAACTAAAGATCAAGTGCCGGCACTAATAAAAAATGAACTCGGCGAAAATAATGGTGAAATTATAAACACTTTAGTTTTGGACTTGATTGAAAACTCAAAAAATAAAGATTGTTTAGGGTTTTCCGATGAAAAATTCGAACTGATAACTGTGCTTAAAGAATTTAATTATAAAAATATTTACGGCCACCCAAAACTCACGCAACAACGCACTATTTTGTTTAATGCCGTCGCAGATTTGTTTGATTATTATTTAGACCTATTTAAAAAATACGGTTTTAGTGATGCTTACAAACAACCTGAACTTAAGATAAGTGCACAAAAATTCGGCCGCTATTTGCACGCTATGCAAGCAATATATTCCAAAGAAAATACAGACGCAAAAACTATTGTTACCGACTATATTGCGGGTATGACTGATTTGTTTGCACAAGACAGCATACAAGATGCACTCGGCTTAAAAGTTAATTTCGATTATTAAGTTTTAAGTATTGTATTTCTGCATTATGCTCTTATGAGCATAGGGTTTGTTTTTGCCTATCATTTACAAAAATGCTATAATAACCTTGCGGGGTAGAGAAGCCTGGTATCTCGCAAGGCCCATAACCTTGAGATCACTGGTTCAAATCCAGTCCCCGCAACAAAGCCCACTCGAAAGAGTGGGCTTTGTTGTTTTCTAAAAAATATATTTACTATTTACATTTTTGAGCAAATTTTGCATCAGACATAGTTAAATATATAATTGCTTCAATAATAGCAATTATGGAAGGAATGCCCGTCCAACAAAATATCAAATAGATGATACCCGTACCGACTTTACCTAGATAAAATTTATGTATACCCAAACCACCCAAAAACAAAGCAAGAAGTGCTGCTACTATTCTGTTCTTTTTTTTCATATCTATCTCCCGATATATAATAAATAACTTTTCTATATTGTACAAAATTTTAAACCTCTTGGCGGCGCGGCTTAAAAATGCTATCCTTTATCTATAGTTTTGTATGGAGATTAAAATGCCAAATACACAAAAATCTTTACTTGAAAAATATGCCCCGGTTAACAATATTTGTTTAATGATTCTTGCGGCAACTGCCGTAATTGCAATGCTCGTTTATGCAAAAGTTGTTCTATTACCGTTTATGTTGGCGGTATTTATCTCAATGGTATCAAACACAATTGCGGTTTGGTTAAATAAAAAATTTAAATTATCAAAAGCATTTTCACTTGCCGTTATTTTGCTCATATTTATAGGTTTTATATTTTTGTCTGTTTTATTTATTTCAAGTTCCATAGAAAGTTTTATAAGAAGTGCCGATATTTATTCCCAAAAACTAACTTCTGCACTTGATTGGTTTATCAGCACATTACAAAGATTTGGCGTTAAAGCTGACGAAGCCCTGCTAATAGAATATGCTAAAGAAATACCTGTAATGGATATGATTCAAAAAATGGGTAGTAATATTTTCTCTTTATTTACCAACGCTTTTTTAGTAACTTTATTTTTGATATTTATGTTTATCGGCAGGGAACAATCTTCAAGCCCTTTTATAAATTCTATAGAAAAAAATATTTCTTTTTACTTGATTGTTAAAATTGCCGTTTCAATACTTGCTGCAATTGCCGTATGGTTCGTATTATCTATGCTTAATACGGAACTTGCTTCAATGTTTGCTTTGGTGACTTTTTTATTAAATTTCATCCCAAATATCGGGCCGAGTATCGCCACCGTTTTGCCTTTGCCTGTATTATTTTTACAATACGGTTTTGATTGGCATTTGTTGATTGCTTTGATTTTAGTAACCGCGGTACACTTTATTATCGGCAATGTTTTGGAAACAAAATGGCTAGGCAAAAGTATGGATTTAAACCCGATAGTTGTTATCGGTAGTTTGATCTTTTGGGCTTTGGTTTGGGGTGTTATGGGAGCCTTGCTTGCCGTACCTTTAACAGTAATTTTAAAAATGATTTTGGAAAAATCAGAAACTACCAAATCACTTGCTGATTTTATGTCCGGCAAGAAAAGTTCCAAATAGTTTTACAAAAAACTCTTACCTGTTAATGTGGACGGTATTTTAAGCCAAGTTGCGGCACTTTGGCCAAGATCCGCATAAGTATCACGCCCACCGATAAATTCCGGTTTAATATTTTTTCCGAAAGCTATTACGGGAACATTTTCGCGTGTGTGATCTGATCCTTTATATGTTGGATCACAACCGTGGTCTGCAGTTATAAAAACGATGTCATCATCTTTTAAAATTGCGGCAAGTTCGGGTAGGCGTGAGTCGAAATATTCAAGACCTTCTGCATAACCTTTTGTATCGCGCCTGTGGCCCCAAACCATATCAAAATCAACAAAATTGGTAAACACAATACTCCCGTCCGGTGCTTGCTTAACTTGCTCCAAAGTTGCATTAAAAAGTTCTTCAAGCCCGCTTGCTTTAACCGCTTTTGTTATGCCTTGTTGGGCAAAAATATCAGCAATTTTTCCGATAGAAATTACTTGCCGCCCATTATCTTTGGCAATGTCAAGTAAAGTTTTATTTGGCGGTTTAACAGAATAATCATGCCTGTTTTTGGTGCGGACAAAACCGCCTTTACCGTCGTCTTCAAAAGGGCGGGCAATAACGCGTGCAATATTGTAAGGTTTTAAATGTTTAAAAGCAATTTCGCAAACTTTATAAAGACGGTCAAGACCAAAATATTTTTCATGTGCGGCAATTTGGAAAACGCTGTCTGCCGACGTATAACAAATCGGCTTGCCTGTTTTAATATGCTCCGCGCCAAGTTCATTTATTATGACAGTTCCCGACGCCGCTTTATTACCCAAAATGCCGGGGAGATTTGCTTCTTTACAAATTGCATCAATAAGGTCTTGCGGAAAAGACGGATAATTTGGCGGGAAGTACCCCCAATCAAATAAGACGGGGACACCTGCCATTTCCCAATGCCCTGAAGATGTATCTTTACCTTTGCTGACCTCGCGCATAAAGCCATATTTTGAAGGTAAATTTATTTTAGCTTGCCCCAAATTTCCAACAGGTATTTCTTCCCCGCAACTTGCTTGCCCTGCTTTAAGCAAACCGAGTGCAGCCATATTCGGCACATTTAGACCGCCGTTTTTTTGTGCGATATGCAAAAGTGTATTTGCACCCTCGTCGCCAAACGCGGTGGCATCTTTTGCACCGCCCACGCCGAAACTGTCTAACATTAAGATTACTACTCTACCCATAAACTACCCCCTACTTCTTTTTGTTTTTAAGTTTTCCGCTTTGTAATTTCTTTACTTTCAATAATAGTAGTGCTTCTTTAATCTCGCGGTCTGCTTGCTCAAGGTCTATGGCCTTGTCATTTTGTAAACGCGCGGACTTTGCTTTTTCAAGTTGCTGGCGGGCAGTTTCCTCGTCAATTTCATCTTGCAAAACTGCACCCTCTGCAAAAACACTGACATTGTTATTTGCAATTTCCGCAATACCGCCAAGCACGGCAAAAGTTTCGGTTTCCTCCCCCACTTTATAACGCAAAACACCGTATTTTAAAGTTGCAATATACTCCGTATGACCGGGCAAAATACCAAGTTCACCTTTGCTGGCAGGAAGGACGACAAAATCAACCTCCTTATCCAAGACAGGTTTTTGCGGTGTAATAATTTGCAAACGGATTTTTGCCATTTATGCTACCTTTGCTTTTAACTTTTCATAATTTGCAAGTACGTCTTCAATGCCGCCGCAGTTAAAAAATGCTTGCTCCGGTATATAATCGTATTTGCCGGCTAAAATATCTTTAAAGCCCTGTACGGTATCTTTGATTTTTACATATTTGCCGGGCACGCCGGTAAACTTTTCCGCTACAAAGAAAGGCTGTGATAAAAACTTTTGAATTTTACGTGCACGTGCAACGGTGATTTTATCTTCATCGGAAAGTTCATCCATACCCAAGATTGCAATGATATCTTGCAAGTCTTTATACTTTTGCAAAATTTTGCGGACTGCTTGCGCTGTATCATAATGCTCTTGCCCCAAAATGCGTGCATTTAAAATGCGTGAGGTGGAATCAAGCGGATCTACCGCCGGGTAAATACCCAAACTTGCAAGTTGCCTTGAAAGAACTGTTGTCGCATCAAGGTGCGTAAAAGTTGAAGCAACACCAGGGTCAGTTAAGTCATCAGCCGGAACGTAAACCGCTTGTATTGAAGTAATTGAACCACGTTTTGTGGATGTAATACGTTCCTGCAGAGCGCCGATTTCCGTATTTAATGTGGGCTGATAACCGACTGCAGACGGCATACGCCCAAGCAATGCAGACACTTCTGAATTTGCTAAAACAAACCTAAAAATATTATCAAGGAAAATCAAAACATCTTGGCCTTTTTTGTCCCTAAAATACTCTGCTTGCGTTAATGCGGTCAAAGCAACTTTTGCCCTAGCACCTGGTGGCTCATTCATTTGACCATAAACCAAAACTGTTTTATCTAAAACCGAAGAACCGTCGGAAAGTTTGCTTTCCTGCATTTCAAGCCATAAATCATTACCTTCGCGGCTACGTTCCCCAACACCACCGAAAACGGAACTGCCGTTATGTTGGCGCGCAACGTTATTAATAAGTTCCATAATAACAACAGTTTTACCGACACCTGCACCACCGAATAAACCAACTTTACCACCTTTCATATAAGGGGCAATAAGGTCAATAACTTTAATACCTGTTTCAAAAATCTCAGGCGTGGTTTTTTGTTCTTCAAGTGGTGGTGGCGGCGTATGAATAGAGGCATATTCTTTTGTTTTAATCGGTCCGCGGTGATCTTGCGGTTGGCCTAAAACGTTCATTAAACGCCCAAGGCAGGCTTCACCAACGGGAACTTGCAAAGGTGCGCCGGTATCAATAACTTCAGCGCCGCGGGCAAGCCCGTCGGTTGAAGAAAGTGCAACGGCACGCACAATATTATCACCAAGTTGTGAAGCAACTTCCGCAACCAAAGTTTTACCGTCGGGAAATTTAATTTCCAAAGCATTTTCTATGGCAGGTAAGACATTATCAAATTTAACGTCTACCACTGCCCCGATTATTTGAACTACTGTACCTTTATTCATAGTAACCTCTAATTATTTAAAGCATTTGCGCCGCTGACGATTTCATTAATTTCATTAGTTATGCCTTCTTGACGCACTTTATTTAATTTAACACTTAAATTGTCTGCAATTTCTTGAGCATTATTTGCGGCGGACTCCATAGCATTCATACGTGCCGCAAGTTCTGCCGCCTGTGATTCCAGTAAAAACCTATAAATATTTGCGCCGATATAACGCGGAAGCAATGTTATAAGCACTTCCATAATGCCCGGCTCAAAAATGAAATTTTGCAAATCATCTTCACCCTCAATTTCATCAAAATCAAAAGGCAAAAAAGTTTTATTTACAAGTTCTTGCGAAGCAACAGATTTAAAATTGTTATAAATCAAATCTACTTTGGAAAGATTTTCTTTTATTGTACACTCTTCTAATTTTTCTTTAATAAGTGAAGCGTGCACGTATGAAATATGCGGGAAAACATTTATAAGTTCACAGACAATATGCAAGTTCGGCATTTTTATGCGACGTACGAAATCTGCACCCTTTTTACCGATAATAAAAACATATTTTTCTTTATCTTTATTTTCGCGAATCCACCTTAACGCTTCACGCAAAGTAACGGCATTAAAAGCACCGCACAAGCCCTTATCACCGGTAATAAGCAAGAGGCCGACTTTGTTTTTATCCCCTAAACTATTATCAAAATACCTATAATATTTATTTTGCCTAAAGGGGTTATTTTCGTCTTGAATATCTTTACGCAAATTATCAATTAAGGACGCCATCTTTTGCGCAAACGGTCTACCGTTAAGCATGGTTTGCTGGGCAGACCTTATGCGTGCTGATGACACCATCTTCATCGTAAGCATCATTTGCTTAGTTGAATTTATGGCCTTAATTTGTTGTTTAATATCGCGTAAACTTTCCATACTGACTATTTTTTATTTTGAGCCTCTAAATATTTAACATAATCTGCTATACCTGTTTCCAAAGTATAATCTGGGGTATAACCGAGTTTTTCTGTCGTTAAAGAAATATCTGCCTGTGTCTTGTTTTGGTAAAAAGCACTATAAGGATTATCAATATATTCAGGCGGTAAATTAGTTTTAAGTTCCTTATTTAAACAAGCAACCATATCATTGAAACTACGAGCAATACCGGTTCCGGCATTATAAACACCGCTTTCTTTACCGTTATTTAAAGCGCACATATTGGCTTTAACAATATCTTTAATGTAAACAAAATCTCTTTCTTGTTCACCCATCTTAAAAATGCGCGGGCGATGGCCCATCTTCATTTGATTATAAAGATGGAAAACCATGCTTGCAGTTACGCCTGATTTATAAGTTTCACCCGGCCCGTAAACATTAAAGTAACGAAGACCGATAATTTTCATATCATGGTTTTCTTCCGCAAAATCGCGTGCTACATTATCCATAATTGCTTTTGAAAATCCATAGACATTTGCCGGTGTCGGCATTTGGGTAACTTTCATCGGGCAAGGGCTATTCCCGTAAGTTGCGGCTGATGAAGCATAAATAACTTTTTTAATTTCATGGTCTGCGGCATAATACAAAATATTTTTAAATGCTTCCACGTTAATTTCCATCATCTTTTTTTGGTCGTGAACATTGGTATCAGTTATAGCGGCCTCGTGGAAAATTGCATCATAATAATTATCTAATGGGATTTCTTCAAAAATATTTGCGGCAACAACATCCCCTTTAAAACCGATTAAGTTTTTAAAGTTTGATGTTGAAAAATCGTCAATAATTGTGACTTCATGGCCTTGATTTTGAAGTTCAAAGGCGATATTGCTGCCTACAAACCCGGCACCGCCGGTTACTAAAAATTTCTTTTTATTTTGCATTGTTACTCTCCTTAAAAATAGGCTTAAAAGTTTCTATTGCCTTTTTGAGTTTTTCTTCTGTGCCTTCTTCAATAAGGCCGGTTTTTGTAATTTCATCAATGATGTCTTTATTATTTGCCTTGATATAAGCCAAAAGTTTATTTTGGAAAGTTAAAATATCGCTTACTTCAATACTATCCATATAACCTTTTGTTCCTGCATATAAAGAAACAACCTGTTCCCAAACTTGCATAGGGCTGTACTGCGGTTGTTTTAAAAGTTCACGTAAACGTTGACCACGGGAAAGTTGCGCTTGTGATTCTTTATCAAGTTCAGAACCGAACTGTGCAAAACTTTCAAGTTCCTGATACTGTGCGAGGTCAATCCTTAAAGTACCGGAAACTTTACGCATAGCTTTCTTTTGCGCGCTACCACCGACACGGGAAACAGATAAACCGACATCAATTGCCGGTTTTATACCGGAGCGAAAAAGACGCGTATCCAAGTAAATTTGCCCGTCTGTAATTGAAATAACGTTTGTTGGAATATAGGCAGAAATATCATTGGCTTGCGTTTCAATAATAGGGAGTGCAGTTAAAGAACCGCCACCGTTTTCTTTGCTTAATTTGCAAGCGCGTTCAAGCAAACGGGAGTGCAAATAAAACACATCGCCCGGATATGCTTCACGGCCTGGCGGACGTCTTAAAAGCAAGGACATTTGCCTATATGCTTGTGCGTGTTTTGAAAGGTCATCATAAATAATCAGAACGTCTTTACCTTTCCACATAAAATATTCGCCCATTGCGCAACCTGCATAAGGTGCGCTGTAAAGTAATGAGGCAGGGTCTGATGCACTTGCGGAAACAACTATTGTATATTCCATCGCGCCGGCATCTTCCAAAGTTTTTACTACTTGCGCTATTGTGCTTTGTTTTTGCCCGATAGCAACATAAATGCAAATTACACCGCTTTTTTCTTGCTTTTGATTAATAATAGCGTCTATTGCAATAGCGGTTTTACCGGTTTGTCTATCGCCGATAATAAGTTCACGCTGGCCGCGGCCGATTGGTACCATAGCATCAATAGCTTTAAGGCCTGTTTGTAAAGGTTCTTTAACGGGTTGCCTTTCAACAACACCGGGGGCAATAACTTCCATGGGGCGGGTTTCTGTAGTTTTAATTGCACCGCGCCCGTCAAGCGGTTGACCAAGAGGATTAACAACACGACCGAGTAAGGCTTCCCCAACCGGTATTGAAATAACTTTACCGGTTCTTGTAACGGTATCGCCTTCTTTTACTTTTGTATCATCACCTAACAAAACGCAACCGATATTATCGTATTCAAGGTTCATTACCATACCTTGCACGCCACCCGGGAAACTCAAAAGTTCGCCGGCCAAAGCATTGTTAAGGCCGTAGATACGGGCAATGCCGTCACCTACGCTGATAACTGTGCCTTCCTCACCGAGTTTTGCACTAGGTACGAAATTTGTAATTTTTTCTTTGATTATAGAAGTTATTTCCTCTGGTCTGATTGCCATATAATTACTCCGTTAAAACATTTTCTAACTCACGTAAACGTGAGGAAGAAGAATCTTCAATATAAAAATCCCCGACTTTGATTTTTAAACCTGAAATCAGGCTTTTATCTTCTTTAAAACCGAGTGTTAATTTCGTTTTAAAATATTTTTCAAGTGCGGTTTGAATTTGCGTTTTTGTTGCATCTTCCAACTTAACAGCGCTGATTATTTGTGCCCTTTTAATACCGCGTCGTCCGTCTAGCAAAACATTTAATTGTTTTAAGATCTCGTCTGCTAAATCAAAACGTTTTTCTTTAATTAAAACTATCAAAAAAGCCCTTGCAATATTATCCGGTAAAGATTTTTCTATTAAACTTTCTTTAACCTGACTGCTTATTGTAGGGTTTGCTAAATAAGCGGAAATTCCTTGCAGGTTTTTTATGGCATCTTCAAAACTTGCCAAATTACGTGCGGCCTCATCCGTATTTTTTGCTATACGGTCCAAGGCTTTTGCATAACGCTGGGCAAGAATTAAAGAACCTGTTTTCATTTTTTAATCTCGTTTAAAAGTTCTTCCACCATTGCTTTATTAGTTTTAACATCACTTTCTTTTGCTACGATTTTTTTGGCGGCAAGCAAAGTGGTATTAACCAATTCTTTTTTAACTTCGGCAATGGCTTTTTGTGTTTCAAGGTTTATTTCCTCTTTAGCACGGGCAACAATACTTTGCGCTTGATTTTGTGCATCTTGCAAAATTTGTTCCCTTTCCTTTTGGGCTGCTTTTGTGGCTTCTTCAAGGCGCAAAGCAGCATTCCTTGAGGAATTTTCCAACTCGCGTTTTAAATTTTCCTCAATTTGTTTTGCTTCATCTTTGGCATTTTGTGCAGCGGCAATATCATCTGCCACTTTCTTTTCCCTTGCTTCTATTGCGGAAATTATAGGTTTCCACGCAAATTTAGCAAGCAATAGCGCAAGCAAAGTAAAGTTTACAATGGTCCAAAAAATCAGCCCAAGGTCCGGTTTAAGTAATTCTTCCATATTATAAAATCATGAGTAAGCAGATAACCAAGGCAAAGAAGGTAGCACCTTCAACCAAGGCAGCTGCGATAATCATTGTGATTCTTGCTGCACCAGTAACTTCCGGTTGTCTTGCGGTGGCATCCAAAGCGGCTGCGCCGATTTTACCAATACCGAGTGCTGCACCGATAACAGCAATTGCAGCACCAAGACCTGCACCAATATATTTAAGTTCCATACTATTCTCCTTTAATGTGCTTCAAGTTGTAATGAGGCAAAAATAACAGTAAGTAAAGTAAAAACATAAGCCTGAATTACAGCAACAAGCAACTCTAAAATACTAACAAAAAGTGTCATAAACATTACAGGGCCGGCCGTCATAAAACCATCTTTTACGCCATGTGCACCCATAATGAAAATAAATGAAATTAACCCAATTAAAATTATGTGGCCGGCCGTCATATTCGCAAATAAACGAACTGCTAAAACAAAAATCCTTATAATTAAACTTAAAACTTCCAGAGGGAACATTAAAGGTATAAGCCACCACGGTACACCGCCCGGAACAAAGGTTTTTGTAAAACCCCAAAAACCGTTATTTTTTATGCTTTGCCCAACAATTATAAATAAACTGACTAATGCAAGCCCTGCGGTAACTGAGATATTTGCCGTAACCGTTCTTGCCCAAGGTAACATACCGAGATAATTTGAAAATAAAATAAAGATAAATAAACTGCAGAAAAACGGAACTAATTTGCGGCCTTTTTCGTGTAAGTTTGGAAGAACGAGGTCGTCACGCACAAACATTACAAACATTTCCGCGACCGTTCTTAAACGGCCGGACTGTTTACGGGCAGCAAGAATAAAAACGAATAAAATGACAGTGCTTACAAGCAACATCATTGCAACAAATTGGCTTATGGGAAATTGTATTCCCAAAAAATTAAAACCGTGGTTTAGAATATGATGTTGTAAAATCTCACCTATCACTTTTTTACCTCTTTAGGTGCCTCTAATTTTTTGCTTAATTTTAAGGCTGTATTTATAAGAATATAAAGCCCTAAACTAAAACCGCAAAATGCACCGACTAAAGAAAAATAAGGTAAGGTATCCCATTTTTTGTCCAAAAAATATCCGGCAAAAAAGCCAATACACATTATTAAACAAAACTCAAGCCCGAGGCCTGTTACTATAAGGTGGTCTTCCTTCCTTATCATAATTACATTTTAACACTTTTAAAGATAAAATGTAATATGAATTTAATAAAAAAAGGGAAAGCATTAAAACTTTCCCTTTTATATATTGGATTACTCAAAATAACTTAATCAAAAATTGTATTAAGTTGCCTTGAAACGCGGTAAAAAGTTGCACATTTGGGCATATCTTTTAAGCGTTTTGCCCCAATATATGTCATACAACTTCTTATACCGCCCAAAATGCTTAAAATCGTAGGTTCTAAAGGCCCGCGGAGAGGCAAATTAACTTCTTTCCCCTCGCTTGCACGGTACTTTTTCATACCGCCGTAATGTTCTTCCTGGGCATATTGGGAACTCATACCGTAAAACTTTTTATATGTTTTTTCTTCCAATTTTACCTGGTAAGCATTTGGGCCGACAGGTTCAAGTTCATTTGTTTGGAAAGTTTTTGTACAAACTACGCCCCCGCTTTCATCATGCCCTGCAAGCATACCGCCAAGCATAATAAAATCGGCACCGGCACAAAAACTTTTACACAAATCACCGGCAACAGTGCAACCGCCGTCAGCGCAAACCATACCGCCAACGCCATGCGCGGCATCCGCACAATCAACAACGGTGGAAAATTGCGGCCTGCCCACACCGGTTAATTTACGTGTTGTGCAAACAGAACCGGGGCCGATACCTACTTTAACAATATCGGCGCCGCTAATGATTAAATCCTCGCACATATCGCCTGTTACGACATTACCCGCCATAATTAAACTGTCAGGATAGGTTTTGCGAACACGTTTAACATAATCTATTAAATAAGGTGAATAACCGTTTGCGACATCAATACAAATATTGTTTACGAGTTTGCTTTTCATTATAGTTTTTAACTTTTCAAAATCTTTATCGTTAACACCGGTAGAAATAAACATCAAGTCATTATTGCCATGTTCTTTTTTATTTTGTCTTAAAAATTTTAAAAGTTCTTCGGTAGAATAATGTTTATGCAAGGCAGTAAATAAATTATTTGCTTGCATAACTTTAGCAATTTCAAAAGTACCTGTTGTGGCCATATTGGCAGCAACTATACCTGTTGCCTTAATTGTTTTAGGGCACCATTTAAAAGTGTACTCTCTTATAATGTTGACTTCAGATCGTGAAGTTAAGGCTGAACGTTTGGGCCTAAGTAAAACGTCACAATAGTCTAATTGTAAATCATCATAAATACGCATAAGTCCTCCTATGGCATATATATAGATTTTATAAAATTAGAACCTTGTGTGCAAAGTGATTTTTAATTTGCTATTATTGTAGTATATGGACAAAAGCATTGATTCAGTAAACGAATATTTCAAAGAAATAGGCACCCTCGTCAAACAAATTGATAGGGAGAAAGAGGCCGCCCTTTGGAAAAGATATAAAAAAGGGGACCTTTCCGCGCGTGATGAATTATTCAAATTGCACTTGCGCCTTGTTATACCCACAGCCCGACGTTTCTTGCGCCCCGGTTGCGAGTTAATGGATCTCGTGGAAGAAGGTAACCTTGGTTTACTTCAAGCAATAGAAAAGTTTGACTATAAATTAGGTTATAGGTTTTCTACTTACGCTATACATTGGATAGAACAATTTATCCGCCGTTCTGTTGAAGAACAGGCAACCAATATCAAAATTCCGCAACACGCTTGGGAAAATTTGCGAACCTGGAGCAAGGCTTTAGAAAAATTAAAATCAAAATTAAACCGCGAGCCCACATTAAATGAAATTGCACACGAACTTGATATAAAAGCAAAGCAGGTGGTATCAATATTAAATACTTTAAATGCTGCTTACGGTATTGATTCTTTATCTAACCTCGTGCAAACTGATGAAGATAGTTTGACCTTGGAAGAAACTTTAAGTGATGAAAGCAAAGGCAACCCAGATAATTTAATGCTTATGCAATCTTCGCAAGAAGAAATTAAAAAAATATTAGGAGATTTGCCTGATCGCGATAGGAAAATCTTGCTTATGCGATACGGCCTTGAAGCCGAAAACCCTGATACCTTATCGGATATATCAAAGAAATTAAAAATTTCTAGGGAACGTGTTAGACAAATTGAACAACGCGCAGTACGCAGAGTACGTCAAAAAGCAATGGAACTGGGCTTAATTGATGAAGAAAAGAAACAAAATAAAGCCGTTAACTTTCATACCGGTATGAAAATTAAACAAACAACAGATATTTTAGGTAATGAAATTGCAAAAAGCCCACTTGCAAAACTGATTAAAAAAGCAAAAAAGATTTCAAAAAATATCCTAACGAAAAATAAAAACAAAAAAAAGAAATAAGAGGTAACTATGTCAAGAAAAGAAGAAGTTTTAAATATTATTCGCGCAATACCTGATTACCCTAAAAAAGGTATAATTTTCCGCGATATTACGCCTTTACTTGGGCACCCGGAACTTTTTAAATATGTAATTGATGAACTTGCAGCACTTTGCAAGAATCAAGGTATAACAAAAATTGTGGGTATTGAATCCCGCGGTTTTATTTTCGGTTCACCTTTGGCTTACGCTTTGGGTATCGGCTTTGTGCCAATAAGAAAAAAAGGCAAGTTACCTTACAAAAAAATTGCAGCATCTTTCACACTTGAATATGGTACAGATACCGTTGAAATGCACGAAGATGCTTTAACAAAAAACGATAAAGTTATTTTGATTGATGACCTTCTTGCCACCGGCGGTACAACTCGCGCGGGGCTTGAACTTATAAACAAACTCGGTGCAAAAACTGCTTTTTGCTTATATGTGATTGAACTTACTGCCTTGCAAGGTGGCAAAACTTTAAATGTACCGTACAAGAGTTTGATTAAGTATTAAATTTTAATTTAATATAAGATACCCGCGTTTAAAGCGTGGGTATTTTTATATTTAAAAAGCACCCTTTCGGGTGCTTTTAAATTTTCGGAGTCAACGGGATTTCCCTGCGGTCATTTTACTAACGTAAAACGCCTTCGGGCCCGGGCTCGCGGTTTTTGCCTTTCGGCACTTCGTGCCTCAAACAAAAACATTACTCCGCCCTTCAAATCCCGAGCGACATAAAGCAGTTTATGTCACTACACTCTGAAAATTAAAAAGCACCCTTTCGGGTGCTTTTAAATTTTCGGAGTCAACGGGATTTGAACCCGCGATCTCTGCCTTGACAGGGCAGCGTGTTAACCAGGCTACACCATGACTCCAATCTGTAATTATATTATATCTTATTTCTAAACGTAACGCAATATTTGCTAAAATATATATGTATGGACAGTCTAGACTTTCTAAGTCCTCTTGATGCGCGTTACCAAAGTGCACTTTTGCCGCTTTCAAAATACTGCGGACAGAATTGTTTAATAAAAAATCGTATTATAGTTGAAACAGAATATTTTATTCTGCTTTCCACTTTAGGTTTACCGAATTTCCAAAAATTAAATAAAGAAGAAATTGATTATATAAAAAATTTACAAAGCCTTACTGAAAAAGATTTTAATTTAATTGATACTATCGAAAATAAAAGTTATAAAAATATCCCGGCAACACGCCACGATGTTAAGGCCATAGAATACTTTTTAAAAGTTAAATTCGAAGCGCATAAAACTTTAAAGAATAAAATAAATTGGCTGCATTTTGCTATAACATCTGAAGATACAAATTCCCCTTCCCACGCTTTAATTTTAGCGGACGGTTTGCAAAATGTTTTAGTACCTACTTTAGAAAATCTACTCAAAGATTTAAAAACTTTAGCACGTAAAGAAGCAAATAGCCCGATGCTTGCAAGAACACATGGCCAAGCAGCAGTACCGACGACATTCGGGAAAGAAATTGCCGTTTTTGCCACGCGCCTGCAAAAACAAATTTCTGCTTTAAAAACTTTAAAACCAACTTGTAAATTCAGCGGCGCGGTGGGCAATTTTAATGCACATTATGCAGTTCTCCCGAATATAAATTGGCAAAAAGTTGCACAAAATTTAATCAAAAAATTAAATGAGGGGCGCAAAATAAAAATTGAACTTTCCCCTCTAACAACGCAAATTGATAATTATGACAGTTTTGCAGAAATTTTTGATAGCCTTGCCCGTATAAACAATATTTTGCTTGATTTATCGCAAGATTTTTGGCGCTATATCAGTGACGGTTGGCTTAAACAACAAATAGTTAAGGGCGAAATCGGTTCATCAACTATGCCGCAAAAAATTAACCCGATTTTTTTTGAAAATGCCGAAGGTAATTTAGGTTTGGCAAATGCTTTGCTTAAATTCTTAAGCGCAAAATTACCTGTAAGCAGATTGCAACGCGATTTATCAGGTTCTACGGTAATACGCAATGTCCCCGTAGCATTAGCGCACAGTTTGCTGGCTTATCAAAATTTAATAAAAGGTTTAAGCCGCATTGTTTTTGACCGCAAAAAAGCCCTAGAAACTTTAAAACAAAACCCGCAAATACTTGCGGAATACTTTCAAACTTTACTTCGGGCAAACGGCATAAATAATGCTTATGAAATAATTAAAGATTTAACAAGAACCTATAAATTTAACGAAAAAGATTTAGATAATTTTTTAGCAAAACAAAAACTTAACAATGACTTAAAAAATAAAATTAAACAAGCAAAAGCGGAAAACTATTTGGGAATTGCACCCTTGCTTGCTAAGGAGATAAAATGATTGATATAGTTTGTGGCGGCCAAGCCGGCGACGAAGGTAAAGGTAAAATTGCGGCCTATCTATCCTACAAAGGCAATTACGCATATTGTGTGCGCGTGGGTGGCCCAAATGCCGGGCATACCGTTGAACAAGACGGCCATAAATACACTTTAAAAAATATACCTTCCGGGTTTTTAAACCCAAACACCAAACTTGTTTTAGGCGCAGGCGCTTATACAAAAACCGATTGGCTTTTAAAAGAAGTTGAACTGACTAACACCAAAGACCGCCTTATTATTGACCCTTATGCCGTTTTAATTACCGACGAAGAAACCAAAGCCGAACAAGATGCCGCGCATTTCATGAAACATATCGGCAGCGTTGGTACAGGCCTTGGGCAAGCGGTCAAAAACCGTATTGAAAGAAGGCAAGTTAAATTTGCAAAAGATGAACCTTTACTCAAAGATTTTATTCAGCCTGTCCCGGAACTTTTAAACAAAGCACTTGATAAAGGTGAGCATATTTTGCTTGAAGGCACACAAGGCATAAAACTTTCATTACTGCACGGGGAATATCCTTATGTCACTTCACGCGATACAACTGCATCAACATTTCTTGGTGAAGCAGGCCTCGGGCCAAAGAGTGTGCGTGATGTTTATGTGGTATTTAAACCTTATATAACACGCGTAGGCCCCGGACCGCTTGAAAAAGAAATTTTTGATGAAGCATCTCTTGAAACTTACCATACAAAAGGACGCGAAATAGGTTCCGTCAGCAAAAGGCTCCGCCGTGTAGGTGCTTTTGAAAAGTTTAGTGCTGCACGTGCAATAATGATAAACAATGCTACAAAAATTGCCATTACACATATTGATATGTTTGAAGGCAACAGTAATGTTAAAAAGTATGAAGACTTTACCGCAGAGGCTAAACAATTCTTGGAAAGTTTAAAAGAACTTTCAAAAGAAGTTTACCCACACCCGGCACTCAGCATAATATCCACCGGGCCGGATATGGAAGACACTTTAGTCCTAAAATAAAAAACATACACAATACATATAAAACCCCCGTGTAAACAACACGGGGGTTAAATAATTAGTTAGATACCTTTATGGGTTTAGTGCCTTCTCCGGTGCTTCGACCTTTATCTTTTCCTCTTCTTTCTGCTCTTTCTCTACTGCTTCTTCCTGAACCGGCTTAAATGTTTCTTTCTCCTTATTGTTTATTGGCTTCACTTCT
This sequence comes from Elusimicrobiaceae bacterium, assembly GCA_045586725.1. Taxonomy (GTDB): domain Bacteria; phylum Elusimicrobiota; class Elusimicrobia; order Elusimicrobiales; family Elusimicrobiaceae; genus Proelusimicrobium. Next base: position 45,636 of record JAZNAY010000004.1, on the reverse strand, counting down.
TCTTTTTCTTCCGGACAGCCACCTGCACCTGTTAAACTTACAGTACCGTCATCACAACTAACTGCATTACCGGTAACTGCGAACATAGTACAATCTATACTATCACCTTCATCACCGTCTTCACAGAAGATTTCACCGGTAACAACATGCCTATATAATGCGTAACGATGCTTCTCTTCAGGAGCAACACCTTTTTCTAATCTTCTTCCTGCTACAATAAGTGCGTCATCATTAACGGTGCCAAGACTTATATCAAAATTATCGGTAATCAGTATTGACTTATTGGACATCTTTATACCGCTTTTATTCGGTATCACAATATCTAAGTCTTCAAAGTACTCGGCATATTCACCGTTTTCCAAACTATATCTTTGTTCGGCATTAGATACTGCTTGCATCAACTCAGCCGCTTCCGCAAATTTGGCCTTTTCAACGGACCTTCTATATTGCGGGAGTGCCACACTTGACAAGACACCTATTATAAGGACTACTACTAAGAGTTCAATTAAAGTGAACCCTTTGATATTCTTTTTAATCATAATCTCCTCCTTTAAAACTGAACGAAACTACCCACTATAATTATAACGCACAAATTGCCAATTTTCAAGCCCCCAAAGCATACTTTTAACCACGGCCGATTTTTTTGGAAATTTCCGCTAAAGTTAAATTTAACATCGTCGGCCTACCGTGTGGACAATGCAAAGCATCTTGGCAATTTTTTAAGTTTTCAAGCAAGGCCTCTGCCTCTGCTTGTGTTAAAACCTCACCCGCTTTAACTGCTTTTTTGCAAGCCTTAGTTGCAATAAATTTATGCCTAAATTCATTATCGGCTTTTAGCGGATTACCGGCAGTTTCTGCAAAAGATAATATAAATTCCTTTATTTCTTTTTCTCCCATTTTTAGTAAAGCAGGGGTGGAACTTACAAGCAAAACAGTGCCGGAAAATTTTGAAACTTCAAAACCTGTTTCCTTTAAGAAACTTTCCCAATTTAAAACTGTTTCAAGTTTACTCGCCGGTAAATCAATATTTAACGGGAACATTAAAGGTTGGCGTGCTACTTCGCCTTTTGAAATTAAAGTACAAAATTCTTCAAAATAAATACGTTCTTGCGCAGCGTGCTGATCTATAATAAGCAGACCGGTCTGATCTTCAAAAAGCAAATAACTGTTATGCAACTGCCCTAAATATCTATAGGGACCGTGCCACCAAGAAGGTTGTTTTTCACCAGTCGGTAAAACTGTATTTTGTGTTTCTTCGGCAGTTTCTTTTGATTTGTCAAAATTGTATAAAACAGGGTCCTCGTGTTCATAAGTTTTGAGGTTCGGCATAGGTGCGGTTTTAAGCAAAGTAGCTAATTCCGCCGCCACATTTAAATTTGGTTTGTTTTCAAAAGTTTTTTGCGGTATAGTCTTTATTTGCGATGCAGGTGCAACCGCCGGTTTTGATAAAGTAATCTCCGCCCTATCTTGTGTTGCTAAAAGTTTTTGCGAAATTGTTTTATATAGAAAATTGAAAATATCATTTTCGAAAGCGAATTTAACTTCACGTTTTTGTGGGTGTATATTAATATCGAAATCAGACGGATTTAATGTTAAATAAATTATCGCGCAAGGATATTTATTTTGTGCCCTAAACGGCTGATATGCTTTAAATAAAGCCTGTTGTAAAACTTTGCAAGTAACAGGGCGTTTATTTATAAAAAAGTATTGCAAATTCCTGCTTGCGCAAAGTTTATGTGCCGGCGAAACAAGTGCTTTAAAGCCGAAATTTTTATCTTCTAAATAAAGCAAATCTTTTGCGGTTCCTTGCCCTATAATTTGGCTTGCCCTTTGGCGTAAGCCGTCCTCATTTTCTTGTACAGATGCTAAATTATAAACTAAAGTATTATCGGTTTTAATTCTAAAATTAATGTTTAAATTTGCGAGTGCAGCTTCTTCGGCAACGGTTAAAAGATGGCTGCGTTCTACGGAATCTGATTTAAGAAATTTTAAACGCGCAGGTGTATTATAAAATAAATTTTCTACTTCTACCGTTGTGCCTTTAATTTCCGGAGCTGAAGTTTGATGTAAAATTTTGCCACCCTCTGCTTTAATTTGAGCGCCTTTTGAACCCTCTTGAAAACTTGTTAAAGTAAGTTTACTGACGGCAGCTATGGAAAATAAAGCCTCCCCCCTAAAGCCAAAGGTGTGAAGGCTATTTAAATCGTCAAATTTTGAAATTTTGCTTGTGGAGTGCCTAAGTAATGCGGTTTTTAAATCTGCTTCTTTTATACCGATACCGTTATCGTTTACACGTATTAACTTTTTACCGGCATTAACTATATCAATGTTTAAAGCGGTAGCACCGGCATCAATAGAGTTTTCAAGCAATTCTTTAAGAACACCCGCAGGGCGTTCAATCACCTCGCCTGCGGCGATTTTGCTTGAAGTTAAAAAATCTAAAACTTTAATATCATTCATCTATTCTTTTCTTCCAGTTTTCAATTAAAGAAAGGGCTTGAAGCGGTGTAATTTCATCAGTACGCACCATCTTTATTTCTTCTAAAATCGGGCTTGAAAATAAGTCCATAGAATTTTTTTCCTTTTCTACAATTCCAAAATTCTCACGCCCGCCTAAATCTTTTAAAATCTTTCTTGCACGCAAAATGCAACTTTGCGGAAGGCCAGCAATTTCCGCTACGTGTATACCGTAAGATTTATCTGCCGCACCAGGTTTAACTTCAAATAAGAAATTAAGTTTAATTTCCCCATCTGTAGTTTTAAATTCTTCCGCACGGACATGGAAATTTTTAATTTTTGAATATTTCTTTTCAAGTTCGGTAAGTTCAAAATAATGCGTGGCAAATAAAACTTTCGGGCCTTGCCCCTGGTTTTTATGCAAATACTCGGTTATTGCCCAAGCAATAGAAATACCGTCAAAAGTGGATGTTCCGCGGCCGACTTCATCAAGCAAAACCAAAGTTTTCGGTGTTGCGCTTGCCAAAATATTTGCGGCTTCACGCATTTCCACCATAAATGTTGAATCCCCGCGGCTTAAAGCATCTTGCGCACCAATACGGGTTAGAATTTTATCGGTTATCGGTATTTGCGCTTCAACTGCCGGTACGAAACTGCCCATTTGCGCCATTAAAACAATTAATGCGGTTTGTTTTAAATAAACACTTTTACCACCCATATTAGGGCCGGTTATTAAAATAATTTGGGGGCCGTCCCCACCTATAAACAGATTATTTGGAACAAAACTGCCTGCCGGTATAACTTGCTCAACAAGCGGATGGCGCCCCTTTTCAATAATCAAACTTTCATTACTATCAACTATTTTGGGGCAAGTATAATTACCGTTTTTTGCTGCTTGGGTTAAAGAATAGACACAATCAATTTCCGCAATACAAGCGGCAACTTCTTTTAAAAGCGCTGTATTGGTAAAAAGGTACTTTCTGATTTCATCAAAAATGGCACTTTCAAGCCTTAAAGATTTTTCTTCCGCAGATAGAATTTGACCTTCAAGTTGTTTTAATTCTTCGGTTATAAAACGCTCGGCATTAGTCAAAGTTTGTTTACGCGTGTAAGTTAAAGGCACTTTTTGAAGATGTGTTTTTGTAACTTCAATATAATACCCAAAAAGTGAATTAAAACCGATTTTTAAGGTAGGAATACCTGTCTTTTCCCTTTCACGGTTTGCAATTTGTTCCAAAACCACTGCGGAATTTTGTTTTAAGTCACGCAACTTATCAAGTTCCGCATTGTAACCGGCACGGATAATGCCGCCTTCGCTCATCCTAATGGGCGGTGCTTCGTTTATAGCGGTAAAAAGTAAGGCAGAAATTTCTTTAAGTTTAACTAAATTTGATAAAAATACTTGTTTGAATTTCGGCATCAAATCAGGATATTTTTTAAACCAGTTTTCAAAAGCAAGTAAATTAAAAAGAGCCTTCCTTAAACCGGCCGCTTCACGTGGGGTTAAAGAGGAATTTACAACACGTGTCATGATACGTTGTATATCACAAATCTCTTTTAAAATAAGGGCAAGGCCGTTTTGTGCTTGTTCATTTGTAAGCAAAGATGATATAGCATTTTGCCTAGATAAAATTTCTTCTTTATCAAGCAAAGGATGGAGCAACCACTCTTTTAACAAACGCGCACCCATCGGGGTTAGAGTATAATCTAAAAGCCCCCATAAAGTGTTTTTCCTGTTCCCACTTTTACTGCGGACAAGTTCCAAAGTTTCCACCGCGCTTGCATCAAGTTGCATATAAGAACTTATTTTGCGGTAAACAGGAACAAAGTATTCTTTAAAACTTTTATCAGATTGCTCTGCATATTTTAAAGCACCCAAGGCCGCCTTTAAAGCAAGGGGTGTTTCCTCAAAAACAGAAGGCCAAGATTCGGGCATTTCCATATCTTCAATTTGGGGCATGGAGGAAAATGTTACGCTTTCCGGCAATAATAGTTTATTTTGCAAAGCACCTAAATCTTGTTTAGATAAAATTATTTCACTCGGGTTAACGCTTGCAAGCAAAGAAGAAAGATCAATCAAAGACGGATCCTTTTCGCCTTGTGTAAGCCAAAATTCCCCTGTAGAGAATTCAAGGCAAGCCGCCCCCCAAGAATTATGTGATAAAACCAAAGATACTAAAAAATTAGGATTTTTTGCTTCTAAAATTGAGTCTTCAAGAACAGTACCGGGGGTAATAAAGCGCACAATTTTGCGCTCAAAAAGTTTAGTTTTAGGATCCGCTATATTTGAAGTTTGTTCACAAATTGCAATTTTTCTATTGGCAGCTAAGAGTTTTGCTATATATGTGTTTGCAGCATGATAAGGAACACCGCACATAGGCTCCCCGGCACGCGCCGTTAAAGTAAGGCCAAGAATACGGCTGGCTATTTTAGCGTCATCCCCAAACATTTCATAGAAATCACCGAGCCTAAAAAAGAGTAAGGCATGCTGATATTGCTTTTTAATGTTGTAATACTGCTGCATTAGGGGTGTCATAGTTAAATTATAACATTTACAGAGTAAATTTATAGAAGAAATTAGCCTGTAACTTCTTAATCTTTTGTTTTCCGCTGGTGGTTCCGTCACTAAAGAGGGCTTCACCTTCAAATAAGCCGCCACTTAACTTAAGGCCCCAGTTATCAAATTTGAGCCTGATATTTAAATTAAGTTCTTCGGCATAATAATTGTGATTGGTTAAATTATCTTTACCGTAAGAATAAACATATATACCCAGCCCCGTATAGAGAAATTGATATTTTTTAAAATTAAAATCTAAAATAGCATAGATAGTTTTAGGGCTTTCCGTAAAAACATTATTATGATTTATTCCGCCGCAAATTATCCCTGTTTGCAATTTGTTAGGCATAGTTTGAAACTTTTCTTTATCGGAAAACACATAAAAACCGAATTTATTATCCAAAGTGCCTGTTTTGTAGAGGTTTTGAAAATATAATTCCCCATTAAAAGCATAACCTTTATAAGGTGTTATTTGAGTGATTACCGGTCTTATTCTTTCCCTTTCCCCACCGTTTTTGGCACCATAAAAACGCAGACCGGAAGTTTCATTAAAAAATAAATCAAGCCCGGCACCGTAAACATAAAGTTTTGAATTTATTTTATCCATATTATATGGATATTTTTTGTTTTGATAGAAATAAAAACCTGACAAGTTTAACCATTCCAAAGGTTTGGCTGTAACTTTAGCCCCTGCAATTTTGGCCTTTGTATTTGTGTCGATTTGCGCTTCTTGCACGGCAAGCAAAGTATAATCTGCATACTTGCTTGTAAAATTATGCTTTATTCCATCTAGAGCGGTGGGAAGGGCCAAATCTTGTGGTAAATCATCACCATAGTAAATAAAAGGAGCAATGGCATTATCTACAAAATCAAAACGGCCCAAATTAAAGTCAAAATTATTTATTTTATAGTCTAAATAGGCTTGCCAAATTCTTGCTTGTGTTTTGCTTTTGTCATCGCGTTTAACATCATAAGAAGCACGCGCATAAGGCAAAAAATTAAAGGACAAATCATCATTTATGTGATAAGCAAAATCTAGGCCGAATTGTAAATAAGTCTCACTATACTTATCCAAAAAATTTTTTGAAGTATTTGCACGAGTAGTAAATAAATCTAATTTTGCAGCAAGTTCTGTATTGTCAGGCAAAGAGCCTGCAAATAAGGGAATTGCCATAAACAGCAGCATCACAGCATAAAACTTAGCGAAAATATGCTTTCTAAACATTTTACTTATACCGATTTTGTATAAGTAAATTTTAGCATTTATATTGTAGATATGCACGAAATTATGACAGCAAAAACTCAAGGATTATTTCTTTTTATTTTTAATATAATCTATGACGATTTTTTTGAATTTTCTGCCACGATCTTCAAAGTCTGTAAATTGGTCAAAAGAGGAGCAAGCGGGGGATAAAAGCAAAATGTCCCCACGTTTTGCATGGCTGAAAATATATTCAACTGCATGTTTTAAATCACCTTTTTCAACGACAGGGAAATATGGCCCTATATCTCGTTTAATAATCGGGCTTGATTCACCGATTAAAACTACTTGTTTACAATATCTTTGAAGGTATGGAAGCAAAGGGGTATAAGGTGAACCTTTATGCCTGCCACCCAAAATAAGCCAAATGTTATTTGCACCGCTAAAAGATTTTAAAGCCGGGATAGTGCTCTCAATGTTTGTTGCTTTAGAGTCGTTATAACATTTTATGCCTTTAAATTCAGCAAAATATTCAATGCGGTGCTCAAGGCTGTTAAAAATATCAAAACCTTTCTGAACTGCTTTTTGGCTAACACCACCGGCAAAGGCCATTAAAGATGCTGCCATAGCATTTTCAATATTATGGATACCGACAAGTAACTTTGGCGGTTTTAAATGCGCTCCTGAGGAAAATATAAGTTCATCACCATCATAAAAGACATCTACACGCACACTATGTTTTACTTCTGAAGAAAAGGTTAAAACTTTACTTTTTGCTTTTTTTAAGAGGCTCACACAAACTGTGTCCCCTCCGTTTGTGATAAAAAAGCCATCTTCACCTTGTTGTTTAAAAACCCTGCTCTTTGCCAAAATATAATTATCAATGCCACCGTGATGATCAAGATGATCCGGGGTAATGTTTAAAAGCGCGGAACAAAAAGGTTTAAAATATGTGCTGTCCTCAAGTTGGTAACTGGAAACTTCCAAAACTAGTAGAGAATTTTCTTCAATTTGATCAGCATAACTTGTCAAAGGCGTACCGATATTTCCTGCTACATAAACTTTTTGTTTAGTTTTAAGTTCTTTAACGTGTTCTTTTAAAATTTCCCCAAGCATTACGGTTGTAGTGCTCTTACCGTTTGTTCCGGTAACTGCAAAAACTTTAACACTTTTGGGGATAAAAGCCAAAGCAATTTCAATTTCGCTAAATATAGGTTTTTTGAGATCTTTTATTTTCCTGATAACCGGGTCAAAATGGCTTATGCCCGGGCTTTTAATAAAAAAATCACAATCAAAAAATTGTTTAGAAAAACCACCCGTAAAAACTTCAATACCGTCAAGGCCTACCGGCAAGGGTAAGTGACGGGAATCTGCCAAAATTACTTTGAAACCTTGTTTGTATAAAAATTTTGCAGCGGCTTGCCCACTTTTACCAAGGCCGATAACACCTGCGGTTTTACCTTTAAATTTTTTAAAACTAAACATAATTCTTAAGGGCTTTTAGGGCCTCTTCCTCATCTGAAAAATGTATTTTGCCGGTCGGTAAAATCTGGTAATCTTCATGGCCTTTACCGGCAATTAAAACTATATCGCCTGCTTTGGCTTGCGCTATGGCCTTGTTTATTGCTTTGCGCCTATCAAGTTCCACTTCATAATTTTTATTTTCGCCAACACCGGCTAAAATATCTTTTAAAATATTTTGCGGATCTTCACGGCGCGGATTATCATTGGTTATAATGACATAATCGCTGTTTTTTACCGTGCAAGCACCCATTAAAGGACGTTTTGTTGTATCGCGTTCACCACCGCAACCAAAGACAGTTATAATTTTACCTTTTTTGTAAGGTTTAACAGTATCAAAAGCGCGGAGTAAAGCCTCTTCCGTATAGGCAAAATCTACAAAAACATAAAAGGGCTGGCCTGCTTTTACGGCTTGCATGCGGCCTGCTACACCTTGTAAGTTTGCAATACCTTTTATTGCGGTTTCCAAATTTATTCCGTAGGTACTTGCTGCCGCAATGGCTGCCAAAGCATTATAAACATTATGTGCGCCAAGCAAATTTATTTTTGCTTTTTGACCGTTTACTTCGAAAGTTACACCATCTAAAGAAGAGCAAATATTTGTTGCCGCAAAATCTGCTTTGCCACTAATTGAATAAGTTAAAACTTTAATTTTACCCGCAAGCATTTTATAAAGTTTTTGACCGTATTCATCATCAATATTGATAATTGCTGTTTTGCTTTGTTTGGGGTTTTGCGGATTTAATAAACTTTCAAAAAGTTTATATTTTGCTTTAAAATAATTTTCAAAAGTATGGTGGAAATCTAAATGGTCGCGTTGCAAATTGGTGAAAATTGCCGTATCAAAATTAACGCCCTCCACACGTTTTAATTCAAGTGCGTGGGAAGAAACTTCCATAATACAACTATCTGCCCTTTGATTAACTGCGGTGTATAAAATATTCTGTAAAGTTAGTGCAGCAGGTGTTGTATTTGGTGCTTTGCTTAAAACTTGGCGGTTAATTCTGTAATTTATTGTACCTAAAACTGCAGGTATTTTGCCTGCCTCAAGCAAAATGCTTTCAAGTAAATAAGAAATACTTGTTTTGCCTTTGGTACCGGTTATGGCAAACATTTTGAGTTTATTAGATGGGTTATCGTAAAACTTTAATGCGGCGGCGGCCATAGTGGCTTCAATATCTTTAACTAAAACCGCCTCTTTGTATTCTAGTTTTTCTTGGCTTACTATTGCGCAAGCACCGTTTTGCAAAGCAGCAGGAATAAATTTATGCCCGTCAACAGTATGGCCTTTTATTGCAAAAAACACAAAACCCTTTTGCACTTTTTGGGAATCTTGCGTTAGGCCTAAAACCTCACAATCAAAACTTGCGGTTGGAAAAAGTTCTCTAAGTTTCATAAAATATATTATGCTCAAAAAATCTTTACTTGAAAAATTATATGCAAAATATAACCACTTGTGTTATGTTTCGCCGGACCCTTTACAATTTTGCCGCCCTTACAAATACAAGGAACAGCAGGAAGTCGTCTGCCTTATTGCCGCATCATTTGCTTACGGCAATGTTAAGCAGATAATAAAGGCCGTTAATAATATTTTACTTAATTTAGGGCCTAGGCCGAAAGACTTTCTTTTAAAAACCACTAAACCCAAACTTAAAAAAATGTTCAAAAACTTCAAATACCGCTTTACAACAGGGGCGGAAACAGCAGATTTTTTGTGGGCAATTTCCCAAACACTTAAAGAATATGGTACTTTGGAAAATCTATTTTTAAAATTCTATAAACCGAATAAAGATTTTGTTTTTGCGCTTAAAAACTTTGCTGCACATTTAAGAAGTTACGGGAATATCAATACTTTAATACCGAACCCGGCAAAAAACAGCGCCTTAAAACGCCTGAATTTATTTTTGCGCTGGTGCGTGCGTTGTGACGAAGTGGACCTCGGTTGCTGGAAAGGTGTTGATTGCGCCGATTTGCTTATTCCTTTAGATGTCCATATGCACCGCGCCGCAAAAAGTTTGGGCCTAACTAAACGCAATCAAGCCGACCTTAAAACCGCTTTGGAAATTTCCGCCAACCTTGCCAAAATTAACCCGCAAGACCCTATAAAATATGATTTTTGCTTAACGCGTTTTGGCATCCGCCCCGACATGAGCGAAAAAGACTTGGAAGAAATGGCTAGAAAGTTATAAGAATATTAATGTTACTTTATGTAATTGAGGTATTCAAGAATTTTCTTTTGTTCAAGGTGTTTCATATAGTTTTCCATAAACTTATAGTCAGGTTTACCTTTTGGGTTAATAGGAAGACTTAAAATCTCTTCTTTTAATCTAGTGTCGCTTCTTTTATAATTAAAGCTGTATTTACCTCGTACCCTATCTGCTATAGTAGTAATAAACATTCCTGAATACCTGTTTATTTTATTGTTGTATCCTAATGTAATATCAGAAGTCGAAATAAAATCTTCAGCTTTATAAACTGAATACCCCATTGAGCCCTCTCCATTTCTTATAAAAGCAATACAATTGCCTTTTTGAACAAGTTTTTCATTACCATTTTTTTCAACAAAACATAATACGCCATTATTTCTGTTTGTTGCACCTAGGTAACTAATACCGCCATTTAATACTTGTTCTAAATGGTTTAATCCCTTGCTTTTGCCTGCAACCATAATTGGAAATATATCCTTAACTTTAAATTCTCCCCATTTTTTATTAGTATTAATTTTTGTTTGTAATTTTTTAACACGAAGATTAATTAACTCCCTATACTGATTTTTGAGTTTTACTTCACGTTCTTTTATGTATTCTTCCATGAATTTATAATCAGGTTCACCTTTAGAATTTACAGGAAGCATTATTTTTTCTTTTAACAATCTGTTCTGATTGCACATAATCGAGTATGAAAATTTATTCCTAAATCTATTTTCAAGTATTTGTGCAATAAATATGCCAATAAATTTATTAAATCGTATCTTTGGAATCAAAATATTTATTCTACCATGTGAAACAGCATAAAATTGTGTAGGTTGATAAAACACTTTACCAAACATATCCACAGTTATAACATTTGGTGGAAATAATTGAGATTTGCCATCTCCATGTTTTATAAACTTACAAATGGCATTATTTGAAGTTCCTGCTGAAACCAATGGCATTTTGCCTTCAGGTAATAATTTTGCTTGATTATCACCAAGTGATAGGCATAATTCAAATATGTTTTTTAATGGAAATTCTTTCCATTGAATGTTTGTTAAATCAATTACCATTGTTTTCCTCAAAAAGATAACTTCTACCTTGTGCTATCATAGAAAATTCAAAGGTTAGATAATCTGCAATAGTTTTGTCAAAATCTTCTTCTGTAGGGATTTCATCATTAAAGTAATAAAATGCGTGTAACCATTCGTCGGTTGCTTCAATAGTTGATTTTACACAGAATTTTGTAGGAGCTTCTATGCGGTCAAACCATACGTCAAGCAAGTGTTGTTTCTTATCTTTTGCGTATTCGGTTTCAACTAATCCTATATGAGGAGCAACTACAAATCCATCGTCTTTAAAATCAATAAATTTACACTCTTTATCAGCAGGATGAGGTTTATGAGCCGTAAATATAGCAATACAAGGATTTACACCAACGCCATAGAACGTATCACCACTTAATGTAATAACACCTTCTAAAGTATGATGTTTAAGAATACTTTCTTTATAATTTTGTTCGTCCTTTGTTTTACCTGTTAGTGCGGACTGCGGAATAATAACAATTGCTTTACCATCTTCTACCAATGAATCAAGTAAATGTTCAACAAAACTAATTTCATACAATGAAGGGTTTGCTTTTGAACCTTGACTATATGGGGGATTCATCATACCAACAGTTGCACCTTTAAGCTGTAATTCAGAATCCTTGCACCTTAAAAAGTCCTCGTCAATAAGATTACTTTTACCGTCACCTCGAATAATCATGTTTGAAGTCGCAATCGTAAACATATATGGTTGAAGTTCTATACCGTGAAGTTGATTCTTTTTGATATTTTCTTTCTGTTTTTCATCTTTAGCGTTTTTCAACATATTGTGCATAGCTGCAATAAGAAAACCTGCTGTTCCGCAACAAGGGTCAAATACAATATCTTCTGGCTTAAGGTCAATCAAATCACAGAATAATTGAGTTATATGTCTTGGAGTAAGTATAATACCCAAACTTTGCCCATCACCACCGGAATAACTCATAAATTCACCATAGAATCTACCTAAATAATCTTCTGCTGTTTTCGTGTATTTAATAGTTTTATAAATATTATCATATATCTGTTCAGCATAATATTTAAGCGGTGTTTTACCTAATGTGGGATTTACTTCATTTAAAATTCTTGTATCTTTTATTACAGCAAATTGAGTTAATAATTTGTCTTTCTTTACAGTAGGTGATACCTTTGAACGTTGTAAATTTTTATCAATAGCAGAATAAATTTTGTTCCCGTCAGTATCAACTTCGTCACCATTAAGTTGTTTAAGATTAAAAGAACCTTTATCAATTTCTCTTAGTGCAAGCAAGATTCCGGATACTACAAGTGGTTTTTGTGTATCCTGCAAATTACCATAATTCCTGAGATCTTCATGCAGGTTTTTAGCAAACTTCAAAATCTCTATAGTTTCCTTTTGTAAATTGGTATTTTCGCCAAGAATCTCTCTTGTATACCATTCGTCAATATTTTCTTTGTTAAATATATAAAAGGATTCAACATCCGGCATTACTTTGCAGTATTCACGTTCGTTTATAAACAAAGGTGTAATCTTATGATGTTTTTCGTTACCTGATACACCAAAGGCAATAACCTTTTTATAATGAGTATTATTAATGAGGTGTTTACCGTAGAAATATGCACCATTAACAGCATAACCAGTAACAGCTCTTGTATCTGTGCTTATTAGATCATTATTGTCATATTTAACATGCTTAGACAAATCTGATTTATTTTCAATTACAAGTATAAAATCTTTAACTACACCGACATATTCGGGAAATCCAACTTTACCTGTTCCTTTTTTGGAAGCGGTTTTTAATGCCTTATCAATCTCTTTTATAGAACATCCTTGCGGATCGAGTTTAATACCTGCCTCTTTCAACAGATCGTACACCCATAAATCTGTTTTTGCTTCTTTCTTACCCATTAACAGCCCTCCCTTCCGTAAATCGATAATAAAAGCTTCTTAAAAATTCCCTAATTATAACTACAAAACTTTCAACATTTTGAAGTTACTCTTATCTATATTTCAATTTAAAAACCCCAAATTTATTATATCAAAAATTAGAAAGATATATATTCCTTTCCTTGTTCTATTGTTTTTAAATTAGAAGAAGTGCTGACATCTTTAAAACTAAAAGATAAATTATTGTTTGTACTTATTTCCTTTTTACCGTCAATTAAAACCCAACCGTTCTCTGCCGTAACACCACAATAATCTTGCCCGGCAAAAGCAGGTATAATTTTGGCATTTGTCTTTATTAAAAGCGGTTCAATTTCTTTGGAAATTTCCCCATACGGTAAGTAAATATTTTTGATTTTCAAATCAAAATCATTAAGCATATAAAAATAACTTTTTGAAAGTGAATTTATAAATAAACAGTCAATCTTTTTAGTACCTAACGCGAGCAAAGCCTTTTTGGCAGTACTGCCGTTAATACTTGCACCAAGCATTTTTGCTTGATTACCATCCAGCAAAATTACATTTAAATTATACCGCCCTTTTAAAACAGTTACTTCACGTGGTTTAATAAAAATACCGCAGAAAAATACTAAAAGCGCAAGAACAAGAATGATAACAAAACTTTTTAATTTCTTTTTAAACAAAGGCAAATTAAGCAAATAGAAAAGCAAAATATAATAGGCAATTATCGTCGTTGGTTTTAAAGCAGGTGCTATTATATTAGACATTGGTAAACCAGCAAAAAAGTTTACTAAAGATTCAAAACAAAACAATAAAATTTTAACTACAAATAAAACCGGCACAAAAATAAATTTAACACAAGATACAAGCCAAAGTATAAAGCCACCTGCCATTAAAACCGCGCTTAAAGGCACTAAAAACAAATTGGAAAATACCGCACTAAATGAAATCTTATAAAAGTAATTTGTAAATACAGGCACGAGTGCAAGTTGCGCACATAAGGATACAAAAAACAAACCCAAACCCCACCTTAATACAGGCGGGATTTTATAATTTATTTTAAAATTTGAAGTAAATAAAATTATTGCACAAGTTGCCAAAATTGACATTTGAAAGCCGGCCTCAAATAAACTTTGCGGATTTACAATTAAGATGAAAAACGCGGCCAAAAGTAACCCTTGCATTATTCCGCTTTTGCGCCCTAAAATAAAACCCAAAGTTCCGGCTACCGTCATAAGATAAGCACGCAGCAAAGGTGCATCCGCGCCGGCAATAAGTGTGTAAACCAAAGCAGCGGCAAGCGCGGTAAAAGCAATTCTTTTGCGACCACCGATAAATAAAGAACACAAAAAGTAAACAATTAAAGTAACAAAGCCCACATTTCCGCCGGAGGCCACAAGCAAATGCATAGCGCCGCTATCTTGAAAGGCGGTGTATAAAGTATCTGAAATATCACCCTTTTCGCCAAGCGTGATACCGCTTAAAATTGCGGCAGAATTTGGCGGCAAATTATCACGAAAAACATTTAAAATGCTCGTGCGGATTCTTGCAAGGTAAAACCAAAAACTTTTTGGGCTTTCTATTTGTTTAATTTGGCTGATATTACCTTGCGCAAAAATATGTTTGCGAGCCAAGTATTTGCCCCATTCAAAAGCACCGTAATTTTCACTATCACTTGGAACAAATAAATCACCGTCAAAAGTTATTATTTGCCCGCGCTCAAGTTCCGGGCAATCTTTGCAAGATAAATAAATTTTGCCTTTTTGTTTTGCACCGTTTAAAGTTAAAATATCCGCGGTAAAAAGTTGCTTGTCTGTTTTACTGCGCGGGTAAGAATTTATGTAAGCGCTGACTTCGGCTTTAATAGGGAGTTTGTAAAAAATATCATCTTGCTTTGGTGTAGGAACTTTTAAAAATAAAGCAAGTGCTAGAATATAAATCAGAAAAACTATTAAGAAAGGCCTTTTGTAAAAAGACGGGTGCATTATAGGTCCGTGCGTCCTTTGAGGGAGTGGGTTAAAGTCATTTCATCTATATAATCAAGTTGTGCGCCAAGCGGTACACCATAACCTAAACGCGAAATTTTGCCAACTAGGCCGCGTAATAAATCTGCCAAATATAAAGCGGTCATTTCCCCCTCGCTATCGGGGTTAGTGGCTAAAATAACTTCTTTAATTTCTATTGGGGAATTTTGCACGCGTTCCATAAGTTCGCGCACTTTTAAATTGTCAATATTTTTACCCTCAAGAGGTGAAACCGCACCGTGCAAAACATGATAGACACCTTTAAAAACTTTTGTTTTCTCAAGTGCTTCAATATCTTTGGCTTCTTGCACTACACATAAAATTGATTTATCACGGCTTTTATCGGCACAAATAGGGCAAAGGTCGTTTTCCGCGTAATTAAAACATTCACTACAATACTTAACATTTTTACGCGCTTCTTTTAAGGCTTCAATTAAGGCGGAAACCTCTGCTTCCGGTGCACGCAAATAATGCAGGGTAAAACGCTCCGCCTGGCGCGGACCGACACCCTGTAATTTACGGAAACAATTTTTTAAATTCTCAAGCGTTTTCATCTTTTGTATTTATGATTTGCCCATCAAACATATTTAAAATGTTTTGGGTTATTTCGCCGGCTTGGACTGCATCAGCCTGGACAGTTTCCTTGACAGAAAAATCTTGCATAGAAAAGGGCTCGTCTTTGCTTATAAGATTCTCTTTCTTAACAGGAGTTGTTTGCGTTACTGTAACGGGGGTTGTTTGTTTTAAAATTTCAACATACCTGGGGCTTTGCAAAGAAGCCTCTTTTTCGCTCACATTAAATTCAAAATTGATTTTGCGGTTAAATAATTTTAGCGCAATACCTTCAATATCTTTTTTGCGCCTTTCGCAAGTGCTTTTTGCGAAGTAACTTTCCACTTCAAAAGACCAATATTCCGGTGTTACAAATTTTATTTTTGAATTGCGTAAAGCATCATCTAAAGACGGGGAAGTTTCCGCCAAAGCATTTTTGAGTACAGGTAAAGCAGTTACCGGGTTAAAAGGTGTGGCATCTTGCTTAGATTCTATTTTGGGTTCTAATTGCTCTCGTTTAGCCTCTATTTTTTTAGGTTCTTCAAAAGTTTTTGTTTCATATTTTTCTTCAGCTTGATTATTACCTGACGCGCTTGAGGTTGTTTCGCTTGTTTCGCCCTTTTCAAGTGCTTCAAGGCGGGCAATTAGGCCTTCAATATCAAGCGTAGATTGCATTAAAGTAAAGAGGCCGACTTCCGCCGCCAAAGCAGGGGTATCTGAATATTTAACTTCGTCATAAAGTTTTGAAAGTTTACGTGTTAAACCGGCAATAAAACTAGGGGATGTTTCTTTAATAATATCTTCAGCGCCGTCAAAAGGTGCAGCACCGGAACCAAGGGTAAAATAAAATATTTCACCAAAAGCGGTTTTTAAATCTTTAAGCAAAGCCAAGGCATCAAAACCCTCACGTTTTACCATTTCAAAAACTTCGTGGAGTTTCTTTTCATCTTTACGGACTAAAGCAAAAGCGGTTTCTTTTACCACATCGCGAGGCATAAGGCCTAGCATTTTGGCAATAAGTTCTTCATCCACACGCCCGTTTGAAAAGGACAAAGCCCTATCTAAAATCGTTAAAGCATCACGCAAAGCACCGCCCGCATTTTTTGCAATTTGCTTGGCAGCACCGTCGGTAAGTTCAAAATTTTCCGCGCCGGCAAGGTCCAAAAGATGTGTAACAATTTCCTTTTCCTCAATAGGTTTGAAGCGGAAAGTTTGGCAGCGTGAAGTTATTGTTAAAGGTACTTTATTAAATTCGGTTGTAGCCAAAATGAAAACGACATGGCCTGGGGGCTCTTCCAAAGTTTTAAGTAATGCGTTAAAAGAGGACTTTGAAAGCATGTGGACTTCGTCCAAAATAAAAATTTTATAACGGTCACGCCCTGCGGCTAAACTGACTGTATCAAGTATGACTTCCCTAATTTTATCCACTTGTGTATTGCTTGCGGCGTCTAACTCTAAAACGTCTAAATCTGAAGATGCGGCAATTTCTTTGCATTGTGGGCATTCACCGCAAGGCTCGTCTGTGGGGCCGTGTTGGCAATTTAAGGCCTTTGCAAGCAAGCGGGCTGTGGTGGTTTTACCGCAACCGCGCGGACCGTAAAATAAATAAGCAGGTGCAACGCGCCCGCTCTTTACGGCGTTCATTAAAGTTGTTTCAATGCTTTCTTGCCCGACTACTTCTTTGAAAGTTTGAGGGCGGTATTTGTTAGCTAGGGAGATGTAAGTCATATATACACATAATATCAAACTATGCGCAATTTGGCAAATAACGTCTCATAAAAAGTTATAATTTAGGAAAGGAGATTTTATGAAAAAATATTTTTTACCTATATTTTTAATTTGCGCCTTGTTAACACCAACACAAGCCAAACAAAATAAAATGCAAAGTACCGTTTTAAATACTTTAGAACAAGAACTTAAACGCGAGTTTAAACAACTTAAAAAAGCAAAACCGCCTGTATATTTTATGTCCTATCAAATAACCGAACTTGATAATTATTACTTAGATGCAACTCTCGGCACTATCAGTTATGAGAAAAAAATAAACGAAGCATACCTTGATATTGATGTACGTGTCGGCTCACGGGAACTTGATAATACCCACAAAATTAAACTTATTGATATGGACCTTTTATCAAATAATTCAAATAAAAACCCTTTTGTAATAAAAGTCCCTTTAACAAACCAAGCCGCTTTAAAAAATTCCATTTGGCTTACTACTGACCTTGTAGCAAAAGCCGCACAAGAGCAATATTTAAAAGTTGTAAACAATAACAAAACCGCAGCGACAAGAAATGATAATTCGGCTGACTTCTCCAAAGCACCTAAAAAACCGGCACAATATATTGCCGATATGCCGGAAGTGGAAATCAATATCCCGGAACTTAAAAAGGAATTGGAAAGTTTATCCGCATTAATGAAAGGTTATGATTTTATTTATGCCTCCGGTATAGAATTTTATGCCGTCAAAGAAACTAATTATTTTGTAAATTCAGAAGGCACAAAAATTAAAGAACCGCGCATTTTAATAAGGCTCAGTTATAAAATTAACTCAAGAAATAAAGATGGTATGCAACTTTCTCGAACAAATTCCTATGACGGTGTAACTATGCAAGATTTACCAAGCGAAGAACAAATAAAACAAGATATTTTAAAATCTATTGAAGAATTAAAACAATTACAAAATGCACCCAGCGCGGATACTTTCCACGGCCCGGTTATTTTGAAAAATAGGGCGGCAGGTGTTTTCTTCCACGAAATTTTAGGGCATCGCGTGGAAGGGCACAGACAAAAAGATGATGATTTCGGCCAAACATTTACCCAAAAAGTGGGTGAACAAATTGTATCCCCGATTATTACAGTTTACGATGACCCTACAATGACACATTTTAAAGGTGTTCCTCTACGCGGGCATTATTTGTATGATGATGAAGGCACGCCTTCCCAAAAAGCAATGATGGTCGAAAACGGTATTTTAAAAGGCTTTTTGATGGGTAGATCCCCAATAAAAAATTTTCCAAATTCAAATGGGCATGGGCGCAAAAGTTATGGCAGGAAAGTTGTTTCCAGGATGGGCGTAACTGTTGTTGAAGCCCAAAATCAAATTCCTTATGATGAACTTGTGCAAAAACTTAAAGAGGAAATTAAACGCCAAAATAAACCTTATGGGCTTATTATTGATGATATTTCCGGCGGTTTTACAAATACAGATACTTATTCCCCGCAAAGTTTCAAAGTACAGCCTTTACTCGTTTACAAAGTTTTCCCGGATGACAGACCAAATGAACTTATCCGCGGTGCAGATATTGTGGGAACACCTTTAACAAGTTTCAATAAAATTATTGCCGCCGCTGATGATAATGCCTTATTTAACGGTACTTGCGGTGCGGAATCAGGCTGGGTGCCGGTTTCTGCTATTGCACCGAGTTTGTTAATCAGCGAACTTGAAGTAGAAAAAGTAAATAAAACTTATGATAATGTACCAATACTCCCCCCACCTAGTGCGGAAAATAAAACAAAAAAGGAGGCAAAATAATATGAAACGTTTTTCAATTATCATTTGCTTATTTACCGCTACTAATGTCTTCGCCCAAACCATAAAAAATGATGTGGTTTTTAACGCAATGGAACAAGAAATGCAACGCACAATGTCCCTTTCAAAAACAGCGCCAAAAATACATTTCGCTGCATTTAAAGTTGGTGATTACAGCGGTGTTTCCGTAATTGCCGCACGTGGGGGAATTGCGCAAGAGCAACAAAAACAATGGGTTAATACAGATGTAAATTTGCGTGTAGGTACACAAAAAGAAGACAGTAGTTTTTTTGAAGCGAATACTTTGACCCAAAGTAATCTGCAGGATGGGGCACTTTCCCCGGAAGGCATACGCGCCGGGCTTTGGGCTGCTGCAGATAAAACTTATAAACAAGCCCTTGATATATATGCAAGAAAACAGGGATATAAAAACAAAAAAGCACAGGAAGAAGTTTTTGATGATTTTTCTGCCGCAACACCTGTGCAGGATGTAAAAACCTACGAAAAAACAATTTTTCCAATGGATAAATTTAAAGAAATTGCGCAAAAAACTTCCGCCGCCGGCGCTACAAATGAACTTGAAAAATTTAATACAAATATAGTCGCCAGTGAAGAAATTGTTTATTACCTTTCAAGTGAAGGCGCAAAGTATACCAAACGTGATTTACTTATTCAAATAACTTTTTATGCCAAAGGCAGAACGAAAACAGGTTTTGAATTCGATGACAATAAAACATTATCCTATGCTGCTTTAAAAGATATTCCGTCTGTCAAAAAACTTGAAAATATTGCACGCAATTTTGCAAAGCAAACTGCTGCTTTTACTTGGGCACAAAAAGGCACCGCCTTTATCGGTCCTGTTTGGCTTTCAGGCGAAGCAAGCGCAAAGATGTTTGAAAATACTTTCATAAAAAATATAAATAATACACGTAAAACTATATTTGATATGGGTAACGGAAACTTCAAATACTCTTTAGGGGAATTTGCTTTAAAGGAAAATTTAAAAGTTTTACCGGTTAATTTTGATGTCGTTGATAACCCTTTACAAGATAATTTTAACGGTCAAAAAATGATAGGTGCTTATAATGTCGATGATGAAGGCATCAAAGCGCAAGCATTATCCCTTGTTAAAAATGGCATTTTAAAAGACTTACCCAAAACGCGTTCTTTAATTAAAGGACAGATAAAAACTAATGGCCACGCTATAACAAATTGGGGGGAAAGTTTATACGCAAAAGCAAATGTCCGTAATTTGTTTTTCTTCCCTCACGAAATAACCCCTATAGAAGAATTCAAACAAAAATTTATGAATTACTGTAAAGCCGAAGGCCTTGAATATTGTTACAAAATATCTACAAGAAATATAGCCGGAAAAGGTGATATATTAACTACAAAAATTAATGCCAATACCGGGGAAGAAACCCCAGTCTATGGCCTTAATACACCCGTATTAAATACCAGAACTCTACGTGATATTAAATTCGCCGCTAATGATTTAACTTTATATAACACACCGGCAGGTATTTCTTATGTGGTTCCGTCAGTTATTTTAAGCGAAGTGGAACTTACACCAAGCCAGGCATCCCCGGCAACAAAGATGCTGGTTACAAGGCCATAGATTTAAATAATCTCTTTTAAAAACGGATAATAAAAATCTTTTTTGAAAGGATAATGCATTTCTTTTGCGCGGTTTGTGGCGGTAAATTTAACTTTGGCACCGCGTATTAAACAAAGAGGATTGCGGTTTGAACTTTCCCCCATACAGAATCCTGCGGCGGTAGCAAGCGCATCAGCAATATTTACTAAAGTCATTTTAAGCGGGCGCGCACATAAATCTTTTTTATTTATTAAATTTTCCACACCGTAAAAACCACTGTAAGCAATAGCAATATTTATAACACCTGAGCGCAGCGGTAAAATAAAACTATCCGTTAAAATTACACCCAAATTTTTAATTTTATAATGTTTAATTAAGGCACGGCGCAAATTATCTGCCGTATTATAGGGGTGTTTTGGAAGCAAAATTATTTTATCAAAAGCATTACTTTCATCAATACCGGCATTTGCGCAAATAAGCCCTTGCCTAACGGTAAAATAGCATAAAGCAGTTTTTTTGATATAAGAACTTTCTTGTTTTATAAGTTTTAATTTTTCGGTTTTCGGGTAAATTCTGCCTTCCGCAAGCCCTGCAACTTTAGACGATAAACAAATAATATCCCCGTTTTTTAAAGGCGGTAAATTATTAAATAGAAATTTATTTAAATCGTCCCCGGGTTTAAAAATTTTTGTTTTTATCGGTGTAATTTCCATTAAAAAGGCTCCACAAAATATCTAAAGACAGTATTGGCAAAATACTTACCTTCTTCAGACAATTTCAAAAGTTTACCACTTTTAACTATCAGTTTTTTATCAAATAAGGTTTTAAATTCTTTACCAAAATATTTAAGCATTTTTTGGGTAGGTTTAAAACCGTTTAACAAACGGAATTTAAGTAAAATTTCTTCCCCAACTTTTGCTTTGCTCTGCAACTTTTCCTTAAATACCGTCGGTATTTTATTTTGTGTTAAACTTTTAATATATTCTTTGACATTAGCAGTATTTTGAAAACGAACACCCTGCATATAAGATGCTGCCGCAGAACCGCACCCCAAATAATCTCCGTTAAGCCAATAATTTATATTGTGTTTACTTTCGTATTTCGGTAATGAAAAGTTTGAAATTTCATAGTGAATAAAACCACTTTTACATAAAATATCTTCCGCGCTTTCAAGCATTTTACGGGTTAAATTATCGTCACAAATGTAACCCGTTTTATAAAGTGGTGTGCCTTCTTCTACCTGTAAACCGTATACGGAAATATGCTGAGGTTTTAAACTAATTAAATCTTTTATGCTTTGCTTAAATTCTGCTAAAGTTTGTTTTGGAAGCCCGGCAATAAGGTCCACATTAACATTATCAAAATATTTTTTTGCTTGAGTATAAGCCTTTATAAATTGTGAATAATTATGTGCGCGCCCAAGTGTTTTTAGGTGTTTATCAAAAGTACTTTGAAGACCTAAACTAAGACGTGTAACACCTAAACTTTTAAGTAATTTTATTTTGGAAAGGGTTAAACTTTCCGGATTGGCTTCAAAAGTAATTTCCTTAAAATTTTTGTAGCAGAAATAAATACTGTTAAATAAAAATTTAATTTGTGTGTTAGTTAAAAAACTAGGTGTTCCGCCACCGATATAAAGTGTTTTTGGTTTAAAATTTTTATAGTAGTTTTTTTGCAAAGAAAGTTCTTGTTTTAAGGCTTTTAAATAAGGTGTGCGCAAGCGTTTAATGCCCGCAAAAGAAGCAAAATCACAATACACACATTTGGAAATACAAAAAGGAATATGAATATAAAGCCCTTGCATTATTTGCCCGCTTTAAAATTAAGATAAGCCTCAATAAAACCGTCAATATTGCCGTCCATAACGCCTTGGATATCAGAGGTTTCAAAACCGCTTCTTAAATCTTTTACAAGCTGATACGGCATAAAAACATATGAACGTATTTGATGGCCCCAAGCAATATCACCCTTTTCGCTGTAATGCTTTTCCATCTCAGAACGCTTTTTATCGAGCTCCATTTCGTAAAGTTTGGCTTTAAGCATTTTTAAAGCGCGTTGCTTATTTTGAAGTTGCGAACGTTCAACCTGACACGCAACCACAATACCGGTAGGTTTATGCAAAATACGGACTGCCGTTTCCACTTTATTAACATTTTGGCCACCCGCTCCACCAGAACGGCATGTAGTTACTTCTATATCACTATCTAAAACTTCAATATTTATTTCGTCCTCAATATCAGGTAAAACATCTAAAGAAGCAAAAGAAGTGTGGCGGCGTGCATTTGCATCAAAAGGTGAAATTCTGACAAGGCGATGAACACCATTCTCGCTTTTCATCATGCCGTAAGCATAAGGGCCTTCAATAAAAAGTGTAACATTTTTAACACCCGCTTCTTCACCGGCGAGATAATCGGTAACAGATACTTTAAAATTATGATTTTGCGCCCAACGTGTATAAAGCCTAAGGAGCATATCCGCCCAATCGCAACTTTCCGTTCCGCCGGCACCTGCATGAATACTGACGATAGCATTTAATTTGTCATTGGGGTTGGACATTTTTGTCTTAAATTCAAGGCGTGCAAAATCTTCTTTTAAAGTTTTTAAATTATTTTCCAAATTTATAAGTTCGGTTTCGTCTTGCATTTCCTGCACAAGTTCAAAAAGGGCTTTATTATCTTCTAAATTTTTAGAAAGATTTTGATAAGCAGAAATATCAGTCTTAAGCAGATCAATTTCTTTAGATATTTTTTTTGCACGTTCAGTATCATTCCAAAAGTCAGGTGCTAATGTTAATTTTTCTTGTTCCGCTAAAAGTTTTTGTTTTTCTTCAAGATGCAAAATTTTATGCAAGTTCTGTAAACTTGCACTTAACTCTTCGAAAACAGCAAGTATTTCTTTACTCTCCATAACTTTCCTGAATATAAAACGCTACTGCTACTCCCCAAAAAGAGAAAGCCAAAAAGACACAAACCATAGCAAAAATATCGCCATACTTTGTGTATATAGTTTTTTTATTTCTTGTTTGAAATTTAAAATCAAGAATTGCGGTTTCTTGCTCAAATAATTTACCGGACCTAAATCGAAGTTTACCTAAACTGTCAATCCATGCATTATAACCGGTTGTGGTAGCCCGAAGTATCGGGCGGCGGTTTTCAATAGCCCTAAAAACATTTATTCTCAAATGCTGAAGAGGTGCTGCGGTTTTTAAGAACCAACCGTCATTGGAAATATTTACGAAAAATTGCGCACCGGATCTTGCCTGTAAACGCCAAATAGTAGGAAATAATGATTCAAAACAAATATTTACCCCAAAAGGATATTTAATATCGCCAAGAGATAAATTCAACACTTTACTAAGGTCTTTACCGGCACTGAAATTACCGGTTAAAGACATTATGCCCTTATCTCTATAAAAACCGCTAAGAAGTTTTTGAAAAGGCAAAAATTCACCGAAAGGAACAAGTTTGTTCTTTTGATAACTGTCAATCAAACCTTCCTCATTAAATAAGCCCGCACCGACATATAATTTATCATCTTTAACTTCAGAACCGCCGAAAAGTTGCTGTACTTGATAAGTTTTTGAAATATTTTGCACGAAATCTTTATTTCTCTGTGATGTAAAAGTACCATCTAAAGAAGTTTCCGGCCAAACAATAAATTCAACGCCCTGTCCTTCTAAAGAAAGTGCCTGTTTTTCCAATACAGCATAAGCATCTTCCCCCCCGCCGAGCAAAAGCAAATTATGGGTATTAGGTTGCATTAAAGCAACTTTTATAAGCCTGGGGGAAGTGTTTTCGAAATCAAATTGTTTTTGAATCTCTTTTTTCCCGAATACAAAGTTTAACCCAAATAAAAGAATTGCAGAAATTAAAAATAAAGTTTTTTGGCGTTTTCTATATTGCCCAAACAAACAAGCAAGTGCAAAACAAACAAAAACTATTATAAAACTCACCCCGTAAACACCTGTAACGGAAGATATTTGTATTAAAGGCAAAATTTCAAATTGGCTATACCCCAAAACGAACCAAGGAAACGCAAATAAATAAAATGCTATTATTTGATGTAAAAATTCCAAACTTACCCATAAACTTGCTGCCCCCAAAGGCAATACCCAAGTTAAACTCCTAATATAAAAGTAAAAGAAACCGAATAACACAAATTGAAGTGCCATCAATGCACTGAGACCAAAAAGGGAAAGATAAGACAAAAATTGATCTTGCGTACCGAATTGAACAGTTGGATAAATCCAATAAAGTAAAATTAAATTAAAAGCAAGACCGACGATAAAACAATAAAACAAATTTAAAAAAAGTTTTTTGAGATTATTTAAAACTATAGCAAATAAAAATATACCTATCCACGCGCCTAAATATCTACCACCGGCTAAAAAAGATGCGCCTAAACATATCGCTACAGTCAAAGCAGACAAAGCCACAATTACCCCTTTAATCAACGCAGAAACTATAACCCAAAAAATATTTTTTTTCTCTTTTGCGTTTTTATCTGCGACAATTAAGGTTATTTCTCCCTTTTTTTGGGCTTTGTTTTTCTTAGACACTTATTTACCACAACATTTTTTATATTTTTTACCGCTACCGCAAGGGCATAAATCATTTCTGCCTACTTTATGAATAGGTTGATTTTCTTGCTTCGCTGCGGGCGGTTGAATATTTTGTGCACCACCCTCTTGCATTTTTTGAGGAGCACGTGCCTTGGGCGGCAGTTTTATACGGAAAATATAATCTACGAAGAAATCGCGTATACGCGTCATCATATTTTCATATAAAACGTAAGATTCTTTTTGATATTCAATTAGCGGATCTTTTTGTGCATAACCGCGCAAACTTACACTTTTTTGAAGTTGATCAAGTTCATATAAGTTTTGTTTCCAACTCTGATCTAAAAGTTGCAAAAGAAGCATTCTTTCCACTTCTGCAAAATCAAAACCCTGTTCTTTAAAAGCATCAGCGCGTTCTTTATAAATATTTTTTATTTTAGGCATTAAATCAGCCAAAACATTTTGAGGTTTTTTGTTTAAAATATCTTCTTGTGAAACGGCTTCATCAATACCGAAAATACGTTTGTAAATTGTGTTAATACTTGTTAAATCGGTGAGTTTAGGGTGGCGTTCATCATAAAATTTATAGAAGATTTCTGCAGTAGTTTCTTCAATCATTTCGGCAATTCTTTCGGTAAAGTTTTTACCATCTAAAATTGCGTTTCTTAAATTGTACACCGCTGTGCGTTGTTGGTTCATAACTTTATCGTAGTCAAGTAAATACTTGCGGATATCGAAGTTATGGCCTTCCACGCGTTTTTGTGCACTTTCAATTTGTTTTGAAATTATACGGGATTCTATTGCTTCACCGTCTTTCATACCTAGTGTTGTCATTACTTTGGCAATACGTTCACTGCCAAACAAACGCATAAGTTCGTCATCCAAAGCGACATAAAAACAACTTGAGCCCTTATCCCCTTGCCTTGCACAACGCCCACGAAGTTGATTATCAATACGTCTGCTTTCATGACGTTCTGTACCGATAACGGTTAAACCACCGTTTTCCTGTACAAATTTTTGTTCGGCTTCATCACAAGGATTACCGCCCAAAACAATATCTGTACCGCGGCCTGCCATGTTGGTTGCAATTGTTACTGCACCTTTACGGCCGGCTTGGCTAATAATCTGTGCTTCCATTTCGTGATATTTAGCATTTAATACTTTATGCGGTATACCTATTTTGCGAAGCATTTGTGAAATTTGCTCTGATTTTTCAATAGAACGGGTACCTACAAGCACCGGCAAACCTTTGCGCCAAAGTTCTTCCACCCGTTCGACAACAGCCTGGAACTTTTCACGTTCGGTTTTATAAATTACATCAGGGTAATCGATACGTCTGCAAGGTTTATTTGAAGGTATTTCCACAATATCAAGTTTATAAATTGTCCAAAATTCATTGGCTTCGGTCATAGCAGTACCTGTCATACCGGAAAGCTTTGCATAAAGTTTAAAGAAATTCTGGAAAGTAATTGTAGCCAAAGTTTGGTTTTCTTCTTTAATCGGCATATGCTCTTTGGCTTCTACTGCTTGGTGTAAACCATCTGACCATCTGCGCCCCGGCATTAAACGGCCGGTAAATTCATCAACAATAATGACTTCACCATCTTTAACAACATAATGCACATCACGTTCATACAAGTGATGCGCACGCAAAGCTTGGTTAATATGGTGTACCCATTCGGAATCAACATCTGCGTAAAGGTTTTCAACACCAAGCAATTTTTCTGCTTTAGCGATACCTTGTTCGGTTAAAGTTACATTGTGGTTCTTTTCATCAATTAAAGCGTCATAACCGATAGATAAATCTTGCCCGGCATATTTGGCATTAACTTCATCGCGTTCTGTAATTTTGCGGACTTTTAACGCGGAAATTAAACGGTTAACAATATAATATTTATCTGTTTTTTCGTCTGAAGGACCGGAAATAATTAAAGGGGTTCTTGCTTCATCGATCAAGATTGAGTCCACTTCGTCAACAATACAATAATTTAATTTGCGTTGCACTCTATCCGCCGCACGAATAACCATGTTATCACGTAAATAATCAAAACCGAGTTCATTATTAGTTACATAAGTTATGTCTTTTTTATACATTTCTCGGCGTTCATCATTGGGCATATCGTGGTTAATAAACCCCACGGTTAAACCTAAAAATTCATGTATAGGGCCCATCCATTCCCTATCACGTTTGGCAAGATAGTCGTTTACAGTAACAACGTGTACACCTTTACCTGTTAAAGCATTTAAATAAGACGGCAATGTAGCAACCAAAGTTTTACCTTCACCGGTGCGCATTTCGGCAATTTTGCCTTGATGTAAAACTATACCTCCCAAAAGTTGTACGTCATAAGGGCGAAGGCCCAAAACACGTTTTGAAGCCTCACGGACTGTTGCAAAAGCTTCAGGTAAAAGGTCTTCTAAAGTTTCACCTTTTGCTAAACGGTTTTTAAATAAAACTGTTTGGTTTTTTAGTTCTTCATCAGTTAATTTGGAAATTTTTTCTTCTAAAGCGTTAATTTTATTTACAATAGGTTGTAATTTTTTTATTTGTCTTTCAGACTTTGTACCTATAATTTTGTCTATCAAATAATTTATCATAAATACCTCTCAAATTTAGGCCTTTTTAAAGGGCGAAATCGCACGAAGACGCGCTACTATACCCGGTAAAACTTTTATTACGGTTTTAATTTCTTCTAAAGTTGTAAATCTGCTTAAAGAAAATCTTATTGAACCATGCGCGAATTGAAACGGTACCCCCATAGCGCGCAAAACATGGGAAGGCTCTAAAGAACCGGTTGTACAAGCAGAACCTGATGAAGCACAAATACCTTCTTCATCCAAAAACATTAAAATACTCTCCCCTTCAATATAACCGAAACTAATATTTAGGGTGTTTGGAAGGCGGTTTTCTATATCACCATTGATTTTCGTATCAGGGATTTGTGTAAGTAATTCCTTTTCAAGCAAATCGCGTAATGTTTTAACTTGGGTTTGATACTCCGGCAAATGCTGTTTGGCAAGTTCCGCAGCATACCCAAAACCGACAATATTAGGCACATTTTCTGTGCCGGCACGGCGTAAATTTTCTTGGTGCCCACCCCTCATAAATGGCATAAAGTGTGTGCCTTTTTTGACATACAAAGCACCAGTCCCTTTGGGGCCGTTTATTTTATGTGATGAAATTGAAACGAAATCAGCATTAATATCTTTAACATCCGTAGGTATTTTACCTGCCGCTTGCACTGCATCGGTATGGAATAATGCACCCTTAGCATGTGCAAGTTTTGCAATTTCCTTGACTGGGAAAATTGTACCTGTTTCGCTATTTGCCCACATGGTTGTAACTAGGGCGGTGTCCTCATCTAAAACACTCTTATACTGCTCCATATTAAAGCGGCCCTTTTCATCTACCCCGATAATATCAAGGCGATAACCGCGTGAAGCTAAATATTTACAAGCCTCTAAGACAGCGGGATGTTCTACGGCAGATGTAATAATATGCTTTTTTTGGCGGGAAGAGTTAACAGCTGCAAATATAGCGGAACTATCCCCCTCTGTACCGCCGGATGTAAAAATAATCTCTTCAGGTTTTGCGTTTAATAATTTAGCAACCTGCCCTCTGGCTTTTTCTATGGCATGCTTATTTGATCCGCCGAAAGTATGAATACTGCTGGCATTACCGTAGAAATCGGTAAAATATGGGGCCATTTTCTCAAGTACTTCCGGCAAAGTGCGGGTAGTGGCATTATTATCCAAATAAATTACTTTCACGCTTGTTTAACCTCAAGGTTTTTATCAAGTTTATCTTGTAAAGTTTTGCCAACAAAATTTTTAAGTGTCATTTGGCTTGCTATGCAAGATGCGCAGCCACCGAGTAAGCGTACAGTAACAATATTACCGTTTAAATCTACGAGTTCTATACTGCCACCGTCTTTATTAAGTTGTGGTTTAATTTCGGTATTTAAAACATTTTCTATGGCTTTAATTTTTTCCACTATAGTTAAAGCGGAAAAGGGTTTCTTTTCTTCCTGTTTTTTTTGTGGAAGTTCGCAAGCCAAAACTTTATTTAAAATTTCTTGAATTGCACCTTTACATTGACCGCAAGCACCGCCCGCTTTTGTAAAGTGGGTAATATCGTCAACTGTTTTCAAATTATTAGTATGTATTGCTTTTAAAATTGTTTTTTCGGTAACATTAAAACAATGGCAAATTACTTTTGATTCCTGTGCTTGTTCAAAAACTACCGGTTTACCACCCTGGCGGTAACTTTTAATGGCAGCCTCAAGCGCCTCCATACCCATAACAGAACAATGCATTTTTGCCTCGGGCAAAGAACCCAAAGCATTGGCAATGTCTTGATTTGTGATTTTTGAGGCTTCGGTTAAAGTTTTACCTTTGGCCATTTCCGTCAATACAGAAGATGATGCTATAGCGGAAGCACAACCGAAAGTTTGAAATTTAATATCTTCAATGACTTCTGTTTCTTTATTGACTTTTATTGTTAATTTTAAAGCATCCCCGCAAATTAAACTGCCAACTTGGCCAGTCCCATCAGCATTTTCTATTGTACCGACATTGCGCGGATTTTTGAAATGGTCTAAAACTTTATCTGTATAATCCCACATAAAAACTCCTACACTGCTAATATATATTATAGCATTTATATGTAGGAGATACCGAATAAAGATTTTTTGTTAAAAATAGAAACCGGCTTTTATACCCAATTCTTTGGTCACATTGAAAGGTTCTATGAAAGGCATATTATACCAATACATATACACCCCACCGCCCATATAAATCACATCACTTTCGCCCAATCCCGAGTTTTGTATTTTCCACATACGGAAATAAGGCTCTACGAATAGGCCTGTTCTCGCACTTACAGGAACCTCTACCTTAAGGCTAAACCTAGCCCCCCAACCCCTCCGTTGATAATTATAAACATTGTTTGTTTCTACTCCAGGATACATTTGTGCTATTATATCACCTAAATGACTTGTTTGCTCACCATGTATCAACAAATCGAACTCACTTATTAAAGAAATTTTAAAACCGCTGTCAAAATCTCTTTTAAGCCTAAAACCTATAGGAATATAATAATATTGCGAAGTTCTTTTATAACCGGCATTAGGATCTTCCTTTTCCATATTATTTACTAAACGACGATAACCAAAACCTATATAAGGCCAAATTTCACCTACATCCATAAAATTATAAGTTTGCCCCAATGTAATTCTGCCTTCAAGATACCAATCGGGAACATTATTCACTTGAAAGGGGGTATAGGTAACTATATAAGGTTGAACACCTGAAGGATCCGGCCCGATACTTTGCAAATATCCGTTATATTGAGTATCACCTGTCATAAACCTTGCTTCAAAAGTAGCAAAGGTTCTATCGCCTTCGTCCATTAAACCTGCAGATTCTAAAAATCTTTTGCCTATCCATTCTAAAGAAGCACCGATTTTACGCCCTTTAAGCGACATCGTGTGATCCATATGAGGCTCTTCATATTTATAAGATTCTGTTTCAAAACCTACATAAATACTGTTATTGTCATCGTAAGCAAACACCCCTAATGACAAAAATACCAACAAAAAAACTGCACACAATTTTTTCATATTTAGTCCTTGTATAACTGAAAAATATTTTCTTACTATGTAATTTTAGAAAAAAAGAAAGTATCTGTCAATAAAAATATCTTTCCATATGGTTTTATAATAAAATGCTAAAATATATCTATATACAAATTAAGTCTTTTCAAATGCTTGAAATATAAGGATTTTATGACAAGATTTTTCTTTTTCTGGGCAGATTTCTTTGTTTACTTAGTAATAATTGCCTCCGTACTTATTTTAAGGCATGGAAATTTTAATTTATTATTTTTTTATTATAACTGTGAAATACTTATCCCCTTATTTTTTCTAATATCCGCTTTACTTTGGATATTTTCTTTTTACGATTTACATTCACTTAAAAAATCGCAAATTACATATAAAAATCTAGTCCTCGCTTTCTTTCTGTCATTTTTTATGGCAGCAGCTTTTATTTATTATATGGCCTCCGTTTTAAATATAGCAACGCCTAAAACAATACTACTTGGCGTTTTCGTTTTATATTATTGTTATATTTATTTATCCCGTAAATTATATGCTAATATCACTTTCCATAAAACAAACATTCTGGTATTTGGCAGAAGTAATACCTTAAATAAACTTCTTAAAGAATTAAAGGACTCTAAACAATATAACATTATAGCCAACTATGAAACCGCTGAAGATATAAATTATCCAAAGGATATAGATTTAGTTTTGGTTTCAAGCAAACTGTTCAGCCAAAATAAAGAGGCGTGGGATATTATCTCACATAAATTTTTGCTTAAAGGATATTTACTTACCACAGATTTACTTATGTTTGAAGATGTATTTAAACGTATTTCTAAAGAGGGTATCAAAGATAATATGTGGCTGCTTCGCGGCATTGCTGCCAGACGTACACACCATATTTATTACATAATTAAACGAGGAATAGACATATCTTTTGCTTTGTGTTTGTTGCCGGTTTTTATTATACCGATTTGCTTTATTTATATTTTGATTAAACTGATAAATGGTTTTAACCCTATCTTTTTACAGGAACGTATAGGCCAAAATGAAAACAAAATACATATTTATAAATTTAGGACAATGACACCAAATACAGAAAACATAACGAAACTGGGAGCGATTTTAAGACGTTTTAGATTAGATGAAATACCGCAAATTATAAATATATTAAAAGGTGACATTTCTATCGTCGGCCCTAGACCATTATATTACAATGAATATGCCTTTTTGAATAAATATATTCCAAACCATTCGGTGCGCAGTATTGTTAAACCGGGTTTAACAGGTTGGGCACAACTAAATTTTAAGGCGCCCCCTACATATTGTGTACAAAATATAAACTTGGAAAATAAACCCACAGATGAAATTTTTGATGCCGCTTTTAACCGTCTTGCTTATGATGTATGGTATATTAAAAACACTTCATTAGCACTTGATATAGAAATATTACTTAAAACTGTAAAACGTGCTTTTATCAAAGATAGTACGATGAAAGAATAACCGTAATGTATTAAAAGTATTACAATATAAAAGCCCCGGTTTTAACCGGGGCTTTAATTGTTTAAATAACTTATTAGAAAATGGCTTTTATGAAAGCACCGACTCTATTATTATTATAATAGTTTGCTGCACCTGCATTAGAAGTACGACGTCTATATTGATACCAAACGCCTGCGCTTAGCCATTCCTTAAACTGATAACCGATTTCCGGGCGAACGGTATAAACGTCATCAGATCTTTTAACACCAGCCACTGCTTTAGGATAAGAAAGATTTTCATAACCTAAAGTCAAACCGGCGGTAAATTTATTTTTAATTTTTTGAGCAGCATATAAATTAACACCGGTAGCAATGAAATAACGGTTATTAGTGTACAAAGTTTCTTCGAAATCTCTTTTACCACTTAAGCGGAGTAAGTTTTTGGTTGTAGGTTCCCAAGTAATTGCAACATCATAACCAAATAAATCCCCATAATTATCACAACCGGTTTTATCGTGGTTGTAATTCCTGTAATTATAAGTGGCTTTGGCCTCACCAGTTACTTTAGGGGCAAGTTTACCCTCAACACCCAAAGCAACTATACCACCTACGGAATTATTTTCGTGATTGCTATCATACGCTAAAGCAGTGAAAGTATATTCCGCGAGTAAACTGGTTTTTTCAGAAACATTATAATAAAGACCGGCGCCGACATTAACGCGATTTCTGTCAAGGTCTTTTAAATCACCGCCGCTAATATACTTTTCATATTCGTCGGAGGCTTTTAAACCCAAACTCAATTTTTTCTCAGTGCTGGTTTTATAAGAAACATACGCTTTATTATTTATTCTTTGATCTCTTTGGGTAATTTCTAAGTTTGCCGGATCAGAGGTAAGTAAAAAAGTATCTCCTATTTTAAAAAGATCATTACCGAAATCAGCATTAACTAAAGCATCCCAAAAACCATTTTTATGATTGTGCTTTTGATAAGCATTATAACCGCCAATAGCACTAAATTTCCCTTTCAAAGAACTATTGGGAACGGTTAAGTCATATAAAGCACCAAGTTTGGTAGAACTAATGGCAGAACCGATTTTGTCACCATTAGTCAAGTAGATGTTATCATCATAACTCAATTCTTCGGAAGCAATAAATTTGAGTTCCGAAGCATTAAGAGTTAAAACAGATAAACAAACCAATACAGATGTTAAAAATATTGATTTTCTCATAACTAGATCCCGGAAGGTGAAGAGTTACTCAATTGTCTTTCAACATCTTGGCCGGCTTGTTGGGCAGCAATTTCATCGACATATTCAGACATGTCCGCGAAATCACCTACTTCTTTGCTTTTTGACCTATTGCCAACATTTTTTATTTTAACATCACCCTCAAGAACAGTTATTTCTTTGGTTTTAGGATCTACGGAAATAACAGTGTGACCTTTAGAAGAAATCTCTTTATCCGCGACTTCAACATTTTTTAAATCAGTACCGGTAATTAAAACTTTTCTGTCTTTGTGCTGAACAGAAACCTCTAAATTGGCCGGAATAATTAACGGCACACCGTTATAAAGTATCTTAGTAGCAGTTTTACCTGAAACAACAATGTGAGATTTGTCTTTAAACGACATTGTTTTGCCTTCTTGCAAAACCATAACCTCTGCTAATGCTGATGCAGATAAAAATAATCCCATAACAACAAATGTCATTACCTTTTTCATTTTTTTCTCCTTTTTAATTTTAATTGGAACCACTCAATATATATTTTATCAATTTAAAATTATCAACGCAAATAAACGGTAAAAGGCTATCGCCCTTCTATAAAAGTGCGGAAATCTACCGTGTTATTTATTTTTTTAAAGAGCCAGCCTTTCTGGTCTTCATCATATAATGATGCTGTATCTTTAAAATTGGCTTTCAACGCTTTATCTAAATACTTGTACATATTTTTCTTATCGCGTTTAGCAGTCCAAAAATAACCGGCATAATTTATTGCAGCAGAGGCAAGCACCGGGGAGTATTTTAAAGCAGATTCAAAATCTTTTTGCGCTTCTTTGTATTTGCCCATTTTCATATTAACATACCCTCTATTATTATAGGATATAGCCCACGTGGGATTAAGTTCCAAAGAAGAAGTATAATCTTTTTGGGCGTTGTTCCAATCTTTTAATTCCTCGTAAATTAAGCCACGCCTGTTATAATAAGTATCTTGGGGATGTAGGGCAATTAAGGATGTATAATCTTCTATTGCTTGTTCATACAAAGAAATTTCTTTAAAAGCAGCGGCTCTCAACATTAAAGCGGTTTCATTAGTGTGATTTTTATTTATAACCCGGCTCAAAAGTGAAATTGCTTCATCATACATGTCCCTATTTGTACGTATACGAGCAAGATATAATATAGCATCTTCATTATCCGGGTTTTGTTTAAGTAAATCATTAAAAATTTTTTCTGCCGTATCATAATTATAGAGTTTATAATTTGCACGACCCTTTAGGAACTGCACTTTCTTTTTTAAAGATTTATCTGTAACTTTTTTAAGGTCGGACAAAGCACTCTTGTTTTGCCCAAGTTCTACGGAGCACAAGGCACGATTATAATAAAACGAACTGTTTTTACCGTTTAATTTAATTGCAGAACTAAAATCATCTTTAGCAGCAGCATAATTCTTCATATCCATATAGGCAAGCCCGCGTGCATAATATTTAAGAGGTTCATTTGGGGAAAGTTTTATAACTTTAGTGTAATCGGCAAGAGCTTTTTTCATTTTCCCCTGCTCTTTATAAGCATCACCGCGTTTGTGATATGCGGCAATAAATTTTGGAGATTTGTTTATTGCTTTGGTATAAAGTTCTATTTGCTTTTTTAAATCTTTCTCTTTTAATGCCTCTTGATAATATTGCCCTGCAGTTAAACCCAGACAGGGCAATGATAAAGAAAACAATAAAAGAAAGATTAAATATTTCATTGCATTAATTGCCAAATTATAAACTGGCTTAAAACAAGGAATAGACCTACAAGATACCCAACTGCTAAAGCAATTTTAGTAAAAAGCCTCAAATTCAAAACAATAGCCAAAAGTAAACTGAAACGAATAGACATTTTGGCAAAAAACTCTGCTTTGTTTTGTACTTTTTTGAAACTTTTTACCATAATATTTTTAATTACAAAAAGGATACCTCCCAAGAAAGCAATAACTATCACACCTGCGGCAGTTTTAGCAGCATATTTGCGAATATTTTTAGAGATATCTTCAAAAGTACTTTTAATTGTAGCAAGTAAATTATTTTGTTCTAAATTATCAGCAAATTTATCTACTTTGCTTTCTATGGAATTCTTAATCCTTAAGACTGTTTTTCTTATTATGTCCCCTAATGAAGAAGAAACAGATAAAACAGTATGCAAAAGTGCCATCATAAGGCCGTAGGCAAAACCTATCAAACCGTAAATTCCAAAAAATATAAAACCCATCAAAATAAGATACCATAACGGATAAGCCATACCTAGAAAAAATTCTTTAAAAATAATATAACTGCCTGTTAAAAGTATTCCCATAGAAAGAAAAACCCAAAATATTATTAACAATAGGCCTTTTTTAACAAGTTTCTGACAGATATTTACCAAAACTTCCGCAATAGGACTGTGCTGACGTGGCTGACGCACTTTGCGCACAGGCATTTTCTGTGTTTCTACAGTTTGGATTTCTTGTTTGTTTTCCGGTTCCGAAATTTTAACCGGTAAGGTATTTACTTCTTTTGCTTTGATTTCTTTTTTCTTACGAGTTCTTTTTACTTTTTCTTTTTCTTCCATAAGCCCTCTTAATGATTATGGCAACAACAATCCCCACAACAGGTATGCCCTTGTTTTTTTACGGTTGTTGCTCTATCTGAGATTTTAACCAATTTCCCTGTTTTTTTATCAATTATATAAGTTCCGGTATTTGACATTTTACCACTTCCTGTACTTCCAATACATTACAGCACCCCATACAGATAAAATTGCAAGCCCCATAATAAGCCAAAATGCCTGCGGATGTTTCTGCATAGGTATTGCAACGTTCATAGAAAATGCGCTAACAACAAAAGTTGGCACCATTATCCAAATAGTAATAGCATTTAATTTTTTAATCAACAAGTTTAAGTTATTATTGACGATAGAAGCACGCGCATCCATCATGCTTGCCAAAATGTTTGAATAAATTTCCGCTTGCTTTTGCGACTGAGTGTTTTCAACAATAATATCATCTAGCATTTCTTTATTTTGCTCACTTAAACCAATCCTATTACTAAAGTTGCGGAGTTTTTCAAACACAAAACCGTTTGCCGTAATAGCACTTGCATAATAAACCAAACTCTTTTCCAAACTAAAGAGATTTAAAAGATATTTATTATCCATTGATTGAGTCATTTTATCTTCAATTTCTTCAGTAATCATATTGATAACACGTAAATGCTCAAGGTAATGGGAAATTGCATTATAAATAATCTTTAAAAATGCTTCATTTAAGTCTGATACACAATTAAAACGTTTGCCGATAAACAAAGGAATATCTTCAGGCAGAACTATGACAAGTTTATCTTTGTATAAAAACAAACCCATAGAAGCAACCCTAAAAACAAGTTGATCTTTACCGGAATAATTACGTGGACGGTTTAAAATCAACGCAGTATGTTCCGGCTCGGTTTCAAGACGGGGCAATTCTTCCGGGTCCATAGCAGAAGCAAGAGTATGTTCATCGATTTTAAGAACCTCTATAAGATATTTTTGTTCTTCTGCATTCGGGTTAACAAAAAGTAAAATTCCCGCTTGTTCCGGTGCAAGTGAGTTTTCTTCCTCTATCTTATTATTTTTTATAATATATTTTTTAAGCATAAACGCACCCAATCACTACTTAATCAAAATATTTTATACTCTACCCTTGTATTTTATATAATTTATAGAGCATTGTACATAAAAATTTTATCATTTTAAGAGGTCTAAATGTTATACTCTAAAAAAAATAAATTAAAATTAAAACCTTTCTTCACGGCAAAAGACTTTTTGGAAGGCAAAAAAACTTTTTTTAAACTTCCTAAAACTGTGATTTTAATGCCTTCGGCAGATATGACCAAATTTCTAAAAGGTCACATAAAAAAACATTATGATTTGTTCGCAAGTATTGATTTGGTCAATGATAATGTTGCGGTAGTACACAATTTTTCTATTGGGGCTCCTTTATGCGTTTTTATAGCGGAACAACTTGCGGAACTTGGTGTAGAAAATTTTATTTTAATCGGTGTTGCCGGTGGCATAGGTAGAAATTTAAATTTACATGAAAGGGTTCTTTGCACCGGTGCTTTTGCAGACGAAGGAACCAGCCGCCATTATGTTACCGAAACTTTAATAAAACCTTCCAAAGAATTAACAAAAAAACTTGCTAATTTGACCGAAAACAAAGGTTATACTTGGACAATAGATGCAATGTTTTGCGAAACGAAACAAGAAGTTTTATTTTACGAAAAACAAGGCGCACAAACCGTTGAAATGGAAGCCGCAGGGGTATTTGCTTTTGCCAAAAAAAGAGGGTTTAAATCTGCCGGAGTTTTCGTTATAAGTGATTTACTTAATTCAACAAAGTGGGATGCTATACCTGACCGCAAAAAAAGCGCACAAACACTGGCCAAACTAATGTTTGATATATCTAAAAAATTTGCCTAATATATTATTTTTTTAGTTCGCAAGCGTCAAGAAGTTTCCAAAATTCTTCTACCGTTTGTATACGGTCTTCTTCTTTTTGGGCAAGCGCTTTAAGTAACAGATCGTCTAACTCTTTGGGATATCTTGGGTTTATTTTGGATGGTTTTACTATCTTTTTAGTATTTAAATCATAGCCTTTAACACCCCAAGGAACAACACCTATCAAAGCCTCATATAAACAAACACCCAAAGAGAAAATATCCGATTGTTTAGAAGTGTATCCTCTTTGTTGTTCAGGGGACATATATGCCGGTGTTCCTGCCACGGAATAACTTTCCTTATCCTTTTTCTCTTTAACTATTTTTTGTGCGACACCGAAATCCATCACTTTTGCCGGGCCGAAATCTGAAATCATAATATTACCCGGTTTTAAATCGCAATGCACGACATCTAAAGAATGTGCATAAGCAAGACCATCACAAACTGAATGGAAAATTTCTTTGATTTCCTTAAAAGGAATATAATTATCGATATCAAGACGGGTTTCAAGAGTTTGGCCTTCAACATATTCAAAAACTAAATATAAACTTGTGGTAGTTTCTATAACAGTATAAATCTCCACTATCGAAGGATGCCTGAGCATCGCAACAGTGCGGGCTTCCGATAAAAATTGTTCTCTAAAAGCACCGTTTTTCAAAAGTTCCGGCCTTATGCGTTTTACAGCCACTTTACGTTTTAAAGCATTATCATAAGCCTCATAAACTTTACCCATACCGCCTTCTCCGATAAGACGGATAAAATTATATTGTTCTTTAATGTTATACTCTTTTAAACGACGGCCTTGGCTATCGACATATTCCGGTTTGCGATAACGCAAAAATAAAAGGATTAAGAAAAGAACCGCAATTACTATTAAATATTGAACAAACCACTTGGGCAAATCTCCTTGGGAATTTTTTGAATTTTGAATATTTTTAGACGGACTGGCATAAATCATATCTCTAACTTGTTTTGCCTTTTCCGATTTAGGATTAAGCGAAAGGGCGGCATCAATATCTTTTTTTGCCAGAGAGATTTTTTTATCTTTAAAATAACAACTAGCGCGAATTGCATATGGCTCTACCATTGAAGGTGCCACATAAATTGCCTTAGATGCATAATAAATAGCATTCTCGCAATCACCTAATTTCTCATAAGACAGGGCTTGAAAATTATATAAACGGACATCAATAAATCCTTCTTTAATTAAAGAATCCGAAAGGCCTATCGCTTTATTATAATTTTCATTTTTTATGGCTATTTCAATCTCGGTTAAACTATTTTCAAGTAAATCGGCTTTTTGCTTTTCACTGATACCGGAAACAGGAGCACTAGGGGTATAAATACCATCTACAAATAAAGGTGATTTTTGTGCAAAAGAGTAGCAAAAAACACAACAGAAAAATATAGTTAAAAAACTAATCCTCAATTTTGTTTCCATATAAATATAATAATATAAAAATTTAACAAACTCAAGCCCGAATTTTATAAATCAAATAATTCAAGTTGTTTTGATTCTTCTTTTTTGGTTGTAACTTTTAAATTTTTAAGGCTGATATCTTGAAACAAATTATATATGTACCCGTTTGTAAATTTATTTTTTTTACCGGCGTCCATAGTTAAATTGCAAATTTCATCAGCCTCACTGTTACCTTCGCGCAAAGTATGCCCTAAAGTAACAGTTTGGAAATTTTTAACTAAAGTTTTAATTTCTTCCATTAAAATTTTTAAATCGGGGTTTTTGATTTTATAAACGCCATTAAATTGTTTAACTAAAAGTTCGGAGTCTGACGTGATTTTCAAAACAGTTCCGCCGATTTTGCCTGCCGAAATTAATGCAAGCCTTAAAGCGTTATATTCCGCTTGATTATTAGTGCATTTAGTAAAAAACAAACCTTGTTTAAGTAAAATTTTACCTTGTGCATTTTTTATTATAACTCCGCTTGCACCTATTCCCGGATTACCGCGGCTACCACCGTCAATATTTATTATTAAAGTCATATTAATTATTTAAAAACTCCTTAATCTTTTTCCAATCTGACCTATCGGAACGCGCAATTAAAGTATAGGAAATACCTTTATTTTTATAACGTCCGCTGCGGCCGATTCGGTGTACATATTCCTCCGGGTTTTGCGGAAGTTCATAATTTATGACACAATATATCGCAGGTATATCAAGGCCGCGGGCGGCAAGATCCGTTGCAATCATAATTTGTGCTAAACCTTGGCGGAAATCAAGTAAATTTTTATCCCGTACTTTTTGCTGCAAACCGCCGTGCATAGCGATAACGGAAAACCCTTTCCTTTTTAAATAAACGGAAATTTCATTTGCCACACGTTGCGTTTTAACAAAAACCAAAATTTGTTTCCCTGTTTTACTGTGTTCCTGCAAAAGTTCGGTTAACTTTTTTAGTTTTTCATTACCCTCAATTTTGATAACTTTTTGTGTTATGTTTTGATTGGGTTTATTAATTTCTTCGGTAAAAAATTTTATGGGGTTATTTAAATATTTTTCCGCCAACTTTAAAACGCGTTTTGGGTAAGTAGCGGAAAACATCATACTTTGTTTTTTTGCCGGCAAACGATTGAAAATATCTTCAATTTGTTCCCTAAAACCGAGTTCAAGCATTTTATCCATTTCATCCCAAACAACAAATTCAAAATCTTGTATGCCAAATGTTTTGCGTTTAATATGGTCATTTAATCTGCCCGGTGTTGCAATAATAAATTGAGGTTTTTGTTTAAGTTTACGAAGTTGCCCCTGCATATTTTTACCGCCTACAATTAACGCCGTTTGCATAAAAGTATCTTGCATAGCCGCTTTAATAACTGTTTGTATTTGTTGTGCTAGTTCACGGGTAGGTGCAATAATTAAAGCACGGGCGGTATCTTTTTTAGAAAGTAAATCTGCCAACGGTAAAGCATAGGCTGCCGTCTTACCGCTACCGGTCGGTGAAGATGCCATAATATCTTTACCTTGTAAAATTTGCGGTATAACTTCTGCCTGCACTTGCGTCGGAACACTGAAATTCAATTTTTTAATTA
This sequence comes from Elusimicrobiaceae bacterium, assembly GCA_045586725.1. Lineage (GTDB taxonomy): Bacteria > Elusimicrobiota > Elusimicrobia > Elusimicrobiales > Elusimicrobiaceae > Proelusimicrobium. The sequence goes on along the minus strand of JAZNAY010000004.1, from coordinate 4,632 downwards.
TTTTTAAACGGGCTGGTGTAAGACCGAGAGCAAAAAAGGTATTATTCGTCATAATAAAACTTTTATTTTTCCCGCGGGGGGTAAAAATAAATATCAAGTTTAGTGAATGTAATACCGGCTTTGGCCAATTTTTCTTGGGTAATATCCCAGTATTTACATTTTAAAAAGTTTGCAAGTTGTTCGTTAGTAATTTTTAAAGTTTGGCAAACAATTGTGGGAGTATAGTCTTTGCCGGCTACTACTTTTGGGTTACCGGTATCACCCAAATAAAAACCACATGCCATATAGCGAATACCCAAATAACTAAACTCAAAATTACAAAGTATTTTTTTAAGTCTTGCTACGCTCATAAATCCCCTAAATTATAAACTTCCCCTATAGTATAGCATTTTTATTTTAAAATGCGGGCAATTCATCTAGCATATCTTCCGCAGAAAACATATTATCATAATAATAGTTCGGTTCTTTTATTCCGATACTGTTAAAAATATTTCCTAACCTTTGCAAATCACGTAAATTATCCGAATAACTTTCATTTTCAAAATCTATCAAACTTATTATTAATTTTTCATCGGCATCACGTCTAAAAAACAAATTATTATATATATCATCATAGGAAAACCCATATCCGTTTAATTCCCTCATAAATTCAAATATAACACCCCATTCTTCGGAAGTTATTGGTTGATTCCTAAGTTTAAGTTTGGCGAACAAAATACTCTCTTTCCCTGATCCTGTATTACCCCAACAAACACCGCTCTCATTTATTGGTGAAACTATAAACTGCGTTTTAACTCTTTTTTCATTATCACGAACTAAATGTTTTATGTTATCGAATTCCGTATTTACATTTTGTAAAACATTTGCCGGTAAACCATCTGCACTTTCTGCCAAAATTTTAGGATATTCTATACCTATTTTGTTAAACTTTTCTACTAAATTATTTTGGGTAATTATTTCATTTAATTTATTTGTATTTGCTATTTCTTCAGGAGTACCATATTTTAGATACCCCACCACTTTCCCGTGATTATCGAAAAGTTTCCACACAGCATGCGGAATCACAGTTTTCCCATTATCCGTTACTACTAATTCTGCCCTAGTAACATTTCTTAAAGTTTCCGGCAAAGAATAAGGCCTAACACTTTTAAAATAATTTTTTATTATTTTCAAATCATGCGAATTGTCTGACGTAGTTAAAAATTTTTCAAAATCTAAAATACCTATTACAAGTTTGCCTTCCTCATTCCTTTTGAAAAACATATTATTTATAAGGTCTTCATGGGTAAAACCATATTTATTTAATTGCTCAAATAAATGTTCTATTTGGTTCCATTCTTCTTCCGTAATCCATTTATTATTAAGTTTTTCAGCAATGAACTTACCTGCTTCTTCCGTAGGGTAAAATTTACCGGCTATTACAAACCCGTTTGCATCTATCGGGGTTGTTATAAAATATGTTTGTGCCCTTTTTGCCGGGTTTCGAATGTTCTTCATTATCCCTTCAAAATCTTTATTTACACTTTCTATCACATCATCGTTTAAACCCCAAGTCCCTTCCGCTAAAACCCGCGGATATTCCAAAACAATAGACAAATTATCTAACAAATTATTTTCTGTAATTATTTTTTCTAAGAGTTTGGCATTATCAATCTCTTCCTCTGTTCCACATTTAAGGTAACCTAATATTTTCCCTTCCCTATCTAAAAGTTCCCAAACGGCACGTGCCTTAACTAATCCGTCTTTTACCGGAACAAGGCGTGCTTCAACGACATTACTTAAAAGAGAACCGACATCTTCTTGCCTATTATTTTTAGCAGGTGCTTTTTGAGTATCTTTAACAAGCCCCATTTTTTCTAACTGTGATCCGATTATATCTACTTCAAATACATTGTCCGGAGTACCATTTGGGGCAGTTTCAAAATCTAACATTACCAAAGTAATTTTGCCATTTTCATTTCGCCTAATATAAAAATTATTTAAAAAATCTTCGTGAACAAAACCTTGGTTATTTAAATCTTCTATGATCGCTCTAACCTGTTCCCATTCTTCTTTAGATATACCTTCCCCGCCGAGTTTTTCATTTATCATATCCTTATTAGTTATTTTAATTGCATCAAAATATGTAAAGCCATCGGTGTTTATAGGTGTCATCAAAAAAGGAACTCTGCCCCTATTATGCCCCCATAAGGAAGCCCTTATTTTACTTAGTTCTATATCAAGTTTTTGTTGTACTTCTTTCGGAAGAATAATTTCTTCCGTAATTATTTTGGGATATTCTATTTCAACTAATGGGAATCTTTTATCATAATTATTTTCAAAAACTATTTTATGAAACCATTTTGTTCTAGTAACTTCTTCTTCCGTTCCATATTTTAAATAACCTACCAATTTGCCTTCCCCATCATATGCTTTCCAAACCGCGCGTTTGCCGACTGCCATACTGTTTGAAGGCACTAATTCCAATTTGGTTATATTTGAAAAATTAAATGAAATGGGCTTTAGCGAAGAATTAAATATGTTAAGTTGGCCTGCTTTATAACCTCTTGATAAGGGGAATTTTGGATTAAAGAAATCAACACTCAATGGTTTACCAGTAATAAAATTTTTGAGCCACTGTAAATTATGAATGGCAACAAAACCTTCATCTTCTTTATCATAAGAAGCGAAAACAGTGCCTACAACAGAAAATTTATTTGGTTCTGTTTCCGCCAAAACCGCACCGCCACTTGATCCCGCATCAGCACCCCCTTCCAAATAACTAACATTTGGAATGCCATGTAATAGTGACATATAGGAAGCTGGTTTGTGAGTTTGGGAATGGAAAATCCCATTCGGAAATCCCAGGGATAATACTTTATTATACTTATAAACATCTTCATCAAAAGCGAGCGATAAAGTAGGGCTTTGTATTTCTTTCCTAGGCAAGAAGATAGCATAATCTGCTACAGTAAGGTTATCATCATCAATAATACTTTTATAGAATAAGAAATCTGCTTTATCAACATACTCTCCATAATGATTGAAAACTTTTACTGAGGGGCTAAAACCTCCTACTAAGCCATGCCCTACTGAAATTATTGCTTGTTTATTTTCACCGAACAAAGGTATTCTCGTTAAGTAACCACTAAACAATCCATACGGGGTTGATAAACTAAAAATAGATTTACTCAATTCGCTAACGGGGTCATTGTTTAAACTTATGGGGCCGGATGGGTTTGCGGTAGCAGGATTTCCGTTTGGCAAAGATGTAGGTGTTAAAGTATTTGTGCCACCTTTATCGTCATTATTGAATGTAAATTCACCATCAAACAAATTAAGCCAATTTGCTTTATAATCTTCAGGGGTTGATGCAAAAGCGGAAAGGTCCAGAGCACGACCGATTTTGAGATTAGGGGCATTAACACCGGCCTTTTGGTAAAGCCCATAGACAATTGCCGATACGGCCGAAGCACTACCGCGCCAGAAGGGCACTACGCTTGCGAAAATATAGGCTATGTCAGCGATATTGTCATGTAAATTTTTTATATCTTCTCTAGTTAGAGTTTCCCCATTTTGTGATTTCTTGGTTATAATTTCAATATTATTATAATCTTCTTGAAGAGCTTTGAAAAAGGCTTCTTTGTGCCTAACAAATCTTGGATATGAAATAGTTGCAAGATTTATTTCAGGCATTGTAGAAAGTGTAGATAATTCTACATCTTTATAAAGTCTTTCTCCCAGAATAGTAGATGTCATACCTTTATATGTCCATTTAACCTTGGGGGCAGCCACCTTGCCTGTTGCTCCGGCTTCTAACATCTCCTGTAAATATTCCGGATAATCTTTATCACTGACATGATTATCAACTGCAGCAGTACTTTCACGGAAGAGACCCGAATATAAATCAGATCTAAACTCCGTATAAGCATCCATAAATTTGGTAATATCTTCAATTGATTTCCAATCTATATCCGGCTTAGTTCTTAGATAGTTAAAAAGTTTAATGCGTGCTATGTTTAAGTGGAAATTATTAATATCTTTCCCAAGTTCTGTAATAGCACTTTCCATATCTTGCCCTTCGGATAAATTCTTTACAAAATTATCCATAGCAGTTTTCATGCCGAAAACGAACAACGGGTTTGTTCCACCGTAATTATTATTTATTTGAGAAGGCAAATGGGTGCCGAAAATGTCTGAATACTTAGCAAGTTCTTCTAATTCTTGTGGGTTTTCTTTGGCAATTTGCGCTAAATCTTTATTATAGTATTTCTGCCATAAATTGAAGGTTTCTTCCCCTAAAATCCTCTTCATATTTTTGGTTTCGTCTTCGCTCAAAGGTGCGCCGGTAAAAAGATTAGGAACAAATCTCTTGCGCAATTCAACAAAATTTTTAACCTGGCTACTTGCTATTTTTTTAGGATTAGTACTCGCAAAGAACGGCAAAGTTGCTAAAGTTAAATCAAACATCGAAGAAGGTTCGCTGTTTGGTGTAAAAAATGTACTAAGCGCTAATCCGCCGATGATTGCTGCGGCAGCATTTCTAAATTGTCTCCTAATTTCTAACCTGCGTTGCCTGTCCGCTAACGTTTCCCCAGGCCTCAAGCCATTCGGTAATACTAAACTAAATATATTCGTTTTTTCTTTCGGTGG
>JAZNAY010000003.1:0-74981 GCA_045586725.1 Elusimicrobiaceae bacterium | reverse complement strand
TATTAAAAGTCTTAGCCTTCCAACAAGCCGGTGCGGAAATGGTGTTCGGCAATTTGGCTAAAGCGGACAGTTTAGGTTATATTTTTGCTTTCCAAGTTTTACCGACAATCGTTTTCTTCTCCGCTTTAATTTCTTTACTTTACTACTTAGGTATAATGCAATGGGTAGTTTATATTTTTGCTGTAATTATCGGTAAAACTTGCAAATTATCCGGCGCGGAAAGTTTGAGTGCTGCTGCAAATATCTTCGTTGGCCAAACGGAAGCACCTTTGCTCATTAAACCTTATGTTGAAAAAATGACAAAGTCAGAACTTATGTGTGTGATGACCGGCGGTATGGCAACAGTTGCCGGCGGTGTAATGATGGCTTATGTCAGTATGCTTAAAGATACAGTTCCGGGTATAGCAGGGCATTTAATTGCCGCCAGTTTGATGGGTGCGCCTGCCGGTGTAATGTTTTCGAAATTACTCGTTCCTGAAACAGAAAAGCCTGTTACAAGCGGTAATTTAAAAATCTCTTATAAAGATCCAAGCGCCAATGTTTTGGAAGCCATTTCAAACGGTACGACAACCGGTGTTTCTTTAGCAATAAACGTTGCAGGTATGTTGATTGCTTTCACCGCTTTGATCGCTTTATGCAATGGTGCACTTGAATGGATAACCGGTTTATTTTTAACCAAAGCACTTTCTATGCAACAACTTTTTGCTTATGTATTTTCACCTTTAACCTGGCTTATGGGTGTTAACGGAAGTGATGTTTTAACAGCCAGCCAATTAGTCGGTGAAAAAACTGTTTTAAATGAATTTATTGCTTACGCAAATTTTGCTGAAATTTTAAACGGCCACACCGTTGAACTTACTTTGCGTACTAAAGTTATTTTGAGTTATGCTTTGTGCGGTTTTGCTAACTTCTCATCAATCGGTATACAAATTGGCGGTATTGGTTCACTTGCACCAAGCAGACGCGGTGATCTTTCCCGCTTAGGTTTTAGGGCTTTGCTCGCCGGTTTATTTTCAAGTTGCACCCGTGCAATACTTGCCGGTTTATTAATTGGCTAACTTGTAGTTAGAATTTAGTTAAATCCCCCGTTAATTAAAAACGGGGGATATTTTTGTGTAAAAATATCTCTTTTTTATATATAATGTCTAATATAAGCGAGTTGTTTTTGCTCATTTAAATTAAAGGAGTTTTTATGAAAGCAATTTGTAAAACTAAACCTGCCGCTGGTGCAGAATATATTGATATTGATGTCCCCCGTATCAAAAGTGATGAACTTTTAATTAAAATTCATTGTGCTTCAATTTGCGGTAGTGATTTGCCTATTTATAATTATTATAATTCTTGGGCATCTAAAAAACATAAATTCCCCTTCGTTTTCGGCCACGAACTTTGCGGTGAAGTCGTTGAAATTGGCGACAAAGCAAAAGGCTTTCAAAAAGGCGATTTTGTATCAGTAGAATCCCACATTTTCTGCGGTATGTGTTATCAATGCCGTAATGACCAAAGGCATGTTTGCAGTAATTTAAAAATTTTAGGTATTGATGTTCCCGGCGGTTTTGCGGAATATGCCGCAATTCCTGCCCGTTGTGCGTGGAAACATACCGATAACTCATTAAAAGATATCGCAAGTATTATGGAGCCTTTAGGTAATGCCGTTTTTGCTACTTTAAATGAAGATATCGTCGGTAAAACAGTACTTATTTCCGGTTGCGGTCCGCAAGGTTTATTTGCAACACAAATTGCACGTGCTTGCGGTGCGGCAAAAGTTATTTGTACGGAAACTTCAGCTTTCCGCACAGCCCTTGCTAAAAAAATGGGCGCTGATGCCGTCATAAACCCGCTTGAAGATAAAGTTTTGGAAAAAATTATTGATGCCGGCGGTGAAAAGTCCGGTATAGATATTGTGGTGGAAATGTCAGGCAATCCTGCTGCGATAAATACCGCTTTAAAAGCAGTTAAACCTGCCGGGCGTTATATCGCTTTTGGTTTACCAAAAGAGGATGTTACCCTTGATTATGCAAATTCTATCGTCTTTAAAGCAATACGTATGCAAGGCATAACCGGGCGTGAAGTTTTCAGAAGTTGGTACAAAATGGAAAGTTTGCTCAAGAGCCACGCAATTGACCCGCGCCCCGTTATAACACATACTTTTAAAATGAAAGATTTCCAGAAGGCTTTTGAAATCGCTTCAGACCCTAAAAAAGAATGCGGTAAAATTATTTTAGTTCCGTAGGTGATTTATGGCAAATATGAATTTTTTAAAAGATGAAATAGCACAACTTAAGACGGAAAACCGCTTTATTGAACCGGCAGTTTTACAAGATATGCAAAATGCCGTTTGCACAATTAACGGCAAAAAAGTTATCAATTTAACTTCAAACAATTATCTTTGTATGACGGCGCACCCTAAGGTGATTGAAGCCGCAGTTGAAGCGACAAAAAAATACGGTATAGGTACAGCAGCAGTCCGCACGATTATCGGCACAACTTCTTTACACGAAGAACTTGAAAGACGTCTTGCCGAATTTAAAGGAACGGAGGCTTCTTTAGTAATACAATCTGGTTTTACTTCAAACACCGCTGTATGCCAAAGTTTGATGACAAGCCCGCAAGATGTTTTAATTTCAGACGAACTTAACCACGCCTCAATTATTGATGGTGGGCGTTTAAGCAAAGCTAAAAAACTTATTTACCGCCATAGCGATATGGCACATTTAAAAGAAATTTTAGATATGCCCGAAGTCAAACAAGCGCGCCGCCGCCTGCTTGTTACCGACGGTGTTTTTAGTATGGATGGCGATATTTGCAACTTGCCTGAAATCGTAAAACTTTGCGCCCCGCGTGATGTTATGGTTATGGTTGATGATGCACACGCAAGCGGTGTTATCGGCCCGCAAGGGCGCGGAACAGTTGCACATTTTGGGCTTAAAGGGAAAGTAGATATCCAAATCGGCACACTTTCAAAAGCCTTTGCTGCTATCGGCGGATACGTTGCAGGTTCAGCAGATTTGAAGGCTTATATGCAGTCAGTTGCACGCCCGTTCTTATTTTCAAGTTCACATCCGCCAGCCGTAGTAGCAACTTGTTTAGCAGGTTTGGATGTAATTTATAATGAGCCGGAACGCCTTAAAAAACTTTGGGATAATACCAAATTCTTTAAAGAAGAACTTAAAAAAGCCGGTTTTGACACAGGTCACAGTGAAACACCTATCACACCTATAATGGTTGGTGACAGTGCAAAAGCCAAAAAGTTAAGCGCTATGCTTTTTGATGAAGGCGTTTTTGCTTTGGCAATTTGTTTCCCCACAGTTCCGCGCGGTAAAGAGCGCTTACGCACTATTGTTACCTCCGGCCACGAGTTAAAAGACCTTGAAAAGGCCGTTGCCGCTTTTAAAAAATGCGGTAAGGAACTTGGTTTAATTTAGTATGAAAAATTATTTTATAAAAACTGCTGTACTGCTTTTGTGTGCGGCAGTTTTTATTTCTTGTTCTAAAGAAGCACCAAAACAACAAGACGGCAAATTAAATATTGCGGTTTCAAGTTATGTGCCGTATACTTTTGCAAAATCTGTTTTGGGGGACGCGGTAAATTTAACTTTGCTGATCCCGCCCGGCGTTGAAGCCCACTCTTTTGAGCCAAGCCCTAAAACAATTAAAGAAGTAAAACAAGCGCAAGTTTTCTTTTATACTTCAAATCATTTAGAGCCTTGGGCTTTAAAAATCGATAAAAATGCTGTAATGCTTGATCAAAATTTGCCACAGGTTGTACCTAATGACCCACACGTTTGGATGAGTTTTGATAATGCCCGCGTTATGGCTAAAAATTTGGCTGATTATATGGCGGAAAAGTACCCGGATTTATCAAGTCAAATTAAACCCAGATATAATACTTTCGCGGTGGAAATGGAAAGCCTAAAATTTTTATATTCCAAAATTATGCCAACTTGCCAAAACCGCACAATTTACCATATTGGGCATTTAGCCTTTGGTTATATTGCGCACGATTATGATTTGAGTTTCAAAGCATTATTCTCTGCCGATATGGATCAAGAGCCCAGCGCCAAAGAAATTGCGGAATTGGTAAAAGCAATTAAAGATAATAAAGTAAAATATATTTTCTCTGAAGAGCAGTTAAACCCGTCTTTGGCAAGAACTATCAGCAAAGAAACAGGTGCAAAAATTTTAATGTTAAATACTGTTGAAGGTATTACTAAACAAGAATTTGCAGATGGTAAAACTTACCAAGAACTTATGCTTGAGAATTTAAAAAATATTGCAATAGGTTTAAGTTGTAAAAGTGAATAATGAATATCGTGGAAGTTAAAAATTTATCTTTTTCTTATTCTTCGCAAACCGTTTTAAAAAATGTAAATTTTAAAATTGCGGAAGGTGATTATATTGCCTTGCTTGGTCCAAACGGCAGCGGTAAAACAACTTTAATTAAAATTTTACTTGGGTTGCTTCCGTCACAAAAAGGGAAAATAAATTTATTCGGTACTGATTTACAAAAATTCAGCACTTGGCAAAATATCGGTTATTTAGAACAAAAAACAACTACCCCACGCAATATGCCGATGACGGCTTTTGCCGTCGTACGTCTTGGTTTGCTTTCCACAAAAAAAGGTTTAAAAATTTTTAATAAAGAAGATAATCAAAAAACAAATTCATTAATGAAAAAGTTGCGTTGTTATAGTTATAAAGACAAATTATTTTCGGAACTTTCCGGGGGGCAACAGCAGCGCGTTTTGCTTGCAAGAACAATTATAAACGAACCTAAATTTTTGATTTTAGATGAACCTTCCACCGCATTAGACAGTTCTTCAAGGGAAGAGTTTTTTGAAATTATTTCCGCCTTAAACAAAGAAAACAAAACAACGATTTTACTTGTTACGCACGATATTTCGCAAGTCGGTAAATATGTAAATAAATTTTTGGTTTTAGATAAACAAATTATTTTTTACGGCTCAAAAGAAGACTTTTGCAATTCCGCTGAAGTTACCAATTATTTTGGTCCGTATACCCAGCATTTAATCGACCATTTACATACTGCCGGCACTTGCCCTTTACCCCACAGCCACGAACATTGTCACGAGGGGGAAAATGTATGAGTTTTGCTGAATTTATTTCCTACGGTTTTGTGCAACGTGCCCTAATTTCAGGTGTTTTAGTGGCTTTAATTACAGCCATGCTTGGCGTGTTTTTGGTTTTAAAACGCCTTTCTTTAATTGGTGATAGTTTAAGTCATATCGCTCTAAGCGGTGTGGCAGTCGGTTTAATTTTAAATATAACTCCTATTTTTTGCGCTTTGCCGATTGTTATGCTTAGTTCCCTAGGTGTTTTTAAACTCAGCAGAAACAATAAAATATATGCTGATAGCGCTTTGGGTATAGTATCTTCAGCCGGTATCGCTTTAGGTTTAATTATTGCGGCGCTTGCCGGCGGTTTTAATACTGATTTAATGGGTTTTTTATTCGGTAACATTTTAACTGTTACACCGGCTGAAACTGTTTTAAGCGTAGTAATTTTTGCCATAGTTGTTGCTTGCTTATACTTTTTTTATAATGCTTTAATTGCTACTGTCTTTGACGAAAATTTTGCCAAAACCGCCGGTGTTAATACAGATAAAATAAATATTCTTTTAGTGCTTTTAAGTGCGGTGGTTGTCGTGCTTGCAGTTAAAACTGTCGGTATAATGCTTGTATCTGCTTTAATCATTATTCCGCCGACAAGTGCTCTGCAAATTGCTAAAAAATTCAAAAGTGTTTTGATTTATGCTTGTGCATTTTCCGTTTTTGCCACAGTTGGTGGTGTGTATTTATCTTTTATTTTTAATTTACCGCCAAGTGCTTTAATAATAATTTTGAATTTAATAATCTTATGTATTTGCGGTTTAATTAAATATGTTAAATCCGGAAAAATTAATTAAAGAATTAAAAAAATTATACCCTAAAACAGAGCCTGCTTTAAAACATAACGGCCCTTTTGAAATGCTTTGCGCGGTAATACTTTCCGCTCAATGCACCGATGCACGCGTCAATTTAGTTACCCCGGAACTATTTAGGCGTTTCGGTACTCCGCAAAAGTTGGCAAAAGCCAAAAGGGAAGATATTGAAAAAATTATAAAATCCACCGGTTTTTACCACGCAAAAGCAAAAAGTTTGCAGGAAAGCGCCAAAAAAATTGTATCTGATTTTGGCGGTAAAGTTCCGAAAACGATGGACGAACTTTTAACTTTACAAGGTGTTGCGCGCAAGACGGCAAATGTCGTTTTAGGTGATTGTTTTGATGTCGTGGAGGGGGTTGTCGTAGATACCCACGTAAAACGTCTTTCCTTCCGTTTAGGCTTAACAAAAAATACAGACCCCAAGAAGATAGAGCAGGACTTAATGAAACTCTTCCCTAAAAAACGTTGGTACTATCTGAGTAATGCTTTAATTTACCATGGCCGCCGTGTTTGTGACGCCAGAAAGCCAAACTGCGCCACCTGCACACTTGCCAAACTGTGTCCCAAAAATGGCGTAAAAAATGTATAATGTTTTTGAAGTTAATTTTTTAGGAGGATGTGTATGAAAACTTATTTTATTGATGTGCTGTTGCATCATTACGTTGATTTCAGCGGCCGTGCTACTCGCAAGCAATTTTGGTTGTTTGTTTTGTGGTGCTTTATTGTAGCGTTTTTATTAGGGCTGATCTTCGGATTATTTGGAATAGGAGCATCAATAGGTTTATTGCTTTCATTGCTATTAGTTATTCCGCAAGTGGCTATATTTGTTCGCAGGGTTAAAGATTCAGGCCATAGTGCTTATTGGGGTTTATTAACTGTTCCTTCTGTCGTGGCTACCATTGTTAAAGTTTTACCGGAAAATCTCGTACAATCTTTATCATCTGTATTAGGGTTGATTGCTGGCTTTTCCTTATTATGCTTTATTGGTATATTGATTTTTGCCTTACTACCTAGCAAAAAATAAACCGATTAGACATAAATTAATTTCAAAACCCCGGTTAACCCCGGGGTTTTGTATTTTATAAAGCAAATTTTTCTTTTCTAATTTGCTAAAATATAAATATATAATATTTAAGGAGATCTTATGAAATTCAATAGTTTTGATGAACTAATTGACCTCGTAAAAGGTCAGGAAAACCGCGTCGTAGTTCCCGGTGCAAATAATAAAGAAGCCTTAACCGCCATTAAAATGGCAGATGATAAAGGCCTTATTTCACACGGTATTTTAATTGGTGATACCGAAGTCGTTAAAAAGATGGTCCGCGAAGTCGGCTTACCGGAAGAAAAATTCGAATTTATACAATGCACCGATGTCCCCGAAATGTGTAATACTGCCGCCCGTATGGTCTACGAAGGCAAAGGCGATTTCTTAGTTAAAGGTTTAGTTGATACGAAATACTATATGAAAGCCATTTTGAACAAAGAATTCGGCTTTGTTCCGCAAGGCACACTTTTAACACATTTCGTTTTGTTTAAAACAAATAATTACCCCAAAATGTTTGCGGTAACAGATTCCGCCGTCGTAATTGCTCCTACTTTGGAACAAAAAGCACAAATTATCGGTAATGCAGTTGACATTTTCCACAAATGCGGTGTTGAAGAACCGAAAGTTGCCGTCGTTTGCCCTGTAGAAAAAGTTAATGAAAAAATTCCTTCCACCGTTGATGCAGCCGCTTTAGTTCAAATGAATAAAGAAGGCAAAATTAACGGTTGTGTAGTTGAAGGGCCTTATGATTTATATATTTCAGTTTCAAAAGAACGTGCAGAAGAAAAGGGCATTAAAGGTGCGAAAGTTGCCGGTAATGCCGACTTACTTGTTTTGCCTGATTTGGATGCGGCAAACCCGTTCTATAAAGCACTTGCCTTCTTTGGCGACGGTGCTGAAGCAGCAGCAGTTTTGGCCGGGCCGAAAATTCCTGTAATTTTGCCGTCCCGCGCCGATAGCCCGAAACTCAAAATGAATTCCATCGCACTTTGCTGCTATTTGAAAAACTTTAGGTAACTTAATCGGGGGCAAGCAATTGCCCCCTTTTGATTATGTGGAAAGAATATTGTAAACAATTTTTCGAAGTATTACTAAAGTGGGGCCTGCCTTGCCTTGCTATCGGGATTTTTATGGTATTTTTTGTTTCTAATCATCGCACACAAGTGGAACTTGCCAATACCCCTGAAGAAATTTATTTCAAAAAAGCAACAGGCAATTTGGGGCAACCTTTGCAAAAATCTTTGCAGGAAGACGGTTTGAGTAAAGAAGATGCTCACAAAATTGTCAATAAACTTGATACGGTTTTAAATATGCGCCGTGTTTCTAAGTATGATAAATATTTGCTTACTTTAGATGAAAATGATAATTTTAAAATGCTTGTTGTAACAAAAGATTTTTCTAGGTATTTTGTAACTTCTGTTGATGGGGAACTCGTTGCAGGTATTTTAGATATTACCGTTGAAAGTAGGCATCGCCAAACGTCTGGTATTGTTAAAGATTTCTTATTTACTTCGATGCAGGCACAAGGTTTGAAACCCGGTTTTATTTTAGATTTTACAGATGTTTTTTCCTGGGCAATTGACTTTAATACTGAAACACGCATAGGCGATAAATTCGCAGTTATTTGGGATGAAGATTATACAAAAGGCGGCAAAACTTTAAATGAAAATATTTTGGCCGCTTATTACGGCGGTGAAGCAACCGGTAAAAATTATGCTTTCAGATTTGAAGATGAATACTATGATGAGACCGGTAAATTTTCCAAAAAGATGTTTTTAAAATCTCCGATTAGTGTTCGCGGTGTGCGTATAACTTCGCGCTTTTCAAAGGGGCGTATGCACCCCATTTTACGTATAAGGCGCCCGCATCTCGGTATTGACTATGCAGCACCTGTTGGTACACCCGTGGAAACAGTTGCAGACGGTGTTGTAAAATTCAAAGGCTGGAAGGGCGGTTTTGGTAATTATATGGAAGTTGCCCACCCAAATAATTACACTACTTGTTACGGGCATTTAAAAAGTTTTGCAAAAGGTATAAATGTGGGTGTAAAAGTTAGGCAAGGTCAAACCATAGGTTATGTAGGCAGTACTGGTTTATCAACTGGTCCGCATTTGGATTTCCGTATTAGACAAGGTAGCAAGTATTTTGACTTTCTAAACAGCAAACAACGTTCTTCCGCGGCACGTGAAATACCTGCGCAAAAACGCGAAGAATTTAATAAAATAAAAGAAGAATATAAGGCAATGCTTGATAAAATTTTAGAAAATAAATAAGAGGTGGCTTATGACGAAAAAAATTGTTTTAACAGGTGGCCCTGCTTCAGGGAAAACTACAATGCTCTCCATCTTAAAAGAGGAATACGGTACTGATATTGAGGTGGCAAAAGAAGCCGCAACTTTGGTTTACAGCGGTGGTTTTCCGCGTAATGATTCAAGCAAACGCTATACTTACCACGCACAACGCATTATTTATACTTGCACCAGGGAACTTGAAGATTTGGCTACCGAAATTAATCCATCTGCAAAATTAATTTTATGTGATAGAGGTTCTTTGGATGGTGCAGTTTATTGGCCTTACGGGGCAGAAGATTTCCTTAAAGTTATGGGTACAGATATTAAGACGGAATTTGAACGTTATTATGCCATCATACATATGTCCCCACCCAATGACCCGAAGTACTATCAAAATACCGCTGTCCGTATTGAAACTTTGGAACGCGCCCTTGAAGTTGACCGCGAAATTTTGAAAATTTGGGAAGGCCACCCGCGTCGCGTAATTATACCGGCTTATGATGACTTTGTGGAAAAGGCCCTTTTAGTCCGCAAAACTATAAAACAAATTGTTAACGGAGAAATATAAAAATGTTGTTTGATTTTTTAAAGAGAAAGAAAAAACAGGCAGAAACTTCCAAATCATCAGGCTCTGCAAAACCGCTAACTCTTGAAGAGCGTTTGGAAGAAGAAAAAAAGAATTTACCCTCTGCTATTAAGAATATGCTTGATAAAGACCCTTCATTAAAGGACCGTTTTATCAAAGTAGCAAAGCAAATGGAAGCCGATGGTGTTGATATGTCCTCACCGTCTGCTATGCGTAAATGGGCAAAAGCCAATCAAAAAAAGATTAGGGAACAAGAGTTCGGCACCGTCAAGCAAGTAGTAAAAGAAAAAGAACCTGGCCGAAATGACCCTTGCCCTTGCGGTAGCGGTAAAAAATATAAAAAATGTTGCGGTGCAAATAAATAAATAAACATGCGTTTTGAAAGTTTTGTAGCCAAACGTTATTTGATGAGCCAAAGTAAAGGGGTGTTCTCTTTAATAACAACCCTTATCGGTGTGCTTGGTGTTGCCGTCGGTGTTGCGGCTTTGATAACCACTTTGGCTGTTATGACAGGCTTTCAAAATGATATTAAAAAACATGTTATTGGTGCACAAGCGCACGTAATGGTGCTTGGAAAAATGCCTGAAGGCAGATACCAAAAAGTACAAGAGCAAATCGGAACATTACCGCAAGTTGTTGCTACTGCACCGACAATTTACGGGCAGGCAATTTTGAGTTATGCCCAATCTTCACACGGCGTTTTGGTCCGCGGGCTTGATGCGGAACAAGAAGCAAAAACAAACACTTTAGTTTCCTCTTTAACGGAAGGCAGTTTTGAAGCGGAAGAAGGTTCAACACTTCCTGCTTTAGTTTTAGGCACAGAACTTGCCGAAAATATGGGGCTTGATATCGATGATGAAGTTGTTTTAGTTTCCCCGCAAGGTTTGGCAGGCGGTTTGCCGAAAATGAAACGCTTTAAAGTTACCGGCCTTTTAAAAACAGGCTATTATGAATTTGATAATACTATTGTTTATACTGATTTACAAAATGCGTCTGATTTCCTTGGTCTAAAAGGTGCAGTTACAGGTTTAAATATCAAAATCAAAAACCTAGATAAAGCCGACGAAGTTTCCGCACAAATAACAAATATAATCGGTCATCAATACACAGTAAAAACTTATGCACAAATGAATCAAACTTTATATGCCGCATTAAAACTTGAAAAGACTGTAATGTTTATAATTCTATTTTTAATTATTATTGTGGCGGCATTAAATATAACCTCAAATTTAATTTTGTTTGGCACAGAAAAGTTACGCGATATCGGCATACTTCGCACTTTAGGTGCAAGCCCGGCAAAAATAAGGCATATATTCTTGCTTGAAGGTCTGTTTATTGCAACTGCCGGTGTAGTTTTGGGTTTAATTTTGGCTTTTGTTTTATGTTTCATAATTGCAAATACAAATATTGTGGAACTTCCTGCCGATATTTATTATTTAACTAAAGTGCCTGTAAGTTTACAGTTTTTTGATATTTTATCAGTTGTAATCGGTAGTTACGCAGTTTGTTTTATTTCGGCTTTATATCCGGCTTACAAAGCCTCAAAAATAAACCCTGTGGATGCGGTGCGCTATGGCTAATATTTTAGAAATTATCAATTTAACAAAAGTTTATAAAGAAGCGCAAAATGAAATTTGTGTCTTAAAAAATGTTTCATTTTCCGTTGAACAAGGCAAGTTTATTGTATTTATCGGGCCATCCGGTTCCGGTAAAACTACTTTGCTTAATTTGATTGCTTTGCTAGATAAGGCTACTTCGGGTGGGATTTTATTTAATGGTAAAGATCTAACAAAACTTGAAGAAAGCCAAGCCGCAAAAACACGCCTTTTAGATATGGGTTTTGTTTTCCAATTTGATGCATTACTGCCTGAATTCACTGTTCTTGAAAATGTTTTAATGCCGGCACTTATTGCAAATAAAAAAGCAAAAACTTATGCCAAACATCTACTTGAAAAGTTCGGTATAGCACATCTTGCGAACAAATTTCCTCCTTCTCTGAGTGGGGGGGAAAAGCAACGTGCAGCCCTTGCCCGTGCTTTAATAAATAAACCAACTTTGCTTTTGGCAGATGAGCCAACCGGCAATTTAGATACGCAAAGGAAAGAGCAAATCTTTAAAGATTTTGCACAGACCGCAAAAGAAGAAGGCACTACCATTTTAATGGTTACTCATGATGTTCACGCCGCCAATTATGCTGATAAGTGTTACAAGATAGAGGGCGGCAAAGTCCAAGAAATGTAAATTGTTTTTGACTTATATTCTCTTTTTTTCTAAAATATACCTATAAAAATAAATATTTTACGGGAGCAATATGAAAGATAACAAAGGTTTCACTCTTTTAGAGTTATTAGTAGTTGTTTTAATTATTGGTATATTAGCGTCTATTGCTTTACCGCAATATACAAGAGCAGTCGAAAAAGCAAGGTTATCTGAAGCTCAATCAGTTATTAAAAGCCTTGTGGATTCAACATATAGGTTCTTATATGAACATGATTCTGGTGAAGAAATTACTTTTAGTAAACTTGATGTAGAGTACCCTGCCGAAGAGGACGAAGTATATGTTACCAACCATTTTAATTATTATCTTGATGGATCTGTGAGTAAGACTAGTGCTTTTATGATTGAAGCAGAAAGGAACAATGGATCATATCTTTTATTAACACAAATAAAACTTGAAGGGGACCCTCTTAAAGTAGTAACCGTTCGCGGATGTATTACTAAGGAAACAGAGGTCGGCCGTTATATTTGTGGGTTATTAGCAGAGCAAGGCTGGGGATACTGTGATAATGCTGGGGGCGGTTGTTCACTTTTATAGATAATGCTGTTAATTTCTAAAACAAAATACGCTTGTATTTAATGCATGCTTTTTTTTGTTTGTAAAGTTTTATTTATGGTGGGCTCATTAGGCCGATATCAGTTCCGGCAACAAACGGGGTTTTAAGATATTTTTTTGCTTCGTCATCAATACCCCAAGTTTCCTTATAATTCTTTATGCTTTTGTAGATTTCCAAAGCCTTTTCACGCTGACCTAAAGCATCGTAGCATTGTGCCATACGGAAGATGTTCCAAAGTTGCCAACGGCTCATTTCCTGATGTTTGGTGGCTTTAATACTTTCTTCCAAAATTTTTATGGCCTCATTATAATTGCCTTCCTGCATATAGGTGCTGGCCCAAGCGGTGTAAGAACGTGCAATATAAATTTCTTTATAAAAGGGCTCTTTGCCGATTTTTGCCAAAAAATCTTGTGCACCTAATCGGACATCCTCATAATTTTTATTTTGGTATCCCGCAATTATTGCGACAAATCTAAATAATGGGTTTTGTGGGTATTTTATTATGATTTCTTTAATATATTGTTCCGCTAATGCAGGATTTGCATATTTTTTATTTTGAATTGCAATTTCCACAAGCAAAAGTTTAGCGGTATTTGCGGAATATCTGCCTTTATCTTTAATTAAATTTAGGTAATATATGCCCTTATCTGCATTACCGCTTATTACGAGTTTTGCAAGCACACGCACTACTGCGGGCAAAGTGCCGGCATAATACTCATAAATTGCTTGCCCGAGGTATGCATCATACATTTCCGGGTCAAGTTCTACGGCTTTATTCATATATTTTAAGCCTTTTTTGCCGGTAAAATAAGCACGCACATAACTTCTGTTTGCGAGCAAGAATCGTGCTTTTACACCATAAATTCCACCGAGTGCAAGATATGCCTGTGCCTCTTCCCCGTTTTGCTTGAGCCAAGTTTCAATACCGTTTATTGAGGAATTTATTATATTTTCAAAAACTTTTGCTTGCTCTTCATTACTCTTTTCAAATTCATATTCATAGCGGGCCCATTCAATCATCACTTGCCCAAAAAGACCAAGCGGATAATTGGGATGTTCTTTAAGTAAAGCGGAAAGTTCTGCCCTTGCGGTATTAAGGTCGAGGTTATAAATGGCATCAACGCCCTTATCGGCGTGTGCTAGTATTGAAGGATCTATTTTATTCCACGCAAATGCGTTTAAACTTAAAAGGCCAAAAGCGAAGATAGCAAAGAGTTTATTTAACTTTTTCAATTTTTTCACTTCCGAAATAAGGCCTTAAAGCAGACGGGATGGTTACAGAACCGTCTTCATTTTGGTAATTTTCAAGTATTGCCGCAAAAGTGCGCCCGACAGCCACACCGCTACCGTTTAGAGTATGCACGTATGCGGTACCTTTTTGGCCTTCTTTTTTGTAACGTAAGTTCATGCGGCGTGCCTGGAAGTCCAAGCAATTTGAGCAACTTGAAATTTCCCTAAAACAATTTTGGCTTGGGAACCAAACTTCCAAATCATAAGTTTTTGAAGAACTAAAACCCATATCACCGCTTGAAAGTAAGACACGGCGGTAAGGTAAACCGAGTGTCTTTAAAACGAGTTCGGCTTCCTGTGTCATTTTTTCCAAGACATCCATGCTTTCTTCCGGTTTTGCAAGCCAAACAAGTTCTACTTTGTTAAATTGATGGTTTCTGATTAAACCGCGTGTGTCTTTACCGTAAGAACCGGCCTCTTTTCTAAAACAAGGTGTATAAGCGCAGAATGCTTTCGGTAAATCTGTATCTTTTAAAACTTGACCGCGGTACATATTTGTTAAAGGAATTTCGGCGGTGGAAATTAAATATTGGTCTTCCTCACCTTCGATATGATACATATCTTCTTTGAATTTCGGTAATTGCCCTGTACCGTATAAAACTTCTGCGTTAACAATGGCTGGCGGCATAAATTCCGTGTAACCGTTTTTGGTATGAAGGTCAATCATAAAATTAATTAAACTGCGTTCCAAACGGCTACCTTGCCCACAAAGTAAAGCAAAGCGGCTACCGGAAAGTTTTGAAGCGGTTTCAAAATCTAAAATGCCCAAATTTTCACCGATTTCGTGATGGTCTTTAACTTGAAAATTAAATTGAGGTATGGGCAAAGTATTTTCTTTTACTACCACATTTGCTTTTTCATCAGCGCCGACAGGCACACTTGCATCCGGCAGGTTTGGGATAGTTAGCATAATTTCTTCAACTTGTGCTTTTAAAGCGGTAGTTTTTTCTTCAAGCGCTTGCATGCTTTCTTTTAAAGCATTTGCTTCTTTCATAGCAGCAGCAGCGGCTTCCGGGCCTTCTTTGGCGCGGATCATACCGATTTTTTTAGAAATTTCATTTCTTTTAGAGCGTTCCGCTTCAAGTTCTTGAAGGGCTTTTTTATATTCGGCTTGCAAATCAAAAACTTTTTGTGCGCTTTCCACGAGTTTTGTATTTCTTGATGCTAAACGTTTTTTTGTTTCTTCAAAATTATCGGTTATAAATTTAATATCTATCATAATTCCTCTTTATTCTGCTGCGATATCTTTTACTGAATAAGGCGCCGGGAAGTACTTTTTCATTGGGCTTACCTGTTGCTTTGATTCTTTCAAAACAAAAGATTGTACAGTTTTTGTATTAACTTGTACGCCGTCTTTTTGTTTCATGACGAAAACCAAAGCCAAAATTATACAAATACACACAATACCCCAAAAGAAAGAGTTTGAACTTTCTATTTCTATATCTTGGTGATTTATCATAGAGATTTCCTTTGCGATTGCCTTACTTGTTTATCAAAACTTTTTATTATGCCTTTTGCACTTGAATCCAATGCATCTAATCCGCTGATGCCTTCTTGGGTATCATCGCCTACCCAGATAACTTCCGCGGTATTAACATCAAGCATTTTGGCTACTACGCCGACTTGAGCATAAATAGTATGTTCTGTAGCCATAACTTCTTTATTTTGCCTGTAATCTTGCCCGCCATAGGTTTGTTTATATTTTAATTCACCGTTTTGGCCTTTTGTTACATGCGTGTTATAAACAGGGGTGGAAGATGTATTTTTTGTAACCCTGTATAACATTGTTTTTTGTTCAGGTAAATAAGAAGTTATTTCCCCAACAAGCAAAACATCAACACCCAAAACTTTACCGATTTGGCGTGTTACATTAGGGGATAAATAATTTTCAGTTAAATCTTGTTCTTCTAAAATACGTTCAAGTTGCGCGCGTTCCACAACGGTATAACCGTATTTTATAAGATACTTTGTAAATAAATTCTCCGCACCGGAAAATGTTGGCGTGGGGGAACTAAAAGGCAAAACGCCTATACGTTTCATATTATTAAAATTATAGGTTTTGCTTATGTAAGATTTCGGTGCGCAAGATATTAAGCAAAATATCAAGGCCGGTATTAAAAACTTTCTCATAAATATATTATATAAATTTTGAGGCTTTTATAATTGCTATAATATAACTATGAAAAAATCTAGTATTTATTTGTGGGGTATTGTTACCTTTATTTTTATTTCTTTTATAGGCATAATGTCATATTGGTATCCGGTTACTTTGGATGAATATTTTAAATGGGGTGCTCCTGTTAAATGGGCAACTATAAAAGATAGTTATTTGTATGTAGTTCCTCGTATAGGCATACTTTTCACAATACCTATTTTCCCTTTGGGTAAATGGTTTTTTGTTTTAGTTAATTCTTTTGTCCAGTTGGCAAATTGTTTGTGCGTGTTTTATATTTTATTTGTCCGTCTACCTAATATAAAAGATCTTAAAGATATGCCGTATTTTATTATGATTTTGTGTATGAGCATATTTTTCGTAAGTTGTCCTACGGACGTTATGTTTTGGGTAAGCGGTGCTGTAAATTATACTTGGGCAATTATTTTCTTACTTCTTATGTTATGCTTTTTGCGCCGAATTCAGGTAGGTAAAGTCATTTTAGATAATTGGATTACCAGAACCTGTATGTTTATAATCGGTTTTGCTGTGGGGATGAGTAATGAATGCGTATCCCCTATTGCATTGGGTTCAACGGTTTTATTTGCATTGTTTTGGGAATATAAGAAAATTAAAACCCCGCGTGCTTTAAGTTTCTTGATTTTTGGTTTGGCAATAGGCTGTTTGGTATTCTTTTCTTCTCCGTCGCATTACAGCAAAATGTCCTTGGAAAATATATCTAATTTATCATCAACTTCTTTGTGGCAAAAACTATTTTTTCATATATACCATTTAAACCAATTTTTTAAATCACAGTTCTATATCTTTCCGTTAACGGCATTATTTTTTGTTATTGCTTGTTTAGATAAAGATAAACGAGATTTTAAACAAGAAAATTTATGGCTGTCTTTAACTACTTTATCGACATCTTTTGTAATGGCATTTATTTTATTCGTTGTCCCTTTACCACCGTTAAGGGCCTATTATCCAGCTTCTGTTTTGTGTGTTATATCATTTTTGTTTTTGGTCAAATATTATATTGACGTTTATAAATTTGATTTTTCAAAATGGCTTTGTTATTTAATAGTGGTAGTATGTTTGGTGCTTTCACCACGATTTATTTTGCCTAATTACTTTTTACATACACAGGAAATTGAACGCAATTTAATTCTTAACAAAATACCGAGTTATAAAGTAAGGCCATACATAGTCTTAGTGGGGCCTACGATCAATTTAAGTATAGGTATTATGGACCCTGCACGCAGAAGAGATATAGGCAATCATATGTATTTTGCTGATGCGACACGTCCAATAAAGTGGTAAAATATAATTATGAACTTAACATTAACAGATAAAATTAAAAAAATAAAAGCAGTTATAACAGATGTTGACGGCGTGTTAACAGATGCCACAATGAACTTTTTCAGCACGCCTACCGGTAAAATTGCGGAAGTCAAAAAATTCTGCGCTTATGACGGTATCGGCTTTATTTTACTACGCGATTTCGGTTTCAAAACCGGTATAATTACGGGTGGTAATGCCCCTGCAACCGAACATAGAGCCGAAACACTTGGTTTAGATTTCCTTTATTATAATTATCTTGATAAACTCCCTGCTTTAAAAGATTTAATGGCACGTTGTAATTTGAAAGCCGAAGAAATTGCCTTTATAGGTGATGACCTTATTGATATACCTGCCTTAAAATATGTCGGGCTTGCTTGCGCGGTAAATAATGCTGTTCCGGAAGTCAAAAGCGAGGCCGATTATATTACCCAAGTAGATGGTGGTAAAGGTGCTTTTAGGGAAGTCGCCGAACTTGTTTTGAAGATGCAAGGCTTTTGGCCCAAGGCTTTAAGAGAGTCCGAAGAAGGCACCATCGGCAGAAGCCCTAAACGTCCTTTAGTTGTTATTGATTTTAAAAAGCAAAATCAAAAATAATTGTTATCTTTACAACACCCCTACTTTTGTGGGGGTGTTTTTATATTGTATAATTTAATTATGACGATAATTATTGTTTTAATCACTTTAATTATAGTGGCGTTTTGCGTTAAACTTTATAAGGCGCTTAATTGGCAACAACCGCCTTTAAGGGTTTACCCAAAGGACCTTGGCTTTGAAGCCGAGGATATAACTTTTCAAAATACAGACGGCATAACTTTAAAAGGTTGGTTTATACCTTGTAAAGGTTCAGAAAAAACACTTGTTTTAATGCACGGTTTTGAAATGGACAAAAGCCAAATACTCCCACAAACCATAAACCTAGCAAAAAAATATAATTTATTTTATTTTGATTTTCGCGGTATGGGGGAAAGTTTCGGTAAAAGTGCGCAAGGGTTAAGGGAATATCTGGATGTACAGTCAGCATTAGAATATCTTCGTAAAAACAAGCCGGAACAGTGCAAAGAAATCGCTTTATACGGTATCAGTTTAGGGGCTTCTGTAGCGGCTTATATCGCGTCAACAGATAAAACGATCAAAGCAGTAATTTTAGAGGCTTGCTTCTACTCTTATAAAAGAGTTGTTCGCAAATGGGCGTGGAATCATCATACTTTACCTTATTACCCGATTGTTTATATTTTTTTACGTCTTAAAAGGTTTAAATTTAGAACGGGGCTTGAAGATCTATCCCCCAAAACTTCCGCACCTTTAATTAAGTGTCCTGTTTTGCAAATACATGGTAAAAATGACCATTTGGTTTCTTACAAAAGGGCTTTGCGTGTTTTTGATGATATTAAAACCACAAAGGAACTTTGGCTTGTAGAAGGTGCCGGGCATACCCGTTGCCACGAAATTGCCGGCCCCAAATACCTACAAGAGATTTCTAAATTTCTTGAAAAATATTTTTAAATAAAAAAGGCCTGCATTAAGCAGGCCTTTTTAAAGTAACTTGACAAATTAGAATCTACCGTTTACGATAACCATAACAGGTAACCAACCGTTATTGTTAATAATGTTAACCAAACCGATTTGTAAACCTTTATCAATGTTTTTTACATAGTTTACTAAACCGAGTTGTACGCCGGTCAAGCGTTCAGTATAGTTAAAGAAATAACCTAATTGAACACCTTTTATATTATCCGCGACGTTTACAAGACTCAATTGCACACCGGTTACATCCTTTGCGATGTTAACGAAACCGAATTGTACGCCGGTCAAATTTCCTTTGTTATGGTTAACGAAACCACCGGTAACACCGGTAGCATCATTTGTTACGTGGTATAAACCACCCCATTGCACACCGGTTAAATGGTTTGTTCTTGTATAAATCCAAGCCCAGGATAAACCGGTAAGGTCATCAACTCTTGTGGAACCAAGTGTTAAAGCAACACCTTTAACGGTAGGGGTATTACTGTCAATAAGGCCTAATACGATATTAGTATTATCTGTTTTGGGCCAAGCAATATTATCATATAAAGATAATTTGATTGGTGATTCTGCAGCTGCATAGACGCCTAATGTGGCAACTAATGCAACGAGCATTAATAACTTTTTCATGTACATCCTCCTTATAATAAGTCACTTATATATTACAATTTTTAGAGCAAAAAATCACAATAAAAAAGGCCTGCAAAAGCAGGCCTTTTTAACAGATTGCAAATTAGAATCTGCCGTTAACAATAACCATGATTGGTAACCAACCGTTGTTTTCGATGATGTTAACTAAACCGATTTGTAAACCTTTATTAATTCTGTTGATATAGTTTACAAAACCAAGTTGTAAACCGGTTAAGGTTTCTGCTTGGTTATAAAAGCCCCATTGGAGACCTTTCATATTATTTGCAAGGTTTACTAAACCAAGTTGTGCACCGGTGAAGGCTCTTTTATTATGGTTAACAAGGCCCCAAACTACGCCGGTTGCATTGTGGGTTACGTTATATAAACCTACTTGTACGCCGGTTAAATCATTTGATCTCGCATAGAAATAAGCAAAAGACAACCCAGTAAGATCATCAACTCTTGAAGAACCGATTGCTAAAGAAACACCTTTAACGGTCGGTGTGTTGTTATCAACAAGACCTAAAACGATATTGGTATTGTTTGTATTGGGCCAAGCAATATTATCATACAAGGACAATTTGATTGGTGATTCAGCAGCTGCATAAACGCCTAATGTGGCAACTAATGCAACAAGCATTAATAACTTTTTCATGAACATCCTCCTTTAACTAACTACCAGTATATATTACAATTTTTAAAGCCAAAATCAAATATAAATTTAACTTATTGTTTGCCAGTTAATTATTTTTGACTTAAATAAGATATAATTTAATTATGAAAAGAATATTAATATTAACATTGGCAGTACTTTCTTTTGCAGCTTGCGATCAAGTTGCAAAACCTGCACCACAGGAACAAAATCATGCGGTGCAAATTCTACCGATTGAAAGTTATAATTTCACTGAAAAGATTAACCAAAAACCAGTAGTAATTGCCTTCATGGCAGGCTATTGCGGATATTGTAAAATGATGCTTCCGTATATGGATAAACTTGCCGGTCAAGTACCATCTACGCAAGCAGATGTAATAGCAGCTTTTATGGATAACAGTCCGTCAACTCTCGTTAATTTAGAACCTGTAAAAGCAACAAAAAATATTCAAATTTACTACGGCGCAAGACCTTTAATGAACGAATATGGTGTAACGGGTTTCCCAACCATTATGCTTTTCAAAGACGGTCAACAAGTGGAAACATGGCGCGGTTATTCCCCGGAACATATTGCTGATATTTTAGAAACACTTAACGACTTAAAATAAAAATATTTCCCCCTGTTTTGCGGTATATTTACCTTATTGATAGGGGGATTTTTATCGTAAAATTTGCAAGGTGTTTAATAATTTGGTATCATATATACAGTGATAATTCACTTGCCGAGGTAGCTCAGTGGTAGAGCACTGGTCTGAAAAACCAGGTGTCGACAGTTCGATCCTGTCCCTCGGCATTTTTTATTTTTTATTTTTATCTGTCAAAATTATATAATGTATATATGAACTTTCAGGATATAATACACAATCTCCAAGTATATTGGAAAAAGCAAGGTTGCATTGTTGTACAACCATATGATTTGGAAAAGGGTGCAGGTACCTTTAACCCTTTTACATTTTTCGGTTCTTTAACACCGAAACCGACCAGTGTTTGTTACGTTGAGCCATGCCGCCGCCCAGCTGACGGTAGATATGGGGAAAACCCAAACAGGCTTGGTAAATATTATCAATTTCAAGTTATTTTAAAACCTTCACCTGCAAATATCCAGCAACTTTATTTAAACTCTTTAAAGGCTATCGGCCTTGATCCTGAAATTCACGATGTCCGCTGGATAGAAGACGATTGGCAGTCCCCGACATTAGGCGCATCCGGTGTAGGTTGGGAAATCTGGCTCGATGGTATGGAAATTACACAATTTACTTATTTCCAAATTATGGCCGGTTATAGTTTAAAGCCTATTACCGTTGAAATTACTTACGGCCTTGAACGCCTTGCAATGTACTCACAAAAGAAAGATACAATTTTTGATATTATGTGGAACGACACCACCACCTACGGTGAAATGGTAAAAGAAAGCGAAAGGCAATTTTCCCATTATAATTTTGAGGAAGCCAATGTCGCTAACCTCCGCCGTTATGTGGAAGAAAACGAAGAAGAATGCCGCACACTTTGCAAAAAAGGTTTATACTTGCCCGCTTACGATTGCGCAATGCGCGTTTCTCATTAT
Organism: Elusimicrobiaceae bacterium; assembly: GCA_045586725.1. GTDB lineage: Bacteria > Elusimicrobiota > Elusimicrobia > Elusimicrobiales > Elusimicrobiaceae > Proelusimicrobium. Next base: position 53,128 of record JAZNAY010000003.1, on the reverse strand, counting down.
TTTAATACACTTGAGGCACGTGGCGCAATATCTGTCAGTGATAGAACAAATATTATCGCAAAAATTCGCCACCTTGCAAAACTTTGTGCCGGCGAATACATCAAACAACATGAAGAACAGGAGGTCGCCAAATGAATGCACTTTTACAAATAGGAACAGAGCATCTTCCTGCCCGTTTTTTAAGGCCTGCCTTAGAACAACTTAAAGAAAATGCAATAAAAATTTTAGCGGAAAACCGCCTTAGTTATGAAACTTTAGAAACTTACGGAACTTATAAAAAATTAGTTCTTGAAATCAAAAACTTAGCCGTAGTTAGTGAAGATATTTCAAAAGAAGTTAAAGGCCCACCGGCTAAATTATTAAAGGGTGCTGACGGTAAATTTACACCCCAAGCATTAGGCTTTGCCGCCAAAAACGGTATTAAAGCAGAACAATTAGTTGTAAAAGAAACCGATAAAGGCCCGTTTATATACGCTGATATAAAAATCAAAGGTGTTAAAACGGAAAAGTTGCTTGCAACAATTTTCCCAGATCTTATTAAGAGTCTGAATTTTGCAAAAAATATGGTGTGGGAAGATTCAGGCTTCCGCTTTGCACGCCCTATTAGAAGCATTATTGCACTTTACGGCACTAAAATTATTAAGTTTGAAATTGCCGGTGTTAAATCATCAAACAAAGCCTATGGCTTAAGTTCTTTTAAACAAACACCGATAATAATCAAAAACCCGGAAACTTATAAAGATGCTTTAAAAAACCAAATTAGACCGATACTTGTTGACTTGGAAGAACGCAAAAAAGCACTACTTCGCAGTATTGAGGGTTGCGCAAAACTTTTGGGTTATCAGGCGGATTTAGACGAAGATTTAATAAACGAAACCGTTAATTTTACCGAGCATCCTATTGCTTTAGCAGGTGATATGGCTTTAAGTTTTATGAAATTGCCTAAAAAACTTTTAACAACGGTTTTAAAAACACAAATTAAAATGTTCCCTGTTGTCAATAAAAAAGGCGAACTTCAGCCGCATTTTATTGCCGTTAGGGATGGTGTTTCAGTTAATCAAGAAGAAGTTAAAACCGGTTTTAAAAATGTTATGACTGCACGTCTAACAGATGCTGTTTTCTTCTTTGAAAATGACTTAAAACTCGGCCTTGATAATATGCGTACTAAACTAAAAAACATCAATTTTATTGACGGCATGGGTACAATGGAAGATAAAACAAAGCGTATTACCGAATTAACTACTGCTTTGGCGAAACTTTTAAATTTTACTTCTATTGAAACAGAAAATGCAAAACAAGCCGCAGGTTATGCTTATGCTGATTTGGCAAGTTCCGTAGTATATGAATTTACCGATTTGCAAGGTTATATGGGTGGTGTTTATGCGCAAAAAGAGGGTCGTGCACCTGATGTTTGCACTGCTTTAGAAGAATTTTATTTGCCTTTATCAGCCTCCTCTGATTTACCGAAAACTAAAGTTGGTTCTTTGGTAAGTTTGGCAGGCAAACTTGATACTTTATCGGCCAACTTTAAAGCCGGTCAAGTACCAAGCGGCAGTCAAGATCCTTTTGCTTTACGCCGTCAGGCTATGGGAGCAGTGAGAATCGTTCTTGCAAATAATTGGCCTTTAAGTATAAATGAATTAACGAAACTTGCCTCAAAGAATTTACCGGAAAATGAAAATAATCAACTTTCACAACTTCCGGAATTTTTATGGCAACGCTTGCAAAATATCTTAGAGGATAATCTCGTGCCTGAAGATATTATTTCAGCAGTCAAAAATTTTGATACTCCGTTAAATACAGTTTTGGCAAATGCCGTAATTTTAGCCGAGCAATTAAAGAGTGAAACTTTGCAAGCAGTTGCAGAATCTGCAAAACGTGTCGCAAACATTTTAAAGCAAGCACCGCAAAATTTGCCTGCTTTAAACGCATCTTTACTTAAAGAACAAGAAGAGATTGCCCTAAACAAAGCAGTTGATAATTTGCCCAAAGAACAAGAAAATTTCGCTATGGAACTTAAAAATCTTTCCGCCTTAAAGCAACCTTTGGAAGATTTTTTTGCTAAAATAATGGTAAATGTTAATGAAGCGGAAATTAAACAAAACCGCCTTGCTTTGCTTTTAAAAGTTAAAACAGTTTTGTTTAAAACAGCAGATTTAGGGAAATTGAAAAAGAGAGGTTAATATGAATAAAAAAGGTTTTACTTTGATGGAACTTTTAATAGTTACTATTATCATTGCTACTTTTGCGGCGATGACTTATCCTTCTTTTAGGAGTGCTATAGAACGCGCCCGTGCCAGTGAGGCTGTGCATATGATTTCGGCAATTCAAGCAGCACAGCAAAAGCATCTTGTTAATTATGAAGTATATGGTAACGATTTCCGTGATATTAACGATTTTAGGCCCAGTATTCCGGATGAAAATTTTGATCCTTCATCAACTTCTTTCAATACGGAATATTTTTCATATCAATTAATGCCTAACAGGGCTGTTGCAACTAGAATTGACGGCCAAGGCAATGCGTTGGACAAAGGATATACGTTAGTCGGCCTTTATACTGATAATTTTGTTATGTGTGTAGTAGCCGATGATGAAGGGGAAAAGGTTTGCTCCGCTTTAACAGATAGGAACAAAGTCGGTAATTATTATCCTGTTTTATAATACGATATGTTATATTGTTGGAAATTATAAATCGAATTTCTGTTGACGCCTTGAACGCCGTTTTTCAAGGCGTTCTTGTTTTGTAGCGCGGCGTTTATAACCGCCAAGGCGTTCCGGCAGATTAGAAACTTCACCGCTGACTTCAGCCCCGCTCCATTCAAATTCTTTACCGCAGGCTACGATAATATCACCGTCTTGTATACCTTGTTTTAATAGTTCCTTTTCAAGCCCTACTTTTTTGAAAATTCCCCATAAACGTTGCACCGCTTGCGGTTGGGCAAAGTTTGTCATGGAAATAAAATCTTCCGCTTTTTTGCCTGATATTTGAAAGCGGTTTCCATCAAGCCTTGTAACAGTAAAAAACGGTTCCACTTTTAAAGTCAAAGTTTTTTCTTGTTTAGGTTTTTCAAATTTAATGGGGTTTTGCATAAGTGTTTTTACAATTTCATCTAACACTTTGGCAAGACCTTTTCTTGCTGCGGCTGAAATTAAAAACACAGGGTATTTTTTCGCAAACTTTTTTTCAATCTGTTCAAACACTTTATCAGCCCCGTCTAAATCTGATTTGTTTACAACAATTATGCGTGGCTTTTTTGCAAGTTTTTTATCAAAATTTTTAAGTTCATCACTAATAGTTTTTACAGTTTGAAGGGGGGTAAATTTTTCAAAACCGCTTGGATCAACAAGATGCACCAAAACGCGTGTTCTCTCAATATGTTTTAAAAATTGATGGCCAAGGCCCTTGCCTTCGCTTGCACCCTCAATAATACCGGGGATATCAGCAATAATAAAACTTGTGTTTTTATGCTGGCAAATACCGAGATTTGGGTTCAAAGTTGTAAAAGGGTAATTTGCAATTTTTGGGCGTGCCGCGGTAACTGCGGTTAAAAATGTGCTTTTTCCGGCATTAGGTAAACCAACTAAACCGACATCCGCCAAAACTTTAAGTTCCAAAATCAAAGTTAATTCTTCGCCTTTTTGGCCGATTTCCGCTATACGCGGTGCAGTATTATTTTTTGTTTTGAAACTTTGGTTTCCGCGTCCGCCGCGCCCGCCGCGCGCAACAATAACTTTTTGATAGGGTTTAGTTAAATCTGCGACGGTTTCGCCGTTAAGTTTAATAACTGTTCCAAGCGGAACTAAAACGATTTTATCTTCTCCGTTTAAACCGGTTTTATTGTAAGTACCGCCCTTTTCACCGTTTGCTGCTTCAATGTGGGGGTTACAGGCAAGTTCTTGCAGGGTGGTAAGGTTAGGCTCGGCTTGCAAAATAATATCGCCACCCTTTCCCCCATTACCGCCGTTTGGGCCACCATAAGCAATAAACTTTTCCCGTCTAAATGACAAGCAACCGTCGCCGCCCTTTCCGGCTTTGACGTAAATTTTGACTCTGTCTAAAAAATTATTTGCCTGCATTTTAACCTCTGATAATATATTATACTTTATTTTACTTTAATAAATGAGAATATACGAACATAAAACTTAATATGTTGTATAATATTTGTATCAAATGCAAAAAGTCATTAGGAGATAAGTGTGAGTAGAAAAATATTGAAAGTATTAATTTCTATTTTATTTTTGATAGTTGCTGCCGTCGCGGCAATTTTGGGTATAAAAAATTTTTTCCCGGGATCTAACCAACAAAGAAACCCAAATAGTACAATTCCGGCGCGTAAAACACCTGCCTTTAAAAAAGATGTGCAAGGAAATAAAATTCCTCTTCAAGATCCTTTTGCCGAAGGCAGAAAATATGGTGTTGCTCCTGTTGAAAGAGTAAACGCTCTTGAGGCTGATATGCCATATATAGATGATGGTAGTAGTAAATACGGCGTTGCCCCTGTTCAAAGACCAATTGCTAAATATGGTGTTATGCCTATTCAAACACCGCCTTATCGTGAGCAAGGGGAAAAATACGGTGTTTCATCTATTAGAAAATCGGAACAAGAAAATTTGCTGAAAAATCAAAAGAAAAACGTAAGCGACCTTGAAATTGCTGAAGGATATACAGCGCAAGATTTAGAAAGATTAAGAGAAAAGGCAAAACTAGAAGATAATATGGCCAAATACGGAGTTGCTCCTGTTTTTGAAGATGCTGAAAAAGGCGAATAAAACTAAATGCCGGTATTTGCTAAAAAATTACATAGCGTTGTGTGGGAGTTAACTTTAAGATGTAATGCACATTGTCAGCATTGCGGGTCTTCCGCCGGAAAAACAAGGGAAAACGAGTTAACTTTAGAAGAAAATCTCCGTATATGTGACCAACTTATAGAATTAAAATGCGAAAGAATCAACCTCATGGGCGGGGAATTATTTTTAAACCCGAATTGGAAAACAATAGCGGAATACCTCTCAAAAAACGGTGTCTTGGTTTCAATTATCACTAACGGAATTTTATTAAATCAAGAAAATCTTGATTTCCTCAAAAAAATAAATACCGAAACTATCGGCCTAAGTATTGACGGCGGTTTGCCTGAGACACATGACAGCGTGCGCGGCGTTCCCGGCCTTTTTGATAAAATTTTTAAAAATATGCCAAATATTTTACAGTCCGGCATACCAGTTGTAGCAATAACTACTTTAACAAAAAAGAATATTTTGGAATTAAATATTTTAAAGAAAAAACTTTTAGATGCAGGTTTTAGGGGTTGGCAATTTCAGATGGCTGTACCTTACGGAAGAATGTCAGAACAATTTTTGCTAAGCAAAGAAGAATATTATATAGCAGGGCTTTTCGGTGCAAAAAACAAATTAACTATTCCTCAAAGTAAATTTCAAATAACCTGTATGCACGATTTCGGTTATTATTCAAAAGTAATTCCGATAAGAAAGAAACTCTTTTCCTGGACGGGTTGCCCCGCCGGGAAAACGGGCCTTGGTATCCGCAGCGACGGCAAAATACACGGTTGCCTATCCATGCAAAATGATAAATTCGCCGAAAGAGATTTTAGGAAAGAAACCCTAAAAGAAATTTTTTATTCCAAAAATTTTTGCACTTGGAACAAACGTTTTAAAAAGTACAAAAAACTCGGCGGCTTTTGCAAAGAGTGCGAGTACGGCTTAATTTGTTTGGGCGGATGTTCCGATACCGCACACTCCGTAACCGGAAATGTGGGCGACAATCCTTTTTGCTATCATGCAATTGAAACTGCCTACAAAAACCTAAAACCTACTAATGATTTTGAGGCAATATTTAAAAGCATCACCCAAGGTAAATTGGCTGACGACGGCAAATTTTACCTAAGTACAAAAGAAGAATTAACTTCCGAATTAATTGACAAATTAAATATAACAACCGAACAAAAGCAACTTCTAAAATTATTGACTGAATAATTTTGATATAAATTTGTTTTTTGTAATTTAAAAAGCACCCAAAAGGGTGCTTTTAAATTTTCGGGGCGGCGGGATTCGAACCCACGACCTCACGGTCCCGAACCGTGCGCGCTACCAACTGCGCTACGCCCCGTAAAAACTAATTATATTGGAAAGTAAAAATCGGGGAACCGAGAATCGAACTCGGGACCTCTCGCACCCCAAGCGAGCGCTATACCACTAAGCCATTCCCCGAAATAACTGCCTAAATTAAGTACCCAAAACGGGCACCTATATATATTTTAGCATTCTTTTAAGATTTGTGAAAGGGTTTCCCTGATTTCTTTTAAAAATCTCAAATTTTTTGCGCTGTAAAAATTACCGTCTTCTTTTGTTTTACCGACGGCAAAAAAGCGGTTTAAGTGTTTTTTTGCACCGGCAACGGTCATTTTATGTTTATAAATAAGTTCCTTAATTTGCAGGACAACTTCAATATCGGCTTTAGTATATCTGCGGTGATGGGATGCTTTTTTTATAGGGTTTAAGGGGGTAAAATTTTTCTCCCAATACCTTATAGTATACTCCGGCACACTGCAAATGCGTGAAACCTCACCGATAGTAAAAAAATCTTTTTTATTTAATTCTTCTAAAGTCATTTTAAAATGTTTTCAGATGGTTTAAATCTAATTCTTTTTTTTGAAGGTACTTCTATAATTTGCCCTTTTGGGTTTTTAATCGCAAGCGGTGCACTTTGCCTGACTTTGAAAGTACCGAAGTTCGAAAGTACAACTTTCTCGCCTTTTTGCAAATTTTCTTTAATTATTTCAAGGGTTCTGTCCACGGCAATTTTGGCTTGCTGTTTATCAAACAAATAATTGGAAAGTTCTTTAATTAACTCTTCTTTATTCATCTTTAAAACCAAGTGCTTTAAGCAAAGTATTTGCAGGTTTACCTTGCACTACAATTTCCCAAATAGCATTTATTACCGGGCAATTTAAATTGTTTTTGTTAATGATATCTTGAACGCTTTGTACGGAATTTAAACCTTCCGCGATAGTCCCAACTTGTTTTTTTGCTTCTTCCAAATCTAAACCTTGACCGAGTTTTTCACCAAGCCTGCGGTTCCTGGAAATAGCGGACATTCCGGTTAATATAGCATCACCCAAACCGCACAAACTGTAAACGGTATAAAGTGTGCAACCTTGGCTTAACATTATTTTGCTCATTTCCTGCATAGCTTCAGTTAAAAGGGCTGCTTTTGTGTTTGCACCTTCACCGATACCGTCTAAAATGCCGCAACCGATAGCAACAACATTTTTTATTGCGCCACCGTATTCCGCACCGCGTCTGTCTTTAGAAAGTTCAAAGCAAAGCGGTTTTTTAGTAAGTTTATTTTGTAATTCTTTTAATAAATCTTCGTCGTAACCTGCCAAAGTAATTTTTGTGGGGATACCTTTTGCGACTTCTAAAGCGAAACTCGGCCCGCTGAAAGCCACCACTTTATTTTTAAGGGAAGGCAGTTCTTCTTCAATAATTTCACTCATTGTTTTAAATGTTTTATCTTCAAGCCCTTTAGTAGCATTTAAAACAGGTACTACTTTGCCATTTAAAATAGTTTTTAATTGTTGGCAAACACTGCGCACCGCTTTTGAAGAAAATACAAAAACAAGCAAGTCTGCCCCGTCAACTGCGGTTTTTAAATCATTGGTTAAAGTGTAAGTATCATCAAATTTGAAATTTGGGATATTCGGGTGTGCGCCGCCGTTGGCTTTAATGGTATCAAGCAAGTCTTTAGAGTATTCCCAAACACTTACTTTCATACCTAAATTGTGCATATGTCTTGCAATTACACTGCCCCAAACACCTGCACCCAAAACAGTAACTTTATTTAACATTTTTCTTTGAGCCGTCCTCAAAATTAAGTTCTTTGTGTTCAAGCATTCTCTTGATATTGGGAATATGTTTGTAAATAACTATTGCCGCAACAATTATACAGAAAATGATGTAAGGTAAACTTGCCCCTGTAAGCCAAGCTGCAAGCGGTAAAACTATACAAGCTAAAATTGATCCCGGGGAAATACGGCCTGTTCTCCATACAACAAGTATAAAAGACAAAAACGCAATAAGTGTCGGTATTGGGAGTAATGCACCGAAAACACCTGCTGAAGTTGCAACGCCTTTACCTCCGCGGAATTTAAGAAACACAGTCCACATATGCGCGCAAATTGCCATAAAACCGCAGGCAATAGGTAACCATGCAATTCCTGGTGCAAGAAATTTTGCCAAAATAACCGCAACGGCACCTTTTAAGGCATCACAGGTAAAAGTTGCCCACCCTGCCTTTTTGCCTACGATCCTATAAACATTTGCAGCACCGGGGTTACCGGAACCGTAATTCCTTATATCAAAACCTTTAATTTTTTTTGTAATTAAGTAACCTGAGGGAATTGCACCCAAAAAATAACTCAAAACAAGCGCACTAACTATTAGCATTTTGAGCCTCCTCCGCTCTATTTGTTTCTTTGATTAAGGCTTGGAAAGTAGTCATAATTCCATTATACTTTTCTTCAAATTCTTTAGTTGTATAGGGCAAGCGGTAAGTCCAATTATCCGGGCTTACTGTACCGGGTACATTTATTTGGTCTGTCGTTCCGATTACGTCTTGTAACGGGAAGATGGCCAAATCAGAATTTGAGCCTAAAACTCTTTTTAAAATTTCTATATTTACTTCTTGTGTGTAAGGTATATTACCATCTGTTTTCTTTGTAGATACCATTTCCCAGAAATTTGCCCTTTGCCAAGCGGGCATTTCTTCCCACCATTGTTTCAAAGTTGTGGTATCGTGTGTAGAAGTTGTTGCAAGGGAAGCACTTGGGTAATTGCGTGGTTCACGGAAAACTTCATTATCCTTTTCCCATCTTATTACGCGATAACCGGGCATATGGATTTCCTTCATATATTCGCGCATATAATCAGGTATTACGCCCAAATCTTCACCGACGGGTAATTTATCTTTAGCGGTTTCCGTAACTGCTTCAAGGAATTTTTTCCCACGTGCTTTTTGGGAAGTTTCATCAGCAATATCATAAGCGCCTACGTCATCACCTTGTTTAAAAATCCAAGTTCTGAAAAAACCGACTAAATGGTCTAAACGGAAGATGTCATATATTTCGCAAGCGCGGTTTATTCTTGAACGCCAAAAATTGAAACCTTGTTCTTCAATCAACGGCCAATTATAAGCCGGGAGGCCCCATTTCTGCCCGCCTTGTGCAAGGGCATCTTTAGGTGCACCAACTTCAGTATCAAGTAAAAATTTTGTTTGGTTTGCCCAAACATCTGCGCTGTCAAAATTTACGCCAAATGGTATATCGCCGAAGAGATGAACATTTTTTTCTTTAGCAAAAGCAATAGTTTTATCAAGTTGTTCTTGCGCAATCCATTGAATATAGCAAAAGAACATAACTTGCCTTTCATTTTTTACGAGGAAATCTTTTATTGCTTCTATTTTTCTTGTTTTTAAATCTTCGGGCCAAGTTTTCCAAGAAGTCCAATTGTACAAATCTTTTGCTGTTCTAAAAATAGCATAAGATAAAAGCCAGGAAGCATTTTTCTTTTGGAATTTTAAAAATTCCAGCCATCTTGTTGTTTTTGATTTTCTTTCTTCTTTTTCAAAATACTCATAAGCGGCCCATAAAACGCGGTATTTTGCCGGTTTGATTGTATCAAACTGTACAGCGGAATTATTGCGCCAATTTTCTATTTCCGGTTTTAAATCAGTTAAAATTTCTTGTGCGGCCGGGCAATTTTGCACTTCGGGCACATCTTTAATACTTATATATATGGGATCGATAGCATATGCGCTTAAAGCACTGTAAGGGCAATGTTCGCGCGGTGAAGTTTCCCAAAGCGGAAGTATTTGCAAAACCTTAATATTGTATTTTGAAAAGTATTCAATCCACTCTTTTAAAGAGGACATATCCCCGCAGCCCCAATCGTCAGTCCCCTTCATAGCAGAAAGTGGTAAAGATACCCCTGCGGAGCGTTTTTGTAAATACGGATTTTTACTTAAATCAATCATAAATACCCCTATAAACTAAATTAATTTTTACGGCACACGGCCTCAATTTCAATTAAAGCACCTTTTGGCAAAGCAGCCACTTGCACGCAACTTCTGGCAGGTGGGTTTTTAGCAAAAAATTGCCCATAAATTTCGTTCATATCGGCAAAATCCGCTAAACTTGTTAAGAAAACTGTAGTTTTTAAAACGTGGTCATATTCCATCTTGCAGGCTTTTAAAATTTGTCCCATATTTTCAAGGGCTTTCCTGGTTTGTGTTTTGATGTCCCCGCCGACAATTTCACCTGTAACGGCATCAGCAGGCAAGCAACCTGAGATAAAGGCCCAACTTCCGTTTCTTACTGCTTGCGAATAAGGCCCTATTGCTTTTGGTGCGTTGTCGCTTGAGATTATTCTTCTTGCCATATAACTCTCCTAACATTTATATAAATATATAGTAGCATATTTAAAAGGACATTTGCATACTTTACAAATATCTAAAATAATATTTTTTCAAAGCACTAAAAATTTTTGTATAATATATATAAAGTACTCGCAGTTTTGGGGGAAGGCAGCCTTGGTTGCGAGTCTTTTTTATTGAATATTTTTCAGGAGGATATTAATGAACGATACAACAAAACAAAAACATCCATCAGGGTTGTATATGCTCTTTATGGTGGAAATGTGGGAGAGGTTTAACTATTACGGTATGAGGGCCTTGCTCTCCTTATTTATGATTAGTACTGTAATCAATTATTCCAAAGCCACTTCCAGTAAAATTTATGGTATGTTTACCGCTTTGGTTTATCTTACCCCGGTTATCGGTGGTTATTTAGCAGACAGATTTATCGGCAAAAGGCACTCTATTACTATTGGTGCTATTTTGATGGCTTTAGGTCAATTTACCCTCGCTTCTTATGAAATTATTGACCCTAAACTTGCTTTATTTACCGGTCTTACCTTGATTATTTTGGGTAACGGTTTCTTTAAACCGAACATCTCAACAATCGTTGGTGAACTTTATCCACCACAAGATCCGCGCCGTGACGGTGGTTTTACCATTTTCTATATGGGTATTAACGTCGGTGCTTTTATCGCTCCGTTTGTTTGCGGTTATTTAGGTCAACCGGATAGTATTACAAGTATTGCTGAAGCGTATAAATGGAAATACGGTTTTATGGCTGCCGGTACAGGTATGGTAATCGGTTTAATTTGGTATTTGGTTTCACAGAAGAAATATCTTGGTGAAATCGGTTTATACCCCGTTACTGATACAAAAGCCGTTGACCACGTAGATAATAAACCTTTAACCCCTGAAGAATGGGATAGAATTAAAGCAATTTTCACTTTCGTGTTCTTTGCAATTTTCTTTTTTGCTTTCTTTGAACAAGCAGGTACTTCACTTAACTTCTTTGCTGAAGAAGCAACCCGTTTAAATATTGGCCCTATCAAATTAAAGGCCTCATATTTCCAGGCAGTTAACCCTATCTGCGTTGTAATTTTTGCCCCTATTTTTGCAAAAATGTGGATTAGAATGGGCGATAAAAACCCATCAATCCCGGTTAAATTCGGTTGGGGTTTATTCTTGCAAGGTATTGCATTTATGATTATCGCAATAGGCGCAAGCATTTATTCTGCACAAGGTCCTGTAAGTGCTTTGTGGCTCGTTTTCTGTTACTTCTTCTGCACAATGGGCGAATTATGCTTATCACCTGTCGGGCTTTCAATGGTAACTAAACTTGCACCTGCAAAGTTTATGTCCTTATTTATGGGCGTATGGCTTGCAGCAAGTTTCATAGGTAACTTACTTGCCGGCTGGCTTGCAAGTTTCTACGATTCCTGGAGTTTGGCTACATTGTTCTCCGTCCCGGCTATTGCCTCTATTGCTTTTGGTGTTATTATGTGGATTATGGCAGGCAAAGTTCGCAAATGGATGCACGGTGTAAACTAATTTGTAATTTAGTTTAATAAAAACCCCCGGATATTAACCCCGGGGGTTTTTGTTTGCTTAATACTAAATATTTGTTATAATTATATCGTGGAAAAACAAAATATTTTTCAAGATAAAGTAATAGTCTTGGGTCTAACAGGTGCTTTGACCTGTTTTAAAATTTGCCCATTAATCCAGCGTCTTAAAAAAGATGGCGTGCGTTTCCGTATTGTAGCAAGCGAAAATGCCTTAAATTTTATCACAAAAACTACACTTCAAACTTTGGCAAAAACAGAAGTTTTAACAACACAATTTAACCCTAAAAAATTTGATGAAAAACATAAAAGTTTAGCTGAAGAAGGCGATATCTTTTTGCTTGCCCCTGCCACTGCACACACAATCAGCCAAGTGGCAAACGGTGTCGCAGATAATTTGCTCACATCCGTCTTATGTGCTTGGCAAAAACCTTTGATAATTGCACCTGCTATGAATCAGGGTATGTGGTTTAACTCGTCAACGCAGGCAAATATCTCCACTTTAAAAAAGCGCGGCGCAGTTGTTATAGATGCCCCAAAGGGTGCATTACCTGATACTGATTTAATTTATGCGGAACTTGAAAAGGTTTTAAAATTTCAAGATAAGTTAAAAGGTAAAAATATTTTAATTACAAACGGTACTATTAAAGAACAATGCGGTGAACTTTTTTTAACCGCAGGTGAGGGGTCTAACTTCGGTAAAACCGTTGCCGATTTTGCACATATTTGCGGCGCAAAAGTCACTTTGATAAGTGATAAATCATTTGACGTGCCATACCAACAAATTTTAGTTAAGAACAGTAAAGATTTTAAGAAAGTTGTTTCGGAAAATTTAGAAAGTGCAAATATTTTCCTGCATACCGCAAAACTTTTACCTTATACTGTTGAAAATGAAAAAGATTTCACTTTCACTTTACAAAAAGGTGAAGATATTTTAAAAACCTTTTTACAAAACAAAAAGCCGAATCAAATCTTCAAATCTATAAATGAAGAAGATTTCAAAAACAAAACCCTGCAAGAATTTGCCACACAAATTCTCAATATTTAAGCTTTAAAAAGTGGTTGTTTTTATATAAAATGTGCTCCAAAAATGGTATCATTTAATATATGGATACAGCGACATTGTATGAGTTTATAAAATGGGCAAAAACAACCGATTTGCAGGAACTTATCTGCAAACGCGGCCCTATAACCGTTGAATTTAGAAGCGTTGAAACTGCTTTCAATAGTTACACTTCTAAATTAACTAAAGTTCTGGCACCTGCAATAGGTGTTTATCAATTTAAAAATGGCAAAAATAAAGCAAACCTTGAAGAAGGTATGACTCTAAAAAAAGGTCAATTCATGGGTATAATTGAAAGCCATAGGAAAACTGTTGAAGTCTTTGCCCCTAAGACGGGTATATTAAAATCTATCTCTATAAAAGAAAATACCGCTGTTGAATATAACCAACCTCTATTTTTTATTGATTAATTATGAAAGAAAAAAAATATACAAAAATTTTAGTTGCAAACCGTGGGGAAATCGCTTTAAGAATCATCCGCACTTTAAAAGAGATGGATATTAAAACCGTTGCGGTTTACTCCGAAGAAGATAAAACTTCCGCCCATGTTCTTGTTGCCGATGAGGCGCTTTGTATCGGCCCGGCAGAAAGCAAAGAAAGTTATTTAAACATTGATGCAATTATTGCCGCTGCTAAAATCACAGGGGCAGAGGCTATACACCCCGGTTACGGTTTCTTATCTGAAAATGCCGCTTTTGCCAAAGAAGTTAAAGCAGCAGGTATTGATTTTATAGGCCCTAGTGCTGAGGCTATTTCTAAACTCGGCCAAAAAGCAGCGGCCCGTGCCCTTGCGATAAAAGCAGGTGTTCCCGTCATTAAAGGTAGTGAGGGTGTTATAAAAGAAAATGCTTTACTTGAAGCAAAAAAAATCGGTTTTCCTTTAATGATAAAAGCAGCGTTTGGCGGCGGTGGCCGCGGTATGCGTGTTGCCCAAACCGAAGATGCTTTTGAAACCGCCCTTGAAACCGCTAAAGCGGAAGCAAAAATTGCATTCGGTAATGATGATGTTTATTTTGAACAACTTTTAGTTAACCCTCGCCATATAGAAGTACAATTTGCGGCAGATAATCTGGGAAATGTTATTGCTTTTGTAGAACGTGATTGTTCTATGCAACGCAAAAACCAAAAGTTAATTGAGGAATCTCCTTCACCTTTTGTAACACCGGAAATCCGCAAAAAACTTATTGCCGCGGCGGTGGCTTTAGTTCAACAAGCCAAATATAGTGGCGTCGGTACAGTTGAATTTTTGATGGATGAAAATAAAAATTTTTACTTTATGGAAGTTAATACCCGCCTTCAAGTTGAACACCCGGTTACCGAAGCCGTTTGCGGTGGTGTAGACCTCGTTAAAATACAAGTGGAAATTGCACAAAATCAGCCATTAACTTTAACACAAGCGGAAGCGCAAAAAATAAATTGCCACGCCATAGAATTTAGAATAAACGCGGAAGATTATGAACAAAACTTTATGCCAAACTCCGGACTTGTAACTTATTTTCATACACCGGACGGGCTTGGTATTAGGGTAGATAGTGCGGTATACGGTGGCTATGAAATACCGTCTTTCTATGACAGTTTAATTGCAAAACTTATAATTAGCGCACCAAATAGAGAACAGGCTTTAAAACGTGCGCATAGAGCCATAGATGAATTTAGAATAAAAGGCCCTAAAAATACTTTAGATTTTCATAAACTTATTTTACAAAATAAGAAATTTCAAGAAGGTCAAACAAATACTGCTTTGGTAGAGGAAATTTTAAATGAAAGCAAAAAATAAAATAATGACACGTGTAAAACTTGCCGCTTTTGTTAAAAAATCTAAAGCGCAAGGCAAAAAAATCGTTTTCACAAACGGTTGTTTTGATATTTTGCACGCCGGCCACGTAAGCAGTATAGAGTTCGCAAAAAGTAAAGGTGATATTTTGATATTAGGGCTTAATAGCGATACTTCAATTAGACGTTTAAAAGGCAAAAACCGCCCTATAAATAAACAAGCAGACAGGGCACTTGTAGTTGCCGCTTTGGGTGCAGTAGATGCAGTTTGCTTATTTAGCCAAGATACACCGCTTGAACTTATTAAACTTGTTAAACCCGACATTTTAGTAAAAGGTGCTGACTATAAAAACAAGGAAGTTGTCGGCTCACAATTTGCAGGAAAGGTGGTTTTGTTCCCTTTGGTTAAAGGGCGCTCCACAACAAATTTAATTAACAAAATATCTTTACAATAAAGTAAAATATTATATAGGTAAATTTATGGCAGACATATTTGAAAAGTGTAGAAACTTTAAAGAAGCAAAACGTTTAATGGAACTTGGCATTTACGGCTATTTCCAGCCGATATCTTCGGCTCAAGGGCCGGAAGTTATCCTTAAAGGTAAAAAGTATATTATGGCAGGATCTAACAATTATTTAGGTCTTGCAAATGATCCTAAAATGAAAGAAGCCGCCCTTGAAGCCGTTACAAAATACGGTACAGGTTCCGCCGGTTCAAGATTTTTAAACGGTAACACTGTTGCCGCTGAAGAACTTGAGGCCAAACTTGCTAAATTCAAAGGTAAAGAAGCAGGCATAATATTTTCTGCCGGATATCAAATGAATTTGGGCGTAATTTCAAGCCTTCTTAGAAAGGGTGATGTTGCCATAGTTGATAAACTTGACCACGCAAGTATTTTAGATGGTGTAAAACTCTCCGAAGCGGAGATGGTACGTTTTAAACATAATGATATGAAGGACTTGGAAATAGTTCTCTCCAAAATACCGGAAGAGAAAGGCAAACTGATTATTGTTGATGGTGTTTTCAGCATGGAAGGTGATATTTGCAATTTACCCGAAATTGTTAAACTTGCCAAAAAATATGGTGCCAGAATTATTGTTGATGATGCCCACGCAACAGGTGTTTTAGGCAAAACAGGGCGCGGCACTTGTGAATATTTTGGTTTACATAAGGAAGTTGATTTAGTCGTTGGCACCTGTTCAAAAACTTTCGCAAGTGTTGGCGGTTTTGTAGTTGGCGATGCAGATATTATCCATTATATCAGGCATAGTGCAAGGAGCCAAATATTTTCTGCTGCACTTCCGCCTGCATCAGTAGCATCAATTTCCCGCGCAATAGATTTAATCAGTGACGATATGAGCCGCAAAGATAAACTTTGGGCTAATTCCGAACGTCTTAAAAAAGGTTTTAAAAAAGCCGGTTTTGATATTGGCAAAACACAAACACCGATAGTGCCGGTTTTTGTCGGTGAGATGGATACCTGTTTTAAAATGTGGCGCGCAACTTTAGATGGTGGTATTTTTACAACGCCTGTTATTCCGCCTGCCGTTCCGCCAAACAAATGTATGATGCGTGTTACTTTAATGGCTACACATACCGATGAGCAAATTGATAAAATCATTGAAGTTTTCACTAAAGCCGGGCGCGAACTTGGCATAATAAAATAATGTTTGAAATTATTGAAACGAAAAATGTAAAAAAGTTTGTTAATTTCCCTTTTAAACTTTATAAAGGTTGCCCACATTATATATCTGATTTAAAAAGTAACTTAGTAAAACTTTTGACGAAAGACCCTTTCTGGCAAAATAATGAAAGGGCTCTTTTTTTACTATATGAAGATGGGGAAATTATCGGCCGCATTTGTGCTTTAACAAATCGCGCGCATAATAAACATTGGCAAGATAAAACCGGTTTCTTTGGTTTTTTTGATTGTATTAATGATACAAAAGCAGCAAATTCTTTATTTACCGCCGCTTCTGTTTGGCTTAAACAGAAAGGATGCAAAACTATTCAAGGGCCGGTTAACCCAAGCACCAACCATACTTGCGGGGTTTTGCTTGATAATTTTGATAAAGACCCTTTTATAATGATGCCCTATAATTTCTCTTATTATGATGAACTTATAGAAAGTTGCGGACTAAACAAGGCTAAAGATTTAGTTGCATTTGAACGCACCGATAAGGAAGAAATGAGCCCTCGTATGCAAAAACTTATTGAGCGCTTTAAAAGAAATAAAGATATTCATTTTAGACCGATAAATTTAAAAAATTTTGATAGAGAAGTTGATACTATTTGTAAAATTTACAATGAATCTTGGGCTCGAAATTGGGGTTTTGTACCTATAAGTGACGCCGAAATAAAACAAACCGCTAAAGAATTAAAAGCCATAGTTAAGATGGAAATGACCACTATCTGCGAAGTCAAAGGGGAAGTCGCAGCTTTTGCAATTTGCGTACCGAACTTTAACAAAGTTCTAAAAGAGTGGCAGCAAAATTCCGGTTTTAGTAAAATTTTTAAAGCAGTAAAAGCCTATTTCAATATGGATGATTGCCGTATGCTTATGCTAGGTGTTCATCCGAATCATCGCAATCGTGGACTTGAACTTTTAGTAGTCAATGAAATTATTGAAAATTGTGTCAAAAAGGGTTGGCATAAGGCAGAACTATCATGGCTACTGGAAGATAATAAAGGTATAATTTCAGTTGTGCAAGAGACAGGTTGCTATAAAACTAAAACCTACCGCATTTATAAAAAGCATATTTAAGGATTTGTAGTTATAAATTCCTTTTCGCGTGGGGAGTAAACATAAAGCAAATAGGTCTTTATCATTTCCACACTGAAACCGAAAGAAACAAACATAAAATTTATAAAACTTGCCCAAGCATAATTGCCTTCTATCATCTTATTAAAAAACATGAATTTTATAACCGCGCTAATTGGGGTGATTGTGAAATCTGGGAAAACATATATACAAAATATCACTTGAATCAAAGAAATTATCCACACCTGCCATTGTTTCGTAAGTATTAATATCATTTGGGTAAAATATATTGCTATCATCGCAATAAAAATGCTGCATGCATCTTGCCCAAGAGCGTGGAAGTTTTTTAGAAACAAAATATTTCTAAATAAGCCGAGTGCACAAAGAATCAAAATAAAATAAGTTATAAAATTAAAACTTTTAAGATAATTCTTTACTCTTTTATTTTTCATCTTAATCTCTATTTAAAGCAGTTTTAATTAAAATATCTAACTGTTTTGTATAAGGTATACCTTTTGCTTTTAGTAAATTAGGGAATAAACTTGTTTTCGAAAGGCCGGGTAAAGTGTTTATCTCTGAAAAATATACTTTTTTACCATCTTCGGAGAGTAAGAAATCTATTCTTGATAAACCCGATCCGCCTAAAGTAATAAAGAATTTTTTAGTATACTCTTGCAATTTTTTTTGCAGGTTTGTAGGTAATTTTGCAGGTATTTTCATATCACAACCGTGCGGATTATGATATTTTGTTTTATAGTCAAAAAATTCGCTGTCAGATTTAATTAGTTCCCCGCAAGCGGACGCCTCAAAATTCCCGGGTGTAGTTTCAATAACAGCACAAAAAACTTCGCGCGCATTATCAATACCCTTTTCGACCAGAATATAATTTTCAAAAGAAAATGCCTTATTTATTGCAGGCAAAAGTTCACTTTCTCTATTCACTTTTGTTATACCGATAGAAGAACCTAAACTGTTAGGTTTAACAAAAATAGGGTAACCTAGTTTTTTAGCATTTCGTAAAATTGTTTTTTTGTCTAATTTTTCATTTTTGTTAAGGGAAAACCAAGGCAAAACAGGTATTCTTGCTTTAAGTGCAATTTCTTTGGAAAGTTCTTTGTTCATAGCAAGTGCCGAGGCTAAAACTTTACAACCTATATATTTTATTCCTAAAGTTTCAAATAGGCCTTGTACGCAACCATCTTCCCCAAAAGTACCGTGTAAAACAGGGAAAAATAAATCTACTTTATATTTTTTTCCTTTCTTATCAATTAAATTTCCATTAACAGATGGGGAGATAGCAATATCATCTTTAGTTTTAAACCCACAAGTTTTTTGCAAAAACCATTCACCTGTTTTAGAAATAAAAATCGGTAAAATTTTGTGTTTCCTTTGAAGTTCTTTACAAACATCACCTGCGGAATGTACAGATACTTCGTGTTCGGTACTTTTACCGCCGTATAAAACTGCTATAGTTAAATTTTTCATCTTTAGTCCTTAAAGAGTGACCATTTAATTCTGTAAAATAAACTTTTGGTCTTTTTTAAGAAATCTGAATATTCCTCGTCTTTGCGGAAAGTTGTTATCGGGTTTCTTACGTGCTGACGTCTGCTAATGACACTTCTTCTTATGGAGTGATCTGTATAAGTATTTTCATCAACTTCCACTTCTTTTGCCTCTTTGATTTCAGGAGCAGTTGTCCTTGCGTTTACATCTGTAGGTTTTATATCTTCAATGATAACACCATCTTCTTCCGTGAATTCATTCGGGGCTTTGAAGTTTTCATCTTCCTTAAATAAATTCTCCAGATCAATTTCTTGCTCCGGAAGGTACACTTCTTCAGGTGATTTGCCGGATGTTTCATTCCTTAAGAACGATAAATTATCTTTACTTTCCTCTTCGGCAATTTGATCATTTTCGTAGTCTTCGAGTATATCTCTCTGAAGGGTCTCCCCGTTATTGTCGATTTCACTTTCGGTAGATGTAGCAGTATATTCGGAGGATGTCTTTTCTTCCTCAACGTCTTTTACATCAGTTTTTGTATCCGCAAACAATTCTTTTGCAAGTTCTTCCCTTTCGTTTCTGATAGCAGTCGCAATAGGTTCTTCTTTCGGGGTTTCCGCTTGTTCTGAACTCTGCACTAATGGGGCAATTTCTTCTTTTAACTTAAAGATATTGTCACCGTTCTGGGATAAAGCCCGGCGCAAAGCCTCAAGTTCTTGGCTTGTTTTGCGTTCACGTTCTGCTGCTTCTTTGAGTTGGTTTTTGGTAACTTCTAATTGATTTTTCAAATTATCTTTCTCTTGACTTACGCGTTCAAGTTGTACAGTTAGCGCCGTTGCTTTTGCTTTCATTAAAGTATCTTTATCTGCGTTGTTTTTGTAAGTTTCAAGTTCTTCACTTAGTAATTCAAAATGTCTTTGTAAAGCATTTAAACGGTTTTGGAGGAGCATTTTCTCTTCTGCGACAGTTTTCAATTGTGAATTATCTGTCTTGATTTTGTTTATTTCCTGTACCTGTGTCATGCAGACTTCTGAAACGCGTTTAAGTTCTTCTTCCAAACTCTTGATTTTCATTTCATCTTCAGCACTTACGGAAATGGTACCGTTTGTGAAATTTAATGATTTAGGATCTATTTGTGCACGTCTTAATTGTTCCCTAAGTTCTAAAATATCTTTTGTTTGTTGGGCTGTTGTATTAAGGGCCTCAATTTTCTGTTCTTGCATTTGTTTTAAGGCAGCATTTAGGGCCACATTTACCGTCTTAAGTTTCGCAACTTGTGCGGAAAGTTTCTTTGTAAATTCCTGCCCTTGTTTTAGTTCAGCCTTGACCTCTGCAAGTTGTTTGCTAAGGTCAGCCACTTGGGCCTTATAACTCTGGCATTCTTGCTCAATTAGTTCGTTTTCTTCTTTTGCTTTAAAAAGTTCTTGTTCTAAGATTTGATTTCGATCTTGTAACTTAGAATATTGATTTTTTAACTCTCCCAGTAAAACAGTGTCCTGGTTAAAAACCTTTTTTGCTTTTTCAAGTTCTTTAGCAAGTTGTTCTACTTTTGCTTTTTCTTCTGCTAACTGGCTTTTGGGACCGAAATCTTTTATTTGTTGATTTAATGAATAAATTAAGTTTTGCCCGGCAATTAATTTTTCTTGCAAGTTCTTAATTTTTGTTTCCGCATCAATTTGGGCTTGCATCTTTTCTTGCCTTAAAGCAACAATCTCGTTTTGATAACTTAATTGGAAAGCATTTAATTGTCTCGTCTGTGCTTCTAATTGGTGAAGTAATTTTAATTTTTCTTCTCTGGCTTCTAAAAGTGCCTTATCCGTATTTTCCTTAGAACTTAATAAGGCGGCCATTTGGCTCTTTAAAAGTTCCAGCGAAGAGTTCTTTTCCTGTAAATAGTTTTGGCTTTCCTGTATTCTTGCAACCGGGGTTTCTTTATTTTGCCTTAAGGCATATAAATCCCTTGTAATTTGGTTTTTACTTGCAAGTATTTTTTGGATTTCTTCCTTTAGATTTTTGGTTAAATTGTTTTGGGAATTTTTAAGTTTTTCAATTTCCGTTAAGTATCTTTCATTTTCAAGCAAAGCATTGTCTCTTTGCATTATTGCCTTTTTGATTTCTTCACTTAAATAATACTTTTCCCTCTGGGCATTTCTGTATTGTGTTTCCAAATTGTCATAAAGTTCTTGTTGTCTGTCATAAGAATTTTGTGCCTGTTGAAGTCTTTCTTTTAATTTTATTAATTCAGACTCATCACTTGCTCTTATAGAATCAAGTTCTTTTGCCAAACCTTCTGATTTATTTTTGTAATTTGCTTTTTCCTGTTCTAATGTTCTTAAATTGTTTTCAAGGGTATTTACCTGTGCTTTCAAAGAGTTTACCAAACTTTCTTCTTGGAAGTATTTGGCTTCTGCTTTTTGTAGTTCGGCACGAAGGATACTCTCTTCCTGTAAGGCTTGTGTTCTTAAACGTTGAAGTTCAGTGCTTTGTTCCGTTCTTAAGAATGCAATTTTCTGTTCGTGTTCTTGCTGTGAAAATTTTAAAGGCGCCAACAATTCTTCTTGTTTTACGGTAAAAGCAGCCATATCATTTTTGTTTTGTTCCGGTGATAACTGCAAATTTAATAATTGTTGGCGGAGGTTTGTTGCTTCTTGGCTTTTTTGTGCAAGTTCATTTCTGCTTTGTGCCAATTGATTTGTTAAAGAATTGATTTGTTCTTTTTGCGCAAGCAAAGTCCTTTCTGTTTCAGATTTCTGTGCATCGGAATTTTGCTTTTCTGCGAGTAAAGCCTGATGGGCGGCCTCAACAGTTTTTAATTGCTGCTCTAAAAAATTAGTTTTTACTTCTTCTTGCTTTAAGGCTTCTTCTTTAGTGGCAAGTTGATGACGAAGTTGCATTATGTTCCTGGTTTGTTCTGTGGAACTTTGCAAATAATTTAATTTTTCTTGCCTTATTTTTGAAATTTCTTCGTCAAGCAAACTCTTTTCTTGCGTAAGCAAAGTTATTTGTTGTTCTAAGCCTGAAACTTTAAAGTCTCCTTGTTTTGTGCGTTCTTCTGCGTGGGAAAGTTGCATGCGTAGCGAAAGTAATTCTTTCGTTTGTTCTGCAGATCTACGCAGATATTCAAGCTTCTCGCTTCTTGAGCGTTTTACTTCGCTGTTTAAGGCTAAATTAATTGCTTTTAAGCGGGTTGTTTTTTCTTTCAAGCGTGCGATTAAAGTTTGGTCTTGCCTAATTAAATTTTCTTCATAGTGCAGACGTGTATTGACGATATTATCTAAACTGCCTTTTAAATTTTGTATAGCAGTTGATATGTTTGAGAAAAATTCTTCATCACTTCTTACCGGCTCTGTTTTGGTATCATCTTCGTCTGCTTTATTCAATTCCGCTGCAAAGGCAGATTCTTCCTCTTTAGCGGTATTTGCTTCGTTGAATTTTTGTTGGAGGTCACTCAATTTTTCTTCAAGACGTTTTATGGAATAATTTTTATCTTCGGCAGTTTCAAAATTTATTTGTTGACTGTCATCACTAGGTAAAGTGAACTCATTTTCTTTCGCTTTATTTATTTGTTCTGCTGTGGGCGGTGCAGGTTTTACGGGTGCTGTTTGTACGGGTGTAGTTTTAGTAGTCTGCATAGGTTCTTGTGCAGGTGTTTCCGTGGTTTTAATAAAATTTTCGATATCAAAATCTTCGTTAAAAGGGAAACTTTCCAACGAATTGCTATTGTCCTCTTGTAAGGATTTTAAAAAATCTTCATAATTTTTGTCAATATTTGACATAACACACCCCATCAGCGATATATAATATATTTAATCATAATATCACGCGCGTGTCAAATTAGCGGCTTAAATCGGCTATTTGTATAGGGGGTATAAGTAAATTCCCATAAATACGGGGTTATCCAAAAAGCCTTGAACTTCGCTTCGTAAAACCCATACACCGGGGGAGTAAACCGTGTAAATTTGCGTGGCTTCCTCATGGTTCAAAGCTTGCAAGTTGCTGTAAAGTTCGGCACGTTTTTTAGGGGAGGTTTCAATTTTTGCCTGTTCAATAAGTTTTTTTATTTCCTGGTTATTATAATTTTGTGCTATGGCATAACGCCCGTCGGGGTGCAAAAACGGAAAAGCAAAATTGTGGGCATCCGGGTAATCTGCCACCCAACCCCGTACCCAGAGCGGCATTTTGTGGTTTTGGGTTTTTTCAAGAAAATTTGCCCAAGGTATTTCACGTATTTCAATTTTAAATTTGGGGTTTATACTTTCTACATTTCTCTTTAAAATTTCGGCGGCAGATTTGCGCAAATTGCTCCCCGAATTTACAGTTAAAGTAAAACTAAAACCCTTTTCCCACACTTTACCGTTTTTCGCGGTTTTAAAAAGTTTTTTTGCTTTTTCAAGGTCAAAATCATAGCATTTTTGCGGGGCCGGATTTTGCAAAAGTTGCGGTGGAACAGGCCCGCAAGCGCGCGGTGCTTTGCCACGCATAGTTTGGTTTAAAAAAGCATCATAATCAAAAGCATAAGCAAACGCTTGGCGCAAAGTTTTATCTTCAAAGAAATTTGGGGGGATACCTTTACCGTCAAGTTTACCGCTACCGATATCCGGGTTATTTTCAGGGTTAATATTGAAGGTGAAAAATAAAACAGGGTCGGTTTTAAGGCGCGGCAGGGTATCATAAACTTTAACATTTTTATCGCCCTCAAGTTGCGGTGTAAGCGCGGGGGCAATTTCCGCGATATCAATTTCACCGCTTTGGAGCATAAGGCGCATTGTGCTTTGTTCTGCAAGGGTAATAATATAAACGCGGTCAAGTTTGGGCGCACCCAAAAAGTAATCTTTATTTGCCTTTAAGTATATACGTTTTTTGGGCTTGTCCCAACGTTCAATAATAAAAGGACCGCTGCCGTTTGCTTTATCAAATAAAGCGGAATCTTGCTTTTGCGGGTCATTAAAATCTTTCATATTTTTTGCAGTTCCGTCCCACGCGCCTTGTGAAATTGCCCAATTTTTGTTTATTACATAGGACCACCGTGCCATAATTGCTAAAAACGGTGCGAAAGGTTTTTTTAGTTTGACTATTAAATTATCACCGTCGGCATAAATTGCATTTTTAAGGTCATCAAAGGTTATTTTTAAATTACCCTTTTCATCACGTGTAGAACTAATATCTAAAATCGGCTCAAGCAAAAGTGCGGAAGGCCCACCGGAACTATCAGTTAATAAAAAGCGCCTTAAAGAATAAACAGTATCTTCAACAGTTAATGGGGTACCATCGGCAAATTTAATATCTTGGCGGATCGGGAAAGTATAAGTTAAACCGTCTTTTGAAATAAGACCGTTTTCAACGCTCGGTACTTGGCTGGCAATTAAAGGTTCGAATTCGTTTATTGAAGAGCCTTTAAAACGGATAATTGTGTCATAAATGTTCAAAAGCACACCGTGGGTTATGCCGTCATAAGAAAGAGCAGGGTCTAATGTTTCCGTTTCTCCGGCAAGGGCAAGCGTAAGTTCCTTTTCACTGCGTTTTGGTGCGCAGCCAAAAAGGCAAATACAAACTAAAATTGTGATAAAAGTTTTAATCTTCATAAGCAAAGGCATATGCCAAACCACGTTTATTTTTGAGCCAAACTTTGGCTAGGTCTTTCCTGCTATAAACTCTTCTTACTTGTGCTGCAGTTTTTGCCGCAGGGTCCATACATATAAAATTGCTGTATTCATCCAGCCCGCAAAGCAAAATAAGGTGGCCGTCTGTTTCTTTTATAGGGGCATTTTTAAGTTCCCCGTTTTTAAAAGATACGGATATTACTAAAGGCCGGCCTTGGTAAATTTCTGCTTCAGCTTGTGCCAAAGATGCACAACGCGTAACACAGCATTTAAGCCCTAATTCACCGGCATAGGCGGTATTAAAAGGCCAAGTACCGTAAATTTTTGCACCCTCATCAAAAACACCTTTGATAACTTCATCCAAATTAACTTTTTTACCAAAATAATTTAAAGCCATTGTTAAAGAAGTTGGGCTGCAAATTTCATTTCTTAAACTGTTAATTTTATATTCTTTTTGGCTGATTGGTTTAATAGGAAGTTCAATACTTTTAACGCCTAAACTTTCCAAGGAAAGTTCTGTATTATGCTTGATATCTTTATTTGTTAAAGTGGCAGTAATTAAGTTTATTTTTGCTTGACCAAGCACAGTTATTTGTAATTTAAAAGTATTGGCTTTTGTGCGCGGTAAAACAGTATCCGCTTTACGTGTAATAAAATTATCTTTTAAATCACTGAAAGTTTTTTTATAGTTTTTTGAAAGGTAAAAAAGTTTGTAAAACTCACTCCAGCCTTTATCTGTCTTAATGGCAACTTGCACCAAAGCGGCGGCATCTTTGCTCTTGTAAACTACATTTAGGGAAGGCACTAAAGTATCAAATTCAAAAGGCGTTTTAATCGGTTTAGAAACAAACACTTGCAAATTTTTATTTATCTTTAAAGTTTTAAAATCTGACTGTGTTAAAAATAGAGTATAGGCAGGTAAAATGCTTGCTTGTTTAAAAATTTTTGCTGGCATAAGGCCCCCCTAAAAAAATCGGGGCACCCGGGCTTGAACCGGGAACCTCTCGCTCCCAAAGCGAGCGCTCTACCATTGAGCCATGCCCCGTAAATAGACTGCAGCATAATCTCCGGGACTAGGACTCGAACCTAGGCTAAACGCTCCAGAGGCGCTTGTGCTACCATTACACCATCCCGGAATACATATATTTTAGCATATTTTGAGGATGGAAAATTTGTTTCGCTCTCTTTAAATGCTATAATTAAAGTAAATAATAAGGAGGGACTATGTTCTTAATTTCACCTATTAAAACACTATACAGTATTAAGTTTTATTTACAAACTTTAAAAGAGCCGCTTTGGAAAGCGTTTTGTTTTGTTGCTTATATTTTTGTTTTAATATCTATTTTTGTAGCCTTTTATGCACCTATGAAATTAAGGCAACCACTTAGTGAAGGCGTGGAAAAAGTAGCAAGTTATATGCCGGATATTAAGGTTAGTAAAGGTGTTATAACAGCCAATAATAATCAAAGGCTTGTCATAAATCCTAAAGAACTGCAGGGGTATAAAGTTATTTTTGATACCGCTTCAACAGAACCTGCCTATCCAACCCAAATGCAAAAAGAAAATATTACGATGTATGTAAACCAGAATACGGTTTATGTATTGGCTAATGGACAATTCCAGCAAAATGTGATTCAAAAAGACTTAGAATTTGAAGCATCTCAAAAAACTTTGCTTGATAACAAAGCGCAAATTGTTCAATTTATGTCTTACTTTTTGGTAATTATATTTATATTAATACTTGCTTTCCGTATATTGATACTTACAGTATTCGCATTGATAGTTGCTTTTGTAATAAATGCGGCAACTAGGGCTAATTTGGGCTTTAAAAAATTGCTTACTTTGGCTTTGTATTTGCAAGGCCCTGTATTGATACTAGATGTTATTTTGCTTGTTTTGCCTTACCATATTATTGGAATGAATGTTTTTGTCGCTATACTAATATATGTAATTTACTTAAACTTAATATTCTTAAATCTCCGCGCAAGTATTATGCAAAAAGTTGAGCCTCAGCTCGACGAGGACGAAGAATAATGTTACTGCGTATAAGGCGTAAGTTTTCAGCCGCACATAAATTGCCCGATTATGAGGGCGATTGCCATAATCTTCACGGCCATACTTGGCAGGTTGTATTTGAAATTGAGGGTAAAGTTCAAGCAAGCGGCATGATTTATGATTTCAAAATCTTAAAACCTTTGCTTGACAGTATTTTACCAGACCATAAATTTTTAAATGACTTTGTGCCAAACCCGACTGCGGAAAATCTAAGCCAGTATATTTTTGACAAGGCTGCACAAGTTTTGAAAGAAAAAAATTTAACCTTAAAAACCTTGGAGTTATGGGAAAATGAGGACTCTGCCTGCGTCATCCGCAAATAAATACAGCGTTAATGAAATTTTTTACTCCGTAGAGGGGGAGGGATTTTTTAGCGGTGTTC
Source organism: Elusimicrobiaceae bacterium (assembly GCA_045586725.1). Taxonomy (GTDB): domain Bacteria; phylum Elusimicrobiota; class Elusimicrobia; order Elusimicrobiales; family Elusimicrobiaceae; genus Proelusimicrobium. The sequence goes on along the minus strand of JAZNAY010000003.1, from coordinate 26,002 downwards.
CGGCAGTTTTTGTACGCCTTGCTGGTTGCAGTATGTGTTGCCCTTGGTGCGATACTAAATACGCACAAAAAACAAATTTCAATTTAACTGCTGAACAAATATTAAAAAAAGTTTCTGCATACCCGTGTAAAATTGTTGTTTTAACAGGGGGGGAACCGACAGAACAAAACCTAACCCCGCTTTTAAAACTTTTACATAAAAATAAATATCAAATTCATCTGGAGACAAACGGCACAAATTTAATTGATACAAAACTAATTGATTTTTGCACCGTTTCGCCAAAGGCTTATGTAAATACAAAAATGCTTAAAAAGGCCGATGCGGTGAAATATATTATCGATACAAAAACCACTTTACGGGAAATTGAAAGTTTGCAAGAGGTATTAAACAAAAAAACTTTATTTTATCTTCAACCCAAAAATAATAGTAAGGAGAATATTAAACAATGCCTAAAACTAATAAAACAAAAACCAAACTTGCGGTTAAGCGTGCAGCTGCACAAGTTTCTAAACATAAAATAAGCGAAGAAAAAGCCAAACAAAATTTACGCGAAATTATAACTTATATCGGGGAAAACCCTGCCCGCGAAGGTTTGCTTGAAACCCCAAAGCGCATTGTTAAAAGTTGGGATACACTTTTCAGCGGATACAAAAAAGACCCTGCTGCCCTATTAAAAACTTTTACCGAAGGCTCTTGTGAGGAAATGGTAATTTTAAAAGATATTGAATTTTACAGCACTTGCGAACATCATTTCGCGCCGTTTTTTGGCACTATCAGTATTGGATATTTACCGAATAAAAAAGTTATTGGTATTTCCAAACTTGCTAGGCTTGTTGAGGTCTATGCAAGACGTTTGCAAATTCAGGAAAGATTAGTTGCCCAAATTGCCGATAGTATTATGAAGCATTTACAACCTTTAGGCGTTATGGTTGTTTGCAAGGCACGCCACATGTGTATATGTTCACGCGGCGTACAAAAGCATAATGCAGAGATGGTGACAAGTGCCTTGCGCGGAGTGTTTAATAAGCACGAAGTCAGACAAGAATTTTTACAATTTATCCAAAAAGTCTAATGCAAAAAATAACTTTAATGGGTATTTTAAACACTTCGCCGGAAAGTTTTTTTGACGGTGAAAACGTTAAAATTACCCAAGATTATGTTTTAAATAAAGCACAGAATTTAGTGGCCGAAGGTGCTGGAATTATTGATATTGGCGGTCAAAGTACACGCCCTGGGTACACGGAAATTACACCCGAAGAAGAAATTAAGCGCACCGCACCTTTTATTAAGTTAATAAAAGAAAAAACAAATACACAAATTTCAATAGACAGTTATAAAGCGCCCGTTGTAAAAGCGGCACTTGAAGCAGGTGCAGATATCGTTAATGACGTAAGCGGACTTAATGATGAAAATCTTGCTAAACTTGCCGCCTTTTACAATACGAAATTTGTAATAATGCACTCTGGCGAAGTGGAAAATTTGGAGAGTGTGGCAGAATTTTTTAAAACTAAAATCAAACAAGCCAAAGAGGGCGGTGTTAAAGAGGAAAATTTAATTTTAGATATTGGCCTTGGTTTTGGAAAGTCCGCAGAAGAAAATTGGTTTTTGCTTGAAAATATAAATTATTTTGACAATTTTAAAATGCCAATGCTTGTTGGCGCTTCACGCAAACGCTTTACGGGTAAAACTTTGGAAAATTCTTTAAAAGCGGCTAGTCTTGCAACAAAAATAAATTGCCCTTTAATTTTGCGTGTTCACGAAGTAAAAGAGACTAAGGAGGCCTTAAAATTATGAAAGATATAAAAATTTCCGTTAAATCACAATTTCGTGCTTCTCATTATCATAAGGGGGCTTTAGATGAGCCTATGCATGATCATACATTTATGTATATAGTTTCGCTAAAAGGGCCTTTAAATGAAGAAGGTTTTTTGGTAGATTTTCGTAAAGTTGAAGAGTTTTTATATGAATTAAATAAAAGTTTGTCTTTTAAAGTTTTAAACAAAATTATTCCAAATTCCACTACGGAAAATGTAGCAATATTTTTGTTTAATAAAGTAAAAGAAAAATTCCCTCAAATTTATAAAATACAGGTTTTTGAGAAGGAAAATTATTCCGTAACTTATGAAGAATAATACTGTTTACCTCGCACTTGGTAGCAATATTAACCCCCAAAAAAATATTAAACTCGCCCTAAAAGAACTTAAAAAACTGGGCCGGGTTATAAGTGTTTCCAAATTTATTAAAACAAAACCTGAGGGCTATTTAAACCAAGCAGATTTTTTAAACGGTGCGGTAAAATTTCAAACGACTTTAGCACCCAAAGATTTACTTAAAAAACTTAAAAATATTGAGCATTTACTTAAGCGTAATACTCCCTTTAGGAATGGCCCGCGTACTATTGATTTAGATATAATTTTTTATGGTAATTTAATTTTAGAAACTGAAAATTTAACTATTCCGCATCCACGGGCAGACAAAAGGTTTTTTGTTTTAAAGCCCCTATCGGAAATTGCCCCTCATAAAGTACACCCACTACATAAAAAGCAAGTAAAAACTTTGTTTAAAGAACTGAAATAATTTTGTAAATCTTAACATTTTATGTTAAAATATTTTTATGAAAGAAAATTCTATATTTTTTCCTCTTATAGTTGTAATATTCTTAGCGGTTTTGATAACTTACGGTGTTTCTCGTTATGCTAAAGAAAGCGGTGATTTGAGTTCCCAAATCACTAAAGAGCAATTAGCCTCTTTTACCAATGACAAAGTTGAGTATGTGGAACATGCCCCGATTGGTGCGGAAGAAACTTTTGCTGCCCCTGTGGAAACGCGTCAAACGCAGGCTGCCCGTTATGATGATATAGGGCAAGCAATTAAAAGTTTAAATATTGGTAATATAGCGTATGCTTCCCCTGAAGATTTACGTTTAATTGGTGCTACTAATTGGAGTTTGAATAATACTGTCGCAAACAATTTAGATTTCCCGCAGGTTATTGAAGTCGTGTTTAACAATAAAGATGTTATGGACGGGTTTTTTAACCGTGAAGATGTAATTGACCTGTTAAGTAATTATCTTTCTGTTTCAGATTTAGTTGAAAATAATTCTCCGGAGATGGTTTCACTCATAGATGGAAGTGCCTTTAAAGGTGTTTTGAAAGATTCTGAACTTCTTACAAAACTTTTTAACAGCGCATTAGTCCAACAGGTTTTGTTGAGTAGAAGTGCAAATTATTTCTTAACAAATCCGGATCAGGCAAAAAAACTTATTGAGAGTAACAAAACGTTGGCACCGCTTCTTAAAGAAGAGAATCTTAAAACAGTTTTGTTAAATGATTCTAAAACCAAAAAATTTGCTTTGTCGGTTTTCCAATAGGGATTAAGCGTAATACACGCCGCTGAATGCTTTGTTTACAGGGCCGCTCATTAAGATGCGGCCTTGTTTTTGTTCTATAAACAAAGTGCCGCCGTCCATAATTATTGCCGCTTTATTTTTGATTAAGCCACGCCGTATTGCACCTGCTAAAGTAGCGCAAGCACCGCTACCGCAGGCCATAGTTATACCGGCACCGCGTTCCCAAACACGCATGCGTATTTTTTGCGGGCCTAAAATTTGTGCAAATTCCACATTAGTCTTTTGAGGGAAAATCTTATTATTTTCCACTTTTTTCCCAAGTTGGGCAATATCTATTTTTTCTACATTTTTAACGAAGAAAACGGCATGTGGGTTTCCCATAGAAGTACATACTGCCAAGGGTAAAGCGGGTAAAACTTTTAAGTTTAATGTGTCAGCCTTTTTTGCAAGAGGGATATCTTTCCAAGTGGTTTTAGGTTCACCCATATCAACGGTAATTAACTTTCCGCGCCAGGCAGTTAGAATTTTTTTATAGGGCGCTTCCAAAGTTATTTTTTGTTTTTTTGTCTCTTCAAAAATTAAACTGCTAACGCAACGTGTACCGTTTCCGCAAGCACCTGCAGTAGAGCCATCTGCATTAAAAATTTCCATTTTTACGTCGCAAATTTTTGATTTTTTAAGCAAGATAAGTTGGTCAAAACCAATACCGGTTTTTCTGTCAGCCATTTTGCAAATCAGGGCAGGTGTTAAAGAGATTTTGTTTTTGCGCCCGTCGATAATTACAAAATCGTTTCCAAGGCCGTCCATTTTTATAAAGGATATTTGTTTCATAATTTTTTTATTCTCTCTAGTGCTTCCAAAGTATTTTCGCGGCTACCAAATGCTGTTAAACGGCAATAACCTTCGCCTGCTTCCCCAAAACCTGCGCCTGGGGTGCAAACTAAAGCACATTGTGTAAGTAATTTCTCAAAAAAGCCAAAAGAGTTTTGTCCTTTTGGTACTTCAAGCCAAATATAAGGTGCATTTTGACCGCCGTAAACTGTGTAGCCTAAATCTTTTAAAGCATTGCGTATTATTTTTGCATTTTCCATATAGTAAGCAATGGTTTCTTTTACTTGTTTTTTGCCTTCCGTGGTATAAATTGCCTCTGCACCGCGTTGGATTATATAAGAAACACCGTTAAATTTTGTTGTATGGCGCCTTCTCCACATAGCATTTAAGGATATTTCTTTGCCGTTTGCCAACCCTTTTAATGCTTTTGGAACAACCATATAAGCGCAACGCGTGCCTGTAAAACCGGCGGTTTTTGAATAGGAGCGTACTTCAATAGCAACTTCTTTAGCGCCATCAATTTCGTAAATAGAATGAGGCAAATTCTCATCTTGAATATAGGCTTCATAAGCAGAATCATAGATAATTACTGCCTGCTCGCGTTTGGCATAGGCGACCCATTCTTTTAACTGCTCCTTTGTCATTGTTGCGCCTGTGGGATTATTTGGGGAACAAATATAAATTATATCGCTATGTGTTTTGGGCGGTGCGGGTATGAAATTATTTTCTTTAGTTGCAGGCACTTTTAAAATTTTACGGCCTGCCATAATATTCGTATCACGATATACCGGGTAAATAGGATCAGTTAATAAAACAGTAGAGTCAGTTGAAAATATTTCTTGTATATTACCCACGTCGCATTTCGCCCCGTCGCTTACAAAAACTTCATCTGTATCTAAGGATATATTGCGCGCCTTATAATCGTTTTCAATAATTGCTTTTATTAGGAAATCATAACCTTGTTCAGGGCCATATCCGCGGAAAGTTTCTTTTTTGCCCATTTCCGCAACTGCTTTTTGCATGGCAGAAATTACTGCGGGGGCAAGCGGTTGGGTAACGTCACCTATTCCAAGGCTTATAACTTTTGCCCCAGGGTTTTTTGCTTTAAATTCAGCCGTTTTCTTGGCTATTTTAGGGAAAAGATATGACTCTTCCAAGTTTAAATAATTTTCGTTTGCTTTCATATAGATATTGTATATAATTTTTAACAATACTGATATACCTTCATATAGGTCTTTTGGGTCCCTAGCAAATAGGTCAAAAGTTCCTTGTGCATTAAAATAATAAAAGGGATAATATTGATATGGGAAATTTATGAGGACAAGATGATGAACATATACAACTTTAAAAGAAGTCTTTGTTTGCTTATCAGTATTATCTTATTATTTTCAAATATGCCGGCATTTTGCCAAGAAATGGGTAATATGTCAAGCATAATTTCACAAGAAGAGATTGACGAATTAACCGCCTTAGCCAAGAATATTACAGGAAGGTATAATAGAACATTAAAAAGTATAAGGGGTACATTCGATTATGCTGATTATATCGCCCATGGTCAATCTCAAATCGGTTTTAAAAATCGTTATTCTAATGAGGAACATATAAGTAACGCCTATAGAGCATATTATAAAGATATTAATGACCTTGGGGAATCTTTACAACTTTTCCAAAATAAAATGAGGGCAACTTATACAAAATATTTAGATGCTTTGCCTGAAGGTACATACCTAAAAAAAATAACTGCAAATTATATCAATGAAAGAATGAATACCTTATTTTCTGCTCAAAATTATTACTTAGAGAAATTACTTTCCATAGGTGATATTGTCGCAGATTATCCGGAAATAGAGGATATTGCCCCATATCTAAAATCAATATCTTTTAGTAGTGAAAAAGCAAAGGGTAAATATTTAGAAGACCGATATAGACAGGATTCTAAAATAAGAAATGAATTTATGAAAGATTTGGTAGATAATCAGGCCTATTATCAAAGGGCTTTTTCCGAAGATATGGATAGATTAATTTTGCAGTTAAAAAATACCGAAGGTGCTTTTTCCGAAGAAACAATTAAATTCTTTTCACAACAAACCCATACCGCAGATGAAATTTTGACCTATTTTGCCAAACGTTTGCCTGAAGAACAAAAAGCGGTATTGTTTTCCCTAAAGGTAACTGATGAAGGTTTAACAATCAAACATTTAATTCCTTATGTAAGATATTATTTAAAGCAAACTAATAGAAGATTATGGAAATTAGATAGATTTTCTGCTGAAAGATTGACAGCCGCAATTTCTAGAATGTCCTTTGCAGAACGCGCAGATTTCATGGATGATCTTTTAGATTTTAAGCCACAAACAAAGTTATTAAGAAGTGAAATTCGGCAAACGGAAAAAAGTGTGGGTAAAAGAATTATTAATAGGAAATCAATACAATTATCCGGGGTTTTTATGGCCATCAGTGCGTTTTTGGTGGTTGAGACAATTATGGAAATAGTTGCCAATAACAATTTCGCCCAAAGCGTAGGGCCTGTCCAATTAGCCGAAATAAGGCATAAAATAGATGCAGGGGAGTTGTTGACTTTTAAGGAAATGACTGATTATTATACTGATGAAAGGAATTCAACGGAAATCCTCGAAAACCCACTTGGTTTGTTTGAAGTTTTTGAAATGGTTATTATGGTGAATAACTATCTTGATCAATTAAATATAGAAGAAAATACTCCGCTAAATTATGATGTGCAACAAGAACAAATGAACGAAGTTTTTGATCAGTATATGAATAAATTTGATTGGAAAAAAGTTACTTCGGAAATCGGTACTTTATAATAACTACGCAACAAGTTGGTTTATCTTCTCTTCTTGTTCTTTAAGGTTCAAAGATAAGACTTTTGAAACGCCCTTTTCTTCCATTGTAATACCGTAAAGCATTTGTGCAGCAGACATTGTGGTCTTATTATGTGTTACCACGATAAACTGGGTATTTGCGGAGAATTCCTTAATTACATCAACATATCTGCCTACGTTGGCTTCATCCAAAGGAGCATCGGCTTCGTCTAAAATGCAGAACGGTGAAGGTTTATGCATAAAGAAGGCAAATAGTAGTGCTAAAGCCGCAAAAGCCTTTTCACCGCCGGATAATACTGCTATGCTTAATAGTTTTTTGCCTGGCGGTTGTGCGGTTACTTCAATACCTGTTTCAAGTAAATTATTAGGATCGGTCAATGTAAGTTCGGCTTCACCGCCCATAGAGAGTTTTTTGTAAATTTGTTTGTAGAAAGTTCTGACTTGTTCAAAGGTATACTTAAAGTTTTCGCGCGTAGTAGCATTGATTTTTGTTATTGCCGCTTTTAAATCGCGCTTTGCATTTTGCAAATCTTCAATTTGTTTAGTTAAAAAGTCATTTCTTTCTTTTAAGGCATCGTATTCTTCAGGGGCCGTCATATTAACTGCGCCCATGCTTTCAATACGGTGGCGCATCATTTTGACGCGGTCAAGGTCCACTTTCTTTTCGCCCCATTTCATTTGGGCTTCTTCTTGGGTTATATTCCAACTTTCAAGCAAAGTGTTGATAATTGCGGTTTTTTGGCGGCGGTGATTCGTTAAAGTATTTTCCAAATCGTGTGCTTTAACCGTCAATTCATTAACACGCGTTTTATTTTTGTTTAAAGCGGAATTTTTATTATCAAATTCAAGTTTAATGGCGGTTAAACCTTCTTTCATTTTTGTTTCGGAAAGTTCCAAAGCGGCCAAAGCATCACGTTGGGCGGTAAGTTTGGCCTGTGAGGTCAATTTTTCTTCTTCCAAGGCCTTCATACGCTCTTGTGACTTTAACATTTGTTCTTGACGTTTTTTATCTTGTTCCGCTAAATTCTGTTGTTCGCTTGAAGATGTTTTTAAATCAAGTTCGATATTATTTTTCTTTAGTTTTACTTCGTATAAAGCGGCATTTGCACGTTCAATTTCTGTTTTCAAATTGGCGGCTTCATTTTCAAGTTCCGCACGTTTTTGGCGGGCGGCTTCCGCTTCTTTTTTGGTTTCTTCTTGTTTAGTTCTAAAAATTTTAAGTTCTTCTTTTGCTGTATTGATTTTTTGTTTTCTTGCTTCTAAATTTTGCAAAAGTTCTTCTTTATTTTTATTGATTTGTGCCTGTGCAGCTTCAATTTCCTGTTTATTTCTTTGACGTATGGCTAAATTATTTTTTGCTGTGTTTAATGCTATCAAATCTTCCTGAATTTTTGTGGCAGCAGTTTTAATTTCCTGTTCTTTTAAGGAAATTTCTTCCATATTTTTTATTATTTTTTGTGCGGTTTCTTCTTGTTCTTTGGTTTTTTGTTTTAAATCTGCTTTTGCAGATTCTTCTTCCGCCCAGAAACTTTCCAAAGTTTTAACTTCCTTTTCACCGCCGGAAAGCCAGAAACTGCCGGCTACTTCACTGCCGTCTAAAGCATAACCAGCGCACAAATAATCAAGCAAAGCGGAAAGTTCCGGTTTACAGTCAATTAAAGAGCGTAAATTTTGTGCACTACCGAACATAGAACTTTCATTTTGCACTTGCGGAACTTTATTTAAAATTAAAAATCTTCCGCGCGCACCGCCTTTTTGCTTTAAAATACTAATGGCCTTTTGTGCGGTTTCAAGGTCTTGGCAGATTAAGGAATCTAAGAACTTACCTAAAGTTTCTTCGACGGTTAAAGTGTATTTTTTATCAAATTTGATATTCTTACGCAAGGTACCCATTATGCCGGCAATTTTATTCTCTTCAACGATTTTCGCACCGAGCCAGTACGGGTCTTTTTTACCTTGCATTTCAATCATCTGCATTTTGGTTTTTAAAGAGGCTATTTCCGCTTGCAAAGCACTCAAAGTTTTATTGAGTTCCTGCCTTTGGTTTTCCAAATTGCGTTTTGATTCTTCAAGTTCTTGTTGTTTTTGTTTTAAAGTGTTTAATTCTTGTTCTTTTTGAGTTACTGTATTCTGGAAATTGGCAATTTCACCATCAATACTTGCAGCACGTTCTTTTTGTGCTTCCAAATTACGTTGCAAAGTAATTAAATTGTTATTTTCATGGGAAATGGCACTTTCTTCAAGTGCAATTTTACCGCTTAATTCCATTTCTTCTTGTGCTAAAGTTAAAAGTTTGGAACTTGATGCTTCCATTTGCTCTTGCACAATTTTTAATTGTTCTTCATTTTGTTTTACTTGCGCATATTTTTGATTATATTTTTCCTGTAAAGGAACAAGCGCTTCCGTCGCTTGGTTTAATTGTTGTTGTAAACTTTGCAAGGCAGGCACAAGTTCTAGCAAACGTTTTTTGCTTAAATCTTCTTCCGCTTTTGAACTTTGGAGTTGCAAAGTAATTTCGCCCGTCATATTTTGGCAGTTTTGAACAACACCTTCAAGTAAACCGATTTGGTATTTTGCTGCGGCAATCTTTTCATTAAATTCTTGATATTCCTTCTGTTTATGGGTTAAATTAAGGTCAAGTGCGGCGGCTTCACCCTCAAGGGCGGAAATGGTGGCCTGCAAATCATTAATTTCTTTGCTAATCGGTTCTAAAGCGAAAGCGGTTTGGTTAATTTCTTTATCGTGGCTTTTTATGTTTTCAAGTGCTAAAGCAATTTCACTTTCTTTTAATTCTTCGCGGTATTTTTGGTATAAACGTGCTTTGCGTGCTTCACTATCAAGTTTTTTAATTTGCTCGGCAATTAAGGCTAAAGTGTCACTTAAACGCGCAATATCCATATCTACGTGTTCAAGTTTGCGGATGGCCTCATCGCGTTTTGCTTTGTATTTGGAAACGCCTGCCACTTCTTCAAACATCTCACGTCTTTCAAGCGGGCCGGCATTTTCGAGCAAGCGGCTGATTGAACCCTGGTCAATAATTGCGTAACCTTCGCCGCCGATACCGGTATCTAAAAACATTTCGCGTATATCTTTTAAACGGCATTGGACACGGTTTAAATAATATTCACTTTCGCCGGAGCGGTAAATTTTACGGGATACTGTTACCTCTGAAAAGTCTATCGGGAGTTCGCGCTTAGAGTTGTCAAAAATCATATTGACCTGCGCCATATTTTGCGGCGGTCTTTGTTTTGTTCCGTTAAAAATAATGTCTACCATTGAGCCGGAGCGGAGTGACTTCCAGGACATTTCACCAATAGCCCAACGTACGGAGTCTATAACATTAGACTTTCCGCAACCGTTTGGACCTACGATACAAGATACCCCCGGTTCAAAATTTAAGCGGACTTTATCTGCAAATGATTTAAAACCTATGATTTCAAGCGCTTTAAGATACATATACTATATGATACAAAATTTAGAGCACCAAGGGGAATTTTTTACGCGGCCTCATTCCGCATTAAGTACACAAACGCATGTAACGCGCTTGTATATTTAAGTAATTTTCAATTTTTCTTCTCCTAGAATACCGAAAATCGCTTCGCTCCTATACTTCTGGGTATTCGTCGTCAAAGTAAAAATTGAAAATTCCTTTAAATCTACTGCACGATGCGATATTGTTCTTGCATGCTATGGTTTTGAACTCAAAAATTTTTGTGAACTTTTCTCAAAAAATACTTGCCGGGCGGTGTGTACGGTTTGAATTTATTAGATAAAATATTCTTCCTACATTTTTATTTTTACTACGATATCCTTGACTTGTTTTTCCTTTTTTCATAATATACATATATATACCAAAAGTATTGTTTAGTGGAGTTTTTATGAAAGCAAATAAAAAAGGTTTTACTTTACTTGAATTATTAGTTGTTGTTTTAATTATCGGCATACTTGCAAGTATTGCTTTGCCTCAATACCAAATGGCAGTAGGAAAAGCAAGGCTTTCCGAACTTAAAGTCAGAGCCAAAGCGATAGCCGAAGCAGGTCAAAGATATGTCTTAGAATATGGTGGAATTGAAGATGAAGAGGGGAATGAAGTTGTATTATTGGATTTATCAAAGTTGGATATAGAGTTTCCGGAAGATGATGATATCAGTTGCAATTTCTTCAAAAGTGGCACTAACTATATGACTAATTGTGGTAAGACTATTCTTGGTACAACCATAAGGTATACCTTACTTGATTCAGTTCCGCATAACTGTGTAGTAGTAGGAACTGAAAATAATTCGGCTAACAAATTATGTTCACAAGAAACCGGTGATACAGCACCAAATTGCGGAGAAAATAGGTGTGCTTATCATTACAATAACATTGATGAATAAGGAGCAAATAACAGTACTTTAGATAAATTATTTAACAAAAAACTACCGTGGATTAAAACCCACGGTAGTTTTTTATTTGTATAACTAAATTATAACCAAGTGTTTAATTTGGTAGCCTTATCTTGTTTGCGGACTTTCGGTTCGCCAACGAGTTCCTGAATATAAACCTCAGCCAAATAAACCTTGCTGCCTACTGCCAAATGCCCACCGACGATTGTTCCGTCTTTTTGTGCTAAAATGACGTGTGCGTGTACATTTGAGCGGTTATCCATAATACTGATATTGCCTGTTAAAGAAAGTATTTCAGTTTCTTTTGAAACAACAATTTTTTCATACTTCTTTTTGGCTTGGTCAAAATAAGCCAAGGTGGCATTTTCCAAAGAGCCTATACCGTTTACGATACCGCATTTAATTTGATTATCGTGGCAAAAATCTGTAAGTTCGGTTAACAAATCTTTGCCTTTGCTTATCTTAAAAATATAAGTTCTGCCTGTAAGATAAGTTTTGTGTTCTGCCATAATATTCTCCTTTACTTTATTTAAATTAGTACCAATTTTTCAAATTTCGCAAATATTCTTCTATTTGTTTTAGTTGTGTTTCACCGTCAAGGCCTGCTTCTTTATAGCAATCCTTTGCCTGGCCGCTTGTCAAATACTTGCCTTTTTTAAAGGGGTATAAGGACATTTCTTCCCCTTTAACAGATTTTAACCAACGACGCATTGTAGGTATTGTAAAATCTGTTATTGCCATTGCTCTATATAATTCGGTAGCGGGTAAAATTGCATTTTGTTCTTCCGGGGTAAGCATATCAAAAAGTTCTGCGCTGGTTACATAGTATGCATTTATTGACCAGTTTTCCTCTTTAATTTTTGGCAAAACTTCTTGTACAAAAATTTCCCCTACGCCCGAACCTTGCAAAATTATTGTTCCTATTGCAAGAGGATTTTTATAAAGTGCATAGACACCGTTTTTTGCTTTATACGGTTTATCACCACCTAAAGCAGCCCTGTCGGTAATTTTAACATTGGGGCGCGTAACAACGGGGTATAAAACCGCCGGCCTTTTATTTAAAGCAGCCGTTAAAACCGGCCAAACATCATTTCCGTCCAAAGGTGTTAAAGTTATTGCCGAACCTTTTGGGAAATCTTCACTAATTAGTTGTAACATTTGCGGATCAGCGTGGGTTGGACCGTCAGGGCCTGTCGGTAAACCTGCGTGGCCTGTAAAGATAATAAAAGTATTTTTACCTTTACCTGTTGCTTCCTCATAACCTTGTTGACCGATGGCGTGCAGCCTCGCTTGTGTATGCATCATAGCAGAAGTAAATGCTCCGTAAGATGCTGCAACCCCAAGTTGTTTACCGTAAGCGGAAACCCCGCTCATAACAGCGCTTAAACCGTCTTCGGCAATACCACCGCTTGAAATTAAACGGCTGTCGGGGTTAGTTTTCTTATTGTAAAACCCTTTACTGTCATAAGCAATTTTGCCTGCCCCTGTTGAGCCTGATAAATCTGCCGTTGCTACAATTAAAGTTCCAAAAGTTTCTTTACTGATTTTTGCAAGTGCATCAGCCATTGTCGCCCTTAAAGTCGGGTTTTGACCGGGTTTAAAAACAAATTCCTCTGGAATATTTTTAGGTGTAAAAGCGGTATAAATGTCTTCTGTATTGAATTTTTTAGCAGTGCGTGCTAAATTTTGCAAACGGTGTGCTGATTCTTTTATCTTATTTGCAAAATGTGCAAATAAATCTCTGTTCGAAGTTATTACATTTCGCAAAGTCAGTAAATTTTCATAGAAACAATCTTCAACTTCTTGCCCTTCACAAAGATGCGGAATTTTTACATTGAAAGTGTTTTCAAATTCTTCCATTGTTTTATAAAATTCCGGTGAACATAATTTATGGCCACTGCCATGGCTTGCTTTGCCTTCAAGCCCGTAATGCCAGCCTTTTATTGTTCTATAAACTATCGCGGTAGGCAGTCCGTTATTTAATGTTTCGGCAAATTTTTGCGCAGCATAAATATGCGCAAAATTAAGGCCTTCTTTAACGTAAATAACATTAAAACCGTTTAAGTAGAAAAGTTCCGCCGGTTCCCAAGCGACATAATCACCTGGTGTGCCGTCTTCTTCGGTAACTTTATCACTATCTATTGAAGCCTGGTTCCAATCAAGATGTACAACCAAATTATCAAGCCCGGAACGTGATGCTATTGCCATAGCCTCAGCACATCTGCCGGCGGTTAAACCGCCTTCACCTTCCAAAACGTGAACTTTTGGGGTATTTTGCGGGTAAGTTATAGCAGCACCCAAAGCAAGCCCTACGCTTGCACCAAAACCTACGCCCGATGCACCGGTTGCAAGTTTAACAAAAGGTGTTAAAGGCTCAGGGTGGCCGTCTAAAGATTTGGCATTAAATTGTTTAAAAAGTTTGCTGTTATTTGCGGGGGACTTTCTAAACCCCAACAAATCTTCAAAGCGTATTTGGCGTTTTTCATCAGCAAGCATTTCCGGTGCATAATTTTTTACAATTTCATTTCTTAAAGCCCATAAAGCATATAACCCTAGTGCCTTATGGCCTGCCGCATAAGAAATGATATCGGCGCTTTCTTCATTGGGATCCTTGAAATTATAAGCCATTTGGTTAAACAGTAAATTTTGCACAATTTTACCGGAAGATATACTGCCGCCCGGATGCCCCGTTTGTGCAAAATTATAAAGTATGGCACATAAGGCGCGGTACATTACATCAAGTTTGTTTAAATCATTAAGTTCATTTTCGCTTAGTTTCAATGATTCTTCTTGAAATAAATCTTCCGCTCTATAGTAAGAACCTTGCTTTTTAAGTATTAAAATATTTTGGCTTTTTATCATTTAGAAATCCTCTAAATTACTTTTTGCAAGTTCAAGCACGAGTTGCCAAGCCGCTTCAATATCCGTTTTGCAGGCAACTTCAACATTTGAGTGTATGTATCTTACAGGTATGCTTATAGGGCATGCCGCCGCAGGGCCACCGCATCTTTGTATGGCTTTCGCATCATTAGATCCGCGTGAAGCCACACGTAATTGATAAGGAATATTATGTTCAGTTCCTAATTTCCTTAAAAGTTTTGTAAGTTTATAGTCTGATAATGTTCCTTTATCCGCCAAAGTTATACCAACACCTTTACCGACATTTAATACATAATCTTGCGGTGGAATACCAGGGGTATCAAGCGCACCGGTTGTGTCAATAGTTAAGGCAATATCCGGGTTTATGTGGAAAACGGCAGCCTCAGCGCCTACTAAACCAAATTCTTCTTCTACCGTAAAAACAGCATAAATATTTGTGCTGTGTTCTTTTGGTAAATTTTGAAGGAGTTTAATTAAACCATAAACACCGGCCCTGTCATCAAGTGCTTTAGAGCAAACGCAATTTTCCCCAAGTTCAATGGGTGTACGCTCTAGAACAGCAGGGTCCCCGATAGTTATAATTTCGGAAACTTTTTTATAATCTAAACCGAGGTCGATAAAAAGTGAATTTTCCGTTATAGCGGCTTTATCTGCAGCGGTCAAATAGTGTGCCGGTTTTGCGCCGATTACGCCGGTAATCATACCATGTTTTTCCGTCATAATAACAACACGTTGTGCGAGTAAAGTCCTTGGGTCAATCCCGCCTGTTAAAGCAAAACGTAAAAAACCGTTTGGTTCAATATAACGCACACGCATGGAAACTTCATCTAAATGTGCAGTGAGCATTAACTTTGTTTTGCCGGTACCCTTCTTATATGTAACAAGGTTGCCGAGTTTATCAACTTTTACTTCATCTACATAAGGTTTAACTAAATTTAAAACGATATCACGTAAAATTTCTTCCCTGCCGGACGGTGCCGGGGTCGAGGTTAATTTTGAAAGTAAATTAAAATCCATAAAACTCTCCTGTACTAAATATGATAATCTCGCGTGCGCGGGAACAACGCTATTGTATCATATTTTTAAGACAAATGTTTATCTTAACTTTTTGTAAATAATTTGCTATTATTTAAAAAACGGAGGATTTTATGTTTAAAAATAAAAGAGGGTTTTCTTTAATTGAATTAACTGCGGTTATTATGACAATTCTTATCATAATTGCAATTGCTATACCTCAATACAGGACATCAGCACTAAAGTCAAGGATTGTAAGTAATTTGGGGCTTATGCAGGCTTTGCAAAATGACATAATCGACTTCTATAATGTTCATCAACAATTTCCGATTTCTTTATTTGAACTTTCTTTGACAAGAAATGACTTTGGACCGATATCACAAAATAGTACTGTGGCTGTTAGAAGGTCAGATAATTGCTTGTTTCAACTCTTGACTCCTTCAAACAGAGTGAAAGTAATAAGACTTAGTTGCGGCGACGATTGGGCCCTCAATTATCGGGTGGAAGTTGACCCCCGTACTGCACGTGTGGAGGCTTTGGGCCTTTTTCAGGCTATAAATGGCAGTGCTTTACCGGTTAAGATTGCTAATGAACTCGGTTGGCCTAGACATGATGGCGAAGAAAATTTTTTTGAAGTGTTAAGTAGATAATTAAAATTTGAGAGTTTATTTATGAGCAAAAGACGACTAGCTAGAGAATATGCCCTCCAAACTTTGTACATTACAGATGCTGCTTCAATGTCAGCAAGCGAGGCTGGTGTATATGTAAATAACTTCTATAATAATTTAGAAGAAGACACCTTTCCCTTTTGCAAAGACCTCGTTGTAGGCACTTTTAGCAATAAAAGTAAAATTGATAAAATTTTAAGTTCTTATGCTAAAAATTGGTCTGTGGACCGTATGTCTTCCGTTGATCGTTGTATTTTGCGTATGGCAACTTATGAAATCGTTTTCAGCGCTGATAAAGCACCTGTACCGGCAATCATTGACGAAGCAATAGAACTTTCAAAAAAATATTCTACTGATAAATCAGGTAAATTTATCAATGGACTTTTAGACCGCATTAAAGCCGAGCGGAAAAATGGATAAAAAAACAGAAGCCGAAAATTTAAGAAAACTGCTTTGGTACCATAATAATCTTTACTACAATTTAGATAAACCGGAAATTTCCGATTATGAGTATGATTTGCTTTATACTCGTCTGAAAAATTTGGAAAAGCAAGACCCTTCTTTAATTACACCGGACTCTCCAACTCAACGCATTGGCGGTAAATCTTCCTCAAGTTTTGAACCTGTGGAACATATTGTTCCAATGATGTCTTTAGATAATACCTATAATGAAGAAGAAATGTGCGCTTGGTATGAACGTACAGCCAAAACTTTAAATTCACGTGATTTTGAAATGGTAGTGGAAAGTAAAATTGACGGTTTATCTTGTTCCTTAACTTATATCGACGGTGTTTTAAAAACCGCAGCGACGCGTGGGGATGGTAAAATTGGTGAAGATATCACTCAAAACGCAAAAACAATAAAAAATATTCCGCTTAAACTTGCCGGTGAAAATAAGGGTTTATTTGAAGTACGCGGTGAAGTTTTTTTACCTAAGGACGCTCTTACAAAATTAAATGAAATGCAGGAAGATAAAGACCTCCCGCCCTTTGCAAATGCCCGTAATGCTGCTGCCGGTTCACTTAGGCAAAAAGATGCGCGTGTTACTGCAGAACGCCCTTTAAAATTTTATATTCACTCTTTTGGTGCAAGTGATTTTGATTTTAACAGTTACAGTGGTTTTATTGATAAATGTAAAGCACTCGGTTTGCCTGTTTCACCTGTTAGGGAAACTTTTACAGATTTTAATAAAGTTATTGAATTTTACCGTAAGTTTAAAACAGAACTTCATAATCTGCCTTATGATGCCGATGGGCTTGTAATAAAAGTAAACTCTTTTGCTTTGCAAAAAATTTTGGGTGTAACCGCAAAAACACCGCGTTGGGCGGAGGCTTTTAAATACCCAGCCGAGCGTGTTAAAACTGTGGTTAAAGATATTTCTTTTGGCGTTGGCAGAACAGGGGTTATTACACCTGTTGCAGTGCTTGAAGCGGTTAAATGCGCCGGCGTTACAATAACATCAGCCACCTTGCATAATTTTGACGAAATTAGACGTCTTAATTTAAAAATTGGCGATACAGTTTTAATTGAACGTGCGGGTGAAGTTATCCCTAAAGTTTTAGAAGTTGTAAGCAGCCCTGCCGATGCAAAACCTGTCGTAGAACCCACAATTTGCCCGGTTTGCAAAGGCGCTTTGGTTAAAGAAGAGGGGGAAGTTGCACTTCGTTGCATAAACCCCAACTGCCCTGCACAAATTAAAAGGCGCGTCAAACATTTTGCTTCACGCGGTGCTATGGATATTGAGGGTCTTGGCGATGTGGTAATAGACCAACTTGTTGATTATCAATCCATAAAAAAATTAAGCGATATTTATAATTTAACTTTATTTGATTTAATGTCTTTAAAAGCATTTGCCGATAAAAAGGCAGATAATTTATTGACGGCTATTGACAATTCAAAACACCGCCCATTAGACAAATTTATTTTTGCTTTAGGTATACGCCATATCGGCGCAAAAATGGCGGAAACTTTAGCGCGCCACTTCGGTACTTTAGAAAATTTAAGTAAAGCAACTGTTGAAGAACTTGCCAAAATACCTGAAATCGGCGAAGTTGCCGCACAAAGTATTTTTGATTTTTTTAATTCCGCAGAAGTTCAAACCGAACTTAAAAATTTTGAATCACTTGGCTTAAAATTTGAGCCTGTAAAACAAAAAACTTCCGCAATACTTGAGGGCAAAACTTTCGTTTTTACCGGTGAACTTGAAACATTAACCCGCGAACAAGCCCAAAATTTAGCTAAAGAAAACGGCGCAAAAGTTTCAAGTTCCGTTTCAAGCAAAACTTATGCCGTTGTGGCAGGTAAAGAAGCCGGCTCAAAACTAAAAAAAGCTGAAGAACTCGGCGTAAAAGTTTTAACGGAAGCAGAGTTCCTTAATTTAATCTCCCAAAATAAATAGTGTAAATTTATAAGTTAGAACGAACTTGGGGCTGTACCTTTTTTAAAGGCTTCCAAGAATTTATTGCGGTCTGCAGGTAATGCAAGTTTGCCTGTTTCTGTATTAACGAAAACAAATTCAATACCGTCCGGGACAGGAAAATCTTCAACAGGTTCATCTTTTAAAAGTTCTTGCATAATGGAAGTCCACCACGGGGCAACTGTACCACCGCCGGTCCATTTGCCGCTTTCTTGTGAAGTGTCATCATCATAACCCATCCAAGCACCTGCCGCGTAACTCGGTGTCATACCGATAAACCACATATCGCGGTGATTTTGGGAAGTCCCTGTTTTGCCGGCAATCGGGCGGCCTAAAGCACGTGCCGCACCGCCTGTACCGCGCGCCACAACACCTTTCATCATATTGATTAACAAATAAGCATCTTGCGGTTTAAAAGCCTGTTTTTCAAAAGGTATATGTCTTTCTAAAACACGGCCGTTTTGGTCCTCAACACGTTCAATGGCGTAGTCATCAACGTGCACACCTTTATTTGCAAAAGTGCTTAGTGCGTTTAAATGTTCTTCTAGCGTAACAACTGCTGAGCCGAGTGCCAAAGCCGGTGCATTCGGCAAATTACCTTTAATACCTGCACGGCGTGCGACATCAATAACTCTTTTAGGTGTAACAGCATCAATTAAGTTGATTGCAACTAAGTTTTTGGAAAGTTCCAAAGCGCGCCTTAAAGTGCTTAACCCCGATGAATTCCCTCCAAAGTTTTTAGGTGCCCAAACATCAAAATCTTTAGTGTACATAAACGGTTGAGAGGCAAGCGAAAGGGAGTATTGATCTTTAGCCTCATCAAACATATTCCAGTTATTGCCGTCAAAGTAAAACACCATATCCAAATCGCGGATAGTAGATGTTGGTGTATAACCCTTTTCCAGTGCTGCCATCCAAACATAAGGTTTAAAAGAAGAACCTGGTTGGCGTTTTGCCTGTGTTACGCGGTTAAAGCGGGATTCTTCATAGTTTCTACCGCCTACCATTACACGTATCGCACCGGTTTTAACGTCGCGCATATAAAATGCGCCTTGGAGTTTTGGGTAATCTTGTTGTTTTTTAGCATCTTGTTCTGTTTCTTCTTTATTTTCTTCCTGCTCACCCATGCCTTCTTCTTTTGCAATGGAGTCATCCACAAGTTCTATACCTAAATTTTCCGCTATTTTTTTGTCATATTCGTTTAGTTTTTCGTCCATTATTTTTTCGGCTATGGCTTGCTTTTCAATATCAATAGTTGTATAAATGTTTAGACCACCTTTCCAGAAGGTATCAAAGCCGTATTTCGGTTCAAGTATACGGCGTATATGTTCAATAAAGTAAAGCCCGGGTTTTGAGGCTGTTCCTTTCTTCGTTGGTAAAGGTTCTGCATTTGCTTTTCTGGCTTCGTCTTCAGTAATAAAGCCCATTTCAAGCATGGAGTTTAATACAAGTGACCTGCGCAGTTTTGCTTGCTCGGGATTAGAAAAGGGGTTATATCTGCTCGGTAAAGGTATGACACCGATAAGCATAGCGCTTTCACCCAAAGTTAAATCTTGCAAATCTTTATCGAAGTAACGTTTTGCGGCAGTTTTTACGCCGTAAGCGCCCTCACCCATATAAATTTCATTTAAGTAAAGTTGAAGTATTTCTTGTTTACTGAAAGCGTGTTCAATTTGAACTGCTAAAAATATTTCGCGCACTTTACGGATAAGTTTTTTCTCTTTACTCAAAAACACACCGCGCGAAAGTTGCTGTGTTAAAGTAGAACCGCCTTGCGCCGCTTTACCTGTTAAAATATCGCTCATCAAAGCACGGAAAATACCTTTAAGTGAAAACCCGCTATGTTCAAAAAATTCCCTATCTTCCATCGCGATAACCGCGTTTTGAATGTCAACCGGGATATCCGCAAGCGGAACAAGTTGGCGTTTTTCTACGGAAAATTCATAAATCAAATTATTATTTTTATCAAAAACTTTTGTAGTAAGTGAGGGGGAATAATCTTCAAGTTCATACACAGGCGGAATACCTGAAACTATATAATAGGTAATCCCTGCCGTTAGGAATATAAATAAAAAACTTACCCCAAGGAACAGGAGCAAAAAAGTTTTTGTTTTAAAGATTCTAAAGAAACCCTTTATCACATATAAATTATAGCATTTAAGAGGCTTCAGATACGAAGTTTTTTGAATTCAAAATAAATTACGACGCTGAAAAATATTACAGGGCCCCAGGCGGCAAGCCAGGCGGGCATCATCCCGCTTTGCCCGGCAGAAGATAAAACAGATACAAGCCACCAAAACCCAAAGCCGATGGCAATTGCGGCAACTATATTCAGTAATTTTGACGAGCGTTTTAATGCAATCGCAAGTGGCATACCGAGCAGGCAAACAATCAGCGTAACAAAAGGTGCGGCAAGTTTCGTCTGCAAAAAAGTATATTCCTGGTTAACTTTTAAACCGCTTTTATTTAGGAATTTTATGCGTGTTAAAATTTCGCGTATACTTAAAAAGTCCGCTTCCGTTTTGCCGAGGGCAATTTCGGCCGGTTCAACGGTGTAATCGGAGGCAAGTTTGTCAAAATATTCTTCGGTAACTTTTGCTTCTTTGCCGAATTTTCTTAAAATACCGTCTTCAAAATTCCACACTTTTTGCGCGCTGTCCCAAACAAAACGTTTGGCTTGTATTTGTTCTTTTAAGGAAAGGTCATCGCCATAGATATCAATAAACATACCTTCCATTAAGCCGACGTCTGCTTTAACTTGTTTTGCAAATAAAATGCGCCTGTCATCTAAACGCAAAGTAACGTCATTTTGAACATTTAAATACCAATCTTTTTTACCTTTAATTTTACGTTGAAAAGTTAGTTCCGCGCGCTTTGTAAAATCAGGCACAACAAATTCCTGCACGCAAAAACCGAGCACCGCAACAATGCCTATGCAAATAAGCAAAGGTTTAAAAATTTGCCTAACTGTAAAACCGCCGGCCAAGCAAGCAGTCCACTCCCCGGTGGAAATCATATCGGTTATAACAAGAAGTCCACTAAGTAAACAGGCAATCGGCAAGAGTTGCACTATCCACGCAGGCAAAGTAAAAAGTGAATATTTAAGCACCATACGCAAGGTGGTGTTATAGGAATTTATCCAACGTATTTTTTCAATACTGTCGCCCAAAAACACAAGTACGCAAAAAATACATAAGATAAAAAGGAAAGGCCCCCAAAACTTTTTTGCAATATATTTTGAAATTATGGACATTAGTCTTGTAACCTCTTTTTCCACAAAATTTTGCCGACGATAAACCCAATTATGGGCGTAAGTAGCGGCAAAGGCAAAGCAAGGGCGGTAATAGGTAACTTTTCTGCCAAATCACGTAAAACGGTAAGCAAACCAAAGTACCCCAAAATGAAAACTAAACTGAGAGCCATCGCCGCGGCCCTGTTTGCGCTTTTGCCTTTTATAAATGCAACGGGGCAAGTTAAAAAGAAAAATATTAGCGGCGCTAAAGCCCAGGAAAACCGCGTTCCGGGTTGGGATTTATAATCTGCGAAATCTTTTTCCGTTCCCTGCTTATTTTTTAAATTTTCTAACAGTTGTAAAGTGGTTTGTTCAGATGGTTTTAAATCGCGTTTTTTTGTTTCTTTGGCAAGCGGGATAAATAAATTAAATTTATCAAATTCTGCAGTTATAATTTTGCCTGTTTCCTGTTCGCTGACACGTTGCATTTGGCCCTTTGTTAATAAAATTTTTATGCCGTTTTGCTCCGTAACAAAATTGCCTTGCGCCGCATTTATTTTGGTGTTTAGGGCGCTGTCATCATTTTTGCGTGTGAGTAAAACTTGCGTAAAGTTCTTGCGTGCTTTATCGCCTTCTTCGGTGTATAATTCCCAATTGCCCAAATCAATAAAGGTGCGAGGTTCAAGGGAAATCTTTGAAATTTTTGAAGAAAGTTCATTTTTTTGCTCGTTTAAATTTCTTAAAGCAAGCGGGCTGAAAAAGCCGTTTAAGGAAATCAAAACCAAAGTCAAAAATACTGCCATAAAAAATATCGGGCTCGTAATTTCTTTAAAGGATAAGCCTGAGGCGCGCATAGCCAAAATTTCCCCTGTTTTTGAGAGGTTAGTTAAGGTCATCAGTAAAGCAATTTGAAATGATATTGGTAAACTTAAAACTAAAATATCCGGTAGTAAATATATCATCATTGACATTACCCAAAAAATATTTGCCCCGTATTGCATAGCATAAGAAAATATACGGGAAAACTGCCCCATAAATATCACAAATACGATAACAAACAGTATCCCGACGAACATTGTCAGGAAATTTTTGGATATGTACTTACTTATAATAGTCATCCCTTAAATTTTACCAAATATAGACCATTTGCGCTTATAAAAAACCATACCTATTATATAAGTATGGTTTTTAGTAGGAAAATAAAATTATTTTTCTAAAATAACTTTTATTCTTTTGCACCGACCTGTTTGAGTAGATTTACTATTTTTGTATGCCCTTCTTGCTTAGCAATCTTTAATGCAGTCGATCCATCTTGTGACTTAGCGTTTATATTAGCTCCTGCTTTAATTAATTCTTTAACTATTTCCATATTACCTTTACCGCTGGCTAACATTAAAGCTGTAATATTACCATATTTACTGTTTTTCCAATTTACATTTGCGCCTGCTTTAATTAATTCTTTTACGATTTCCGTGTTATATGCTGAAATTGCATATATTAAGGCACTTGTACCTTCTCTATTTACCAAATTAACATTTGCTTTTGCTTTTATTAATTCTTTTACAACTTCTGCTTGTCCATTGAGACAGGCTCCCATTAAAGCTGTTATACCATCCGTATCAGCAGCATTAAGATCGGCTTTGGCTTTAATTAATTCTTTAACTATTTTTGTATGGCCTTGTGCACTTGCTACTATCAAAGCATTAAGACCATCATCATTTTTAGCGTTAACATCAGAACCGGCTTTAATCAATTCTTTTACGATTTCTGTATAGCCCATTGCACTTGCTTTTATTAAAGCGGTCATACCTTCTTGGTATTTATTGTTAACATTAACACCTTTATTAATATATTCTTCTACAAGTTGTACATTTCCGTCTTGTACCGCTTGCATGAATTTTTCTTCATCAGTTTTTTGACAACCGACAACAAGAAAACATACTAAACAAAATATAAGTGTTCTAATGACTCGCATAAATTCTCCTTTTTTTTATTTTTCCAACACAACTTTCAACTTTTGCCAAGTGGCTTTGTGTGCTTTGCGTTGCTCGGCAGAAAATGTATCAAGCAAAGTTTCATTGCAAGCACCGCAGCGTTTTAATTTTTTGATTTTCGGTAAAACAGCCGCTAAAAGTTTTTTAGCGTAAACTTCATTCGTTTTCATTGTTTCCAAAACTTTTGCGTGGGTTACACCGTCGTCATCTTCCTTCCAGCAATCATAATCGGTAACCATCGCAGTTAAGGCAAAAGCAAGGCCTGCTTCGCGTGCAAGTTTTGTTTCCGGGCAAGCGGTCATACCAATTAAATGCCAACCCATTTTGCGGTGGAAATTACTTTCCGCTTTGCTTGAATAAGCCGGGCCCTCCATCGCAATAACAGTTCCGTTTTT
The DNA here is from genome assembly GCA_045586725.1 of Elusimicrobiaceae bacterium. Taxonomy (GTDB): domain Bacteria; phylum Elusimicrobiota; class Elusimicrobia; order Elusimicrobiales; family Elusimicrobiaceae; genus Proelusimicrobium. The sequence continues at coordinate 1,995 of JAZNAY010000003.1, read as the reverse complement.
TGAGTGCGGAATTTTTAAATTCTTTGCTTCTTTAATTAAAAGTTCGCGCAAGCATTTGCAAAAAGGTTCACCGAAAGGCGCGTGGCCTACAAGGCCATTACCGAAGAAAGTATTTGCTCTTAATGTTGTTTTATCAACAACTTGGTCGGGGAAAACTAAAGTTTTCGGTGGCATTTTTTCTGTTAAAGAACCAACGGCACTAAAAGCCAAAACTACGCGCGCGCCAAGTTTTTTTAAGGCGTAAATATTTGCGCGGTAAGGAACTTCCGTAGGCGTAAAAATATGTTTCCTGTTATGGCGTGCAAGAAAGCCGATTTTAACACCGGCAAGTTCACCCGTAATAATTTTGTCAGACGGGTTTCCAAATGGTGTTTTAACCGCAACTTCTTTTTTATTTTTAAGGCCTTCCAAATTACAAAGCCCGCTACCGCCGATAATACCTACATCTATCATAAAACGCCTCCTTCATATAATGGGAAATTTTTAAGAAAGTTTTTAACTTCTTCCGCAATTTGCGCAAGTTTATTTTCATCATTTGCGTTAAGTATTGCGCGGTCAATAAAATCAGCGATTGTTGTCATATCTTTTTCTTTCATACCGCGTGTTGTTACCGCCGGTGTACCAAGCCTGATACCGCTTGCAATAAATGGTTTTTGCGTGTCATAAGGAATAGTATTTTTATTGCAAGTTATGCCTGCTTTATCAAGTGCGGTTTCGGCCGCTTTTCCGGTAATGTTTTTAGAAGTTAAATCAACACAAAAAACGTGGCAATCTGTTCCGCCTGCAACGATGCGGTAACCTTTGTTTTTCATTTCCGCACATAAGGCCTGTGCATTTTTTTTGATTTGTTTTTGATATTCTTTAAATTCCGGTTTTAATGCTTCGCCAAAACAAACCGCTTTGCCGGCAATAACGTGCATCAGTGGCCCGCCTTGTATACCCGGGAATACGGAAGAATTAACTTGCTTTAAATATTTTTCTTTACATAAAATCAAGCCACCGCGCGGACCGCGTAAAGTTTTATGTGTTGTGGTTGTAACGATATCTGCGTATGGCACAGGGCTTGGATATTCGCCTGCCGCAACAAGGCCGGCATAATGCGCGATATCGCAAACCAAATATGCGCCGACGGAATCAGCAATCTTTCTTAAATAAGCCCAATCAAAAATACGGGAATAATTTGAAGCACCTGCCATAATTAATTTCGGCTTTGCACTTTGTGCGGTTTTATATGCTTCGTCGTAATCAATTTCTTCAGTATCTTTTCTTACGTTTATTTCAAACATCTTAAAAAATTTTCCGCTGAAATTTAAAGGATGCCCATGTGTTAAATGCCCGCCGTGGGAAAGGTTTAAACCCATAACGGTATCACCTACATTTATTAAAGAAAAGTATGCAGCCAAATTTGCTTGCGCACCGCTGTGCGGTTGCACATTTGCGCCTTCCGCTTTAAATAATTCTTTTGCACGGTTTATTGCCAAACTTTCAACAATATCGACGTATTCACATCCGCCGTAATAGCGTTTTGCGGGGTAGCCCTCTGCATATTTATTTGTAAGATGAGTACCCATTGCAAGCATAACGGGCTCGGAAACAAGGTTCTCACTTGCGATAAGCTCAAGACCTCTCTTCTGTCTCTTATACTCAGCCTCGATGCCGGCACCCACCTCGGGGTCATATTCCTTAAGAAGTTCAATTATATCCTTTATCATTTTACAGACTCCTTTATTTGAAATTAACAATTAATTATACCCTATATATCCTGCATTTTCAACTGATTTTTCAAATCTTTTTCACCAAAAGAAAGTCTATGTCAAGCTCTTGTGCTATTGACATTAATCAAAAACAATGTTATCATAGTATAAGATGCAAAAGAAAAGGAGTGTAGTTATGACCCAGTCTCCCCCCAAGGCGCCCAAACGCGACATCGTGATCGATCTCTTAAAAACCATAGCCATTCTCGGAGTTCTCACTATCCACGCCAGCACAGCCGCC
>JAZNAY010000002.1:0-49497 GCA_045586725.1 Elusimicrobiaceae bacterium | reverse complement strand
CATCTTTGTCTCTTGATGTGCAGATATTTCCATCTCCCTGCGCATCTCGTCTGTCAATAACTGCGCAAATACTTCCGTCGGCATTGCGTTTATTAACAATGTCGCTATTAATACCATGCAGATTATTTTTTTGAGATACTTTATACCCATATATAATATATATTAAGCATTAAATGCGCTTTTGACAAGGGTATTTGGTCCTAATAAGTCTTACCCAAAAGACCTATTTCATTTGGCTTATAGGCCCAAAAAAGGTAAAATGTATTTATGCTTACAGTAGATAAGGTTTTGAAACTCGGGAAAATAACTTCCACCCAAACAGTCGCTAAAGACATTGCACCAATATTCCCAAAAGAAAGTATTTTAATTACCGCAGCCGCGCAAATGCAAGGCCGCGGGCAATATGAACGGAGTTGGTCCTCAAACCCGGGCGGGCTTTATTTTACCTTGCTTTTAAGGCCCAAAAAGATGTCAAATTTAAGAGATTTATCTTACCAAACAGGCAAAGCCCTAGCCAGAACTTTGGAAACAGATTATGATTTAAAAACAGAAATCAAATTGCCAAATGATGTTCTTGCTTTGCAAGGCAAAACCTACAAGAAAATTGCCGGCATTTTAATTGAAAGCCAAACTACCGAAAATAATTTAAACTTGCTTTTGGTTGGTGTAGGCATAAATGTAAACAATAAACTACCCGAAGATTTAGAAGCGACCTCAATCAAACAAATAAAAAAGAGCGCCCAAAATATTGACGCTCTTTTAGAAAACTTCCTTAAAAACTTTGCTGAAGAATATTTACTTTGGCAAAATTCAATTTAGTTTCTTAGAATTTATATCTGAAGCTTAAACCCATTAAATGGCTAGTTGCGCTCTTGTAGTGAACAGGGAGTTGAGAAATTACAGATGGAGATACAGTAAAATCTTCTTTAAATGCTGTACCGTTTAGTGAAGTTGCATACAAGAAAGAATAACTTACGTCTAAGATAACATTTTCACTAAGTTTGAAACCTGCACCTGTACCAATAATATAGCGGTCATCAACAGGCAACATAACATCCATATATTGATGATTTAACGGAGATTTGTCAAAAATGAAACTACCGCGAAGTTTAACATTATCACTTAAAGTATATTCCGCACCAACACCGATTCTGTAAGCATCTTGATAGTGTTTAGCATTATTTAAATCTGTAGTTCCACCGTTCATTAAGCCAGGAGCCCCTGTGCCTGGTGCATAGTCAAAATAAATATCAACGGCTCTAAAGCAACTCCAGAAAACATTGGTCCAGTTTGCTTCAATTAATAATCTTTCAACAGGCCTGTAAGAAACACCCAAAGCAAGTTGAGCAGGGAAAGTAATATCGCCCCAGAAATCGCCACCATTTACAAACTTAGTAGGAATATTTCTGCTATACTTTGCGGGACCTTCTACACTGTGGTCATTTCTCATACGGAAACTTGCACCGAAGTTAACCTTTTCATTTGCATTGTAAAACAATGCTACCATACCTGAAAGAGCATAACTATCACCATCAAGATTCATGTTTGTATCGGCAGCACCAAAATGTACTTTTTCAGTAAAGTTTAAATATTGTACTTCAGCACCTAAAGATACTGATAATCTATCTGTTGCTTTATATGCGACTGTCGGTTGAAGTGAAAATGTTGTAACACCAACATGATATAAACTGTTGGCAGTTGGACCTAACCAATTTTTGTGGGTATAATCATTACTTAAACCGAAACGTGCCATAGCACCCAAACCCCACCACCATCTGTCATCAATTTGTTGTGTATAAAAGAAATTAGGCAAAGGCCACCATTGGCGTTTTGATTCGCCGTTAACACCGCCATAAATCACACCGCCAGCTGCAGTAACAACTGTTACACCGGTTTGAATTTGTTTGCCCGGAAGTTCAGTAATAAGTGCAGGGTTTAATGCAAGTGAGGCAGGTTCTGCTTCACCGGCTAAAACTGCACCACCCATAGCATTACCACGTGCACTAAATTCATAAAGCCCAAAACCTGAGGCCAATGCCAAGTTCGCTAAAAACAAAAATGGCAGGGTTAAAACTAACTTTTTCATTTTTTATTCTCCTTAAATATTCGCAATTTTAAGTACAAGTATATTATACCATATTTTTTAGCACAAAGTGTGCTAAAAATAATATTTTATATTTTTACGTCTAAGATTATTAAATAAAAAAACTCCCCCACACTAAAAAATATGGGGGAGTTCTTAAAACAAATAAAAACTAATCAACAAAGAAGTTTTTGCCTTCGGCTAAAAATTCAAGGCATTTGCCTGTACCTAAAGCAACACATCTTAACGGGTCTGCCGCACGGCGGACAGGGATATCGGTTTCCTTATGAATAAGTTCCGTTATACCTCTTAAGAGTGAGCCACCGCCTGCAACAACTAAACCCCTATCAACAAGGTCTGCTGCAAGTTCGGGCGGGGTTTCTTCCAAAGTTCTTTTTACTAAATCAACAATTGCGCGGACAGGTTCAAGAACTGCTTGGCGGATTTCATCAGATGTAACTGTCATGGTACGCGGTAAACCTTGTGTTTGGTCGCGCCCTTTGACTTCCATGCTCATTTCTTCTTCCAAAGAATAAACGGAGCCGATATTTATTTTAACTTCTTCGGCGGTAGTTTCACCGATAATTAAATTGTATTTCTTTCTAAAGTATTGGACAATGCAATCTGTAATTTCATCACCTGCGATATCAATAGAGTTTGCAACGACCATTCCGCCGAGTGAAATGACTGCAACTTCCGTTGTACCGCCGCCGATATCAACGATCATGTTGGCATGCGGTTCATTAATATCCAAACCTGCACCCATGGCTGAGGCCATAGGTTCTTCAATTAAAATAACTTCCCTTGCACCGGCTTGCTTTGCTGCGTCTTCAACGGCGCGGCGTTGCACTTCGGTGGTAGAAGAAGGTATACCTATAACGATACGGGGGCGGAGTAAAGATTTCCTGTTATGTACGCTTCTGATAAAATAGCGTATCATTTTTTGTGTTACGCCAAAAGAAGCAATAACCCCGTTCTTCATAGGCCTTTCCGCGACTATATTGGCGGGTGTTCTGCCAAGCATTTGTTTTGCTTGGGTGCCGACGGCTTTAACCTCGCCGGTGTCTTTGTCTAAAGCGACGACGGACGGTTCGCTTAACACAATGCCTTTATCTTTAACATAAATAAGACAGTTGGCAGTGCCAAGGTCCATACCCATATCATTAGAAAACAACCCGCCTAAATAGTCCAGAAACATATTAAGCCACCAATTTTATAATTGCCACTTCGGCATTATCGCCTTTGCGGATACCGGCCCTGTAAATGCGGGTGTAACCGCCGTTACGGGTGGCATAGCGTTCAGATAAAACTTCAACAAGTTTTTTGTAAACAGTTTTATCTGTAACAGCATTTTTAAGGGCCAACTTTTCGCCCTGTTTGGCTAAAGTAATCAAGGCTTCAACTTCGCGTCTGACTTCTTTTGCCTTCGGTAAAGTGGTTTTAACTTCCTCATGCAAGATAATGCTTTGGGCCATATTGGCAAGCATTGCTTTGCGGTGAGAGGTCGTTTTACCAAGTTTGCGAACACCTGTATTCTTAATCATAAAATTACTCCTTAATCTCTGCTAACTTTAACTTCATCGCCGCTAATCTTTCTTGTACTTCTTGTAAAGACCTTGCACCGAAGTTCTTTACCATATTAAGCTGCTTTTCGGTTTTAGCAGTAAGTTCGCCAATGGTTTTGATATTGGCTGCTTTTAAACAATTCAATGAACGTTGTGAAAGTTCAAGCATCTCAACAGGTTGGGAGAGAACTTCATTATCCGGTTCTTCTTCTTTTACCGGTGCTTCTTGTGTAGGAACTTCATCAAATTCGGCTTCCGCACCTTCAACTGTAAAGATGTGTAAAGATTGTGATAACCTGACTGCTGCTTTATGTAATGCTACGCGCGGTTCCAAAGTACCGTCGGTAGTAATTTCAATAATTAAGCGGTCATAGTCTGTTTTCTGCCCAACGCGTGCCGGCTCAACATCATAATGCACCTTTAAGATAGGTGAGAAGATGGAGTCAATCGGCATAAAACCTGCGGGGCGGGTTACTTTGAGGTTTTCCTCAGCATAACCGCGGCCTTTGGAAATTTCAATTTCCATAACAAGTTTTGCGCCTGCGTCTAAAGTGGCAATGGCTAAATCTTTATTAACAATTTCCACACCGGCAGTTTCGGTAATATCTGCACCGGTTACAACACCTTCTTTTGCAACTTCAAGGTGCAAGTATTGGCGCGGAGCGGAATCGTCCATTTTAACTCTTAATTTCTTTAAGTTTAAGAGGATTTGTATAACATCTTCCCTAACATTTGGGATGGTGCTGTATTCGTGTACAACACCTGCAATTTTAACAGCGCTAACAGCAGCACCTTCAAGCCCAGAAAGCAAGATTCTTCTTAAAGAATTGCCTACCGTATGCCCTAAACCCGGTTCATAAGGTTCAGCAACATATTTGCCATAGGTGGCAGTTTCTTCAACTGTTTTTACTGCTTTAGGTAAAACTAAACTTTCAAAAGCCATACAAAAAACCTCCAAACTATTTAGAATAGTGTTCAACTATTAACTGGTCATTGACGGGGTAAGCACTTTCTTCCCTATCCGGCCAGCGGAGCAATGTTACTGTTAATTTGCTTGCATCAAATTCAAGGAAGCTCGGGCGAAGAGTGCGTTTTTCAGCATCTTCCAAAGCTTGTTTAACGTTGACATTGTTTGCAAGGCGTGCATCCAAAGTAACTTTATCACCAATTTTTAATTGCAAAGAAGGAACGTTTACAACTTTATCATTTACTTTGATATGACCGTGTAAAACAATTTGCCTTGCTAAGCGAAGTGAGGTTGCAAAACCGGCACGTTTAACGATATTATCAAGACGGGTTTCCAAATATTTAATGAATTGGACACCAGTTTGACCGGTTGCTTTTGTTGCTTTAGTAAAAAGGTTTGCAAAAGGAACTTCCGTCATACCGGAAATAAATTTTGCTTTTTGTTTTTCCTGTAAACGAACTGCGTATTCGGATAATTTTGCGCGGCGCGGGGCTTTGCCCTTTTTGACGGCGGAAAGTTTATCCATTACACAATTTGTGTAACATTTTGTACCTTTTAAAAATAATTTGCATGCTAATTTCCTGCATTTTTTGCAAGAAGGACCTGTGTATCTTGCCATAATTACATTCTCCTCGCTTTAGGTGGCCTGCAGCCATTATGTGGAATAGGTGTTACGTCTTTAATAGAGGTAACTGTAAGCCCTGCTTGTTGCAAAGCTCTGACGGCTGTTTCCCTGCCTTGGCCGGGGCCGCAAACTTTAACTGCTACTTCTTTCATCCCTAATGCAAGGGCCTTTTCTGCTGCTTTATTGCAGGTAATTTGTGCGGCAAAAGGTGTACCTTTTTTGGTGCCTTTAAAGCCGTGTGAACCTGAAGTAGACCATACAATTGTACCGCCTTTATCGTCGGTAACGGTAACGATGGTATTGTTAAAAGAGCATTGTATATGTACAACGCCATGAGCAGGCGCGCGGCCTGTTTTCTTTTTAGCTTTTGCCTCTGCTACTGGAGCGGGGGCTGCTTGATTTTCTTTTTTAATTTCTTCTGCCATTTTTTGGTACCTTAAATTAAATTTTACTCAGCTTTAACTTTTGCACCCACAGTTTTCCTGCGGCCGCGTCTTGTTCTGCTGTTGGTTTTGGTTCTTTGACCGCGGCAAGGCAAATTCCTTCTGTGCCTGTTACCGACATAAGAACCAATTTCAATAAGACGGTGAATGTTTTGTGAAACTTCCCTTCTTAATTCGCCTTCAACTTTATATTCTTTTTGAAGTAAGGAGTTAAGCAAACCGGCTTGTTGTTCGGTTAAATCTTTAACTCTAGTTTCAGGGGTGATTTTGCCCGCTACTTTTGCCAAAATATCTTTAGCAATTTTAGGCCCAATACCATATACATATTGGAGGGCGATATCAATCCTTTTGTTTTTAGGTAAATCTATACCTGCGATTCTTGCCATATATTCATTAACTCCTGTTTAACCTTGGCGTTGTTTGTGTTTTGCTACGGGGCAAATAACGCGCACAACACCATTACGTTTAACAATTTTGCATTTTTGACATATCTTTTTTACACTTGCTCTGACTTTCATTTATTTCTCCCGGTAGGTTATTCTACCTTTGCTCAAGTCATACGGGGAAAGCTCTAATCTGACTTTGTCGCCCGGTAAAATCCTTATATGAAACATTCTCATTTTACCTGAAATATGCCCGAGTATTACTTTACCGCCTGCGATCTCTACTTTAAACATTGCATTTGGTAATGCCTCAAGGACTTTACCTTCAACTTCTATTTTATCACTCATTGCTTCTCCGTTTTTTTAGGGGGCTTACTCGCGGTTACTCCGTCAAAATAAGCGCACCGTTTTTTGTTACTGCAACTGTATGTTCAAAGTGTGCCGAATATTGTCCGTCGGCAGTAACAACTGTCCATTGGTCTTCTAAAACTTCTACTTCATCACAACCCAAGTTAAGCATTGGTTCAATCGCCAAGACCATACCCTCTTTCAAAATTATGCCTTTTCCTTTAGGGCCATAATTTAAGATACAAGGGTCCTCGTGAAGTTTGCGCCCAACACCGTGGCCACAATAATCACGAACGATGCCCAAGCCACTTGCCGTAGCATAAGTTTCTACCGCATTGGATACATCACCGAGATGTACCCCAGGTTTTACGACTTCAATCGCTTTGTACAACGCTTTTCTTGTATTAGCAAGAAGCTGGCTGACCGAAGTGGAAACTTTACCTACGCTAAATGTTCGTGCTGAATCTGCGTGAAAGCCATCTTTATATGCGCCGACGTCAATACCAACTATATCGCCTTCGCGCAAGATGACATCCTTTGAAGGTATACCGTGCACTACTTGCTCATTAACTGAAGTGCAAATACTGCCCGGGAACCCACCGTAACCTAAAAAAGAAGGAACGGCGCCTTCAGCCCGAATCATCTCTTCTGCAACTTTATCTAATTCCCAAGTGCTGACACCCGGAACGACTTCAAGTTGCATTCTCTTAAGAACTTTGGCAATTATTCTGCCTGATTCTTTTATTTTAGCGATTTCTTCGCTACTCTTTAATTCTACCATTTTTAGACCTCTAATGCACGTTTTACTGTGAGTGAAACTTCTTCAGCACTTCTTGAAGCATCAACAGTAATATAACCTGCTTCTTTTGAGTAATACTCAAGCAGAGGTTCTGTTTCCTTCCTGAAAACATCTAAACGATGCTTTGCACTTTCAAGTGTATCGTCGGTGCGGGTATAAAGTTCCCCGCCGCATTTTGAACACTTGCCTGTATAGGAAGGCCAATAAATATTTTCAATATGTCCGCAATCTTTGCAAAGGCGGCGTGAAGTAAGCCTTCTTAAAACGACTTCTTCACTGGCTTTAAGTAAAATTACTTTTACTTTTTGGCCTGCATCTTGTAAATATTTTGTTAGAGTTTGCGCTTGCGCTAAAGTTCTCGGAAAACCGTCAAACAAAATATTTTCTTTCCCTTTGATGGCTGAAAGTAATATTTCGGTAATCAAAGCATCAGGTACTAAATTACCTTTGCTGATTAAGTCTTTGACTTGTTTACCTAAAGGGCTTTCCTTCTTGATTTCCGCACGGATTAAATCACCCGTAGAAACATGATAGTAACCTTGCTTTTTAAGGTTTTCAGCTTCTGTACCTTTACCGGCACCAGGATAACCAAGAAGGATAATATTCATAGCCCTAAAATTATTCTCCGACGTTAAACCAGCGCCCTTTTATCTTATTGCCTTTCATTAAAGGCTGATAATTATGCGCCAGTAAGTGAGCTTGAATTTGGCCCACAGTATCTAAAGCAACACCTACAACGATCAAAAGTGCGGTGCCGCCGAAATAGAAAGGAACATTGAATTTCATTCTAAGAAAATCCGGTAAAACAGCAATCAAGGAAACAAATATTGCACCTGAAAGTGTAACCCTGTTCATAATTCCTTCTATATAAATTCTTGTTGGATCCCCAGGCCTTATACCAGGTATAAAACCGCCCCATTTCTTCATGTTTTCTGCAATATCTTTGGGGTTGAATGTCATTGAATTGTAGAAATAGCAGAAGAAGATAATTAAAGCAATATAAATTAAAGAATAACTTATACTACCTCTTCCCATCCATTCCATAATTCTCTGAGCCCACGGGGAATCAGGCATAAACTGCGCGACCGTTAAGGGCATTGTCATCACAGACATAGCAAAGATAACTGCGATAACACCGCTTTGGTCAATTTTCAAAGGCAAGTAACTTGCTTTACCACCATACATTTTATTGCCAACCATGCGTTTAGCATAATGAACTGGAATTTGCCTTTGGGCTGTTTCTACCCAGACTACCAAACCCATAATAACTACAACTATAGCAAGTATTACAAGAGCTGTAACAAGTTGCATTTCTTCGCTGCTTACTAAATTAAAAAGCATGTAAATAGCGGAAGGCAACCTATCAACGATACCGGCAAAGATGATTAAAGATATACCGTTGCCGATACCCTTTTCTGTAATTTGCTCACCGAGCCACATAATAAACATTGTGCCTGTGGCCAAAGTTAAAGTTGTTGTCAAAATGAAAGACCAAGAAGGATCAATAACAATATTTGCTCCCCCCGGTGCAGACATTTTTGTTAAAGCAATAGTCAAACCAAAGCCTTGCAGTAAACCCAAAATCAAACCAAAAACTCTTGTTATTTGGTTTTCTTTTCTGCGGCCTGCTTCACCTTCCTTGCTTAATTTATCAAGCCCCGGAATAACATGTGCGCCTTTGATAAGGCTCATGATAATTGAAGCATTGATGTAGGGCATAATACCCAAAGCAAGAACGGAAAACTTACCTAAAGCACCGCCTGAAAAGATATCCAAAAAACCGAGCATACCACCCTCATGCTGCCTAAAAAATTCAGCAAGAGCTGTGGCATTAATACCCGGTATTGGAATAACTGCGGCCACCCTGTACACCGCAAGAGCAATTAAAACAAACAAAATTCTCTTGCGGAGTTCTGGTGACTCAAAAAGTGCTGCAATAGGATTGTTATCCATTATTTTTTAGCCTTTTTTTGAATTAAAGTTGCTGTACCGCCAGCTTTTTCAATAGCAGCTTTAGCAGAGGCTGAAAAGCCATGTGCGCTGACTTTCAAAGCAACGGTAAGTTCGCCGGTACCCAAAATTTTAACTTTATCAGCCTTCTTGATTAAGTTGGCTTTCTTTAAAGTTTCGGGGTTAACTTCCGCACCGGCTTTAAATTTCTTTGCCAAAGAACCGATATTTACAAACTCACCTTTTTTAGCAAAAGATACATTTGAGAATCCGCTTTTAGGAATTCTTCTGACCAAAGGCATTTGACCGCCTTCTTTACTTTCCTTTCTGGTATTACCTGAACGGGAAGTTTGACCTTTCATACCTTTTGTTGAGCTTCTGCCCATACCGGAACCGATACCGAGACCGATTCTTCTTTTGGCTTTCCTGGAACCATGTTTAGGAAAAAGTGTGCTTAAATGTACCATAGTTGTTATTCTCCTTTAACTTCTGCCTTTGGGGCTTCTTCTGCCGGTTTAGCTTCTTCGGCAGGAGTTTCCGGTTCTACATATTTACCGCGGGCTTGCAATACTTCTTTTTTGCTCTTGAGTGCTTTTAAGCATTCCATAGTAGCATAGGCTAAGTTGCAAGAATTGGTGCTGCCAATACTCTTTGAAAGAATATTTTTAACACCTGCTGCTTCCAAAATCAAGCGGACAGCAGCGCCGGCGATAACACCGGTACCGGGGGCAGCCGGTTTCATCCAAACTTTGGCTGAACCGAAACAACCCATAATTTCGTGGGGAATAGTTCCGTTAAGGAGAGGAAAACTAACCATATTTTTCCTTGCTTGGAATTCCGCCTTAGATACGGCAAACTGTACTTGGTTTGCCTTACCTATAGCTACGCCGACTTTACCATTACCGTCACCGACGGCAACTAAAGCCCTGAAACCAAACCTTTTACCACCCTTTACCACTTTTGCGGTTCTTGCAACGTGGATAACGGTTGTGCGGCCTTCGGGTTTGGCGCGTAACTGAAACTCGGCCTTATGGCCTTTCGCTTCTTTATTTTCTTTGTTATTTAACATAGTTCACCTTAAAATTTTAAGCCGCCTTTTCTGGCTGCTTCAGCAAGGGCTTTGACCCTGCCGTGATAAACTCTGGCACCTCTATCGAAGCAAACTTCTTTGATACCTTTTTCTAATGCTTTTTTAGCGATAAGTTCGCCTAAAGCACTTGCTGCTTCGATGCTTTTGCCGGAGGCTTTATATTTACCAGCAAGTTCCTTGCCGCAAGTGGTAGCGGAAACTACTACTTTGCCGTTTAAGTCGTCAATTACGCTTGCATAAAGGTAATTAAGACTTCTGTAAACAGACAAGCGAGGATGTTTAATACCTGCTGCTTCAAGTTTCTTTTTGGTTCTTTCTTTTCTGAACTGATATCTTTCTTGTTTAGTTGCCATAATTATTTAGCGCCTCCAGTCGCGGCTGCTTTACCGGCCTTGCGGACGATATGTTCGCCTTGATATTTAATACCGCTACCTTTGTAAGGTTCCGGGATTCTTAATTTGCGAATTTTAGCAGCAAAGTCACCGACTAAGACTTTATCCATACCTTTAATTTGTACTAAAGGTGTTTTAACATCGGCAACAACTGTTATACCTTGCGGTATATCAATAATTACAGGGTGGGAAAACCCAAGTTCTAAATTGAGTTTATTGCCTTGTACAACTGCTTTGTAACCAAGACCGTTAACTTCAAGAACTTTTACGAAAGGTGTTTCAACCCCTAAAACGAGGTTCGCAATTCTTGCACGTGCGGTACCGTAAAGAGCATTCAATTCTCTTTCGCGGCTTGCATCTTTAACAGCCAAAGTTAAAGTATTATTTTCTAATTTGGCTTCAATGCCTTCGGGCATCGTGTAAGAAAGATTACCAAGGGGGCCTGTTACTTTAACATCAGAACCCTTTACTTCCACTTTTACTTTAGCGGGAATTTGTATAGGTTTTTTACCGATTCTACTCATAATTCACCTACCACACTTGGCACAAAACTTCGCCGCCCACCTTTTCTTCTTTTGCTTTAGCATCAGTCATGATACCTTTTGAGGTGGACAAAATTGCAGTACCGAAAGCACCGCGAACGGTAGGAATATCATTATAGGAACTATAAATTCTTCTACCGGGGCGTGAAACCCTGCGAAGCCCTTGGATAACGCAATTGTTTTCAGGAGTATACTTTAAAAATACTCTCACAAAACCGCCTTTGGTTTCACTGTGAAGGGCTTTATAGTTTGCTATATAACCTTCTTCTTTTAAAACTCTGGCGATTTCGGTTTTTACTTTAGAAAAGGGAATATCTACCCTTTCCTTTTTCTTCATATTTGCATTTCTTATTCTTGTTAAGAAGTCTGCTATCGGATCCATAATAATTGCTTTTAGAATCTACTTTCCGCAAAAAAGTTACTGCACGCGGAGTTAAATTCTAATAAAGCCCTCCTTACCAGCTTGATTTCTTGACACCCGGGATTAAGCCCTGATGTGCCATTTTTCTGAAACAGATACGACAAAGACCGAAATCTCTGTAATATCCTCTTGCTCTACCGCAGATTTGGCAGCGATTATGATATCTTACTGCGAATTTTTGCGGTTTTGCCATTTTTGCAACCCATGCTTTTGTAGCCATATATAGTTGCTCTCCTTATTTAGAAATGGTCCCTTTTCTGAAAGGGAAACCCATTAAGTCCATTAAAAGTTGCCCTGCTTTATTATTTTTAGCAGTGGTAACAAATGTAATGTTCATGCCTTGCGGTTTAGGGGATTTTTCAACATTGATCTCCGGAAACACATAGTGTTCTTTAATACCAACGTTTAAATTTCCTCTACCGTCAAAGCCGCGGCCATTAAAGCCTTGGAAGTCGCGTATACGAGGGGCAACAATGTTTACGAATCTATCAAAGAATTCATACATTCTGTCGCCACGCAAAGTTACTCTTACACCGATTGGCATACCTTCTCTAAGTTTAAAGTTAGAGATGGATTTTTTAGCACGCCTGATTTGGGCTGCTTGGCCTGTGATGGCTGTAAGGTCTTCTTTAGCGATATCAATAAATTTGATATCTTCGCGAGCATCAGCAACACCGATATTGATAACAATTTTTTCAAGTTTAGGTGCTGCCATAGGGCTTTTAACCTTCATTTCCTTCATTAATGCAGGAAGGATTTTTTCTTTATAAAGAGTTTTATATCTGGGTGTATAATTTTCAGTTTTATTTGTCATAATATCCTCTTATAAAGCTGCCCCGCATTTGGCGCAAACTCTTGTAACAATGCCCTTATCATTTGTTTTGGTTTTAGGGGTCATATGTTTGTTGCATTTTGCACAAACTACGGCAACGTTTGAAGCATGAATAGGTGCTTCAACTTGCTTAATACCGCCTTTATCATTTTGACTGGGCTTTGTATGTTTGGAAACCATATTTATACCTGTAACAATAACTTTGTTTTTGGAAGGTAAAATTTCGCGGATTTCCCCTGTCTTGCCTTTATCTTTACCGGCTAAAACAATAATTTTATCGTTCTTTTTAAGTTTCATATTAGATAACCTCCGGTGCAAGAGAAATTATTTTAAGGAAGTTCTTTTCCCTTAATTCTCTTGCTATAGGCCCGAAAACACGTGTACCTCTGGGTTCACCGTTTTCGTTGATAAGGCAAACAGCATTGTCATCAAAGCGGATGTAGGAGCCGTCTTTTCTGCGTTTTTCGCGTGAAATTCTTACGACGACTGCTCTAACAACATCGCCTTTTTTGACGTTTGATGTAGGGATTGCATCCTTTACAGAGCACATAATAACATCGCCCAAAGAAGCAATATCCCTGTGATGGCCGCCGCGCACTTTAAAGCACTGTACTTTTCTAGCGCCGGAATTATCGGCCACATTTAATATACTTCTGATTTGAATCATCTTCTATCTCCGTATTAGCCGATTGCTTGTTCCACAATTTTGGAAACGCGCCATCTTTTAAGTTTTGACAAAGGTCTTGTAGAGGTAATCTCAACTTTGTCGCCAAGTTTGCTTTCATTGCCTTCATCGTGGGCATGATAGCTCTTGGTAGTTCTGATAATTTTGCCATAGAAAGAATGTTTTTTAGTGGTTGTTACTTCAACGGTGCGGGTTTTGTTCATCTTGTCAGATGTAACAATACCGACTAAAACCTTTCTTTCTGCGCGAGTATTTTTGTTTTCCATAAATCCTCTTATTTAACTTGCCCTTTTTGTTTGATTAAAGTATTTAAAAGAGCAATTTCGCGTCTAACAACTCTGATTTCCAAAGGGTTGGCAATCGGGGTTGTACGATGTTTAAAGAGAAGATTAAACTTTTTCTCTTTAGCTTTGGCTAGCAAGTCTTGCAACTCTGCTACGCTTTTTGTTTTCAAGGTTTCTTTTTCTTTTGCCTTCATAAATTACCTTCTTGTAACAAGTTTTGTTTTAATAGGCAATTTGTCTGTGGCAAGGCGGAAAGCACTTTTTGTTTCTTCTTCGCTTAAACCTTCCATTTCAAACAAAATGCGGCCCGGCTTCACAACACATACCCAGTGATCTGGAGCACCTTTACCCTTACCCATTCTGGTTTCAGCTGGGTGTTTGGTAATGGCCTTATCCGGGAAAATGAGCGTCCACATTTTACCTTTCTTTTTAATAAATCTTGATAAGGTAACACGGGCTGCTTCGATTTGACGGGCGGTAACCCATTTCGGTTCAAGGGCTTTTAAGCCAAATTCACCGAAGGATACTTCCGTACCTCTCTTCGCTTTCCCTTTGATGCGAGGAGCACTGTGCGGTTTTCTGTATTTAACTCTTTTAGGCATCAACATAGTTATTTCTCCTCACTCTTTGCTTCGGCTTTGGTTGTTTTTTTAGCCGTCTTTTTAGCAGTGGTTTTTTTAGCAGCAGGTTTGGCTGTTTTAGTTGCTTTTTCGGTTTTGGTTGCTTTAGTTTCTTTGGTTGCTTTTGCAGCCTTTGTCGGTTTGGCAACTTTTTCTTCTTTAACGGCTTTTACTGCTTTTGCTTCGGTTTTGGCTTTGGCTTCAACTTTAACAGGTTTAACTGCTTTAGCCTTTGCTTCTTTTTTAACCGGGGTTACAGTTTCCTTAACACCTTCGGTAACCGAAGTTTCTTGCATTTCTCTGTGTTTTCTAAGTTCATTTAAGATCTCACGCGGAGATTTTGCAAAGTGGGTTTTCTTGAAAATCCACACTTTTATGCCGATTTTACCGCTGACGGTATTGGCTTCATAAGTACCATAATCAATATCAGCACAGAGAGTATGCAAAGGCACGCGGCCTTCACGTTTCCATTCGGTACGGGCAATTTCTGCACCGCCTAAACGGCCACCACACATAATCTTGATACCGAGTGCTTTACCTGCAAGGGCTTTTTCAATGGCCTTTTTCATTGCAGCGCCATAGTGTGCACGTTTTTCAATTTGAAAAGCAATTGATTGTGCAACTAATCTTGCATCGGTTTCAGGATTTTTGATTTCAATAACATTGATGAAAGTTTTGCTTCCGGTCAATTTTTCAAGGTCTTTCCTTAAGTTTTCGATATCAGCACCTTTTTTGCCGATAACTACACCCGGGCGGGCAGTATGAATATTTACTCTTAAGAAAGAACCGGCTCTTTCAATACTTACAGCGCTAACTGCTGCGAGTAAGAAACGGCTTTCAACAATTTGCCTGATTTGGAAATCTTCCATAAGTAAAGCAGGCATATTTTTAGGGGCAAACCATCTGCTTTGCCAATCTTGTGTGTAACCAAGGCGTAAACCTTTGGGGTGTATTTTATGTCCCATTATTTATGCCCTCCTTTGACATCACTAACCGTAACGGTTAAGTGACAGACATTCCTCTTATAAGGCATTGCCCTGCCTTGCGGACCAGGCTGTATTCTTTTGAGGTTGCTCATAGGGCCCATATTGGAATAGGCCTCTTTGATATAAATTTTTGTTAAATCAAGTTTATTACCTAATTTAACTTGCAGGTTTGCAGCAGCAGCATTGATGGTTTTTTGAACCATATCGCTACAGCGAAGACCGCTGAAAGGAATAATTCCTTGAGAGGCTTTTACGCTTTTACCACGAACTAGGTCTAACAGTAAACCAACTTTTCTGCTACCAAACCTTTGAAATTTTGCTTTGCTAGTTGCTTCCATTTGTCAAAACTCCTATTTCAAGGCCTTAGACTCTTTAGTCATGCCACCGTGGCCTTTAAACATACGGGTGAAAGCGAATTCACCGAGTTTATGGCCAATCATCCTTTCTGTTACATAAACGGGCAAGAATTTATGACCGTTATGTACTAAGAAAGTATGCCCGACAAACGCAGGAACAATAGTGCAAGCACGGGCCCAAGTCTTAATGTTTTTCTTATCATTAACGCCTTGTGCTTCCACTGCTTTTAATAAGTTTTGGTCTACATAAGGACCTTTCTTTGTGCTTCTTGACATAATTATTTAGCTCCTGAAGTATTGCTGCGTCTATCTTTGACAATCATCCAATCCCAAGTTTTTGCTGGGCGGGTCTTTAAGCCCCTTGTCATTTGGTTCCAAGGAGAGCGCGGTATATTACCACCTTTACTGTGGCCTCTACCACCACCCATTGGGTGATCTACAGCGTTCATCGCGTTACCGCGAACTGTCGGTTTAATACCACGATGTCTGTTTCTGCCGGCATTACCGATTACAACATCTTTGTGTTCTAAGTTGCCGACTTGGCCTATAGTTGCACAGCAATTTTCCGGGATAAGTCTGATTTCACCGGACGGCATTTTGACGTGGGCATAACCACCATCGCGTGCCATAAGTTGTGCTTGGGCGCCTGCTGTTCTAACTAATTGTGCGCCTTTACCTTCTTTAAGCTCTAAAGCGTGGATAAAAGTACCTTCGGGAATATTTTTCAAAGGAAGGCAGTTACCCACTTTAATATCTGCATTCGGGCCAGACATTACGACATCACCGACTTTTAAACCAAGGGCGTGAAGCATATATTGCTTATCGCCGTCGGCATATTTCAAAAGGCAGATTCTGGCAGATCTGTTAGGATCGTATTCAATTGATACGATCGTAGCAGGTATACCGTGTTTTGCTCTTTTAAAATCAATTTTTCTGTAGGCTTGTTTATGACCGCCACCGATATGGCGAACCATAATCATACCTGTATTGTTTCTACCGCCACTTTTTCTGAGGCCTTTGGTAAGTTTCTTTAAAGGTTTCTTACTTGTGATCTCTGAAAAGTCAGCAACCGTGATAGTTCTCCTTGACGGAGTATACGGTTTGAATGTTTTTATAGGCATATTAGTAATTCTCCTTATTACTTAGAGACTGCTTCTGCAGTATCTATTTTATCGCCTTTTTTCAATGTGACGAAGGCCTTTTTTAAATCAGGCCTTTTACCTTCAAAACGTCCCATTCTTTTGACTTTACCGCGAAGAACAGAGGTTGTAACACCTTCAACTGTGACATTGAAGATTGTTTCCACTGCTTCGGCAATTTCGTGTTTGTTGGCATTTTTTGCAACCAAAAACACATACTTATTATCTGTATCTCTTAAAACTAAACTCTTTTCTGTTAAGAGAGGTTTCTTTAAAATATCATATACTCTTGACATATTATTCTCCCTTATTTAGCCAATTTCTCAATGGCTTCCTTGGTGAAAATGACTTTTGTAGAATTTAAAACTACATAAGCATTTAAATCGGTAGGAACCATTTTGTTTAAGCCGGCGATATTGCGGCTTGCTAAATCAAGTTTAGCGTCTTTAGAAGTAACGAGCAAAGGTTTTTTGCCTGCTTCTAAAGTTTTCAATACTTCTGCAACTGCTTTGGTTTTGGCATCTTTTAAATCAAATTTTTCCAAAACTAAAACATTATCGGAAGTATATTTTGAGGTCAACGCTTGTGCTAAAGCAAGTCTGCGTTTAGCAGCGGGAAGGTCAATCCTAAAGGATCTCGGGGTAGGCCCAAAGGCTACACCACCGTGTCTCCAAATAGGTGAACGCATAGAACCATGACGTGCACGACCTGTACCTTTTTGTTTCCAAGGTTTTTTACCTGTACCGGAAACTTCAGCACGGGTTTTAACATCTGCTGTACCTGAGCGTTGATTAGATAAAAAAGCGGTGATGACTTCGTGCAAGAAAGTCGGGTTTGGTTTAACGCCAAATAAAGCTTCCGGTAAATTGATTTTACCTACTTCTTGGCCTTTTGTGTTTAAAAGTTTTGTTTCCATAATTACCGCCTATTTCTTCTTGGCAGCTGCTTGTGCCGCTTTAATGTTGGCTGCTTTAGAAGCAGACAATTTTTGCTGTTGAGCAACTGTCACATGTTTCTTAAATTTAGAGGTTTCCAAGACAGATACAATCGTACCCTTTGCACCGGGGACGGATCCTTTTAAGAAAATGAGGTTGTTTTTGGGATCTACTTTGACAACTTCTATCTTTGAAACTGTAGTTGTAGTAAAGCCATAATGACCGGCCATTCTTTGACCTGATAAAACTTTACCTAAAGAACGTCTGGAAGCAAGACCGCCTGGTGCTCTTTCTCTATCTGAAGCACCGTGTGATGCAGGTTGACCTGCAAAGCCGTGCCTTTTCATAGCACCGGCAAAACCGCGGCCTTTAATTTTACCTTGGACGTCTACATAATCGCCTTCTTTAAAGATAGCGCCTAAATCAATAATTTGGCCGACTTCAAAACCTGCAATATCATTAACTCTGCATTCTTTAATATGTCTAACCGGTTCAACACCGAGTTTTTTGAAGTTGCCCATATCGGGTTTGTTTAATTTGCTTTCTTTAATAGTACCGAAACCTAAAGCAACGGCTTTGTAACCGTCTTTTTCTTCGGTTCTGACTCTTACAACTTTACACGGCCCCGCTTTTACGACGGAAACGGCATTTAAATTGCCTTTATCGTCAAATAATTGCGTCATACCTAACTTTTCACCTAACACGAAACGCAAGGTTGCAGGGGCTGTTTTAACGGCTGCCTTTGTGGCTTCTTGAGCCGGGGCAGTTTGGTTATTTTCCTGTTCTGACATTTACTTTTTCCTTTTCATGGCTGCATCATAAAATTTATTTTTAAATTTTACTGCATCACCCTAATTTTTACTGACGCAGAGTTCCACTGTTTTCTGCGCCTGCCATAAGGCACTTTTATAAAAGCAATTAATTGCTTTTTATCGCCACATCAACACCGGCGGGAAGATCTAATTTCATCAATTCATCGACGGTTTTGGCTGTGGGGCTCTTAAGATCAATCAAGCGTTTGTGAATGCGCATTTCAAACTGCTCTCTGGATTTTTTATCAGTATGCGGTGAACGAAGTACCGTATATTTTCTGATTTTGACAGGGAGTAATACAGGACCTGCAACAATGGCGCCTGTTTTTTTAGCAGTTTCTACGATTCTGGCAACAGAGTTGTCTAACATTCTGTAATCATAAGAGCGAAGTTTAATGCGGATCTTTTCTTGACCGCTTAACTTTGCTGTTTTTTTGGTTTGTTTTTCTGCCATAATTTTCCTTACAAAAAATCTTTTCTACATTATTTTGCTTTCATTTTACCGTCTCAAATTTAGCGCGGTAAAAGCACCAGCCCACACACTTTTATGTGAGGACTGCTGCCGAAAACACTTCCACTTAGTACAATAGAAATTATACCAAATTTAGAAGACCTTTGCCCCCAGTATCATAATGACTTAGGAACTTAGATATTAAAATTATAGCATAATAACAATGGGTGTGTCAATACGATTTTTGTTTTGCCGAATTTTGTTAATTAGTGTGCATATTCTTGCAAATTTAAGCGCTTTTTGATTTTTATTTTCCTAGAGTACCGATATGTCGCTTCGCTCCAAGTTCTTCTGGGTACTCGTCGTCAAAGAGAAAATCAAAAATCATCTTAAATTTGCTGTGTCGCACAAAATGTACACATACACTACGGTTTTGCGCTTTTGGGTTGTCGCAGAAAAAATCAAAATTCCGGGCGTTGTGTACGGTTTGGCTTTGTTCCATTTACAAAAAATATAAATTCCCCAAGTTGAAACCCAGGGAATTTAACAATAGAGTAACTTATACACTAATTGCTCGTTTTTAATTCCTTTATACTTCTCTTATATCCGTTCTTAAATAAACTAGAAGAACAAATAAATTCATAACCTTTTGAAGGAATGCAAGCATATTCTTCTTTATTATACAACTTAGCAAGAGTGTATTTACCTTCATTTTGTTCCGCAACTACGTAAGGTGATACACTATTATTATAAAAAGTGATTTTAAATTCTCTCTCTTGCAACTCATTATTTGAAGGGATATTACCATTGACGTCTTTAAAAACCAAATCTAAATCACTAAAGCTATTGGCATATTGTTTATTTTTGTAAAAGTATCTTTGCTGAGAGCTAGATACAGACCAAAGCAAAGTTTTTCCACCTACTGCTTTAGCTATTTCAAGTCCTCTATTACTCTTTTCTAACTTTTTCTCATATTCCGCTCTATTATTCTTCAAGTAATTAACAAGCTTAACCAATCCTTCTTTCTTTTTTCGACTAACTTGTTCTATTTTAGAGAGATCTAATTGATTCTCTGGAATTGCTTTAGCAGGGTCAAAAGGGTGTTTGTCTTCAAAATCCAACACTTTATCAAGTTGCATAATAAATTTATCTATATTACTGTTGCTATAATCGTTCATAGTGTATTTTAGTCCTGAAACAATAGAATCATATAGATGTTTGCGACTTACTCCACTTCCTCCGACCACTTCCAATCTTCCAATAATAGGTGCTCCTGCATCGGCAGATATTTGTTTAAAAAACTCTGTGGAAATCATACTATTTTTATTTTCTATACCAGCAACTTTTCCGCCACGATATTGAGCTAAATAATACCAAAATATAGCATCATCTTTTTGACCTTGCTTAAATAATTCATTAGCATAAACAAATAAATAGGCAGGGTCTATCTGATCTAATTGTTTTAATTTCAAACTATATTTTCCATTAACAAATTTAATTATCGCATCTGTGTTTACATCTGCTGCTTGTATTTTACTGCATCCGAAGAATAAAAAAACCACTGCTACTAAATAAAAAATAACTTTTTTAGCCATAATTCCTCCATCTTGGCCGTATACGACATCTTTAATATTTGTATAGTAAAATTATAGAAAAAAGAAAAAACGCAAGTCAAGCGCCTCGTTTTGAGATTAAAGGTATACTGTGATAATTTATTTGATAAAGGCCAAAGCGTGTTCGAAACGTTAACGCGTTAATTTTTACCTACTTATCGTTGTAGTAACTTTTGTAGTACCCATATTCCCCATACGGTGTACCAGATTGATGGCAGTCATTTATAACACAACCAATAACTTTGATATTGGTCTGTTTCATACGTTCCAAAGCAAATTTTGCGCTCTTAACAGGAGTTTTACCTTGCCTAACCGCAAAAACCGCTTTATCAATAATTTGGCCCCAAAGGAAAGTATCTGCAACAGGTAAAGAGGCAGGGCAGTCAATAAAAATTAAATCGAAAGAACTTTGTAAACTTTCAATAAAATCTTTCAAAACAGGCGTGCTTAAAAGTTCGGAAGAATTTGCAGGCCGCGGCCCTGAAGTTAAAACAAATAAATCTTTAACATCAGTTTTTTGTATGTTCTTTTTTGCACTTTCCAAGGTTTGACCTTCAGTCCATAAAGAACTTAAGCCCTTTTCATTTGAAAGTTTAAAAATACGGTGCAAACGCCCTCGCCTTAAATCACCGTCAACCAATAAAACTTTTTTACCGGCCTGAGCAAAAGCCGCAGAAAGTGAAGATGAAATGAAAGATTTTCCTTCCCCTTGCAAAGAACTTGTAATAAGCAAATTTTTTACTTTACCGGCGTTTAAGGAGAAACTGAGCATCGTGCGGATATTTCTGATATTTTCCGCAGTTAAAACATTACCTTCTTTTAACATTATGCGATAATCTTCAAAACCTTTTCTTTGCTTTTCATGAGGAACGAAACCGAGCAAAGGCAATTTTAAAACTTCTTCCACTTCTTTAGCGGATTTTATTGTTTGGTTTAAAAATTCCGCAAGCAAACTAAAAATTATTCCCAAAACTAACCCCGTAGCCAACCCTATTATAATGTTTAAGAGTTTATGGGGCTTATATGGCCTATCGGGAACAATGGCTTCATCAATAATCCTTATATTGTTTGCGGAAAATTGACCTGATAAATCTATCTTTATACTTTGAAGTAAACGTTTTGTTTCCCTATCAATAATTTTCTGAATAGCCTCAAGTTGTTTTTTAAGGGAAACGACTTCAGGGTGCTGCTCTGTGTACTTACCAAGCAAAAGCGAAAGTTCGCTTGATTTTGCAAGTTCCTGATTTTTTAAACCTTTAATGAAATCGCTGTTAACAATTTGCGGAAGGGAATTTAAAAGTTCCTGTTGTTCCGGGCTTTGTTCTGTACTTTCAAGGGCAGTAATAACTTCTCCGGCCATAGATAAACGGTTTTTTATATTTTGTGCGGCAAAAGATTTCGCCAAATAATTTGCAGTTTTTGCAGCGAGTTGTTTATCGTAAGATTTAACCGTAACTTCAACTAAACGCGAGCGTGTAATAGGGGAAATTGATAAATTGTCTTTTAAACTTTTCCACCCTTTTGAAAATTCGGGAACTTCTGATAAATTTAAATCTTTGTAAACCTTTTCAAGCAAAGTCTTAGATTCTAAAAGTTTATATTGCGTTCTGTAATAATCTTCATCACTTGTCCAAGAACCAAAAGGTGTCTGGTCCATGCGGCCGGAATTTTCCCTATCAATCATCATCAAAACTGTCGCTTTATAACGCGGTTGCATTAAAGCATTAACCAAGACTGCACCGACAATACCTAAAAATAACACAAAAACAACCAAACGCCAATGTTTAAAAACAGTTTGGAAGTAAAAGGAAAAATCAATAGTTTCTTCTTGCTCTATTTTATCCATATTTAAAATAAACTTTGCGGGACAAAGACAACATCAGCCGGTTTTAACGGAACATCATACTGCTTATTACCTTCTTTGGTAATTTGGGAAACATCTACTTCAATAGATTTTTGTACACCATCTTCCATACGTAAAATTTTAACTTTTGAAATGGCCGCAACATCTGTAAAACCACCGGCTGAGGTTATGGCCTCAAGCAAAGTCATAGTTTTCTCAGGTAAAATTGGAATAGAAGAAGGCTTTGCTACTTGCCCCAAAACATAAACAGTTTTATTTGCATATTCTTTTATCAAAAAGGAAACGGACGGCGTTTTAAGATAAGCCTGTAAATTATTTTCAAGTTTTTGTTCCGCATCACTTACAGTCAAACCTGCAATTTTTATATTACCTATAAGCGGGAAAGTTATTGAACCGTTTGTTGTTACTCTTAAGGTACGGTCCATATCTTCTTCTTTATAAACTTTTATTTCCACCAAATCACCGGGTTGTATTAAATAATCTTGGGAACTTTTCAAATTTTCGACTTGCTCAGATATTTGTTGATTAGAAACAGTAATATTAGTATTCTTAACGGCAGTTTTATTGTTGCACCCTACAAAGAATACATAAACCCAAATGTATAGGCAAATTTTTAGGTATTTTGACATAAGTAAATTATATCAAATTATTTAGTCCAAATAAAAAGGCGGGACAGTGTTGCATCTTTGGGATACTGCTTTAAATAGAAACCCGATAAATAATGAATATCTTCCGTTATTGCTTGACGTTGTTCATCTGTAATATCTTTGCTTTGGAGCATTCTATATTTACCTATCAAAACATGCCTTATATATTTGGGAGAAGGATAGTATTTTAAACTCAAATCCAATTCTTTTGCTTGTATTTGCGGGGAAAATTGCCTGACAAAAACAAAATTACGCCAAGCACGAACATATTGGAAATTTTGCCAAAGTAAAAAGCAAGCAAGGCAAACCAAAACAAGTTTTAAGATTACAGGCAATTTTATTTCACGTATTTTTTTATCAAAAGTATTTGCGCTAACAAAAGCCAAAGTAATAAAAAACAAAGCCGCACAAACAGGTAAATGGAACGGAAAATCTACAAGCCCTGTAAAGACAAAACCGCTTAAACCCGAACACAATATAATTAAACGTATTTGTTTTTCCCTTTCGAGATTTTTGAAAAGTTTTGTAATATCAAAAACTATAATGAACATAAGCCATAAAATTATAGTACCGGCAATATACCCGAAACTTAACAATAATTCCAGCCAATCATTATGAAGATAGCGCGGGAATTCCCTCAAAGCAAAGGGGATATAATTATCTATTGCAGTACTAAAAGCATCAAAACCGACACCGGTAATAGGGAAATCTTTAAGCATATTAATTGCTGCTGCATATAAACCCAGACGGGCGCTGTCAGAACCTGTACCGAACTGCCTTAAGCCGATTACCGCACTATATGTTATTATCAAGTGCATCGATACTAAAAACACTATCGTTAATATTGTCAAAACAGCAACTTTTTTATGAATCTTTTTCTTTGAATATGCAACACACAAAAAAGATAAAATAAATAATCCTAAAATTAAAGCAATAACACCGCCGCGAGAATGTGAAGCAAAAACACCGGCAAATAAAATTATGCTGAAAATTAAATAGTAAATATTTTTCTTTGGTAAACGCTGTTTTTTTACCATTAGAAAATGCGGTAACCACAAAAATAAGGAAAGGAAAAAGGATATCATTACAAATTGCGCACCGTGATTTCTACTAGCAAAAGGGCCAAATGCCGAAGACAATTTGACACCAGAAAAATACTGTATAAATTCCGTTCTAAAACCTATACTTATTAAAGTAACTATTACGGCATTTACAGTCATTATCAAAATTAAATTTTTAATTTCATCCGTATGCTTTGCAATTTGCGTTAAAGCAAAATATAGCATTGATAATGAAAATAACAAAGACAAACCCTCAAAAGAATAATACCGACACAAAGTAAAAGGCAAATATGCCGGTTTTTGTAAGAAATTATGTTGATTAAAAAGTTGTAAAAATGCAAGTAAAATTATAAAACCCAATAAAGATAAAATTATTTTTGAAACAGGTGTTATTATAAAACTTTTCTTTCTAAATAAAATAAAACCGCTAAAGGCAAGGCAGATTAAATTAAAAGTTAAGAGCCCCCAAGGCTCACTACCGCCAAAAGCCAAAGGCGTAAATAAAGTTAAAAAAGCAAAAACTAAATAATAATAAAACTTCATAAAAATATTTTATAAAATTTTGTTTAATTACTCCAAATTTGGTAAAATAAGATATTATACGCTGGGGTGCTGGAACTGGTATACAGGATAGTCTCAAAAACTATTGCCCACACGGGCTTAGGGGTTCGAGTCCCCTCCCCAGTAAAATTTTAGAAACCACTCACAAAGAGTGGTTTTTTAAATTTTACGGGGAAGTGAGCCAACTGCTTGGCTCACGTGGGGACGAGAAGGGCGCAGCGATGTACGAGTTTTGCAAAAGGCAAAGGCGAGTACCGCGAGCCCAGGCCCTGGAGCATTTTCCGTCAGGAAAATGACGAAAGGGCGAGCCTCTACAAAGTGGTTTTTTAAATTTTACGGGGAAGTGAGACAACTGCTTTAAGATTTATCTAAAAAATATATAATATCATTATAGATTTATCAAGGGGATTTTTATGCGTAAAATATCAATTTTATTTATTGCAATTTTTTTACTAACCGCTTGCCATAACACACAAGTTAAAACCGAAAATAATCAGCGAAAGAAAAATGTCATTTTAGTTATTGCCGATGGTACAGGCCCACACTTGATGGGTTACTTAATGGAATATGCTCGCACTGCGCCAAATAGCCCGTATAAAAACAAAAAATCTAATTTAGAAAATATGTTTAATGGCGGTAAAAACGGAATTGTTTTAAATTATACTAATGAAAGTATTGTTACAGATTCTGCTGCTGCTGCAACACAATTTGCAACAGGTGTTAAAACTTACCCTGAAGCACTCGGCGTTGATGCAAACGGCAAAAAAGTAAATAGCGTTTTATACAATGCAAAACAAAAAGGTTATGCAACGGGTGTTTTAACTGATGTTTATGTTTTGGATGCCACCCCAGCTGCATTTTATGCGCATCAGCCAAACCGCAAAATGCGCGACGGTATTATTGAAGACATGACCGTAACGCAACCCGATATAGTTTTGGGTGGCGGTTTAAATTATTTCGTATCAAAAGCAGATTTAGAAAACAAAAAATATAATGAAATTTTGGCGCAAGTACCTTATATTGCGCAAGTAAAAGGACAGGCAAAACAAGACAATAACCTCTCTAAAGTTATAAACAGCGGTTACAATTTGGCTTTTACAAAACAGGAAATGGAAAATTTAAATGACGGTAAAATTTTGGGCTTATTTGCACCGACATATTTACCCCCCTATCCGCAGGCAGATTGGCAAGGGCCTAATTTGCTTGATATGACAAAAAAGGCAATTTCGGTTTTATCTAAAAACGATAAGGGGTTTTTCCTTTTAGTTGAAGCAGGTTTTATAGATTGGGTAGCACATGAAAATGACGCCCCCACAACTTTACGAGAACTTTTAGAGTTTGACGAAACTTTAGGATACCTCAAAAAATTTGCCGATAAAAACAAAAACACTTTAGTTATCGTTACCGCAGACCACGACACCGGCGGTTTCGGTATGGCTTATTATAAACCGACTAAAAAAGGTAAAACCGATTATAATGCTTTTGAAAAATTTAATAAACTTGATAGCAGTAAAAATTTTGTTTATGAAATGGCACAAAAATATAAATCTTTGCCGGAAAATGAACAAAATTCAAACACAATTAAAAAAATGTTTAAAGAAGATTTTGGTTATCAAGAACCGCTTGGTTTCCTTGACGGCATAAATGATTTTGAACAAGCCTTTAAAATTTATTGGGAAAAGCAAGGTGTTTTCTGGGCCACCAAAAAACATACAAATGCTCCATTATTTGTTGTATTTTACGGTGATAATACCGGTGTTAAAGGCAATGTTTTCCACAACACAGATTTATTTAAAATAATGAATAATTATTTTAAAAAGTAATTCCCCCTTGTAATTCATTAACTAATTAATTATAATTAGTTCTGGGGGGTAAGTATGAGAACAATAAGTAAAATAGTACTAATAATCGTACTAATTACTTTGCTCTATTCTGTAGCAAAACTTATAAGCGCAAATTCAAACAAAAACCAGCAAGTCATATCCAGAACTTGGCCTGTAAAACAGGATAGCCAAAGTATGCAAAATAATCAAAATCAAACGGCACAAAACACACCGTCAATACAAACGCAAACAACAGCAACACAAAACACACCGCAAGTGCCACCAACACCTGATACACCGAATGCACAAGGTTTATATCAGGCAGATGAAGTCATAATTAACGGGCAAGGCAAGGCCGGCTCAAATTATATTGACATAACTTCAGATACACCTATAACACCGCAGCCGCAAAATACTAACAACACGCAAAACAATAATTATAGCGGTGGTGCTTATGCGGAAGCGTCTGTTAATATAGATAATAATAACAACACAAGCACATCATCGCAACAATATGCACCGGGTATGCCTGCTTACGAAATAGCCTACGGCGACTAGTATTATAAACAAAAACCCCCGTGCTTTAACACGGGGGTTTTATTTTTGCAAAAGAGTGCTAGGCGTTTAACTTGGTTACATCAATGTGAATACCTAAACCCATCGTAGAGGACATTGAAACAGTTTTCATATATGTCCCTTTGGATGTTGAAGGTTTAACCTTCAAAATAGTATCTAAAACAGCTTTTGCATTTTCATAGATTTTGTTTGCATCAAAGGATGCTTTGCCGACAGGAACGTGAACAATACCGTAAGTATCGGCTTTAAATTCAATCCTGCCTGCTTTAAGTTCGGCAACGGCTTTGGCGATATCAAAAGTAACGGTGCCGGCTTTCGGGTTCGGCATCAAACCGCGAGGACCCAAAATTTTGGCTGCTTTTGCTAAATCGCGCATTACATCAGGTGTTGCGACCAAAACGTCAAAGTCAATTTTACCTTTTGTAATATCTTCCACCAAGTCATCACCACCCACTAAATCAGCACCTGCTTTTTGTGCTGCTTGGGCATGTTCGCCTTTTGCTAAGACGGCAATTTTTTTGGTTTTGCCGGTGCCGTTCGGTAAAACTACCATGGCACGCACTTGCTGATCTGACTTTTTGGTATCAATCCCTAAACGAACGTGGAGTTCAACCGTTTCGTCAAATTTTGCTTTTGCGTTGTCTTTGCATAAAGCGGAGGCTTCTTTTAAGGTGTACAGTTTTTTAGAATCTATGTTCTCTTTAGCTGCTTTTAATCTTTTTCCCATCTTAATCTCCTTCAGGTTAACGAGTTTAAAACTCTCCCTGCTTTATAATTATTTAGAGGCAATATCAACACCCATACTGCGTGCTGTGCCTTTTACCATTTCTGCGGCTTGTTTGATATCTTTTGTGTTTAAATCGGGCAACTTTTCTGCTGCGATTTCTTCACATTGTTTTTGTGTCAACTTACCGACTTTATCTTTATGCGGAGTACCTGAACCTTTTTTGAGGCCGAGTTTCTTCACAATAAGGACTGCCATTGGCGGCATCTTGGTAATAAAAGAGAAAGATCTATCTTCATACACGGTAATAACTACCGGGATTTTGATACCTTTCTCTAACTTTGCTGTTTTTGCATTAAACTGTTTGCAAAATTCCATGATGTTAACACCATGTTGACCGAG
This sequence comes from Elusimicrobiaceae bacterium, assembly GCA_045586725.1. Taxonomy (GTDB): domain Bacteria; phylum Elusimicrobiota; class Elusimicrobia; order Elusimicrobiales; family Elusimicrobiaceae; genus Proelusimicrobium. The sequence goes on along the minus strand of JAZNAY010000002.1, from coordinate 21,518 downwards.
TGCCGGACCAACCGGTGGTGCAGGGTTTGCTGCGCCTGCAGGAATTTGCAGTTTAATGTAACCTTTAATTTTTTTCTCTTTTGCCATTTAATTACTCCTTAATATGCCCGCAATAAATTGCGGGGTACTGCAAAATTAGTTTACTTTTTCTACTTGTAAGTAGTCCACTTCAACAGGGGTTGCCCTGTCGAATACAGTAACCATAACTTTAAGTTTGTTTTTATCTTCATTAACTTCTTCAATAGTGCCGATAAAGTGTTTGAAAGGACCTTCGATAACACGCACTTGTTCGCCGCGTTCAAATTGAACAGCGTGGCGCGGTTTACCATCGGTTTCCTTACTTAAAGTAATGATGCTTGCAATTTCTTCTTCCGGAAGCGGCGTGGGGCGCGGATCACCCAAAAAGCCGGAAATACCCGGAATATTGCGTATAAACCAATAACTTTCGCTTGTCATAATCATTTGAACAAGTAAGTAGCTTGGGAAGAATTTGCGTTTTCTTAAATTTTGTTTATTATGTTTTACTTCAACGACGTCTTCCGTCGGAACTAAAACGTCAAAAACCCTGTCACCAAAATTGCGCATTTTGATTTGGATAAAAATCTTTTCCCTGATTTTATCTTCGTGACCGGTTTGGGTATGAATAACATACCAAGCCTTTTCAGGCAAATTTTCTTTTTGTTCTGTTGTGGTTGCCTGCTGGGCAGTATTTTCTAAATTTTTATTTTGTTCTTCGCTCATATTAACCGCCTATGATAAGGCCAAGACCTTTTGTTAAAAGAAGGTCTATAACCGCAATATAAAGGGCAACAAGACCAACAACTACAAATACGAAAAGAGTTGATTGAATCATTTGTGCGCGTGAAAGCCAAACACTTTTTTTAAGTTCGAAATAACTTTCACGGAAGAAGTTTATCGCTTTATTCATATATTTATTTTCCTTGTTTTATGGCGGGAGCGGAAGGACTCGAACCTTCAGTCCCGGTTTTGGAGACCGGTGGTTTGCCAGTTAACCGACGCTCCCCCACCAAATTTATTTTGAAGCCTTTGCTTCTTTGTGTAAAGTTTTTTTGCCACAAGCTTTGCAGAACTTGTTGGCTTGTACTTTATATTCTTTCTTTTTACCTTTTGCGTAGTAATAATTTTTACTTTTGCATTCTGTGCAAGTAAGCACAAAAGTTAATCTTTCATTAGCCATTTTTGTATCCTTTTAGGCGGGAAATGCTATAAAACACTTGCCTGCCAATTTTACCGATTATAAAGCCCCTGTTTCCAAGGGCTTAATTTATTATAGCATATTATTTATAGTTTGTAAACGATATGCGGGCCATTTACTCCATTGTGCTGATTCTTTGATAAACTTTAAGGTCAAATAAACCGATAATGGAGAGGAAATGATCAAAAATATCTGATTGTATGCCCTCATAATGTTCCCAATTTATATCGTTGGAAAATGCATAAATTTCCAAAGGAACACCTTCCGAAGTCGGTGCAAGTTGGCGCACCATGCAAGTAAAATCTTTTGAAATATACGGATTATTCTTTAAATACTCAAGGCAATAAGCCCTAAAAGTTCCGATATTACTTAAACGATGGCGGTTATATTCATCTGCCGTTTTGTTTAATTTTCCTATTTGTTCTTTTTTCTTTGCCAAATAATCTTTAAGTAAATTTAAACGGCTTAACTTTTCAATATCTTCATCAGTTAAAAAACGTACTGTTTTAAGGTCAATATTTATAGCCCTTTTTATACGGCGTGCGCCGGCTTCCTGCATACCGCGCCAGTTCGTAAAAGAATTTGCAACTAAATTATATGCGGGGATGTTAACAATGGTATTATCCCAATTTTGCACTCTAATGGTTGTAAGCAAAATATCAATAACTGTACCGTCAACATCTTGCCCGGAAATTGTAATCCAATCACCAACGCGCACCAAATCGTTAATTGAAAGTTGTACACCGGAAACAAGGCCCAAAATCGCATCTTTAAAAATTAAAAGTAATATTGCGGATAAAGCGGTTAAACCACCTAAGAAGTAGAGAGGTTCTTTGTTAAGCAAAGCGGAAAGAACTAAAATTATTGTTATTATCCACGCAACAATTTTTAAGGCTTGAACTATACCTTTAACAGGCAATTTTATTGAACGTTGGAATTTGTCTGCCAAAACATCTAAGAAACTGCCGATAGCAATCATCGTCGCAATTATACTTAAAGCAGCAAATATCCTGGTGCAAACAAAAGTCAATTTTGCGAAATGATCACCCAAAACAACTGTCGTTAACGGCGGCAAGAAAAAAACCAGTATAGCAAACAAAAACGAAGAAAATAATTTATTTTTTACACCTAAGTAAACCCAGGCTTTATTTGAAACTTTTCTTGCTTTTAAAACTTTAGAAAAACCAAATTCTATTAAATTTGATGTATACTTAAAAATAAAAACCAAAAGTAGTAAAAATAAAAAACCAACAAAAAATTTAGTGTTGGCGGATAACATGTTCCAATAATCTAAAATGTTCACAATAGCCTCCTAAATTTGCTATCATATACATAAAGTATACATAATTTTGAGATAAAGGAGTATTAAAATGAAAAGATTAGCAGTACTTGTTTTTGCTTTAGGACTAATGGCTGTAAACGCTTCAGCCTTTTCTTTAACAGACCCTTTTTATATGCCTGAAAAGGGCCAAGTTATCGGAGATTTGGGTGTCGCCCTTACTAACGAGGATGCCCGTTTTGACGAATCTTTTGGTATCGTGGGAAATTTAGAGATAGGATTAAATGATAAACTTGCTTTAGATGTAGGAATCGGCTGGGCAAATATTCGCCATCACTCCAAAGGTATCATAGATCCGACTTTCGGTTTAAAATACCGTATCAACGATGCTCTTATCGACGGTTATTATATGGATGTTGAAGGGTTTTTTAGCCCCCAAGCATTTGATTCGTGGCAGAATGATGAAGGCGGTGCAAAAGGCGCTACGGACTTGGGTGCTACATTTAAAATCGGCTCTACAGAAATGGTAAATAATTTTACCATATATGCCGGTGCATCCGTAAAATACTATGGCCACTCCAGGCTTGTGTCAGCGGGTACAGGTGTAACTGCACTTGCCGGTGCGAAATATTATGTTGATGAAACAAACTCCTTTGAACTTTCTTTTAATGCTTCAAATTATTTTGGATTTATTTGTGATCATATAGGCGCTGGGTTTGACATAAACTATGCACACGAAATTGAACCCAACAGAATAGCGTTCCTTATTTATTACGGCGCGGAAAGACATAATAAACACATTGATTCTTTCAATCATTGGGGAATCAAATGGAGATACGTTTTTTAAATGTACTTAATTGAAACGGAAGATAATGTCGGTTTTTTAACAGCATCCTATATAAAAAATAGAATCAAGTCTTTTGTTTCAACAAAAAGCAAACCTTATTTTGTGCTTGCACTCCCAACAGGCGGGACAGCAGTTGATTTGTATAAAAATTTAGTTAAGTTCTGCCAAGAAGGTTTAGGTTTTGATAAAGTGGTAACTTTCAATTTAGATGAATATGCCGGCTTACCGGAAAATCATCCTGAAAGTTACCACTCTTTCATGCGTAAAAATTTATTTGATCATATAAAAATTTCAAAAGAGCAAATAAATATCTTAAACGGTAATGCTTCAAATTTAGATAAAGAGTGTGCAAACTACGAAGAAAAAATTAAGAGTTACGGCGGTATTGATTTGTTTATAGGTGGTGTAGGCCGAAACGGGCATATTGCTTTTAATGAGCCGGAAAGTGCTTTTGATTCAAAAACCAGAGTGGTAGATTTAACACCAAACACCATTGCCGCAAACGCTCGTTTTTTTAACAATGATATTTCTTCAGTCCCAACACGTGCTTTAACTATGGGGCTTGGCACAATTACAAACGCAAAAGAAGTTATAATTATGGCAACAGGCACTAAAAAAACACAGGCACTTTATCACGCTTTTGAAGATAAGCAAAGCACTGCCTGGCCTATAACAGTTTTGCAAAAACATCCGCGCACTTTTATTATTGCAGATAAAGCAGCGGCGGCGGAAATTTCAAAAACAACAAAACAAAATTGCGGGCTTTGCTCGTTTATAAACTGATTATGGAAACAATATATAAAAACGCACTTGTTATTGATGGCGGTAAAAAATTTAAAGCAAGTATTTTAGTTAATGACGGTAAAATTAAAAAAATTATCCGCTCCGGCGCTTTGCCGAAAGCACAAAAAATTGTTGATTTAAAAAATAACATTTTAACCACACCTTTTGTGGATACTCATATTCACGGTTCTTATGGTTACGGCGTAGATAGCAATGATGAAAATGCTTTGCTTAAACTTTCTTTAGAGCTTAAAAAACAAGGTGTTTGTGCTTTTTGCCCGACTATTTTTACCCTACCTTTAAAACAAACTGTTGCAGTGCTTAAAAAATTTGCACCGAACATCGGCAAAGAAAAAGGTGCAAAAATTATCGGTTTCCATTTAGAAGGGCCATTTATTTCCACAAACAAACTTGGCTTTATGCGTAAAGGAGATGTGCAGAAAATTTCTTCAAAAACTTTGCAAACACTTTGGGAAGCAGCGCAAGGAAAAATTGTTTCAATGACTGTTGCCCCCGAAGTTAAAAATTTAAAAACTTTAGTAGATTTTGCCAAAAAACACAAATTTTTACTTCAGGCTGGGCATACTTCCGCAACTTTTACAGAAATGCTGAAAGGTTACAAACTCGGCATAAAACATGCAACGCATTTATATAACGCAATGAGCGGTTTGCATCACCGCGATTTGGGTGCAGTCGGTACAATATTTTATTTAAAAGATTTTTCCGCTGAAATTATTGCTGATGGTGTTCATGTTTGCCCGCAAGCAGTTCAATTATTTTTAAATCAAAAAACAGCAGATAAAGTTTTTGTTGTAACAGATGCTTTAACGCCAACCGGCAAAAAAGAAGGCCTTTCAAACGGTCAAAAAGTGAAATTGCAAAATGGTATTTTTGTGCGTTCTTCAGATAATGTCATTGCCGGCTCTGCTTTAACGATACTAAAGGCTGTACAAAATTTGGTTAAATGGGGTTATCCGCCTGAATATGCTTTACAGGCGGCAAGTACAAACCCCGCAAAACGTTTTGGGCTTGATTTAAGTATAAAACAGGGCCGCCCGGCAAACTTTATCGTACTTGATAAAAAGACTTTGGCTTTAAAGAAATTTTAATTTATGTTATAATTTTTGTGTGAAATACTTTAAACTTTTATTTTTATTATTACCTTTTTTTACCGTTGCTTGCAACCAAGAACCCGGCAAACAAACGTCAAAGAAACTTTCCCCTTTTGAAGAACAACCAAAAACACCGCTTGAAGAACAAATAAATAAAATTACCAATACTGTCTTACTTGAACCCTTACGTGCTTTAAAAGATGATTCCCGTTTCTATGGGGGAAAGCAATATCTATTTACCGCGCTGGATAATTCCACGCAAAAGGACATTTTCTTTACCTGCGAAGAATTTAAAAAAAGCCTTTTAACACTTTTACAAACAGATTACAGTACAGATTTTGTTTCTGAATCTTGGCAACGCACAGAGGTGGAAAAACTTGCCCAAAGTTTATCTAAAGAACAATGTGCCGATATCCACACTTTGCGGGCTAGTTTCTTGGCTGATTTGCAATCTGCTTTAAACTCCGCCGAAACTAAAGATGCCTTTATAAATAGTTCAAAACCCGTGATAGAACACTATGCAAAAGACATTTTAAACAATAATGAATATTATATTGATTTGTTAAACAAAACTTTAGTTCCCTATAAAAAATTACGCGAAATTTTTTACCCGCTTGAAAAAGCCGGTTACAACACTTATATTTTAGAGCAGACTGCTTTCAAAAATCTAAGGCAATTAGTAACCCCTGGTTTACAAGGCAGAAAGAACGACGAAGATAAAATAAATAACCTCTTAAACAAAGCGCAAGAGAACGAAAAGATTTTGTTCGTTTTCCTTAAAAAATATGAAAGTCTAACCCAAACGAACGGAGAGTGTATTAATCAATTTTTCCCCGGCCTCAAAGAAAAGTGGTATGAATTCATGTACGAAATAGAAAAATTGCCTGCAGAAAAACGTCAAGCATATGCAGATAAACGCTATAACCAAGCAAATGACGGTTTAAGAACAAAATGCGCACAATTGATAAAGACAACTAAAAAACAAAAAACTGCACAAGGCATACAAGAACAACCCCAACAAGAACCTGAATATTATCAAGAAGAAGAGGAAGAAGAAGTTTACGACTTTTAATTTCCTTTAATCATTTTAAGGACCAAAATTTCTGCGGCCCTTTTTGTTTTAATTTTTCCGGCAAATTGCGCTTTGGAAATTTTAGTCAAAATTTCACTTATTTTTGCACCTTTTGCGCCCATGTTTTGCAAAGTTTTACCTTCAATAAAACAAGGCATGTAGGCAAGTTTATTTATTTTTGGGGTTAGGGCCTTTATAAGGTTTATTTCTTGCTTAGTTAAGGCCTTTAAAGGTGCTTGTGCTGCCTTATAAAACTTAAGCAAATTATGCGTTAAAACCAAATTATTTTTTGGCATTTGCAAAGCGTTTAAAAATGCTTCCGGCGCTTTTTGCGTTAAGATTAAAATGGCAAGCCTTTCCTCCAAAGTTTTAAATTTATCAATATTTTTAGGGGCTTTAAAATTGGGGCAAATTAAATTTTGCGCCTTATATTTTTTAATTAAATTAAATATTTTTGAAGGCTGTTTTTCCTCTAAAAACTTTATAATTTCATTTGTTTTTCTGGCAGGTGTTAAAAGCGCAATATAATTTTTTGCCAAAGCGGTTTTAAACAAATTTTCCGTTTCTTTTGAAAGTTTAAAATTTAAGCGCGCGGCAAAACGCAAAGCGCGGTATAAACGAGTAGGGTCATCTTCAAAACTCTTAGCGTGTAATACGGAAACTTTTTTGTTTTTAATATCTTTTAAAGCACCGTACAAATCATAAATTTTGAAAAATTCTTTAGGTAACAAACTTAAAGCCAAGGCATTACAAGTAAAATCACGTCTGAATAAATCTTCCTTTATTGTTGCTCTGCTGACAACAGGCAAAGCAGCAGGACTAGGGTAAATTTCCTTGCGGCAGCAAACAAAGTCAAGTTTAAAACCGTCTTTAAAAGTTACGCGCGCCGTACCGAAATTATTAAACTTTTGTACGCTTGCCCCTCTTGTTTTTTGACAATAATTTATAAGCGGTGCGGTAGTTCCTTCTACACAAATATCAATATCTTTTGTCTTTTTATGCAAAACAAAATCACGTGCAAAACCGCCCACGGCCCAAATTTTAAGACCGTGTTTATCTGCTACCTGCCCAAGTTCTTTTAATAACTTTATACTCATATAAATACCCCGTGAGGGACTTGAACCCACATCCTCGGTTCCGAAGACCGGTACTCTATCCATTGAGCTAACGGGGCAATACAAATTTGACTTCCGGCAAGCCGAAAGCCATAAGTAATTTTATCAAAAATTGTCTAAAGAGTAAAACCTCAAAAGATAGGTCCAAAAAATACTTGCAAAAATGTGCTAAAAATGTGCTAAAATAATTTTAGAGGGTGACCCGTCAAAAGAAATACTTGCATTTTAGGCAAATATTTAATACACTTTTTGTAACGGGGTTAATCCCCCAATATAAACCCTAGGAGAAAAACCATGGCAGAAAAAGTACTTAAACTCGGTGTAGATCGTGAAGAAGGCTTTCTTTATTTTATTGATAAAGACGGCGATGTAGCAAAAGTTGCAATGGCCCGCGGCGGCAAAAAAGGCGGTAAAGCCAAAAAAGTCGCAAAGGCCGGCATCAAAAAAGCAAAAGGATATCTCTATTTCTTAGATAAGAAAGGTGATGTATCCCGCGCAAAAATGGTTAATGCAAAATAAGCATTAAAATTTAAGCCCCGCCTTTCGGCGGGGTTTTTTATTGTCCGAATTTTGCCCCTATCATAAAGGAAACCTGATGGCAGTGGTCTTTTATCCCATAAGTATAATTTAATCCTAGAGGAAAAGGAAAACGCCAAAACTGATAGGACAAATTCGCCCCCACTCCGCTTTGGCTGTAATAATGCTGACCTTCATAAACAGTTGCAAACTCATAAAAAGGACTAAAACTGAAAAGCCCCACTTTATCACGCATAAGATACCAAACATAAGATAAACCTGTTCCCATACCTTGCCTGCCGTAACGTTGGCGTAAATGTTTACCGTAATCAAGTAAATCATGCGTTTGAACTTTATCTTCAAAAGGTGAGCCGAAACTGTTTTGCCATTTCAAATAAAACAAAAGCATATTGCGGTTTTTAAATTCAATATTGGTTTGCGCCTCGGTATAAAGTTTCAAAATTTTATAATCGTTGCCGGCCCATTTATAACCCTGTTGGAAAGAAGATGCAAACCTATAACCTAATTTGCGCTTTGTTAAATCTGTTAAAGCCTCTTTTTTATCAGATAGGCCATAACCGAACAAGGCACCGAAATTAGTACCCCGGCGCATATTTTTTTGATAATTTACACCAATCGTTACCGTGGAATGTATACCATCATTAAATTGATCGGCTGAATTTAAATAAAAATACTCTGGTGTTAAAAAGATTGTAAAATCATTTTTAGTCCTTGCAAGTGTTAAAGATAATTTATCTTGTTTTTGATAAACTTCAGACAATGGATTATGAAAATGTTTTTTATCTTTGTCTGAACCGAAAAGACCTTTCATACTAACCCAATTATGCTCGTAAAACCGGCGGTAGAAATTAAGGTTTTCAAACTTAATACTAGCATAATAATCGTTATAAGCACCGCCTAATATTGCCATTATGCCGTCATCCCCAAAACCCATAAAAGTATAAATCATTTCGCCTTTTTTAAGATAATTTCCCTCGACAAGGGTTACACCGACACCCTTTTGCCCTCCTCCTGAAATAAATGCCAGTGGGAAAAGATAAGCTCCGTCATCGCCTTCAATTCTTATAATTAAATTATCTTGCGGGGTACGATCAACTTTAAAATCAAGTTTTTTGAAAATACGCATATTGTGTAAATTTTCTATGGCCCTTTTATAACGCCCTTCCTCAAACAATTCCCCCTCTTGTAAAAGGAATTGATGACGAACAACTGCCGGCTCTATGCGTTTTGTTTTAATTTGAATTTTTTGAATAGTTTTGCCGTTATATTTACTTAAATCTTGCGTATCTTGTGCAAAAACAAAAGAATAACAAAATATAACTGCAGTGAAGAAAATTAAATATTTTTTAGTGTTTGTGTTCATACAAATCCCCCAGAACTTTTTTTAAGTAAACTTTTGCATTTACAAAACTGTCTTTCTCGTTTTTAGCCAAAGCACAAAGTTCTGCCACTTTAAGATTTGTATATTTTTTAAGCACACTACTATTTAATTTGTTTTTACCACAAATAAAAAGCACTTGTTTTTTATATTTCTTTGATAGTTTTAAAACTTCAAAAGGGGCTTTGCCGAACAGGCTTTGCCCGTCTAAACAACCTTCTGAAGTTAAAATTAGATCTGATTTTTTAATTAAAGTTTCCGCTTTAAGCAATTTAAAAATTTCTTTTGTTCCTTTTTTAACTTGCGCACCCAAAACACCGCATAAAGCCATGGGCAAAGCACCGCTTGCACCGTAAAACTTTTTATCTAAATTTTTGCCTGTAACTTTTTGGAAAATTTTTAAAGCGCGTTCAATTTGTGAAACTTCTTTTTTGCTTGCACCTTTTTGAGGACCGTAAATTTGCGCAGAGCCAAAATGCCCGAATAATTTGTTTTCCACATCACTAAAACAAATTATTTCCGGCAGTTTTAAATTTTTGGGTGCAATAATTTTTTTAAGTTGTAATAAGCCTAAAATACCTAAAGGAATTTGCTTATTTTTGCCGTCTAATAATTTATACCCCAGCGCTTGCAAACAACCTGCACCTCCGTCATTAAAAGCAACGCCGCCAAGCCCGATATAAACCGTTTTAACTTTCGTGCTTAATGTTTTTAAAACTGTGCCTATGCCAAAAGAAGTGGCCTGCATAACTTTTCTTTGCTTAGGCTTAATTTCGGCAAGACCGGCAATTTTGGCACATTCAATAAAAGCGAAATTTTTATAAATTAAATATGGTACTTTTTTTGTTTTATTTAAAGCATTTTTTGCGGAAATAAAATTTTCTTTTGCGTTAGGCAGAGCATAACTTACGGTTTCCAAAAAACCGTCCCCGCCGTCACTTAAAGGTACAAAAGTTATGGGAAATCTGTTTTTTAATTTACAAATTTCCCTCGTACTTAAAGAACCTTTGAAAGCATTAACAAAAAATATTGTTTTCATTAAAAAAACCAACTTGCTTTTAAAGTTACAAGTATACTGTTTTTGGGGGAATTTGAAAGTTCTTTTTTTAGTGTTGTATATTTAAAGCGTGTTTCAAGGCCAATATTGATATCTTGTATTGTCCACTCAAGTCCAAGACCGACATTGCCACCGAAAACCGTTTGGGTTGTATCCTGCGTTTGTGGGGAATTCCACTCTAAACTACTGCTGGTTGTATTATATACTAAATCAGCAATACTTTTATCTATGCCTATAGAAGTCACACTTGCACCGCCGGTTAAATAAACCCTAACGGGTTGTTGTGGGTTAAGATAAAAGTTAAACAAAGCATTAAGGTCATAAATTTGGCCGCTGATTTGGACATCACGTTGTTCTCCGGGGTTTGATGTGGTCGCATAATCATAACGCGTACTTTTTTTAGGGAGCATCCCAAAACCAAAACCTCCGCCCCACCAAAAGCGATTTGTAAGTTTTCGCATATACGCAAGCCCAAAATAAACACCGGAACCGGAAACTTCAAAATCTGCCGGTCCGCTTAAATCAGAGATATCAACATTTAATTTTGAGTTAAGAATACCGATATGAGTAGCAAAATAATTCTTACCGTCTTTTCTCTTTTTATTTTGATCAAAGGAGATGGCTTCTTCTTTTGCTCTTTGTTCTTTTTCGACTGGTGTTAAAGCCTCGGCAGCCGCCTTTTCCTCCTCAGCGGCTTTTATTTGTTCCGGGGTATCTTCGTGCGTTTTATAAATATATTTTATTTCTTCCTCTTCTTGCGGTTTGGAGGGGAAAACCTTTTCCAAATCTTCATCAAAACTTAAGCCGGATGTACCCATAGTTGTAGCGGCAGCTTTTTGTTTTTTATCTTCTTCTTGGGCTTTTTCTTGTGTTTCCTGTTCTATTTTTGTTTCAATATATTTCTTTTGTTTTGCGGCTTCTTCATAATCATAAATTTCCATTGAAGTTATTTGCGCTACGTCAATATTTACAAGTCCACTGTCCGTATTTAAAGTTAAATTAAAATCATCTAAATCTACTACTGTACCGACATATTCCCCCCCGCCTTTTAAAAATACACGGTGAAGGTCCGGCATAATTTTTTCAATTTCCCTTTGGTTTAAGGAAATTACACCGTAAGAAGTCTGTACCTTTAAAATATATTCGCTGCGGTCAATAATTGAACCGTTAACGACCAACCCGTTTTTTAATTTGATAGCTTCACAAAAAACAGGTGCCGTAAAAGTTAAAGCGAATAGGAAAATTAAAATCTTTTTCATAATAATCCGCGCCCTGCTAAGCAAGGCGCGGTAGAATAAACTATTTATTACTTACTGCGTATTTAATCTTTTTAAGAACTTTTAAGATCTTTGAGATAGTAAATAATATGAGTGCATAAAACAAATAAGTAATAATAACCTGGAAAGTCCACAAACATGCTTGTCCCATAGGTAATTTTTCCTTAATTATTTCATACCAACCTGTACCCAAAATATAAAGCATTACCAAAATAACGATTATGCTTAATACTTTATATATCATTGACAAACCTTTCAACCCTAAAATTTTATGGCAAAGGCAAGGTTTTTTATTGCATTTGCAAGATTCTGCTGTTTGATTTTCTTCTTTTTTCATAATTTCTCCTTATTTAAGCATTGTTTGCTTCTTTAAGTAATTCGCAGGCATGCTTAAAACCTGCACTGGTTGCGCTTGTACTGCCAATCATACGGGCAATTTCAAGGGCTTTATCATTACCGTCTAACCCTAAAACGCTGATTGCGGTTTTGCCCTGTTTTGTAAACTTTTCCACCTTTATATGTTTATTTGCATAAGCAGCCACTTGCGCTAAATGTGTAACACAAAGTACCTGGCGGTTTTTGGCAAGTTTGGCCAAACTTTTGCCAACTAATTTTGCCGTATTTCCGCTGATACCTGTATCCACTTCATCAAAGATCATTGTTTGAACATCACCGGCCAAAAGCACCTTTAAACCCAGCATTAAGCGGGAAATTTCCCCACCGCTTGCAATATTTCTTAAAGGGCGTAAACTTTGCCCGGCATTTGCAGAAAATAAAAATTCCGCCTTATCAAAACCTTTCGGGCCCGGGAAATCTAAAGGCTCTAAAGCCACTTCAAAACGAACATCACTAAAACCGAGCGGTTTAATTTCTTTAACCACTTGCTCGCTTAAAAGTTTGGCGGCCTTTCTGCGCTGATTTCTTAAGCCCTCACTACAAGATATAAGTTTTTGGGCCTGCTTTTCAAGTGCTTTGTTTAAAGCCTGTATATTTTGTTCTGCATTTTGCAAGGCATTTAATTTATTTTCTAGTTCTTTTTGCTTCTCAAAAACATCTTCTAAATCCGGGCCGTATTTTTGTTTTATTTTTTTAATTTCTTCCTGGCGGCTTAACATATTATCCAAAACTTGAGGGTCAATATCCAAAGTTTCGGCATAATCAACTAATGCGGATGTAATTTCCTGCGCGCTGTTTGCTGTTTGAGCAAGTTCTTTTGATAAATCTTCAAGGCTTTTATCTGTTTGCGCCATATCTTCCAAAATCTGTGCGGCTTTATTTAAACGCTCGCAAGCGGCACCTTCGCTGTCTAACAAATCACATAAATCTTTTGCGCTTTCTTTTAAATGCCCGGCATATTTTAGGGAAGGCAGTTTTTCATTTATTTCTTCTTCCTCGCCTTGTTTTAAATTAGCATCTTTAATTTCTTTAAGTTGATAAGAATAAAGGTCCAAAAGGCGGGCTTTTTCTTCTTCGCTCATTTTTGCGGCATCGGCTTTGGTTTTTAAAATTTGATATTCCTGATAAACGGTTTCAGTTTCTTTTAAAAGTTTTTCGTTTTTGGCAAAATTATCAAGCAAAGCCAAATGTTCTGCCGGATTAAAAAGTTTTTGATGTTCGTGTTGCCCGTGGAAATCAATTAAAGAATTGCCTATTTCGTTTAAAGCCTGCACACTGTAAGTTTTACCGTCTACTTTAACGGTATTTTTGCCGTGTAAATCTAAAGAACGGTACAAAGTTAAATTATCGGTTAAACTATATTTTTGCTTAATATTTTTAGGCCAAATTACATTTTCAAAGGTAGCGGAAACTTCCATCTTGTTTGCGCCTTGTTTTATTAAACCGCTGTCCCCGCGCGCACCCAAAACAAAACTCAAAGCCTCAATAACTATTGATTTACCTGCGCCGGTTTCACCTGTAAAAATATTTAAACCTTTGGCAAGTTCCAAAGTTAAATTATCAATAAGCGCGAAATTTTTTACAGTTATATTTTTAAGCATTTTTACAGTTCCCACCCCAAGTTAATTTTTGGGTTAAGAGTTTAAAAAAGTCATAATCTTCGGCAAAAATTATTTTAGCATTTAATGGGCTTCTTTTGATTTGTACTCTGTCTTTTTTAGATAATTTAAAGAATACTTGCCCGTCCAAACAAAGGTGTGATTCATTTTGTCCGTCAATAAATAATGGGTTTTTTAATTTTAAAACCAAAGGGCGTTGCGCTAAAGTATGAGGGCAAATAGGAGTTAAAATAAAGGCCTCCAAAGACGGCTCAAGTATAGGCCCGCCGGCCGCCAAATTATAGGCGGTGGAGCCTGTCGGAGTACAAAGCATTAGACCGTCAGCAAAATACTCTTTAAGTTCACTCTTTTCATAAAAAGTATTTAGATGGATGGCGCGCGTTTTGTTTGATTTTATCGTACATTCGTTTAAAGCAATACCTTTAAAAGCAACTTTTTTATTTCTTATAACTTGCACGTCGAGCAAAGCCCTTTCGTGAAGGCAAAATTTATCTGCTTTTAAAGCCTTTAAAAGTTCTTTCAAAGCGGTTTGTTTACCATAAGTTAAAAACCCAAGATGCCCGAAATTAAGCCCGAGTATTTTTATTTTACGGTGTGCGGTCTTGCGGACAATTTTAAGCAAAGAGCCATCCCCGCCTAGTGAAAAAATTAAATCAAAATTTTGATTGATTTTTAAATTATCATAAGGCAGTATTTTGGTTTTTATATGCTCTTTTTCCAAAGCTGTTTTTAAGTCCTTGGCGGCTTTACTACAACTTTCGCGCTTTGAATTAAAAAATAGGGCTATATTCTTAAGTTCCATATACTACTATTCTAGCAAATTAAGCACTTATAAGGCACGATATGTGCAAAAGTTTGCTAAATAATATACAATATCATTAAACATAAACATTTAAGGAGACATTATGCAAAACAATACCCCCCAAGAAAATTATATTGAAGTTTTAGATAAAGGTTTCGTCAAACTTGTTGATTTTATGGGCTCTGACCTTAGGGCGGTAAGTTCTGCAAGGGTTTCTTTCGGCGGTGTCAGCAAAGGTGAAGAAAAGGATAAACTCCTCATCAAATATTTAGTTGAACATGACCATCATTCCCCATTTGAACATTGTTGTTTTCAGTTCCATATAAAATGCCCTATTTTCGTTGCGCGCCAATGGATGCGCCACCGCATTTGTTCTTATAACGAAATCAGCGCACGTTATACAGAAGTTAAAGACGAATTTTATATCCCCCAAGAATTCCGCGTTCAGGATATCGCAAACCGCCAAGGCAGTGTGGTAAGTAAAGACCTTGATAATAAAGCCTTACTTGAAATTTATAATAAGAGCATAGAAAATTCCTACGAAAGTTACAAAAAACTTTTGGCCGCAGGCGTTGCACGTGAAATGGCACGTTGCGTACTCCCCGTCAGCCAATACACACAATTTTATTGGACTATAAATGCCCGTGCTTTACTTAATTTTATCAAACTCCGTGCAGACAGCCATGCCCAATATGAAATCCGCCAATATGCGGAAGCAATTAAAAAGATTTTTAAAGAAAAATTACCCTGGACCTGGCAAGCATTTGAAAATCTAAAATTACAAGACAAATAGGAGTCTTTATGCGAATACTCGGCATAATTATGGCAGGCGGTAAAGGGGAGCGCCTTTTTCCGCTAACAAAAGAGCGTTCAAAACCGGCAGTTCCATTCGGTGGGAAATATAGAATTATTGATTTCGTTTTATCTAACTTTGTAAATTCAAATATCTTTTCCTGCTATATTTTAGTGCAATATCTTTCGCAATCTTTGATTGAATATGTCCGCAGTTCTTGGCCAACGCAAGGTATCAGCAAAGACCACTTTTTGACTGTTGTTCCGCCGCAAATGCGCCTTGGTGAAATTTGGTATAGGGGCACAGCTGATTCCGTCAGGCAAAACATAAGTTTGATAAATGATTTTGAGCCGGATTTAATTGCCATTTTCGGTGCGGACCATATTTACCGTATGGATATCAGCAAGATGGTGGAATTCCATATTAAAAACAATGCTGATGTTACCGTTTCAGCAAATGTCGTATCAATAAAAGAAGCAAGATCTTTTGGTGTAATGACTGTCGATAATCAAAACAGAATTATAAATTTTGAAGAAAAGCCCGACAATCCAAAATGCATCCCAGGCCACCCTACAAAAGCTTATGCTTCCATGGGTAACTACATCTTTAACAAAAATGTTTTGCTGAAAATTCTACAGCAAAAATATTGTGATATACCGTCTTTAGATTTCGGTAAAAATATTATCCCGGTAATTTTAAAACAATATAGAACTTTTGCTTATGATTTCCCTTCCCAAAAATTGCCCGGTGTTAAAAGTTATGAGGAAAAGGGCTATTGGCGCGACGTAGGCACAATTCAGTCTTTCTGGCAAACCAATATGGATTTGCTTGGTGAAAAACCCAAATTTGATTTAAATAATCCGCTTTGGCCGATAAACACCTCAGTCCATAACCTCCCGCCTACGGCTTATTTAGGCGGTGAAGTTATAAACAGCACTATCAGCAACGGTTGCCGTATTAGCAAAAAAACCATAATTAAAAACTGTGTTTTGGCAAGCAATATCGTCGTGGAAGAGGGTGCTGTTTTGGAAGACAGCGTGATTATGGATAATTGCGTTATCGGCAAAAACTGCCACATTAAAAAAGCAATTATTGACCGCTTTAATGTTTTACCGAACGGTATGAAAGTAGGCCTAGATAAAGAAGAAGACAGCCAAAATTATTTTATTGATCCGTCGGGTATTGTAATTATTCCGCGCGGAAGAACAAAATTTTTATAATGGAAATAAATTTCTTTTATCAAACGAAACTGCCGCCCTATTACAAAAAAACAAAATTGTATAAGGCGGCAGTTTCTTTTGCTCTTGGTAAACAAAAAAATAAATTTGAAACAATAAATATTGTTATAGTTTCCCCTAAAGAAATTTTGAAAATTAATAAAGAATTCTTGGGCCACAATTATGTAACCGATGTCATTACTTTTGAAAATCCTTCCCAGGTAAATAATAAAATTTATGCTGATATTTTTGTTTGTTTTTCACAAGTTAAGAAGCAGGCTGAGGAACTTGGCAAACACTTTCGCAAAGAATTTTTAACGGTTATAATTCATGGCATTTTACATTTAATTGGCTATGATGATGACACTCTTAAAAAGCGCAACGAAATGAATGCTGTCGCTGAAAATATTGCCACAAAATTTTTAAAGAAAATTAATTGATTATAACTCACTATCAGAGTATTTAAATCCCAAAGGTTCATAAATAGTTTTGCATATTGTTCTTCCAAAATCAATATATTGCGTTATACAAGTACAATACCATCCATCATTTGTAGTAGTATCACTATTATAATCATTTTCATATTGTGTGCAATAGAGGGTGTAAGGAACCTCATCTCCTCTTCTTCTCTGAATTTCTATATAACCACCCATACTGGTAATATATCCCATATTATCAAAAAATTGTGTTGAGTATATACCAGCATCCCATTCTCCCCCTTGTAGTTCCACATTAGATAAATCTTCAAATTGTATTGTTCTACCTTGATTAGGCAAATTATTAGACAGAAGATAAAACTCAATTTGTTTTTTCATCGTAGAAATAGTCATTAACACTTCTGCTGCTCTAGATTTCTCTACTGCCATTTGATATTGTGGTAATGCAATAGCAGCTAAAATGCCGATAATCAAAACAACTACTAAAAGTTCAAGCAAAGTAAAGCCCTTTTTCATAATATCTCCAAATTTATTCAAATGATATATATATATTATGAAAAAAGAAAAATGATGTCAAGAAAAATTAAATAAAACAAAAAACTACCGCAAGTTTGCACCCACGGTAGTTTTTGTAGTCAGTTAATAAGAACTATTTCGCTGCTTGTTCAGCCGGCGGAGGTGGAGGAGGTAACTGTTCGCCTTTAGCAAAGGGGCAACCTTTCTTGCCTTTCATACCTTTAAAATGACCTTTGTGACCATAGTCTTTAAAACCTCTACCATAACCTTTAAAGCCTTTACCATAGCCTCTAAAGCTTTTACCATAGCTTTTAAAACCTTCTTCACCTCTAAAGGGAGGTCTAAACAACATGGGCTTTTCACCGGAGATAATTTTCTTTGTAATTTCATCAACATGTTTAGTTTTGGCTTCTTCGGTTTTCATTTTTTCAAGTTCCGCTTTCATTTCAGCAACGCGTTTTTCAAGTTGGGCATTACGTTCTTCCATTTGTTTTAAATGCTTATCGTAATTTGCAGCCACCTTTTCCTTAATTTCTTTTTCAATAGCCGGTTTTTTCTTGTCAGACGCTTTATTGTATTTTTCAACAAGCGTGTTCATTTCTTCGATGGACTTTTTCATATTGTCGCGCGGGGCATCTTTTGCATTAACAAAAGTTCCTGCACCGACCAAAAAAGCCACGGAAACTATTGCGAGTATAACCTTTTTCATAATCTCTCCTAGAATTCTTGCATATAGGAAAACAGATCATCAAATTCTGTTTCCAAATCTGTCAGGTCAGTATCAATATCTTCTAAATTTAAACTTATGGGTTGTTTAATACTAACCACTGGCTTTTTAGTTGAAACCTCAAAAGCCGTAAAGCCTATTGCAAATGCAAAAGCACCGCAGACTAAGGCCGGATATACCCATCTTAAACCTCGCATACCTTTAAGGAAACCGAATTTAAAACCGCTTGTTTTAACTTCGGCTGCTTGGGCGGGTATGCAAAATTCCGGGGCTGTTTTGGGCGCTAAAGTTGCCGTTGTCAAAGCGCAAATATGTATGATATTTTGGCACTCTTTACAAGTTTTTAAATGCTCCAAAAAAGCCGCTGTTTTGGCGTCCTCAAGTTCGCCGTATGCATAGAGCAAAGCATTATTTTCTTCTTTACAAGGCATATTCTTCCCCCAAACTGGTTTGCAATTTTTTAATTGCTCTGTTTAAACGTGCAAGCGCTGTTCCTAGTGGGCAATCTAAAACTTCGGCAATTTCTTTAAAACTTAAGTATTGGCGAAGTAAAATAATTTCTTTATCCTTTTCGGGTAACTCCTCAATTTTTGCAAGGATATTATCTAAAGATATCTTGGACATTACTTGCTTTTCCGTGTTCTCTTTAGACGGGAAAATATCCGCGCTTTCATCTTCCGGCAAACTTGCAAATTTTGAATTTGCGCGGAAATAATCCGTTATATTATTTCTTGCTACTGTGAATAGCCACGCTTTAAAATTGCCTTCTTCGTGATAGTCTTTAAGTTTGGTTAGGGCTTTCACTAAAGTATCTTGGTAGATATCTTGTGCGGCTGCCTCATTTTTAACACTGTAAAATATAAAGGAATATAAACTTTCTTTATATTTATCTACAAGTAAGCCAAATGCTTCAGCGTTTCCGCCCTTCACAGTTTTAATAATTTCTTGCTCGTTTATCTCTTTCATACTAGTTAAACGCAGAACCCCTAAATTTTATTGCATTATATTTTGAATTGTACCAAATTTAGAACGGTAGCGCGCGATAAACCACACGCTACCGTAACAAGGTTAGAACAAAAAAACATTTACTTCTTTTTACAATTTAAACTTTTAACATCCTCGTAAATATCTTCAAGGTCCTGCTCGTGCTCAATTTCTTCTTCCAAAATTTTGACAAGAAGTCTGTGTGTTACAGGGTCTCTTTCATCTAGGACATTAATAAGTTTATTATAAACAGATATTGCGCAACGCTCCGAACGTAAATTTTGTTCCAAAATAATTTTTGCATCGTGGTCTTTCGGTGCCGCGTAACCGCAAGTGGAATACTTGTACCACATTTTAGGCTCTATTATCGGCGTACCGCCAAGTTCAATGATGCGTTTTGCTAGTTTTTTGGCGTGGTCTAATTCCTCGGCTGCGTGTTCTTCAAGTTCAGGTACTAAATTCGGCCGCGGCATACCGCTCGCGACTTGCGCGCCCGCCATATATTGAACATATGCGAGCCATTCATCTGCATAAGCCTTATTTAATTCCTCAACCAACAAAGGAACCCTTACCCCCGCTTTATCTACAATGTTTATTGCTAACTTTCCCATAAATACCCCCATTAACTATTTTATATTAGTTAAAATAGTTAATTTAGGTTAGCATTTATTTTACTATTTTGTCAAGTTTTGTTCTTTTGTTCTTAATAGATTGTTAGTTACAAGGTATTCAAATTTATTTTCTTGAGGAACAACAACTTCTATGCCATACCATTTCTTGAGAGTTACTTTGTGTCTTTCTGAATGATGTTTTACAAGATCCAAATAAGTTATTGTTAAATTTTTAGTGGGACCAGCAAGTATAGGAATAGTATCTGTATATGCTTTGTCTTTACCCTTTTCTTTGGCTAATATTATTTGGGCATCACGTTTTTTGAAATTTTTATACAAACTAAAATACGGCACCAAGACCAATGGGAAAATTATCAAACAATATACCGTAAAAAATAAAGTAAAATACTTTAATAAATATATCTTATAAACATCCTTAAATAAATCAAGAAAAAACAAAAAACTAATAAAGCAAAAAATACCGGCTGAATAATATGCTCTTTCCGGCACTAGCGGGGCGGCAAACAAAACAAAGGCCAAGACTAATCCACATAATAAGAAAAATAAACTTAAAATAAATTTTTCCGATTTTAAAACTTTATTTTTTTTGTCATATAAAACTAAAAGCAAAGCTATCCCTGTTATTACCGGCAAAAAATAAAGTGCTTTTAAAAATTTATTAAAATGGTATAAAGAAAAAAATAATTTTTTACTCAAACTCGCATTAACAAAAAAAGTATAAACATAAGACGAAAGACGCGCTGAACTTCCTCCAAAGCCAAACATCGCCGCCACACCTGCTAATATCCCTACAAAAGAAAAATAAATATATTTGGGCGTTTTAAATTTTTTATATTTACAAAATAGAATAAAACAAAAAGACAATCCTAACATCATCGGCCCAGTATTTTCATTAGACATACCGGAAACAAAACCTATAAATAACCAAAGTAAATTTATATACCAAACACTTTTAAATATTTTTCTCTCATAAGTAAAACGGTAAAGACAAAGAATAAATAAACAAAACAAAAAGACCCAACTATAATTTGAGGCCCCTGCAATCCAAAATAAAGTAGTAGAAGGAGAAGGAACCATAAACAAGTACATTAAACAAATGAGTAAGAAAGGAAAAACATCTGCCTTTCTGTTTATATCCAGTCTGCGACCTTTTATAAAATAAAATAAGGAATAGACTATACAAAGTTGAATTAATGGGTTAATTATACAGAAAAATATTTTGAATTTAGGACCTAAATATGAACCAACTATCATTAACAGATTCATAAAACGAGGAGCTTCTGTAAAAAACATATCGGATAATGATCTTAAAAAATTCTCACGAACGATAATAAAGCCCCTAACTTCATCAGAAGTAAAAGGATATAAAAAGGAACATAATAATATAAAAGCGCAAAAGAAAAAAGCGATAATACCAAAACAAATTTTGGGATTTAAGTTTACATTTTTTAATAATTTTTTCATAATAAATTATATCATTTAACAATTTCTCTTCACAATCGGTTTTAAAATCTAAAATAAAAAACCCCCGTGTAAACGGGGGTTCTTTTTGTTAAGTAAATTATTTACTCAATAATCTTTGTAACAACACCGGCGCCTACTGTATGACCACCTTCGCGGATTGCAAATCTTACACCTTCTTCCATTGCAATCGGGGTAATCAATGTAACTTCGATTTCAGCGTTATCGCCCGGCATAATCATGTCACCTTTGAATTGTAAT
>JAZNAY010000001.1:0-251522 GCA_045586725.1 Elusimicrobiaceae bacterium | reverse complement strand
CATCTTTGTCTCTTGATGTGCAGATATTTCCATCTCCCTGCGCATCTCGTCTGTCAATAACTGCGCAAATACTTCCGTCGGCATTGCGTTTATTAACAATGTCGCTATTAATACCATGCAGATTATTTTTTTGAGATACTTAAATATATTTTTTATCGTCATAATAATTTCCCCAATGTATTATTATGCAAAACAGTGCTTATACTCTTATTTTAACTCTACTTCGTAATTTTGGCAAGGTAATTAAGACCTAATGAAAAATAGGTCTAAAGTCCTACTGTAAATGATTCTGTTTGAAATAATATACTAAATATGATAAAATATTCTTAGCATACAGTGTGCTAAATGCTTGTGGTTTAGGAGAAAATATGAAGAATTTTAAAAATTTATTTTCCGCAAAAAATATGAGTTTTGTGCTTGCGGCTTTAGTTGCTTTATTTGCTTGTTTTTTGCCGTTTGGGGTTAGTTTTACGGATATTTTGTTGTCATATATAGCATTGTTGTTGGTATTGTTGGTAGTTCTAATTGTAGTTTGCCCGGAAAGGGTTGTTCGCTCATTCATATATACGTATTTAAATTTGTTTTACAATATCGAGATTAAAGGTAAGCAAAACATAATCAAGACTAAAGGTGCAGCGGTAATTTTGGCAAATAATAATTCTTTTATAGATCCTTTAATTTTGGCGACTTATTTACCTAGGGAAGTCATTTTCTTGACGGACAGTAATATTGCAAATCGTTTTTGGATGAAAATTATTTTAAGATATGCCCATCATTTGCCGGTAGATCCTACAAACCCGATGGCAATCAGAACTGTATTAAATGAACTTGAAAAAGGTAAAAAAATTGTAATTTTCCCTGAAGGCCGCATGAGTACCACTGGTAATATCATGAAAATTTACAAAGGTCCTTCAATGATCGTGCAAAAAGCAAATGTCCCAATTATACCTGTATATATACAAAATACCCAATATTCCAGATTTTCATATTACGGAAGGAAACTTCGTCACAGACCTCATAAATCAATTATTGTTAATATTATGCCTGCCCGCACTTGGGAATTGCCCAAAACGGATAAGACAAAAGAACGTAAATATACTTTTGCCGAAGACAAGATTTATGATTTGATGAATAATATGCGCCTTGACAGTTTTAATAATGACCAAACTGTTTTTGAGGCTTTACTTGAAGGAGCATCCATTTCCCGTTTTAAAAGCCGCGCTTTAGAGGATATGACCCGCAAGACAGTAACTTTTAGAGGCTTGATTATATCTGCTTTTGCACTCGGTAATAAATTGGCAAAATTAACAAAAAAAGGCAGTTATGTCGGCTTAATGATGCCAAACCTTAATGCGACGATGTTTGCTTTCTTCGGTCTTTCAATTTACGGACGCACGCCGGCTATGATAAACTTTACTTCCGGTAAGAAAAATATTTTATCTGCCATAAGATCAACCAAAATTAAAGAAGTTGTAACTGCCCGTGCTTTTATTGAAAAGGCGGAACTCGGTTCCATAGTTGAGGCGCTTGAGGAAGAAAAAATAAAAATTATTTATCTTGAAGATTTAAGCAAAACTATAAACGCCGTTGATAAAATTGTAGCCCTTTTCAAGGGTTTTGCCCCACGTTTTGCTTATAATTTAGTTAATAAAGACAGAAATCCTAATAATCCTGCCGTCGTATTGTATACAAGCGGTTCTGAAGGTACTCCGAAAGGTGTGGTACTTAGCCATCGCAATTTAATTATTAATAAATCTCAAATTTGTACCGCTTTGGAAATTGACTTTAGAGATAAATTTTTTAATGCTTTACCGCTTTTCCATAGTTTTGGGCTTGCCGTAGGTACGATTGCACCTTTAATTGCAGGCGGAAGCAGTTTCTTATATCCTTCCCCCCTCCACTTTAAAATTATTCCGGAACTCGTTTATGATAGAAACGCAACGGTTTTCTTCGGTACGGACACTTTCTTTAATGCTTATTGCAAGAACGCACACCCGTATGACTTCCATAATATTCGTTATGCCGCAGTTGGTGCTGAAAAATTAAAAGCGGAAACTTTTAACTTGTGTTGCGAAAAGATGGGTAAACGATTGCTTGACGGTTATGGTGCAACAGAATGTTCTCCATTAATCTCCGTTGGTTCTGACATCTATTATAAACGCGGAAGTGTAGGGCGATTAGTGCCGGGTATGGAATATAGACTTGAGCCTGTGGAAGGTATAAAAGAAGGCGGTGAACTCGTCTTAAAAGGCGGAAACATTATGCTTGGTTATTTGCGTGAAACTAACCCAGGTGTAATTGAAGCCCCAAAAGATGGTTGGTATCATACAGGCGATATTGTTACCGTAGATGAAAGAGGTTTTATTGAAATTAAAGGCCGTGCAAAACGCTTTGCTAAAATTGCCGGGGAAATGGTTTCCTTAACAGCAGTTGAAGAAGCCTTGAAGAATTTATGGCCGAGTTATATGCACGCTGCTTTACGTATACCTGATGTAAAACGCGGTGAACAATTGTTTGTTTACACCACAAAACCAAACCCGAGTTTAGACGATATTAAGCAAAGTTTTAAAACGCAGGGTTTGAGTGAACTTTGGGTTCCTAAAAATGTAAAATTTATTGAAGAAATTATTTTGACTGGTAGTGGTAAATTCGACTATGTAAAAATGGAAGAAATGGCCAAAACAAACGCGTAAAATAAAAGTTTAGTAAATAAAACCCCTAATGAATAATTAGGGGTTTTTTAATTTTAGGGGACAATTGGAAATGGTATTGTCTTTATTATCTTTTCAGAATTTTGAATAATAGTTTGTTCCATTTCTTGTTGTACGGGGGTAGATTGTAATTCTTGGGTATTATCAATTATTTCTTCTATTAATTTTGTATCATCGTCGGCAGCAGATTTGGCCAATGCAAATTTATAGAAACCCATAGCAAAGTCAATATCTTTAATAATTTCACTTTCATTTGATGGATGAGTATAAAAATCTAATGCTTCCTTTAAAGATATATTGCCTTCTTTTATATCTTTGTAACTTTTGCTTAAATTAGTATTACTTATAGTTTGATTTGAAAATCTATTTTGAGCATAAACTTCAGTAATTGTTGCTACTACAAGTGCTGTTCCGACTATCAAAAGCGGACCATTTAACATTTTCTTGACGGTTAATTTACGGGCACCTTTTTCGGGTAATGTACCTATATCTTCCAAAAGTTTTCTTTGATTAGGTTTTAGATCTGTAAGGAATGCCACATATTCTTCCCTTTCGGCCATATTCATGCCACGCAAATCTTTTAATAATTTAAAGAAAGAAAATCCAGGTTTTCCGCTGAGATTTGTTTTTCTTAAATATTTTCTAATATCTGTAACGATTGAAATTAGTTCGCCGGTAGTAGGAGGGTTTTGACGAACCCTTAAATTAGCCTTAAAACCGTCTAAAATACCTGCCTTACCTGCTATTTTCCCCTCTTTAGCAAGATCTTCATATGCTGCAAGTAAAACATCTTCTGGTTTGAAGTAAGTTGATATAATGCGTGCGGACTCTTTATTAATTTCCGCCGTTTTCATAGGTACCCTAGAAAAATCTTCCAATATTTTACTTTCAAAATTGTTTATTAAATATGTGTGCATATCGGAGAGTTTTTGAATATCTTTTTTCGCTAATTTGGAAATTATAACTTCATCTAATTTTTCGACTTCATATTCTAATTGCTTGGCAATTAAATTTTCTTCTGCATTATACAGTAAAGGTATTTTTGTTTGTTTTTCTGCATATTGGCTTGCTAGTCTACTTAATTCCCCTGGGATATCATCTAAATAGCGTTCAAAGCCTCTTAAAGTTGCGATGTAATCAGAATATTTTTGTACGGCGATTTTTGTTGCCCCTTTATATCTTTCAAGCAGTTCGGGTGTTTTTAATGATCCGCTTTGTGATGCTTTTAAAAGATCATCAAGGGCAGCTTGAGCATCATATAAGGATAAATTAACTGATGCAATCTCGCTTTTTAATTCTGCGGGTATTTTAATTGTTAAGTCCATATTTTGCGCAAATATCTCTGTCGGAGCCAGTATAAAAAGACTAAGTATTAAACAAGAAATCTTTAAAGAAAAATTTTTCATGAATCTCTCCCGATATTTTTATTTTATAGTTAAACGAGATATTTTTCAAGTGAATTTCGTCCTATTACGATATAGGCCTTTTGGCCTATAAAATAAAAACCGCCTATGTCAAAAACACAGGCGGTTAAAAACAGAACTAGTAAAAACTATTTCTTTTCTTCTACGGCATTAAGTTTGACGGTGATTTTTGCATAGACCGTCGGTTTAAAATAAATTGAAACTTCTGTATCACCGATTTTCTTAATCGGGTTAAAGATTTCAATATTATTTTTTGAAACTTTATGCCCAAGGTCTGCCAAGCTTTTTTGAACATCGGCTTTCGTTACTGAACCGAAAACCACACCTTCAATATTTACGGTTCTTTCATAAGTTAACACAATGCCGTTAAGTTTTTTGGCTTCTTCTTTGGCGGCTGCAAGATCGGCTTCAATTTTTTTCTTGCGTTGTTCAGCGCCGAGTTCCCAATTTTTAAGAGCAGCCGGTGTTGCGATTTCCGCTAAATTTTGCGGGAGCAAATAATTGCGTGCATAACCGGGTTTGACTTCGGCAACTTCGCCAACCGTGCCTAAATTTTTAACATCTTTTCTAAGAATAACTTTCATTTTAAAACTCCTGTTATAAATTTATTTTTTCGGTAAGCAATAGGCTAAAAAGGCCAAGTTGCGGTCCCTTTTAACTGCCTTTGTTATTTGGCGTTGATGTTTGGCACAAGTGCCGGTAATGCGCCTTGATAAAATTTTACCGCTTTCCATGGTAAAACTTTTGATAAGTTGAATATTTTTATAATCAACATTGTCGATTTTTTCTGCACAAAATTTGCAGACTTTGCGCCTTGCTTCAAAACGTTTTTTTGCAAAAGGGCGGGCTGATCTTTCAGCGCCTTCTTGGGGTTTAGTTGTTTCTGCAGCAGGGGCAGCATTTACTTCTTTATTTTCAATCTTTTCTTCTGACATTTTTCTTCCTCTAATTAATTAAAATGGTACATCATCTTCAGCAACTTCAGTTTCTGCTTCGGTTGAAGCAGTCGCTTCTTGTGTAGCGCCTGATGGCACAATTTGAACGCGGCTTGCATTGATGCGGAGATCGCGTCTTTGTTGACCGTCTTTACCTGTAAATTCATTCATTACAAGGCGGCCTTCAAGTATTACCGGTGTGCCTTTTTTGATTTTTTCTTTCAAGCGGTCTGCCAAAGATCCAAATGCTGTGGCGGAGATATATGAAACTTCTTCCTTCCACTCATTTGTACTCGGGTCCATATAAGACCTATTATTTGCGATGCTAAAAGAGCAAACTGTGCTGCCCTTTTGTGTCATCCTAATATCCGGGTCACGTGTAAGGCGGCCGGATACTATAATAAAATTTAATTCCGGAACTCTTGCCATATTATGCTGCTACTTCTGCTTTTGTTTTGTTAGCAGGTTTATTTTTAGGTTCTTCGTAAGAGATAACGACATTTCTCAAAATAGAATTATTGAGTTTTAAGGTATCGTTGAATTTTTTAACGAAGTCCGGTTCGCATTTGAACCTAAAATATAAGTAAAAACCTTCGCGGTTTTTCTTAATTTCGTGGGATAAGCGCCTGCGGCCGAGTTTTTCTTCAGAAAGAACTTCGCCTTTAGCGGCGGTTATCAAACCTTTGATTTTTTCAACCAAGGTGGCAACTTCATTATCATTGAGTTGCGGTTTAAGTATTGTTACTGTTTCGTAAGTTTTCATAGTCCTGTTTTTTCGTAAAAAAAAGCACGCGGGGTATTGCTACCTCGTTAATGCCTAGATATTTTAGGAAATCACCATTACTCCAAGGAATATCTTTTCCTGTATATATTGTAGCAAAATTAGCAAGCGTTTGCAAATATAGTTTTCAGAAAACCATCAAATAGAAGGTCTTCTAACGGCTCCTGGTTAAGGTACAGTTATTGTCGCAGGATTTAGTTTCATCGGTACTGCTGCTTTAGATTTCCCACGTAACGGGGATAACATATCTTTACCTACTTGTGTAACGTAACTTGTACTTTCAGGATCAACATACAACACTTTACCTGGGATAACACTACCCTGACTTTTTGTTATAGTGAATCCAGCGATATTTTGTGTAGGTGCTGGGGTTCCAGGAAATAGCCTGCTATATTGTGTAGCTGCTCTTTGAAATTCAGCAGGATCACTAGCATCAAGCAGAGTTTTATAAGTATCCAATTTTTGGGCAATAACGACATTACCTTCTCTTCTTGCTTGGTTAATAGCTTCTTCCAAAGGATAATAATGCTGTCCGTTAATAACTGCCCTAGAACCAATATTTCCACGATTTAAAGACGCAGTCATATTATCTATTGCAGCCCCTACGGAGTTGTTTGCTGTACCGGGGATATGCCCACTCACAGTTGAAAAATTACTTTGATTACGTCCCGCTTCCGTGAACATATTAATGTTACCTCTCTTTTTAGCAGGTATGGCTAGGAAATCGTCCATTGCAGCACCACCATGACAGTTCCTTAAATAAATATTATACTGTTGACCATCACCAAATGTGTTTACAATTTCAGCAACAGTGTTATCTCCGCCACTACCAAAGGTACCATGCCAAGATGCCCCATTTTGAGGTGTTCCGTATAAATAACCATGTGCACTAACATCCACCAACGGTGGTTCTTTAAAACCGTTAGGACCCGGTACATGATCTATTTGCGCTTTCAGACTTCCTAAACTTGAAGAAGAATTTGTTGCATTATTAGCTCCCAAATGTACTTCTCTTAAACCAGAATGAGAACCACCTTTAGCTTGTCCTAGATTATATCCCCCGAATTTAATGTGATAAGCACCTGAATCCATATTATCTAAGAAACCTGTTAAAGCATCAATTCTGTTTTGATAAGCAATTCTTTCCGGCCCTGTTGAAACAGCATCCGTAAATCTAAGTCCTGATAATTCATCAAAATTTTTCACAAATTCGGCCCTTTGTGCCGGTGGTAGAGCATCAACGTTAATGGATAAATAACGATTATATAGTTTCACATATTTATTTCTTGCGGTGGATGCAGCATTCCCGTTAATACGGGTAGTACTTAAATATGACTCCACTTCCGCTTTTCTAGGCTCTACAAAATTATCATATATGGGTGAGCGCGTGGAGAATTTACCATCTACACTATTGAAAAATTTAGCCCTTTGTTCTTTAAGTGCTTTAATTTGATAATCCAATTCTATTTTTTTATTTCTGCTTGAAAATATACCCAATTTTTTACGTTGTGCTTCTAATTTCGCAATTTCATCATCAAAAACATCTAAAGTTTGTTGTATAGTTGTTTCAGGCTTTGTCCACTCATTTCTGGGCTTAACGGCTGGCCTTGTTTGCTGTGTCGTTGATGGTGCATTTGGTGCATCAGTTGTGCCTGCTGCTGAATTTCTAACATCATAAGGATTACGTGAAGCCCCTTGTACTTCAGGTTGTCTAAAACCTTCAGGACCGCGTGGGGCGCTACCTTGAGGGGTACCCCTTGTAAAATCTTGAACGCCGCCTTTGCCGCTTACAGCTTTGCCTGTATCGTCAGGAATATATTTTCCCTCATTACCGAAACCTATTTGCCTTCTCATACCTTCGGGTGCTCCACTTGTTGTGCTTGTCGGGGAAACATTTGTCCCACTTTTTCCGCCGAAACCTGCCACAACTGTTCTTTGGTCAGAGGGGTTTGCTCTTGCCACAAGTTCATCAAATTCTTTTGCTGGGTTGGCTTTCTTGGGATCTAATGCTGTTTTCGGTTCTGGGGTGGTTTTAGCAATAGGGGCTGCCTCTGCAATATTATCAGCTTTTTTTACTACATTTGCGGCATCATCTACTTTAGTGGTAACTCTTTCAACACCTTTTGAAGGATCCGTTCCTCTAGCGGCATATTTTCCGAAATCATCCCAATCTTCGTGAATAATATTTTTTCCTAATTTTTTCAAAGGTTCATTAACTTTATCAATAGTTTTACCTACCCTAGAAGCGGTTTGCCCTACTTTACTTTCTTTGACCGCTACTTTTGCCGTTTGCACTGCTACTTTCACTTCCTTGGTAGTATTATATACCGCTCTTGTTGTTTTCGGTGCATATTTAGCCCCTGTTTTTAGTAATTTAGTTCCTTTAACCATTTTTAAAGGTCCAAGCACCATAAGAGGATCCAGAACAAAATCCATACCTATACTAAAAACCATTATATTAGTCTTTACGTTTTCTTGCCCTTTAACTTCAAACATGGTTTTTGTAAATAATTGGTTTTCAAAATTTCTTGCTTTTCCGCCTGCTTGTAATATTGCCCCTCTGGCGAATTTGGCGATAGGGGAAGCCGCATTTATTTGATTATTGGCCATTTTAGCCCATGTTTTTGCAAATTGTTCACTTGCATTTACTGCACGGCTTTCAATATGATTAGTAGCAATATCTTCATCCATTTCTATACCTACCAAATTACTGTCATCATGATAGTAGAAAATTTTGCCATATCTAATTAAATCTGTTGCAAACGCCGATATTACGGCATTATAACTTTCCGCCATGAGTTCGGCTATTTCCCTTTCTTCCTTTCTGTTTCCTTCTTCCTTTAGTTCCTCCAATTTATCTTCCCCAAAAGTATTTATTACATAACTTTCAAAAGTTTGTTTTTTATCCATTCTGTCCATCCAATAACTGAAGGAGATATAATCAAGCCCTTGGAGTATCTTTCCTCCAAAACCTTTCTTTAAGTATTGTTTAGCTTCTTCTCTAGTCAAGGAATTATCGACAATTATCTGTATGAGCTGATCTTTGCTCATACCGCAAGATTTCCAATTTGTTCTTGATTTTGATTCCAAAAAGTCTTCAACTTCTTCAAATGGAATATAAGGAGTTTGTAAGTCATATAATACATCTCTCAAACAATAATCCACTTCTTCCGCGGCAATGGCAGCAAAAGTTCCTATTCTTTGTCTCCCCATATTTATTGTATTTAAATCATAATTATCTGCTAAGAGATTAATTAGTTCACATTCTTCTTTTGAATAACCCCAAAAATCAGCTAAATTTGAATCCTTGCATTTTGATTTTGCAAGTTTTGCCTCGCGAACTGTAGTATAAAAACTATTGATTTGAGATGCATAAGCAACTAAATATCCTGATTCAGTATATGGATTTCTTGTATTATCGATTTTTAAATCAGCAAAAAAGTTTTTTTCTTGGCTTCGTTTCTGTATTATTTCCCTTATATGTCTTCTTGCCATATCATGATAATCTTTTAAGCCTATTTGTTGGGCTTCGGGATCAATTGTATTTTCATAGAACACATCCAGCGCATACATATAAAGTTGATACGGCTCCTGAAAATATTTGCTTTTTGGGGCGCCTTTTACGTTAGATTTTTTGCATTTTGGGGTTTCTTTTTTCCATCTGGGATCATTTTCATTAATATAACACTCTTCTGTCTCTATTATAGGTAACAATGCCATGTTCCATCTGGTTTGTTTTTGAACATATGTTTTCCCCGGGTCATCTTTTAAATCTTTAAAGGCTTGCGTACTTTTCCATTTTAAAATATCTAAAAACTCTTTATGGACAGCTTCAGGGTTATCAATTTCAATTCTGTTAAGTTCTTTATTGGTTGTAGCACGGATGTCGTTATAACTTTCTAGATCTGCCTTAGAAATTACAGGATCTAACACCTCCTGCGCACTTAAAGGCAAAGTGTTTAAAATTAAAACTAAAGATAAAATTATACTTGAGATTCTTTTCATAATTCTTCACTCTCTAATTCAAAAGGTTTTTCAAATTTAAATAAGTAATGCAATAAAAAAGCAATTATAATGACATAAATCGCTAAAGCGAACCCCGTTAAACATAAATTTGAGAAGAAATCATTATTAATAAAATTCGGTAAAAGATATACCAAGCCCTTTGCGATATTAAACGATATGTTAAAAAATAACAATGTAAAGATAATCCAGGTAAATTTATAGGCACCCATTAAAAGTAATGAATAATGCAAACTGCTTTTCAAGGTAATTTTTAAAGCAAGTGCCGTTTGTATAATTATCAAAGAAATTAACCAAAGTGAAAATATAACAACCCTAACAACTTCAGTAGAAAAAGGTGTTAAAATTACGACAGTTTTTGTTACCCCTACAAAAGGTACTATTGCACAAACTATGGCTGCAACCGGCAACTGTACGAAGAGTACTTTTATACTGTTTATTAAAGCAATTTTTAAGTACATAGAAGTATCTTCTTGATGTATCATTTCATTGTTTATGCATAGATAAATTATAAAGGTAAAAACAACATTTAAGGCGTAAAGTAAAGGTATAAAATAACACAGCCAAATAAGCCCTCTGTAAGCATTTGCCCAAAAAGTATGACTTGATAAAAAACTTGCCCAACTGTATTTCACCACAGGTATAACAAATACGTGCCCCAAAAAAGGTGCATATATGTAAAACATTAGGAGCAATATAATTGTGGCAATCAACCAAGCACAAATTAATTGCTTTGTGAAAGATATCTTAAATATTCTCGTCATCATAATATATATTATATGTGAAATGTGCTAAAAGTGCAAGGGGTATTTACAAATCTTCCACAGCAGGATTATAGGCCTGTGCGCCGGAAACTATTTCAAGCAAGCGTGCATCAGACGGATAATCAATTTTTTCTTTTGCTTTGTTTATTGATACCCAATCAACTGCAAGAACTTCAGATTCATCCGGTTTACCGATGCGGACTAATTTCGTCATTAAATACCACTGTACTGCTTTTTTAATGAAGTTTCCTTTAAGTGTGAAAGAATAGCGTACCTTTAAGAGAGGGCGGATAATTTTTGCGCGATATCCTGTTTCTTCTAAAACTTCGCGGAGTGCGGCTTGGCGTGGTGTTTCCCCCTCCTCAATATGGCCTTTGGGGAAAGTCCAAATCTTGCGGCCTTTCATGGTCTTAACTTTTATAAGTAAGACTTTGTTACCGTCTAAAACTACTCCGCCGCAAGAAAATTCCGGTAAAATCATTATTTCCCCTCCACTAATGCGGCTGTTTTATAAAGCAAATCTTCATCAAAATAGTTTGCGTAAATTTGCAAACCGAGCGGCATATTATTTTTGTCTTTGCCAAAAGGAATGCTTAAAGCCGGAACACCTGCCATATTTGCCGGGCAAGTAAATAAATCAGCCAAGTACAAAGTTAAAATATCTTCTACTTCGCCAATTTTGAAGGCACCGTTTGGTGTAGTTGGCATAATAATAGTGTCAACTTCCTTTAGAGCTTTTTGGAAATCTTGCTTTATAAGTTCACGCACTTTTTGGGCTTGCAAATAAAAGTCCCCGGCGTGTGCGCTACTTAAAGAAAATGTACCAAGTATAATGCGGCGCTTAACTTCCGGGCCGAAGGCTGTGCGGTTTTTCAGGTAAGTGTCCTCTAAATCTTTAGTGTTTTGTGCTGTATAACCATAACGTAAACCGTCAAAGCGTGCTAGGTTTGAACTTGCTTCACTTGAAGTCAAAATATGGTAACAAGGTGCTGCATATTTTGCATGAGGCAAAGAAACTTCTTTTATTTGTATGCCTTTTGATTTCAAAAGTTCTACCGCTTGTTTAAAAGCAAGGGCGGTTTCATTTTTAAGATTTGCGACGAAATCAGTAGGTATACCGACAGTTAAATTTTGTTTTGTTTGTTTTTTTGTCGGGCAGGTTTTTGATGTGGAATCTTTTTTGTCATACCCTGAAATTATTGATAAGACAAGTTCATTATCTTCAATATTGTTTGTGATAGGTCCGATTTGGTCTGCACTGCTTGCAAAAGCAGTTAAACCGTAGCGAGAAACACTACCGTAGGTAGGTTTAATACCTACAACACCGCAAAATGCAGCAGGCTGGCGTATGCTTCCGCCTGTATCTGAACCAAGTGCAACAGGGACCATGCCGCTTGCAACCGCAGCCGCACTTCCGCCGGAAGAACCACCCGGAACGCGTGTTAAATCAATCGGATTTTTAACAGGGCCAAATGCAGAATTTTCATTTGAAGAACCCATAGCAAATTCGTCCATATTTGTTCTGCCTACGATTACTGCACCTTCTTTTAAAAGTTTTTTAACAACTGTTGCTGTATACGGTGCTTTGTAGTTAGCAAGCATTTTTGAAGCACATGAACAAATATGCCCTTCGTATAAAATATTATCTTTTATGGCAACGGGTACACCGGCAAGGCGGCCTTTTTTACCTTGTGGGAGTGCATCGATTTCTTTAGCGCGTTTAAGGGCATCTTCTTCAAAAATTTCCAAAAATGCATTTAAAGAAGGGTTTTTTTCTTTAATGCCGGCTAGAGTTTTTGTAATTATTTCAAGAGCGCTAACTTCGCCTGAATTAACTTTTTTTGCTATATCTATTGCTCTCATAAAACCTTCTTTACCTTTAGTAAATTATCTTGTTTATCGTTGAAAGCCTCAACTAATTTGGAGGTATTTTCAAACTGCACAGGGTTGTCTTCACGTTGTGGGGTGAAGTCAGCAGGTGCACTAGTTAAAGAGGATGTATCAACTTTTTGAATTTCTTCCACCCAATTTACGACGGAAGCAATTTGTTTAATAAGTTTTTCTTCCTCTTGTGCTGAGAGTTCTATTTTAGCGAGTTTTGCTACTTGTTTTAATTCTTGTAAATTTGTTTCCATAATTATATTTTAGCAAATATAATACGGAAACTGCTTTAGTTTAATATAAGTATGCTCAAATTTAAGTAAGTTGCAAAAATTAGCCAGCAAAAATACGGCAAAATAATAAATGTGGCTGTTTTGCTTATTTGATAACTTACACGAATTAGGCGAAATACTAAAAAATCTAAAAGAAGCAAAATAATTAAGCCCCCCATAATGCTATGTAAGCCGAAAAAGATCGGCGTCCATAAAAAATTTAAAATAAGTTGCCACACAAATAAACGCCTTGCCTTTACAACAAGCAAGTCATGCGGATGCCTGTCAATCATCCAAATAAATACCGCAAGTGATACATATAAAACAGTCCATACCGGCGCAAAAACGAAGTTAGGCGGGTTTAAAAACGGTTTATTTAAAGCGGCAAACCAACCGTTAAGTGAACTGTTTACCGCTGCGCCCATCATCCCCCCTGCTGCTAAAAATATTATTGCTAAAATTATTATTCTCATAATTATTCCCCTACTCAAAAATGGTAAAATTTACTTGTGCGCCCGTAGTTCAATGGATAGAGCATCGGCCTCCGAAGCCGAATATATGGGTTCAACTCCCGTCGGGCGCGTTTAATTTTGGCGCTTTTGGGTTTTTACCCCCAAAAGCGCGTGTTTGTTAGGCAATAGCCTTTAAGGTGTTTTCAATCATATCTTTGGTGCGTGGGCCTACGATCTTTTTAACCCCTTTTCCGTCTTTATAAAAAAATAAAGTCGGCGTTGCTTTTACGGCCATTACATCTGAAAAATGCGGAGATTTATCCACATCAACCATAACGAATTTTACTTTATCCCCGTATTTTTTGTGTAGGTCATTTATGACGGGCTCAAGGTCTTTACAATGTTTGCACCAAGTGGCAAGAAATTCCACCATCATAGGCTTTGTTTCTTTTAAAACTTCTTCCTTAAAATTAAGGTCATCAACTTCAACTTTCATAATACCCCCTTGAAAGCGGAGTGCTTTCAAGGGATATTATAACTATTTTAGATTAGTTTTGCAATTATTTATTTTCCAAAATATTTATCATCTTTTCGGCGGCTTGTAAGGGGTCCGGTAAAGTTACAGTGTTGTAACTTGCACGCATTTTTTGCAAATGTTCAGGCTCGGACAAAAGTTTTTTAACTGTATTATAAATATCTTGTTCTAAATTATCGCTTTCTTCTATTAAAAAACTAAGGCCGGCATCCTGAAATAATTTTGCATTAAAATACTGATGGTTATCTGCTGCATATGGAAAAGGTACTAAAACAGAAGGTTTTTTTAAAGCACAAATTTCCGCAAGCGAACTTGCCCCACTTCTAGAAATTATTATATGTACCGCTTTCATTAAAGAGTAGATATCTTCTACATAAGGTAAAACCGCAATACGTGATATGTTTACGTACATTTTCTTAATTTCCTCATAGTCACGCGTACCCGTTATGTGGAAAACATTTAAACGCCCTTTCGATTGCGGTAATAATTTTTTGAATGCTCCGGCCGCTGCATAATTTAATTTTCTTGCACCTTGGCTACCACCGAAAATCAAAATATTTATACCGAAATTAGTTTCCATTTCCCAATAAATTTTTTCTTCTTCGGTTAATGTCTTTCGAAATCCTTCTCTAATTGGTGTGCCGACTAAGACAGAATTTTTTGGGGCATTATCCACGGGCAACCCCAAAAACACTAAATCTGAAAATTTTGCACATATTTTATTTGCAAGGCCAATACGGGAATTGGAATCGTGTATCGCAGTTTTATAGCCCATAAAATGCGCCATAAAAATAAGAGGAAAGGAAATATACCCCCCCATACCTATACAGTATTTTGGTTCCGTTAATTTAATAAGTTGGCGCATCTGTTTTAAAGTTTTAAGAAATTTCTTAATAAAATTAAGCCAGGCTTTAATGTTTTTGTTACGGGGCATAGGAACAAAATCAATTTCTTGAAAAGAAAATTCATTATCGTCTAAATACTTGATGTTTGGGCTTCCTTCCCTAATTACAAAAATTACACTTTTGCCTTTTTCAATAAGTGCTTTGCCTAAAGCAATACCCGGGTAAAAATGCCCGCCTGTACCGCCTGCGGCAATTAGATACATGTTTTCCATTAATTATTATCCTCCACGGCAAATAAATTCATTAAAATACCTATCATGGCAAGTGTTACAATTACGGACGACCCGCCATAAGAAAAAAATGGTAAAGGTAAGCCTTTTGTCGGGGCCATACCGGTTGCAACGAACATATTTATCATCGCTTGGAAAAACATACATAAAGTAAGCCCCGATATTAGATAAGTATGATAAATATTTTTTGCACATCTTGCTCTGGTTATGCCAACAACTAAAAGCCAGGTAAATGCAAATATGATACAAAGCGCAAAAAATAGGCCACCTTCCTCGCAAATAATTGCAAAAATAAAATCTGTATGTGCGGCGGGCAGATATTCAAGTTTCATATCTGAAGCACCAAAACCTTTGCCGAACCATCCGCCTGAACCTATGGCATAAAAGGAATGTTGTAATTGATAAGATTCTTCACCCGATAAAAAGCCAAATAATCTTTTTAAGCGGTATGCCTTGTGGAATATAGCTATTGCTATTAAAGGCACACTCGCCGACATTATGATCCCTATCCATTTAAAAGGAGTTTCAACTACAACAAGCATTGCAAGTAACACCGCACCGAGTAATATAGGAATACCCAGATCACGCCCTGCGTAAATTAGTGCTATTGTAACCATTGAATAGAAAATAGGTATTGCATAAGTGGAAAAAGTGCGTGTTCTTAAAGGCCTTTTTGAGAAGAAAGATGCCAAATAGATTATCAAAGCAACTTTTGCAAATTCCGAGGGTTGTAAATTGAAAAAGCCGAGGTTTATCCAACGGTGTGTGTGGGCGGCTTCAGGGCTAAATAAAGCCCATATTAACAAAAGCCAGCAAAACCATAAAATATAAAGCGGATTAAATACTTTTAAAGTGTGAAGTTTAGTAAAAAATTTTGCCAAAAACAACATAAATGAAAAGCCGATAATATCAAACATTAATTGCCTTTTAAAATAATGCATTGAATCAAACGCGCTGGACGAATAAGTAAACACAAGCCCAAACACAACCATAATTACGGCAAAAGCAAAAAGGGGTTTATTTAGAGGCAAATTTTCATGCCTTTTTGCCCTTTTGTTTTTGTTTTTTAAGGCTATTGAAAAACGCGTTTTTTCAAGTAAAATATTGGCCATTTTCTACCTTATTTTTAAAGTTGATAAAGCAAGTAACATTAAAATTATACCGACTATCCAAAACCTAACAATAACTTTTGGCTCTGCTACGCCTTTAAGTTCAAAATGGTGGTGCAGTGGTGCCATTTTAAATATGCGTTTACCTTTTGTTAATTTAAAATATCCCATTTGTATAATTACTGAAAGTGCTTCCATAACAAATAAACCGCCGGCAATAACAAGCACAAGTTCTTGTTTGATACAAATTGCGGAAGTCGCAATTACACCGCCGAGGAATAGGGAACTTGTATCCCCCATAAATACTTGTGCGGGATATGCGTTATACCATAAAAACCCGAGGCAAGCGCCGACTAAAGCGGAAAGGAAAACCGCTATTTCCCCAGCGCCCGGAACGGGGACAATTTTTAAATATTCTGCAAAACTCATATTGCCTGCCATATAAGCAAAAATTATATAAGCACCTGCACAAAAAATTACACTGCCGGATGCAAGGCCGTCAAGCCCGTCAGTTAAATTTGTGGCGTTTGAAGAACCAATTATTACAAGCATTGCAAAAGCGGCATAAAATACACCCAAATTAAGCATAACTTTACTGCTGAAATATGGAATAGTCAAAGATGTTGAATATTCTACATTAGGTGGGGTTACACCTAAATAGCCCACAACGATTATTGCTGCGAGCATTTGCGCCGCAAATTTAAGCCAAGAAGGTGCACCTGCGGTGTTTTTCTTGATAAGTTTAGTGTAATCATCGACAAAACCGGCAAGAGCCAAAATTACAGTGACGGTTATAAGTAACCAAATAAAGTTATTATCAAGGCGCGCCCAAAGCAAAACGGAAGATAGTAAACTGATTAAAATTATTATTCCCCCCATCGTTGGTGTTCCGCTTTTTGAAAGATGTGATTTAGGTCCATCATCCCTTTCGATTTGACCGATTTTGTGGGCCCTGAGTTTTGCAATAATTTTAGGTGAAATCAGCAAAGCAATTAAAAGCCCGCAAAGTAAAGCAGCACCTGCCCTAAAAGTGATGTAACTGAAAATGTTTAATGCAGAAAAATCACCGGATAAATTTGATAAATAGTACAACATTTATTTGCCCTCCTTTAATTTAAAAAACAATTCTTCAAAATTTAAAGATCTTGATGCTTTAAATAAAACAGTTCCGCTTTTGTTTTTTATGATTTGTTTTAAATCGTCAAAGAAATCTAATTTATTTAAACTGTATTTTACTTCCTTAAAATTTAATTTGATAAGTTCTTTATAAGCCGTTTCCATTTCCGGCCCGGCTAAAAATGCTTTATCAATTTTTGCATCAATAATTTTTTGTGCAAGTTCTTTGTGATACATTTGCGAGAAAGTTCCAAGTTCACGCATGTCACCTAAAACAGCAAAACGCGGAGCATCACAGGTGGATAAAATATTCAAAGCATTTTCCATAGATACCGGGTTAGCATTATAGCAATCAAGTAAAATATCGGTTTTATTTATTTTATGTCTTTCAAGGCGCATAGGCATAGGTTTATAGGTTTTGAGGCCCTTTTCAATATCTTCTTTAAACATTCCTAACGCCAAAGCAGCACCGCAAGCGGCGGCAGCATTTAGTTTGTTATGGGGTTCCAAAATAACACCTGTATTAAACAAAGCACCTTTATACGTGAAAGAAAATGTCGGACTATCTTGAATAACGATGTCATTACCGGAATTAAAGCCGAAACTTAGCATTTTACCTTTATAATCTGTTTTCAAATTTTTAAGGAATTTATCGTCACCGTTAAATACAACGGTAGCACTCATATTTAAATGTTGTAAAATTTCCGTTTTGGTTTTATAGATATTTTCCATACTGCCGAAAAATTCCAAATGTGACGGGGAAATGTTTGTAAGTACCGCAACATCCGGTAAAACAAGGCGTGCAATTTCAGCGATATCACCTATATGTGAAGCGCCTAATTCAAAGACACCGAATTTATCTGTATTAGATATTTCAAGCAAAGAAACAGGTACACCGACCTGATTGTTAAAATTACCTTCCGTAGAACAAGTTTTACCGAATTTCCTAAGCAAAGCGCTTAACATCTGTTTAGTCGTGCTCTTGCCGTTAGAGCCGGTGATTGCCGCAATTTTTATATCTTTGCTTAAGCGGTGGAATTTTGCAATTTCTTGGAAAGCAAGCAAAGTATTTTCCACCGTTAAAAACGGAGTATTTTTTAAAATCTCGTCATATTTTGGGGCTTCTTTTCTTTCCAAAATAACGAAATTTGCACCTGCTTCCAAAGCCTTTTTTATAAAAGTGTGTCCGTCAAATTTTGCCCCTTTTAAAGCAATATATGCTTGGCCTTTTTGTAAGGTTCTTGTGTCGTAAGATATGCTCTTTAATATATCTTTTAAATTTGCTTGACACAAAATACCGTTTGTAATTTTTGCCAATGTTTGATAACTAATTTTTAATTGCATAAGATTTTTCATTAACCTCTGGATATAAAGTTAAAAATTTTGCGGCAATTTCCGAAAATATTTTTGCCGACATTGAACCGAAAAGTGATTTTTCCGGTTCGTCTAAAACTACTAAAA
This sequence comes from Elusimicrobiaceae bacterium, assembly GCA_045586725.1. Taxonomy (GTDB): domain Bacteria; phylum Elusimicrobiota; class Elusimicrobia; order Elusimicrobiales; family Elusimicrobiaceae; genus Proelusimicrobium. The sequence continues at coordinate 232,923 of JAZNAY010000001.1, read as the reverse complement.
TTGTCAAACGCGGTTTATCTGCCGGAACAAAACCGCAGAAAGATGCGATATGTGCGCGTTTCTCATATTTACCGCTTGCCATAAGTTTTTCAGTAGTACCTGTTTTCCCAGCTACTTCGTAAGCAGGCATTTTTGCTGATTTGGCTGTTCCGTTTTCTACAACACTTACAAGCATTTTTTTAAGATTCTTTATGGTTTCTGGCTTTAAAACTTGCCTTACACGCATAGGTGTTGCCAAAACATCTTCTTTACCGCTTGGATACTTTATTTTACTAATTAAGTGGGCTTGCATTAAAGCCCCCCCATTTCCTATTGCGGAATATGCATTTACAATTTGTATACCTGAAGCGGAAACCGTGTACCCATATCCTGCTTTTGCGGTATCAATAGGTTTCCATGTAGTGTGGTCACGTAAAATGCCGGGTGATTCACTTAAAAAATTAACATTGCTTTTTACACCAAATCCAAATTTTTTGAAATAGGTATATAAGTTTTTTGCCCCAACTTGCAAAGCAATTTTTGCCGCACCGATATTTGAAGAAACTTCCAAAATTTCCGTTACATTTAAAGAGGGTTTATCCTGATGGTCTTTAATAATTATACCGCTGACATTAAACTTGTTATTTTCCATAGAGAAGGTATCATTTGGTTTTATTGTTTTTGTATCAAGCGCGGCGGCAACTGCAATGGTTTTAAATGTGGACCCCGGCTCATAAGTAAATTGAAAAGGCAAACTTCTACCGTCACGGTATGGGTAAGATGCTGCTGCCAAAACTTCGCCGGTATATGAATCCTGCACTATGGCAAAAGCATTTTTTACTTTAAATTTTTCCGCGTAATATTTTAAGGTTTCTTCGGTAAAATACTGCCCTAAAGCATCAATAGTTAAATAAACATCTGCTGCTTCGTTTATATCTTCTTGACCGGCCTCATAAATAATACCGCCGTCTCTTGCTTTTTTGACGAGTTTACCTTCTTTTTTATCAGCCAAAATATCATTGTACATTAGTTCAATTCCGGAAAATCCTATATTTTCCGAATTGGTTGAGCCGATGATATCTTGTGCTACACCATAAGGGTAAATGCGGCTGTATCTGGGTTCAATTTCTATACCGCTTAATTTATTACTACGTATTTCGGTAAGTAATTGTTCATATTCTATAGGAGTTGCATCTTTTTTAACATAGAAAAAGTTCTTTTTTTCACGCCATTGCTTTTTTAAAAAAGATAAATCTGCATGTAAAACCTTTGCTAAAACATCTAAAGTTAGGTTTTTATCTTTTACATTATTTTTTGTTACTGCGATAGCATAACTTCGTAAAGACTCAGCCAAAATATTACCGTTTCTATCTAAGATACGGCCTCTAAAAACATTTTCTTTTGTTTTTTTGTAAACCCTTTCTTGGCTGCGTGTAGCAAATTCTTCGTGCCGTAAAGTTTGCAGAATGAAAAGCCGCGCTGCTACCGCCACCGGTATAAAAAAACATAGAATTCCTATTAATTTAAGACGGGTTATCGTATTCACTTTTTAACTCCAAAGCATACACATTTTGCGGGGCAATTACTTTTAAATCTTTTTTATTTGCTTCTTCCATAATTCTTGCCGGGGATTTATATAATTTAATTTCGTAACGAAGATATTGATTTCTTGCCTCTTTAAAGGCAATTTCCTCTAGCAGTTCTCCGACTTTGTGGCCTGTACGTTCTTTTTGAACCCTCTCCATTGCAATTAGAAGCAAAAAGAAACCCGTTGCAAGTATTATAATAACTGTATTTTTCAAATTCATTATAATACCCTCTCAATAACCCGAAGACCTGCGCTTCTTGAACGGGAATTATTTTTAATTTCTTCTTCTGAAGGCATAATAAGTTTTTTGTTTACAAGGCGCCAAGCCCCTGATTTTTCCATTTCTTTAAATGCTTGCTTGATTATTCTATCTTCTAAAGAGTGGAAAGTTAAAAAGGCAGCACGTCCACCGGGTTTAATAATATCTGTAAGCATTTTAGGTGCTTTCTCTACGGTTTGTAGTTCTTCATTGACGGCTATACGCAATGCCTGGAAAATTCTTGTTGCAGGGTGCGTCTTACCAAAACGCGGAATATGTTTTTCTATTAAATTAGCAAGATCCGTAGTAGTTTTTAAAGGGGTTTCCCGTCTTGACTCACAAATTATTAAAGCAATCTTTTTTGCTTTATGTTCTTCCCCATAGGTTTTAAATATATATTCAAGTTTATCTGCGGGCCAAGTATTTATAATGTCTTCTGCAGTAAGGCCTTTTGTGTTATCAAAACGCATATCAAGCGGGCCTGCTTTTAAGAAACTAAAACCGCGTGAAGCATCATCTAATTGATATGAACTTAACCCCAAATCAAATAAAGCCCCGTCAAGTAAAGACCAATTTAATTCCTTTAAAATTTCAGGTGCTTGTAAATAACTTGCCTGCCTTGTAATTAAGCGTGAATCTGCTACTTTTTCTTTAGCAAACTTTATGGCTTGACTATCTTTATCTAAGCCTAAAATTCTTGCATTACTATCAAGACGGCTTAAAAACAGTTTTGTATGTCCCCCGAGGCCTAATGTCCCGTCTAAATAATGACCGCTTTTATTTTGCAGAAGCAAAGATGCAATTTCCTCGGCTAATATCGGTATATGTTGCCAAGTATTAGCCATAATAATTACCTCTTTTTACTTCTTTTTGTATTTGGGCTTGCCAAGCATATTCAAGGGCTTTTAAAGTATTAAAAGGCATACCGTATGCCCTATAAAGTGCTTTACCTATAGGCATATTTGCCTTTAGGTTTTTGGAAAACTGATAGAAATTATCTTTATCTTTTTCTATAAGATATTTGACGACGCTATATGCTTGAGTATACCAAAGTTCTACTTCATCTTGAGAATATGATGAAAGATCAGTCACACTATTGAATTCTTCAAAATTGATATAGTTTTTTTCACTTAAAGTTATCACATTTTTTTGTATCCAACCGTTCTCTTCTTCACTTTGAACTTTTACTTGATTATAAACGGCATAACCTTCACTTAACCAAAGAGGTGGTTCGTCCGGTTGGAAAAATCCATCGAAATATACATGTGTAAGTTCGTGTATAAGGACAGGTTTAAAGGATCTTCCTTCCATTAGATAAATTGAACCTGATTTAACATCTGTTGCCGCTTGGGACCACTCTGGTCGTAAAGTATATTTAGTGAAATTTTTTCTTGTTCTAAACAGCATCAAAAATAAACGTTTGAAATCTGAGTTTAAAGAAAATGGAATGATATCTAATACGAAATTACCGTGTATATTGTCAATAAAATCAGTAAGGTCTTGTGTTACGTCGAATTGTTCCCTAAAAATGACATAATTATTTGTTAATTTGGCAAAAAACCCTTTCGGTGCTTGAGGAATTTGAAGGGATTCTTCCTTCATAAAAGTTCTGGCAGTGGGAATGCTTTCTTGTTCGCCTTTGGCAGAAGGCAAAATAAATTTTGAAGTATTTTGTGATTCGTCTTCTAAAGGCATCAATACGTCAGTTATTTCTAAATTAGATGCTTTTTCGCGGGCTTTTTTCAAAATGTTTGAAATTGCTGCATCCTTATCTTTTTCTTGCAAATTAAAACTCTCACGCACTGCCACAAAACAAATGGCAATTGCAAGCAATATTACGACGGAATATAATCTTTTACTTATGTCCATAGTAAATTGATATTTTCCTTCCTAAAATATCTCTATCACCGGGCAAAGAATAAAAGTATTCTCGTTCCGGGTTAATTTTACTTTGAGTATTTTTGCTTAATATTGGCAAGAAAGTTCCACTAGTATTTAAATTTTCAAGGCATAAGGGCAAAATATCGTCAATTTCCCCCATAGCCCTTTCCAAAATAAAATCAAATTTATTTTGAAACTGTTCCTGCCCCACCTTTACTGTTATGACCTCAACATTTTTTAGGCATAACTTATATACTATCCATTGTAAAAATTTTGTACGCTTTTGTAAACTGTCAACTAAATAAATTTTTGCTTCCGGCAAAGCAATTGCCACGCTTATACCGATGAAACCTGCCCCGCTGCCGAAATCTGCCCCTGTTTTTTGGTATAACCCTTCTTTTTTGAGGATAGATGCAGCCTGCAAGCCGTCGCAAATATGGCGGTCGAAAACCTCTTGCAAAGTTTTTGCTGCAGTCAGATTAAATTCCTTATTTTTCTGTAAAACAAGTTCGGCATAGGTTTGCAAAGTATTAATCTGCAAATCATTTAAAACTAATCCTAACTTTGAAATAAATTCTTTATTTAGCATGTTCACGCCTAAACTTTTCAATATGAATTAAAATTAATTGCAAATCTGAAGGTGTTAAACCCGGTATTCTACTTGCCTGCCCTAAAGTTTTAGGTTTAATTTTTGCAAGTTTTTGTTTGCTTTCAATTAAAATACCTTTGACGGCAGAAGGATCAAAACCTTCCGGAATAATAATTTTGTCGGCATTTTCTAAGGCTCTTGCCTCTTTGATATTTCGCTCCAAATAGCCTTTATATTTGTTTTGTATTTTTGCACTGTTCTTTGCCGCGTCAAGTGACCAAGGGCCGAGTAACTTTTCATCAATTTTTGCATTTTCGTTGTCTTGCAATAAATTAACTGCTTCTTTATAAGCCTCAAAATTTTTGGCATATTCTTTTGGTAGTAAACCAAATTTAAAAGCATAATCGGTTAAACGGAGATCTGCATTATCCGTTCTAAGCATTATGCGGTATTCTGCACGTGAAGTGAACATACGGTAAGGCTCATTTACACCTTTTGTTACTAGGTCATCAATTAAAACGCCGATATAGGACTCATCACGTCTTAAAATCAAAGGTTCTACACCTTGCACTTTTAAAGCAGCATTTAAACCTGCGATAAGGCCTTGCCCACCTGCTTCTTCGTAACCGGTTGTGCCGTTTATTTGCCCTGCAAAAAATAGGCCGGAAACAGTTTTTACTTCTAAACTAGGGTAAAGGCAAGTTGGATCAACATAATCATATTCTACCGCATAACCGGGGCGCACAATTTGGGCCTGCTCTAATCCCTCAACGGAACGTAAAAGCAAATATTGCACATATTCCGGCATAGAAGTTGAAAAGCCTTGAATGTAATATTCTTCGGTATGTAAACCTTCCGGCTCTAAAAATAAAGGGTGATGGCGGTTTTGCGGGAATTTAACTGCCTTATCTTCAATTGATGGACAATAGCGTGGCCCAATAGAGTTTATATTTCCGCTGTATAAAGCAGATTCCTTTGAATGTTCTGCCAAAACTTCGGCGGTTTTATCGGTTGTTCTTCCGATATAGCATTGTAAGAAATCTTTTTTAACAGGGCGGTTAAAAACAGACATTGGAGTATAAGGATTGTCAGACGGTTGCGGGGTAAATTTGCTAAAGTCCACAGTTCTGCCGTTAATGCGCATGGGGGTGCCTGTTTTAAGGCGGCCTATTTTAAGGCCTAAATCTTTTAAAGATGTGCTTAAAAAATTTGCGGCATTATCGTTATATCTACCGCCGCCCATCATAATTTTGCCGACGTGTATTGTACCTTTCAAAAAAGTACCTGAACATAAGACAACTGCTTTTGTTTTATACTTTGTTTGGCGTAAAGTTACAACGGCCTCAACCGCACCGTTTTTGGTTAAAATTTGCGTGGCCTCATCTTGCAAAATATGTAAATTTTCCTGTCTTTCCAAAAAATGTTTATAGGCAAACTGATAGATCTTTTTATCGCATTGAACGCGCGGGGACCAAACTGCTTCCCCCTTCCCTGTATTAAGCATATGATAATGCACGGCGGCGATATCGGTAATTTTACCCATTGCACCGCCAAGGGCATCAATTTCACGTACTATTTGCCCCTTTGCAATTCCGCCGATGGAAGGGTTGCAGGACATTTGCGCAATAGTATCTAAACTTTGTGTAATTAAAAGCGTTTTTGCACCGCGTTTTGCGGAAATTAAAGCAGCCTCGCACCCGGCGTGGCCGCCGCCTATAACGATTACATCAAAAGTTTTATCAAAATCAAACATTTTATTTCCCTACACAAAATTTAGAAAATATCGTATCTAAAACATCCTCGCTTGTAACTTCACCTATAAGTTCTTTTAATTCTTTTAAAGCGCTTCTTAAATGTTCGGCGCAAAGTTCCAAATCTGTTAATTTTTCGGCAGCCTTTTCAAGTTCCAAAGCAGCCGCTAAAAGTGCTTTATAATGCGCGGCGGAAGTTATAAGGATTTCCTGCCCGCTTATATCGCCGAGGTTTAGAGTTTTTGCAATTTCTTTCTCTAAATTTTCAAGCCCTTGCCCTGTTTTGGCGGAAATTATAATACCCTCTTTTCCCCCACACTCCGTTTTGTCGGCTTTATTAAAAACCGTTATTAAATTTTTGGCACTTTGTTTTACTTCTTCAAAAAATTTATTTTCTTCGGATTTATCTTGCAAAGTTAAATCACGAACAAAAATTGTAATATCTGCCTGTTCTATTGCTTGGCGGGAGCGGTTAATACCCTCAATTTCTGCTTCATCAGCGGTTGTTTGGCGTATGCCTGCCGTATCAATTAAAACCAAATCAAAACCGAGTAAAGAAAGAGGTGCTTCCACCGTATCGCGCGTAGTTCCTGCTTGGCTGGAAACAATTGCGCGGTTATACCCAAGCAATTTATTTAATAAACTGCTTTTTCCGGCATTTGTTAAACCGCAAAGCGCAACTTTTATACCCTCTTTAACAAGGCGGCCGCTTGAAAATGTGTCAGCCAAATTTTGTGCTTCTTTCGCAACTTTAAGTAAAGCGTTTTTTGTTTCTTTTTCAGGTAATGGTTGCATTTCGCCGTCAGTATCGTCAATACGTACTTCAACTTGCGCTAAAATATCAGTTAAATTTTGCCTGATTTGTTTAAACTTTCCTGAGAGGCGGCCTTCCAAACTGTTTACCGCGGCTTTATGTGCTGCTTTATTTTTTGCGGCAATAATATCAAGCACGCCTTGCGCTTCAACAAGGTCCATTTTACCGTTTAAAAATGCCCTTTGGGAGAATTCCCCCGGCCCGGCATTACGTGCACCTAAGGCTAGGCATAACTCCAAAATACGGCTTTTTATATAAGGCCCAGCATGGAGTGAAATTTCCGCTACATCTTCCCCGGTATAACTTTTGGGAGCTTTAAAGTAAGTTACAAGGGCTTTATCTAAAATATTTTCCCCGTCGTAAATTGTGGCAAGTGTAGCTTGGCGCGGTGTAAAATCTTTTTTGGTTAATTTATTTAAAATTTGGTAGGTAAGTGTACCGCTTAAACGCAAAACGGCAACTGCCCCCCCATTTGAGGTGGCAAAAGCCGCAATAGTGTCGTGCATATTATACATATATACATTTTACATTTTTTCGCGCGCGTTTGGGAAGATGAACATTACTAATAAGGTTACTTAATTTAATTTAAACTATTTGTTATTTTTTGTGTTAAACTATTATGTAATTTCTCTTTTTCCCCAAAGCCGCTATTTGGAGAATAATTTATTATAGGTATTTGAACATTATTACTTATAAGATAATCTATGCTAAGATTTTGGATAGGCTCTCCGTTTTCATCATACATAACTAAAGTCCAAAGTCCCGTGGGTGTTCTCATATAGCCGCCAATGGAAGTATAACGCGTTTTCAACTTTTGGTCAGGATCTTCTTTTAATACTTTACCGTGAATTTGGATTTGTATTTTATTCCAATTTTTCAAATCATTAACGTTAAACCACATATTTTGTATTATTTCACGGCTTTTTTCTGATGGGCTGAAGTTCTTTAAAGTTATATCTAGAATATAAGAATCATCGGATAAGTCAATATCATAAGATACCTTTATATCAGCATCAAAATATTCATAATTTTCTTCTACAAAAAGAGGTTTATATGATTTTGAGATACCCTTTCCGTTTTTAATAAATATACCGTCTTGGCAAAAACTTTCAAATTTTTTTTCCTTATTTAGAATTCTGTAAATACTTGTAATGAGACCATCTATGTCATCGCAAGTTACACGCTTGCTTTTGTCCATAATTGACGGACGCATTACTTTAGAATTATATATAAAACTTCCTTTGTAAGTTGCCCCGGGATATTGGTCTGCTAAACCAAAAGCATGCCCGAGTTCATGGGTTAAAGAGATTATCATCCTTTCTGTATTGTTAAAGTTATTGTTAACAAATATATGTATTGTGCTCTTGTAGTAATGCCCTCCTACTGCTCTATTGTTTTGATCGTGCATATTGGTAAAAAGAATGCCCAAATCAGCATTAAACTCCACACTTCCGTTTTCTTTAATTAGACAAGAGCCTTCTTCTAAATTATCTTTTATGTCTATTATATCTATTATATCGGTAAAATCTTCTTTTTTGGGATGTTTGTTTATATAATAATTTGTCCATGATTTCCAATTGTTTAACGAGTCTAAAAATATTATTCTTGCCCTATTTTCATCTATAACATTTTTACCATCTTCTGTTTTATCTATACAAATAGTATAAGTTGCTTTTTCACCTTTAGCAATTTTTTCAAAAAAATCCTTATCCGAATTTTCGAAATCAAGAAGATGCGCATAAGGGTCTACCGGTGCGGCAAAGGCTAGTGCCGCACTAAAAATGATAAATAAAAAAGATAAAAGATATCTTTTCATAATATCTCCATAAATAAATTATAATGGTAAATTGATAAAAAATCAATTGGTTTGTAAAGGATTTATTAAAGTATTTACAGTAAGTTTTGATATTTATCCAATTGTTTGCTTTTCATTTCTAAATCTAAATTAAGTAGCCCCAAAAAGGCTTTTCTGCGCAGTTTTTCTTTTTCCCCGCTTCCTGTGTTAGATAAGAAGTTTATTAAAGGTATCTTTATATCACTAAAAATTAAAGCAGAGGAATTAGTGTCTAAATAAGTAATTGTAGGAAGATCTTCTAAACTAAAATATTCTTTTGTAATTACTTGTTTAGGTTCCGATTGAAAACCTTTCTTTTTATATAAGACTGCAGTCCAAAGACCGATAGGGGTTCTGATGTATAAAGTATCATCATTCTCTTCTGTAATTACTTCAAGTGCTGTGCCATGAATTTTTACTTGTGAATGTTTTAAAGTTTTTAAATCATTTACGTCAAAACCCATATCCTGTATTAGATTAAGACCTTCTTGGTTTAGTATGAAATTTTTTAAAGTCATATCTAGGATGTAAGCGTTTTCAAATTCGGTATCGTATGAAATTACAATATCGGCATCGAAATGTTCATAATTCTCTTTCAAATTATAAGTTTCAATCTCCGGTATAACTGCCTGACCATTTTTTATAAAAAGGCCATCTGAACAAAGACTGTAAAATTCCCTTTCTTTGCCTAAAATTCTATCTATACTAGTGATAAAACCATCCACATCATCACAAGTAACTTTTCTGTTATCGTCCATTATGGAAGGGCGTTTTACTTTGGAATTATATAAAAAGCTTCCGTCATACATTGCTCCGGAATATTGGTCCGCCAAACCAAAAGCATGGCCGATTTCATGGGTTACATATTTTTTGTAGTTTTTAATGTTAGTATTACTAACAGTAGAAACTACAAGTGTACTTGGTAAAACTAAAAAGCATGCTACAGCATTACCACAGTATTCGGAAGCATCCAATTTATACACTATGGTTAAGTCCGAATCCAATCTAATTTCCCCATCCTCTGAAAAAGAGCAAGGAATTTGTTTTAGGTTTTTTTTGTTGTCTAGAATTTGTGAAATATCTTTAAATTCTTCTTCTCTGTTCGTCTCGGAAATATAATATTTTGTCGTATCTAACCAATTATCTAAAGAATCTAAGAAAATTTCTTTTGCGGTTTCTTCTTTAAGCTGTTTGCCGTTACTATATTCTTCTATACAAATTGTATAAGTTGTTTCTTTTCCGGAGACGAATTTATCAAGAAAATATTTTTCTACATCGTCATAAATTAATATATGCGCATAATCTAAAGGTGCTGCATGGCTAAGTAGTACACTAAAAATAAAAAGTAAACTTATAATATATTTTTTCATTATTTTACATATCATACATAAAGTATATAAACTTTTTTTGTATAGGACATGAGCCAAAAGACCTATGGAAGATATAGATCTATTTATCTCTTATATCTTTGATATCAACATTTGTGTAGTAATGGTGTAAGATTTCTGTAAATTCTTGCCCGTTTTCTGCACGGCCACCGGCACCTGTTTGGCAAAGCCCTACACCGTGCCCCCAGCCGCCACCGTAGAAAATGAAGGCTTTTGTGACACCATTTTCCAGGACGGGTTCAATGGTAAAATAGGTGCTTCTTAGTAAACCGAGTGCAAGATATTTTTTGATTTGGTTTTCTTTAGTCAAAATTAGATTTCCGTGTGTGCCTACAATTTTAACTTTATTTACGTATCCGGAGCGCCCGCGCCCAAGTATAATAATTTCCTTTATTTTACCGATATCTTGTTTGCGTGCAACAACTTGCCTTAAAATAGGTTCTTCGACGTATCTTACCCAGCGGAAATTTGATTTACTTACATTATTGAAGTATTTGCTGTATGCTTCTTGCGGATACTGTAAAAGTAAAGAAAAAGTATAAGGTTCAAAATTCTCCGGCTCTAGATTTATATAATCTGACACGGGTTTTAAATATGGTGTATCAAACCAACCGGCCTCTTTTGAACTTTGCGTAAAGCCACCGCAGTTTGAAGAGAATACTGCCTCAATAGGTTTATTATTATATTCCAAAATTAAACCTTGTGTAGCCTCTGCGGCGGAATTTGTGCGTTCACGTTCTGATTTAACACCGCCGTAAACCTGGCAATGTTGAGTATCGCAAACATCATAACCCCAGGCTTTATGTTTTCCCATTGATCTTTCTGCATAAGTACGTGCAATAATTGCTTGTGCTTTAAGTGCTTCAATAGGGAATTTGCTAGGCATTTCCGCTGCTACAACACCGTATAAATATTCTTCCATATTTACATGGTTTACAAGGTAAATACCCCCCGCTTTTGGGGAATAAATAAATTCCATATCTCCGCGGTACTCTTTATCTTCGCGGGAAATCCAAGTCGTACCGTGCCCGACGAGCATATTTTTAACTATGATAGTATGTGAATTTTCTTCCGTAGATTTTTGTGTTATTTTTAAAGATCTTTTAAAAGAAGTTTTTTGACCTTTTGGGGAAATTAGATAAGGTACACCCTTTATAACTTTAACAGTCCAAAAGGTTTTTTCATCACCGTCTTTTATAAGTGTTTTACCTCCGGAAAGTGCGCTAAATTTATGGGAAGTTGAAAATTTAATTTCACTAACACCTTTTGGGGCACCATTGATTTTAGCCCCAAGCCCAACACGAATTTTAGGGAAGGGTTTGCCTGTATAATTTTCAGGGCTTTTTACATTGGTGTGATCTCTTGTCTTTTCCGGTATATCAAGTTTATTTACAGGTGGTTTATATAAAGCACTTAATTCTTTTAGGGCTTTTGTAACTTCTTTATATTGAGCATCTGCCGCTTGAACATTTTTATAACTTTGCCAGGCTTCTTTATATTGTTTTAAGTTTACTAAAGAATCACCGTGCCTTTTATGGGCTTCTAAAAACTGGCTGTCCAAGTCAAGAGCAAGTTTATAATGTTTTGCGGCAAAGAAATAATTTTTTTCTTTAAAATAAAGTTCACCTAGTAAGAAATTAGCCAAAGCAGCATTTGACCCTTTGCTGGCTTGCAGTAAATTTGTTTCCGCGAGTTTATATTCCTTCATCCCCATTTGGGCGCGTGCCATACCGATATGGTAAAAAGTATCTTGTGCAGGGTCAGCACTGTTTAAAAGGGAGAATAAATTTTCCGCGTGTAAGTTATAACCGTTTGCCAAATAAGCCCTTGCGGCAAATTCGAGCACGGTTGTATCTGTCGGGAATAGTTTTATGGCCTCTGCTGCAGTATCAACCGCAAGGCGCGGTTTTGCAAGTTCAAGTGCAATAAAAATGGCATTTAAAAACGCGGTTTTATCTTTATCCCTTTTTGAAATTTCTATATATTGGTTTAAAGCCTCTTCGGGCCTGGCAGTAAAATAAAGATTCTTTGCGCTTTCAAGTGTGGCAGGTGCGGTTGTTTTTTTAACCGCGCCAAAAGCGCAAAAAGAAAATAACATTAAAAAAGTTAGTGCAAAGGCCTTCCGCATTTACTATAATTATACTATTATAGGAGCAACTTATGTTGGAAATTCCGGCTTGGCTTAAAGAAATGGTGGGCAAAAGTAAGGCTGCATATCATACTGAACTCGCCACAAAAACACAAAAATTTTTAGACGGTAATTTGATGCCCACGGTGTGCCAAAATGCGCGTTGCCCAAACCGCGGTAAATGTTTTTGCCAGGGTGAGGCTACTATTATGATACTTGGCAGTATTTGTACGCGCTTTTGCCGTTTTTGCGCGGTGGAAAAGGGCTGCCAAAAACCTTTACCCCCTGCCACGGATGAACCGCAAAGGGCGGCAAATTTAGCCAAAGTTTTAAATTTAAAATATCTTGTTTTAACAATGCCCACGCGTGATGATTTACAAGACGGCGGTGCGGAACATATTGCAAAAGTTTGCAAAGAAATTATTAAACAAAACCCAAGTATTAAAGTTGAAGCGCTTATTTCAGACCTTGGCGGAAAATTTGAGTTTTTACCTGTAATTTTAAAAAGCGGAATTTCCGTTTTAGGGCATAATATGGAAACTGTCCCTTCTCTATATCAACAAGTGCGCCCTGTGGCAAAATATGAACGTTCTTTGGAATTATTGGCGCAAAGCAAAAAAACCGCACCCGATATTTTAACAAAAAGCGGCCTAATGCTCGGTCTTGGCGAAACGGAAGAAGAAATCAAAACCGTTTTGCGTGATTTACGCAAAGTTGATTGCGATTTACTTACACTTGGGCAATATCTTGCCCCCTCAAAACAGCATTATGAAGTTAAAAGTTATCCGACACAAGATTATTATGATAATTTAAAAACCTATGCATTAAGCATAGGTTTTAAAGGTGTTATGGCTGGGCCTTTGGTCCGCAGTTCCTATCAAGCAAGTAGTTTATATGAGAAAGCAAAAATCTAATCGATATTAGTATATAAAGTTGCACCTTCGCCACAATAATGATCGGTTTCTGTTTCTATAGCATTGGGAAATTCCGCTTGGCACAATTTTTTCCCTCTTTCATTAGATTCGGGGACACAACAAGTAATTCTATTGGAAATGAAAAAAGTTACGTACAAAACTCTGGGATGTAATAATGCACAAAATACTCCATTTCTTGCTTCGTTGTTAGTGACTCCGCAATATCCCCAATCAAAAGCAACTCTATCATTTTCTGTAATACTTTTATAATAAGATCCCCCCTCAATTTCAATATCCAAAACAGACAAATCTAAAGTCCTTTCGTCGTTGTCAAGCATATATCTTATTTCAGCATTTTTTAATGCATTTGCAGCAATTTTTAACTGCACAAACTTTGCTTTATCAACAGCAATTTGATATCTGGGTAAAGCAATAGAGGCAAGTATGCCGATAATTAGCACCACTATCAACAGTTCTAATAATGTGAAACCATATTTGTTTGAGCAATTTTTACTTTTCATTAAATATATACTCTCTATAATAAAATCGTAACAATTTTTTATTACTTGTTAAATAACTCTTTTAATTTTGCGTCAAGTTCGGCAAAAGTTAAGATTTGCGCATCTTTTTGACCGCGAATCTTAAATTCCACTTTGCCTTCAGGGAGTAACTTGCGCCCGATAACAATGCGGTACGGAACACCGATTAAATCGGCATCTTTAAATTTTACGCCTGGGCGTTCATCCCTATCGTCATACAAGATGTCAAACCCGCGTGAAGTCAATTGTTCATAAACTTCGTCGGCTTTTTGTTTCACTTCCCCCTCACTATCCAAAGCAATAAGTTCAAGGTCAAAAGGCGAAATAGGGCTTGGCCAAATGATACCGAAATCGTCGTGGCTTTGTTCAATTGCGGCTGCCAAAACGCGGCTGACACCAATACCGTAACAACCCATAATTATAGGTTTTGTTTTTTGGTTTTCGTCTAAAAAGTTTGCACCCATTGAAGCGGAATATTTTGTGCCGAGTTTAAAAATATGCCCAACTTCAATACCGCGCATAAAATTAAATTTTTTACCGCATTTAGGGCATAGATCGCCGACTGAGGCAAGTTTAAAATCTGCGTAAGCATCAGGAGTAAAATCGCGCCCCGGCGTAACATTTATCAAATGTGTGTCTGCTTTGCATGCGCCGCAAACGCCGTTAAAAATTGTTTTAACATAATTATCTGCCAAGAGTTTTGTGTTTGCAAATTTTTGTTTAAAACCAATCGGCCCTGCAAAACCGAGCGGGCTTTGTGTTTGTTGCTCGTAAAATTCCTGCGTTGCTTTTTCCAAAACATTAGCATTTAAATATTTTTTGAGTTTGATTTCATTTAACTCGTCAGTACCGCGCATTAAGACGATTACAGGTTTTTCATCAGCTTTATAAACCATCATTTTAATACACTTTTCCGCAGGAGTTTTTAAGAATTTTGCCAAATCTTCCACGCTGTGCATATTAGGTGTGTTGACTTCCTGCACGGGTTTTAAATCTGCCTCATTATAGGCAGCAGGTGCAGGCGCTTTGATTTCGGTTTTTTCGGTATTTGAAGTATAACCGCAATCGCAGGTCGCAATTTCGTCCTCGCCTGTTTGGGCAAGCACCATAAATTCGTGTGAGAAATTCCCCCCAATCGCGCCGGTATCTGCTTCAACAGGCCTAAAGGCAAAACCGCAACGCTCAAAAATTCTTAAATAGGCCTCATACATTTTTTGATACCATTCATTTGCGCTTTCGTCGGTGGAAGAAAAGGAATAGGCATCAGCCATATAAAATTCTCTTGCACGCATTACACCAAAACGCGGGCGGATTTCGTCGCGGAATTTTGTACCGAATTGGTACAAACAAACCGGCAATTGTTTGTAAGAGGAAACATCTTTTTTAACTAAATCTGTTATAACTTCCTCAGCAGTCGGGGCAAGGCAAAAATCTGCACCCTTGCGGTCTTTGATGCGGAGTAATTCTTTACCGTAATAATCCCAGCGTGTACTTTGTTGCCATAAATCAGCAGGTTGTACGACGGGAAGCCAAACTTCAAGGCATCCGGCTTTATTAAATTCTTCGCGGATGATATTTTCAATTTTCTTTAAAATTTTCATACCAAGCGGCAGCCACTCATAAATACCGCTTGCGGTTTTGCGGATTAAACCCGCGCGTATCATTAGTTTTGCAGAAATAATATCTGCATCTTTCGGTGCTTCTTTTAACGTAGGTAAATAATAATTTGTAAGTTTCATAATTTATCCTTTAATAATTTTATCTGTAAATTTTTTGAGCCATTTGCTTTGCGGAATTTTGCCTATAATTTGGCCCTTTTCAAACCATAAGCCCTCGCCGCGGCCGCCTGCTATGCCAAAGTCGGCATCGCGCGCTTCACCGGGGCCGTTAACAATGCAACCCATAACGGCAATTTTTTTGCCCGTTGATTTTTTAAGTAAAACGGGGTTACTGTAAATTGCTTCTTCAAGTTTTGCAACTTCTTTTGCAAGTTCAACTTGCGTGCGCCCGCATGTCGGGCAAGAAATAATATTTGGCCCAAATTCGCGGAGTCCAAGAGCCTTTAAAATTTCATAAGCGCAACGCACTTGTTTGCGTGGATCTTCAGTTAAAGATACGCGTATTGTCGCACCGATACCTTCGCCGAGCAAACGGCTTAAAGCAATTGCGCTTTTGACGGTGCCTGCCATGAAAGTGCCGGCTTCGGTTAAGCCGATATGTTGGGGTGCGGTGCAAACTTTGGCAAATTCTTCGCAAGCCAAAACAGTGCGGTTTAAATTGTCTGATTTAAGTGAAACCAAAAAGTTTTTAAAGTTTAAACGCTCTAAAATATTGACGTGTTCCAAGGCTTCACGTACCATAATTTGCGCCCATTTTTTATCGCTCCACTCAGGTGTACCGCTAAATTTTTTAAGTTCTTTAAGGGAGCCGGCATTGACGCCGATACGAATTGCAAGCCCTTTATCTTTACAGGCTTTAACGACTTCTTTTGTTCTTTCAGCGTCGCCGATATTGCCGGGGTTTATGCGAATTTTACTGACGCCTTGTTTTATTGCTTCAAGTGCAAGTCTATAGTCAAAATGAATATCTGCGACAAGCGGTGTGTGAATTTTTTTGACGATTTTACCTAGTGCTAAAGCCGCGTCCATATCAGGCACAGCCACGCGGTTAATTTCGCAACCGGCATTTTCAAGCATAAGGATTTGTTTGACGGTGGCAGCGGCATTGCGCGTATCAGTATTGCACATAGCCTGCACACGAACAGGGTTTTTACCGCCTAAAGTATAAGGACCAACTTTGACAGTACGTGTCTTTTTAAAATTAGTCATTTTGTACCTCTTGTGTTTGTTCGGCCTGTTTGGTTTCTTGTGCCGTTTCGGTTACGGTTGCTTTGTTTGTACTGTGTTTTCTAAGACGGCCGATATCCTGGTAAGTTGCAAATAAAACAAGAGCAATTAAAATTATCGCACCAACGCCACAAGCATTATTAAAGACTTTTTCCGTCGGGCGTTTTTTTGTTATTGCTTCAATTAAGAAAAAGCAGATATGCCCGCCGTCTAAGATTGGTATCGGGAATAAATTAAACATACCGATAGCGACTGAAATCAATGCAATTAAGAAGAAATAATCTTCCGCACCGTTATGCACGCCTTTGCCTACGAGTTCAAAAATACCGATAGGGCCGGCCATTTCCGGTGCTTGTTTATGGTAAATTTTTTCTGCAATAGTTTTTAGGGAAAGTGCCGTCCAGTAATAGCATTGATATGCGCCCATTTCTATACTTTTAAAAAAGCCAACCTTTTCATAAGTAGGCTCAACAACAATGCCGAGTTTTCTTGTATCATCAAAAGTAATGTTTAGGGTTGTTTCTGCGCCTTCTCTTTCATAAGTTACGTCTACAGCAGGTAAATTTTCTTTATTTGCAGCATCTAAAGCAAGAAGTAAATCTTTCCAATTATTTGTTGCCGTACCGTTGATAAATGTGATTTTGTCGCCTGCCATTAATCCGGCGATTTCAGCGGGGTAACCGGTTTTAACCTCACCCAAAATAGAGGGTACTTTTGCCGGGTTTGTTACCGGCATACCCGTAATCAAAATAATGAAGAAAAATATTATAAAAGCAAGCACATAGTTCATGCCTGCACCGGCAAAAACCATAATTGAACGTGACCACCAGGGTTTGGCGGCAAATTCGTCGTCTGATTTTATTTCAACTTCCCTAAAATAGGCCTCGCCTGCCGGTTTAACATAACCGCCCAAAGGAATAGCGCGGAGTGAAAATACAGTTTCCTTTTTATCTTTCCATTGTTTTAAAAGTTTACCGAATCCGATAGAAAATTCTTCCACCCTGATACCAAGTAAGCGGCACGCAATAAAATGCCCCCATTCGTGTACGATAACAACGAGCCCCAAAGCAAAAACTATACCGAAAATTGACACCAATGTATGCCAACTGAAAAGCCATAAAATTTTAGCCCAAATTAGATTTAGAAATTCCATAATTTACACACTCCCCTACATTTCACATTTAAATATATTATACCAATTATGGAGGTAACAAAAAACCCGCGCTTTAAAATCAAGCGCGGGTTTAAATTACCTAAAGCAAATATTAATATCTGCCGGCGGAACCTAAAACATTTTCGTTTTTGGCTTTGTACATGGCAATTAAGTCCGTACGGGCAGGGCCTAAATATTTACGCGGGTCAAATTCAGCAGGATGTTCTGCAAAGACCTTTCTGATAGCAGCGGTCATAACTAAGCGGCCGTCACTGTCAACATTGATTTTGCAAACTGCGCTTTTTGCGGCTTTTCTTAATTGTTCTTCAGGTACACCGACTGCGTTTTCAAGTTTACCGCCGTATTTGTTGATGGTGGCAACTGCGTTTTGGTCAACGCTTGAAGCACCGTGTAATACGATTGGGAAACCGGGTAAGCGTTTTTCAACTTCCGCTAAAATATCAAAACGAAGTGGCGGAACACTTTCGCCTGGTTTAACTTTAAATTTGTAAGCGCCGTGGCTTGTTCCGATGGAAATTGCCAAAGAATCTACACCTGTTCTTTTAACAAAATCTTCAACCATGGCAGGATCTGTATAAGTATGATGTTCGGCGGAAACTTCATCTTCAATACCGGCAAGTACACCAAGTTCGCCTTCAACTGTAACATCAAATTGGTGTGCATAGTCAACAACTTTTTTAGTTAAAGCAACATTTTCTTCATAAGGTAAAGCAGAACCGTCAATCATGACAGATGAAAAACCTGAATCAATGCAATCTTTGCAAAGTTCAAAACTATCACCGTGGTCCAAGTGCAAAGCAACAGGAACAGGGTTACCTAAAGTTTTCATCATTTCAATAGCACCGCGGCCCATGTAGCGGAGCAAAGTTGCATCGGCATATTTCCTTGCACCTTTTGAGACCTGTAAAATTACAGGAGAGCGGCTTTCTGTGCAAGCGGTAATGATTGCTTGGAGTTGCTCCATATTATTAAAATTGTAAGCGGGTACTGCATAACCTTCTTTCATGGCTTTGGCAAACATTTCCCTTGTGTTGACAAAACCGAGTTCTTTATAAGATACTGCCATAAAAAAACCTCCATTTTTAGTTTTTTATATTGTACAATTTTTAGAGAGGTATTTAAATAGGGGTACAAAAAGGAGGAGTTATGGAATTAGATCAAGTTATAAAAACACGCCATTCAGTTCGTCAGTTTTCAGATAAAGAAGTGAAAATGAAAGACATTCTTGCTTGCCTTGAAGCAGCGCGCCTTGCACCAAGTGCCTGCAACAGCCAGCCCACGCACTTTGTAATTTTAAATGATAAAAAAATAAAAGAAGATTTCGCAAACACCGTTTTTGCAGGTAGATTTTTACCTTGCAGATTTTTTAAAAATGCACCGGTTTTAGTTGCAGTATGCGTTAAGAAAAACGCCAATTTAACCATGAAAGCCGGGCAAAAAATTGTCGGCCGTCCGTTTTATTTAACGGACCAGGCAATTGCAGCCGAACATTTCGTTTTAAAAGCAACAGAACTTGGCCTTGGTACTTGCTGGGTAGGTTGGTTTAGCGCAAAGAAAGCACAAGAATTTTTAAACGCACCGAAAGGTGTGGAAGTACATACAATTATTGCACTAGGTTACCCAAAAGAAAAATTAAAACAGGTAAAACATACCCGTAAAAAACTTGAAGAAATTTATTCCTTAAATACTTATAAATAGGAAGTCCCAAAATGTTCTTCCAAAAACCTATAAACCAATTAACGTTTGACGATGTCCGCAACTTTCTAAAGCAAGGTGTGCCGGAAAATACTATGCTTGATTATAAACTCCTCTTGCCTAAAAATAATGAAAAGTTTGCCAAAACCATTGCCGCTTTTGCAAATTCTTTGGGCGGAACAATAATTATAGGTGTTAAAGATGAGCATGATAAACCAAAACCCCCCTTTAATGGTGTGCAAGTAAACACAAAAATACGTGGGCAAATTGAAAGCATTATTCAAAATTATATTGACCCCGTAGTATTTGTTGATATTGCAACTTGCAAAAACCCCAAAAACAATAATATGTTTGTTGTTATAAATATTCCGCAAAGTAATTTGACGCCGCACCTTGTAGGATCTTTAAAAAGGGCTTATATTAGGACGGGGCAAGCCTCCAGGCCGGAAACTATTGTTCACCCAAACAATTTGCCTTGGCTTTTGGATAACCGCCGTAAAAGTAATAACTTGCGCCATATTTTAGTTGATAAAGGTGAAGCGCATTTTGATAATTATTTGCGTTCGCTTTCCAAAGAACCTGCCGAAGTGCGCGGTGTATGTTCTTTGCTTTTAACTCCGATGTACCCGCAAGAGCCTTTAAAAGATTATAAAGAATTACCGGCAATTGCCCGTAAACTTAACCTAAAAGGTACTTTTAGCACCGTGCAAGACGGGCTTATTTTACAACTTTCAAAACAAAGCACTTTAGAAATAAATTCTTATGGTTTAATTCTTTATAAATCGGCTTTGGAAGAAAAGGGTGTTTTTGATTATAAACGCTTTACGGAAGAAGCCGCAAAGACGCTAAAAATTGCCGCAGATTTTTATAAAGAACTTGGTTTTATTAGCCCGCTTTTAATGCGTGTTAAACTTGCAAAAGTTCGCGGATGTAATATAAAAATAGGTATGCATCAAAAACGTGTCGTAGAAGATTATATCCGCTTAGAAAAACAAGTTTACCCTTTGACTCTACAAACTGAACTCGCAGATTTTGCACGTGGTATTTTGGAAGAAGTTTCTTGGGCCTTAAACTTGATGCCTGATTATTTATAGGTTTTTTATTTAACTCATAATTTAATATAATAAAGGTATGTTAGAAAATTTCCATAAAGTATCAGGGGCGCAAATACTTGCCTCGTATATCAAAGATTCCCCTCAAAAAGCCGCCTTGGCTTTGCAAAGTGTGTCTTTGAGTGAGGCTGTCTTTTGGCTTTCTACCTTAACTTTGGCGGACTTAACTTCCGTATTAAACTTTATGGAAGTTAAAAAAGCGGCTGTTATTTTGCGCCGTTTGCCTTTAAAACAAGGGGCGCGCGCTTTAACAAATTTAAACCCACAAAAAGCAGGGGAAGTTTTAAAATATGTTCCCCCCTTCTATAAAAAGCGCCTTGAAGGTGAACTTGCACCGGAAGAATTAAAAGTTTTTAATGAGGCTAAACTTGCACCTAAAACAAGTATTGCAAGCATAATAAAACCTGCCATCTTAACTTTTAAAACCGACGCTAAAATTGAGGAAGTTTTGCAAAAAATTAAAACTTTACCCAAAAATAAAATACCGCAAAATATCTATGTGTTAGATAAACAAAACCGCCTCTGCGGAATACTTAAAACCGCTGCTTTGGCAGTTTTGCCTGCTAACAGTTCTTGTGGCAGTACGATGGAAAAACCGCAATTAACTTTGAACCTTGAAACAAAAATTACAAAAGCAAAACAAATTTTAACACAAAATAGAATTTTTCATTTGCCCGTCGTAAATAAGGAAAATATTTTGTGCGGTGAATTATCTTTGTGGGACTTTCCGCAAAAAACAAGAATTTCTTATATTAAGAGGTTATTATGCAAATTAAAGTAAAAAGGCTTGACCCTAACGCAAAACTTCCCGTCCGTGCACATGCAACAGATTCCGGCGCGGATATGTTTGCTTTACATAAAACCGTTTTACCACCGCATCAAATAACAAAAGTGCAAACAGGGATTGCAGTGGAACTGCCCGAAGGTACAAGTGGTTGCGTTTGGGGCAAAAGTTCCGTCGAAAGTAAAGGTATAAAAGTTATGGCAGGCCTTATTGATTGCACTTATCGCGGTGAAGTTTTAATTTGTATGTATAACTTAAATGATGAGCCTTTTACCTTTGAAGAAGGTCAAAAAGTTGCACAACTTGTTGTTTTACCTACCCTTTATCCGAATTTTATTGAAGGCGAAGTTAGCGAAACTGCACGCGGTACGGGCGGTTTTGGCTCCACAGGCTCCAAATGAGGCAAACCATATTCCACACTTTTTATATCTTGCAAACTTTCACCAAAACTTTTTACTTCAGATTGATTATTTTTTGCAAAGATACGATTATCATTAATTTGAATATTTTGAATTTTATAAGTTGTTGCCAAATCTATAATTGCCCTTTCATATCTTAGAGGATCGCTTTCATTAAATAACTCATCTTCAATAAATAGTAAAGCATAATAAGTGCGTAACATTTCCTTCCTTACATATTTATCAATTAAAATTTTATCACCTTCAAACATATCATATAAGAATCTACCTAACACTATTTTTAATTTATCTCTATCAGAAATAGATAATCCGGCATATCCTTTTTTAAGATATTTTCTTATTAATTTTATATCTTTTCTGTCAAATTCTTCGGAATTACTATTGGCAATTTTTTCCAGGTGTTGTTTTATTTGTTCGGCTTCTGTTTCTGTTATAGGTTTTAATAAATCGGTATTAGCGGAAACTTCAATTGCGGCACTTTTATACATACCTACTGATTGAAATAACTCATCTAGGCGTTTATCTAATTTTTGCATTTCATAAGCGGCTTCATCAGTAATCCACATATCAACCCCCATTAAAGCAATTGTGGATATAAATCTGACTGCTCTGCTTGCACTAATATATGTTGCTACTGCACCTAATACTTCCGGTATCGCCTCTTCCCAAATGATCCAAAATAATGCCAGTTGTACAAGATAAGAAGGAATTAATCTAACATGTTTTTCTATTCTTGCTCTTTTATATTTAGGGTTTTCTTTAAGGAGATAACTGATGGTTTCACTTATACTATGATGATGATCCAAAATGGCAAGTACCTGATCTTTTGAAACGCCGTCACCGGGGACTAAGGCAGTTTTATTCCATAAAGGTGATTCTTCCGGGTAAACATTGTAATACAAAAATTTGTTATATACTTCCCTTAGATGTGCCGGGGAACCCCATTTATTTCCGTATACGCCGAATTCATTGGCGGATTCCGGCTTGGGGGCTAAATCTTCCGGGTCTACATAATCTTCAAAATTTAATAAATCTCTTTCTAAGTTAGCAACGAAATCTTCGGGCTTGACCTGGCCCATTTCATAATAATCATATTCAAAAGACATTGCAGGCTTATAGTTCAAATCTTGCGCAAAAATTTGAACAGGCATTACTGTTACAAATAACGTAAAAATTAAAAAATAAGATATAAATTTTTTCACTTTAATACTCCCTATGTTATTATTGTAATGGTTTTTATGATCTATAACAAGGGATTTAAGACCTATTTTTATATAGGACTTTTGGGAATTAAAATACCCCCCGCAACTAAAGCGGAGGGTACTTTTTTGATTAAACAAACTATTTTTTAAGTAATGCAGTTAAGCCCGGTAATTCCTTACCTTCAACAAATTCCATACTTGCACCGCCACCGGTGGAAGCGTGGGAAACTTTGCTTGCTGAAATTTTGGCTTTTTTGAGGACGTTTAAACTGTCCCCACCACCGATAATGGTAATGGCACCGTTTTCTGTCATTTTAACCAAAGTTTCTGCAATGGCAAAACTGCCTTTTGCATAACTCTCCATTTCAAAAACGCCGACGGGGCCGTTCCAAAATACCGTTTTGCATTTGAGTAATTCTTCTTCAAAAAGTTTAATGGTTTTTGGCCCGATATCAAGCCCCATATAACCGGCAGGAATATTTGGGTTTTCTGTAGTTACTGTTGGAATACCGTCTTTAAATTCTTGTGCGCAAACATTGTCAATAGGAAGCAAAAGTTTAACACCTTTAGCTTTGGCTTTTTCCATAACTTTTTTGGCTTCTTCAATTTTATCTGCTTCGAGTAATGAATTAGAAACTTCATAACCGAGTGCTTTATTGAAAGTGAAAGCCATACCGCCCCCGACGATTAAAACATTAACTTTATCAAGCAAATTATTTAAAACCATAATTTTATCTGATACTTTTGCACCGCCGATAATTGCGGCAAAAGGGCGTTTAGGATTTTCAATAGCACCACCTAAAAATTCAACTTCTTTTTGAATTAAATAACCGGCTGCTGCAGGTAAAAATTTTGTAATTGCGCTTGTTGAAGCATGTGCGCGGTGAACTGTACCAAAAGCCTCTTGCACAAAAACATCACCGAGTTTGGCAAGTTCTTTTGCAAAATTTTCATCATTCTTTTCTTCTTCGGGGTGGAAGCGCAAATTTTCAAGTAAAACGATTTCGCCAGGTTTTGCGGCGGCAACTGCGGCTTGTGCCTCAGGCCCGATGCAGTCTTTACCGAAATGCACTTTTGTACCCATAATTTTTTCAACTTCCGGTGCAACAGGGGCCAAAGAAAATTCCGGTGCGACTTTGCCTTTTGGGCGGCCAAGATGTGCAATTAAAACGAGTTTGCAACCTTGCCCTAAAAGATATTTTACGGTTTTTTCAGTCGCTGTAATACGTTTTGGGTTATCTACTTTACCATCTTTTAAAGGGACATTATAATCAACCCTCATTAAAACGGTTTTACCTTTTAAATCTACATCTTGAATTTTAACAATATCGTTTAAGTTCATAAAATCTCCTATAAAAAAAGGCGCCCAAAGTGAGCGCCTTTTCTGTAATTAAAGTTATTTGTTGACTGATGCCATGTGGGCGATTAAGTCAAGAACTTTGTTGGAATAACCGATTTCGTTATCGTACCAAGAAACAACTTTAACGAAAGTATCGGTTAAAGCAATACCGGCTTTTGCATCAAAAATTGATGTGCGTGTATCGCCGAGGAAATCTGAAGAAACTACTGCATCTTCAGTATAACCTAAAATGCCTTTAAGTTCGCCTTCACTGGCTTCCTTCATAGCGGCGCAAATTTCAGCATATTTTGCAGGTTTTGCGAGGTTAACGGTTAAGTCAACTACTGAAACGTCCAAAGTAGGAACGCGCATTGACATACCGGTTAATTTACCGTTAAGTGTTGGAATAACTTTACCGACTGCTTTTGCAGCACCTGTGGAAGAAGGAATAATATTCCCGCTTGCTGCACGGCCACCGCGCCAGTCTTTCATAGAAGGACCGTCAACAGTTTTTTGGGTTGCGGTGGTGCTATGAACTGTGGTCATTAAACCATCGGTAATACCCCATTTATCATTTAAAACTTTGGCGATAGGAGCCAAGCAGTTTGTGGTACAGGAAGCATTTGAAACAAATTGTGTACCTTTTACATAGGTTTTTTCATTGACGCCTACTACAAACATCGGGGTATCATCTTTTGAAGGTGCTGACATTACAACATATTTTGCACCAGCTTTAATATGTGCTTCTGCTTTTTCTTTTGTTAAGAATAAACCGGTAGATTCAACAACATATTCCGCACCAACTTTATCCCAAGCAAGTTCTGCCGGATCTTTTACTGCTGTTACGCGGATTTTTTTACCGTTTACGATCAAGGTGCTGTTTGCGACATCTGCTTCAACAGTACCTTCAAATTGGCCGTGCATTGTGTCATATTTAAGCATATAAGCTAAATAATCAACCGGGCACAAATCGTTAATACCTACAATTTCAATATCTTTTCTATTTTGGGCAGCTCTGAAAACAAATCTGCCGATGCGGCCAAAGCCGTTAATACCAACTTTTATAGACATACTATTACTTCCTCCGTAAAATAACTTCTTCCTATATATTTTACAATTTTTTAAGATAGTTGTTAAGTGGTATTTTATTTATTGATATTTTGGTAATTTAGGCAATAAAAAACTCCTCAAAATTTTTATCTTAAATATTCAATTTTGAGGAGTTTGTGTCTTATTTAATAAAAACATTTTCTATAATGCGATTTGAAGCCTCAAGGTCTATAGGTCTAATCGTATAAAATATATCCTTAATATCATCATGAGTAAATAAAAGTACTTTATCGGTACGGGCAACATTTTCAAAGTTGTCCCATAAGTTTATGGCATAACCGAAACCTAATAAATACCTTTTCCCTTTTTCAACATAGAATAATGGGTCACCTGCTCTTAGATCTTTTCCGCCAATCCAAGTTGTACTTATTTTCGCAAATAGATTCCCTGCTTTTTTATCATAATTGAATGATTTTAACGTTTTCGGGTAAGTAGTTCGTCCCACGTCATAATATGGGTGGAAGTTATCTTCCCAAGCATTATGCTGTGTATCATGGGCTGCTTTATTTATATCTGTTCTGTTAACTTCTATAGTACCACCAAGGAAATCGTCCTTATGTAGATATTCGGCTGATACATATGCTAAATTAGGTTCATGACCTAAAAAAAGAGGATTGCCGTTTTCATCAATAGCCCTTAAAAGAATGAAATGTTTTGTTTCATAATTAGCGACCTTATAGGCACGATCATTAATTATAATTCTAAAATTACCGGTTGATACACTTTTTACTGTTCCGGGGTCAGGCGAAATGTTATCACCTTTTGAAAGGCGACATTTTTTGGAAGCAAGAGCCCATGCCTCATCAATTGCTATTGCTACACATTCCTTATTATTATTTGACATAGACTTACCACCCTCGGTAATTAGATCTTGACGAAAAAATATCACATTTACCAAACTATCGTCAGTGTCTTTATAATTATCAACGGTTTTAATTTCAGTTTCTAGTTTATCCATACTAACTTTAACATCTTTAACGATATTTTTCATTTCACTATTAAGCGGTTGTGCAGATATCGCCGGCAATGTCAAGGAAAACATAAATAACAATATAAATAATCTTTTCATAGCAATCTCCTATTTCATTTAACTTATACCCTTATTATAAAAGTTATTCCGTGAAATTTCAAGCCCCGAATCCTAATTACCTAAAAAACCTACAAAAAACCCCGCTTATTCAAAAGCGGGGTTTAGGTACTGAATTATTTTATCTCGCTGCAAGTTTACATTCTTTGCGAACGAATTTAAAATCGTTATATATATTCTGGAAATTAGGTTCTAATGTGTAATAAACAATTTTATCTTTTTTATCAGTAACTACAAGAGCAGCATAGGTTATTGCATCAAATGAAATCTTTTTTCCTTTATAAGTTACTTCTACATTTTCAGATTTGGCATATGATTCTTTATCCTGTATTTTTAAGGTAAAATATTTCGGTGAATATCTTATTGTTACCTTAATTGGTTCTGCAACTTTATTAGGGTCAATTCTGTGGACATTTTGTTCAAAATACGTTTGATATTCCGGATTGGCAAATTCCACATCATAATCCAATTGAAACTCTATCATACCATCTTCATTTATCATAGTTGACATTTGCCCGAAATTAT
The DNA here is from genome assembly GCA_045586725.1 of Elusimicrobiaceae bacterium. GTDB lineage: Bacteria > Elusimicrobiota > Elusimicrobia > Elusimicrobiales > Elusimicrobiaceae > Proelusimicrobium. The sequence continues at coordinate 205,966 of JAZNAY010000001.1, read as the reverse complement.
AATACAACCCCCCTGCTGATACATCATAATGAAGTCCGCCTACAATTCTATAACCGGCAGGAATAGTCAGAGTTAGTTCATTGTACCCTTTGGTTGTTCTTTCTTCCGAGATCGGCATATCTTCATCGCGACCGCCATCCCATTCTAACACTAGATATTCTTTGGTGGTATAGTCTTCATCAAAATAAGATTCTTTGACGTCAATCCCTTCAACTTTTTGATTTTTAACTTCCGGGGTAATTAATTTTAAAACCTCTTGAAGCAAAACCTCTATACCCGGTAATGCCGGACTTGTTTGTGCAAATAACGGAATACTCATCCCTAATAACAAAAACGAAAACAACAATTTTCTCATACTACCTCCTATATCATACTAAAATTATAAAATTTATCTATGATTGCTGCAAGGGTATTTAGACCTATTAAAAAGGACCAAAAGGCCTATAAAAAAGCCCCCACTTAAAAAGCAGGGGCTTAATATCAAACAGAAATTAAGGAATTACATCATTCCCATTCCGCCCATACCGCCCATCGGTGGCATTGCGGGTGCATCTTTCTTCTCAGGCTTATCTGCAATTAAGGCTTCCGTTAAAAGTACGGTGGAAGCAATTGAAGCGGCATTTTCTAAAGCGGTTCTTACCACTTTTGCCGGGTCAACAACACCTGCTTTTAACAAGTCTTCATAAGTATCGGTATCGGCATTAAAACCTTCATTACCTTTTAAGTTGCGGACTCTTTCCACGACTACGCTGCCATCTAAACCGGAGTTCTCGGCGATTTGGCGTAAAGGTGCAGTTAATGCTTTTTTGACGATATTGATACCGGTTTGTTCGTCTTCACTTGCGCCTTTTAAACCTTCAAGAGCCTTTTCGCAGCGGACTAATGCAACACCGCCGCCGGGTACAAGACCTTCTTCAACACCGGCTTTAGTTGCATTTTTAGCATCTTCAACTTTTGCTTTTTTTGCTTTAAGTTCGGTTTCTGTTGCAGCACCGACATTGATTACAGCAACACCACCGGCAAGTTTTGCCAAACGTTCTTGAAGTTTTTCTTTTTCATAATCAGAGGTTGATAATTCAATTTGTTTTCTGATTTGTGCAGAACGTTCTTCAACGGCCTTTTTAGTACCGCCGCCGTGAACGATAGTGGTGCTTTCTTTATCAATAATAACGCGTTTTGCTTTACCGAGCATTTCAAGAGTTGCATTTTCAAGTTTTAAACCGCGTTCTTCGCTGATTACTTCCCCCCCTGTTAAAGCGGCAATATCAGCAAGCATTTCTTTGCGCCTGTCACCAAAGCCGGGGGCTTTGACTGCGCAACCTTTAAGTGTACCGCGTAAGCGGTTTACGACTAAAGTCGCAAGTGCTTCACCATCGACATCTTCGGCAATAATTAAGAATTGGCGTCCACCTTGTACGATTTTTTCCAAAACAGGTAAAAGTTCGTTCATAGAAGAAATCTTTTTATCTGTAATGATTACAGCACAATCTTCCAAGACACATTCCATACGTTCGGAATCTGTTACAAAATAAGGTGAAATATAACCGCGGTCAAATTGCATACCTTCAACAACTTCCAAAGTGGTATTTGCGGTTTTACCTTCTTCAACGGTGATAACACCTTCGTAACCCACTTTTTCCATGGCTTCTGCAATCAAATCACCGATAACTTTATCGTTAGCAGAAATTGTTGCAATTTGTGCTTTTTCCTGTTTGGTTTTAACAGGGTGCTGCATTTTTTTGAGTTGTTCTTTAACTGCTTCAACGGCTTTTTCAATACCACGTTTAACTAAAGTAGGATTTGCACCGGAAGTGATGTTTTTAATGCCTTCATTTAATAAAGCATTTGCAAGAACAGTTGCTGTTGTTGTACCATCACCTGCGACATCATTTGTTTTAGAGGCAACTTCACGAATAAGTTGTGCGCCCATATTTTCAAATTTATCTTCAAGTTCAATATCTTTTGCAATAGTTACACCGTCGTCAATAATAAGAGGTGAACCGAATTTCTTTTCAAGAACTACACTTCTGCCGCGAGGCCCAAGTGTTACTTTAACCGCATCGGCTACTTTTGTAATACCCGCTTTCATTTTTGCACGGGCTGTTTCAGAAAATACAATTTGTTTTGGCATATATAATAATCTCCTAACCTAAAATACCGTAAATATCATCTTGATGCATGATAATGTATTTTTCATCATCAATTTTGATTTCGCTACCGGAATATTTACCATAAAGAACCGTATCACCGACTTTTACATCCATCGGCAAACGTTCCCCTTTTTTATTTAAAGCGCCTTTGCCTACTGCAATAACTTCCCCTTGCATAGGTTTTTCTTTTGCACTGTCAGGGATAATGATCCCGCCTTTAACAACTTCTTTAGGTTCGGCCGGTTTTACAAGAACTCTGTCACCTAAAGGTTTAAGTTTAATTGCCATACTGCCTCCTGTTAATATGTTTTTAATTTTTTGGTTCTTGGCTATTTATTTTTGGCAGCCAAAACCTTACACTGCTAATTAAAGCATTATTTTTGATAATTGTCAATCCCCTTGTTTGAGTGCTAATTATTTTTACGACTCAAACAAGGGGATTTATTAGATGTTAGAAACTTATTTAAATAAACCTTTGATATATCCGATTAGTGAACTTTTTTGCTTTGGAAATATCTGTAAAATGACGCAAGAAGTATTATCCTTGCCATCTTTTCGCGCTGATGTTTGTACTATTTTTTTGCATAATTCGGTAGGTTTTAGATCAGATTTTAAGAAACCTAAAATTTCTTCGTCAGTTAATCCCTTATTTACGCCATCCGAGCATAATACATAAATATCACCGACTTTCGGTTTTATATTAATTACGTCACATTTAACGTCTTCTTTAAGGCCTAATGCTTTCATCAATATATTTTGTATACGGGATTTTTCCGCCGCTTCTCTAGTCATATTACCCAAAGCCACTTGTTGTTGAACATAGGAATGATCCGTAGTTATTTGGGAAAGTTTTCCATTCCTAAACAAATATACTCTGCTGTCACCGATATGTACCACAGCAGCATTATTTTCATCTTCTATATATATGGCACTTAAAGTTGTACCCATACCGCTACGTCTAATATTTTCGGTAGCCAAAGCATGTACCCTATAGTTAGCCAAAGAAGAAGCATATAAAAGTTTACGCCCCACCGGGGAGTAAGAAGTTTCGTAATCTTTAGGCAGAACAATCTTCTTTTCTTTAAGATCAGTTAGAGTTTGCTCTAAAATACTGACTGCCAAATTGCTTGCAATTTCCCCGGCATTATGCCCTCCCATACCGTCGGCAACGGCACCGAGGCACAACTCAGGAGAAATCAAGATAGAATCTTCATTCTTTTCCCTTATTTTTCCTATATCTGTATAAGAAGCCAACTCTATATCAAATTCCATTTTTCCTCTCTGTAAACCAACATTTTAATTATAAACATAAATATACCATACATAACACCCATTATCAAGATGAAAAAGAAGATATTTTGGGCCTTATAATAATATTTAAATTTTACTATAGGTTCAGTTAATGCAAAATTCCATATAAGAGAATCTATACTATCTTTATTCTCTGCGGAATAATTCATTTTTAAACGCTCTATAAAAACTTTTCTTCTCTCTTCAGGGTTAAGATCGTTTAAATCGCTATAAGATCTTATAGATTGTAAATCAGACATTCTAGGATTATTTAATAGTTTAATAGCCTCTTCAGACAATCCAATAGTATTAGGCTGATACTCTACTAATTTTTGAGAAGGCATATAATTCATTATCGCATAAGCACTGCCAGTTCCTTGATATAACCAAACGGAAATAGCCGCAAAGACAAATATTACCATTGTGGTCATCCTAATTATGAAACTGTCCCTCATAAACGGCATTACGATTAATGCAATCAAGGTAAAAACCAAAGAGTAAAGTAATGTCGTAATCATTTCACCGGATGCAAATTCTTGCGGAGCAGTAAATTTATATAAGGCTATAAGAGAAAATACAAAAAGAACGGCTGTGATGATACGGAAATAGAAAGGAAGAATATCATAATCATCCAAAAGTATTGCCATAAACACGAATAAGAATGTGAATACCGGTAGATAAGAGTATGCGGTGAAATCCCCTATAGAAGATCCTAACGAAGCCAAACCCGATACACCAAAGACATAAGAAACAACAGCAAGCAAAACAGCATATATGGAAATTCCCCTCAATAATTCCGTTCCGCTAATCAAGAACATAGCGAGTATGTAAGCCGCACAGATACCACCCCACATCAATTGCCCTGATGCGAAAGATGACTGCCAAGGTTTAATAAAATATCCCCAAAAGCCGGTACTGTTCCCTATTACAGAAGAACATGTCGCACCTAATTTAAGGAAACATACAACACCTGCTATGAGCAAAATTGTAGCAATTATGGTATTTACAAACGCCCTTAATAAGAAACTTGTCTTTTTTAAAGAAAATGCTCCAGATGGATCAATAAAATTATTAGTTATGGAGGTCATCCTCTTTAATTCTCTTTTCCTGCCGCTTATATAAGAATCTGTCTTAGTATTACCCGCACCGGAAACAGAGTCCAAAGACATCATCTGAACGGCATTGTTTCTTTCCTCTTCTTCCTTTTTTTGTTCGGCCTTTTTATTATTTTTATTCATGTCTGCAAGAGCAGGTAAAACCACATTATCGTTTTGTGAAGTTCTGTGAGCATTAGTTCTGGGCGATTCTTTAATATCATCCTTCCCAATTGTAAAGCCGACTTCATCATCAATATTGATATTTTGAGCGGTACTTATAAGTTCATCGGCACGGCCTTTTTGAAAGAACGCTAAAGCATCAGCTGCACTTTGAAAACGATCATCCGGGTTTTTGGCCATTAACTTTTGTATTGCCTGAATTAACCAACTCGATACACCCTTTCTGTACTGATTTATATCAGGCAATGGAGTATTAATATGTTTTTGGATAATTTCCATTGAATTCTTGCCGGTAAAAGGATATTTGCCGGTCAAAACATAGAACATACTGGCACCTAAGGAATATAGGTCTGCCCTTACGTCAATTTCTTTACCAGTTGCCTGTTCCGGAGATAAGAAATAAGCCGTTCCCGCAAGTTCCGTAGTTTTTGTAAAACCTTTTTCCTGATCCACTTTTTTAGCAATACCAAAGTCCACAATTTTTGGTTTTAAATCTTTCGTAATCAAAATATTGGAAGGTTTTATATCCCTGTGTATAATCCCCTTTTGATGGGCAGCCTGCAACCCGCTTAGAACCCCCATAAAGGTATCTACTATAAATCCAACAGGTAAATTAGGTCTTTTTCTAACTATGTATGAAAGCGGTTCCCCATCTATAAAAGACATTACTATGAAATAAAACCCCTTTTCCTTACCTACGTTATAAACTTGCACAATGTTTGGATTATCAAGTTCAGCGACAGCCCTTGCTTCTGTTAAAAATAAACCGACGGCTTTCTTATCTTTGGCTAAAGCAGGGCTCAAAATTTTTACACAAACAACACGGTTCAACGCTTTATGTTTAGCCTTAAAAACCGTCCCCATCCCCCCCTGGCTTATCTTCTCTAGAATTACACAACCGGAAATTTCCTGCCCGATCAAATTCAAATCATATTTAGAATTCGGTGAAGTGTTGCTAGGGGTAGAATTTGCATTTTGATTATTTTCCATATCTTAAACTCCGTTCTCCTACATCAAAACTATTTATTGTTAGCAAAATATTGTGCAGTTTTTACAAAGAGTTCTTTTATTTCTTTCAATTTTTCCAAAGGAAGACGTATACCTTTTTTAGTCCAGCCTGTATATGCACTGTCTTCTTGATATTGCCTCAAATCAAGCCCTTTGGAATTCATATAAGAACTTATTCTGAGAACTATATTTAAACCTTTTCTTTTAGCAAATCGGCCAAGTTCTTTTTCTTCTATTTCTGCGATATTATCAGGTAAAGCACTTATCGTTTGGGAAATTTTATCTATCATATTAGGCGCAAGAGTTATACCTGCTTTTGTAGGACCTGTATAAGTTTCAGATTTTAAGTATTTCCTTATGGAAATATACTTGTGTCCTTTAAAAGAATCAACGGAAACCCTTATCTCCGCTCCTTCGTCAACAGGTAAAACACCTATGACTTGTAAAATTTCAAATGTTGTATTTGGCATAATTTTCTCCTTATTTAAAACAATTTTCCTATTTTTGATGCTACACCTTTTAAACTGTTTGCTACACCTGAAGCCGTATTTGTGGAGACTTCCGTACCGCCCTTTAATATGTTCATCGGCACATTAGCGATAGAAGTGACGGTAGAAAGAACATCTACGGAATACTTTGGGTCATTCATAGTGCCTTTTATTTTAAGCACTACCGGCTTAAAGCCTGAACCCTCTGTTACTTTTCCGAAGTGAGTGTTAACTTTCATATCTAGTTTTTCCGAAACTAAGTCTATTGTTCCACCTGCGTTAACTGTAAGTAAATTGCTTATTATGGTTGATTTATCTAAATTTATCAACCCATTTTTTATTGTATAAACCCCTTCAATTTGGTTATAAGTTATTGTGTTATTCTCCCCGAGGCTTAATTTGTCAAGTTTAGCAACTGAAAACACCTGTTGCACCACTTTTATGACGGAAAATGTTGCCTTCATTATTTTTGAAGAATTCATGAGTTTATTAATATCCCTGATTTCCCCGTTAGAAGAACTGAAATTTAAATTTCCTTGTAAATTGCTCAAATCATTAGCAAAGTTTTTAAGATTTGCTTTCAAAACGAGATCATTTGCCGTCAAAACATTATTTGCGACTTCTTTAACTTTAACATCAACTTTGATATTGTATATCCCGAAGTCAGAACTTTGCTTTTCTTGAACAACTTCCCCATTAGCCGTATCCGAAGATGAATTTAAAAGTTCATCAAAGTTTATATCATCTAACGTAAATTTATCCAAGTCTAGCATAAAGTCAATATTAATAGGTTTCGCCGGCTGACTGTATGCAAGTGAAGTTTTAAATTTTGAATCATTATAACTGCCGTTCATTATGTTTGTTTTTATATCTTTTATTGAGTTTACAGTAATTTCACCGTTGAAATTTTTGAGTTTTTTATCTGCTATTATTGCCCCAACATTTTTCAAAATAACTTTACCTTTAATTTTAGGATCAGGATTTGCAGATACTGTGTTTATGTTTCCGCTAATAACACCTTCGGGGGCAATTTCTTTAAGCATTTCTTTAGCGCTATTATAAATATCGGTCAAAGATATATAAAAGTTTGTTTTGGCATCATAAACCAAATCTTCAGAAGAAAAATCCACATTTGCTTCGTTTTTAATGTAAGAATTACCTAATACAACATCGGCTTTCGTAATAGTAGCCTTATTAGTTTCCAAATCAACGTTTGCTTTAACGGTCAAATCAGCAGAAGGCAATGCGAAAACAGGTAAATCCATAGGGGTAATTGACTTAATAACTTTGTCGTTTATGCCTTCAATTTTACCTTCTAAATTAAGCAAAGGCTTTGTCAAATCTTTAACTTGCCCTTTATACACCATTTTTGCATCTTTATATGATAGAGTGAGCGGATCTACATCAATATAAACCTCTGACATATTCAAATCGTTTAAGTCAGCCCTACCTTGCAAGTCTACTATAACCGGAGTGAGTTTTATATCATCCATATCTAAAGAAGTTTGAAGATCTAAATGGAAAGAGAAGAAATCTTTTAAAGAAAAGTTCTGTATACTGAGATTTAAATCGTCAATATCAAATTTCATTTTTGTTTGCATATCTTCATAGTGGAAAGAAGAATTTTGCAAATCTATATTTTCAGCAAACAAAGAAATATTTGATGATGATGAAGCCTCTTGAGGTTTTACTTCTGAGGTTTTTGTTTCACTTGAAATAAAATTATCAAAGTTAAATTTACCTTCGGCATCTTTAATAACGTTTATTTTTACCCCACGCAAAAGCAATTTATTTACGCGAACTTTACCTGTTAACAAGGGCAGAAATTCAACTTTTAATGTTGCTTCGGCTGCTTCTGCAAAAGTGCCATTATCAAATGTTCCTTCTTCTGAAATTTTAAAATCGTTTATTTTTATGCCTATAAAGGCCAATGAGATATTTTGAAAATCCATCTCACGATTATAATTTGCTTTTACAAAATTTTTTGCTGCAGTTTTAACTTTGTTTGTAGGGAAAAAGAAATATAAGCCTACCCCTCCGACAATTAATATCGCGAGTGAAATAATGATAAATATTTTTATAATCTTAAACAACTTTTTCATTGTTATCTTCTATGATTTCCGCTTCTATACAATCTTCTTTTTCTTTTTTAGACTTTGTATTTTTATAAAATCTAAATTTTTCCAAATCGGGGGACATCTTATTTAGAATATAAACCAAAACCAATAAATCGTCGGCAGCACCTAACCCGAACATTGCTACTAACGGATCAGGTATCAAATCAAACGGAATAAATGCATATACCAAAAATATTGCGATCCAAATCAAACTCCTCTTCGGGAGAGGATATTTCCCGCAACAAACGTTAAAAAACATTAAAGCGGCGTCTTTCACATCACGCCACAATTTTAACGGATTAACAGTAAAATCTTTCGTATCTTTGCCATCATTTCTCATAATATAATTATATAATGATATACAGCCCTTGTCAAATGTTACAAAAGACCTATTCTATACTAGGTCTTTTTGCCCTTGCAAAGTATTAACAATCCCTGTAAAATTGTATTATGAAGATTCTTAGGAAATTTTTTATCTTGTACATGATATTTACCCTTTTAACGCCTAAATGGGTAATAGCCCAGAATTTATCATCTTCGAGCCGTCAAAAATCTTTAATTGCAGATAAAATTCCTCAAAATTCCGGACAATGTAGAAGATTAACAGACGAGGAAATTGAAAGAATAAGTAAGAATATTCAAGATTTACTTTTTACTCAATTTATTCAAGAAACGGAAAATCTACCTCAAACACAACCGAAATTTAATGAAAGATTCATATTTTCAGATGATATAAGGGTTCAAATTTTATTAGATAAAAAATATAAGGCTTACGAAAACATACTCTACGGTCAAAATTGGAAAGAATCTCCTTACGGGAACCTAGATTCTAAAGAGATAAACAACGAAGTAAATGCTTTAACCAGTGCGATATACAAAGAACTGAAACAAAATCCTTTTTACAAATCTGACCGCTTTGGTTCAAATTGTGGGGAAGCGGGAATGATTTTAGTTGATTTAGCCATTTTTGTCGGTCTTACGGATATAGTAGGGGCAGCATTACCTGCAACAACTACCGTGGCAGGATACTCCGCACTATCTGGTTTTGCTTGGGATTTCAGCACTTTATTTAATTCTCCTCCTTTTCTAATAGCCACAACCAAATTTGGCCGTATTGGAAGTACCTTAACGGGTTTTATAACATCAGCATCTTTATTAGATAAACTTCATAATTTTATTAGAACTTCTATTTTAGATTTCCCGGATGAAGAAAAAACAGCACTTGGTACGCAAAAAGATTTGCATATTGCATTAAAACACAATTTTGATCTTGATAAAGAAATAAAGAAAATTCAAAAGGATACTAATTTAAACCTTGAGCAAAAACAAAAACGTATTGAAACTAGATATAAAGAAGCCATCATAAAAATTTATGCATTAGATTATGTAAAAACTTATTTAGTTTATGCCGAAAAACCAGAAAAGTATTTTTGGGCTTTGCTTGATTTAACAACTCTTTTACAAAATAGGGATTTTGTTAATTTCGGTGATTTTGAAAGGGCAGAAATTAAAATTGAGCACTTACCCCGTTTAGTAAAGAGAACACCCGAAATGCAAGCAACTTTGCAGACTTTAACATCAATCTATATTCAAGGTTACAAAATTCAAAAACATGCAGATAATATGCAAAAAAGAGTAGAAAAACAAGCAATAAAAAATGTAGAAAATGCCGATATAAGTTTTGATTTAGATTTTTAATATGTTGCCAAATAGTTTAAAAATTTATCTTGCAAAGCAGTAATATTACGCCCATCAGTTTTAAAATTATTTATAAAGAAACAAAAAACAATATCTCTGCCTTTTTTATCTTTTGTATATCCTGCAATGGTGCGTGCTTTATCCAAAGCGCCGGTTTTTAAAAGAGTTTTTTGGGCATAAGATTTATTAGATACTCTACCTGCAAATAAACTTCTTTCTCTTGAATCTCCGGCTATAACCAAACTATCCTTAAACTCTTGTGCATATGGCTTTGTTAAAATTTGTTCTAGTAAAGTTACCGTTGCTTGGCAGGAAATGTTATTTGTATAAGATAAGCCACTCGCATCATTTATATCAAAATCTTCTTCGGAAATACCCATACTTATCAAAGCATCTTTCACTTTTTTAAGGGCATCTTGTGTTGTACCATCGCCGTCAGTATAAGCACTGATATCTCTTATCAAAACTTCAGCATATAGATTATCACTTCTTTTATTTGTACGTTTAACAAGTTCTTTTATACTTGGCGAAAGATGTGTAAAAAGTAATTGTTTTTGAAAATAATTTTCCCCCGCTTTTACTTCTGCTTTACCTAAAATTTTAATACCAGCGTTTTGTAGAGATTCCAAAAAACTTTCCGCAGCGAATTTCGCCGGATTTGGCAAAGCGCCGTAAATTTCTGTTTCTGTTTCACTTACCGGTAAAATGCCATTTAGATTTACGATATCGCTTACAGGTTCAAAAGTTGCGTATACATCTTCTCTGGTAATTTCCGAAGATGGACGAACATAACTCTTAAATTTTAACCCATTAATTTTTGGTTCCGTTGAAAGCGGCATAATATTCTTGTCCTCTTCTTTTACGGGAGGAAAAACAATTTTATATTTATTATTTGCGATACTTAAGGCATCTGCTTTAGATGCAAAATAATTACCTACATTTTTAAAACTGGTATGCCAAGGAAGTTGCATACCGCTAAATAATGAATTATCTGCATAAATATTACCTTTTATTTGGGTTATTCCTTTACTTTTCAAAATATTTGCCCAAGAAGAAAATAAATCTCTGTAATTGGGTTTATCATCAAAATCTTTACTTCCAAAAGAAGGGTCCCCTGCACCAACCAAATAAATATCGCCTTCTAAAATTTTACCTTTTATTTTACCGTCTAAATAAACTTTGGTTTCAAAAGTTTTGTTTATACCTAAAATTTCCAAAACGGAAGCGGTTGTAAAAAGTTTCAAAACACTTGCAGGAACAAGCAGAACATTTTTATTTTTATCAACAATATCTTTACCCCCCACATATTTTGCATAAACGCTGTAAACGGAATTATTCAAAGCGGGAGAATTTTCCAAATCACGCAAAAAATTAACCCCGCTTCCGTGTTTAGAAAACGCATTAATGCATAAACAACTTAAAAGCAGGGTTAAAATTAAACGGCGCATTTTATTTTTTAAGCGGCAAAATTTCATCAATTATGCCGTAAGCCTTTGCTTCCTCGGCGGACATATAATAGTTACGTTCGCTGTCTTTCCTAATTTTTTCTTTAGATTGGCCTGTATGATGTGCCAAAATATCAAGCAAATGCTCTTTATTTTCACGCAATTCCTTTGCTTCAATTTCGATATCGGTAACCTGACCGGATAAACCGCCCCAAATCAAAGGTTGGTGTATCATAATTCTTGCGTGCGGAAGTGCATAACGTTTGCCTTTAGAACCGGCTGCAAGGAGCACTGCACCGAAACTCATTGCCTGCCCCATACAAATTGTTGTAATAGGGGCTTTGATGTATTGCATAGTGTCGTAAATTGCAAGCCCTGCGGTTACAACACCACCAGGTGAATTGATATATAAATTTATTGAGCGGGAAGAATCTTGTGCATCTAAATACAAGAGTTGTGCAATAATTATATTTGCAATCTCCGTTCCGATTTCACCTTGCGGACCGCCAACGAAAATAATTCTGTCTTGCAAAAGACGGGAATAAATATCGTAAATATTATTTTTTTCTACTATAGTAGGTATCATACGTCCTCCTAAAAAACTGTTCTCCAAGGGCGGGTTGTAAAGCGCATAGTTATACGCCTATTGCAAGCACGCCCTACCGGCGTATCAGTGGCATTTATCGGCTTCCTGCTACCATGGCCAAAGGTCTTGATAGATTCAGAAGTTACACCCCTTGACACTAAATAATCTTTGATTGCTGATGTTCTTGCCCCGGACAACCAATCATTATATTCGTTAGTACCGACCGGATCGGTATGCCCTTCTATAACTAGTTTTATTCGGGCATCAGTATTTAAAACCTCAGCCACTTTATCTAAAATTTCATAAGAACTATGCTTTATGATAGTGCTGTCAAATTCAAACTCAATGCTCGGAATATTATTGCTTTCAAGCATTTCCCTGGGGGTCTGTTTAGCCCACTTTTCCTCATTTTTTCTTGTAGGACAAAGCGCACTATTGGTCAATTTTTCTTCTTCGTCATAATACTTCCTGGGTTTATCTCTCCCAACACAAGCACTTAACATAAGCACTGCAATTAAAGGAAAAATTATTTTTTTCATAAACTCTCCTGTGTCATAAATATTATAGCAAAAGTTTTATTTTTTTGCTTTCAAAGCCGCTTTTACCAAACCGTCAAATAAAGGATGCGGATTCATTGGGCTACTCTTAAATTCCGGGTGGAATTGTACAGCAATAAAGAACGGATGGTTTTTATATTCCACAATTTCCGGCAAAGTGTTTTTATGCCAACCAGTAATGTGTAAACCAACAGCTTCCAACTTATCCACAAATTCCGTATTATATTCATAGCGATGGCGATGGCGTTCCAAAATAAGGTTTTTCTTATATAATCTTTGTGCCAAAGAACCTTTTTCTAAGTTACAAGGATAATTACCGAGCCTCATTGTTCCACCTAAAAGTTTAACGGTTTTTTGTTCTTCCATCATAGCGATAACAGGATGTTTTGTTTTAGGGTCAAGTTCTGTTGAATTGGCATCTTTAAAACCTGCCAAATTTCTGGCTGCTTCAATAACCGTACATTGCATACCAAGGCAAATACCCAAGAAAGGAATTTTATTTTCACGTGCGTATTTTATGGTTTTTATTTTCCCCTCCACGCCGCGTTTACCGAAACCGCCGGGGACGATAATACCTTGCACACCTTTTAAAACAGCAGGGATACTGTCAGTTTGAGTATTTACATATTTAATTCTTACCTTTACGCCATTAGACATTCCGGCTAAATTTAAAGATTCTGCGACAGATTTATATGCATCATGTAATTCAGCATATTTACCGGCTATGGCAATGGTAATTTCTTTATTTACTTTTGTGGCTTTCTTAACGAAATTAAACCATTTTCCATCGTTTTTTGTCTTAGGTTTTAAACCCAAACGTTTTATTATAAGATCAGTTAAATTTTGTTGTTCAAAATTTTCAGGCAGTAAATATATTGAAGGAACGTCTTTTGCTTCAATTACCGCTTCAACAGGAACACTGCAGAAAAGCGAAATTTTCTTTTTCATATTTTGCGGTAACGGATGTTCGCAACGGCAAATTAATACATCAGGCTCAAGCCCTATTTCACGTAATTTTGTAACGGAATGTTGTGTAGGTTTTGTTTTAAGTTCACCGGCACTTGCGATATAAGGTATCAAAGTCGCATGAACGCACATAACATTTGCCCAACCGCGTTCAAGTTTAAATTGGCGTGCTGCTTCGATAAACGGTAAACTTTCCATATCACCTACTGTTCCGCCGATTTCAATGACAGTTACATCAAAATCTTTTTCAAAAGGAATAAAGCGGGATTTAATTTCATTTGTGACGTGCGGGATAACCTGTACGGTGGTACCGTTATAATCGCCTTTTCTTTCCCTATTGATTACCGTTTGGTAAATTGATCCGGCGGTATTTGTATTATGGCGTGTCATTTCAACGCCTAAAAAGCGTTCATAGGTACCAAGGTCCAAATCTGCTTCTGCCCCGTCTTTGGTAACATAAACTTCGCCGTGTTGATAAGGGCTTAAAGTACCGGGATCAACGTTAATATAAGGGTCACATTTGACCATATTAACTTTTAGACCGCGAAGTTGCAAAAGTTTTGCAATGCTTGAACCGGAAATACCTTTTCCTAATGAACTAACTACACCACCTGTAATAAAAATGAATTTTGACATAATACCACCTTATTTTTTTGTAATTTTCTTAGCATAAGCCCTGGCTTTAATTAAGTCTGCCGGAGTATCAATAGCAGGGCCTGCCTTTTCAATTAAAATTGATTTTATTATTAAACCGTTTTCCAAAGCGCGCAGTTGCTCTAATTTTTCTAAATTCTCCAAAGTGCTTTTTGGGAGTTTAACAAATCTTTTTAAAGCGGCTTCTTTGTAACCGTAAATGCCGCAATGAATATAAAAAGGAACTTTAGCGGTTTCTTTTGTAATTTCCCTCTTAAATGGGACTACGGAACGGGAAAAATAAAGGGCTTGTTTTTTGTTAGTTAAAACCGCTTTTACGTGGCTTGGTTCAAGAACGGTTTTTTCATCTAAAGAAGGATAACAAGCGGTAGAAATATCTGCCTGTTTATCTTTTTTTAAAAGATTAACAACATTTTTAATTGTAGATGCCTGAACAAAAGGTTCATCCCCTTGAACATTAACGATATATTTGTAATTATGTTTCGTCTTTATATAGGCTTCAAAAACCCTATCTGTTCCGCTTTGGCATTTGGGGCTTGTCAAAACCGCACTAGCCTTAAATTTTTTGGCTGCTTCCACAATTTTTTCATTTTCAGTGGCAATTAAAACATCACCGACTTTTGCATTTTTACAGGCCGTATACACCCACTGAATAATAGGTTTACCGTCAATCTCCGCTAAGACTTTAGCGGGCAAGCGCGTTGAACTGTAACGTGCGGGAATAACAATTAAAGTATCTTTCATTTATTTAAAACTCCTTTTATTTCATCGACAGTAACTGTTGCGGTACCAAGTTTTGCCACAACAAGCCCGGCTGCTTCATTGGCAATAAAAGCAGCATCTTTTAAACTTGCTTTGCAAGCCAAAGCAAGTGTCAAAACGGATATAACAGTGTCCCCTGCACCGGTAACATCAAAAACTTCTTTTGCCGTCGCTTTAATAGTTGTAATTTTGGGATTTTTACCCTTTTCAAACAAACTCATACCTTGTGCACTACGGGTAATTAAAATTGAATCTGCTTTTAAAGTTTTTAAGATTTTTTTACCTAAATCTAAAATTGACTTTTCATCCTTTTTAGGTGGAAACCCCATACCTTCCCAAGCTTCCTTGGTATTTGGTGTCATACAAGTAATGTTTTTGTATTTTAAGAAATTATCAATTTTCGGGTCCACGCAAACAGGAATATTTTTCGCACGGCAGGCTTTTATAATATCTTGAATATTATGATCTGAAAGCATACCCTTACCGTAATCGGACATTATTACACCTTTTGCCGTTTTTAAAGCCTCTTTAAAATTAGCAAGGCATTCTGCTGAAACCTCTTTATTTATACGGGCTTTTGACTCCCTATCAACCCTTACAACTTGTTGGCGCTCGGCAATAACGCGCACTTTTTGGGTTGTCGGGCGGGTTTCATCAACAACCATTTTGCTGACGTCCGCACCCTTATTTTCCAAAAATTGTTTCAAGATTATACCGTTTGCATCATCACCTAAAACTGAAATCACTTTTGGTTTTGCCCCCAAAACCGCCAAATTAACTGCAACGTTCCCGGCACCACCCGCGACAAAATCTTCCTGATCTACGCTTACCACAGGTACAGGTGCTTCAGGTGAAATTCGGCTTACGCTACCTTTAACAAAATGGTCAAGCATAACATCGCCGATAACTATAATCTCTTTGCCTTTAAATTTATCTATTAAAGCATTATACTTTTTTAATTCTGAGGTTTTCATAAATTCCCCCCTTTCTTATAAGAATAAAGTTCCGCTTTAACCGAGCCTATAAAAACTTCCACCGCCAATTTTACCGGCAGGCGGTATTCATCATCAGTCAACCAAACTTTTAAACTCTTACCCTTTACTACAAAAATACTTTCCCCGCTTATCATAGGCTCAACGACTATACAATTAAAAGTGCCTGCTTTTGTTTTAATCTTTTCTTTACCGTGAACAATTACTTTTAGGGGATATTGTTTATTTACATTAACTATATCAAAATAAATGGTATCTTTCAATGAAATTTTAGGGTTTCTTACATAATATAAAGCACTCAATACATCAAAAACTTCTGTTCCGGTAAAAGGTGTGGTAAACTTATAAAGTTCCCCTCTCTTATTTTGCTTATACATATTGTAATAATTATTCTTATAGTCGAAATTAAGCCATTCGTCACGCTTATAAGACCCTTCACGCACACTTTGCCAATAACCCAAAGATTTTGATAAATCTGATTTTATCCAAGACATATTTATATCTCGAACTTTAAACATTTTGTCTATTACCGGGTAAGATTTGGCAAGCGTTTCAATTTGATAAGCATATTCCTTTCCGTTATACAAAAGTTTATCTGCTTTAATTGTAGCTTCTCCGGCGGTAACAAAAGCCCAGGATATTTTATAATTTAATTCTTCCCCGAACCAAAGCGGTGCTTTACCTTCAGGTGAGAAAGTGGAAACTTTCATAAAATACCAAGGGTGGGTTAAACGTCCGTCATCGGTTTTTAAAATTTCTTTCGGCGGGTTTGCCGGATCAAGTTTAACTTCGGTAGTAATTATTTCCGTCGGTTTCGTTGGGGTAGTTTCTTGTTTTACTTCCTCTTTAACGGTTGTTTTTGTTTCTTGTTTAATTTCTTGTACCGTTTCAGTTTTGGTAATTTGTTTTGGTTTTGTCTCTTGTTTGGGTTCTTGTTTCTCTACTGCAACTTCGGTTTCGGTAGATTCCTGTGTTACAAATTCTTGCGCTGCAATTTGTTGTTCCGGTGTTTGTACATCTTGCGTAGGCATTTCTTTTTGTGCTGTTTTACAAGCACAAATAAAAATGAAACAAAAAACTACAAATAAAATTTTTCTCATAAAACCTCTTTATCTAAAATATAATTCGCGGCACTTTTTAAGTCGGTACAATGTTTAAAATTTTTCAGTTCGGCTTTATATTTTTTTGCTTGCTTTCGGCCGTTACCGGTTAAAACTAAAATGCCTTCAACCTTGATATTTTTAGCAAACTCCATATCACTTTTTTTATCACCGATCATAAAACATTTTTTAGTGTTAAGTTTATAACCTTTAATAATTTGTTTACCCATTTTCGGTAAAGGTTTGCGGCATTGGCACTTTTCGTTAGGTGCATGGGGGCAATAACTTATGCCTTCGATTTTTACACCTTTTAATTTTTTTAACATTGAAGCCATAACAGAAAGCATGGTATCTTCGTCAAAATAACCGCGCCCTATACCTGATTGATTGGAAACAATGAACAATTTGTAACCTGCTTTGTAAAGTTTTTTAAGCCCGATTAGAGTATTTTTGTAAAGCCGGACTTTTTTGGGATCGGCCAAATATACGCCCGGCTTTTCAAAAATAACAGTACCATCTCTATCTAGAAAAACGGCCTTGTTTTGTGCTGAAACTTTATTTTTAATCGGCACGGACTTTTCCCTCCTCCATTGCTTTACGGGCTTCTGCCTCACGTTTCCATCTATTATGCGCCCATAGCCAATCGTTAGGATGGTCAAGAACATTCCTTTCTAATTTGGCTTGTAAAACTTTTGTAAAATCTGCCACGGCTTGCGTGGAATATTCAACTTTCGGCGGGTAAATAGTTTCAGTACAATGTGCAACTAATTTATCACCATCGCGGTAAAATTCCAAGCAATGTACGGGAACACCTGTTTTTAAAGAAAGAACAGCCGGCATTGGGGAAACTTCTGCCGGCCTGTTTAAAAAATTCATGTAAAATTTTGAAGATATTACGCTTTGGTCCGCTAAAATTGCAAGCAAAGTACCTTTTTTAACAGCTCGAAAAGATGCAAAAAACGGATTATGCGAACTTATCAAAGTGCTACCGAAAAGACTTCTGAGTTTTGTTATATATTCATCGACATAATGATTATTTTGTGGGTAAGCAACAAAAGCCATTTTTTTGGCTTTTATCGCAGTTGCAAGGCCTAGTAATTCCCAATTTGCGAAATGCCCCAAAAGTAAAATTCCCCCCTTACCTTCTGCGTTATCTTTAAAAAATTGTTCACAATTTTCAAAGCGAAATTTTGAAAGTATTTCCTCTTTATTTAAATGAATTGCTTGTGCAAATTCGGTTACAATTCGGCCGATATTGATCCAAGATTGTTTGGCAATTTCTTTACACTCTTTTTCGGTTTTATTTGGAAAGGCTTTTTGAATATCACTAACACTTCTTTTATAACGGTTAGGCATAACTTTGGCGACCACAAACCCCATAAACTCCCCAAATTTGATGAGAAGTTTCTTCGGCATTAAGCCTAAAATAAAAATTAAAAGTCTGAGCCCCAAATACTCAAGGTAGTGGCAAAATTTCCTCATATTAAATATTATACAAAACTAATAGCGCGCGTGCGTAGGAAATCTTATTTTTTAATACTTTCCAATTCTGCTTTAAGATATTTCCCGGTATAACTAGGGCTTTTAGCAACTTGCGGAACAGAGCCTTCCGCGACAATATAACCGCCCTTGTCCCCCCCTTCGGGGCCAAGGTCAATTATCCAATCAGCGGTTTTAATGATATCAAGGTTATGTTCAATTACCAAAACTGTATTGCCTTGGTCGCTCAAGCGGTGCAAAACCTTTAGAAGTTTATCAATATCTGCAAAATGCAAGCCGGTTGTGGGTTCATCTAAAATATAAAGAGTATCCCCCGTTGCACGGCGGGAAAGTTCATCTGCAAGTTTAACTCTTTGTGCCTCGCCACCTGATAAAGTGGTAGCACTTTGCCCAAGTTTAATATAACCAAGGCCAACGTCTTGCAAGGTTTTTAAAGTCTTTTTAATTTTTGGGATATCTTGGAAAAAATCAACTGCTTGGTCCACAGTCATTTCCAAAACATCGGAAATATTTTTGCCTTTAAATTTAACGGAAAGTGTATCCTCATTAAATCTTTTACCGTCGCATTCTTCGCACTTAACATAAATGTCTGGCAAAAATTGCATTTGGATTTTTATAATACCGTCGCCCTCACATTTTTCGCAACGGCCGCCTTTGATATTGAAACTAAAACGCCCGGCTTTATAACCGCGCCTTTTGGCTTCGGGCATTTGGGCAAAAAGTTCGCGTATTGCTGTAAACACGCCCGTATAAGTTGCAGGGTTTGAGCGCGGCGTTTTGCCTATCGGGGTTTGGTCAACAATGATTACCTTATTTATATGCTCAAGCCCTTTGATATCTTTGTGTGCACCGGGTTGTTCTTTAGAGCCGTAAAACTTTTTTGCAAGCGCATTATATAAAACATTATGCACCAAAGTTGATTTACCGGAACCGGAAACACCCGTCACACAAACAAAAAGCCCAAGCGGAATTTTGACATTTATATTTTTTAAATTAAACTGCTTTGCACCGCAAATCTCAAGCCATTTTTTAGACGGTTTTTTGGGGTCTAAATTTGGCAAAATTTGTTTTGTTCCGTTTAAATAAGCCGCGGTTATTGAATTTTTATTTTTAATAAATTCCTTAAGACTGCCTTCCGCAACAATTTGACCGCCGTTCAAACCGGCAGCCGGGCCAAGTTCTACAAGATGGTCCGCCGCAAGCATGGTGTCTTTATCGTGTTCAACTATAATTAAGGTATTACCTAAATCACGCAATTTTTTAAGTGTTTCAATAAGGCGGTCATTATCGCGGGAATGCAAACCTATTGTTGGTTCATCAAGCACATATAAAACACCTGTTAAACCGCTGCCGATTTGCGTTGCAAGGTGTATACGTTGTGCTTCCCCACCGGAAAGTGTTTGCGATTTTCTGTTTAAAGTTAAATAAGAAAGACCAACACTATTTAAAAAACCAAGGCGGGCGCGAATTTCTTTTAAAACTTGTTTCGCGATAAGTTCCTCACGCTCGGTTAATTTTAAATTATTTATAAAATCAAGCGCTTGCCCCACTTGCATTTGGGAAATTTCAGCAATATTTTTGCCGTTGATTTTGACGGCAAGTGCCTCTTTATTTAAACGCGCGCCATGGCAAACAGGGCATTCAATTTCGCGCATAAATCTTTCATAAACTGCCTCACGCACGAACTCGCTTTCACTATCGCTGTTACGGCGTTTTAAATTATTTATTACACCTTCAAAAGGGGCATCATTTCCTGTCCAAGAGACTTTATAATCTACATCTTCACCGCCGAATAAAATAATTTCTTGTTGCTTGCGTGTTAAATCTTTCCAAGGCTTTGTCATAGATATATGCTGACGGCGGCAAACAGATGATAAAATTTCATAATAATAACCGGCCCAAGAATTTTTCCAGCGGTTAGTTTTATTTGTTACAGGGCTACTCCATGCATAAATTGCACCTTCTGAAATTGATAATGTTTTATCGGGTACTACCAAATCTTCATCGATTTCAATTTTAAGCCCAAGACCGTTACACTCAGGACATGCACCTTGCGGTGCATTAAAGGAAAATAAACGTGGCTCCAAATCTGTAAAACCTATGCCGCAATGCGCGCAGGCATTATTTTCACTATAAGTAAACAATTTCCCATTTTCCGAAACACGAACTAAACCTTTTGAATATTTTGTGGCAAGTTCTAATGCTTCGGTTAAACGTTCTTTTTCTTCTTCTGAAATTAAAATTTCATCTACAATTAAATCAAGATTATGTTTTTTATAACGTGCTAAAACAGGCGGATTTGATAAATCATATTCCTCCCCGTTTGCTAAAATTTTTACAAAACCCTCTTTTTTAAGGCGCGCAAAAAGTTCCTCATAAGTTCCTTTTTTGCCTTGTACCAAAGGCGCCAAAATTAAAACTGTTTTGCCAGAATATTTTTTCAAAATATCTTCGCAAATTGCCTGCAAGGAGTATTGCTCGACAGGTCTTCCACATTCAGGGCAATAGCGTTTGCCGATACGTGCAAAAAGTAAACGCAAATAATCATAAATTTCGGTAACTGTTGCAACCGTTGAACGTGGATTGCGGGCTGGAGCGCGTTGTTCTATGGAAATAGCAGGGGATAACCCCTCAATTAAATCGACATCGGGCTTTTGCATTAAGTCTAAAAATTGACGGGCATAAGCAGACATACTTTCAACATATCGCCTTTGCCCTTCCGCGTAAATAGTATCAAAAGCAAGTGAACTTTTGCCCGATCCGGATAAACCGGTCATCACAATCATTTTACCGCGCGGTAGTTTTAGAGTAACATTTTTTAAATTATTTGTTCTTGCGCCCGAAATTAAAATATTTTCCATAACAAACTCCTAATTAAATTATATAATTTATGAAAGGGAGTTTTATGAACACCATAAAAAAACATATTTGGGTTATTTTGAGTTGCCTTATTTCCGTATCGGCTTTAGTATGGTTTATTTATAACGGTAAAGACAACTTCCTTAAAATTTGGCGCGAAGTTAATACCTTATATTTAATACTTTCTATGCTTGCCTCAGCAATAATTTATGTTTTTATGGGTATGTCACTCTGGGAAACATTAAAACTACTCGGCCGCAAGATAAGTGTTGGTGCTTGTATGAGCATTGCTTTCGTTTCTACAACGGTAAATTATTTGGTTTCCACAATGGGTGTAAGCGGTTTTGCTTTGCGCGCACATTTGCTTGGCAAACGCGGTATTCCATTAGGTATCAGCGTCATGGCAAGCATTGTTATAACCGTTCTTTTATACGTAGTTTTATTTGCAATTATTTTGCAAGGCACTTTGCTTTTGGTGCTTTCAAGCGGAATGTCCAGGGAACAAATTATAAGGAACTTTGTGGCAGTTATCGGAATTGCATTAGTCGGTGCGGCTGTAACGGCCTTTTTCTTTAACAGTGAATTTCGCTACAAGGGCCTTCGCAAAATGTTTATGTACACAAATAAGGTAATATACAAACTTTTCGGTGCATTAATACCTAAAAATAATTTTTCCGCTTTCACTACACAACTCGATAACGGTATAAAAACAATACACAAAAATAAAAGCAAAATGACCGCCACTATTTTATATGTTTGCGGGGACTGGATTTTTACAATTTTAATTTTATATTTGGCGTTTTTGGCAGTTGGAGTAAAAATCGGTATAGGTATATTATTAGCCGGTTTTGCCGTAGGTATGGCAACAACTTTGATACCTGTTTTGCCGGGCGGAATAGGTGCTATGGAAATTGCAATGGCAACAGTATTTTCCCAAGCAGGTATTGATTGGGATACCGCTTTAATGGCTGCTTTAATTTACCGTGTGGTTTATTATATTATTCCGGGTATTATCAGTATCTTTGTTTACTGGGGTTTGAAACTTTCCGAACCTAGCCCTATGCGCGCAAATCGTGCACAAGAATATCTTGATAGACAATCAAAAAAGGTGGCATAAATGGCAAAAGTAATTTTAATTGAAGATTCAAAAACTTTAGCACAAATTTTAAAACCTGCTTTGGAAATGAAAGGGCACGAAGTTTTGTGGATTAACGACGGCAGGCGTGCTGTTTTTGAAATAAAGAAATTTAAACCAAATATTATTTTGCTTGATTTGATGCTACCGCATGTAAACGGTTTTGAAATTTGCCAAGCGGTAAAGAGTGATATGGCTTTAATGAAAATCCCCGTAATAATAATGTCCACACTAACAGCCCCGGAAGATGTTGAGCGTGCAAAAAATGCCGGCGCAGACCATTTTATTTCAAAACCTTACGACTTAAAACAAACCTTAGCGGAAATCTTAAAATTTATTCCAAAGGAACAAAAATGATTTTTAGAATAATCAGAAACACACAGGTCATAACCGATTCCGATTTGGCAAAAAGTCTAGATTTATTGCCAAAGAGTTTTATTTCTTTCTTTAAAAGGAATATAACTGTTTTTCCAAAAGACACATATTTCAAATTAGACGAAGAAGAAAAACAAGATTTAGTAAAAAATTATTGTGTAACCCATGCAGAACGTTTACGTTATGCAAAACGCCTACCTTATGTTTTTACGCCAAACGGTGTCGCACTCTGTGTATTTTTACTAAAAAAATGTAAGAAAGCCGCCGAATTACGAGAAAAACTTCTTTCCTTAAATAATCAGGAAAACATTATAAATATCCTCTCAAAGTAATAGGACTAAAGGCCTATTTTTGTCAAGGTCTTTTTGCACTTGAAATAATTCTCATTTAATGTCATTATATTGTTAAGAGGACTTTATGAAATTGAGATATATTGTTTTTGCTACACTTCTTATGATACAAAATATTGTACCTTCTTATGCTCAGAATTTTAATTTAAATTTAAATCAAGAACGCCAAGAAATTGCAAACATCATAACTGACTCGCAAATAAAAAAGGCAAAACAAGACATGCTTAATGCATTAAATAAAGTGAAAGAACCAAGCCAAATAAGAGATACAGATAATATCATAGGTTTTGGTACATCAATGCGAAACAATATGAAATTACTACCAAAAGAAGACAGAGTACCGTTTTTAAACTATTTAAGGTCACAATTAGGAAGTGATGCGTTAATTTCCAGAACAGATTGGTATTTCGTAATAGAAGAAAGCATGGCAAAACCTAAGTTTAACCAAATAACAGCATCATCTGAAGCCAAAACTTTAGCAAGCCGTTTATATTTATCCTTTTTCTCCGACAATCCCGATGTTGTTGATTATTTGACAAGAGAATTAAGAGAAGACATTATAAAACTAGTATCACAAGGTGAAAAAGATTTACTTGAAACTTTCTTTAATTCATATGCAGAGGAAGCCGCTAAATACGGCTCCATGGAAAGGACTTTAAATTTATTTTTATCTGAATTAACCAACAATAATTTACCTCTAAGAATGATGGATGTCAGTTCTGTTCCATCAGAAATATTAGCAAGAAACACTATCCCGGCCATAATGAAACACTTTTCTTGGGATAGTTTTATGCAAGAAAATACTGGTGTACTACTTAAAGATTTGTTTAGAACAAACACAAATATAAAATTTTTTCTATCAAATTTTACAAAACTATTGGAAAAATCTTATGAACTTAATGTAACCTCTTTCGAAGAATCTAATTTATTGGCGAGATTGTCTATTTTAGATAATATGGCAAAAGTAGCAGATCCGGCATATGAGGAAGCAAAAAATCAAGCAAGATTCGGTATAAGAGGACAAAGAAATTTCCTTAGACAAAGAGCATTACAACAAGAATTTGGTAAACTTTCCAAAGAAAATGCACATACTCTCTCAAAAATCTTAACTAAAGTTCCGGTTTCAAAACTTGAAACATCATTACCTAATGCAAAAGGCTGGATTAAAAGTTTAAGCGAATGGGCAATGAAATCCACGAAATCAGGTGCTAACAAATTACGTGGTATAGGCCCATTGATTGCCCTCGTAGCCATAGAAGAAATTTTAAGATATTATACTGATTATAATCCCTCGGAAGTGTACTTAAATTTAACAGATGAAATTACCGATGCCGTTGCTACAAATAATACCGTAAGATTAGTTTACAACACTATATATGATGATGATTTTGCCCAATGTTTTATTACTTATGTAGAAGAGGGCAATTTAGCAGAAAAAGATCAACTGGCTTTTTTAGAAACCTTGGACGATTTTGAAACTGCGGCATTTGCAAGTTATTTTCAAACGAGTAAAGATCGTCTGGCAGAACAAGATTGGCAATGCTTTGTTTTAAATGAAAATTGTGTAAAGAGTGAGGCATAAGCAAACAATTTTAAATGAATATCCCCCGGTATACGGGGGATATTTTTTTGTTAAAACCAAGAATTATATATTTTCCTTTTTATAGTTTAGTGTTTTAATACTTTCTTCAGCGGTAAGTTTAGCCCATTCATTGATTTCCACAGCACCGTGCAAAGTTAAAGGGCCCGCAGTAGGTTTAAACAAATTAACCGTATAAGCAATCACTTTTGCGATATCGGTAAATAAAATTTTACCGTTTAAAAACGCGGCAACGGCAATTTCATCGGCACCGTTTACAACGGCAGGATAAGCCCCCCCTTTCTTAATTGCATCAAGCGCAAGTGCAAGGCAAGGGAAACGTGAAAAATCAGGCTCATAAAAATCAAGGTGTTGCATCTCAAGCAAACTTAATCTATTAACCGGTGAAGGTAATCTTTGCGGATAAGTTATAGCATACTGTATCGGCAAACGCATATCGGGGTTAGATAAATCTGCCAAAATTGAACCGTCAACATATTCCACCGCTGAATGAACTATTGATTGAGGATGTATAACAATTTTTACCTTCTCAAGCGGTAAATTAAAAAGGTGCATAATTTCAATAGTTTCAAAACCTTTATTCATTAAGGTGGCAGAATCAACGGTAATTTTTTTACCCATTTTCCAACGCGGATGTTTTAAGGCTTGTTCAGGTGTTACTTCGTCTAAAGCACCTTGATATTTGAAAAACGGACCACCTGAAGCAGTAAGTAAAATTTTTGAAATACCTTCTGCTTTATGATAACTGTGACTATCTACATTTTCAAGACATTGAAAAACTGCGGAAGGTTCTGAATCTACCGGCAGAATTGTCGCGTTCCACCTTTGACACTCTTGCATTATTGTTGCACCGGCCATGACGATAGGCTCTTTATTTGCAAGCGCAATGGTTTTACCTGCTTTGATTGCAGAAATCAAAGGTGAAAACCCTATGCTACCTACTAAACCATTTATAATGAGATCCGCTTCCGGTAATGCGGCGAGGAAATTTAAACTTTCAATATCAGGCTCAAGAAGTTTTGTTGTTTCGGGCATTAACGGTTTTACTTGCTTATAACTTTCCTTATCGTAAACAACTGCATAAAGCGGCGCAAAAGTTTTAACCTGCTCCAAAAATAATTTGGTGTTTTTGTTTGCAGTTATAGCAAGAATCTTAAAATCAGGGCCAAGGTTTTTAATAACATCTAAGGCGGATACACCTATTGATCCTGTAGAGCCCAAAACAACAATATTCTTCATTATTTACACATATAAAGCGCTACGTAATAAATAATAGGCGCTGTTAAAATAAAGCCGTCAAACCTATCAAAAATACCGCCGTGGCCCGGTAAGATGCTTGAAGAATCTTTCACCCCGGCAGAACGTTTAATAAG
Source organism: Elusimicrobiaceae bacterium (assembly GCA_045586725.1). Taxonomy (GTDB): domain Bacteria; phylum Elusimicrobiota; class Elusimicrobia; order Elusimicrobiales; family Elusimicrobiaceae; genus Proelusimicrobium. The sequence goes on along the minus strand of JAZNAY010000001.1, from coordinate 179,684 downwards.
GCTTTCCGCTAAATCTGAAATTTGGCAAATTACCGATATTAAAATACCCAAAATTAATGCTTGATTTAAAGTTAAATAAGCAGGTATAAATAAGTCCCAGAAGAACAAGGTGGCAAGTGTTCCAAAAACAACTGCAGCAATTGCACCTTCCCAACTTTTCTTGGGGCTTACTTCTTTATTTAAACGATGTTTACCAAGCCACGTCCCGATAATATAAGCAAAACTATCGGCAATCCAAATTGTATAAAACAAAATGTAGGTAAAATATTCACCGTAAGGCTCAAGTTCGCGCAGGGAAACCAAATGTACCAAAGCCCAAGGTATAAGCATTACACCGAGGAAAGTATTTGCAACTCTTTCAATAGAACGTTTTGGTGATAAAATTTCCACAAATAAAACGCCGAATAATGTTATGGCTATGAAAAAGTTGGGCAAGTAAACTGCGGCACTGCCCTCAACAACAGGCATAGTACCGACTGTGGCCCCTATCATCATCAAAAAGCCAAATACTATTAAAGAAATTCTATTTACAGGTTTTTTTGCTGTAAATAAGATAACCCCATATTCATATAGACAAAGGAGCGTAATGGCAGCAACAAATGCCATATAGAAAATGCCGCCGTAATAGATGGCAGCAATAACTAGCGGTATACCGACTAGTGCGGTTAATATTCTTGGTAATAACATAATAACATTTTAGCAAATTTGAACTACAGATGCGAACTAACTATATCTATAATTACCTGCCGCCGCCACCGCCCAGTCCACCTTTACCAATCGGTATCGGAACATTTCCCAGCACGGGGTGGTTGCCCTGCAACACTGCGGTAATAGCAACTAATAAACCAACATTTAATGCCGTCGAAGAAACTAAAGGACCGTAAACATCTTGCAAACGGAAATCAATTTTATTTTTAAACTTTTTAAACCACTCGCTTTCCATTCCAAAAGCATAGGCATAAGGTAAATAATCACAAAATATGCGGCCCGCTACGGAAGGTTTTGAAAGGGAAACGCGGTATTTTTCGGCAGTAACCATATATCTTTTAAAAGCAGTGAGTTCATCTCTCAAAGTTACGCCGTCTATCATCAAATTGTTTACAAGGTGCTCAAAAAGAGCAGTTAAAAAACATGTTATTATTATCGCAATAACGTTAGGATCTGCCAAAACGCTTGGTGATAATAAAGTGGAAATACCTATCATATTCAAAAGTAAAACCGAACCGACAAGTATAACAATACGCCAAATATTTTTTGTGTATATACCTATTGCAAGAGGTATCAAAAAGTTTATTATACCCCAAAATAAAACACCGGACACAACCCCTTGCATATAAAAATAGAAGATAATTGCCCCAAAAAATATTATCGGGAAAAGCATATAAACGAAGTTATTTATGACATAATTATCTATCTGCCCTTCATAATAATGGTTTATAGTAAGTAAACCTTTTTCTAAATATATATGAGAACTCTTGTCCAATTTAAATTCAGCAGGAAAACACATAAGCAGGCGTATTTCATCTTCCGTCAAAATACCATTGGCCTCATCAGTTTTTTCACAATTAGGTACTTTTCCTTCTGGAAAAGTAACTTTTATTCTTTTCTTTACTATTAAAGAAGCAAAAACAGTTGCCAAATTTTTGGAACTGAAAGGACCATTTAAAAAATAACTTACAAAACCGGCGGAAATATTTCTGGGAGGTGAAAATCTTGTAGGCAAATTTCTTTCTTCCGGGTCCCGCCCGACTAAACACCATATAACAAAGTAATATATGATAATTAAGAGGCAAACGAAAACCGGCATATATTTTATTTCATACCATCTGAATTTAAAAACACCTTTTTTTACCGGAAAATATATACTGAAAGATCCCCCCTCATTTAAAGGTTTAGATGCTACAAAACTAAAAACATTTTTTTCCAATTGATTAAATTTTGTTTGTTTTTCTCCATTAATATAAGTTGAAATTTCTTTTGTTATGGGTTTAAGAGAATCGGGAATTGTAAGGTAAAAAGAAGATTTTTGTATCGGTAAACTCCAAGAGGCGCCGGTAACGGGCCAAGATAAATCATCATGCAAAAAAGTCGTTTCCATTACTTTATCTAAAGTATAAGTCAAGACATAAGTATGTTCACCGGTTTCTAACAAGTCGTTTGTACCGAAATTGATTTTTAAGGAATTTCCTTCATTTTCCACTTTATAGGGGTGTTTTTCACCGTCTAAAGTCAAACTTTTTATTTTAATACTTTGGCCTATGTCTTTGGGTAAGACGCGATACAAACCATGTAAAATCTGATTATGTTCTGCCGTAAAAGTTATATATTCTGTAACGGTAGCGGAAGCATCTTCTTGCAAATCAAAACGAACTTCAAAATTATTTATTTTTTCTTCCGCCAAAATTGGCAAAGAAAGAGATAAACAACACACACACTAAAACTTTAAATAAATTTTTCATACCAATATTATATCAAGTTTTTGAACTATTAACCTCTAAAAAATAAAAATCTAAATTAGCACTCTAAAAAGGGGATTGACAATTTTGAAAATATTATATACAATATTAGCAGTCGCTTAAATAGGTTGCTAAAAAAGCGGCAAGGCTCGGGGAAAACAAAACAGAAACCCCGCCAAAAGAAAGGTTAATTATGAGAATACTGAAACCGGAAGTTGTAAAAGACAGGGAAGAAAAAATCCTTAGGATGATTATCCAGGAATTTGTTGAAAACAGAAAACCTGTTGGCTCGGAACTTGTGGCCCAAAAGGGTTTAAAAGGTGTTTCCAGCGCGACTATAAGAAATATAATGAAAAAGCTTGAAGAGGACGGCTTTTTATATCAGCCGCATGCCTCAGGTGGCAGAATACCCACCGATAAAGCATATAGGTTTTATGTAGATTACCTTTCAAAAATACAAAAATTAGCGGTAAAAGAGCGTCAAAGAATTGAAGAGGAGTATAAACAAAATGTCGGCGAAGTTAACCGCCTTATGACACAGACTTGCAAAATGCTGTCTGCCTTAACTCACTCGGCAGGGTTTGTCCTGCAAAACAGTGTGGAAGATTCCACCGTTCAACGCCTTGATTTTATTCCGCTTGGGCCATATAATGTGCTTGCCGTTTTGGTAACGGAAGAAGGCACCATAAAACATTGGCCGGTGAGGATAAGAAAACCAATATCCCCCGCACGCCTTGTTATGATAAATGCGTTTATAAATGAGGAGATTTCCGGTAAAAGTTACCGCTCCGCCCAACGCATTTTATGGACGGCCTTAAACCAAGGGCAGTGTGACCCTGAAGGCTTAACCGAACTTGCATACAATATATTAAAGGAATTATCCGAACACCAAACAAATGCGGATCAATTATATATTGAAGGTTTAAGCGAACTTATAGATGCAGTTTCCCCCGAAGATTTTACGGACTTCGGCCAAATGATGCGCGTCATGGAAGAACGCGACAAATTCGCTTTGCTTTTAAATGAAAAAATGCAGAATTTGCAAAAAGCAGACGATAACCATCAAGTATCCGTAACCATTGGGGAAGAAAACAAAATGCAAGAATTAAAGAATTTAAGCATAATATCCTCTGCCTGTAAAGTAGGTGGTAAAACCGTAGGGCTTATCGGCATAGTAGGGCCAAAGCACATGGAATATACGAAGATGATATCTCTTGTTAACTTTATAGGCCAAATGCTCGGCAGCACAATTACTAATTGGCGCACCGAATTAGAGGATAAGGAAGGCTAAAATGTCAAAAAAGAAACTTAAAGAGGAACTTGAAGAAGAACTCGTTGAAGAACATGAGCCGCTTCAAGACGGAACAGAAGAACAACAAGAGCAAGATCCTCTAAACAAAGCACTTGAGGAAGAAAAAGCCAAAGCCCAAAATTATTTGGACCAACTTCTTCGCCTTCAGGCTGACTTTGAAAATTACCGAAAGCGTACGGAAAAGGAAAAACCTTTACTTATCTCTTTTGGTAAAGCGGAGGTTTTAAAATCGCTCTTGCCGATGTACGATAATTTACTTAAAGCAAAGGGGGAGTTTAATAAAGAAGGAGCAGACTTAAAACATTTAAAACACGGGCTTTCAATGATTTTGGAAGAAGTTGAAAAATCTTTTAAAGCCCAAGGCCTAAAGGTTTTAGACGGCGTTGGTAAGCCCTATAACCCGATGACCCAAGAAGTTATCACAACAGTGCCTTGCCCGGCTAAAGACGACGGTAAAGTTTTGCAGGAACTTGTAAAAGCGGTGGAACTTGACGGTAAAATTATAAGACCCGCGCAAGTTGTAGTTTGCAAATGTGCCGGCGCTGAAGAAGACAAAGCACAAGATAACAAAGAAGAAAATAAATAAGATTTAAGGAGAAAATATATGTCTAAAATTATTGGTATTGACTTAGGAACATCAAACACGGCAGCAGCCGTTATGGAAGGCGGTAAACCGACCATTATTCCTTCAGCGGAAGGTAATTCTATCGGTGGTAAGGCTTTCCCCTCATACGTAGCATTTACAAAAGACGGGCAACGCTTAGTGGGTGAACCGGCAAGGAAACAAGCCGTTTTAAACCCCGAAGGTACAGCAACCGCTTTTAAACGCCGCATGGGTGAAAATTACAAATTTAATTTGAGAGGTAACGAGTTTACCCCCCAACAGCTTTCAGCATTCGTTTTACAAAAAGTTAAAAAAGATGCCGAAGCCTTTTTAGGTACAACTGTTGAAAAAGCAGTTATCACCGTTCCGGCTTATTTTAACGATAACCAGAGGCAGGCCACAAAAGATGCCGGTAAAATTGCAGGGCTTGAAGTAGTCCGCTTATTAAACGAGCCGACTGCAGCCGCACTTGCTTACGGTATTGATAAAACAGGTAAAGACCAAAAAATCTTGGTTTTTGACCTCGGTGGCGGTACACTGGATGTTACAATTATGGAAATGAGCAGTGAAGGTACCTTTGAAGTTCTTGCAACTTCAGGGGACACAAAACTCGGCGGCACTGATATGGATAATGCCATAATTGACTGGTTAGTTGATGATTTTAAGAAAACAACCGGTATCAATTTGGCTAACGATAAACAAGCCATGATGCGCTTGAAAGATGCCGCAGAAAAAGCAAAAATTGAACTTTCCACCACAATGGAAACCGATATTAATTTGCCTTTCATTACCTCTGACCAAAACGGTCCAAAACACTTGGAAACAAAACTCTCACGTGCTAAACTTGAAAGTTTAGTTCGCCCGACAGTTGAACGCTGCGGTGCTTCAATTGATAGAGCAGTAAGTGACAGTAAACTTTCAATGAGCAATATTGATAAAATCATCATGGTCGGCGGGCCGACACGTATGCCGATTGTTCAAGAATATGTTGAAAAACATGTCGGCAAGAAAATTGAACGCGGTATTGACCCTATGGAATGCGTGGCAGACGGTGCCGCAATTCAAGCCGGTGTTTTAACAGGTGATGTTAAAGATATTCTCTTGTTAGATGTTACCCCGCTTTCACTCGGTCTTGAAACTTTGGGCGGTGTCATGACAAAACTTATTGACAGAAACACCACAATTCCTGTAAAGAAAACCCAAGTATTTTCAACCGCGGCAGATAATCAGCCGGCAGTAACAGTCAATGTTTTGCAAGGCGAACGCCCTATGGCAAAGGACAATGTACCACTCGGTAAATTTGACCTTGACGGTATTCCGCCAGCCCCGCGCGGCGTTCCTCAAATTGAAGTTACTTTTGATATTGACGCAAACGGTATCTTAAAAGTTTCCGCAAAAGATTTGGGCACAAATAAAGAACAACACATCACAATCAGCGCCCCAAATAAACTCAGTGAAGAAGAAGTTAATAACTTCGTAAAGCAAGCGGAAAAGTTTGCAGATGAGGACAAGAAAACTAAGGAAAGAATTGAAGCAAAAAATGAGGCTGATACAGTCTTATACACCACCGAAAAAGCCTTGAAAGAACACGGAGATAAAATCGGCCAAGACGAACGCCTTAAAATTGACCAAGCACTTTCCGAACTTAAGGAAGCCCTCAAAACTGATGATACAGACCGCATCAAAAAAGCAAAAGATACTGCTTTAGAGGCAAGCCAAAAATTGGGTGAAATTATTTATAAAGAAGCCCAAGCAAAGGCAAACCCGCAAGCCAACGCCAACGGTGCAGCAGGTGCTCAGGCACAAGCAAACCCGCAAGGCGAAGCAAAAAAAGATGATGTAGTTGAAGCAGAAGTTGTTGACGGTAAATAAGTGTGATTTAGCCCCTGTTGTTTTAGCAACAGGGGCTTTTATTTAAGTGTGTGCAATTATGGCAAAAGCAGATTATTATGAAACTTTAGGCGTTAACAGAAACGCAAGTGAAGACGATTTAAAAAAGGCTTACCGCCGTTTGGCGATGAAATACCATCCGGACCGCAATCCCTCACCGGAAGCGGAAGAAAAATTTAAACAAATAAATGAAGCCTATGAGGTTTTATCAGACCCTAAAAAGAAACAAATGTATGATACTTACGGCGCAGATGCCGTAAATAACGGCGCCGGTTTTGGCGGTTTTCAGGGCGGAGGATTTGGCGGCTTTGAAGATATTTTCAGTTCAGTTTTCAGTGATATGTTCGGCGGCTCTTTCGGTGGCGGCTTTGGCGGAAAACGCAAACGCGCCCGCCGCGGTAATGATTTAAAACAAAAAGTTGAAGTTACTTTAGAACAAGCCTATACCGGCGTGGAAGAAGAAGTTACATATACCCGTATTGATACTTGTGATGTTTGCCACGGAACAGGTGCGGAAGAAGGCTCAAGCACCAAAACTTGCCCGACTTGTAAAGGATCAGGCGTTGTACAATTCAGCCAAGGGTTTTTCTCAATGCGCCAACCATGCCCCGATTGCGGAGGCCAAGGCACAATTTTGGAACGCCCATGTAAAGCGTGCAGGGGTAGCGGTAAAACTAAAAAGAAAAACACTTTAAAAGTGAAACTCCCCCCCGGCATAAAAGAAGGCAGTGTTTTGCGTGTTGCAAATGGCGGTGATATAGGTTCACTTGACGGCGGGTATGGCGATTTATATTTGCAAGTTAAAGTTAAACCGCACAAAATTTTTGAACGTGATGATTCCGATTTAATTTTGAATACGGAAATTTCTTACCCGCAAGCAGTTTTGGGCGGTGAAATCAAAATAAATAATTTAATGAAAGAAGAATTAATCGTTCAAATTCCAAAAGGCTCGACTGACGGCTCTGTAATTACCATTGACGGTCAAGGTATGCCTGTTTTGGAACGCGCAAATAAAAAGGGTGCTATGCGTGTTGTGCTTAACATTAAAGTACCCAAGAAAGTTACGCCGCGCCAAAAAGAACTCTTGGAAGAACTTGCCAAAACTTTTGACGAAGAAGTTAAGACCACAAAAAAAGGTTTATTTGACAAATTGTTCGGTTGGTTTTTGTAAATAGTTTTTGCCAAGTTTACACACTAAAAAAGGGCTGATTACTCAGCCCTTTTTATTAATTTTTAGTATTAATATTTACTAAGATTATGTTTAACTTCAACAATGTTAAATTGATCAAGAGTGTCAGCGAGTATTTCTAATTTTTCAGAAACTTTTATTTCTCTACTCATTAATTCGTCATATAAAATTATGAAGTCTTCCACATTCTGATCTATGATAGTTTGAGTTAACGGTGATACTTCACTCCTGCCGCCCTTATACGCGAATCCTGACAGTTCCTCCTCAAGCCATGCTTTTAGTTGTGGTTCACCTAAATCTTTAGCAGCATCATATCTTAAAATAAAACCTGCAGTTTTTGCTAAAATATCTTTATCATAAACCTTAGCAAAAGCCGGTGCTACTGCCATAAGCCCCATCACAAAAGCTAGGGCGAGTACTAAAATTCTATTCTTTTTCATAAGTGCCTCCTTTGTTTGACCTCACTATTAGTTTAACTTAAAAAGGCAAGAAATACAAGGGGTCATTTGGCCTACACATTAAGGCCATAAAGTCCTAGGACCTTTGGGTACCTTTTATTAACTTAAAATTTCAGGAATTTCCAACACTTCGCCTTTGCTTTGTAAATCACGCAAAGCAAGTTCTACTTTTAACATGGCAATGCAGTCATCTTCGTTGTACATCAAGACCTTTTTGAGGGCGGCTTCATCGCCGGAATTTAGCCACTTGGTAAAGTAAACCATACTGTCCATCGCACCGCAATCTTTTTGGCGCCAATTAAAACCTAAAGCAGGCGCGGCCGCCTTTAAAGATAAACTCGGCGAAGGTAAATAAAAAGCTTTTTCCACTTCAATTTTAAGGTCAAGGCAAACGGAAACCAAGAACTCAAGTTCCGCCTTAATATTTGGGTATTTATTTTGCAAGGCCTTCATTTTTTTTACTTCATATTCCGTCCAATGATAAAGTGCAACATCCGACCCGCAATCTGCAACATAATTTGCAAATTGTTTGAAAATTATTTCTTCTTCCTTTTCTTCCCGTGCAATGAACGGGACAAATCTGTTTTCTTCTTTATCCCAAACGCCAATTAAATAAATAAAGGAAGAATTGTTTTCCTGAAATGTTTCGGTAGCCTCAAAATCAAAATATAAATTGCGCTTTTTTTCAGGTGGCGGAAATTTGCCTTTTGCCCTCAAAACAGGTTTATTTTTAACAAAAGCCAAAGCGTGAGCATATGTTAAAACAGGGGTATTTTCAGGGAAAGTCGTATCGGAAAGCAATTCTTTTATCTTTTCAAAACCGGCGGCAACAATATCATCATAAGTATTTATATTATTTGCACGTAAAATTGCACGCATGGTAGTATTAAGATGCGGAATTAAAACCAAATCATGCTTTTCAAAAACATATTTGTTTGCATAAACACGCCAAGGTGAAAGTGCACCCTTTGGGGGTTTATTGGCTTCGGGTACTGTTTCCCCCCGCCTGATAGACTGATATAAAGCTTCCGCATTTTGCGCACGTTCAATAACACGCGCGCAAGTTAAAATTTGTTCTTTTGCTTTAAAAATAAACAAAGCCTCACCTGCATCATAACCCTGAATTTCCGTTAAAATTTTATTTAAAAGTGCAGTTTGCAAAGCATAATGTTCCTTCATTTCCCCGGCGCGTTTAAGTTGCACAATTTTGTAATGATATGAACCAAAAACACTTTTACCGCTGTTTACTTTAAATAAGAAATTTACACCGCCGTAAAGGCCTTCTTCACTTCGCAAATCCCATAAAGTTCCTCCAATAATGCCATCAGCCCCGTCTTGCATAGCCTGCAAAGTATTAAGAAATCTTTCACTGTCATTTCCGTTAATTATAACAGGGTTAGAACAATGGTCATAAATCCAATGGTCGCGCACTAATTTATCGGTTTTACCGCGTAAACTTTCATATAGATTAGGCTCTTCAACTGCTTCTTCTTTAGGCGCATGGAAATGGCACCAAAGGCCAAAAGGGTCTTCTAGTATTTGATACATTTTCCCGGCGGGTAAATCTTCTTTACCGGGCGTTCTGCCTGCGCTAAAAGTATTAAAAAGTTGCTTAGCCAAAGAAGTATTTTCCATAAATTAAATTCCCGCCTGCTCCATTTGCTGTAAATAAGAATTAATTTCGGCAATTTGTTTTTCAATTTGTTGCCTTTCAGCTTGATCTTCAATTTCCCCAAGTTTTTGTTCATAACCGCTTAAGGCTTTTTGTAAATCTTGTTTAGCTTTTGCATAGTCCCCGTCATTACTATCTATTTGCGCTGATAATGCCCACAAATCTGGATTAGTATCATCAATTCCCATAGCCCTATCTAGATATTTTTTTGCTGTATTAAAATCTTCATTTTGTACTGCAGTGCTTGCCACAGCCAATTGAACTTTTAAATCTTGCGGTTGTTTGTCAGCGGCAATCATAAACATTTTATTTGATTCTTTTATGTTACCTTGCCCCATATAAGCCAAACCCAAATTAAAGGCATTAGCGCCATCGGGATTTTCCTGATAAATTTGATTAAATAAACTGACTGCTGTATCATAATCACCTTTATTATAAGCATTTGAGGCTTCTGCAAAACGTTGATTTGTTCTCGCTGAAATTTCTTTACCTTCAAGCAATTGATATCTGGTTTGAGCATCTTCCGCCGCCCTTGTATTTCCGGCCTGTGCAGCGAGATTAGCCGCATCTAAATAAGCCTTTTTGGCTTGCTCGCTTTGCCCGAAACTATTAAGCAAATCACCCTTGCTTAAGGCTGCTTGATAGTTATTGGGATTTAATTCAAGTGCTTTATTTAAGTCGGCAAATGCGGATTTATAATCACCGTTTTGGTAATTTGCCTGAGCACGTTGATAATATAAAGAATCATTATCCGGATACTTATTTATTGCGGAATCTAATACCGCCTTAGCTCCCTCAAAATCTTTATTAGCCAACATCTTTTGTGCTTTTGTAACACTTTCCAAGGCAGTGCCTTTAAGCAAATCTTTCTTGCTTATTTTAGGTGCTTGAATATTTTGCTGTTTAATTGTTTCTTCCAAGTTCGGAACAACTTCTTCTTTTTGTGGTGTAGGTGCTTCGGTTTTAGGCATCTGTGTAGATAGACCTGAAAAAGCAGATAAAATATCTTCACTTTTAGGCATGTACTGCTTAAAATCACCTAAAGTTTCACTTTCGGAAAAATGTTTTAAAGATTTAGAAATCTGGTTCATCATCTTTTGGTCCACAACAGGATTATTTTGTGTTTTTCCCTTCGATTTATTTATTGAAGCATTATTTGCTTTAATTTGGGTTGTTTGTTTAGGCAGATTTTTTGTTAACATTTGGGAAATATTTTGTGCTTGATTTGAAGCCCCCAAATTGCCTTCTTTTTTATAAAGATCACTTGCTTTTTTAAAATCATTATTTGCCGCCTGATAATTACCTAAATTTAAATTTGCTATTGCACGGTTATAATAATTATCTGCTTTACCGGAGAGTTGTGCCGCGACGGTGAAATCTCGCTCGGCTTTATCAAAATCGCCATTATTAAACTCAATTTCAGCGCGCATTTGATAGTAATTCGGATTTTTGGGATCTATTGAAATTGCCCTGTTAATTGCTTCAAGTGCTGCAGGCAAATTACCTTGTTTTTGTAAGACTTGTGCTTTTAACGCATAGAGATTTGCATCTTGCGGGCGGTATTTGATAATTTCATCAAGTGATTTTAAAATATCTTCCGGTTCTTTTGCTTTAGATAAATTTAATACGGCTTCTTGCAATTTTTCTTCTACATCATTTTGATAATTCTTTTGAAGTCTTATTTTATTTAATGCATTATTTGAGTTTTTAGAGGAAACATTCCCACCCTCTTCTTGTTTTAAAACGATCATAACACTAAGTGCAATTATAATACCTATTAAAATACCTAGAACAAATTTTTTCATATAATCACCTATAAATTATCAAGTTTTATATACTTCTCCGTATGGCTGGAATGCTGGCAACGCATACGCATCAAACATTGCGCACAAGATTTTGTGCAAGGCGGAAATTCCGTCCCTTCAAGTTTCTCACCTATTTCTATATACTTATTTAGAACTTCTTCTTCATCCACTTTCTCAAAGGGAATAGAAAAGATTTTATTTAATGCCACAAAATAAATACTTGCTTTACCTTGCGTTTTCCCCCAAGCACGCTTTGCACCTATACTATAAAGTGCAAGTTGAAGAGATTTTGTTACATCAAAATTTTCACTTATTTTAGCATCTGTTTTATAATCAATTACATGGTAAGTTTCATCAGGTAATTTTTCAAAACGATCAATTTTCCCTCTAAACTTCCAACCATTATGCTCAAAAATAAATTCTTTTTCACAACCTAAAATCTCGCTTTTTCTATCTTTATCACGCTTGGCATACTCTTCAATTATTCTTTTGCCTTTTAAATAATACTCCATTTGCTCTGCGGCGCTTGAATATCCTGCCCCCAGAAAACAACGATTATAATAAACAAGCAAACTGTCCGGATCATTACTATTTGTGTGATATTGTTCTAATGTTCTATGAATTGATACCCCAAGCGAAGTTACCGGCACAAGGCCTTCACGTTTGCCCTCAATATATTTTAATTTATAGAGGAATGGGCAAAACAGATACGTCGCTATCTTTGAATAATTAAGTTCATGGTAATTATTGGGTATCATTTATATTGCAAAAAGTGAACGGTAGTGTCTCCGTACTTTTCCTCCCGTACAATTTGCAAGGTTTCAGGCACAGTAAAAGTTTCTTTTTTATGATGCTGGGCAACTATTAAACCTTTTGGTGCAAGCAATTTTGATTCGGCAATTTGCTCTAAAACCGGCCCTGTAAAAAATAAGGGCGTATTTTTTATATCCCTATACGGCGGGCCCATAAAAATGATATCGTAGCCTTCACCTTCGCAATAAGATGAAAGCCAAGCAAGAGGTTTTAACAAATCCGCTTTTAAAATAGTTGCCCTATCGGTAAAGCCTAGGTGATCGGCATTCCTTTTAATGGCTTTTAGGCAGGCAATTTCTTTTTCCGCAGAAACGGTTTTTAAAGCACCGCGCGATAATGCTTCCATAGAAACATTACCCGTTCCAGCAAATAAATCCAAAAACACGGCACCCGTTATTCTTGGACGCAAAATATCAAAAACGGATTGTTTTATCCTATCAGAAATCGGCTTCACGGGGAGTTTCTTTGAAACAGAAAATAATTTCCTTCCGCGCGCCGTACCGGCAATAATTCTCATAAATTAAATATGGGCAATGCCTTCTTTAATTGCGTAACGAATAAGTTCCGCTTGCTTGTGAATATTAAGTTTCCTCATAATATTATTTCTATGCACGTGAATAGTATTTAAGGAAAGTTGAAATTCTTTAGCAATAGTCTTGCTGCTGTAACCTTCGGAAATCAACTGCAAAATTTGACGTTCCTTATGGGTTAAATGGCCTTTCGGAACACGACGGCCATCTGTGGAATTATCTAAAAATCCTCTGATTAAATATTTTGATACTTGTGAACAAAGGAAAAATTTCCCTGCACAAACTTCGTCTATTGCCTCAATTATTTCATTTATTGTTGCTTCTTTTACTACAAACGCATTAGCACCTGCTTTGACAGCATTTTCTACGGAAACTCTGTCATCGAACATACTTAATATGATGACTTTTGCATTGGGTTGCATTCTGGTTAATTTTTGTGTTGCATCAATACCATTTAAAACGGACATAGAAATATCAACGATATAAACATCTGCTTTATATTTTTTTGCCGCATCTAAAAGTTCTTTACCGTTTGAAACTTCGGCAACAACTTTTATATCTGATCTTTTTCTTTCCAGTACAGCACGTATGCTCTGCCTAACGATGACGTGGTCATCAGCCATTATTACTTTTATCATAATCTACCTTTCATAATTAAATTTGGGACATCTAACAAAGATTGCAGTACCTTTCCCAAGTTTACTAGTTAATTTCATTGTACCTTTTATAGATGCAATGTTTTCCTTCATACCTTCAAGCCCTAGGCTTTTAACACTCCTTTGAGCCTGAGGTTTAAAACCCTTACCGTCATCTTTTACCGTAAGATAAAGGTAGGTTTTATCTTCTTTTAATTCTACCGTCAAATTTTTTGCTTTAGCGTGTTTAACGGTATTATTTAAAGCCTCTTGTACTGTTCTGTAAAGCACCAGTTTAATGTGCTTAGATAACACAGTTTTATCTTTAATCTTATAAGAATATTTTATTTTTATGGTTTCTGTTTGTGATACTTTTTCCAATAGTTCCTTAATGGAAGCATCCAGCCCCACTGAATCTAATTGAATAGGGCGCAAAGAAGTTATAATCTCCCTCATAGATCTTACAGATTCTTGCACCGCTAACTCTAATGCGTGTAAACTTTTAAGTGCTTCCTTAGAACTTTTTTTAAGTATATCTTCCTTTAAAATCTCAATTAACGCATTTGTTCTTATTGAAAAATTTCCTAATTGATCGTGTACAGCAGATGTTACCAGGCGCTTTTCTTCTTCCCTTGCCTTCATTATGACGCGAACAAAACTTTCACCGGTTCTCTCAGCCAAAATCATTTTATCATTACGCACAAATACTTCATCAAGTTCGCTGATAATAAAAAGTAAAGAAGATATTTTCTCTTTATCATCCCCCAAAGGCATAATTACCGTACGAAAAAATGTTGGGACAGCAGTACTTTCAAACCACTCATATGAAACACTCTTGCCGGTAAAAGCGATGTCCCTTGCATAACGATGAACATCATTCGTTTTAATATTGTTCTTAAAATGACTCTCAAAAATATGCCGCGATCCGTAAATATAAGAATAATTGCCTGCTTTATCTAAAATATATACACAAACATAATGCCCCGATAAGGCGAAATTTATGGCGCCATCTTTTACAGGATAAGAGACTTTTTCAGGGGACAATTTCCCCCTGCTGGCAATTTTCTTATTTGATTTCATATATAAAATATTTTACTATATTTTGATTAGAAAATATAATCCATTTTGTAATAGTTTGTAATTTATTTTAATCAGGTTTACTAAGAAATAAATTAATTATTTGTGTTTTTATTTTGCAAACTTTCAAGTTCTTTAATCAAATTATTCAGTATTGGATAAAGATTGTTAATATATTCGTTTTCAAAAGCGGAAAAACGTTTTTGAATATTTTCAAGTGAAGTTTTCAACTCATTATAATGCTTTTCTTCCAGTAAACGATTTTCTTCTAAAGTATAGGAAAAATCTTTTACCTTATCTTTTAGGTCAAAAATCTCCCGGGCGGGTAAAGCATCTGTTTTAGAAAACAATTTTTGTACTTGCTGAACCGCACTTGCTTCTTCTTTTACATCTTCAAAGAAATTTTGCACGGAAGTTTGTTCAGTTTCTTTATTCGAAACAGGTGTACCTTCTGTATCAGACTCTTGTTCTGCCCGTTCGAACTCCGCTTCCCAAGAAGAAAAATCATCTTCCTGCAAGTCACTTTCTTTATACTTTGCTATAAAATAAAAAAGCAACCCTAAACAAAATAATAAACTGAGTGAATATATTATCATACATTTATGATAGCAAATTTTTTCACATTATGCGCAAATTTTATAATATCCCTTGACGAAATTAAAAAATTCTACTATAATTATTTTGTAAGTTACAAAACAAGGAGAATGAAAATGAAAAAGATATTTTTAATCGCAACAGTAGTTTTTGGTATGGTAGTACTTGCCGTATCAATGATCTCTGCGGCCCCTTTAACCTGTGGTGCTGCAGGTACTGAAGGTATGCCGAGATGTGATGCAAACCTCAAAGCCGGAGATAAATGCTGCATACCGGCATATCATAAAGGTGCCAAAACTGCAGTAAAATTAGGAACTAAAACACAAGCAGCAATGAACCCCACGACTATTAATGTAACAAACAGTATTGCAGAACAAAACAATACTACTCAAACAGCAGATTTTAGTGCACCCAAAAATGTTTCTGCAACAGTAAACAGAGTAGCAACAGTAGGCCAAACTTCTGCACCAGCACAAGCACAAGGCCCTGCTGCCCCTTCCGTGCCTGCTGCAACCGGCGCCGCTACTGCATCAGCACCGAAACCAACTCTTAGATAAAACTTTTCCGCCACATATATTTGTGACGAAAATTTTATAAAACAAAACGAAATTTCCCCCGCCGACAGGCGGGGGTTTTATATCTACTCTTGACAAAATTGCGAATTTACATTATAATTATGAAGTAAGTTATGAATAATTAAAATAAGGAGAATGAATATGAAAAAGTTATTATTTATGGCATTTGCTTTAGTTTTAGGTAGTGTTGTTTTGCATGCTCAGTCTTGCGAGACCAATCCTGTTTACCATAACGGAAAGATAACATATTGTGAGACAGTCCAAGATAAGTCAATAAAGTGTTGTTGGCAAAATCCTCCCGATGCTGGTAAAGGTGATCCTGCAAAAGGTGCCAAAAACAATTCGAAAGTTAAAGTAAAAGGTACGAAAAAAGGGGCAAAAACCTCAGCACAAAAACCTGCTCCCGCACAATCCAAATAAAAATATATGATTGAAAACACCCTCATTTTAACGAGGGTGTTTTTTATTTTATATATCAACAAATTTATTTTACTACTTTTTCACACAAGCAAATGAGTGCATTCACAATTTTGCTCATTTGATCTAAAGAAGCCCATTCAAAAGGCCCGTGCGGTGTAGCATAACCGGCATCCAGATTCGGTGTTATTAAACCCATATAAGTTAAACGTGCGCCATCTGTTCCGCCGCGAATCGGGGCGCCATCTGTATCTAACCCGCATTCTTTAAAAGCCTCTTTGGCAAGTTTAACTGCCGTAGGGTTTTTATCAATCATAGGGCGCATATTTTTATAGGTATAGGTAGTTTTTACTTCAATTTGTGACCCGGAATATTTCTTGCGAATGTCTGCAACAATATCTTCAAGTTCCTTAATCATAGCACGTAATTCTGTTTCTTCAAAAGAACGTACCATAGCGCTTGCTGTGGCTGTTGCAAAATCTGCTTTACTTTCAGTAAAAGTTAAAAAACCTTGACGACCTTCAGTAGTCTCGGCCAGTTTATTTGCAGGCCATTTGGAAATTATATCTGCTAAAATTCTAACCGGGTTTTCCATTATTCCTTTTGCTTGACCCGGGTGTGCCAAAACACCTTTTACGAAAATATCGACAGTAGCGGCATTAAAGTTTTCATATGCGATACCGTCCCCGCATTCTCCGTCAAGTGTGTAAGCGAAATCTGCGCCGAATGCGGGAACATCAAAATTATCAGGCCCGCGTGCAATTTCTTCATCCGGGGTAAAAGCAATTCTAATATCCCCGTGTTTAATTTCAGGGTGTGCAATTAAGTATTTTAGCATTTCCATTATTATGGCAATACCAGCTTTATCATCAGTGCCAAGTAAAGTATCACCGGCTGAAGTTATTAAATCATCCCCCACACATTTTTTTAAAGCAGGTGAAAGTTCCGGTTTCAAAATAACACCCAGTTCTTTATTTATTACAAGCTCCCCCCCTTTATAATTAGGGTGCAAACAAACTTTAACTTTGCGACCGATAGTACCTTCCGGGTAAGTATCCATATGGGCAAGAAAACCGATAACAGGATATTTACCCTCAACATTTGCCGGAAGTTTAGCGGTTAAATGACAAGTGGGTGCTAATTTAACATCTTTTAAACCTAACTTTTCTAAATCTGCTTTAAGAACTTTGGCAAATTCCACCTGTGTTTGAGTTGAAGGCGTGGTTTGTGATTTAAAGTCGCTGCCACTTTCAATTTGCGCATATTTTGTGAATGTTTCAAGTACCTGCTTTTTAAAGTTTATCATAAGACCTCTGTTTTAATATGTCCAAAAATTTCGTATAATGTATATAGTAATATTATAAAACATTTTGAGGTTAAAATGAAAAAACTATTCTTCTTTCTTATTTCAACTACTTTTTTATGTGCTTGTACCACCGTCCAAGAAATGCAACAAACCGCAAACTGTCAATATGATTTGGCC
The DNA here is from genome assembly GCA_045586725.1 of Elusimicrobiaceae bacterium. Lineage (GTDB taxonomy): Bacteria > Elusimicrobiota > Elusimicrobia > Elusimicrobiales > Elusimicrobiaceae > Proelusimicrobium. The sequence continues at coordinate 162,174 of JAZNAY010000001.1, read as the reverse complement.
GGCGTTGAAGTAACCGAATATTCCTTAAATAATCTTTCGGCAGATGTTGCCCTTGCAATTACAAACAAAAGCAAAACAACAAATGCCAGAATGAAACGTTTTGCAGGAAAAGTTTATTTGAATGATACCCCCCTTACAGATGTTAATTTAGGGGAGTTTTTAATTGCACCGCAAACCACACAAGTTCAAAAAGTTTCAATAAATGTACCTTTTTCGCAAATAGGTAAAAATGTTATAGGGCTTGTGGTAGCAAATTCCCAATCTGTGCAATATAAAGTTGTCGGAACGATTTATTTTGAAACACCGATCGGCGAAATACCAATACCGGTAGTTTTTGCCAGGTCGGATAAATAATTTAAAATTAGGAGGACATTAAATGTCAAACGAAACTACAGCTTCAAAAGTAGACTTGACTGCCATAATCAATAAGTGGAAAAATGTTGAAGGCAGTTTAGTTATGATGCTGCATTCTGTTCAAGATGCATGCGGGTATGTTCCAAGGGAAACTGCTATGGAAATTGCTAAACAAACAAATATTCCTTTAGCAAAAATTTATGAAGTGTTAACTTTCTATCACTTCTTTAAATTAACTCCTCCGGCAAAATATCAAATTTCTGTTTGCACCGGTACTGCCTGTTATTTAAAAGGCGCACCGCAACTTTTGGCAGAACTTGAAAAAGTGATTAATGTCAAAGCAGGGCAAACTTCTGAAGACGGCAAATTTTCCGTTCAAGCACTTAGATGCATCGGTTGTTGCGGGCTTGCACCGGTAATCTCAATTAACGGTAAAATCCACGGGCAAGTTAAACCTGCCGATATTAAAGGTATTATAGAAGAAACCACAAAAGGCGAGGCTAAATAACCATGACTAATAAAATCAATAAAATTAAAGAAAACTTTAATAAACAATACGCCAAAATTAAAAACCGTGTTGTTATTTGCGGCGGTACAGGTTGTATCGCAGGCGGTTCTCAAAAAGTTTATGAGGCCTTCCAAGAAGAATATAAAAAACGCGGCTTAGATTTCTGCTTAGAAATTACAGACGGTTGCCGTGAAAATTCTACTTATATTTCAAAAAGCGGTTGCCAAGGCTTTTGTGCACAAGGCCCACTTGTAAGCGTCGGTGAAATTTTTTACACAAAAGTTAAACCGGAAGACGTAAAAGAAATTGTTGAAAAAACAGTTTTGAAAGGTGAAGTCGTAGAAAGATTACTTTACGTAAACCCGGTTGACGGTAAACATTGCAAAACACACGAAGATATCCCTTTCTACAAAAAACAACACCGTATTTTACTGGCAGACTGCGGTAAAATTAACCCTGAAGATATTAATGAATATATCGGCCACAACGGTTATCAAGGTTTACTTAAAGCTTTTGAAATCGGCCCGGAAGGCGTAATTGAAGAAATGAAGAAAAGCGGCCTTCGCGGACGCGGCGGTGCAGGTTTCCCTACCTGGCTTAAATGGGATTTAACAAGAAAACCGAAAAGCAAAGTCAAATATATGATTTGTAACGGTGATGAAGGTGACCCAGGTGCCTATATGGACCGTTCTTTGCTTGAAGGTAACCCCCACTCAGTTGTAGAAGGTATGATTATTGCCGGTTACACAATCGGTGCAACACGCGGTTTATTTTACATCCGTGCAGAATATCCTCTTGCCATTAAACGCATTCAAAAAGCAATTGATGACTGCTACAAAATGGGTCTTTTAGGTAAAAATATTTTAGGTTCAAAATTCAGTTATGACCTTGAAATCAGATACGGTGCAGGCGCTTTCGTGTGCGGTGAAGAAACCGCTTTGATTACTTCTATTGAAGGTAACCGCGGTACACCTAGACCGAAACCGCCATTCCCGGCAACCTCCGGGCTTTGGGGTAAACCTACAGCCATTAACAATGTTGAAACACTTGCCAATATACCTTATATAATGGTAAACGGTGGCGATTGGTACTCCAAAATGGGTGAAGGTAAATCAAAAGGTACCAAAGTTTTTGCCATGACAGGTAAGGTTAAAAATACCGGCCTTGTTGAAGTTCCTATGGGTATTACCGTTAGGGAGATCGTTTACGATATCGGCGGTGGTCCATTAAAAGGTGACAAAGCAAAGGCTGTTCAAACCGGCGGTCCGTCCGGCGGTGTTATTGACCCGGCACACTTTGACATGCATATTACTTATGAATCTTTACAAGAAATCGGTGCAATTATGGGTTCAGGCGGATTTATCGTTATGGATGAAACCGATTGTATGGTTGATATCGCAAAATTCTATCTTGATTTCTGTGTTGATGAATCTTGCGGTAAATGTGCGCCATGCAGAATCGGCGGATATCAAATGCTTCAAATTCTTAACAGAATCACCGAAGGTAAAGGTAAACCGGAAGATGTTGAAAAACTTAAAGACATTGCACATGCAATGCAAAAAGCATCACTTTGTGCTTTAGGGCAAACAGCACCGAACCCGGTATTATCAACTTTAAAATTCTTCCCGGAAGAATATGCAGAACATATCAATGAAAAACATTGCAAAACAGGTAAATGCTCTAAACTCGTCCGCTACGAAATAACCGACAAATGTATCGGCTGCGGTATGTGTAAACGTGCTTGCCCTGCAAGTGCTATTACCGGCGAAGTCAAACAAAAACACGTAATTAATCAGGAAAAATGTATTAAATGCGGTCTTTGTTTCAATAATTGCAAATTTAAAGCAATAGTTAAAAAATAAAGGTGAATTATGATTAAAGCAACTATAAACGGAAAACCTGTAGAAGTAAAAGAAGGTACTTCAATTTTAGAAGCAGCTAAAGCAGCGAATGTTAAAATTCCTACTTTATGTCACCACGAGGACCTTGAAGCAACCGGCGGTTGCGGGCTTTGTATTGTTAAAGTAGAAGGCTCCAACAAAATGCTCCGTGCTTGCACAACTGCAATAACGGAAGGTATGAAAATTATTACCCATGACCCGGAACTTATCGCAGTAAGAAAAAGTGTCCTTGAACTCATTATGTCAAACCACCCCAAAGATTGTTTGACTTGTGCAAAAAACCAACAATGCGAACTTCAAAATTTGTGTGCGGAATTCGGTATTAGGGAAAATCATTACCCCAATATTTTAAATATCCGCCCTACTTATAAAGATAACAGCGCAAAAGGTATTTGCATTGATACTGCAAAGTGTATACAATGCGGTCGCTGTGTCCAAGTTTGCCAAAAAGTTCAAAATGTTTGGGCATTATCTTTCCAACACAGAGGTATCAAAACCACACTTCGTCCCGCAGGCGTTGATTTAAAAGATTCACCTTGCGTTAACTGCGGTCAATGTGCGGCACACTGCCCTGTGGGTGCAATCGTAGCACAAGATGACACACAAAAAGTTTGGGATGCTTTACGCGATCCTAATAAACATTGTGTTGTACAATTTGCACCGGCAGTACGTGTTGCAATCGGTGAAGCATTTGGTTACCCCGTCGGTAAAAATTTAACCGGCGAACTTACCGCTGCACTTTATGAACTTGGTTTTAATGCAGTTTTGGATACCAACTTCGGTGCTGATTTAACAATTATGGAAGAAGCTTCAGAGTTTAAACACCGCCTTACAAATAAAGGTGTTTTACCTTTGATTACAAGCTGCTGCCCTGCATGGGTTGATTACCTTGAAAAATATCATAGTGATATGTTAGATAATGTTTCAAGTGCAAAATCACCGCATGAAATGGTCGGCGTACTTGCAAAAACTTATTATGCAAAACAACATAATTTAGACCCAAAAAATGTTTTTGTAGTTTCAGTTATGCCTTGCACAGCAAAGAAATTCGAAATCGGCCGCAGTAAAGAATTATCAAGCAGCGGTTACCCGGATGTCGACGTTTCCTTAACTACACGCGAAATTGCCCGCATGATCAAACAAGCAGGTATTGAGTTTAATAAACTTACCCCTCGCAAAGGTGATCATATCTTGGCAGAATATACCGGTGCAGCCACAATCTTCGGTGCAACCGGCGGTGTTATGGAAGCTGCTTTAAGAACCGCATACTATTTAGTTACAGGTGAAAATGCAAAAAGCATTGACTTCAAAAAAGTCCGCGGTTTAAAAGGTATTAAAGAAGCAAAAATTGACGTCAAAGGCACAGAAGTCCGTGTTGCTGTCGCACATGGTCTTGGCAATGTCGGAAAACTTTTACAAATCGTCAGGAAAGCCAGAGAGGAAGGTAAAGAACTTCCTTATCACTTTATTGAAGTTATGGCTTGCACAGGCGGTTGTGTTGCCGGCGGTGGTCAACCGTTTGGTGTAACAAATGAACTCCGTGCTGCAAGAGCAAAAGGTTTATACAGTGAAGATTCACATATGAAACTCCGCTGCAGCCATGATAATGAGGCCGTTAAGAAATTATATAAAGATTTCTTAGGTGAACCTTTACATGGCAAAGCACATGAGTTATTGCATACACATTATACAGCAAGAAAGAAATACCAAAAATAATTTATTTTCATAATTATTTTCCCCCCCGCTTTTTGAGCGGGGGTTTTTATTTTGTTTTTTAAAAATTGTCAAAACAAAAAATATTTTTTTAAAAAATTAAATTAATTTTTCCGACGGTAAAAAATAATTTTTAAAAAACTGTTGACAAATGTTTAAAAAATATTATATAATTTTTTTGTTATGAAAAAGAACGCATTAAACAACATCAAAATTTTTAACAACGCTTTAGATATTAAAAGCGTTAGCGTTTCTTTTATTTGCCTTTCTCTTATTGGTATGTTTAGCATGTTTATTAAACTTTTTAAACCAATATCAGCGAGGTCAATGTAAAAACAATTTTTAAATTTTAAATTACAAAAACCCCGCTGATAAAAAAGCGGGGTTTTTATTTTGGAGGTTGCCGCCAACTTATAAACAAGGGCAAAACAAATTGAAAGTAGCAAAAGTAGTAAACAGTAGTAAAGCAGTAAAGGTTAGGACAAAAAAACTATATTAAAAATCGAACCTGACCTCAAAAAATGAAGAGTAGTAGTAAGTAAGGGAAACTAAATAATATTTTTAACGGTCAATCTTCCCGTTAAAGAAAAGGCATAGCCAACCTGAAACTATTAATAAAGGAAAATAAAATGAAAACACAAACAATAGTATTAGCGTTAGCGTTAGTAGCAGTAACACCAGCCGTATTATCAGCACAAGATTATGTTGGCGGCCCAGGCAGCAAGATGTCATATATAGCAGATAATGCTCTTGCAAGAATTAGAGAAAATAACAGAGAAACTAAACAACAAAACCCGGTAACTCAAACACAAACCCCTGCACCACAACAGGAAAAAACAGCGCAAACAAGCAAACAAGAAGTATATTCTTATGCTTATACCGGCCGTGAAGGGCATATGGCAGCACTTGGATTTTTGTTCACAAAACCGAAAAGCACTCCGACAACCCAAACACCACAACAACCACAACAGCCGCAACAACAGGCAAAACAAGTTAAGCAAGATGATACAACCCCGGCCTACTATGTTTATAGCGGCCGTGAAGGGCATGCTATGTTAGCTGGGGAAACATTATTTTCTAGCTTATCTGCCAGAAGACAAGAAAGAAAGACAAAACAACAAGAACAACAAGTTAAAACCACCGATACAGTACCCGTAAATAACACAACACAAAAAACAAGAAGTGATTATAATCCGTACGTCGGTCCTGAAGGCCATAGGGCTGCCATCGGAAATGCCGTAAGGGATGCAAGGCATGATTCAACCCCTGCTGCCACACCAGCCTATGTCAGAGATCTTGATACAGTTGCCAGAAACCATCAAGTAACCCTTGATAGCAAAAGAGCAGAAAAAAGCACTAGAAATACACATAGCACTTTCCGTCAATATTTAGAAATTGTAGGCAAAGCAATAGCAGACGAAGCACCTTATATGAAATAAACGGAATATTAACTGACACAAAACCCCGCCTTAACGACGGGGTTTTTTATTATTCAATTTTATTAATCGTTAGGAACGGTGTTTTCAAAAGCAAGGAAAATTTCCGCAATCTCTTCTGGGTTTTTGGCAGATATTAACCTGTCGCGTACAAATTTTGTACTTGAAACCGCAGCAAGTTCCGCAAGTATTTTAAGTTGAAAAGCAGGTTCTTTAAAAGGTGTTAAAATTAAAAAGATAAGTTTAACATTATTATTTGTACCGTCAAACAAAATGCCTTTTTTAGATATACCCACACTTACTAAAGGTTTTGTTAAAGAGGCAACTCTAGCGTGCGGGAAAGCCACGCCCTTTTCCAAAGCACAGGACATTATTTGCTCACGTTTTAAAATAAAATCCATCGCCTGTTCTTTTGCAAATGTAGGTTTTTGTTTGTATAAAGCGTTCAACATTTCGTCGAAAACTTCTTCTTTTTTGGTAGATTTCAAATTTATAACACAAGCACCCGGCACCAAAAAATTACTTATTAAGAGGGCATTTGGTTTCTCATATTCATCACGAATTTCGCCGACAAGTTCCTCCAAAACATCTTCCAAAGTAAGCAAGCCGATAACTTCCTCTTTATCATTTTTAATTAAGGCCTGATGGTTCCTGTTTGTTTGGAATTCCCTCAAAGCAGCCTCAACGGGTGTGTGTTCATCAAGTGTTAAAAGTTTATAAGTAAAACGCTCTTCAATGGGCTGTAGAGATTTTTCGCTTAAAGATTCAAGTGACATTTCTTTTATTAAGACGTATTCTTTTGCGTCGTCGATAGTTTCAGTATAAAGCGGATAGCGGGAATATTTGCGTTTGTTAATAATTTCCAAATTTTGTGGCCAGGTATTAGACTTTTTTAAGGCGGAAATTTTTTCACGCGGTGTCATAATTTCTTTAACTTTGACTTGTTCAAAATCAAACAAGTTTTCAAACATCATTAAACGCCTTAAGGAGAATTTCCCCCCTTCTTGAGATTTTGAAAACATCATCCTAAGTTCTTCTTGTGAAAGAGGTGTCTCCTGTTTATGCGGGTTTACACCGATTAAGTCTAAAGTTTGATAAGCAGCCCACACTAGAACATTTTTAAAAACATTTGTAACTATGTAGAAATAATGCAAGGGAACGATTATATACCTTAAGGCTTGTTCCGGATATTTGATAGCAAGAAGTTTAGGAACTTGCTCCCCGTAAATAACGTGCAAGGATGTAATTATTAAAAATGCCAAAGTAAATGATATCACGTGCAAGGCGGCTGCAGGAAGCATAGGTACGATATTAGGCATAAGCCAAGAAAGAACTTTACCAACGCTAGGCTCCCCCACCCAACCGAGTGCAAGGCTCGTCATAGTAATTGCAATTTGTATTGCGGAAAGATACTCATCAATGTTCTCGTGTGCTTTGAGCATTAGTTTTTCTTTGTAAGTATTATTTTTGGCAAGTTCTTGCAAGCGCGTGTGACGCACTTTAACCAAAGCGAATTCCCCTAGTACGAAAAAGGCATTGAGTAATATTATTAAGAGCGCTAATAATATAAAGAATAATGTTAACATAGAAACATTATAACAAATAAATAGGAATTTTGGGTACCCCCCTTGAAATTTTGGCAATTGTATGTTAAACTATAAGTGTAGTACCATGAGTTGTGCAGTTGGTAGTCTTAATTGTATTTTTAACTTTAACCGTTCGGTTAGAGTGTAGAAAACAGGCGCATTATTCTTTTGGTATTTAAAAATTTGTGCCATCTAGTCACTAGGTGGCAGAAAGAAAAGTCAAGCAACACATCAAGCAACTGTGAAACAAAACAGTCAAGCCTACAAGATTTGCAACAGTCGCACAAACTGCCTAAGGGCAGTAAATAACTTTTTGCTCGGGTAATTTTCCCTAATGGGCGAAAAGACACAAGGAGGCATAACTATGCCAAATAAAGATAGTTTCACGTTTAGTGATAAATTGAGGAAGAGTAAATCTGTACCTCTCTCTAAACGTTTGCCCTCAATAGTTGGGGGCCAGACCAAGCAAAAGCGTACATTAGTGCAGCGCGCGCAACGCGATTTACCGTTCATCTTAGTAGCGGCACTTGCTTTGCTTTTGTTACCGTTTTTAAGCAGAACCGGTAGCGAAGACGTTACGACCGACATACATTGGCCAGGCGGTCCTGATAACCAGGAAATTATTCAGGAAAACCCTTGGGATGTCACGCCGTATAGCATGAAAGATCCTATGGATCTTATCTTGCGCCCCAGAAGTGATGTTGAAGGTTCAGGTGTAACTATGGGCACTGAAGCAGATAAAAGTGCTTATGGTTCTTCTCGTTCGTCAGGCAATGGCTATGGTTACGGAGATGGCGACGGTAGCAGTTACAGCAGCAGATATAGCAGAAAAACAAGCGGTTCTACTTCAACTACCCCGGATTACAAAACACGCAATAAATACGACGAACAATATACAACAAGAACTACAAAAAAACCTGCAACTGCGGCATATGGTAAAACCACACGCCCGGCAGTCCGCAAAAGTTTTGAAAGAAAAGGCACTGATATTAACAGGGCTTTACGTATTTCCCAAATGCCAGGTAATAAAGGTACAACAGGCGTAGGTCATGCTTTGCCTTTAGGCCAAGGCCCGACAAGAGGTTCAGGCACCGCATTTAGAGAAGGCATAAGGCCAATTGCTTTACAGCCTATGGAATCACGTGGTGGCATCGGCCGTAGTATGGAAGGTATGCGTGCAGAGGCTGACCGTTCTATACGTGAAATGAACGCAGGCGGCCCTGCAAAAGCAAACTTGCTTGCCGCACAAATGCGCGATGTCGATGGTAAACCAACCGGCGAAGGCCCCGGTTTTGGTGGCCCCAGTGCGGGTGGTGCGGCTTCAAAGTTCCCCAGTGGCGGTGGCCCCGGCAACACCAATGGTTACAGTGTCCAAAAACCATGGTGGTGGGACATGATGCAAACCCGCAGCCAAAAGATGTGGGATTTACTCTATTATAAACCCCGTGAGATTTTCTGGAACAATATTTACAATTATATGTCCCAACTTATGAACTGTTTAGCCACCGGCAACAAAGACGGTGATGTCAGCACTATGTTTGGTAAAGGTGCTGCCGATTCCGACTTTATGTGCGTAAAGAACGGTAAAGAAATAATGGTGAGGTACAACAAACAAAAACCAACCAGCACAAGCAAAGATAAAGACGGCAATAAAACTGAGGAATTAGTAGATTCCAACTGGTTCTTAACCTGCGACAAACTGGGTGGTGAATCTGTAGAAAAGAAAAAGGATGCAAAAAGTTTCTTGGACGTCCGTTTAGAATGCGTCGGTTTGGATGTTGTAGTTGACTGGTTAAAAGGTATTACAAAACATACCAAATACGATAGTTATTGTGAAGGTGTCAATGGTGATCCTATGACCTTTACCCTCGATATAGAAAGGTCAAATGATAGGGATAAACACAACACAAGAAGGGAAAATAAATTAAAAAATAAGACTGTTATTGCTTTGCTTGCTAAAGTAACAGACGGACCTTATAAAGGTAAAGAAGTTGTTGTCTATGCTGAGCGCGGGTCTTCATTATCTGAGGCAGGTTCAGACTTTGCCAGAGGCTTTAGAGAAGCTCATGAAAAGTGCCAATTATCACGCTTAGTTGCCTTCACAAGCAGAAAATCTTCTAGTAAAATAGACTCAAGGATTGACAAATATAATAAGGCATATAGTTCATATACAGTCCCTATATATATAGAGGATGATAATTTAGGAGATACAGAAGAGGTCATTATCCCCGAAGGTAAAATAGTTGCTGCAAATAAACTCTGCGGTGGGGAAGAGTACCATGTTGATCCTGTTACATTAGATACTATCCGCAATAGGGCTGAACTCGGTAAGGCTAAGAAAGGCAGTTATGCAGAATGTGAAATATGGGATAAGAAACCTATATTTAGCAGGAAAACCATTAACGATACCCCCTGTCTCACATGTTGCGAAAGAGGTGTTGATATAAAGGAAAGAGCTACCTTCAGTGCAACTATTGCGAATGCAAGAGGTAAACAGGTCCACGCTGTAGTGGTTGAACAAATAGACGGAGAATCAAAGGCCAAAGTAATTTATGTGGCAAATTTTAGGGCTTCAAGCACAACTGAAAGTACTTGGTGTATTGATGGTACTGATACCTGCAAATATTTATTCACCATCAATGTTGCTTCTTTGGGCTTTAATCCTAATGAAATTGGTACAAAAGTAAGAACAGATTATCCCGGTGGCTCATCAAGCAGTAGTTCTACTGATAATACACAGGCTAATAATAAAATGGCTGAAGGTGTTACAAGCAACAATACGACTGCTAAAGATATGCTTGATATAGCCCTAAGTGCATGTGAAGGAATTACAGATGATGGGGAAAAGACTGAATGTATAAATAATGCTGTTAACAAATACGGGCCGACAACCGGTAGTTATCAAGGCAACAGTCAATCATCTTCTGACGGTAGTAATCTAGATACTGCACGCGGTTCAGGGAGAATCTTCTGGATTGTTACAAAACCGGGAGCAACCCTTAAAGTTGATATGTGGCAAGAAATTGCCAAAACTTTAGATGATATATACGTATCAGACCTTATTGACACAAATGGTCCTGTTATGTGGGACTTGTGCAGATACAGATGGTGTAACGACATCGCTACGTGCGATCTCCCAAAGGATATGACCAATGTCTGCAAAGCAGAAGATGGTAAATTCTATTTGTACGAAAGCATACGATTAGATGGAAAATACTTTAACTTTCCATTAGACTTGCTCCCTAATTATAAAGCAAATGGTGGTGAACCTAATTGCGATAAATTCTGTAAAGATAAGGATGAAAACGACAATGAGGTTATTGTTTGCCCTCATAGAATCATAAAACTTAAGGATGCAATGGATCTATTCCCACCGGGTTTTACCGAAAAAATTCCATTATGTACTCCGTATTGCCAATACAAAGGCAAAGTGTATGAGGCTATGTATGTAGAGGAAACAAAAGAATATTATATCACCAATGCTAATGAGCTTAATTTGAAAGGAAAATATCCTGAATGTACACCTCTTGCATGGAGTTGGAGAACAGGTGGTAATGATTTCTATGTGTATCGTTTCATGGGAGACTATGATGATAATGAACTCCCGTTAACGCCGAACTCATTAGATTCAGCGTTGAAATGTACGCTCGGAACTCATAACACATATACAGTAAACTTGTCATTCTTAGATAAATCTGAGTTCTTTACGATTATCAGAGGGCAGGCAATAGCATCAGGTAACCCAAGAGGGTTCCTGTTGTTCCCGAAACTTGAATTACCGGAAGAAATCGACGTTGACGGATTAGATGCCTGTACTTTATGCTCTGAATTGCCGTTTGACAATGCCAGTGTAAAAGTTAAAGGTTTTGAATCAGAGCAACTTATAGAATGTCTCAAGCAAATTCAGGATTTAAGGAACCAGGGTTTTATTAAAGACGATGAACTTAGAAGCCTTTACTTCTACGGTTATGCAAGTTTACGCGGTTCTCACCCAGCAGAAGAACTATTGGGTGATGACGATAAACTTCATAAGATAGGATGTACAACTAATAAATGTACCGGAAAAGCCGACTTCACAAACCCTGACGATTGTTGGGCTAAATGTAACAGAGCTTTAAGTGAGGATAGAAGTTTAGCCATCATAGAAGAACTCATTAAAGGTATTGATAAGGATCGAGAATTCAATCCTAAAATGGATGTGAACAAAGAACGTGAATGGCCGTTACCAACCTATCATGGTTTTAGTAATGCAAGACCTGTAGGCAGTATGATAGACAATGCAACGCATCGCTTGAACAAAAAGAGTCAAACGAACGTAAATGCTCACATGAATATAGATAACCCGGACTTCACTTTCGTATCCTACCCATGTGGTTCACAAGGAGCGAATATCGCGTATAATCTAAAGCTAATTGAACAAATTAGCGATAGACAAGTCGTGATAACACCGATAAACGACGGCTCAGATTATTGTGCACAAAGGATGACTTGCGATATGGCTAAAAAAGGGATGAATGAACTAAAAGAAAAAATAAGAGAGAGAATTAAGAACGCCGGAATTACAGTTGCAAAACCAACTGCAGACACCAAAACAACCTCTTATTTATTATTCGGTGACAGTTCTGACGGAGAATATATCTCTCAAGGAGAACTTGCTGAATTAATGAAAGAAGAAAGTTCCGACCCTAATGCTAACCCACAAGCATAAAGGAGTTTAATTAAAAATTTCCCCCGCGCAAAACGCGGGGGATTTTATTTTAATATTTTTTGTTTTCCCCTTCTAAAACAAAACACGAAAAAAATTTATACCGTCTGAAAATTTATTTTATTTGCACTTAAACTAAAATATTTGCTATAATTAATTATCAAGTTTAGGAAGTATTTAAACTTTTTTTAGTTCTTTGTTTTTTAAATTTAGGTTGGGTGGCTGAGTGGTCAAAAGCAACGGTCTGTAAAACCGTCGGGCTACGCCCTACATAGGTTCGAATCCTATCCCAACCAAATTTTTTATGTAACAAGGTGCTAAATAAAAAATTTTTCGCGCTGTGGTCGCGCGAAGTAAAATTGTGATAATAGGACCCGAGTCAAATCCTATAAAACACAAAGGTATAAAATGACAAAAACAACACTCCCTTCCGTTAAAGAAGTGGAATCAACAAGAAAGTGGCATCACTTTGATGCACAAGGCAAAACCTTAGGCCGCCTCGCAACACAAATCGTGGTGTGCTTAATGGGTAAAAATAAAAGAACTTTTACCCCGCATATTGACTGCGGCGATTTCGTCGTAGTAACTAATGCGGCTAAAATAAAAGTTACCGGAAATAAAGCCATTGAAAAGGTTTATTTCTCACACTCAGGTTACGCCAAAGGCGGTAAAGAGACACCTTTTAAAGATATGCTCGCCAAGAACCCGACGAGAGTTCTTGAACTCGCCGTCTATCGTATGCTTGATAACAATAAATTGCGCGCAAGAAGAATGAAACGCCTCAGAATCTTTGCTGAAGCGGAACATGCTTTTGCAGGTAGATTTTCTAAATAGGTGATAATATGGCACAAAACAGTGAAATAAAAACAGGTAGAAGGAAAACTTCCGTCGCGCAAGCGAAACTCACAAAAGGTAAAGGTAATATCGTTGTTAATACCAAACCTTTAAAAGAGTATTTTAGCGCAAATAACCGCTATCAACATACTGCAATGTCCCCTTTACTCGAACTTAAAGCGGATAAAACTTTTGATGCCGTCGTTAAAGTTTACGGCGGTGGTATTGCTTCACAGGCAGGTGCTGTTCGCCACGCTTTAGCACGCGGTTTGGCAGCAATGTCAGAAGAATATCATAAAGTTATGAAACAAGCCGGTTTCTTAACCCGCGATCCACGCATGGTAGAAAGAAAGAAACCAGGCCAACCAAAAGCAAGAAGACGTTTCCAATTCTCAAAACGTTAATCTTGGAACTTGGAAGATATTTAAGGGCGGTTTTAAAACCGCCCTTATTTTTTATATCAACTAAATAATTATACTATTGAATTATTTTATAATTCAGTACCTTTCAAAATACGCCAAGCGGCAATATTGTGATATGCTTTTACTTTATTATGTATTTGTTTTATTTCTTCAGTAGTTAAATCAGGTGCATTATTGTTTAGTTTTTCATAGGTATCAGAGTTGATATCCCCGATATAATCTGCCGTAGCCCAATAATATGCCCCGACAGATACATCTTGCCCGTCAAAAATACTTCTGCCTAAAGCAAAATATTCTGAACCTTTAGGTGAAACCAAATCTAGTACCGTAGCGGCTATATCCTGGTGGCTTGCCGCAGTATTTTTAGATAACATTTTTTGATTTAACCCATTAGCAATTATTAAAAGAGGTACCGCTATACGCTCTTGCAAAGTTGGAGCAGAATCCAAAGTCCACCTATCTGCGTGATCGCCGGTAATCACAATTAAACTATCCGGAAATTTCGCTAAAACTTTGTCCACAAAATCTGCCAAATAATGGTCAGCATATTCAAAATTCTGCATTTTTTGGAGCATCAAGTTTTTATCAGTTTTCTGTGTTAAAAACGGTGCCAAATCTTTTTCTTTACTTACAGGTTCTTCAGACATATCAATTACATAAGGCGGATGATTGCTACTCGTCAAAATTAAATTGAAAGAGGGTTCATCCGAAATTTTATTTAAAATTCCTTCAAAAAATATTTTATCTTCTACGCCCCAAACATCAGTATCTTTACTTGAGAAAGATGCCGAATAAAAATTTTCTTCCAAACCTTGGTTAGTCATAAATTCCCCGACATTTTCCCATGATGAAAACCCGCCATAAAAGAAATGTGATTTATAACCTAATTTTTTAAGTTGAACAGAAAGGGCAGTTTCATATGGCTTTTGTGCCGTTTGACGGGAGGCAGTTGTTAAATTAACTTCCGGCAATCCCATCAAAACAGATGTAAGCCCAAACATAGTTCCACTACTTGCCGGCAAAAATTTTGTCAAAAAGACATTATTATATTTTCCTTTTAACTTTCTTAAACCTTTGGCAATGGGTAAATTATCATACTTATCAAGCAAGGGCCAAAGCATATAAGTTTCGCCGACAATTACAAAGATATGACGTGGTTTCTTCACCAAAGAATTTTGTGCTTTCTTAATAAAAAGAGGGAGCAGACTGTTTGTTTCTATATCTTTATCAGATAACAGCAAAATACTTTCTTTTACTTCTGCAGCAGTAATTTTGGCGGAATTTTTCTTCAAGTTCTTATATATTTTACGTGCTTTATAAAGGGCTTGTATATCGTCTAAAATAGCTTCATTTAACAAAGGTGTTTGCAGACGGGCGGAATTCTTCCAATATATGGAATGTTTGTAACTAAAACTCCCCCCAAAGCGCATAAAAATAGCAAACGGAACTATCAAAATACAAATACTTAAAATTACAATGAATTTTTGTTTTATCTTTAAAAACGGTGAAGCAATAATATTTCCTAATTTTAACCAATATTTCAAAGCAAAAATTAAAATCGCCGAAGTAATCAAGACTAAAACCACTCGCCAAACAGCGTTATATTGATCTATTGCAGTTTTTACGATGGCCCCGACATCATCATTAAAGGTATTAAAAATAAAAGGGCTGAATGCTACATTAAATTCTTGATAATAAGGAATCCTTGTCTGAAATAATAATGATAAAACAAAAATACAAACCGAACCGAAAATAAACCTAAATTTATAAGCATTATAAGACGTAAATATTTGATTTAATAGGGTACCAAAAATAAATGTCGGTATACAGAAAGCGACTGATGTTTTTAAACTCAACCTAAAACCATACCACAACGCCAAATATACTTCACCGGAAAATAAACCGCCACTTAAATTAGATTTAAAAATATAGATGAATAATACCCTATAAATAGATATTATTAAAATGAAAAAACCCAAAAGCAAAATGTCTTGGGCGAAATTATTGATAAATAAATTATATCGGTTTGTTTTCATAATTTAAGGTGTACCCATTACTGGGTACACCTTTATGTTTTATTTGTTTAAAGTATCTTTCCAAGCATCTCTTTCGTTTTTAAGACCTTGTTTTACTTCATTATACTGTGTTTTGGCTGAATCTTTAATGTTGTTAACTACGGTTTTGCCGGTGTTAACATTGCTAGAATCAGTTGCTTGTTGCGCGGCTTTGTAATCATTTACATTTTGGCGCAATTCGGCAGATTTATCCATAACATTTTGAACACTGATTTTTGAATAATCAATGTTTGTTTTTTCAGTTTTTTCTGCTGATTGGCAAGCGCAGCAAGTCAAGGCGATGGCTGCACAAGCGATTAAGGTTGTTTTTTTCATAATAATCTCCTTTAAATTTGATTACACCTACATTTTAGCATATTAAAACCGATCTGGTAATGTTTACCGTCAAAAAATGATAAAATATAAGTATGTTGAAAACAGTATTTTTCGGTACACCTGATGTGGCAGTACCATTTTTAAAAGTTTTAGCAGAAAAGACGGATGTCAGACTCGTTGTCACACAACCAGACAGGCCAAAAGGCCGCGGGCTTGTTTTGACGCCTTGCCCCGTCAAAGATTTTGCTTTAAAAAATAATTTGCCCGTAGCAAGTCCGGAAAAATTAAAAGATTTCGTTCCAAATATTGCCGCTTTAAATGCAGATATAGGTATTTGCGTTGCGTACGGTAAAATTTTTCGCAAACCTGCTTTAGATGCTTTAAAACAAGGTATAGTAAATGTACATTTTTCTTTGCTACCGAAATATCGCGGTGCTTCGCCGGTACAAAGTGCATTAATGAACGGTGAAACAAAAACCGGTATTACCTTATTTTCCATAGATGAAGGTATGGATACCGGTGCAATAATCGCAGCAAAAGAAACCGAAATTTTGCCGCAGGATAATGCCGTAACTTTATTTGAAAAATTAACAAATATCGCCACAAAAGTTTTAGAGGATTTTTTAGTACAAGCCGAAAATCAAACATATACAAAAACACCGCAAAACGGAACTCCTACCTTTGCACCATTAATCAATAAAGAACAAACCTTAATAAGTTTTGAAAACCATACGGCAGAGCAAATAAATAATTTGGTCCGCGCACTTGCTGCCGGCGCACCGAGTTATGCAAAAGCAACTACTCCGGACGGGCAAATTGTACAAATAATTAAGACATCTTTACCCCCCTCACCGCAAAATGCAAAAAATTATCCGGCAGGGGCATTAGTTTCTATTGAAAGGAATGTCGGTTTTTTGGTAAAATGTAAAGAGGGTGTTTTGTCGGTTGAAACAGTCCGCCCGGCAGGAAAATCTTTGATGCCTGCTTTTGCTTATATAAACGGCAAAAAATATCAAGAAGAGAATATAATTTTTAAATAATATGGAAGATCTCGAAAATAATGAAATTTTAGAAGGTAAACGTTCCGCTACTGTTAAAATTTTAAAGGCAATTTCCGCTTTAATTTTGGTTATTGCATTTTTAGGAACAATAGCATTTTTCTCTTTTAACTGGGCTTTTTCTGCCTTAGTTCACACGAGGAAAGAAAAACCTGTACCGGATTTAACAAATAAAACTGTTGATACTGCACTTGATTTACTTGCCAATGTAAATCTTGCTATGAGAAAAGCTGGGGAAGAATATCAGCCTGATATTCCTGCCGGTTCAGTTATAAGGCAACTCCCCCCTGCCGGAATTTTAGTTCGTGAAGGCAAGGTTGTGCGCGTATGGGTAAGCCAAGGTAAAGAAAGTGTGGAAGTGCCGGATGTAACTTCAATGCCTTTAAGAGATGCTGAATTTACTTTAAGGCAAGCAAATTTAGAAATCGGTAAAACTGATACTGCTTATTCAGTAGAAATAGAAAAAGGTTATATTATCAGTCAAACACCTACACCTTCTACTTTAGTAGTTAAGGGCGAAAGGGTTGATTTAGTCGTCTCAAACGGTGCGCCAAACAGTGGCGTGATTTTAGTGCCTGATTTCCGTCACAAAAAATTTGCCGATGCAAGTAATTGGGCTTCAAGTAATAATATTGAAATCAGCGTAATTGAAAACCCTGCTTCTTTCTTCCCAAGCGGTACAGTGCTTTCACAAAAACCGCAAGCGGATGAAGAACTCAGAACAGGTGAAACTTTAGAAGTTACCATAAGTTCGAATAAAGAAGTTATGGGCGAAAAATTACATCGCATACATTATGAATTACCGCAAGGCAAAAATGATAATCGCGTGCGTATAATTTTGATTGATAATTTAGGCGAAAAAGAAATTTTGAATGAATTTAAACAAGCCGGAAGCAAAATTGATTTGAATGTTCCTTACGGCGGTGAAGCCACTGTAAGAATTTATGTTGATGGTATTTTGGTACGCCAAAAGGAATTGAAATAATATCTATGATACCACTTCCGAAACCGACTTTTAACGCAATTGCACCTTCAATACTGTCTGCAAACCAGTTAATTTTAGGTGATCAAATAAAGACCGTTACGGAACTCGGCGCTAGTTGGCTACACATTGACATTATGGACGGGCATTTTGTACCGAATTTGAGTTTCGGCCCGGCAACAGTTAAGTGGATAAATACCATTACAAAACTTGCACAGGATGTGCATTTGATGGTGGAAGACCCACAAAAATATTTGGATGCTTTTATAAAAGCGGGCGCAAGTTCTTTGACTTTACACGTAGAATCAAAAGGCAATTTAAAAGCCCTTTTAAAACAAATAAAAAATGCCGGTTTATGTACAGGCATTTCAATTAAGCCCGACACAAAACCGCAAGTTTTAGAAGAATTTTTAGATATTATAGATTTAGTTTTGGTTATGACTGTTTACCCAGGTTTCGGCGGTCAAGCCTTCTTGGAAAACGGACCGAAACAAATCGAAGGTGTAAGAAAAATAATTGCAAACCGCCCTATTTGGTTAGAAGTTGACGGCGGAATAAATAAAGACACCATAAAAATTGCCGAAATGGCAGGTGCAAACGCTTTTGTAGCAGGTAATGCTTTGTTTGGTACAAGTAATATTAAACAAGCATATAAAGATTTAAAAGATGCTATTTAGCATCTGACTTAGCGCATTATGCGCAATCTAATAAAGGAGAGTATGTATGGCAGTAGTAATTCGTCTGCAAAGAACAGGCAAAAGGACACAGCCTCAATACCGCGTTATCGTTGCGGAAAAGAGAAGTGCCGTCGGCGCACAAGCTAAAGAAGTACTTGGCACCTTCAATCCTTGCTTAAAAGAAAATGAGCAACTCCATATTGACTTAGAAAAAGTTAATAAATGGGTCAAAGTCGGTGCTTTGCCTTCTAAGACTGTTGCAGCCTTAATTAAAAAAGCAAGCAAATAGGTAATAGACAATGAAAGAGTTGGCAAATTACCTGCTTAAATCTTTAGCACAAAACAAAGATGCAGTAATTATAGATGCTAAAGAAGAAGATAACAATGTTTATCTTACTGTACGTGTTGATGAAGCCGATAAAGGGCGCATTATAGGGAAGGACGGCTGTATTATTAAAGCTGTTCGCACCGTATTAGGCGCTTATGCGGCAAAGGAAAAACGCAAAGTTACACTTAAACTTGAGGACTAATGCTTAAAATTGATATTATCACGTTGTTTCCGGAAGTAATTTCGCCCTACTTAAATACAAGTATTTTAAAAAGGGCACGCGAAGCAAAAGCGGTAAATATCAGTTGCACAAATCCGAGAGAGTTTACAAAAGATAAACATAAAACTGTTGATGACAGGCCTTATGGTGGTGGTGCCGGAATGTTAATGAAAGCAGATCCGCTTTATAAGGCAATAAAGAAAGTTAAAAAAACAAATTCTTTAGTCATTTTAACAAGCCCCCGCGGCAAAAAGTTTTCGCAAGATTTGGCAAAAAAACTTGCAAAAAAGAAACACTTAATTATTGTATGCGGGCATTATGAGGGTGTAGACGCAAGAATATACCCTGAAATAGACCTTGAAATTTCTTTAGGGGATTTTATCCTCACAGGCGGCGAACTTGCAGCATTAAGTATTACGGATGCAATAACCCGCTTGCAAAAAGGAACTTTTAAAAAAGACACCGTTACAACGGAAGAAAGTTTTGAAAATTCCTTACTGGAAGCCCCCCAATATACTAGGCCGGAGGTTTGGCATAGAAGGCGGGTTCCGCAGGTTTTACTAAGCGGTAACCATAAAGAAATAGAGGCCTGGAAACAAAAAATGGCGTTAGAAATTACGAAACAATTTCGGCCAGATATGCTTGATAATAGACCTCTCAAAACAAGCGATGAAGTAAAAAGACTCAAGAGGAGAAAAAAATGAATATCGAAGAAGTAAATAAACAATTAAAAAAGGACATTCCTTTTTTCAAAGCAGGTGATACAGTACGTGTTGCCGTAAAAGTTGTCGAAGGCGACAATGAAAGAATCCAAAATTTTGACGGTGTTGTTATTGCACGCCGCGGCCATGGAATCAGCGAAAGTTTTACCGTTCGCAAAATTTCTTTCGGCGTCGGTGTGGAAAGAATTTTCCCCATCAACAGCCCCAGAATTGAAAGCATTACCGTATTAAGAAACGGCAAAGTACGCCGCGCTAAACTTAATTACCTTAAGGCTCTTTCCGGTAAAGCAGCACGACTCCAGGAAAAAGCAAAAGCAATCCCCGGTTCTGAAACTGTTAAAGAAGAAGTTACCGCTGAAACAGTTGCTCCTGCAGCTGAAGCACCGGTAAAAGAAACCGAAACAAAATAAATTATTAAGATAATTTATAAAAGGCCCCCGCTTAATTTAAAGCGGGGGTCTTTTTTCCTATATACATATAGGTCTTTTGGCTCATGGCATTTTAAAGAGAATCCATTATACTATGTATATACCTAATATGATGAAAACACATTGTCTATTTATATCTTTTATTTTCGGGGCTGTATTCCTTTGCGCTACAGTTCCATATTCTCATTTAGAAGATTACAACAAAACGAGCAGGAACTTCTTTCAAAAATTTATATCAGGAAATACTGCTACTTACATGATTTGTGTTGATAAGAAAATTAAGAATGAAAATCTCAACGATACAACAGTAAATAATCTTTTTTTAAGTGCATTTAATGATTGGATAACCAAAACTGAACAGTTTATTTCGGAAAATGATCGGAACGAAGAATTTAATGATATTTTAGAGATGTTAAACAATGGTATTATAAAACAAATCCCTTGTTCTATAAAAAATGGAAATGTTAATAATGACAAATCATTAGCTATAACTTTTACTAATCAAACTCCTTGTTATACAGGATGTTACAAAAACAATACAATATACATAAATATGGAACATACAAAATCAGAAGATTATTTCAAGATATTGAAACATGAACTCGGTCACGCTTGGGGATTGGCCGATCAATATCCGGGGCAAATATATCGAGGAAGTTTTTTATATAATTCAAAAAAACAACGTTCATCTATTATGTGGCAGGATAAAGAAATAACTTGTGATGATGGCGACGGTTTTATTACAAGTATTGATAGAACTCTGGGAAATTCAAGAGAATTTTACAGTCTCTGTTCGGATGATATTTTAATAAAGAATGGTCAAGGAAGTAATAAAGATATTACATCTTTTACTTTCAGTGAAGCATATGATCTCTTCGATGCTAATATAACAATATCATATAATGAAAATGATCCGGATTCTTACGGTATCAGTATGATTTTATATGATTTTATACTATCTGAAGCAGAGGGCCTTGAGTTAATGAATGGAATGGGGTTTAATGTCCCAGACATAGACACCTTATATAACGTAGTAATAAAAATCAACGGGACGTTACAAGAAACACAAAATGAACCTAGAAAGGCCGTAGGCATCTGGACTTCTACTTTATACATTAAAAAAGATTCAGAAACGATTCCGACTGATGACCTTAATTTAGATGCGAAACAAAGAATTATAAAAAACTATTCTCAAAACTCTCCAGGAGAATTTATCGGTTTGGATACAAATATTTCTTATGAAAAAGATTGCAAGATTCCTATAGCAGACTTCTTTTTAGACGCTCAACAACGGGAAATAAGATATTATCTAAAGGAACGCTATAATTTAAGAAAAAAGTTGTTTGATGCTTTACGAACTATAGAGATGGAAAAAGAATTAAACCAATAGTTAAAACCATACTTTAAAATAATAACTCCCGCTTTAAATTAAGCGGGATTTTTTAGATTAATAATTTAAAAATAAATTGTCAAAATACCTTATGGTTTTTATAAACAGTATCTCTCATTTTTTGCTATAATTTATGTATAGAGATACGAGGTGATTTGTTATGAATAAGAAAGCATTTTCCTTAGCGGAATTATTAGTAGCAATATTGATTATAGGAGTGTTAACCGCCGTTGCTGTACCGATATACAAACATAGCATTTATCAAAGTAAATATAGCACTTTGATGACTATCGCCAAGAAAACCGCAAATGCGAATGAGGTATATTATGTTGCACATCACACATACACAACAGATCCGGAAACTTTGGACATTACAATACCAAATAACGTTGAGAGTTTAAATTTAGAACTTGTTAATGACGATACCTTTTCGTTTGTTGCGATAAGCCGCCCTGATCTATCTAAAAATAAATATATTTTGTATCAAAAATTTAGTTCCAATTTTCCTGGTGAAGCACATTGTGAAGCCGCTGCAGATGATGCAGATGCAAATTGGCTTTGCAGGCAAGGATTAAACGGTAACTTAATTGACGGAAGTATAACTCCTAATTACAATACCTACGTAATCTCAGGTACAGGAAACGGGAAAATGCAAGGTTTGGCCGAAGTTCTTACCCACATTCAATGTAATGATAATGAAAATTCAGGATCTAAATCTTGTGAAGTAATAGTCAACAATTATGGCAGTGTTACGAAAGTTTCTTGTACTAATAAGAATAATGTCTCATCTTGCTCTTATAGCACCTATGAAAAGGACGGATCACAAAGCACCTGTTACGGAAAAGCCGCTAATTATGTAGATGGAGAATGTATTGCAAACAAAAAAGGCTCTTATATGAAAGCCTATGATGAAAACGGGAATTTAACAGAATATCTATGTAATAATTACACCACAGGAAGCGGATGTTATGCTTTGGGCCAAGAACAATATGATGCTAACGGTAGGCACTTAGCCGCCCAAAACCGTTATTGCGAAGAATGGAATTCAAATGGGGAATGTATCGCATATAAGCAAGGACAAGGAAACAACCATTTCGGAATGTTTTCTGAAAATCATAAACTGTGGGTTCGCGCAGATTGTCAGGATGTAGATATAAACGCTGTCTGCAATTCTTACAAAGGCGGCCGTGTAGAAGAATGGGATTATGATGATAGCGGTAAAACTTTAGTTTATCGTGATAATACATGTACATCAATGTCTATGGATTTAGTTTGTTCTTCTTATAGCAACTATAAAACCAAAACTTATACCTACAATAATGATGGCACCAGAACTGAAAGTACTTGTGAATCTTCAGTAGGTGAAAATGTCAGATGCAAAACTACAAATACATGGCATTACAATAGTAATAATCAAGAAACCGCTCGTATAGGAGTCGCTTGTGCATCCTTCGATAGTAATAATAATTGTACTAAATATAAACCGCAATCGAGCGCTTATAGAACTTATACGGAAGATGGTAAAACAGTAACCTCCAGAACAGGTGCTATATGTAATAGTTACACCGGCTTGAATTGTACAGGTGGATGGACTGTAACATATACACCTTATGTAAACGGTCAAGAAAATAAAGCAGGTGAAACAGTTACTACTTGCCAAAACTTTGATATCTACCAAGGTAAATGTTTAGATAGTAATCAGTAGTAAGCAAATTACTTCTTTAAAACCCCATACTTATCGGTATGGGGTTTTTTATATATTCCCCCCTTGTTATTTTTATAAAAACCCATATAATTAATGTATATGCATCTTGGAGGTAACTATTATGAAGAAATATTTATCTATTCTCTTTTTCTTAATAACCCTCATTGTGCCTGGGGCCGACGGCGTTGCTTTGTCTGCTTTCGACGGAAATCTAGATATTAAAAGTTTTGCTAAAGAACTAAATATTTCACCCACCATTATTGGAGATGATGATAGGGAAGAAATAACAAATGAAAATGCAAAAGATTTGGAAAAAGCAGTTGTAGTATTGGGGATTTCTTATTTAGGTAAGTTCTATGCTATTTGTTCTGGTGCTATGGTTGGCCCTAATATAGTATTAACAGCCGCACATTGTCTAGTTGAAAACGGGAAATATAGAGAGGATATAGAAGTATTGGCAGTTGCTGCCGACAAATCAGACAACAAACTATTATTGTCAGCAAAATCAACTGAATTATATGTTCCACAAGAATATATAGAACTTTCCCGCGCCACTGAAAAGCAGGAATATGATTATGGTGTTATTGTATTAGATAAGCCGATTGCTATTAAAACAGGATGGTTCAAGTTAAATAACAGATCTACACCTCGATTAAAATTTGCTAACATCATAACTATGGGCCGCCCCTATGATAAACCGGACGATACTTTATGGAAATCAGAAGGTTCCATAGGTTTTTGGAAAGTATATACTAACAATACTTTTGGACATAATGCGGATACACTCCCAGGTAACAGTGGAGGTCCTATCGTTCTCAAGAAAAGACCGGACGAAATTATTGGAATACATATTGCTCACGATAATAAAGTAGATGATTATGCTCCCGAAGGATATTATAATATAGGATTACGTATAAACAAAGATATTATAAACGCTGTTCAAATACAAAATGGACGAAGTGTACAGTATTTAAAAGCTAAATAGATATTTACAATAATAATACCCCCGCGTTATATTTTGCGCGGGGGTATTTTAAATGTTAGAATTACAAATTACTTATCTACCAAGCATAGCAAGCAAAATACCTGCCGCCACTGCAGAACCGATTACGCCCGCGACATTGGGGCCCATTGCGTGCATAAGCAAGTAATTTTGTTTATCAAATTCTTGACCAACTTTATTTGCAACACGCGCCGCCATAGGAACAGCGGAAACACCGGCCGCACCAATAAGCGGGTTAACTTTATTTTTAGTAAATAAGTTCATAAACTTTGCAATCAAAACACCGGAAGCCGTTCCAATACAGAAAGCACATAAACCGAGTATTACAATTGCTACCGTCTTAAATTGCAAGAATTTATCTGCAGAAAGTTTTGAGCCAACCGCCAAACCAAGTAAAATGGTAACAATGTTGATTAACTCATTTTGCATTGTTTTTGCAAGTCGGTTTACAACACCACACTCTTTCACTAAGTTACCAAACATCAAACAACCGATTAACGGCGTAGCATCAGGTATAAACATTGCGCACATAAGCAAAACCATTATCGGAAAAATAATCTTTTCCCTTTTAGTTACGGGGCGAAGTTGTTCCATCCTGATTTTACGTTCTTCGGGTGTTGTTAAAAACTTCATTATAGGCGGTTGAATTATCGGAACAAGTGCCATATAAGAATAAGCCGCAACCGCAATTGCACCAAGCAAATTAGGCGCAAGTTTTGAGGTTAAAAATATAGCAGTCGGCCCGTCTGCACCGCCGATTATACCGATAGAAGCTGCCTCTTTCATACTAAAACTTAAATCAGGTGAAATACCGCCAAGCATCAAAGCACCGAAGATGGTAAAAAATATACCAAATTGTGCTGCCGCGCCCAAAAGTAAAGTTCTAGGATTAGCAATTAAAGGCCCGAAATCCGTCATAGCACCAACGCCCATAAAAATAAGCAAAGGAAATAAGCCGGACTCTATACCAAAACCATATACTTGCCCTAAAAAACCACCGAAAACAGTATGAACTGTGCCGGTAGGATCAACGCTGGTAACGCTTAAAGCCGCAATTCCTGCGACGGGAATATTGGAAAGCAAACCGCCAAACCCGATAGGTATCAAAAGCAAAGGCTCAAATTGCTTGACAATACCGAGCCATAAGATTATCAGACACACGATAATCATTACTACTTGCCCGCCGGTGAAATTTGCAAGGCCGCTTGTGCCCCAAAGTGTTTGCAAAGAATTTAAAATATCTGCTAACATAATTCACCTATTTAATTAAAGCAAGCACATTGCCTGTTTGAATTTGATCGCCGGTAGCGGAGGTAAAATGAATTTTACCTGCCGCAGTTGCTTTAATTTCCATTTCCATTTTCATTGCTTCAATTATGATGATGGCTTGGTCTTTTGCAACTTGTGCACCTTCTGCGACACAAAAGCGCATAATTACACCTGGCATCGGGGCTTTAACTTCTGCACCGCCGCCGGAATTTTGTTTTTCCGGTGCTTTTTCACTTAAGCCTTCTTTAACTGAAATGTCATAAGTTTCGCCGTTAACTGTTGCTTTATTATCTTTAAGTTCGACGTTAAAAGTTTCACCACCTACGGAAACTGTGAAAGCATTTCCTTTTAATTTGGTTTCAGTTGTTGCAGATTTCTTTTCCACCAAACATTTTGCTTTACCGAGTAAGAAATCTAAACCTTTATTAACGCCGTTTGCCGCATCATTACAGGCTGCAACGATAAAGATGTTTTCATCCGTAACAGGTAAATTATTCTTTTTAAGAAGTTCTGTTGCAGGTTTAACACCTTTTTTAGGATCGGCATCATTAAGTTCCAAAACTGTTTTTGTTGTGGGTTCCTTTTTCATATAAGCAGAAGCAAGTTTTACAAGTTCCGGGTCCGGCGGAGTCGGTGTTTTACCAAAATATCCAAGAAGCATATTACCATACCCCGGTGCAAAGGCTTTCCAAGGCCCTTGTATAACATTTTGCATTGATTGTTGTATGTAAAATTGGCTGACAGGTGTAACTGAAGTACCGAAACCACCGCGCCTTACAACTTCTTCCATAGCAGCAAGAACCTGAGGATATTTATCAAATTGCCCGATTTCCCTTAACTGCCTAGTAGCATTTGTTAAAGCACCACCCGGAAGAGGTGAAAACGGAATTGTAGGTTCAACTCTCATGGCTTCGGGTTTTAAAACATAATCTTTTAAACAATCTTTAAGCACACTTTCTGCTTTGCGAATTTTTTCGATATCAATATCTAAAGTATAATTACTGCCGCGAAGTGCATGCCACATGGAAATTATATCTGTTTGGCAAGTTCCGCCGCTTACAGGCGCCATGGATAAATCAATTCTGTCAACTCCCCCCTCAATAGCGGCTAAATAACAGGCAAGGCCTGTTCCAGCTGTTTCATGGGTGTGGAAAACGACTTCAACTTCCGGCGGTAATATTTTTTTTGCTCTTGCAATTGTTTCCTTGACAGTTTGCGGTGTAGAAGTGCCTGATGCATCTTTAAAACAAACGCTGTCAAATTCTATGCCGCTTGCAATAATGTTTTTTAATACGCCTTCATAAAATTCCGGTGTATGGAATTTTCCCGTCTTATCCCAACCCGGTGCAAGGGACATCATTGTAACGGTAACTTCGTGTTTTAAGCCGGCTTCTTTTATACATTTACCACTGTAAATTAAGTTGTTAACATCATTTAAAGCATCAAAATTTCTAATAGTTGTAAGGCCGTGTTTTTTGAAAGTTTGAGCGTGTAATTTAATTACATCACTGGGTTGAGAATTTAAACCTACGACATTAACACCGCGTGCCAAACTTTGCAAATTTACATCCGGCCCGACGGTTTTCCTAAAGGCATCCATAACATCATAAGGGTTTTCCTTATTAAAAAACAAAGCACTTTGGAATGTTGCACCGCCGGCAGATTCAAAATGCCTGACGCCTGCTTCTTTAGCGGCTTCAACGGCGGGTAAAAAGTCCTCGCTTCTTACTTTTGTACCGTAAACAGATTGAAAGCCATCCCTAAAAGCAGTTAACATAAACTTAATTTTCTTCATTTGATTTCTCCTTAAATATTAAAATTATTTTGCCGCCTTAATTGCTGCTAAAGCAATAGCGATTTTTAGTTTTTTATCGTCTTGAACTGCCAAAGCAGGTGCTTTTGCAACTTCAACTTGTTCGGGGAAAAATTTATTCAACAATTTTACCCCCCGCTTAAGCACATTAAGCATCAGTACAAGAAGTATGAGAAAGGAAAATGTCATCCCCATACCGACGGCCATAAGTTCAACACTTTTGGCAAATAATTCTGAATTCATAAATTACACCTCATTTAAATACTAAAATTGTACGTCGCCAGCTATTATAATTTCACGACCTTTTTCCGTTTTTAAAATCATACGGCCGGCATTATCAATATCTTCAAAAATACCTTTTTTACCGTCAATGATAATTTCTTTATTTATTGTCGGGCAAAGTTTTTTAAATTCATTAATAAAATCTTTATTTTGCATCTCATTAAAATTTGAAATTATGTCTTCAACTAAACCGCTTTTTGAAACTTTTAGACCCATTTCCGCCAAAGTGGTAAAAGGTTTTTCAGAGACTATATTTTTTTGTTCTATGTTTATTCCTACGCCGATAACAACACCTTCTAAAACATTATTCTTAGTAACGGCTTCACTTAAAATACCGCAAAATTTTTTACCTTTAAAAAGCACATCATTTGGCCATTTTAAATAAGCCTTAACCCCCAAATTTCTGACGGTTTTGCAAACACTTATTGCCATAATTTGCGTGAGTGAACTTGCCTGTTCCGGTTTAATTTCATACGGTTTTAAAATTATTGTAAAATATAAACCGCCTGTTTCTGAAGACCATTTACGGCCCTTCCTTCCTTTACCTGCTGTTTGAATTTCTGCCATAATAATATCTTGATTTTCAAAACTATCAAAATTTTCTACAGAGTAAGTATTGGTTGAAGGTAATGTATCAAAACCGAAAATCTTCATAATAATATTATATCAAATTATGACGTTAAAATCAGAGGTAAAAACACTTAATTTTTGAATATTTATTTTACTTTTAAATCTAGGTCCTTCGGGGTAATTTTGCCTAGGTCCAAATAATAGGTTGAAATAGGTCCAAGAACCCTTTTAAAATATCACAGTTTGTTATAAACTATAAGTATAACAAAGAATAAATTAGTAATTACCTCCTCCTTTTGGTACGATACTAATTTATACCCCAAGGCAGCCGAACCCCTAGGCTGCCTTCCCTTTTGTGTCGTCTTTTTGGGATATGAAATTTGCAGTTTTTGTTTTTTGCCGGCTAATTCTTTTTAGTAAATTTTGATTTTTCAGCTCCTAAAGTACCGAGAGTCGCTTCGCTCCCATTCTTCTTTGTACTTCGCGTCGCAGTAAAAATCAAAATTTCCTCAAAAATACTTGCCGGGTTTAGGTGCACGGTTTGGCTTTATTAAGAATTTTGATATAATTTAGAAAACATTATTAAAATTTTATTTAAGGAGATTTTATGAAAAAATTTTTTATTGTTCTGCTTTGTTTAATTATTACAATGCCGGCTCTTGCAATAAAACCACCAAAAGAGTATGTAGAAAAATGGCAAAAAGAATATGAAGATAAGTTGGCAAAATGCCCCGCTGATAAACCGCTTTATACACAATATGGATGCATCTCATGTAATGATGTTCATTCTTTTATGATCCCTAGTTATACTGGTGACTTTTGCTCTCAAATTTGTCCGAATAGAAAAAGTACTATAAAAGCATATTTCGGAGCTACTGATATATGGAGTACTTATTGTGTATTAAAGGATGCTCCGGGGCCGGATTTTTATTTTGATGAGTACACTCAATCGTGGATAAAGCCAAAAAACTGTCCTGATGATAAACCATTATATGTTAACGGAGAATGTATGGCATGTAACGAGTATAAAAATTTGAAAAATATAAAAAATGTTTTTGGTTGTGAAAAATGCCCAAATAAAATAATAAAAGGTAATAGCTGTTATCTTAATTGTCCGGATGATAAACCGTTAATTATTGATGGACATAAAGAAGGACGTTGTATGCCATGTGATACTCCATCTAATTTCCTTACAGCAACAAGCTCTACTGTCATATCAGGTTATGAAAGATGTACAGAACAGAAAAATACGCCGCCCTTTAAGAAAAGTTCTTCAAATACCACACGCAAATAATAATTTATAAATTGTACTTTAACCACGAAATTTAAAAGCACCCTTCCGGGTGCTTTTAAATTTTATTTTTAAATTAAGTTATATCAACTATAACAAAATTTTTCTTGATAAGCGAACTTTGCCGTTATTGTCAATTTCAACAACTTTGACTTTTACGGTATCGCCGAGTTGTAAAACATCTTCCACTTTTGCAACTCTTTCATTTGCAATTTGTGAAATATGTAATAAACCGTCTTTACCCGGTAAAAGTTCAACAAAAGCGCCAAAAGGTTGAATGGAAACAACTTTCCCTTCATATATTTGGCCGACTTCAACTTCTTTAGTCAAAAGTTCAACTTCCGCTTTTGCTTGGTTAAGTTTTTCGGCGTTAGGGGCGGCAATTACAACTTTACCGTCTTCATCAACATCAATTTTT
Organism: Elusimicrobiaceae bacterium; assembly: GCA_045586725.1. GTDB lineage: Bacteria > Elusimicrobiota > Elusimicrobia > Elusimicrobiales > Elusimicrobiaceae > Proelusimicrobium. The sequence continues at coordinate 132,169 of JAZNAY010000001.1, read as the reverse complement.
GCACCGCTGGTTTCGGTAATACGTTTGATATTTTTACCGCCGGGGCCGATTAAGGCGCCGATTTTATCTTGCGGAATCATCATAGTATAAATCATAGGTGCATTTTTCGGTAAAGTTTTGCGCGGTTCGCTGATAACGGAATCCATATGGTCCATAATGAACATGCGGCCTTTTGTGGCTTGTGCAATGGCTTTTCTTAAAACGTCTAAGGAAATACCTGTTGCAAGTTTTAAGTCCATTTGGAAAGCGGTTATACCTTTGCGGGAACCGGTTAATTTAAAGTCCATATCGCCAAGATGATCTTCCATACCCATAATATCTGAAAGTACGGCATATTTATCACCTTCGGTAATTAAACCCATAGCGATACCGCTGCAAGCGGCTTTCATAGGAACGCCTGCATCAAATAAGGCTAAAGAACCACCGCAGACGCTTGCCATTGAAGATGAACCGTTTGATTCCATAATGTCGGAAACAACCCTAATAGTATAAGGGAATTTGTCCTGGCTTGGAATAAGCGGCATTAAAGCGCGGCGTGCAAGTTCCCCGTGGCCGATTTCGCGGCGGCCGGGTGCGCGGTCCGGTTTACATTCACCGGTAGCAAAGCCGGGGAAGTTATAATGAAGCATAAAAGTTTCATCATAAGTTTCTTCAAGGCCTTCCACCATTTGGGCATCACTTGATGTCCCTAAAGTTGCGGTTGCAAGTGATTGTGTTTGACCGCGGGTAAATAAAGCGGAACCATGTGCGCAAGGTAAAACACCGACCATAGAACTTAAAGGTCTGATTTGGTCAGTCTTTCTACCATCTACGCGGATGCCTTCATTTAATACCATTTTGCGGGATTCTTCATAAGCAAGCATTTCCATAGCAAAATCGGCGTAGATTGCGCCTTCTTCCGGGTATTTTTCGGTTAATTCGGTTTTAAAAGCTTCTTTTAAGTTGGCAATATCACAATCACGTGTTTGTTTGTCGGAAAATTTATGTAAAATTTCCGCAACTTTTGCACGATATGTGTTGTTTGCCATATCTAAAACTTCTTGAGGTAAAGTTTCTGCTTTAAATTCAAATTTTGCTTTACCGCATTTTTCGCGAAGTTCAAGTTGTGCTTGGCAAAGTTTTTTGACTTCAGGTTGTGCGATTTCAATGGCTTTTACGAGTGATTCTTCATCAACTTCGTGTGCACCGCCCTCAACCATCATAATGCCTTGCATGGTACCTGCAATTACGAGGTCCATATCGGCAACTTTGCGTTCTTGAACAGTCGGGTTAATAATATATTTGCCGTCAACGCGGTCAACGCGGACGCCTGCAACAGGTTGTGTAAACGGAATTGAAGAAATTACCGTTGCAGCACTTGAAGCAACAATGCTTAAAACATCACTGTCATTTACACCATCGGCAGAAAGTACCATTGCGGTGACATTGACTTCACATGCAAACCCTTCAGGGAATAGCGGGCGCATAGAGCGGTCAATAAGACGTGATGATAATGTTTCCTTTTTGCTTGCCTTTGTTTCGCGTTTAAAAAAACCGCCGGGGATTTTACCCGCGGCATAGGTTCTTTCTTTATAGTTAACGGTTAAAGGTACAAAATCTTGCAAACCGGGTTTTTGTACTTTATCACATACAGCGGTTGCAAGTACCATAGTATCGCCGATGCGGGCGATAACAGCACCGTCGGCTTGTTTGGCCATCACACCTGTTTCAAGCGTGATAGTTTTGCCACCGACTTCTACGCTGTGGCTAAATTTTCCTAGATTACTCATTATTATTTCCTTAATTTAAGTTCTTTTGTTAATGCTTGATATTTAGCGAAATCATTTTTCTTTAAATAAGCAAGCAAGCGTTTGCGTTGCCCGACGAGGCGGGTTAAACCCCTTTCACCAGCAAAATCTTTAGGGTTTTGTTTGAGGTGCTCTGATATGTAGCGAATTCTTTCAGTAATCAAAGCAACTTGTACTGACGGTGAACCGGTGTCAGCATCACTTTGTTGGAATTTTGAGATAATATCTTTTCTGTCTTGTTTCGTTAACATTTTTTCATTTCAAGTTTAGGGCTTTTTACCGAGTATAAGCACCGCGCTGCGAAGTGTGTTGCCTGACAAAAAACGCTTATACCAAGCAAGAGCCAAACTTGCTCCTATTAAATTATATCTATAAAGATACAATATAATTATAGCATATTTAAAGAGGAAAATCCGAAAACCTTATTTCTTTGCACCGTAGGATTTCAAAAGCTTTATCATTTTAGTATTGCCATCTTCCATAGCCACTTTTAAAGGAGTGTATCCACTTCTATTTGCAATACTAGTATCTGCACCGTTTTCAAGCAACAACTTAACTATTTCAAATTGATTTTCATTAGTAGCCAATAGTAAAGCAGTTACACCAATATCACTTTTCATATTGACATTTGCCCCTTTGTCCAACAAAAGTTGAGCTATATCTTTTAAACCTAAACCACTTGCTGTCATTAAAGGGGTTTCATCCCAATTATTAGTCGTATTAACATTTGCCCCTTTGTCCAATAATAATTTTGTTGCCTTGACATTATTAACATCAACGGCTAATGCTAAAGGCGAAAAACCATCTTTATTTTTATTATTTATATTCGCACCCTTGTCAAGTAATAATTCGGTAATATCGACATTATCAAATGATTCAACAAAAGACAATATGAGGGGTGTATCACCTGTTTTTAAATCAACAGCCTCAAGATCTGCACCTTTTGATATGAGAAACTCTACCATATCTTTTTTACCCTCATAACAAGCCCACATTAACGGAGTCCATCGTTTAACAAGTTCTTCCCCTTGATATTTAATAAGGCCAGTTCCGTCCGGTAGTGTTTCAAGGGTATAACTACTTACTTTTATTTCAGATACGGTTTCACTGCCTTCATGATCTCTTGTGTTTATATTCGCACCTTGTTTTAAAGCATCTTCAACAAGATATAAATCTCCTTTTTTTACACCATCAATTAGTTGTTTGTTTACAGTGTATGGCTCTGCTAAATTTTTTATGGCTTTTTTCGCATTATCTTGTTCTCTTACTTCTTCATTATTGTTTTGTTGACTTGATTTAGGAATTATGTTACCTTTATTACTATTTTCACTCTTTTGGCAAGCGGTAATATTCAAAATTAAACAAAACGATAACAGTATAATTATTTTTTTCATAAAATCTCCTTGATAGTAAAGATAAGGTAATTATACAAAATTTAAAAACCACCCACGTTATTTTTTAGTGGGTGGTCTTGCTTGTACCCCGAATTCTGTCCCCCTCGGACTAAAGCCCGAAAGGTGAAAGCCATTTATCTAAGCGGCCTACTTTGTCTTTTATGGATTACTCCAGCGCGGGCAGCGCAACTGGCTTGGCCTTGCTTCACGGGGGGTTCGCCTTGCCGTGCAAATTGCTTTACACGCGGTGGGCTCTTACCCCACCTTTTCACCCTTACCCTTGCGGGCGGTTTGTTTTCTGCGGCACTGTCCGTCAAATAGGTATATGGCCCTATCTCCCTAACTTTTCAGTTAGCCCGTTGCCCTATGAAGTTCGGAAGTTCCTCTGTTTCCAGCGGCTTTCCAGCACATATATTTTACCATTTTTAGCGTTTATAAGTCATTATATGGAGCCAAACCGTGTGCTAAAGTCCGACAAGTATTTTTGAGGAAATTTTAATTTTTACTACGACGACAAGTACAAAGAAGAACGGGAGCGAAGCGACTCTCGGTACTTTAGGAGTAGAAAAATCAAAATTTACCAAAAAGACTTTGGTGGCAGAAAATGGATACTGCAAATTTCAAAACGCACAAATAATTTGCTAAAATATAGTAAAGACAAGGGCAGTTGGCGCAGTGGTAGCGCGTCCGCCTCACACGCGGAAGGTCACAGGTTCGAACCCTGTACTGCCCAAAATTTCTCGTGTAAACAGAGATAAAATGAACATAGATTTTTCTTTAGCCCTAAACTTTTTTATAGCATTACTTGCTATATTAAACCCTATCGGTAATATACCGATATTTATGGAACACGTCAACTCCGAAACAGCCGAAGTACAAAAAAATGTTGCTATACTTATAGCAATTGCGATTTTTGCTTTAATCATAATTTTCTATTTTACAGGTCAACCTTTACTATCATTATTCGGTATAACGATACCGGCCTTTAGAATCGCCGGTGGTATACTTATCATGATGATTGGTTTCCGCATCTTAAACGGTAAACCTAAATTTGATCCCGACGGTATGGATACAACTAAAAATGATAATGCTTTGTCAGTCGCCACAAACCGTTTCAGTTCAATTATGGTACCTGTTGCTACACCGGTTTTCTTTGGCCCCGGTGCAATGACAACTGTTATTTTGTTCTCACAACGTGCAGACGGTGCCGGTACCAAAATGCTTATGGTAATTGCCGCTGCAGTTGCCTGCGTGATTATAGGTGCTGCTTTATATCTTTCAAGATGGTTCTTTAAAATTTTAAGAAGGAACGGTATGCAAATCGTTTCAAGAACTATGGGGCTTATTCTTTGCGCAATCGCAGTACAATTTGTTATTGAAGGTGTAGCCCAACTTATACCAAACCTAATTAACCCCGACTATTTGCATATAATGAAATAGCATGCAGAAATTAAAACTTGTTGCGCCGTTTAAGGTGGCAGGCTCTCAACCGGAAGCAATAAAAAAACTAACAAATAATATTTTGGCTGATGCTAAACGCCAAACTTTGCTTGGCGTTACTGGTTCAGGTAAAACTTTTACTATGGCAAGTGTTATTGAAAACTTGCAGCGCCCGACTTTAATAATGTCCCCAAACAAAGTTTTAGCGGCACAATTATATGCCGAATTTAAACAGTTTTTCCCGGAAAATGCCGTAGAATATTTTATTTCTTACTACGATTATTATCAGCCGGAAGCCTATATTCCACAAACTGACAGTTATATTGAAAAGGACGCATCAATTAACAGCCATATTGAAAAGTTACGCCTAAAAGCCACAAACTCTTTGCTTACAAGAAATGATGTTATTGTTATCGCATCCGTTTCATCTATTTATAATATTGGATCGCCGGAACAATTTGAGAAATTGCGTATTTATTTAAAACGCGGCGCGCAGTTAAACAGAACTGCTTTTACAAAACACTTAATTAAAATCCAATATGAAAGAAACGAAATGGATTTCCATGAAGGCACTTTCCGCATAAGGGGCGCTTTTATTGATGTTTTCCCCCCATATTCACAGACGGCTTTGCGCATCGGCTTAAACTTAAATACCGTCACAACTTTACAAGAAATTAACCCATTAACGATGGAAGTTGTAAATGAACTTGATGATGTTTGGCTTTCCCCTGCAAAACAATTTGTGCAGGGCGAAGAAGGCTTTGAAAGCGCCCTTGCGGATATTGAGCGTGAACGTGATGAGCGCATAAAATATTTTGAAAGCCAAAACAAATTGCTTGAGGCGCAACGCATTAAAGAGCGCACAAATTATGACCTTGCCATGCTCCGCCAAAGCGGAATGTGCGCGGGTATTGAAAACTATTCGCGCGTGCTTGAGCACCGTCAACCCGGTGCAAGACCAAACTGTTTATTTGATTACTTTAAACGCTTTAAAGATTTTTTGGTTTTTGTTGATGAATCACATGTTGCCGTTCCGCAAATACGCGGTATGTTTAACGGGGACCGTGCAAGAAAACAAATGCTTATTGACTTTGGTTTCCGTCTGCCAAGTGCATTAGATAACCGCCCCTTAAAATTTGATGAGTGGGAAAGCTTACTGCCAAATACCGTCTTTGTTTCCGCTACGCCTGGGCCTTATGAACTAACGGTAAGCGGCAATAATATCGTGGAGCAAATTATCCGCCCTACCGGTTTAATTGATCCACCTGTAATCATCCGCCCGGCCCAAGGGCAACTTGAAGATTTGCTTACACGCATACAAGAAAAAATCAAACAAAAACAACGCGTTTTGGTTTTGTCTTTAACAAAAAAGACTGCCGAAGATTTATCAGTTTACCTTCTGGAAAAAGGTTTAAAAGCAACTTATTTGCATAGCAGTTTAGATGCGCTTGAAAGAATTGATATTTTGCAAGATTTCACAAAAGGAAAATATGATGTTTTAGTCGGGATAAATTTACTCCGCGAGGGGCTTGATATTCCGCAAGTCGGCCTTGTTGCGATTTTAGAAGCCGATAATCAAGGCTTTTTAAGAAATGAAACAACGCTTATTCAAATTGCAGGCCGCGCCGCACGTAATGCAAAAGGCGAGGTTGTCTTGTATGCCCAAAAAGAAACACCGGCAATAAAATATGCGCTTGCGGAAATGGAACGCCGCCGTAAAATTCAAACCGCGTATAATGAAGAGCACCATATTACACCGAAAAGTATTGTTAAAGCAGAAGTTGAGTTAAAGGAATTTGAGGAAAGTTCACGTGAATCTTCACTTGCATTGATTCATAATGAAAGTGCAGTTTTGCCCGAGGCAAAAAATATTCCGCTTCTAATTAAAGAAATAGAAAAGCAAATGCTTGATGCCGCCGATAATTTAAACTTTGAACTTGCCGCAGAACTCCGCGACCGCTTATTTGACCTTAAAGAGATGGCCTTACCTGCTAGCAAAATCCACAGAAAAAAGAAAAAATAGCCAATTTCTAACCCTTTTTGCATAGAAACTGTGGATAACTCATTAAATTAGGTTAGTTTTTGTGATTAAAATAAGCAGTATTTAAGCAAATTTCCCCAATACAAAAGCCCTAAAACCCATGTTTTAGGGCACAATAATTAAAAATATCTATAAATTGTGGATAACTTACCCTTTTTGGGTTAATTTTTAGTGTTTTTTGCTTGTTTTGCACTGTCAATAAGATTAAATTTAGCAGTAAATTTCTTGCCGAACTCGGTTCTACCGTAAATTTTGACTTTTCCCTCATTTGCACCGGAAATTATGTTAAATGAAGCCTGCTCCTTGTTCCAATTAAGCAAAGGTGGCGCAATGCGTAAATCTTGCGGAACATACGCTAAATTATAACCGCTTTTTGACTTTAAATTAAGCCAGAAAAGTGATTCAAAATCTTTGCTTAAATCAAGCGTTTCAAATTGTTGGTACGTCGTAATTTTTGTAATTTTACGGCCGATTTTATTAAATAAAAATTCCAAATTATCAAAATGCTTTGTACCACCTGCGACAATATCATAAGCAAAATCTTTTAGATAAACTAAATTTTGTTTGGCAAGCGCAGCGTGCAAAGCAGCCATATTATCTACGGGGCCCTCCGCCCACAAATTAAGGCCCTGCACCGCTTCGATTTTTGGTAAAGGTGAAGAATAATCAAACCCAAGTGCCGCATTTTTTAAGTAAGCGGAAACATTTTTTAAATCAGCCAAAAAACTTACCGCGTAAGAATTTTTTGCAATTAAGGTGCGGTCTTGCGGATTAGAAGAAATGGCATAATTTACTTCAATATAAGGCAAAAGTTCGGTAGTTAAAAATTGCGCGAATTTATTTTCCCCCTCCTCTAATTTAACGGTTATAAAATAATATTTACCGTAAAATGCGGGGTACATTTCTTCAATTTTTGATTTATCAAGTTCTTCAGGTGAAATTATATATATTGATGGCTTGCGTTCGGAATTTTCAGAAGGAAAAACTATATGAATTTTGGGTGTAGTAGTCAAATAATTTGATGGGAAATTTGTTATAACTTCCTCCCCATCTTTAACAAAAATGCGCATTTCGCCTTTCGGTTTTACCGTTTTTACAGGCGCGCGCCCGATTTGATTTAAAAGTTGTTTCCCCGATTGTGCTGATAAAAACCCGGCACAAAAAATAAAAGTTAAAAGTACTAATAATTTTTTCATATTATTTTTCATCCTCGTAAAATTGTTTTGTTAAATCTTCAACATCCTTATCTTTAAAAGCCTGATCTTTTTTGTTCCAAGATTCTTCATAAACTTGTTCCGGCGTTTTTTGTCCGCCTTCTAAAGACTGATGCAAAATCGTTTTCATTTGTTCTTCATTCAAATTCATTTTACCTATGCCTTTTGCTTTTAATACGGCTTTATAATAGCCGGGCCTTACCTTTTCAAAAATATAATTATCTGTATAATGTTTAAAAACGGCTAATATAATAAAGGGTACAATTATAAATGCCAAACCCATACAAATAAGTATCCATTCAACCCCAAAATCATAAGAAAAATTTTTATTGGAATTAAAATACTTATTAAGTTCATCTACTTTCTTTCTTAATGAAGTTGCAGGGCTTTCCCAAGTATTTGTATAAGAAAGTTGATTTCCTTTATTATCAACTAATTGAATTTGGTACATAGTAGATTGACTACCTCTTTGGCTTGCCAAAGTCACGCCACGGATATTAGAATAATTTTTGGTATTATTCCCTGTAAAAATATTGTTTGAAATTATACGGCAATCATAAGCAGCATTATTGTTATAAGTGCAGGCGAGTGATCTTGATACACTACCCCATATTATAGCCACTATTCCAAAAATACAAAATATCGGAATCATAATATATAAAACTGCTTTTGTCTTCTTTACATTTTGGCTGAAATCTTCATTATTCCTGCCGAGTTTATTAAAAGAAAGATAAAACGGAATATTAGGTTCTTGATTATCCATTATAAATATCTCCGGTTAAAATTTTACGTCTATATTTTAATTATATCAAAAATCAGCACTTAATATATGCTATAATATTGTTAGGTAGGACTAACATATAATATGAATAAAGAAAAATTTTTAACCCTTGCAGATTTACCGAAAAGGCATGAGGCGGAAATAGTTTCAATAAATTGTAGTGATCCGCATCTGCGCACCCATATCTTGGATATGGGTTTAACGCCACGTGTTAAAGTTACTTTAATTAAGGCAGCACCGCTTGGTGACCCTTTGGAATTTAAAATTCGAGGTTATGTTTTAACACTCCGCAAAAGCGAAGCAGAAAAAATTTTAATTACAAATATCAAAAAAGCCACACACGCCAAAAAACAAGAAAATTTAAGAAATTTTGATTCGAACCTTTCACACTCCCAAAAAGGTGAGGGCAGTTATTATCAAACAAAAAAATTAATTAATCCCAAAAAACATTTACATTTGGCTTTAATCGGAAACCAAAATTCAGGCAAAACGACTTTATTTAACCGTCTTACGGGCGCACATCAAAGGGTAGGAAACTTCCCTGGCGTAACAGTAAGCAGAACAGACGGTAAAATCAAACAGCACCCCGATATGACCATAACAGATTTGCCGGGCATATACTCCCTTTCCCCTTATGGACAAGAGGAAATAATTTCCCGCAATTTTATTTTGGAGCAAAAACCGGACGCCATTATAAATATAGTTGACGCCGCAAATATTGAGCGCAATTTGTTTTTAACAACTCAACTTATTGAAGTTAATGTACCGATGGTTATTGCGTTAAATATGATTGACGAAGTCACCAAAAACGGCGGTAGTATTGACGTAAACGGCCTTGAAGATGCACTAGGTGTGCCGGTGGTGGCAATATCTGCTACAAAAAATCAGGGTATTGAAGAACTTGTGGAACATATTATAAATGTTGCACGTTATCAAGAGCGTCCCACGCGTTTAGATTTTTGCGCAAGTACTAACACCAAAGAAGGCGCAGTTCACAGATGTTTGCATTCAATAGTTCATTTAATTGAGGACCACGCTAAAGCCGCTGATTTACCCCCCCGCTTTGCCGCTTCAAAAGTAGCGGAAAATGATGAACTGATTTTAAAAGCCTTAAACCTTGATAAAAACGAGAAGGAAACCTGCACCCATATTATTGAACAAATGGAAGAAGAAACCGGCCTTGAAAACAGCGCCGCACTTGCTGATATGCGCTTTGCTTTTATTGAAAATTTATGCAAACAATTTGTTAGCCGCCCTTATGAAACTGCAGGTTATAAACTTTCAACTAAAATTGACCGCTTCTTAACCGGCAAATACACCGCGCTTTTGGCATTTTTGGCAATTATGGGCGTGATTTTTTATTTAACTTTCGGGCCTGTAGGCGGAGTTTTATCAGATTGGTTGGACGGCGGTATTGCTTATTTGACCGCACTTGCTGATAAAGGCCTAACAGCTTACGGTTTAAACCCCGTTGTACACTCTTTAATAATCAACGGTGTTTTTGCAGGTGTTGGGAGTGTTTTAAGTTTCTTGCCTATTATTGTTGTTTTATTTTTCTTCCTCTCAATTTTGGAAGATACCGGTTATATGGCGCGTGTTGCTTTTATTATGGATAAGGCACTTCGCAAACTTGGGCTTTCCGGCCGCAGTTTTGTACCGATGCTTATTGGCTTTGGTTGTTCCGTTCCGGCAATCATGGCAGCCCGCACTTTACCATCTGAAAGGGATAGGAAAATGACAATTTTGCTAACACCGTTTATGAGTTGCTCTGCCAAACTGCCGATATACGCGTTTTTTACTGCCGCATTTTTTACGCAAAACCGCGTGCTTGTGATTTTGAGTTTATATTTGCTAGGGATAATAGTCGGCATAATTATGGCACTTTTGCTTAAAGCATTTGTGTATAAAGGCGAGGCCACCCCCTTTGTAATGGAACTTCCAAACTACCGTTTGCCGAGTGCAATAAATGTTTTGCGCCTGATTTATTTAAAAGCAAAAGGTTTTATAACAAAGGCATTTACGATAATTTTTGTTGCGTCCTTGATAATTTGGTTTTTACAAAGTTTTGATACACGTCTGAATTTAGTAACAGATTCTTCAAACAGCATACTTGCCTTTTTGGGTAACTTAATTACGCCGATTTTTACGCCGCTTGGTATGCATGATTGGCGCATTTCCACTTCTTTCCTAACGGGCTTTATGGCAAAGGAAAGTGTTGTCAGCACTTTGACCGTTCTGCTGGGCGGAAATGTTGATGCTTTGCCAACTTTATTTACACAACTTACCGCATTTGTCTTTTTGGTTTTTTGCTTGCTTTACACACCTTGCGTTGCCGCGATTGCGACTGTACGGCGCGAACTTGGCAGACGTTATGCCCTTGGTGTAGTTTTGTTTCAATGCGGGGTCGCGTGGCTTGTAGCATTCTTGGTGTATAGATTCGGAATTTTATTTGGCTTTTAATTTTTCCACTTCCTTTTTTGGTAAAATATATATAGGGAGTAATTATGCCAAAAAAAGAAATAAAAACCGTTAAAACAAACAATACAAAAGTAGATTCAATTAAATCTTTGGAAAATTTAATTCAAAAAGTCAAAAAAGCACAAGAGATTTTTGCAACTTTCAGTCAGGAACAAGTTGATGCAATCTTTAAAGCAGCAGCAGCAGCCGCAAATAAAGCACGCATACCGCTTGCCAAAATGGCTGTGGAAGATACCGGTATGGGCGTGGTGGAAGATAAAGTTATCAAAAACCACTATGCCAGCGAATATATTTTTAATAAACACAAAAATGTCAAAACCTGCGGTATTATTAAAGAAGATAAAATCAACGGCACAAAAATTGTTGCCGAACCTTTAGGCATTATCGCAGGAATTATCCCAACAACAAACCCCACATCCACCGCAATTTTTAAATCTCTTATTTGTTTAAAAACAAGGAACGGAATAATTTTCTCCCCCCATCCGCGCGCTAAAAAAAGCACTATCGCAGCAGCAAAAATTGTTTTAGATGCCGCCGTAAAAGCAGGCGCACCGGAAAACATTATAGGCTGGATAGATGAGCCCACCCTTGAACTGACAACCTACTTAATACACGATGAAAATATTGCCACTATTCTAGCAACAGGCGGTACAGGGATGGTCAAAGCATCTTATTCTTCCGGCAGGCCGGCACTCGGCGTAGGGCCGGGTAATGTTCCGGCAGTAATTGATGAAACTGCAGATATTAAAATGGCGATAAGTTCAATTTTACTTTCAAAAACTTTTGATAATGGTATGATTTGTGCCTCAGAACAATCAATCATTGTTGTTGATAAGGTTTACGACCAAGTAAAAAAAGAACTAGTAAAACGCGGTGCTTATATCTTAAATGCAAAAGAAGAAAAGAAAGTTTCTTCAATCCTTTTAATTGACCCACGCACAAAAGGTGCTGCTTGCAGTGCAGGCGCTTTAAAAGCCGCTTTAAAATGCGGTTGCACAAGTGTTAACCCTAAAATCGTCGGTCAAACAGCACATACGATTGCAAAACTTGCCGGTATAAAAGTACCGGAAGAGACAAAGGTTTTAGTCGGTGAAGAAAAGACTTACGACTTCTTAAATCCCTTTGCGCATGAAAAACTTTCCCCCGTTATTGCTTTATATCGTGCTGAAGATTTTAAAAAAGCAGTTGATATTGCACATAAACTCGTTTTACTCGGCGGAGCAGGCCATAGTGCCGCATTTTATACAAACCCCTTAAATCAGGCAAGAATAAATTATTTTTCAGGCCAGATACCTACTTGTCGTTTGATTATCAATTCCCCCTCCTCACAAGGTGGAATAGGGGACTTATACAATTTCAAATTGGAACCGTCTTTGACTTTAGGTTGCGGTTCTTGGGGCGGTAACTCCGTCAGCGGAAACATTGGTGTTGAACACCTTCTTAATTATAAAACAGTTGCAGAAAGGAGAGAGAATATGCTTTGGTTTAAAGTTCCAAGGAAAATTTATTTTAAGAGGGGCGCGGTTGATTTGGCCCTGCGTGTTTTAAAAGGCAAAAAACGTGCTTTTATCGTTACAGACAGGTTTTTATTTAACTCAGGTGCGGTTTCCGCAGTAACCGATGTTTTAGAAGAACTTGATATTGATTATCAAATTTTCTTTGATGTTAAACCGGATCCAACCCTTTCAACTGTTAAACAGGCAATGGATATTGTTAACCCGTATGAGCCTGATTTGATTATCGCACTTGGTGGCGGCTCGCCGATGGACGTTGCAAAAGTTATTTGGCTTAAGTATGAGCAGCCGGAAACTAATTTTGAAGATATTTCCATGCGCTTTATGGACATTAGAAAACGCATTTGCCAAATTCCCGATCTTGGCGTAAAAGCAAATTTGGTTGCAATTCCTACCACTTCCGGTACAGGTTCAGAAGTAACACCGTTTTCAATTATTACCGACGACGAAACCCATATCAAATATGCTCTTGCAGACTATGCTTTAACACCTGACATGGCAATAGTAGATCCTAACTTTGTTGATAATATGCCAAAGGGTTTAACCGCAGCATCAGGTATTGATGTTTTGGTACATTGTTTAGAAGCATATGTTTCAAGCATGGCAACAAACTTTACGAACTCAAATTCCTTAGAAGCAACAAAACTTGTTTTCAAATATTTGGTACGCTCTTATAAAGACGGTGCAAAAGACCCTCTGGCACGCGAAAAAATGCACTATGCGGCAACTATTGCCGGTATGGCTTTTGCAAATGCTTTCTTAGGTATATGCCACTCTATGGCACATAAACTTGGGGCAATGTTTAATATTCCGCACGGTGTTGCAAATGCACTTTTGATTTGCCAAGTTATTAAATATAACGCTACCGATTGCCCTCAAAAACAAGCAACTTTCCCGCAATATAAATATCCTTGCGCAAAAGAACGCTATGGGCAAATTGCCGATGAACTTAAACTCGGCGGTAAAAATGATGATGAAAAAGTAAAACTCTTACTTAAAGCCATCATTAAACTCAAAAAGGATATCGGTTTGCCGGCTTCAATAAAAGATTACGGTATAAGCCGCAAAGATTTTATGGCAAAACTTGACGAACTTGTAGAACTTGCTTTTGATGATCAATGTACCGCTGCAAACCCTGTTTATCCTTTGTTTAAGGATATTAAACAAATTTACCTTGATGCCTACGAAGGTAAAATTTAAGAAAAAATAAAGATATAAAACCCCCGCGTTTACTGCGGGGGTTTTTGTTTTTATTTAAATTATTTTGAATGTAATCTTATATCAATTAAAGAATTTAAAGCCTTCACATATTCTGCCTGACGTGAGTCTTTTGGAATAAATTCTTTAATGGTAGCCAAATCATATTGGCTGTTATGCAAAACCGCCTGAACTAAATCATTATAATCTACTTTACGATTTTTATACTTATGTGCACGCTTTTTAATTTCGGCGGGCCAATCAATAAATTTTTCGTCATTTTGCGGAACAAAATTAAGTAAGGCTAAATATAGATATTGACTATTCCTATCCGCCAGCAAACGCAAAGCCTCTTTATTTTCCGCAAATACAGCCTGGTTTAGCAAATAAAGCAAATTATATGGGTTAGGATTTTTTACCACTATAAAATATTCATCAAATCCCCCGTCCAATGCGCGTTTTAAGGCATTATTTTGATGTTCGGCAATAAAATAACTTAATATATCGAACCTATAACAGTAATATTTTGACTTTAATTCTCTAATTTGATAATTCGGCACAGAGGCAACTTCTTTGGCAATTTCAGCCAAAGTGCCTTCATCGGTCAATATGGGTTTATCTTTACATAAGTAATATGATGCCTCATTATTATCGTCCGCAACAGCCCTACCGCCTTCAGCCAAATAATCTAAAGGCCCGCGAACGAGTAACGGGTGTTTTGTAACCTGTGCTACTTTTAATTCTAACTTAACTTGTTTAGTGAACTGCTTGCTGTCAAACAACCCTTTATTTTCTGCTGCCACTCCAGGTGGAGAGAGCAACAGTATCAGTATGGAAATCATACTGATAATTTCTCCTCCTTTTACCATGACAACCTCCTTTTAAAGATAGTTATAGTTTAACGGAAGTTTGACTATTTTTCAAGTGGGTGGGACTTAAGACCTATATTTAAAAAAGCCCCTCGTCTTAAGAGGGGCTTTTTAACTGTAAGGAATTTGACTTAAGCAATATTTGCTTTTTCTTTTAAGAAAGTAAACACTTTTCTTTCTTTAATTGTTGCTAAAATATCATCTTTGCGTGTTTCGAAGAATTGCTTGATTTGTTCCGCCTCTTTAGGGGAATTTTTCAAGGCATTATCCATTTCTTCTTTGAGGTCAGCATCTGTTGCGGCGATATTTTCTTTATTTGCAATGGCGTGGATGATATAGCCGATTCTCAAATCTTTTTCAACGGAAGGGCGCATCTTTTGAACAAATGTTTTGCGGTTTTCTTCAGGGATATTTGCCGTTCTGCCGCCGAACATCCTTTGAATAAAGTTTTCAACGGACAAATTGGTGTGATAATCAACTAAAGATTTAGGTAAAGCAAAATCATTGGCTTTAACCAAAGCATCTTCAATTTGAGCGGTTACATCCCTATCGGCTTTATGTTTTGCTTCATGTTCCAAAGCCTCTTTGACATGTGCTTCAAGTTTTTCAACATTTTCAAAGCCCATATCTTTAGCAAATTTATCATCTAAAGTAGGCAAAACTTTATTTTTAATTTCTTCAACAGTAGCGGTAATTTCAACAGGGGTTTCCTCTTCTTTGATTTCAAAAGTTTTTGTTTCCCCTTTCTTCATACCTTTTAAATTGTCGGCAAGGCCGGCAATTGTTTGCGGGGCAGACATATCAATCATTTCGCTTCTCGCGGTATATTTTTTGTCTTGCTCACCGTTTTTCTTACCTGTATAACTGACGATTACATAACTTGTATCACAAACGCCTTCATCCTCTTTAGCGGCTTCCAAAGTAGCATTATTTTCAAGGACAGAATTGATATGGTTTTTTATATCTTCAGGTTTAACGGCATTGTCTTTTTTAGTAATTTTAATACCGATATAGTCTTTCGGTTCAAATTCAGGGGCGATGTCTACTGTCATTTCAAAAGTAAAGGGTTCATTTTCTTTTAAAGCACTGAAATCTGCTTTGCTGACGGTAGGTGCCATAACTGCATTTAATTTTGTTTCTTGTAAGGCAACTAAAGAAGCACGGCGGATAATGGTATCCAAAGTGCGCTCAATAATATGGCCTGAAAAATTTTTCTTAACTAAATCTAAAGGAACTTTACCTGCCCTAAAACCTTGCATTTGGGCGCGGCTTTGTACTTGTAATGTGGCATTATGAAAGCACTCATTAACCAAAGTTGCATTAGCGGTAACTGCTAAAACAACGGTGCAGCCTTCTTTTGAAATTTGTTTTGTGGTAATATTTTGTTTTCCGTCTTCTGACATTTTATGCTCCTGATAGTTTGGACGGAGAGGGACTTGAACCCTCACGGATTGCTCCATACGCTCCTAAGGCGTACGCGTCTGCCGATTCCGCCACCCGTCCCTCAATTTAAATAGTAAAAAAATGGGCCATGAGAGACTCGAACTCTCGACCTTACGCTTAAGAGGCGTCTGCTCTACCAACTGAGCTAATGGCCCAACATATATATTATAGCATATTTTATGATTAGTGTATGGAGTATTCTATTGTAAAAAATTAGATTATTAAGAGGCTTTTATTATTTAAATTTATATTCTAAAAAGAATATCCGTTTGATTGAACCCAAGGGCCGTTAGGTTGCCAAAACATGGCAATACCTTCCCTTGCTTCACGATTTTCTTTATTTGTAAGTGCCTTACATAAACGATTGGGCCTATCATCATCTTCCGTAGTATGGGCATAACATCGCGCAGAAACATCCGATGACCCCATGTTTATGGTATAAAAATAAGAAGCATTAAGTCCTACATCAGTACAACGAGTCCAATATCTAACAGGAGTACCACCACTTCTCCTCATTAAGCAACCCCATCTACCATCATCACAAGTAATGGCCCACGGATGACCATCAACCAGCGTACAATTTCCAGGTATACCGATATCTAAATCTTCGAAAGAAGGGTTTTCTGTTTCCAATAAAGCCCGTAATTGAGATTCTAGTATGGTTTTTGTTATCGGCATTAGATTTGTATATTTTGTTTTATCAACTGCCATTTGATATCTCGGCAAAGCAATGCTTGCAAGTATGCCTATAATCAAAACTACCACTAATATTTCGATTAACATAAAACCGTTCTTATTTTTCATAATTACTGTGCGCATACACACATTTTACAAAAAAATTAAACCTTTAACAATTTCCGTACTAGAAACAAGAAACTCCCCCACTTTCGTAGGGGAGTTATTGTTAAGTAAAATACTTATTTATTTTGCCTCGGCAATTGCTACTGCGACTGCTACTGAGGCGCCTACCATCGGGTTATTACCCATACCGATAAGCCCCATCATTTCAACGTGTGCGGGAACTGATGAAGAACCTGCAAATTGTGCGTCGCTATGCATGCGGCCCATGGTGTCAGTCATACCATAAGAAGCCGGGCCTGCCGCCATATTGTCGGGGTGCAAAGTTCTGCCTGTACCGCCGCCGGATGCAACGGAGAAATATTTCTTGCCGTTTTCCACAGCCCATTTTTTATATGTGCCGGCAACGGGGTGCTGGAAGCGTGTCGGGTTTGTAGAGTTACCAGTAATGGAAACATCTACACCTTCATGCCTCATAATGGCAACACCTTCGTTTACATCATCAGCGCCATAGCATTTAACTTTTGCACGGTCACCGTCGGAAAATGCTTTTTCTGAAACAATTTCAAGTTTGCCGGTATAATAATCATATTTAGTTTCAACAGAAGTAAAACCGTTGATCCTTGAAATAATATAAGCCGCATCTTTACCAAGCCCGTTCAAAATTACGCGGAGCGGTGTTTTGCGGACTTTATTTGCGGTTTTTGCAATACCGATTGCGCCTTCTGCGGCGGCAAAACTTTCATGGCCTGCTAAGAAGCAGAAACATTTTGTCTCTTCCCTAAGTAACATTGCAGCCAAATTACCGTGGCCTAAACCGACGGCGCGTTGATCAGCAACTGAGCCGGGGATACAAAAACTTTGTAAACCGACGCCGATTTTTTCTGCTACTTCCGCTGCTGTTTTTACACCGCTTTTAATTGCGATTGCAGCGCCGACTGTATAAGCCCAAACAGCATTTTCAAAAGCAATAGGCTGAATACCTTTGACGATAGATTCGACATCAACACCTTTTTTGGTGCAGATTTCTTTTGCTTCTTCAAGGGAGGCAATACCGTATTCTTTTAAGACGGAATTTATTTTCTCAATTCTTCTTTCATAACCTTCAAAAGTTACCATAGTTTACTCCTTCCTCGGGTCAATTTTCTTGACGGCTTCGTCATAGCGCCCGTATTTGCTGATATTTTTTTCATAGGCAATTTTTGGATCTTCACCTTTTTTGATAGCGTCCATCATTTTGCCAAGGTTTACAAATTTGTAGCCGATAATTTCATTGTTTTTATCAAGGCCGACTTCAAGAACATAGCCCTCTGCCATTTCAAGATAACGCGGGCCTTTAGCCTCGGTTGCATACATCGTGCCGATTTGGGAGCGGAGGCCTTTACCTAAATCTTCAAGCCCTGCACCGATAGTTAAACCGCCTTCTGAAAATGCACTTTGTGAGCGGCCATATACGATTTGAAGGAAAAGTTCCCTCATAGCAGTATTGATGGCATCACAAACGAGGTCAGAATTTAATGCCTCTAAAATTGTTTTGCCTGTCAAAATTTCTGCTGCCATTGCGGCGGAGTGTGTCATACCGCTGCAGCCTAAAGTTTCAACTAAAGCTTCTTTAATAACACCGTTTTTGATGTTTAAAGTTAATTTGCAAGCACCTTGTTGTGGTGCGCACCAACCGATACCGTGCGTTAAACCGCTGATATCTTTAATTTCTTTAGCGCAAACCCATTTGCCTTCTTCGGGAATTGGGGCAGGTTGATGTTTTGCGCCTTTACAGACACTGCACATATTTGCAATGTGGGGTGTACATTTTTCGCAACTCATAAAATCTCCTTTAATGAATTTATACAAGTATATTGTACCAAATTTGACGCTCTTTTAATTGTTCTATGTCTCCTAAAATGCTAAAATTTGTTTAGTTGTAAGGAGTTTTTATGTTTGAAAAATTACTTGAAAAGTTAGATAACTATCTAAAAAAGAAATCAAAAGACACCTGTTGTCATTGTGCTGACGGTAAGGGCAACTGCCAAAAGAAAAATCATAAGGCCGAATAATGCACGCTTTAACTAATTATATTTTGGCTACTTGGCTTGGCATAGATACCGCTTCAACTTGGGGGCAAGCAGCGGTAATGTTTATTAGTGATTCAATTAAAATCATACTTATCCTATTTATTGCAATAAGTGCTATCGGCGTTTTGCGCACTTATCTTTCAAAAGCAACGATGGAAAAATATCTTGCAAGCAAACATCGATTTTTAAGCAGTTTTGCCGCAGCCATGTTTGCTATTTTTACACCTTTTTGTTCTTGTTCATCAGTGCCTATATTTTTAAGTTTAGTTAAACTGCGCGTACCGTTCGCATCGGCAATTTGTTTTTTGGCAGTTTCCCCTCTCGTCAATGAATATTTGGTTGTTTTGATGCCGAAATATTTTGGTCTAACTGTAACTGTTGCTTATATTATCGGGGGAATAACAGTAGGTATGATAGCTGGTTGGACACTTGAAAAACTCGGTTTTGCAAAATATCTTGAGCCTGCTTTCATAGAAGAAGAACCAACTTTTCCAGAATATAAAAATTTTAAAGCCCGCCTTAAATTTGGGACAAACGAAGGTTCAAAAATTGTTAAACGCTTATGGGTTTGGATACTTGCCGGCGTTGCTCTTGGTGCAGTTTTAAACATTTATGTTTCAGATGAAAGTATTGTTAAAATAGTTAATGCGGGCGGTATCTTCAGCGTTCCGCTTGCCGCAATTTTAGGCGCACCGATTTACGGCAGTTGCGCCGGTGTTGTACCTATTGCTTTGATATTTTTTGAGCGCCCCTTACCGCTTGGAACGGTGCTTGCATTTTTAATGTCTGTTTCCGCAATGAGTTTGCCCGAAGCCGTAATACTTCGCGGTGCAATGAAAATTAAACTTCTTGCGACATTTTTCCTGGCAGTTTTAATCGGTATAATCGTGCTTGGCTACTTTATGAATTTTGTTTCCCCTTTACTTATTAAATAAAAATACCCCCGGCATTAACCGGGGGTTAAAAAATTTTGTTAATTATCTTATTGCACGCACTCTGTAAGATTCCATGAATACCCGGATGGACAAACCGCCTTGATTTTTTTGCATGGAGGATTAGCACATATTTGCGTACATTTTCCTTGGCTAGAATTCCATTCGAAATTATTTGGACACACATGTGTCTCCTCTTGTTGTTCTTCTTTCGGACATTCTTCCCCATTATCAATTACAGAACCATCTTCACAAGTTTTAAGGGAACTCCAAATACCAAACAAATCACAGGTTATATTGTCCTTTTCTAACATATCCTCACAAAATATAGCACCTGTCCTTAAATTTTTGTATATTCCATAAATATTATTACCACCTTTTGCCCTTATTGCCTGTACAAGAGGAATATCAGCATTTGCATTTTGTAACGTGATTTTGTAATTCTTAACGACAATCGTAGACTTATCCTCCCTTTCCAAAGCAACATCACTGAAATCAAGATATAAATCATCAAAATCTTCCGCATAGCCACTATGTTCCAAGGCATATCTTTGCTCGGCAGTATAGATACTTCGCAGAAGTTCAGCCGCTTCTGAATACCTTGATTTTTCAAGTGATCTCATATACTGCGGAAATACCAAGGTAACGAGAATACCTATTATAAGAACAACAATTAACATTTCTATTAATGTAAAACCTTTTTTACACATAAAAATCACTTCTTCTATTACCATATCCACATCATAATGAATATAGCGTACAACTTTAGCCCAACAAACCCCTAGAAATTAACCTAAGATACTTTATTACGGTTTACATGTACAACTTTCCGGTTTCGTACTAGTATCCCAATAACAACCGTTCTTTTCGCATGACTCTTGCGATGAAATCTCGTCCGGGCAATGATCTTTTACACCTACAACGACGTCATCATAACACATCTTCATTTCATCAAGCCCAAACCATTTACAAGTTATATCATCTTTCTCAATATCATCTTGACAAAAAATTCTCCCCGTTTCCATATCCCCATATATGGTATACACACTAGTAAGATCAACCCTAGGCGTTCCTTTAGTTCTACTTGCCTCAATATATTTTGCGTCTATTGAAATTTCCATATTATCAGTACGCAACAGATTTCCGGATATTACGCCATTGCTGATTGAAAAATCGGTATCTAACTTGTTAAAAGTGTCAGTGAAAGTGCCATGGTCAAGATAATATCTTTGCTCCGCACTAAGTATGTTGTGTATCATTTCTTCTATTTCTGCATATCTTGACTTTTCAATTGCCCTCTTATATTGGGGTAAAGCAATTGCTGATAAAATGCCAATAATTAACACCACCATAAGCAATTCTATAAGAGTAAAACCTTTTTTATACATAAAAATCCCCTCCTTTATCCCTATACTTATATTATAATGAATACAACACGTAATTTCAACCCTTAATTTTATATAATTATTCTATGGGGTTTTTACCCTTTAAGGAGTATTTATGAAAAGACTTTTAAAATTACTTGCAGGCAAAGACTTTGCCGCATTATTCTGGGCACAGGTTTGCGGTGTAATTAACGATAATTTGATAAGGACCGCTTTAACCGCCTTAATTGCCGCACATATTTTAACTTTACACGGTGGGCAAACTGCAAAATTAGTTTTAATGATAATCGGTATTTATATGTTACCGTTCTTCATCTTTTCTATATTAGCAGGCCAAATCGGTGATAAATACGATAAAACAAAAGTCACCCGTATAATTAAATTTTCTGAAATTTTTACCGTTTTAATTGTTGCTTTAGGGTTTTATCTAAACTCTGTAATAATTTTGCTCTGTGCTTTATTTATTATGGGAACGCAATCCGCTTTCTTTGGGCCTATCAAATATGCCGTGATGACACAAGTTTTGCAGAAAACCGAATTTATTGACGGTAACGCTTTGCTAGAATCAAGCAGATATATTGCAATTTTACTGGGTACAATTATAGGTTTACATTTAGCTGAACCTAAATTAAACTTAGGCATAATGTTTGGTTTTATGCTTATTTTGTCTGTTGCTGGTTACCTTGTTACGCGTTTGTTTACACCGTTAGCACCGATTGCAGATGCCGTAAAAATTTCTCCAAACATTTTTAAAAGCACTTGGCGCAATTTATCAAGGGCAAATCAATCAAAAAAATTATTTTTGGCAATTTTGGCAATTAACTGGTTTTGGGTTGTGGCCGCAATTTTACTTTCACAACTTAACAGCGTTACAAATTCAATTTTGAATCTTGCACCGGAAGTTTATACATTTTTGATAACAGTATTCTGTGTTTCCGTAGGTATTGGGTGTTTGGCTTGCTATCGTTTAGTTAAAACGGAAATCAGCATAAAATATGTCCCCTTCAGCACGGTGGGGATGTCTCTATCATTACTGCTTATTGCATTCATTTTAGCCTTAATGCCAGATTTTGCTGCACCTATAACTTTACCGCTCTTTTTAAGTTCCCCCTTCGGCATTGCATTAACAATGGGTATAATTATGCTTTCAATTTGCGGGGGCCTTTATATTGTTCCGCTTAATGCACATTTGCAGGTGATGCTTTCAGATAAATTCAGAACACGTATGCTTGCAACCTGTAATTTCTTAAATGCTTTCTTTATGGTTTTTGCCGGATTAGTGGCCTATGCTCTATTATACGTAGGGCTTGGCACACCGGCGATAATTACCGTTCTTGCAGCGGCAAACCTTATTATTGCAATTTACACTTGCACACTTTTGCCTGATTATGTTTTAAGATCTGCAGCATATTTCTTTTTAAACAGTATTTATAAAATTAAATTAGTTGGTATGGAAAACTATTCCAAAGCCGAAGGCCCGACAGTAATAGTTGCAAATAACAATTCATTTTTAGATCCGCTTTTGCTTGCCGCATTTTTACCGGAAGACATTGTCTTTATGGTGGACAGCACTATCGCAAAACGTTTTTGGGTACGTATATTTTTGAGATATGTTCGCCATATTCCCGTTGACCCTACAAATGCTATCGCTGTTAAAACAATTATTGATAGAGTCAAAAAAGGAACAAAAGTTGTAATTTTCCCGGAAGGCCGCATGAGTACTACAAGCGGTATAATGAAAGTTTACCCCGGCCCGGCTATGATTGTTGAACGTTCCGGAGCACAAGTTTTACCGATTTTTATTCAAAATACACAATATACGCGTTGGTCTTATTATGGGCGCAAACTTAGACATTTGCCCAGTAATTTGGAATATGTAATAAATGTTTTACCGCCAAGAAAATTAAATATTTCAAGCACTTTAAAAGGCCGCAACCGCCGCTATAAAGCGGAAGATGCCGTATATGATTTATTACTTGAAATGAAAGTAAAAAGTTTCAATTTACAACACACAATTTTCCGTTGCTTAATTGAAGCGGTGGACCTTGCACGCCGTTCCACGCGTGCTTTGGAAGATATGACACGTAAAACCGTATCCTTTGGAACTTTACTTACAGGCTCTTTCTTACTTGGGCGAAAGTTTACACAATTTTCTAAAGAAGGCGAGTTTATCGGTTTAATGCTCCCAAATGTTAACGCTTGTGCTTTAAGCATTTTCGGGCTTATGGCATACGGCAGAGTACCGGCTATGATAAACTTTTCCGCAGGTGTGAAAAACATTTTGCTTGCATTAAAAGTTGCACAAATTAAAGTGCTTGTGACTTCACGAGCATTTATACAAAAAGCGGAACTGGGCAATATTATCGAGGCAATAAATCAAACAGATACAAAAATAGTTTACCTTGAAGATATACAGAAAACTATAAATATAACTGACAAAATTATAGCAGTTTTACAAAGTGCTTTCCCCCACCAGGCTTATAAAATGACCTGCAAAGATAGAAACCCAGATAAACCTGCCGTTGTGCTATTTACAAGCGGTTCTGAGGGCGCACCAAAAGGTGTAGTGTTAAGCCACAAGAATTTAAATATGAACAGATACCAAATGTCCAGTTTAATTCAAATGGGCTTACAGGATAAATTCTTTAACGCTTTGCCGATGTTCCATAGTTTCGGTTTGGCATGCGGTTTATTTATACCTATTTTAAACGGTGCATCAGTGTTTTTATATCCTTCACCTTTGCATTACAAAGCGATACCGGAACTTGTTTACGATAGAAACGCAAATGTTTTCTTTGGCACGGATACTTTCTTAAATGCTTACGGTAAACAAGCGCATCCTTATGACTTCTATAACATTAAATACATAGGCATCGGCGGCGAAAAGTTAAAAGATGAAACTTTTGCTTTATGGACAGAAAAATTCGGTATACGTATTTTAGAGGCCTATGGTACGACTGAAGCAAGCCCCGTTGTTTCTTTTAACACACCAATGTATTACAGGCGTGGAACAGTCGGCAAACTATTACCTTGTATGCAAGCACGCATTGAAAAAATTGAAGGTGTTAATGAAGGCGGACGCCTGTTTATTAAAGGTGATAATGTAATGCTGGGTTATTTAAAAGAAGATAACCCGGGTGTTATTCAACCGCTCAAAGATGGTTGGTATGATACCGGCGATATTGTGGACTTTGACGCCGACGGCTTTGTTGTTATGAAAGGCCGCGCAAAACGTTTTGCAAAAATTGCGGGTGAAATGGTTTCATTAACCGCAATAGAATTTGCTATGACGGAAATTTGGCCCGATATTAAACATGCTGTAATTTCCAAATCCGATGCAAAACGCGGTGAACAACTTATTGCTTACACACAAAAACAAGATGCCGATTTAAAAGTTTTACAGCAAGCTTTAAAAGATAAAGGTTTTAGTGAACTTTGGATACCGAAAACACTTCGCGTAGTTGAAGAAATACCTTTAGGCGGAACAGGTAAAACAGATTATATAAAACTAAAATCAGATGAGATAAAAAACTTCGGCGAAGCATAAAAATTAATTATAAAAAAGGGTTGCCTGAAAATTATCTGGCAACCCTTTTCTAAAATACCAATACTTATATTATTTTTTACCGATGTTATCTATATGATAATAAATTAAAATTAACAAAGCCCTATATAACTCTTGTGCTCTCGTTTCTGTAGGTAAATTTCTATAAGCGATTTTTAATTCTTCCAGCCCTTCTTTTTTACCATATAAAACTGCTTGTGCTAAATCTTCCCCGAGGGCAGGTCTCTTACGATACTTAAATATTGTTTTTGAGTACCAATCATCACTCAATTCCTTGTCCTTATTACTAGTTTTAATCAAGGATTGCAAGGCATAATACATTTCATTAATTAAAGTTTCATTTGGTAAGGAAATATATAGATAATCTAAAGCATCTTTGTTTTCGGACAAAACTATTTGGGTAAAAATATTTGCATTTCTTGTAGGTAACTCAACCCTAACTTTTGGACTGTATCCGATTTTTATTATTGATTTAAAGATTTTTTTATCATTCATATCCACCACATAACTCATAACGTTAAACTGGGACAGATCTGACATATTCAACAATAATGGCCCTTCACTTTGCAAAATATTTATTATCTCATAGGATAGTTCCTTAATCTCTGTTATAGACAAATACCCTAAGGGATCTTCATTTAAATAGTTACCTTCAGGCCTTGCCGGTAAATTATCATGAATTTGAGTTTCAATTTCTAAACTCAATTCCTTTCTATTAATCAATTCTTCACTATCTTTAGCAAAAACTAAAGATGTAAGCAAAACAAAACTCATTAGAGTTAAAGATAAAACTTTCTTTTTCATAAATGCCTCCTATGCATTCCTGTATTTATATTTTATTTTTATTTAAATGTTCCCACAAGGGAAAAAGGACCTAAGTAAAAGAACCCCAAAAGACCTATATAAAAACCCCTTGTACTAATCGGCACAAGAGGTTTTTAACATAAAAATTAAATAAAATTACTCTAAAATAATTTTATAATCTTCCCACGCAATTTGCGGATCAGCCGTAATTTTAATTGTACGGTTAATATTCTTTTCCACCAAACTTAATTTTTGGCGCAAATGCTCGGATAATGCCGGGTGTACAACGAGTTTTAAAGTACCGCCGGGTTTGCCTTGTGTTAAATCATAAATCTCGCGTTGCAAATTAATGCGCATAGTTTCGGCAGATAACACACGCCCACTACCATGACATTGAGGACATTCTTCAGTAATCAAATTACCGGTACTGCGTGTTCTGCGTTCGCGTGTCATTTCAACTAAACCAAGACGTGTTATCGGTAAAATGCGAATTTTTGCCCTGTCGCGTTTTGTAGCATCATTCAAAGCATCAACAACTTTATGACGGTTTGAGGCCTTGCGCATATCAATAAAGTCAATAACAATAATACCGCCGATATTTCTTAAACGAAGTTGCCTTGCAATTGCGTAAGCCGCTTCGATATTGGTACGGGTTACTGTTTCTTCTTGGGAATTTTCACCTGTAAATTTGCCTGTATTTACATCGATAGCGCATAAAGATTCAGCTTCTTGAATAATAATACTTCCGCCGTTGGCTAAAGGTATTTTAATACGGCGCATACGCTCTATTTCTTGATCGATATTATAGGCCTCAAAAATAGGTGTTTTGCCGGTATAAAGTTTAATTCTGTCTACAAGTTCGGGTGAAATTTTACTGACAAAATCTACGACTTTATCATAATCTTTTTTGTTATCAAGCATATAAAGGCGTACATTTTCCGTCAAAATATCCCTTGAAACTTGCAAGACACTACCCATATCTTCATGCAGCATTGAAGGGGCTGGTTGATTCTCAAAACGAGTGATAATGGTTTTCCATTGACGATACAAATATTTGATTTCCTTTTCAAGTTCTTCATCAGTTGCATCTTCTGCTTCGGTGCGAACTATACAGCCCATACCTTCAAGATATTTTTCTGCTAAACGTTCCACATAAGCATTTAACTGATCGCGCCTTTCAAGATCTTCAATATTTTTGGAAACACCGACATATTTTTGATTAGGTGTTAAAACTAAATATCTGCCGGGTAAAGTAACATCCATCGTTACTTTCATACCCTTTGTGCTGATACTGTCTTTAACGACCTGCACCATAATTTCTTGGCCTTTATATAAGATTTCATCAATCGGTTTCTTACCGCCTTCAATGGTATCTGTTATATAAAGGTAAGCATTTTTTTCGTAACCTATATTTAAAAATGCGCTATTAATACCGGGTAAAACATTTTCCACAGTTGCCTTATAAATGTTACCTACTAAATTTAAGGCTGTATTTCTTCTATCCCACAAAAGTTCAACCAAAACACCGTTTTCCAAAATGGCGATTCTGGTTTCTTCAAATGCGGTATTTACTAACACTTCAACTTCTGTTTTACCGTCATCATTAAGATAAGCCGGCCTAATAGGCTGCTGCTTCTGTTCTTTTACTGCTCTTACTGCTTTAAGATGTGATCTTTTCATTTTTTCTCCCACTTACACGGATTGTAAAACCCCTTGTTTATCTGCCCAATAGAGGGCTATACGGGTGGCTTTATAATCTTCCTTCTTAACATCTAACCTGAGCAACGTCAATAACTCCAGCACAGGGCTAAAACTTCCAGAAGGATTAAGTTTCATTACTACTTTAATTTTTTTAGCGTCTAAACGCTCTATGCTATAAAGGTGCTTCCTTTCAGATTTAGGACATAAAGAAAGCGCCCTACTAATACTGCCCCTAACACCCTCTATTTCATAGCAAACGTGGCTTATTAAATTTTGCACATTGCTTAAGTGATAGGGTAACGTCTCAACTTCTTTTAATTCAAAACCGCTGCCCTTTAAAAACGGCAACAATTTTATTTTTACTTCTTTTGGGTCTATGTAAGTTTTAAAGAAAATCTCCGCAATTTCCGCACGGCTTTCCTCATCTTCCAAAGCCCCTGAATATACATAAACTCTCGGACGGTTCTTTTTTAATGAATAATCTAAACCACTTTGAGTTACTGCATTAGCCAAAACTTGTATAAACTTATGGCACGTAAACCCCGCTGATTTATTTAATCTTAATCTATACCTAAAAGCGGTGTCTATATCTATCATAGCATTTTTTTAGATCAAAGAAAGGCGCCTAAAATAAACACCTTCCACCAAACCCATTGCCCACATACT
Organism: Elusimicrobiaceae bacterium; assembly: GCA_045586725.1. Lineage (GTDB taxonomy): Bacteria > Elusimicrobiota > Elusimicrobia > Elusimicrobiales > Elusimicrobiaceae > Proelusimicrobium. Next base: position 104,088 of record JAZNAY010000001.1, on the reverse strand, counting down.
GGAAACGAGATTGGATCCCCCATATGATATAAATGGCAAGGGAATACCAGCCACAGGTACAATTCCAATAAGCATGCCGAAGTTAAATGCCATATACACAAAAAATATAGCGAAAATGCCGGAACAAAGAAGATAACCAAACAAATCGCTTGAATTGCGTGCTATAAAGACTATACGCCATAACATCAAAATGTACAGACCTAAAACAAATAAAGTACCCATAAGGCCTTTTTCTTCACCTAAAATTGCTAAAATAAAATCGGTATGTCTTTCTGGGACAAAGCCTAGCCTAGATTGTGTACCGGAGAAAAAACCTTTCCCTAACACACCACCGGAACCCATAGCAATTTGTGCCTGCAAAACGTTATAACTTGCACCTTTAGGGTCTGCCGATGGGGCCAAAAAGGCCTCAACTCTTTTTCTCTGATAAGATTTTATATGTTTGTTAACAAAGTAACCGCCAAAGAAACCTGCAATCATACTAAAAGCCAAAACCATAGTTAAACTGAAAGGAACAATAAGGCGGAAGTACCTAAGCACAAACCAACCTACTATAAATAAAGTTAGTATTACACCACTGAAAATTAAACAGGGCACTATATCAAAAGATAAAGAATTTACCCAACCTAAAATTACGGAATTATCCAAAACTTCAGGATACAAACCAATATAAGTCCAAAGTATCGGGAAAATGCCTGCCATCAAAGCAAAAGCAATAATTAAAACAAAGTAATAAATATTTACACCGGCAACAAATAATAAAATAAGTAAGGCTGGTGCAGTAACAACTATCGAAGAGAAATCAGGTTGCATCATAATAAGTGCAAAAACAGGCAAAATAAACATACCGAATATCGCAAGTGTTTTAAAACTTTTTATTTGCCTTGGCCTGCTTGCCAAAAAAGCAGCAGTTATAACAATTAAAGCAATACGGCAAAGTTCAGCCGGTTGGAAAGAAAATCCGCCGAACCTAAACCAAGAATGAGAACCGCGCGCAACAATACCGAAAGCAAGAACGGCAGCAAGTAAAAAAATGACAAAAGCATAAAGTTTCTTGTAATGTTCGGCATAAATTTGATAATTAAAAAGCCAACCAAAAACAAAAGCAGCAATTGCTACCGGCAAAGCAATTATGTGGGTACGCATTATTGAAACCATTTCCTTTGTTCCGCTTACGGCAGACAAAATAGTAAAAAAGCCCATCACACATAAACCTATTAAGGCATATATTAAAGGCCAGTCTAATTTCCTTGTTTTTATCCCTGAGTTATTATTTAACATCTTTACTTTCCTGTTTATCCTTGCTATGTTTTAAATCAAAATAAGCCTGAATAATTTTACGAGCTGCAGGTGCTGCTTGTGCGCCACCGCCTTTACCGAATTGAATTAAAACGGAAACTGCAATTTCCGGTTCACCGTTTTCTTCACCAGCAAAAGCCAAAAACCAACCGTGATCATCACCGTGTGGGTTTTGCGCGGTTCCTGTTTTACCGTAAACCGCTATATCTTTAATTTTTGCGCCGCGGCCTGTTGCATTATCAACAACGCTTTTTAAGGCTTTGTGTATTAACTCAAAAGCGCCTTCCTTGAGCTCGACCTGTTCTATAAGTTCACTTTTACCTTCTTCTAAAACTTTACCGGTAGGCGAAACTACTTTCTCAATATAGTAAGGCCTCCAAATTTTACCTTTTGAAGCAAGCGCAGCAGCATATACTGCCATTTGTAAAGGTGTTAGCAAAAGTTCACCTTGCCCGATAGACAAATTTAAAGTATCCCCGCCAAACCAGTATGTTTTTAGGTTAGCGCGCTTTGTAGGACCATAGATATTACCTGATTTTTCCCCGGGTAAATCAATACCCGTTTTACGCCCAAATCGGAACTTACGTTGCATCTTTTCAATATTATAAGAACCTGTTTTCAAACCTAAATTATAAAAGTAGGTATCGCAACTTTGTTCCATACCTTTGATAAAATCTATATGTGGACCATGATTTTTCCAACATTTAAATTCACGCCCGTTTAAGTAAATATGGCCGGTACAATTATCCTCATGTTTAAGGTCAAGTGTACCATTTTCATAAGCCGCTAATGCGGTAATGGTTTTAAAAGTTGAAGCCGGCGGAAAAAGACCTTGTATCGCCAAATTATATTCCGGTATTTTTATTTTACTTTCATTATTTTTACCGGTGTTATAAGGAGTAAAAATATTTGGGTCCCAATCAGGTAAAGAGGCCATTGCAAGAACTGCACCGGTTTTAACATCTAATACTACCGCTGCGCCACGCCCCGTCAAAGAATTACGAACAGCATCTTCCGCTGCTTGTTGGACAGGTGCAAGTAAAGTCGTGTAGACATCAGCACCTTTACGCCAGCGGTTATCTTTCATTATTTGTGTTACGCGCCCTTTATAATTAACTTCCAAAAACAAGCCACCATCCCGGCCTTTTAATTCTTTTTCATAACGTTTTTCTATACCGCTTTTACCTATTTTGGAATTTAAACGATAGTCAAGTTCACCGGAAAGTTCTTTCCAGTTACTTTTTTCCATAGTGCCGATATAACCGAGTAAATGTGCAGCACTTGCACCGAATGGATAATAACGTTTTGTTTCCTCAAGCAAATATAATCCGGGGTAAAAGTTTTGAAGTTCAGCCAAAGCAAAAACATTTTTAGGTGCCAAATTATCTATAAGCAATGCTGCCTTACCGCTTTTTAGAGATTTTTTTATGGCTTGCAAGATATCTTTTTGTGATTTAAAAGTATTTTTGGAAACTGCTTCTGCCATTTCCATTAAAGTTTTTTCTTCAGGCATTTCAAAAGGCGGTAAATAATATAACGAAAACGCCGCCTGATTTGAGGCTAAAACTTCCCCCCCTTTTGCTAAGATTTGGCCACGTGGGGCTGTTTGGTATAAAATTTGTGTTCTGTTTTTTTCTGCTTGGGAAGTATATTTTTGATGTGAAATAAATTGTATAAAAATCAGTCTGTATGCTATCACTGCCCCACAAAGCAAGGCTAAAATAAACATAAATATAAGACGGTGATTATTAAAATTAAGTTTAGTTTTCATCTACTTTTTTTAATACATTAAATATCAAAAGTTTATCGGTTATATTGTAAAATAAGGGCATAATTAAACCTAAAACGATAGAACTGAAAATTAAATCTTTCCACCCTTGCCATACAAAGAAACCTGTAAACACTTTGGAAAGCAAACCAAAAATAATGATAAACAAAATATTAAGCATCCCTGTTATAACCATTTGAGGTATGCTTTCTTTAAAATCAATTTTATCTCTAACTTGATAGAAAAAAACCATAAGTACGGTAAAAGCAAGTGCGTGCGAACCAAAAAGTGAAGTACCCAAAAAATCTAAAAATAAACCACTGAAAAATGCAAAAGTATACCCATATCTTTGCGGCAGTATTACTGCAATTATTATACTGAAAGCAAGCATCATATTAACTGATAATTCAAGCGGAGCAAATACAATTAAACCGAGCCAATAAAAAATGGTTGCGGCAATAAAAACTAAAACGAGGTTTAATATTCTAAGCATTATTTGCCCCCTTATAAGACAAAACAAAAACCTCTTTGACCGTATCAAAATTCAAAGCGGGCTTTAATGTAGGCTCTTTATAAGTTGAAGCACCTGTCAAACCTTCCATACCGTCATTTAAAAGATAACCGACTAACAATCCCTCCGGGAACAATGCACTTGAAGAAGATGTAAAAACAGGTGTATCAATTTTTAAATCTTCCTCCAAAGGCAGATATTTTAAAATCACAGCTCTTAAACCTTGGCCTTTTAAAAGTCCTTCGGTTTTTGTATTTCCAAGGTAAACATAAGCATTAAAATCTTCATCAGGCAAAAGTAAAACTTTTGATGTGTTTTTTGAAATCTCAACAATCATACCTAGCAAAGCCGGTGTACCATCTAATGTTAAAGCGATAACCGGGGAACGCAAGGAAATACCATCTTCTTCCCCTTTATCAATAATAAGGCTGGACATTTTATTCGGTTCTTTATAAGCCACTTTTGCCCAAATACCGTTGATTTTTATTGATTCTTTTAAATTCAATGCTTTACGTAAGCGGTCATTTTCTTCTTTTAAAGTAGGTAATTCCAGTGCTTCAATTTGAATCTTTTTTAACTTTTCTTTAAGTTCAAAATTTTCCAAAGCGACATTTAATAAAGTTTGTGTTCCTTCGTTGATATCTTTAAAATATTCTTTTGTTTGGTGGGCTAAACGCAGTTGGGGTATGAACAAATAAGCAAGTACTGCCCTAACGGAATTGACAGTTTGCTGAAGCGGCAGTATCATTAAAGCCAAGGAAATTATAATATATACCGTCGGCAACCATTTAGAACCTTGATTTGAGTTTAGGTTTATTTGTCTCATGTATATATTTTATATTTTTTGGGACAAATAGGCAAAAAGTAGGAATTTTCGCAATTTAAGTTTTGTGGCAGCGACGTCTTTTTGGTAAATTTTTATCCTTGTATCGCGATCTTATTTATAACAAATAGACATATTCCCAAGTAATACCTGTACCTCGGACAATTGTACCACCTAATGCTTTGCAAACTTTATTGGCATCTTCACCATCAGCATAACAAGCTATTTTACCTTGACATTTTTTATAAAGAGGTTCATCTGGTTGAAATAAAACTATTGCAAAAGCGCCATCATTTGTAGTGTGATCACAATAAACCTGCCCCGAGAGCTCTTCATTAGCGAAGCAATACCAATAATCATTTGAACATTCTACATGATCATCACAAAGATTATTAGAACCACTTATTTTCCAATCAGTTGGCCAAGATACACCTAAAGCAGAGGCATCATTAATATTGTAATCACCATGTTGTAATCTATATTCTGCCATAGCGTCATACCATCTTCGCATTAGTGGTAATATACTTGCAACTCTTGCCTTTGTTACTGCCATACGATATTGCGGCAAAGCAATACTTGCCAATATACCTATAATTAAAACTACTACCAATAATTCAAGTAAAGTAAAACCTTTTTTATTTTTCATATTTTCTCCCTTGCTCATTTTATAAGATTTGAGTATAAATGTATTTTAAGAAAAAAAAAAAAAATGTCAATCAAAAGTTAAAATTATAAATAAAAGAAACCTTATCCCCGTAAATTTGATAAAATGTTTATATATGGACTTTATCAAAATAAAAAACTTTGTAAAAGAACAAAATTTCCCGGCTTACCGCCTAAATCAAATCAGGCAAGGGGTTTTTGTTGACGGCAAAAGTTCTTGGAACGATATAAAAACTTTACCTAAAAATTTACAGGAAGCCTTAAATAAAAATTTCAAAATTCTATCTTTTGACCTTGTAAAATTACAAAGTTCAAAACTAGATAGAGTTTATAAAGCTTTACTGAAATTACACGACGGTCCTAAAATAGAAACCGTTTTAATGAAACCCGGCAAATTTTGGAGTGTTTGTGTTTCTTCCCAAGCAGGCTGCCCTTTGGGATGTGCCTTTTGTGCAACCGGTAAATTAGGTTTTAAACGCAATTTAACTGCGGAAGAAATTTCAGACCAAGTTTTATTTTGGCACCAATTTTTACAAAAAGAATTTAAAGGTGAACATGTTTCAAATATTGTTTTTATGGGGATGGGCGAACCTCTTTTAAATTACTGCGAAGTCAAACAGGCGGTTGGAATTCTATCAAACAAAGACTATTTAAATATAGGAAAACGCCATATATCAATTTCCACATCCGGTATTGCCGATAAATTTGAAAATTTAGCAAAAGAATTACCACAAGTAAATTTGGCTCTTTCTTTACATAATGCCGATAATAAAGAACGTTCCGCTTTAATGCCTATAAACCGCAAATATAACCTTGATATCTTAAAAAAAGAACTTGAAAATTATTTGAAATTAAATGCGCGCGAGGTCTTTTTAGAATATACTGTTATAGACGGAGTAAATAATTTACCAGCACACATTAGAAAACTCGGCAAATGGATAAATTCTTTTAGAGATAATTATCTTTTGCACGTCAATTTAATTGCTTGTAACGAGGCTACTTCAAAAGCCAAAACACCGCCTGCCGCGGCTGTTTATGCTTTTGCTGAGGCCTTAGAAAAAATGAATATTAAAGTAACTGTCCGCAAAAGTTTAGGTGCAGATATCGCAGCCGCCTGCGGGCAACTTGCTGCAAAAAATTAGGAGATTATATGAAAAAATATTTATTCTTAACTTTAGTTCTATTTTCTTTAACGGCCTGTGCTTCCATGCAAGGCAAATCAGATTATATTCCAATAGGCCCACAAAATTTACCTGTTAAAGTAACTGAAGGCAAAGATTTACCTGTATTTACGAATGTGAACCAAATTACACGACCTTGGTCCAATATCGGCATTCAGCGTATAAAAAACTTACCGAGTGATCCAAAAATTATTGAAGCCAGCATCTTAAAATTGCAAAATTTTGCGGCAGCCCACGGTGCAAATGCCTTGTTAATAAAGCAATATTTTGATGAAGATAATACTAATGGGCGCCCAATAACTTTGGCAACGAATTTGGTTAAATATTTAGACGACCTCAGCGAAGAAGAAATTGAAATAATTACTAAATTCGCACAAACCACCGCTGCTCTAAATAGCGAGGAGAAATAATGACTGCAAAAAAAATAAAAAAAGCAATAATTTTACACTCAGGAGGGCTTGACTCCACCACTTGTTTATATTGGGCTTTGCATCAAGGTTATGAATGCGTTTGTCTAAATATAGCCTACGGCCAAAAACATAAAAAAGAGAGAGATTGCTGCCGTAAAATATGTAAAGATTTAAAGGTTAAATTAATTGAAATAAGCCTTAATTTACCTTGGCTTAAAGAAGTAACATCTTTAGTAGGGAATAAAACCCCGATTCCAAATGAACCTTTGTCGAAAATCAAAGCCATCGGACGTTTACCTTCAACATATGTACCGGCAAGAAACTTAATTTTTGCATCTATTGCAGCATCTTTGGCAGATAGTATCGGCGCCAGTGCAATAGTTTTGGGAGCAAATTCAGTTGACTACTCCGGCTATCCGGACTGTCGCCCTAGATTTTATATCCCGTTAGAACGTGCAATTTTTGAAGGGACACGTTCTGCAGTCGGTGGCCCACGCATAGCAGTTTTAACACCATTACTTAAATTAAGCAAAGCACAAATTGCGAAACTCGGTGCCAAATTAGGTGTACCTTTTGCTTCAACCTGGAGTTGTTACCGCGGCGGTCAAAAACCCTGCGGAAAATGTGATGCATGCCGTCTAAGAAAAGCAGGTTTTGAAAAGGCAGGAATAAAAGATATTTAAACAAATCAGGTAAAGCAAATGAAAATATTTCCGAAATTATTTAGAATGTTTCTGTTTGTTGTTATTGCTCCGCTTTTAATAACTGCCGTATTTTTATTTCAATATCAGAAACATGCAAAAAAGGAACTTTTACAAAACTATTTAAATACAGTCGAAATTTTTGCCTTTTCTTTGGAAAATTATGCTCTCACGTTAGCACAAAATATAAATGCTTTGCTGGTTAATCAAACTTTAGAACAACAAAAGAATACCTTAAATAATCAGGTAATAAAAGATACAAATATTTTATTTATTTCTTTATTTTCCCCGGGAGGTAAAGAACTTGCAAGGGCAAAAAATATAAATTTTGAAGATTTACCTACTATGGATTTATCCCAAAATACTGAATTAAAAGATATTCCATCTAGGCAAGTAAAAATAAATTATCCGGAAGACATTTTCCCCCCTTACACAACTATTACCTTAAAACAAGATAATGGAAATATCTTACTAATGGTTGCAGACATTACAAATCTTATTACCCAAACGGAATTGCATAAAATAGGTAACAGCGGCGGTTTATATTTTCTAGATAAAAACGGTTATCACGTATTAAGCAATAACACACTACCTATTATAAATTTAAGTGAGCAAAATTTAGATTTACAGGGAACAATTTCTAATTTTAAAACACAGGCAGGTTCAACATTAGCCGGTGCCTATATAAAAAACCCGATAGGTGAAGGTTATCTGTTTTTACTTCAAAACCAAAAGGAAGCATTTTACACAATAAATTTCATTTCTTGGCTCATTATTTTCTTCGTATTAGCGACGACAACTCTATCTTATTTCGCATCTATGTATTTTGCGGAAGATTTGGCAGAACCGATGGATAAACTTATTGATGCAGCAAATGAAATAACAAAAAATAATTTTTCCGTACACATTGATGAAAATAAGTATTTGGAAGAATTTACCCCGCTGATAAAAACTTTTAATTCCATGGTAGTAAAACTCAAAGAATATCAAGCCGTCCAACTTGATAAATTACTTGAAGAACAGAATAAGGTTAATTTGCTTGCCCGCCTAATGAGGGACGGAATTGTAATGTGCACATTGGACGGCAAAGAACTTTTTGCGAATAAAACGGCAAAACATATTTTAACAAGCGAAGCCTTTGCAAAAAATCTTGAAAAAACAATCCGTTTGGAAGATCTGGAAGACCCATCTTTAAAAGAATTATTAAAAGTACCGAGTGGAACCGTTTTTAATTATATTAAAGACGGTAAACCGGCCTATTTTGAAGTTGTAATTGAAACTTTCCGCCCACAAAACCAGGAAGCGGTTGCAATCATTTTGTTTAGGGATATTACATCAGAACACGAAATCAGTGAAATGAAAAATGATGTCTTTAATGCTGTTGCACATGACCTCCGCGCCCCGATACTTGGTATACAAGGTTACATTATGCTTTTAGAAGAAGGCAACCTTAGCAAAGAAGAACAGAATCAAATGCTAAAAGCAATTTCTAATTCTTCAAAAATGCTTGTAAATTTAGTAGAAAATATTTTAGATATTTCAAAACTCGAACGAGGCCTTTTGGTTTTAAATAAAACTACTTTTAATTTGGCGAAAATGGTTAATGATATTGTTTACACCTTAACCCCTCTAGCAAAACAAAAAGACTTAGAACTAAAAACAAATTCAGAAGATAAATTCACTATCGACGCGGATAAGAATTTACTTGAAAGAGTATTTTCAAATTTAATATCAAATGCAATTAAATTTACTTCTAAAGGCGGCGTTTTTATCGATATAAAACAAGATGGAAAAAATTATAAAATTACTGTCCGCGATACAGGTATAGGTATACCGAAAGAAGAATTACCGAAAATATTTAAAAAATATCACCAGGCAGACAGAAATGTTAACGGTTACGGCCTAGGTTTAACCATAGTAAAACAGATTGTTGATGCACATAAAGGAAATATTGAAGTTACTTCGGAAAAAAATAAAGGGACGACATTTTCAATAACCTTACCTATAAATCAAGAGAGGACAGCATAATGATTGTTTTTTGGCACTTACTCCTTGCACATTTGCTCGCGGATTTTACTTTTCATACAGATTATATTTACCGCAAGAAAATTACAAATCCTTTTAAAGGGTTATCTGTTCATGGCTTTGTATATATGGTCTGCTTACTGGTATGTTGTTTGCCTTATCTTGAGATGAAATGGTTTACACTTGCCGGTGTTTCATTTAACGGGGTTGAAACAATATTTTTGCTTACCTTTATTCATATGTTAAGTGACTATATTGATGTATCCGATAACCACGACGTAATCGGTATGAATGCCTTAATGTTTATTTGCTGGCAAATCATTGAAATATCCGTTTTGTTTATAGTAGCACCTTTTATGTTAACAGATAAAGCCGGCATATCATTTTGGATTTTGAAATTCGTAATAATTTTAAACGGCTTGATAATATCAGCCCATGCTTTAATGGTTCTAATACATTTGTTTACCAAAGATTTTGTACATACAAACTATCCTACATTTGATGAAAGATATGTTTCCATGATTTACCGTGCCGGGCTTTATATGTCTTTAGTTTTACCATCCTATATTGCTTTCGTAATTGCTCTTATATGGATAGGCTGTTTATTTGTGATATTCAATATAAAACAAGTAAGTTTTATGTCCCATAAAAATGTTTCTGGGACAATTCTAACCGTTTTAATAGCACTATGTGTAAGGTGGCTGATTTACAATGTATATTAAAGAAGCAAAATTTGTTTGTTTAGATACAGAAACAACAGGTTTAAGTTTTCCGCGTGGCGGTCGTATTTGCGAAGTAGCCTTGCTTGCAAGCCAAGAGGGCAAACGCGTAAACAGTTACAGTACTTTAATCAATCCGGACATGTATATTACACCTGAAATTACCGCCATACACGGCATAACGAATGAAATGGTGACTGATGCCCCACATTTTAAAGATATTGCCTTAACTTTGGCAGAACATTTGGAAAATAGTATTTTAATTTGCCATAATGTTGATTTTGATGTACCTTTCCTTAAATATGAATTTGAAAATGCCGGTCTAAAAATGCCGGAAGTTACCACGTTAGATACTTTAAAATTTGCCCGCACACACGGTTGCTTTTCAAGAAACCGTTTGGGTATTATTGCACAGGAACTTGGCTTTTCTTGCGAGGGTTGGCACAGAGCCATGGCAGATACCGTTATGGCTGAAAAAATTTTTTACCACTTCTTAAAACACTTTATGCAAGCAGGAGCGCAAACAGTGGAAGATTTAGTAGAATTACAAACAAAAAAAATAGGTTTAAAAATTATAGGAGATAGATAATATGAAAAAGGTTGTTTTACTTATCCGCGACGGTTGGGGTGTAAGAAAAGATAAAAATAATAATGCAGTTTTGAACGCTAGTACACCAAATGTGAATAGTTATTTGGCAAAATATCCGCATATTTTAATTGAAGCATCAGGCGAAGAAGTCGGTTTACCGGCCGGTTATATGGGTTCATCTGAAGTCGGTCATTTAAATATGGGCGCAGGCCGCATTGTCGTGCAGGAATTAAAACGTTTAAAAGATGCATTTGAAGACGGCTCAATTTATAATACACCTGCTTTTAAAGCGGTTTTAGATAATTGCATCAAAAATAACAGTGCTTTGCATTTAATGGGCCTTGTGCAAGATGAAGGTGTGCACGCCCATCAAGATCACCTTTATAATATAATCAAAAAAGCCGCGGAACTTGGTATTAAAACCGTTTGGGTTCACTTTTTCGCCGACGGGCGTGATACACCGCCAAACAGTTCTCTCGGTTACTTGAAAATGCTTGAAGAAAAATTTAAAGAATATGGAGTTGGCCGCGTTGCAACTTTAATGGGCCGCTATTATGCGATGGACAGAAATGAAACTTGGGATTTAACAACACAGGCCTATGACCTTATTGTTGATGCAAAAGGCCGCGTTGCAAAAAGTGCAGAAGATGCTATTAAAAATTCCTATGAAAACGATAAAACACCATCAGGCAGCAAAATGGTGGATGAATATATCCCCCCAACTGTTATTGAAGGTTACAGCGGCGTAAAAGACGGGGACGGCATTGTCTTTTTCAACTTCCGCCAAGACAGGGCTATACAGTTAACCCGTGCTTTCGTGGAAGAAGATTTCCCCCTCAAACGCAACCGCAGACCGAATATTGTTTATTGCGGGCTCACAAAATATTATGATAGTTTTAAATACAATGCCCTTGCCCCGATGAGCGAAGGCGGTAGTATGAATAATTTGCTCGGCGAAGTTATTTCAAAAGCCGGCAAAACGCAACTTAGAATTGCCGAAACACAAAAATTTAAACACGTTACATCTTTCTTTAACGGTAAACTTATTAAACCTTTTGCCGGGGAAGACAGAATTGAAATCAAAGGCACTTTTGACCCTGCTACTTACGCCGAACATCCGGAAATGGATGCCCGCACTGTTGCGGACCGCGCAGTTACGGAAATTTCAAAAAACAAATATGATTTTGTGGTTTTGAATTTTGCAAACTGTGATATGGTTGGCCACACAGGTTCTTTTGATGCAGCCAAAAAAGCTGTTGAAGTTGTTGATGAGTGTTGCGGTAAAGTTGTTGACGCGGCTTTAAAAGCAGGTTATGCAATTTTAATCACCGCCGACCACGGTAATGCGGAAGACATGTGGGATAATAAAATCAATATGCCCAAAACCGCACATACAACAAACCCCGTGGAATTTATATACGTCGCAGATAATGCAAAAGATATTAAACTTGCCACCGGTGGCAAACTTGCAGATATTGCCCCAACGGTTTTGAAACTTTTAGAAATTTCAAAACCGGCAGACATGACAGCAGAAAGTTTGATAATTTAATGGAGATTAAGTATGAAAGAATATTTTATTGATGTACTAAGATACCATTATGCTGATTTTAGCGGCAAAGCAACTCGCAAACAATACTGGTTATTTGTTTTGTGGGTTGTGATATTTGGGATAGGAATTGCTTTATTTTCCGCACCGTTTATAATGTTATATCCAATGTTTAGTATTATATGGGCAACAATCATGTTGGCGTATAATATACCGCATTGGGCTATAACTGTCCGCAGAATAAGAGATACCGGGTTTAATCCCTATTGGGGATTATTATTAATTCCATCAATCGTATCCTGTATTTTCTCTTTACTAGTTGTTATGAGATTACTATCATTAAATGTGCCACAAGTTAAAACAGTAAAACTTTTTATAGATGCTGCACAGGTTTTGAGTGGTATGCCATTATTAATTTTCTGCTTATTACCCAGTAAAAAATAAAAATGGAAATCAAGGAAAGTTTATAAAACCTCGGTTTATTTAACCGGGGTTTTATATTAAAAAAGCCGCACCGTAAGTACACACACCTAGCAAGTATTTTGGAGATAATTTAAATTTTCTCCTTGACGACGAATACCCAGAAGTATAGGAGCGAAGCGATTTTCGGTATTCTAGGAAAGGAAAAATTTAAATTAGCCCAAAAGACGCCGCTAGCAAAAAATGAAAACTGTAGATTTTCCTATTACGGAACATTAACATGTAAAACTATCACACAAACCCTCTCTATAATTGGTATAATGTAGAGAGGTCTTATGCCCGGTATTGATCAATCAAAATTTAAAAATATTCTTACAGCCCTAAATAAAAACAAATTAGATGGGCTTATCTTAACAGATGTTCACGACATGAACTACTTGTTAGGAGAGATTTTCTGTGAAGGCGAGGCTACACTTCTTATTCACAAAAAAGGCCTTGTAATTGTTACACGCCCATTATATGAAAACGATTCAAAAAAATATTTCCCAAAAGCCAAATTTATACCTCTTGAACAGGGCCAGCATTTTGAAATTATTAAACAGGCAAAAACACTCAAATTAAAAGCAGTCGCTTTTGACGAAAACAAAGAGTTTTTTGCACAAGCAAAAGAATATAAAAAAGCCGGTTTTAAGACCGTTTCCAATTTTATTAATTTAGTTCGTGCCACAAAAACTGAACAAGAAATAAAAATAATGAAAGAGGCCGCACAACTTGCTTACGGTGCTTTTCTCTATATTAAAAAAGAAATCAAAGCAGGTATGACGGAAAAGCAAGTCGCGCTTAAAATTGAAATGTTTATGCGCGAGCGCGGCGCAACGGCAATGTCTTTTGTTCCTTTAGTGTCCTTTGGCGCAAACGGCGCAAACCCACACCATTTGCCTGACGATACTAAATTAAAAAATAATACCGCAGTTTTGCTTGATTTCGGTTGTGTTTATAAAGGCTATTGCTCAGATATTACCAGATGTTTCTGGTTTGGTGACAAAGTAAACCCGGAATATCAAAAGATTTTGGATCTTGCAATTTTAGCACATGATACCGCCGTAAAAAAAGCAAAATACGGCATGACAGGTGCACAAATCGATGCGCTTTCCCGCGGTGTTATTAAAAAAGCAGGTTATGGGGGCTATTTTACCCACCGAACAGGCCACGGTATCGGTATGCAAGACCATGAACTTGCAGATATTTCTGAATTAAACAAAAATAAAATCGGCCTAAATTATTGCTTTAGTATTGAACCTGGTATCTATTTGCCGGGCAAATTCGGCGTACGCCATGAAGACTGTTTTTATATGACTAAAACAGGGGCAAAACAAATAAAATGACGGAAACACTTAAAAAATTTCAAAAATATCTAGCCGCGCAAAAAATCGGCGGTGCTGTAATTACAGATATTTTGACAATTAATTATTTAACCTCTTTTACTTTTGTAAGCGACGGCGATGCTTTTTTACTAGTAACCCCTAAAAAAGCCACTTGCTATACAAAAGAAATGTACTTAATTGACATAAAAACTAAATGCCCGTTTTTAAATTTTGTAAATTCACTCGATATTAATGACCTTATAAAAAACCTTGGTAAACAAGCCAAAAATTTTGTTTTTGACCCTTGTGCATCCACTTATTTAAACGGAATAGCCTTATATAGAGCAGGCGTTAAGGAAATGGCAAAAATAACTTCTATTATCCGCGAAGTTAAAACAAAAGACGAAATAAAACTTATAAAAAAGGCTTGCGAAATATCCTCAAAAAGTTTTGAAATTTTTAAGAAAAAATTAAAAGCAGGTATGACAGAAATTCAGGCTGCAAAATTGCTTGAAGGTATTATGGCAGAACTCGGTGGGCAAGGGCTTGCTTTTGATACAATTATGGCCTTCGGTAAAAACACCGCAAACCCGCACCATACAAATTCAAATTTGAAATTAAAACAGGAAATGCCGGTCTTAGTAGATTTCGGTTGCCGATATAAAGGTTATTGCTCTGATATGACGCGCAGTTTTTGGTTCGGCAAAAAACCTTCGCAAGAATTTAAGCATTATTTTGAGGCGGTTTTTGAAGCTTACACCGTCGCACACAAAGCCCTTAAATCAGGCAAAGGTGCAAAAGAACTTGATACTTTGGCACGCAATTATTTTGAAGATAATTTTGATGCTTCAAAATATTTTATACATTCACTCGGGCACAATTTGGGGCTTGAAATACATGAGCGCCCGATATTATCCCAAAAGAGCGAAGACACAGTAAAAGAAAATGCATTAACTACGATAGAGCCGGGGCTTTATTTTAAAAACAAATTTGGTATTAGGTATGAAGATACCTTTTTAATAACAAAAACAGGCAGTATAAAATTAACTAAATAGGAGAATATTATGATAGGAACACCGCAATTTAAAGAAGGTTTAATTTTCAAAAATGAAAATGGTGAACTCGTTGAAATTTTGGAATATCAACATCACCGCAAATCACAGGCACGCGCAGTTGTACGTGTTAAACTCAAAAATTTAAACACAGGTTCATTAATTGAAACCAGCTACCGCCCTGAAGATAAATTTGAAGAAGTCGTTATTGAAAAACGCCCGCATAATTTCCTTTATAAGGAAGGCGATATGGCTTATTTTATGGATGCAGAATCTTTTGAACAAATTGGCGTACCACTTGCGAAACTCGGTAAACAAGAAAAATATCTGGTTGACAATATGGAAGTTATCGGTCTTTTCTTCGACGGTGTACTTTTTAACATCCAACTCCCGATTAAAGTAGATTTAAAAGTTACTTCAACGGTACCGGGTGTAAAAGGTGATACGGTTTCAAACATGACAAAACCTGCCACTTTAGAAGGCGGTATTGAAATTAAAGTCCCCCTCTTTATCAATGAAGGCGATAAAATCAGAATTGATACGAGGACCGATACCTATGTTGAAAGGGTTAACGACTAAGTTTTTTGCCGTTGTTTTGCTATCTTGCCTAATATTTACGACAAGTGCAAGTGCGCTTGAAATTTCTGCTTTTGAGAGTGAAAAAGATAGTGAAGCAACCATAACTTTTTGCAAAATTTTCAAAATAGAAAATGTTTCTTTATCTGAGGGTTCTGTAGTAAGAACTGTTATATTTGAAAAAGATGACGGAGAATTTGAAAATATTGCACTGCTGAATAACGAAATTGCTAATAAAATTATCGCAGGTTTTGAAGGTGTATTAAGTACAAGAACGGCCTGTAATAAAATTCCTTACACGTTAATAAGCACAAAAAAAGTGAAAGACAAGAATTTAGTTATCGCGAAAGTTTCTTTTGATAGCGACATAAGCACAACATTTTTAGTTTCAAGTTACCAAAAAGGAAATAAGACTTTATATCGTGTAACTACACCGCAAGACTTTAGATTTATAAATAAAAAATATAAAAATAATTTTCGCAATTGGCTAATTAAGGAAACAAAAGATTTGTTATGAGATGTTTTAACCCCAAAACGCAAGAAGTTTTTGCCGACGACTTAAAAATGAATGATACATACTTCAGTCGTTTAATTGGGTTAATGTTTAAGAAAAATTTAGCAGCCGGTAGTGGCATAGTTTTAAAACCTTGTACGCAAATTCATACTTGTTTTATGAGGTTTAATATAGACGTGATTTTTTTAGACAAAGATTTAAAAGTCTTGCATATTATTGAGAATATGCCGCCATGGCGCGTAAGCCCGCTGTTTTTAAAATCGAAGTATACGGTGGAACTTCCTGCCGGAACTTTGAAAGGGCGACTTAAAAAAGACGAAACTTTGGCATTTACGCTTTAGTTTTTATATAATTATTAGGGGAACTATTTATGAACACAATTAAAAAACTTCTAATTTTAACTTTACTTTTTACGCCGACATTTGCAATGGCTTTATCTTCTTTTGACAATTTTAGAACCAATGTGACGACACAAAATTTGCCATATTTTTCAAAAGATTTGGCAGCAATGTTAGGGGCTTCTTCTTACAGCACGGGGCGTATTTTGGGTTGGGGTGGTTTCCAACTTTCTATGCACGGTGTATATGTCCCGCGTCTAAATAAAAAAAATACCGCTTTAGGTGATGACAATAAAAATTTATTTATGCCGCTTATTCAAGGGGAAATCGGTTTACCGTTTAGATTGGATGGTTTTATCCGCGCAATTTCCTATGATGGTTTAACACTAGCCGGCGGTGGCCTTAAATGGGGTATAACACGTCCGCGTGATGAAGATTACACTTTCCAGGCTATGTTAGTCTCTTTAGCGCAATCAGGCGTGTATCGCGATTTTTCCGTTTCACATTATAGTGGGAATTTGGTTGTATCTTTCAAAACACCTTATGTTACCCCTTATGTAGGCGGTGGTGTTGATTATATGATTCTTACAGTGGAAAGCGGTGCTTTAGCAGACACGAAATCATACACAACAACAGCACGTGGAACAGCAGGCTTAAACTTTAAACTACCTAATTATATGGACTTAAGTTTGGCTGCTAATTTCGCTTCTTACGGCGTCGGTTATGAAGCCAATTTCGGCGTAAGGTTCTAATATGCAAAACAAAGCCCCCATCGGTTTATTTGATTCAGGCGTCGGTGGGCTTACTATCTTAAAAGCATTGCAACAGGTTTTGCCTTCTGAGGATATTATCTATTTTGGTGATACCGCGCATGTTCCTTACGGCAATAAATCACAAACCGCCGTTACAAAATATTCAACTGAAATCGTAAAATTTTTGGAAAATAAAAAAGTTAAATTCATTATTGTGGGTTGTAACACCGCATCCGCTTTGGCTTTACCGAGCATTAAAAAAATTGCAAAAGTTGATTTGCTGGGTGTTTTAATGCCTGCTGCAAAACAGGCAGTAAAAACGACAAAAAACGGCAAAATTGCCGTCATAGCAACGCAAGCAACGGTTAACAGTAACAGTTATAAAAATACCATTTCAAAATTAAACAAAAATTTAAAAGTTTATCAATTTGCCTGCCCTCTTTTAGTACCCTTAATTGAAGATAAGAAATTGCTTAAAACTTTACTTCCGACAATGCTTAAATACTATCTTGCACCTGTCAAAAAATGTGGGGCAGACACTTTGATTTTAGGTTGCACACACTACCCGATAATTAAAAATCAAATTGCGAAGATGCTAGGGCCTAAAGTAAAACTTATTGATTCTGCACATAATACCGCACTTGAAACAAAAAATATCTTAGCGCAAAAAAAATTATTAAACACCGCTAAAAAGAAAGGCGCTATCAAAGCCTACACAAGTGACGCACCCAAACATTTTGAAAGCCTAGCCAAAATAATTTTAAATCAAAAATCTATTAAAGCAGAGTTAGCAAAATGAACATTTATTCCGATGAAAGATTAATAAATTTGGGCATAATTTCCGGTACTGTTGGGCGTGATTTTGGCTCAGCACGGGACAAAGAAATTGCCGCAAAAATTTTTGAAAGTTTGGGTATCCCCCCCTCCAAAATTCTTGGTTTAAAACAAGTGCATGGGGATAAAATTATCAGCATAAATAATGAAGAAGATTTAAAAAATTATAATGCACAAAATTTGCACGAAGCAGACGGTTGGCTTTTATCTTTACCGCAAACAGGTACTATGATTTTAACTGCCGATTGTGTTCCGCTCTATTTATGGTCTGGCGACGGCAAATATGTATCTTTAACGCATTGCGGATGGCGCGGTGTAGTGCAGGAACTGCCTAGAAAAGCAGCGGAACTCATCAAAACAAAAACTACGGAAAAATTACAAGCTTATATCGGCCCACATATTAAAGATTGTTGCTTTGAAGTTAAGGAAGATGTTGCAAGTAAATTCCCCAAAGAAGCAGTTATTCATAGGGAAAATAAAATTTTTGTAGACCTTGATAAAGCCATAGTTTTGCAACTTACCGCCGCCGGTGTTGAAGAAAAAGAAATACAAAAAGGCTGCCATTGCCAATGCACAAGTTGCAATAAAAAAGATTTCTTTTCCTACCGCCGCGACGGTACAAAAGATGCTTTACTTTCTTTTGTGTATAAGTTATAGTATAAATTATGAACATAATTATTATCGCCACAAAAGACGAAGCAAAACAAGTTAAAAAAATCCCAAACAGTAAGATTATTCTTACCGGTATGGGTGAATTTAATGTAATAAAAACAATTTCCAAATTACTGCTAAACAAGAAGATTACAAGCAAGGATAAAATATTTAATATCGGTTATTGCGGTTCAAATATTTCGCCGGTGGGAACAGTACATCAAGTGGCAGTTTCCGCAAGTGAAATTAAATCTAATTTCGTTGAATATAAAGAAATTAAACTTTGCAGAAACGGTGCAAAATGTTATTCTTCAAATAACTTCGTAACGGAAACAAAAAATAAAGGCATTTTTGATATGGAACTTTATACTATTGCCAATATTTTCCCAAAAGTTAAGGCAATAAAGATAGTTTCAGACAGTTTAAGCATGAAACAATATCATGCAGTATCAGTGGAAGATGCTTGGATTGAAGCCAATAAAATATTGGCAAAACTTTGCAAATAAGCCTTTCACTTCTATTCTATTACCCTAAACTCATATCTCCAAAAATGGTATAATTTATTGTAAAGTATTTAGGCGGGAAACAGTAAACAAACCCCGCATTTATTATGTATGGAGGAATCATGGCAGTAAAAAAACATAAAGGATATGTATATTCCTTCGGCGCAGGCCGCGCTGACGGAAACGGTTCCATGAAGGAACTACTTGGTGGTAAAGGGGCCAATCTTGCTGAAATGGCCGGCCACCCAAAACTCAAACTCCCGGTGCCACCCGGTTTCACAATCTCTACCGAGGTTTGCACTTACTACTGGAAAAATAACAGAACTTACCCAAAATCTTTAAAAGCCGAAGTTGCCGCAAATTTAAAGAAAGTTGAAAAGGAAACAGGCAAAGTTTTCGGCTCAAAAACAAATCCGCTTTTGGTTTCAGTCCGCTCCGGTGCAAGAAGTTCAATGCCCGGTATGATGGAAACAATCTTAAACGTCGGTTTGACATTAGAAACCATCCCCGGTATGATTGCAAGAACCGGTGATGAACGCTTTGTTTATGACGCTTACCGCCGTTTAATTATGATGTATTCCGACGTCGTTATGGAAAAGGCCGCCGGTATTGAACCGAAAGACGACCAAGGTATCCGCAAAATCTTAGACGGTATGCTTGCCAACGTCAAAGCCAAAAAACATTATAAATCAGATACAGATTTAACCGCCGCAGAACTTAAAGAACTTTGCAAAGCCTTTAAAGCAAAAGTCAAAAAAGTTTTGGGCAAAGAATTCCCTGATAATGCTATGGACCAACTTTGGGGCGCAATCGGCGCTGTGTTTGCCTCTTGGAACGGTAAACGCGCAGTAGCATACAGAAATATTGAAAAAATCCCCCACGATTGGGGTACAGCCGTAAACGTGCAGTCAATGGCCTTCGGTAATATGGGCCCGACAAGTGCAACCGGCGTTGCTTTTACCAGAAACCCTGGTAACGGTGACAGCCATTTCTACGGCGAATATCTTATCAATGCTCAAGGTGAAGACGTTGTTGCCGGTATCCGCACACCAAGCCCGATTAACAAATGGTCCGTTTCCGGCCACGGTAATGACGATAAATTCTTACAAACCGTAATGCCGAAAGCATACAAACAACTTGACGATATTCAAAAACGCCTTGAAAAACACTTTAAAGATATGCTTGATATTGAGTTTACCATTGAAGACGGCAAATTATATCTTTTACAATGCCGCGTCGGTAAACGCAACGGTATTGCAGCAGTCCAAATGGCTTTGGATATGGTTAAAGAAAAACTTATTAACAAAACCGAAGCCGTACTTCGCGTAAGCCCTGCTCAACTTGACGAACTTTTGCACCCTATCGTAGATCCTAAAGCAGAAAAAACCGCTAAACCTTTAGCAAAAGGTTTACCTGCCGGTCCTGGTGGCGCTTGCGGTTTTATCGTCTTTGATACCGAATCTGCAATCAAAGCACGCAAAGAAGGCAAAGCGGCAATTTTAGTCCGCGAAGAAACAAACCCAGAAGACGTTGAAGGTATGCGCGCAGCCGAGGCCATTTTAACAGCCCGCGGCGGTATGACTTCACATGCTGCACTCGTTGCACGCGGTTGGGGTAAATGCTGCATCGTCGGTTGCAGTGATATTTCCGTCAATTTAGCAAAACGCACAATGACCGTTGCCGGTAAAACCTTTAAAGAAGGCGACTACTTAACCTTAAACGGTACACGCGGTTTAGTTTACGGCGGTAAACTTAACATGTTAGACGGCGGCACAGCAAATAAAAACTTGGCCGCTTTCTTAAAAATCTGCGATTCCGTTAGAACTTTAGGCGTCCGCGCAAATGCCGATAACCCGGCTGATGCACAAAAAGCACGCGATTTCGGCGCAGAAGGTATCGGTTTATTCAGAATTGAACACATGTTCTACGGTGCAAATTCAGAAAAACCTTTATTTGCTTTACGCAAAATGGTTTTATCAACCACCACCGAAGAACGTGTTAAAGCCTTAAATGAAATCTTCCTTTATATGAAGAACGATATCAAGGCGACCTTGAAAGCAATGGCAGGTTTCCCTGTAACAATTCGTTTAATGGATCCGCCTTTACACGAATTTATCCCGCATAGCAAAGATGCCGTTGCCGCAATTTGCAAGGCCTTAAAAATCGGCGAAACTGAGTTTTACAAACGCGCAGATGCTTTAGCCGAAGTTAACCCGATGATGGGCCACCGCGGTATCCGCTTAGGCGTAACTTACCCGGAAATTACTTCAATGCAAGCACGCGCAATTTTTGAAGCAGCAGCAGAACTTATGAAAGAAGGTTTAAAAATTAAACCGGAAATTATGATTCCTGTTGTTTGTATCGATAAAGAAATCATCAGCCAAAAACCGTTAATTGAAGAAGCTTATAAAGAAGTTAGCAAAAAATACGGTAAGAAATTTGAATATCATGTCGGTACCATGATTGAAATCCCGAGGGCTGCAATTACTTCAGATAAAATTGCACAAGTCGCCGATTTCTATTCTTTCGGTACTAATGACTTGACTCAAATGACTTTCGGCTTCTCCCGCGATGATATCGGTGCATTTGTTCCGTCCTACATTGAACAAGGTGTTTTAAAGAACGATCCTTTCCAAATCTTAGATCAGGAAGGCGTCGGCTTCTTAATTAAACATGCTGTCAAAGCAGGCCGCCAAGTGAAACCGAAACTCAAAATCGGTATTTGCGGTGAACACGGCGGTGAACCGTCAAGCGTAGAATTCTGCCACAAGCAAGGTTTCAACTATGTTTCATGCTCTCCGTTCAGAGTGCCAATAGCACGCCTCGCAGCAGCACAAGCCGCAGCCAAAAAGACTAAATAAATTTAGTTGATATTGGCAAAAATTTCCCCCCGCGTTTTTTAGCGCGGGGGTTTTTCATATAACAAAAAACCCGCCTTAAAAAGGCGGGTTTAAAACTAATAAACAACTATGCTTTAGTCTACAAACAATAATGACATGTAAGGCTTTTTTGCGGCATTAGGCATTTCGTAAATTTCCTCGACTTGAACATCTGTCGGGGCTTCAAAGACAGGAATTTCTTTTCCTTGTTCCTTTTTCATCTGCTCAATAGCACCAAAAAGCATATCGGCATTAGTTACCGTATAATAATGCTTGATGATTTTATTCTTGTCTGGGTTGCTGGGATCAACAACTTTAAAAGGTTTACCTTCATAATACCCTTGAGGCAAATGGGTTAGCATAGCCATACGGTAAGTCTTTTTAAGTTTAACATCTTTACCGTCAATTGTGACGCTGTAAACTGTGGCTTTCTTTTTCTGTTTATCGCACAAAATGGTTATGTGAACATTTTTGGAATACCCATAACTTGAATAGCATCTGCCGTCACGGAAACCTACGGAAGTATTCATTGCTTTCAAAAGATGGGCACCTGTGATATTAAATGTACCTGCGTGTTCTTTATACGGTGTTTTTTCCGCAAAATAACGGCCTGTCATATCACCCACTTCATAATCACTTCTTGTGGAGTTAAGTGAATATGCCGCTAAATCTAATTTATCTTCTTGCGGTTTAATTTGATCATACATTTGGTCTGCAAAAATACGTGATACGCCGGAAGTGCGGTCCTCTTGATCAAGTGCAGGATATTTGGAAATCAATTTAGGAACTTTAGCATACAATTTATTATCTAATTGTGTAGCGCGAATAGTTTCCAAATACTCTTTGGTGTCTTTATCTTCATCACCGTCTAATGTAATAAAGGTAGGTTCATGAACTGTAACACCTTTTTTGCTCTTGCTGATAACGGTTGAAGATATGCTGTTAAGGTAAGAAGAATCTTCCACCAACCAAGGGCCTTTATCTTCCCCGTCAATAATTTTTTTGTTAAGTGAGCGTGTATGTGCATGACCGCCCAAAACCAAATCGACATCAGCAAAGGAAGGTGCTTCCGAAAGAGGCCCTAAAATGTTAGTGCGTTTATCAACTGAAATTGTGGTATCTGAAATTAAAGAGTCATGTGCAAGTACAACAATTACGTCTGCCCCTTCTTGTTTAAGTTCGGTGATATGGCGTTCAAATTCTTCGGTTGTAGGGGCATTTACAACGTGCATACGTTCTGTGCCTGCACCATCCATTGCAACACCTATAACACCTACTTTTATACCGCCGACATTATATACGGCATGCCCTTTAAGGCCTTTCTCCGGAATTTGGAATTGGGAGACGTTCATTGCTAAAACGTCACCGTTAAAACCTGAAAGCATATTACCAAGACCGACATCCCCAAAATCAGTATCATGGTTACCTATTGTTAATGCGGTATAACCCATACGGTTCATTAAATCAACTGAATATTTACCATCGGAAATATTGGCTTCGTAAGAACCACTACTAAAGTCACCGCTATCTAACAATAAAAAGGGCTTTTTAGTCTTTTTAAGGACATTGGCCAAGCGTGCGAAACCGCCGTACGATTTGCCGTTATCGTCCACTTTCCCAAAATATTGCCCGTGTATATCAGACGTATGATAAATTACAATATCTTTAGCACACAATGCTGACACACATAACAAAAGTGCAAAACATATACTCCATTTTTTAAACATACTTCCTCCCCATAATACGTGTAACTACATTTGAATTATATCATATATGGAAATGCAAGTAAATGAATTTTATATAACTTGAAATTTTATTTTTATCTCAATATTTGTTATAATATATTGTCTTAAAGTTATTTAAGATTACAATTTGTTGGAGAGATGGCCGAGTGGTTGAAGGCAACGGTTTGCTAAACCGTCATACGAGGTATTCCTTGTATCGAGGGTTCGAATCCCTCTCTCTCCGAAAAAATTTACCCTCCTTTTATGGAGGGTAATTTTTTTCGGAGAGTAGAGCGATGCCAACTGCTTGGCATTGCGTCAGGATTCGAAGCCCGGAGCCATATCCGAGTTTGAACGCGAGCCGTTTAGGTGAGCGTGAAAGGCGAGGATGGCGAGGCGGGGCCGCGAGCGCCGCACGTCAGTAAGGCGACTTGTGGCCGAATCCCTCTCTCCGAATAAAAAAATGACAGTAGGGAGAATTCATAGGGATTCGAAATTCCCCCCCTATATTAAATTGACTTAATACTGTTTTTTTTATAGTATATAGGAGTACACTTTGATAACAAGGAACATTATGAAAAATAAAAAAGGTTTCACATTACTAGAATTATTGGTTGTCGTTTTAATTATCGGTATTTTAGCAAGTATTGCTTTACCCCAATATACAAGAGCGGTTGAAAAAGCGAAATTATCCGAAGCACTTACAACCCTTAAAAGTATTGAAAATTCTTTGTATAGACTAATGTATGAAAACGATGATACAGAAGATATGGATATTACTTTTGATATGCTTGATATAGAATTACCTAATCAATTACCCGATCAATATACCACTGACAATTTCGAATATATAATTTTTGGAGATGGAATAAGCAATAACAATTTCACATCAGTTGAAGCAATTAGAACTAATGGCTCTTACGGTTTAACCGAGTTATATAATGTAAACGGAAATGGAAAAACACAGTCTCTATATTATTGTTACACCTATAATACACAAGTCGGAGAGTATATTTGTGACATGTTAAGAAATCAAGGTTGGTGGTATTGCGAAAGCACACAAAGTTGTGGCCCACCGCATGAGGAAGAAGGAGATTAAAAACTTCGTTACTATTTAAAATAAACCCCGCCGTTAAGCGGGGTTTATTTATTGATGGTTACAAATATTAGAATCAATATCTTTTTTGGGCTATGTCTTTAGCGATATTATCCTTTGCCGCGACGGTTTTTTCATCTAAATTAACGATATAAGTTCCGCAAGCAATAGGGTAATCTGTTGTTGCTGTTTCGGGTTTTGTTCCGAGCAAAGCAATTTTACCTTTAACATTGCAGTTAACTTTATAAACCGTTGTAGCTATTTTCTGTGCTTGCCAAACTTTATCATCGGTAAACAAAACCTGCCCCTTTTTCTTTTTAGCATTATCTAACGCACGGAGATAAGTATCGATATCATCGCCGTAAAAACGTTTGAGCAATTTAACAGCCTCATTTCTTTCATAATCAAGTTTTTTGGCCAAAGTTTTAGAATCAACTTCTTCAGGCATCACAGGTTCTACATAAACAATTTTTGCCTCTTGTGCCAAAGTACGTTGTACATCATACATTTTGTCCTTTCCATTGGCCGCAACATTAACTTTTTGCTGATTAAGTTGTCCTGCTGATTGTTTAAGTTTTTCTTGTTCCTGTTTAAGTTGCTCTTTCTCTTGCTTAAGTTTTTCTTTTTCCTGCTTAAGTTTTTCTTTCTCTTCCTTGGCTTGTTGTTTGGCTTTTTCCCGTTCTTCTTTGGCTTGCTGTTTAGCCTGTTCACGTTCTTCTTTTATTTTATTCCTATACTCAATAATTTCTTGCTGCTTGATTCTTTCTTCTTCCGTTACGGGTTTTTTGGACAGCCATTTTGCTTCCTTATCTGTTTTAACGAAAGGTGAAACTTGCCCTTTAAACGACAATGCATCTTCCACATATTCTTTTTCCGGGCTGTCATAGCGTTCTGCTACGGCTTTGGTATAATACTCCCTTTGCTCATTTTCTGCTTTAGTTAAAAGTTCCTTCCGGTTAAGCCCACTCATGCTTGATGTTTTATAAGATGAGGAATTGCTCGTATTAACTTCAGTTACTGCCTTAGTACCTGCTTCATTTGTTAGATCGGGGTTATAGATATCTTCATATTCAAGCCTTACGACACCATCTTTGGAAATACCTTCACCAGAAGTTGCTTTTGCAGATAAACGATTCAAAAAAGATGAATAAGTTAAGTTAATCTTCATATTATCCGGGTAATAACGGCGGGAGACACCTTGTTCTTCCAAATCTCTAATAAAACCATCGTTAAAATAAAAATCTACGCTTTTATTTTCCGAATACCAACAACATTCCTCAAGGCAGGTATTAGGGTTATTTTTTAACCTTTCATACACTGTTCCGGGGTAAAAAGATAGGTCAAAGACATAACAGACATCTTGAATATTGCCAGATCTATCAATCTTAGAAGAAACAATTTTAACCCAATTTTTGGTTGTTTCTCCGTCAAGAGTTCTGTTTCCTGCGCAGGCAGTAAACAGTAAACAAAAAGTAAATATCAATAATTTCCTCATAATTTGATTATACTTTTTTTAAAACATTATGTACATTCATTTAAAATTTGTTACAATTTAATAGGAGGTGTTTTTATGAAATACTTTTTTATGGTTTTAACATTGTGCGTTCTGTTATGTGCTTGTAACTCAAGAAAAGATGAAGGCTATTACTATTATAAAGAAAATGGCGTTTTGGAAGAGGAATTTGATTTACTCGTCGCCCCGCAAATGGACTATGAGGAAGAAATCCCCTACGAAAATCAAATAAAAGAAATAAACAAAACTAAAGACAAAACCACGGTTAAACTTGCAAAACCTCAAAAACCGCAAAAACCGCAGAAGAAACCGGTTGCCGTGCAAATAAATTAAATGCTACAAAATATTTTTTCAGAAGATAAAACCAAGTACCTGTTTGATAATTTAAGCAAGGTTACAAATATCAAAACAGGTGCTTGGTTTTCTTTAGAAGAAATAAATAATATTGCCAATCAAGTTGTAAAAATAAACAAACTTAAAAAAGAAAATGATGCCCTAATTTTAGCGCATTATTATTGCTCACCTAAAATTTTATTCGGCGTTGCAGATTTTTGCGGGGATTCTTATGCCTTGGCAAAAAAAGCAAAAGAAGCAACCCAACAAAATATTATTTTTTGCGGCGTTACTTTTATGGCGGAAACGGCTAAAATTTTAAATCCAAATAAAAAAGTAATTCTCCCCCCCATGACGGCAGGTTGCTCGCTGGCAAATGGAATAAAGGCTGATGAAGTTTTGGCTTTACGCAAAAAATATCCAAATGCAAAGGTACTTTGTTATATAAATTCATCTGCCGAAGTTAAATCAGTTTGTGACACTTGTGTAACGTCAGGTAACGTTTTTAAAATTGTTGAAAACACTAAACAAGACCAAATAATTTTTGTACCTGATTTATATATGGCAAAAAATATAGAGGCTTATTTAAAAAACAAAGGTATCAAAAAAGAAATTATTGCAGCAGGTGCAACTTGTTGCGTGCACGATAAATTTACTTTTGAGCAACTTAACGAAGTAAAAACTAAATATCCGGAAGCAAAAATAATTTCACACCCGGAGTGCTTGCCGGAGGTTTGTGCAAATTCAGATTTTGTAGGCAGCACCGCAGGTATGCTCAAATTTGTTAAAGAAAGTAACGCAAAAACTTTTGCTGTTTTTAGTGAGTGGGGCCTTATAAATATGCTTGAAGCACAAAACCCGGAAAAAACATTTTTACCGTGTGGCAGGATTTGCGCAAGCATGAAAAGAAATAATTTAGACAATATCGAAAGCGTACTCAATAATTTAAAAGATTTACAAGGTATAACTTTAGACGCAAATTTAGCACAAAAAGCCAAACAGGCAATAGATAATATGTTTAAGGAGACAGAAAATGATAGATAAAATCGTAGCCCTTGCTTTAGAAGAAGACACTGCATTAGGTGATATAACTTCCGAAAATATTTTTACAAATAAAGATAAAACCACCGCACGCTTAGTTGCAAAACAAAATTTAATTTTATGCGGAATAGATTTGGCTAAAGAAATTTTTAAATATGTGGACCAGACTTTAGTTTTTAAAACTAAATTTAACGACGGAGATAAAGTTAAAAAAGGCGCAGTTATTGCAACTGTTTCCGGTTCTACTTTAAGTATTTTGAAAGCGGAGAGAACCGTACTTAATTTTATGCAAAGAATGTCAGGTATTGCAACACAAGCGGCGGAATTAAACGAAGTTTGTAAGAAATACGGCGTTATGCTTGTTGATACGCGTAAAACACAACCTGCCTTAAGAAAATTTGACAAATATGCTGTAAAAACAGGTGGTGCGAAAAACCATCGCATGAGCCTTTCAGACGCGGTTTTAATCAAAGATAATCATATTACCGCAGCCGGCTCAATAACAAAAGCCGTGCAAAAAATAAGGCAAAATATAGGCCACACAAATAAAATTGAAGTGGAAACAAAAAATTTGGCAGAAGTTAAAGAAGCCCTTAAAGTAAAAGCAGATATTATTATGCTTGATAACATGACACCTAAAGAAATTGAAAAAATTGTGGCTTTTGTTGAAGGCCGTGCAGTTTTAGAAGCCTCCGGCGGAATTAACCCAGAAAATTTGGAACAATATGCCAAAACAGGTGTTGATGTTATTTCAATGGGGTGCTTAACACACTCGGTAAAATCGGCAGATATCAGTTTACTTATTTAGTCGTTATTTAGTTATTTTTATATATTTGACTTGTTTCTTTTTTTCCTCTATAATTTTAGTATATAAAAGGAATGTTATGAAAAATAAAAAAGGTTTCACTTTACTTGAGTTATTAGTTGTAGTTTTAATTATAGGTATACTTGCAAGTATTGCCTTGCCTCAATATCAAATTGCGGTAGCAAAATCTAGAGTAGCAAGTGTTTTACCTTTAATACGTGCTTGGCAAGATGCCTTACACGTATATGAACTGGAACATGATGAGTTCTGCCCTGACGACGAATGCCCCAACGCTGCAGATTTAGGCGTTAATTGGCCCGCCGATTGGCGGAAAGATGTTCATAGTAATGAGCCTTGCGGAAATAGTTTAGTTTGTAGTAATGATTATTGGGATGAGTGCTATGCAATTACACAAGATACACAAGGCAAATATGTTGCTATCGTCAGTTGTGTGCATTACTTTGAGTTCGACGAAGATTCATTTGACATAGGAATATCTCCTATCCATGCCGTTGAAACTGCCAGAAACAAAATGACCTGCGATGCAATAGGACCCAAAAGTAATAAAATATGTGCCTCAATTGGAACATTAGTTGATGAGCACAACGGTACGAATTCCTATTTGGTAAATTAAAATACAATCAATTTTAAAACCCCCGTGTTAAATTTAAACACGGGGGTTATTCTTTAATAAACAAATATTTATTTTGTTTCTTCTTCTTTTGTTTCTTCGTCGTTTTCTTTAACAAGTTCTCTCAAATAATCTTCAACTACACCTTTTGCACCAAGCCCCAAAGCCAAGCCAAAACCAAGGCCGAGTGAAGCAAGTACAATAACGATTACGTGATTAATTAAGACGAAGTTAATATCAATTTGTTGTAAAGCAAGCAAGACGGTAAAAACCAAAACTACTATGTTTACGATTTTAGCAATAAACACGCCACCGCGAATTTTATTTGCACGGGCAGAATTTAAAACTAGGCGTTCCACAAATTTGCCAAACAATGCACCTGCGAACAAAATGATGATACAAGCAACAAGTTTCGGAATGAACATTAAGAATTTTTCAAGTATTACGCTGATAACGGCAAGATGTAATGAATCTGCCGCAAGCATAATAAAGATAATCATTACCGCCCAAGATAAAATGAAAGCCAAAACATATGTGGGTGATTTACCGAAACCGATGCGGGAAAGTATTTCATTTACGCCGATTTTCTCTGTATACTGATCAAGTTTGATTCTGTTTAAAAGGGCTTTTGTTAAAGTGCTTGTCCACCTAGATAAAAGCAAACCCAAAAACAACATTACCAAGGCAACAATTATACCCGGTAAGAGATCCACCGACTTATTAAACAGCACAACAAACGGCTCTACTGTCTTATTTGCTAAGTTAGCAAGTTCCATACATCCTCCTCTTATTTATACTCAAGTTTCACTACTTTAAATTTGCGTTTTGCACGCGGTAAAACGAGGTCAAAACTTTCCCCCGCTTTTTTGCCGAGCATAGCCATAGCCATCGGTGCTTTCACGGAAAGCAAGCCAAGGTCTGGGTTACTTTCCATAGAACCGACTAAAGTATAGGTTACTTTTTTACCTTTTTCGTCTTCCAAAGTAACTGTAGCACCTATGCGGATTTCGGTCCTATCAACATTGATATCGTCTGTAATTTCGCAATTTCTTAAACGGATTTCAAGTTCATTTATTTTAGCCAAAGTTTCCGCTTGCTTTTCTTTAGCGGCGGCATATTCGGCGTTTTCTTTAAGGTCCCCTTGACGGGCAGCTTCACCGATTTCCTCTGAAAGTTGGGCTTTTATTTTTTTAAGGTTTTCAAGTTCAAGCCTCATCTTTTCATAATTTTTACGACTTAGATAGAATATTTCACTCATAACTCCTCCGACAAATTATTTGGCAAGTTTCTTTAAAGCCAGGGTTAAATCTTCCATATCAAAAGGCTTATAAAGTATATCATTTGCACCGCTGTCAATAATTTCTTTATTTAAACTTTGTTTATTCATGCCCGTTATAACAAGCACTTTTATTTGCGGATATTTTTCTTTTAAAGAACGCAAAATATCAAGCCCGCTTTCATCCGGAAAAAACATGTCAAGCAAAATAGCATCAGGCACTTTGCCTTCGCTAAGAACTTTAAACAAAGCGGGCGAACCGTCCGCTGTTGCCAGCACCTCATAACCGGCGCTGTCAAGGGCATTTTCAATAGTAGTTCGCAAAACTGCGGAATCATCAACAACAATTATCGTTTTCATATTATTTTAAAGTACTCACGGCCTTAACGGCAAGATCAAGTAAAGCATCTGTTTGTTTCTTTTCAGGTGCTTCGGCATATAAACGAATTATAGGCTCAGTCCCGGATGGGCGAGCAAGAAGCCAACTGTCATCGGGAAAAATGAGTTTAACACCGTCTATATCCAAAATTTCTGAAACCTCTTTCCCTAAAATCTTTTTCGGGAATTTTCTTTTTAATTTATCTGCAAAAGTTGCACCATCAAAAATCTTTTTGATTTCTACATCCTGCCTTTCATAGCAACTTTTACCGTATAAAGTTTCGGTTTCTTTTACAAGTTCGCTGAGTTTCATTTTACGCACAGCCATCATTTCCATTACAAAAATTGTAAGCAAAAGGCCGTCGCGTTCCGGCATAGTGCCTTTCCAGCAATATCCGCCGGATTCCTCAGCACCAAATAAAATATCTTCCAAATAAGTTTTTTCGGCAATATGTTTAAAGCCGACGGGGAGTTCCTCAAACTCAAGGCCGTTTTCGCGTGCAATTCTTTTAGTTAAATACCCCATAGAAAGGCATTGCAAAACTTTACCTTTAAGTTTTTTATATTTAATAAGGTAGTTTAATAAAACTGCGGAAATCTGCATCGGAGTAACATATTTACCCTTCTCATCAATTAAGGCACATCTATCGCCATCTCCGTCATAAGCAACACCGAAGAGGCATTTTTTGCTTACAACAGTTTTTTTGAGTTCGGAAAGTGCACTTTCTTTGGGCTCAGGTTTTACCCCTCCGAAAGTCGGATCGTGTTTAGTATGTAAAGCAATAACGCGTCTTGCGGAAATTAAATTTTCTAAGTAACCGCAGGCACTGCCATACATATAATCAACGGCAACTTTGCCTTTTAATATCAAAGCCTTTTTTAAATTTGCCTTAGATGAAATATATTTGAAGTAAAATTTTTCTAGCCCTTCTTTAGGTTCAACATTGTGGCCCGGAATATACAAAGCAGAGCGTTGGTCGATAAGGGCTTCAATTTCTTTGGTAAATCTTAAAGGCACACTGCCGCCGTTCATTTTAATTTTGATACCCAAATACTGCGGTTCATTATGGCTTGCGGTGATCATAATGGCAAACCAAAATTTTGTAAAGGAAAGGCAACTTATCATCGGCGTACTGACAGGGTGTTTAAGTAAAGTTACATCAAGTTTATTTAACTTTAAAATGCTTGCAATATCTGCAGCGACTTTATCGGCCATAAAGCGCCTGTCAAAACCTACAACGACGCCGCCTGTTTTATCTTCCAAATTTGAAGGCATATTGATATTTATAAAGGTGGCTAAGGCTTGCCCCATACGCTTGACATTATCAAAAGTAAAATCCCAAGCGATGATACCGCGCCAACCGTCAGTCCCGAATTTTATATTTGCCATATGCACAACTCCTTAAAAAGTGGAGGCGGCAGGATTCGCACCCGCGTCCAAATACTCGTACAATTTAAGCACTACAGGTTTAGTTTCGGTTTTGTAGTAAAAGTGCTTGCCCGAAACCGCTGCGCTTTTACTTGTTTAATTTATCTTAAATAAGAGGAGGCTAAACAGTAACCTTTCTTATAGCATACGGCTAATTGACCGTAAGTTTAACACGCCGTAAATATTAAACTAACGGGTTTAGGCTGCTGCCCAAACTGTATTGTTGGTATTGCCAACTATTTGTTTTAGCCCTATTTAAAGCGGCCTGGCCAACCGCTACCTGCGTTTAAACCTCAGAGGTATCTGTCAAAACTAGTCGCCCCCGAAATTATACTTATATTATTATAGCATATCTTTCAAGCGGTTTTTACAGGGCCGTTCACATATATACTTTAGGTACTACAAATAATTCATTTAATTTGCTAAAATGTTATTATATATTAAGAGGTTTCTATGAAAACAAAAAAAGTTACAGCCAAAACCAAGGCTAAAAGTTTAACAGTGCTTGATGAAGTCAAACAACTCTATAAGTTTATGGAAGACAATAAATTATCTTCCCTAGACTATGCAAACAAAGGCACACACGTTAAATTAGTACGCGCAGGTATGGCACAAAGTGTAGAGGGTACTTTAAACAATTTTTCCTTCCAAGCAAAAGAGGAAACAAAAAAAGAAATACCTGTATATGGGGCAACGGTTAAATCCCCGTTACAAGGGATATTTTTTAGGGGCGCTTCCCCAAGTGCACCACCGTTTATTAGGGAAGGCGATAAAGTTAAAGCCGGCACCCCTATATGCCTAATTGAGGCTATGAAAGTTTTTAACGAAGTCAAAGCACCTTTTGACTGCGTCATTACCAAAGTTTTAATTGATAACGGCCAACCCGTAAAACCGGGTGATATGCTTTTCGGCGTTGAAAAGATCTAGGAGGATTTATGCCTTTTAAGGAAAATATTACAGCAACATCATCAAAAATTTTAGAATTACTTAAAGATAAAGAAAGTTTAACTTCCTGGCAAATTAAGGTAAGTTTAAATATTTCAAGTTCACTTTTATATTTAGCTTTAGGTTCTTTGGAAAATCAAAATAAGGTAACCATTGAGCCCGACGGTCTTAACTATAAAATAACCAAAATAAACGCTTAATCCCCCCGGTGTGTGAAATGAGGCGGACAATTCATAAAAGAGCAAAAAATAAAAGGCAAGAAGGAGGAATGTCCTTCTTCAAAATACTCGTTTGGGTATTTTGTGCAACGCTATTTTTGTGGCTTACATGGATATTGTGGGGCAGTACAGGTACTGCCGGCCCTGCGGGTACATGGGTATATGATACCTTAAAATTTGTTTTTGGAACTTCCGCT
This sequence comes from Elusimicrobiaceae bacterium, assembly GCA_045586725.1. Lineage (GTDB taxonomy): Bacteria > Elusimicrobiota > Elusimicrobia > Elusimicrobiales > Elusimicrobiaceae > Proelusimicrobium. The sequence continues at coordinate 70,384 of JAZNAY010000001.1, read as the reverse complement.
TATCTACTGCCTTTATTCTTAATTTATTGGTTGTACCGCGCGATTAAATACAAAACTTTAGCCTTTTTTACTTTGCTGTTTGGTATGGCTTTGGCTTTATCGGGACTTTCTATTTTAATAGCATTTTTGAAGGCTAATTTCACACAGAGTTCTCTTGCAGGTGGGGTGGTAGGTGATTTCTTTTTCAAACATTTAACAGGCGTTGCAGGCAAAAGCGGGGCAATAATTATTGCCCTTGCCTGTGCTTTTTTAGGTATACATATTTTAGTTGCAATACCTTGGAAAGAAACCATAATTAAATGTTGGGGCTTAATTAAAGAAGACTATGTGGCTTGGGATCAAGCGAAAGCAAACCTCAAACAAAAAATGGCCGAACGTAAAGAAGAAGAAAAACAAAATACACCTAAAGAAGAAACGGAAACACCTACTGAAGAACCTGTTACAAAAGTTCCACCAAAGATTATGCGCGCAACTGCAGAAATGATAAAAGCACCTCAGAAAATTAAAGAAGAAAAACCGAAAGAGGAAATTAAACAAAACGACGGTGAAGAAAATATCGAAAACAAACAAACTAAAGAATATACTTTGCCCCCCCTTGATTTACTGCGCGCACCGGAAGAAAACAATTTGTGCGGTCCAAGTGATGAAGAAATTGCAAAAGCAACCAATTTACTTGAAACCACTTTAAAAAATTTTGATATTCACGCAAGTGTTACCGGCGTTGCACCGGGGCCTGTTATTACACGCTATGAAATTAAACCGGATGCCGGTGTAAAAATAAGTTCTATTGTTTCAATTTCAAACGATATCGCTTTGGCGATGAAAGCACGTGGTATCCGCGTTGAAGCGCCTATTCCTGGCAAAGACGCCATCGGTTTTGAAATACCTAATGAAAAGCCTATAATGGTAACAGTCAGGGAAATTTTACAAGATCCATCTTTCATAAATTCCAAATATAAAACGACTGTTGTTTTGGGCCGTTATGCAGACGGTGCCCCTGCAACTTCCGTTATCGAAAAAATGCCGCATTTGCTCGTAGCAGGTGCAACAAACTCCGGTAAAAGTATTTGTGTGCATACAATGATTGCATCTATATTATACCGCGCTAAACCTGATGAAATTAAACTCATGCTTGTTGACCCAAAACGCGTGGAACTTACTTTCTACGAAGGCATACCGCATTTGTATGACCCTAAAGTTCCATGTGAAGATGCCGATATTATTAAAGATGCAAACGGGGCAGTTAAATCTTTACAAGCACTGGTTAAAGTTATGGAAAAGCGCATGAAAATTTTTGAAATTGCAAAAGTTAAAAACATTGAAGGCTACAATAAATGGGCTGCCGAACATAATGAAGAAAAGATGTTCTTTATCGTCGTAATAATTGATGAAATGGCTGATTTAATGTTGCAAACCAAAGCCGCAATTGAAGATTCTGTTCAACGCCTTACACAAATGGGCCGCGCGCTTGGTATACACTTAATTTTATGTACGCAGCGCCCTTCAACAAATGTTATTACGGGTGTTATTAAAGCCAATTTACCGTCAAGAATTGCTCTGCAGGTTGCTTCAAAGATTGACTCCCGCGTAGTGCTTGATTCTAACGGCGCGGATGCCTTGCTCGGTAAAGGTGATATGCTTTATTTAGGCATTTCAGACCCTAAACCCAAACGTATACAAGGCTCTTATATATCAGAAGAAGAAATTTCAAAATTAACAGATTTCTGGCGTGCGCAAGGCGGGCCTGATTACCCGATTCAAATTAAACCGGAAACTAACCCCAACCAAGGAACAGAGGGTTTAGGTTCTTCTGCAGAAGAAATTATTTCCGCTTTAACTTTGATTTTAGAAAGGCGCCGTGTTTCACAAGATTTGCTTAAAGCACACTTCGGTTCTTCAGCACGTGCTACAAACATTTTAAGCGTGCTTGAAATGAAAGGCTTTATTACCAAACCGGAAGGCTCCAACAGATGGGAAATACATTTTGATTTAATTGAATCGGCCCTAAATGAACTTAAACAAAAACAACAACAGCCGGACGAGGAATTTTAATGATTAAATTAAAAAATACTTTTGTAACCTTATTAATTTTGTGTTTAGGCACTATGCTTTTTGCCGCTGAAACGACAAAAGCAAAACCATTAACGCAAAAAGAAGTTATACAAAAATTTATTTCCTGGGATAAAAATTTAAAAACTTTAGATACTTTTTACACGCAGGAAACTTCTTTTGAGGGAACTTTAATTTCAAAAAGTGAAGGGCATTTGCTTAAGATGGGAGATATCCTCCGCCTTGAAACCTTAGAAGAAGGCAAATTAACACAATATGCCTTAACAGACAAAAAAATAATAAATATTTTTGACGAAAAAAGTAATCTAATTACCCAAATGCTTTGGGAAAATTGGCAAGAAACGCAACAAAATAAATCTTTGTTTGACTTCGGCAATTATGCAAAAATTTTAGAAAATCATAAAGTTATTTCTTTTGAAACAACAGAACAAGGATACAGTCTAGTTTTAACCCCGAAAGAAGGAACACCTTATACCTTAACTTTTTTACTTGATAAAAAAACATATTTCCCAAAAGAAATAAATTTACTCAGTGAAGGCGTAAACTCAAAAACCGTTTTACAAAATACAAAAATAAACACAAATTTAAAAGAGGAGATTTTTAAATGAAAAAGGCAATGACGCTGGCAAACAAAATCACTTTAACGAGGGCATTGCTTGCAATAGTAATGTTTTTTATGATGGTAACACAAAACCCCTTGGCCGTTATAATTGCCTCTTTTATTTACGGTTTTGCAGCGTGTACAGATTGGGTGGACGGGCGTGTTGCAAGGGCTACAAATACTTATACTCCCTTTGGCGCAATAGTTGATCCTTTTGTTGATAAGATATTAGTTGGCGCAGCATTTTTTGCTTTTACAGATTTACATTTTTTGCACGTACCTGTTTGGGCAGTCTTTTTGATTATTTTAAGGGAACTTTTAGTTTCCACCTTGCGTGTTTTAGCAGCCTTAAATAATAAAGTTTTAGCGGCAGAACGCTGGGGAAAATTCAAAACAACCGTGCAACTTATTGCAATCGGCCTTATCTTTGTAATTGCGGATATCCATTTTTGCTTACCTCTAACAAAGGGAACTTTAAGAGAAATTTTAACTTTCGTAGATTGTATGTTATCAGTATTGCCTTACCCAACGACAGTTATTGCCGCAGCAGTTACTTGTTTAAGTGCTATAACCTATTTAAAAAATAATTGGAAACTCTTAAAAGAATCTTGGAGTTTACCGACTAAATAAATATGAAACAAAACGCTTTGAAATTTTTTGCCAGTGGTGCTTTTATAAGTTATTTACCTACTGCTATTTTAAAAAATAAAAAAAATACAGGGGCAGGTTTGCTTGGCTCAATAGAAGCGTTTTTAATTTATTTACTTTTGGGCCCTACATCTTTTTGGGCTTATCTTTTCTTACTCATAGGTATAATTTTATTTGCGATATATGTATCCCAAAAAGTAGAGTTTGAAGGCGCAGAAGATAACCCTAAAATCGTTATTGATGAAATTGCCGGTTTTTTTGTTTCCGCCGCATTTTTACCTTATTCTTTTAAGACGGCAATTTTGGCTTTGGTTTTGTTTCGCATTTTTGATACAACCAAACTTGCTTTTATAAAAAAGGCGGAAAGTTTTGCCACTAAATTCCCGGAAGAAACACGCAAAAAATACTGTTTAAAGGGAACAGAAATAGTTTTGGACGATGTTTTAGCAGGTATATGTGCAAATTTAATTTTATGGATTTTAGTTTTTTGTAAAATTTTATAGGAGGTCTTATGGACTTTTCACAAATAGGTAGTGTTCAGGAACTTTTAAAGGCAGGAGGCGCAGTTTTAATACTTTTGCTTTGTTTATCAATTTATTCAATATCACTTATGATTGAGAGGTTTTTTAAGTATAGAAAAACAATCAATAAATCAAGAAAACTAATGGCTTTTATAAGAAAAACTATGGCCACCGACGGCCTTGGGCCTAAAATTTTTGATGCTTGCCGTGTAAAGGGCTATTCCACTACCCCGGCATCACGGTTAACTTTAAATTTACTTAAATCTGACAAAACCAACTTGGCAGAACTTAATGAAGTGGCAAATACAATTATTGACTGGGAAGCGGCACAACTTTCCCGCAAACTTTCTGCTTTGGCAACACTTGCCAGTACAACACCGTTTATCGGGTTGTTCGGTACGGTTTTGGGTGTTATGCGTGCATTTTCCGACTTATCTCTTGCAAGCGGGGCAGGGGCTTCCGTAGTGGCAAAAGGTATTTCTGAGGCTCTTATTAACACCGCTGCCGGTTTATTTGTGGCAGTGCCGGCTTTGGTTGCATATAACTATTTCTTAAGTAAAGTAAACTTTTTTACTAAAGATATGGAGTATTTAGCACAAGAACTAATAGCCATAAAAACCGCCGGAAACAACAAACCATCTAAAAGCACAAAAAAGCAAATTTACGAGGTTGTTAAATGAGGAAACACCGCCTTCAAACCAGGGGCCTGATGGGTGACATTAATATGGTCCCCTTTATTGACATAACCCTAATTTTGTTAATTATTTTTATGGTTATGACACCGTTTATAGTTCAATCTCAACTAAACGTTGATTTGCCATCTGCTAAAGCGGTAAATACCGTTAGCGAAGATAATTTAATCAAAGTTGAAATTTTAAGGGACGGACAAATTATGGTTCAAAGCCGTCAAACAAATTTAAATAAGCTTGAAGAAGAACTTATTTTACACCTCGGCAAAGCACAAGAAAAAACAATTTTAGTACAAGCAGATAAAACTGTTTCGATAGATAAAGTTGTACAAGTTTTTGACGTAGCAAAAAAACTCGGTGCGGCAAGGCTGGGCATCGGCGTTATAAATAAATAGAGGTTAAATGAATTTAGCACTTTTTTATTCTTTGGCTATACATTTTGCGCTTTTCTGCTTATTTGTTTTCTGCATTGCTTCAAGCCCCATAAAGCAAAAAGACAGGGCAATGTATACTATAGATTTTATAGGTCAAAGTGCTGAAGTTTTACGTTACGGCGAACCGCAACAGGCAGGTGGCGGCAATGGCGGGGAAATCAAAGAAGAAGTAAAAGAAGTTAAACAAGAAGAAGTTAAAAGTGAAATAAAAACAGAAACAAAAAGCCAAGCCAAAGAATATAATTCAAAAACTCAAATTTCCACAAAACCGCAAAAAAAAGAAAAGAAAAAAATTAACCTCTCAAAACCAAGCATATTAGATCAAGTAGAAACTGATAATTTAGATGTATCATCCTTACACTCTTTAAGCACAGCCGGGCAAGGTGGCGCGGAAAAAACTGTACAGGCAAGTTTTACTAATTTTCCATATCCTTGGTATATAACACAAGTTCGCAATGCTTTATGGAATGCCTGGCAAAAAACAAAGCCGAAAAATGATAGAGGTTTAAGTGCTTTAGTATCTTTTAATATCGACAAAAACGGGGCAGTCTTTGAGGTCTTAATTGAAAGGAGTTCAAAAGATGATGCCTATGACTATGCAGCCCTAAGTGCAGTAAAAAATTCCGACCCTTACCCCCCATTACCTGAAGATTTCGAAAAAGAAATTTTAACCGTAACGGTAGAGTTTAAACAGGAGGTTTAATTATGCTTGTTTTGTGGCGTACCTTTTTAATTATTTTATGTTGTCTTGCAGTTTTAATTTGTTACCCTTATTATGCAGATGGTGCCATTACAATTATGCTGACATGGGCTATAATAACATTTTTCGCTATGCTTATTTTAACTGTAATAACTAGAGCCATTGTGCTTGGCAGAAGCCATATTTTTAACACTCTTTTTGATATCACTTTAATAGTTGTCTTTTTGTATATTTTACTAAACATTTTCCCGCAACTTGACGGTACAACCCCATATATGCGCCTTAAAAAAAAGGTTTACCCTTCATCCCAGGAAATTGAGGTCGGGCTTCAAAATTTAGGGTTTACCAAAAGAAAAAAGACTATAGAAGAATTGCAAGATAATATAAACGAAATTACTAAAAATTTAAAACAAGTCAAAACCTTAATTACCAAGGAGCATAAAGATTAATGAAAGCAGTAATCACCGGCGGTAGTGGATTTGTAGGCAAACGCTTGGCAGAATCTCTTATAAGTAAGGGCTGGGAAGTTGTAATATTCTCCCGCAGTAATAAAAATTCCGGGAAAATAAAAACCGTAAAAGTCAATTATTTTGATATTGAAGACCTAGCAAAAAATTTAGAAGGTGCTGATATCGTTTTCCATTTAGCCGCTGTATTATTTGCCAATAATAAACAGGAATTTGAGAAGGGCAACGCCACTTTAACCGCTAATTTGATTGAAGCGGTAAAAAAAGCGAAAACCGTAAAACATTTTGTTTATCAATCTTCGCTAGCAGCGGCAGGTCCATCAAAAAATACCGAAAATTTAATTGATGAAACTTACCCTTGTGCGCCTGTTTCCGATTATGGTAAAACAAAACTTATGGGTGAAGTTGAGGTAAAAAAACTCCCCCCACAAATTACCTACACCATTTTACGCGCACCAACAGTTTACGGCGGGGCAGAAGCAGGGGTATCCAAAATTTCTGCTTGGATTAAACGCGGTTTAATGGTAAACCCGTCAAAAAAAGATATGTATTTCAGTTTTGTTTATGTCGGCGATTTGGTTGATGCTTTAATCTTAGCAGCAACGCATAGCGGTGCAAAAAACGAAACCTTTTTTATCTCGGAAAATGCTATTTATACTTGGGAAGATTTTATTAAAAAACTTGCCCTTGCCATGGGCGTAAAAAAGCCGTTAATTTTAAATTTACCGCCGATGCTTTTAAAATTTGCAGGTTTTTGTTATGGAACTATTGCTAAAATTACGCATACTGTTCCGGCTTTAAACTATGATAAAGTAGCAGAAGCCCTTGCCCCCGGACATTGGGCATGTTCCTCCAAAAAATGGGTTAACTTAACTAATCAAAAATTCCTTTCTTTAGACGAAGGTTTAAAGAAAACTTATAAGAAGTAAAAACAATTTATTTTCGAAGTATAAAACTTAGTTAGGCCTACGGTAAAATGCCATCAGTTTTGCTACGATTATAATTTCATTTTGCGATACTTTTGTCTTTTTAGAAGGAGTAGATAAAATAATGTCTTCCCCTTCCAATGTCAATTTTTTAATCGTATAGCGGTTTCTGTACCTAATTAAAGCAATTTTACCGTTTTGCACAGATTCAGTAGAAACAAATAAAGCAAATTCCCCCTTTTCGGCCCAAGGGCAAGCAGTTTTTGAATTTATTTTCAATGCAAAAACTTCTTTATTTTTTGCATCGAACATTACAGGTAAGAATTCTTCCGGCTCGAAGGTATAAGGTAAATCAAAAAATTCGCTTTGAATTTCAAGTGCAACACCTATGTGTTTTGAAGAGGGCAATGCAGATATAAGTTCATAAAAACTTTTTGCGGTGGAGGTGCCTTCCCTTATCTCAAAGGAATTCTCCCCCAAATTATTTTCTTGCAAATCTTCTTCAAAATAAGACAGGGGTTTATTAAAAGTTACGGAGAGTTTTTGTAAATTTTTTCTATCTGGTTTAAAACGGTTTTTTACCCAGTGCGAAATAACACTTGAATCCTTTAATCCAAGTTTTTTTGCGAGCTCAACTTTCGTCATAGACGTAAGTTTAAGAAGTTTTTCTATTTTTTGCCCTAAATCCATAATATAACCCTCTCTTATTAAATTTATAGCAAAAAAAAGGGCTGATGTCAAACTAAAAATTACGTCTAAAATTTGACAACTTAAAAAATATTTGATACAGTTGTATCAGATTTGATACGATTTTTTAAAAAATCGCCAAATCAAAAACTTAGCGCCTGCGCTAAAAGCAATTAGAACTTGTTTTTAATTGTGAGACGGCTCTCCCACCCCTCCTTTTTAGGAGTGCCGCTTAAGCGGCAAAACGCAGGCGCAAGTTTAAAGCAACGTGTTAAAGGAGTTTTTATGAAGGAAGTAAAACAACAACCAAAAATCTTTATTGAAAATAAACAATATAACCAAACTTGGGCAGAACTTTACAAAACCTTACAGGATCTTTTGGACAGGCGCCAAGCCCTGCTTGAACAAGTTCAGGAATTTAAACAAATTGATGATGCCTTAAAAAATTATTTTTCAGGTGTTAGTGTTTGCCATATCGGCCCATATAAAGTACATGGGCAAGAAGTTGAGGAAGAAAGTTTTACTTTACCCAACAAACTAAAAAATAAATATTTACACCGTGATAAAAAATGGAAAGTGGAAATTTCAAAAATATAACTATGCAATATTTAGCGTTAAGATGGTTTACTCTAAGCCATTTCGAAAAAGATAAATTTAAACTTTTTCATTCTTTGGAAAGGGCTTTAAAAGATGCCGACATAAAACATATAAATTTATGTTGGCACATTCAAACCGAAAATTATCTAAGAAAAGAATTTAAAAAAATAAAAATGAATAATGATCATTTAAAAAAATTACAAGACTTTAATACTAATTTGCAAAATTTTTTAAACCAAAACAAAATAAACACCAAATTATTTTTAGAAAATATAGATTTTATGCAACAGTGTGACTGTATTATCTACCACCACACCCATGCCAATAAAAACACTTCCGATATATTTACTTCCTTACCCTAAACACCCACAAGGCAGTCCTCCTTAACTGCCTAACCCCAAAGTCACACGAGCGCCAAGTAACTTTTCCTACTTGGCGCTTTTACTCTTAAATGATATAATTTAATGTATGAAGAAAGGGTTGGCTTTAACTCTAATTTTTCTTTTGACCGCACAAAGTTTTGCGGCCTTACCGCATTTTTTGGGCGGGTCCGGATTCGGTATCAATGGGGCCAAAGCAAACTTTGACGGCAATTATCCTACTTATTGGGATTCTTTAATGAAAGATCAAAGCAGGGAAAACCTCCGCCAAGGGCTTGGAGATTTAGCTGCCGCGCGCTACAAAGAAGCCTCACAAATATTTGCAAAAGCCGTCGTAAAAAATCCGGATGAACCTTACACACATATCTTTTTAGGTATTTCGCTTTATTGGCAAGGGCAGGTGCAACCGGCAATCGCAGAATACTTAAGCGCTTTAAAACTGGATAAAAAAAACCCCGAAGCTCATCAATTACTTGGTATTGCTTATGCTTGGCAAGGTAAAATTAAAGATGCTCTTGATTGTTTTAAAAAAGCTTTAAAATATGCTCCAAACAGGCCGGATACACATATGAATTTGGGTTCAACATATGCGGCTTTAGGGAATTATGACGAAGCCCTTTATCACTTCCGTACCGCTACAGATTTAGATAAAAGAAATCCGCTTTATTTCCATCAGCTTGGCTCTTTGCTTGAAATTTTAGGGCGTGATAATAATGCCAAGGAATCTTTTAAACAAGCCCTTACACTTTACCCACATTATGAAGAGGCTTTGCTCGCTCTGGCTGTTTTGGAGGAAAAACTCGGCAACAAAAATAATGCAAAAATAAATTACAAAAAAGCGCTTCGTTTAAAACCCGGTGACAGTATTGCCCGTGCGCGCTATATCAATTTGCTTTTGGAAGAAGGAAACGCAAAAGATGCTTTACCACTATTTGCGCAAGGCTTTTTAATTTCCCCCCTTGAAGACGGTGGGCTTGCCCTTTCTTTGACTTACAGCGGTTCTGAAAATCAAGGCCAAACACAAAATCAAAAACAAAAAAACAAAAATAAAGATACAAAAACTTTACCCCAACAATATAAAAACCCACAACTTGAAAGTTTTAAAAACCGTCTAAAAAAAGTACCTCCGACAAAACAAATAAATATTGAAGTGGAAGTTGCACTTGAGCCGAAACAAAAACCGAGCAATTTAAAAACTAATACAAATAAAGAAGGTAAAAAAAGTGCCTTTGCAAATGCCGTACTTGAGCAAGAAAAGGCTTTAAGTACAACTACTTTCGACCGCAGTTTTATTTTAGTTTCTTCTGACGAAGAAACCCGCATAAACCAACTTGAAAATATCTTTAACGGTTTAAATAATGTTTTGCAAAATGCGGGGCAAGATTACCAGGTAAAAATGGCTTTAAAAGCATCCACCCCAACGCAAGATCCCACTTCTTTGCAAGATGCGGAAACAGGGCCTTCAAACATTTCAACTATGCGAAATAATTCAAAAGCAGGTTATAATCCTTACATGGTCGGAAATGATATGGGCCTTTGGGTTGCAGGTAAAGGCTGGATAAGGTTTATGGAAGATATTTTACCGACAGCAAATGCCCGTTTTGAATCAGATCAAACTTTTGAAAATTCGCTTTTGCTTGCTTTAGTATATTTAACCTTAGGCCAAGGGCAAGAGGCTGTAAACACTCTTAAAATAACACAAACAAAAGCACAAAGCGCACAAGAAAAGGCCCTTGCAAACTTAGCGCAAGGCACTGCTTTTGTTGTGATGGGTGATGAGGACGGAGCAAAACAATTTTATACTCTAGCTTTAAAAGAAGACCCGGAAAATAAAATTATAAAAAGCAATATTGAAATTCTTGAGGATTAATTATGCAAAAATACGGCCAGCATTTTTTAGTAAATAAAGGAATAATAAATAAAATAGTTGATACCGCCATTGATAATTTAGACGGCACTTTGGTGGAAATCGGCCCCGGTGAAGGTGCTTTGACTATACCTTTAATTGAGCGTGGTGTACAAAATTTTACCGTTATAGAAATTGACCCTTTAATGATTGATAAATTGCAAGAAACTTTACCCGATTGGGCCAAAGTTAAAATAGTTGAAGGCAATTTTGTTACCCTTGATTTGGGTTTCTTGGCAAAGGAAAAGAAATTAAATTTTATCAGCAATTTACCATATATTGATGCGGCACAAATTTTATTAAAAGTACTTGAACTTGATAATTTTGCGTCGGCAGTTTTTATGTTCCAGCGTGAGCAAGCCCAAAAACTTTATGCTTTACCCGAGGGCAAACATTACGGCGCTTTAAGTGTTTTATTTCAGGCCCTTGCGCAATGCAGGCCGGTTTGCCGCGTAAGCCCGGGCAGTTTTAACCCACCGCCGAAAGTGGAAAGCGAAGTTTTATTTATAACACCGCGCCCGCAAAGATTTTTTGCAAATGAAATGCACTATCAAAATTTTAAAGAAACGGTTAAAACCGCATTTTCTTACCGCCGTAAAACAGTTTTAAATGCTTTAGTAGAAAAATATAAAAAAGATAAAACCGCACTTGCAAAAATTTTAGTTAGTTCGGGTTTAAAAGTTTCATCACGCGCAGAAGAAGTGCCGGCAAAAAATTATGCTTTGCTGGCAAAAAATCTTGAAGGGTTTATTTTTTAGGAGAATTATGAAAACAATAAAAACAGATGTTTTAGTTATCGGCAGCGGTATTGCAGGCTCGCTTTACGCCTATATTTTGGGCGCAGCAGGTTTAAAATGCACCTTAATTTCCGCCGAAAAATTAACAGATTGTGATAGTTCTTTAGCGCAAGGCGGCATAATTTACGAAGATAAACCCGATTTTAATTTACTCCTAAAAGATATTCAGCGTGCAGGTTGCGGTGTGTGTAATGAAGAGGCAGTTTTGACCGCCTGCCGCGAAGGTTTTAAAGTTATAGAAAAATATTTTATTAAAACTTTTAAAACAGATTTCAATAAAACCCCTGACGGTAAATTTGCTTTAACTAAAGAGGCCGCCCACTCAAAACGTCGCATTTTATACAGTAAAGATGCAACGGGCAAGGCCTTAATTAATTCTTTGCAAAGTGCATTAAAAAAATTAAAAACCGTTAAGATTATTGAGCAGGCGTCGGCAATTGACCTTTTAACCTTATCGCATAATTCACAAAACCCACAAGATTTATATAAACCTTTAACATGCTTTGGTGCATATATTTTAGATAATAAAACCAAAAATGTTTTTGCGGTAGTTGCCAAAAAAACCGTGCTTGCGACAGGCGGGCTTGGGCAAATTTTTAAGTACACGACAAATGTTGATACGCTTTACGGCAGCGGTATTGCGATGGCTTACCGCATCGGCGCACGCGTTATCAATATGGAATACACTCAATTCCACCCTACGGTTTTTGCATTAGGTAACAGAAACGCTTTGATTTCAGAGGCAGTCCGCGGCGAGGGTGCAGTTTTAATAAATAAATTCGGCAAACCGTTTATGCAAAATTATCATAAATTAAAAGACCTTGCCCCGCGTGATGTCGTAGCGCGCGCCATTGAACACGAACGCTTAAAAACAAAAAGCGATTGCGTTTATCTTTCTTTAAAATCAATGACGCCGAAATTTATTAAAAACCGCTTTCCTAACATTTATAAAACTTGTTTAAACAGCGGTGTTGATATTACCAAACAACCGATACCTGTAATGCCTGCCATGCATTATTTTTGCGGTGGTATTTTTACAGATTTAGACGGCCGCACAAATATTTTAAACCTTAACGCTATCGGTGAATGTGCCTGTACGGGCTTTCACGGCGCAAACCGCCTTGCCAGCACTTCTCTGCTTGAAGCGGTTGCCTTTTCCGCACTTTGCGCGGAGGCTGATATTAAAGAACTTAAAACCAAAAAGTTTTATTTGCCTGCCCCTAAACCTTGGCGCATGGCAACAAAAGACCCTGATATAAATTTAATTTTACAGGATATTTCCGTTATAAAAAATACAATGTGGAATTATGTGGGTTTAATACGCAGTAAAGACCGTTTAACGCGCGCGGAAAAGATTTTAAGACATTTAAAAAATGAAATTGACGTCTTTTACAAAGGTTGCAAACTTACCCCAGAACTTTTGCATTTACGCGACGGTGCACAAACCGCATTACTCGTAACTTACGGTGCCTTAAAAAACAAACACAGTTTAGGCACGCATTATAGGGAGGACTAATATGACAAAATTATCGGAACACGAAAAGTTTTTGGAAATGGCTATAACCTTAGCGGCCAAAAGCGCAAAAAGCGGTAAAGGCGGCCCTTTCGGTGCGGTTATTGTTAAAGACGGTAAAGTTCTTGCCAAAGCGCATAATACCGTTACAACTTCTGCGGATCCGACCGCGCATGCCGAAGTTAATGCCATACGCAAAGCATGCAAAAAATTGAAGGACTTTCAGTTAAAGGGTTGCACAATTTATGCAAGTGCAGAACCCTGCCCCATGTGCCTTGGTGCGATTTATTGGGCGCGCCCAAAAGCCATATTTTATGCAGCGGAAAAGAAGATTGCCGCACGTGCCGGCTTTGACGATAGTTTTATTTACAAAGAAATTGCCTTACCGCAAAATAAGCGCAAAATAAAGACGCATCATCTGGCATTAAAAGATGCGCCCGAACCTTTCAAAATTTGGGTTAGCAAAAAAGATAAGGTGGAGTATTAGTAAATATAAGTACAGTTATTATCATTACAGCGGCCTGTCTTGCTTGTTTCCTTTTGACACAAGCGGTTTATAACGTGATTTGTATCTGTAGCATATGATACACATGCATGGGGAATCCCCCCTTCACGCTTCAAATAAAAACACGCTTTTGCACCAGAAATTATTTTACAACATCTAACCATATCGCTACTTGTTTCATCCCATATTTGACAATCACTTCCTGCAGGTAATTCAATATCAAGCACTTTATTAATATGACCATTAATTCCTTCATAGGTATTATTAACCATATAATATCTTTGTGCTGACTGTTGGAAAGTTTTTGTAAGTGTTTTCAATTCACTAAATCGTGCCTTGCCTACTGCCATCTGATATTGCGGCAAAGCAATCGCCGCTAATATTCCGATAATTAAAACAACTACCAGCAATTCAAGCAAAGTAAAACCTTTACTTGAGGAAAAGATACTTAAAATATCTTTAATTGTTTTCATTAGTTTGTTCATTTTTTCTCCTTTAATTCCTAACTGTTTCTGAAAACCGATAAAAACGGCTGCGATATATGAGCCAGAGACACTGCCTCAAATATAACAGCCGTCATTTGCCATATAAAAAATGACAAATGAAAGATACCTTGTATCTTGACGACTGTTTTTGAAGTGTCTCTGGATTGCTTTTTAGCAATGCCATCGTATTCCGTATACGATTCCAAAAACAGATAAATTTTATTAGGGGTTTCAGCCCTACATAAAAAAATTAACCTCTAGTTGTAGTATATCATTTTTTTAAATAAAAAATTTTAACATAAAACCAAACAGAGAATTTTAACCTAGCAAGTATTTTGGAGATAATTTAAATTTTTCTTTGACGACGTGTACCCAGAAGAACGAGAGCGGAGCGACTCTCGGTACTCTAGGAGAAGAAAAATTTAAATTAGCCCAAAAGACACCGCTAGCACAGGACTTCGGTTGCAAAACATTCCTATTGACATTTAAGGCAATAAATTCTATTCTTTAATTAAGAGGTTATTATGGAAATACATTTAAACGACTCAAACTTTGACCAAGAAGTTTTAAAATATTCAGGTGTCGCCTTGGTAGACTTTTGGGCACCCTGGTGCGGACCATGCAGAATGCTTGGGCCCGTCATTGAAGAAATCGCCAAAGAATATGAAGGCAAAGCAAAAATTTGCAAAATAAATACAGATGAAGCACCGGAACAAAGCGGGAAATTTCAAATTTCCTCTATTCCGACTGTAATTATCTTTAAAAACGGCACGCCGGAAGTTACTTTAAACGGCCTGCAAAGCAAAGAAGAAATCAAAAAACAACTTGACGCGTTGCTGTAATTATTTGTAATATATTCTTATCAATAGCCCGCTCAATAGGGCGGGCAACTTTTCCAAAATTCGGGGTTTCCTAAAAATTTTAGCAGTTTTTTTAAAGGCCTATGCCAGATAAAAAATTCTTTATTATTGACGCACACGGTATTTTACACAGGAACTATCACGCTTTGCCGCCTCTGACTTCAGCAAGAGGTGAGGAAGTAGGTGCATTGTACGGTTTTGTAAATTGGCTGTTGAAATTTTTGGAAAATAAAAAACCGACACATATTGCCGTCTGCTTTGATTCAAAAGGGCCGACCTTCAGGCACGAAATTTTTAAAGAATATAAAGCCAACCGCCCACCCACAGATGAAGCCCTTGTAAACCAACTTAAAATCGCGCGTGATGTTTGTACCGCTCTTGGACTTAAAGTTATTGCCCTTCAAGGTGCGGAGGCTGATGACCTTATGGCAAGTTGCGCCAAAATTGCCGGCAAAGATAATATTGATACAATAATTATTACAAGCGATAAAGATATTTATCAAATTGTAGGCGAGCATGTTAAACTTTGGTCAGGCTCCCCGCAAGATGATTACCGCGATGATAGCGTTTGTCAAAACAAGTTCGGCGTACCGTGCAAATATATGGCTGATTATTTGGCACTTTTGGGCGATAGTTCCGACAATGTGCCGGGTGTTGAAGGCATCGGCGCAAAAAGTGCGCAAACTTTGGTAAATGCCTTCGGCAGTGTGGAAGATATTATTAAAGCTGCAAAAGAAAATAACCCAGATTTAAAAGACGCACTAAAAAAGAAAATTTTAAAAGGTGAGGAATCTGCAAAACTTTCAAAACAACTTATTTTGCTTAAAGATAATTTACTTGATTTGCAGTTTGACGATTTTAAAGTTTCCCCCCCACATTTAGACGATGTTAAAACTTTTGCAGAACGTTTTGAATTTAAAAATTTAAATAACTTTTTAAAAGACTTACAAAAACAAGAGGCACAAAAACCGCAAGCAGAACTTTTTGAACAAGGCGAATTATTTGACTTCGGCGCACCTACACCAAAACCCCAAGAAAAACTTTTACCCACGCCGCAAGATTTTAAAACAATTTTAAATAAAGCGCGCGGTGCTTTTGAACTCTTTATTTACACCGAAGAAGACGCTTTAATGCTTGCCTTAAACAATAAAGATTTCAGTATTAAGAAAGTGCAGGAAATTACCGCAGAAGAAAAAGAAATTTTAAACCAAATAGTGCAAGACAATCAAACCCTAAAACTTGCGCACGACCTAAAATATACTTTACGCGCTTTAAATATCGCCCCAAACAGGCAAACCTATTTAAATGTTTTTGACTTTGAACTTGCCGCTTATTGCTTAAACCCTGCACAAGATTTCAGTTTAAATAATTTGCTTGCGTCAAATTTAAAAATTACAATTAATCCCGATGAAGAATTAAATGAAAAGTTTGCAATTTACACGCAAAATATCTTTGATTTAAAAAAGCATTTTGAAAATATTTTACAAACCAGCGCGCAGGCAAAAGTTTTTAAAGAAATTGAAACACCACTTGAAAGTGTTTTGCTTGCTATGGAAGCCGACGGCATTGAAATAGATACAACTTGGCTTAAAACTTTGGCTTTGCTTTTATCATCAGAGATGGAACAAACGCAAAAGGAAATTGATAAACTTGTGGGTGGGCAGGTAAATATAAACTCCCCAAAACAACTTGGCATTTTGCTTTTTGAAAAATTAAAATTACCAACACTCCGCAAAACAAAAACCGGTTATTCTACCGACGAAGAAACTTTGGAAGGCCTTAAAAAATTCCACCCTATTTGCGAACTTATTTTGAAATACCGCGAAGCCGCAAAATTAAAAGCAACTTATGTTGATTCTTTGCTTGACTTGGCAGATAATACACGCCGCGTGCATACAAATTTTAACCAAACCGGAACGGTTACGGGCCGCCTTTCAAGTTTTAACCCGAATTTGCAAAATATACCGGCGCGTTCCGAAAAGGGCCGCTTAATACGCCAGGCATTTTGTGCAGGGCCAGGTAAAGTTTTACTATCTTTAGACTATTCACAAATTGATTTGCGTGTGCTTGCACATGTTTCACAAGACGAAACTTTAATTCACGCTTTTAAGAGTGCTGATGATATTCACACCCGCACCGCATCAGAAGTTTTTAATAAACCCATTGCAGAAGTAACAAAAGAAGACCGCGCCCACGCAAAAGGTATAAATTTCGGCATAGTTTACGGGCAAGGACCTTTGGCGCTTTCCCAAAGTCTGGGTATAACTATGACGCAGGCCAAAGATTATATTGACAGTTATTTTGCACGTTATGACACAGTTAAATCTTGGATAAATAAAACCGTTGCCGAGGCCCGCAAAACCGGTTTTGTAACGACTTTGCTCGGGCATATAAGGTATTTACCTGAATTTCAGGATTCAAACCCGCGTATGGTGAGTTTTGCCTCGCGCGCGGCTGTAAACACTGTCGTGCAAGGCGGTTCTTCGGACATTATTAAAAAAGCAATGCTTGATATATATAAGGAATTACCGGAAGACATAAATTTGCTTTTACAGATCCACGACGAACTTGTTTTTGAACTGCCGGAAGAAAAACTTAAAACTTTCTCCGTCTGGGCAATAGCAAAAATGGAAAATTGTTTGGCTTTACGTGTACCATTAGTAGCCAAAGCAAAAGCCGGAAAAAATTTAAATAATATGGGGCCTGTTTTATGAACGCCGATTTAAATTTCCGTCAAGAAGGTAAAATAGTTATTGCTTTAAGCGGCGCAATAGCAAGCGGAAAAACAGCCGCACTTGAAGAATTTGCCGCCCTTGGGGCTGAAACAATTTGCGCCGATCAACTCGCCGCAAAATACCGCAAAATTTTAAAAGAAAAACTTAAAGCAGCCTTTGGTACCGACGATAAAGAAAAATTAACGCAACTTGTTTTTAAAGACGCTCAAAAATTAAAAGAACTTGAAAATATGCTCCACCCTTTAATTTTAAAAGAGGGCAAGGAAATAATAAAAACAACGCCTAAAAAAATTGTAGTTTTTGCAATTCCTTTGCTTTTTGAGAGGGGCCTTGAAGGCGGTTTTGATTTAACAATTTGTGTTTATGCCTCACACCAAAAGCGTTTAAAAAGGGCACTTTCACGCGGAACAAATGAATTTTATTTTGAAAGGTGCGAGGAAAACCAACTGCCTATGGTAACAAAAGCAGAGCGCGCAGACATAATAATTTTTAATGAAGGAACACGCAGTGATTTGAGAAGTAAAATCACGCGTTTATATGAAACTTTAAAAAAATAAAAATGAGGATAACTTATGGAAAACAATGAAGTAAAACCTACCGAAACAAAACCTACCGACGCTAAAGAAGTCAAGGAAACAAAAACTTCCAAAACCTCTAAAGCGAAAGAAAATAAAGAAGCAAAAGAAGTTAAAGAAACGGTGCAAGCAGCAGAAACAAAAGAAACTGCCACTACTAAAGAACTTAAAGACAACGACGATAAAACTCAAGCACCTGCGCAAGATAAGCGCCCAACGCAAGATAACCGCTATCAAGGAGGGCAGAGGCAGTTTAATAACAATAATCGCCGCTACCAGCAACCTTTGCCGCAACGCCCAAACGGTGCAAAACCGATGGACGCAAGGCAACTTGCGGCCTTAAGTGTGGCGGACCTTACAAAACTTGCAATTAATTACAATATTGAAGATATTTCCGGCCTTCGCAAACAGCAATTAATCGGCAAAATTATTGCTGTGCAGGCAAAACAAAACGGCTCCGTTTACGGCGGTGGCGTTTTGGAAATTTTACCCGATGGCTTTGGGTTTTTACGCTCAGAAGAAAACAATTATTTGGCAGGTGCGGAAGACATATACGTTTCCCCCTCCCAAATCAAACGCTTTGGCTTAAGGAAAGGCGATAAAATTGAAGGCTTAATCCGCCCGCCTAAAGATAATGAAAGATTTTTTGCAATGCTCCAAGTTCAAAAAGTTAATGATATTGACGCGGATAAAATTTTCCGCCGCCCGCTTTTTGAAAACTTAACACCTTTATATCCAAATGAAAGGTTCGTACTTGAACTTGATAAAAATTCAAATACACAACGCGTTATTGATTTAATTGCCCCCATCGGTAAAGGCCAGCGCGCGATGATTGTAGCCGCCCCAAAGACCGGTAAAACAATTATGCTTCAAAATTTGGCGAATTCTTTAACAACAAACCATAAAGATGTTGAACTTTTGGTGCTTTTAATTGACGAACGCCCGGAAGAAGTTACAGATATGAGCCGCAGTGTTAAAGGAGAGGTTTTGGCATCAACCTTTGATGAACCTGCAGAACGCCACGTTCAAGTTGCGGAAATGGTAATTGAAAAGGCAAAACGTAGTGTAGAAAACGGTAAAGATGTCGTTATTTTGCTTGACTCTATAACCCGCCTTGCCCGTGCTTATAACACCGTAACACCTGCAAGTGGCCGCGTTCTAACCGGCGGTCTTGAGGCTACTTCACTCCAACGCCCAAAACGCTTTTTCGGTGCTGCAAGAAATATTGAAGAAGGCGGTTCACTTACAATTATTGCAACAGCATTAGTTGAAACAGGCAGCCGTATGGATGAAATCATCTTCGAAGAATTTAAGGGTACCGGTAACAGTGAAATTTACCTTGACAGAAAACTTGCCGATAGGCGCATTTTCCCTGCAATTGATATTAACCGCACTTCAACCAGAAGGGAAGATTTACTTCTTACCGAAGACGAACTTAACAAATCTTGGATACTCCGCAAGATATTATCACCGTTAAGTTCCATTGATGCAATGAGCCTCTTGCTTGAAAAGTTATCTGCAACCAAATCTAACAAAGACTTTTTAAAGCAAATGGAAGTAAGCAGTTTCTAAAAGTTATATAAGTTATCCAAAAAATAACCCCCATGTTTAAAATCTAACATGGGGGTTAATAATTTTTTTAACAATTATTTTTTATGGAAGCATATCCGGAAGAGGTGGTGCACTATAAGGTTTATTGATTTGATTAGCCATTTTTGTAGCAACCCATTCTGATCTTCTTGCTTCTTGTTCCACTTCCGCAGCAGCATCAATTAAAATGTCTGCCGCTTCTTCTTCTGTCATACCTGTTGCCTCTATGGTCGGCATTATAGAACCCATTTCATCCAACAATTCACCATCACCATTTACGGCATCTGTTATTACAACTGCAGCATAGTCCGAATTAATAAAACTCCTCATCTTTTCAAAGAGGTCTTTCTTCTCTGCATTTGCCTCCCATTCTGCCTGTAATTCGGATATCACTTGATTACGAGTTTTTTGGACTCCAACATTTTGCGCCTCTACTCTAGGAGCTGCCCATAATGTAAAACCTAAACACAGGCCAACACCCACAATTCCGCCGAATGTTTTTAATGCAGTACGATTAATAACCCTTTTGGTACCACCCTTGGTACCTTTGGCTATTCTTTTGGCTTCTTCTTTTTCAATTTTGGCTATTCTTTTGGCTTCTGCTTTTTCAATTTTTTCGGCAGCATTCTTCGCGGCCTTATCTAAAGCATCTTGCATAAACTCGGTGTCATTTCTTAAGAATCTTCTGAAAAACACACCTTCATACTTAGGATGTCTTGCCGCCAATCTTTCTTCTATCTTTGATACAAAACGTTGTATACCGTTTAAATTTTCCTGATATAAAGTTCTAATACTTTTAAAGGTGTCCTTAAACTCTTGTTCGGGAATACCATACGCATTCATCATATCGGTTACATTAACATAAGAACCTTTTTTAAGTATTTGTTCTTCACCCTGCGGTGTTATTATTTTCATATCAGTCTTTAATTGACGAAATCGTTGCGTCCCACTTTTAGGTTTAAACCAATCTTCACCTAATTCGGCTGCTTCTTCATATTCGTTCGCGAATTTAGCACCGTCAACTATATATTGTTTATCGTTGGGGTTTGTTAATATAAAATTCCCTCCTTTGGTTTGTACTGCTTGAACACGGGAATATGTCGCATAAGTATCTGCGGGACCGAAAAATCTACCGTTTTTATCATGAAATAATATTAGATCAAGTTTTTCTTGTGTAAAAGCCGGGATTTGGTCAGCCATATTTTTTTCTATTGCAATAAAGTCTTCTGCTATTTGCTCACGTGTACATACAGTAAAAAAATCGTCAGTCATATCCAAATAAGTACCTGCAGGTAAGGAACTTCCATCTCTTACTTTAAGACTTTTATTTAAGCGAACAATTTTATGTTCCTTCATTACATAGTTATCAGGTAGGTAAGGAGATTCTTTAAGTAAATTATCCCATTGTTTGGAAAGAGGATCTGCATTCTCGCCTGAACGAAGTATGTGCCATTCATCTTTTCTCTTTGATACTGGAAACAAAATCCGGTTTTCAGTATTAGGCATCATAATATATACTTCAGCAAAACTTTCATAACCCTGTGTATAACCATCTTGTATCATTCTTTCAAATAGCCCTGGATTATTACGAAATCTGGTAATAGGTGCTTTTTGTGCAAACACCTGTGTAGGCACAGAGGTTATTAACATAAGTGCCGATATAAACATGCTTATTACTTTATTTAGCGCTTTCATTTCTACCTTCCATACAAATAAAATTTAAAACTACATCCTTCTTATTCTTTTTAACCTTATCTATCTAAAAATGTCAGATCAATTACCCTTTCTATATGCTCTTTATATCTCTTCTGCTCTATAGCTTGTCTAGCATCATATGCCTCTTTAGCCAAGAGATATACTTCCTTTCTATCTTCATGTAAATTGGTTAAACTGCCAGAAAAATAAACTTGTGCTATGTCCATTGCCGCTTCACGATATCTATGTGGATCTGATAAATCTGCCATTTCTGCACGAATATACTCTAAAGCATATAAAGTCACTATCGATTCTCTGTGTACTAATTTATGCTCCATAGTATCATCCTTCCACCCTTGTTCTCTTAATGCTTTCTTAACTATTCTTTTAAGTTCTTGATTTAAACTGAAAATTTCCTCGGCTTTTTCTTCAATTTCTTTTTTATCTCGTTCCGATAGTTTAGATCCATTAATTTCTGATAATAAATTACGTGTTTCAATAGCATAACCGGTATTTACATGCCCTTGTAATTCTTCATTCAAATCGTTCATAACGCTAAAAGCACTTTCAACAAAAATGCCGTCCATAGCCATATAAGCCATAGTAATACCTAAATCGACCCAAAAACGTGTACTTGCTGATTGTATAACAAATCTTAAAGGTAATATAATCTCTTTGGACTCAAAAGGTAATACAGCTGCCGCTTGAGCTGACATAGAAAAACCCATTTCTGCCAACATAGGGGCCATAACAGCACCTACCTTAATGGCAACGATGACAACAATTGTGGCTATAATTATTTTGGTAAATACTTCTTCCTTTCTCTTTTTCCTATATTCTGGATTCAAATTCCATAAAATACCTATATCTTTTGAGACTTCTTCATACTTTTTATCTAATTCAGCAGGAGACATTTGCCAATATTTCCCTTCTTCACCCCAATAAGCTCTTTCATATGCTTCCCAAGCCTTGGCTCTGGTAACCCCATATTTATCATATACCGTGCATTCATCATGTGGATTTTCAAAAAAGTCAGTTCCATATTTTTCTAAACAAAAAGCGATTTTCATTTTGTCAAAAACATTATTAATATTCTTATATATAGGCACATTTTTTCTACATTCTTCCAATTCCATAAAAACAAGTTCACATTGTTTTTTGACTTTTGCCTTAGGTAAACGCGGTATATCGAAAAAAGACATATCAGGCTTATAAACTCGCGATATACCTCCTCCCTCTGCATATACCAATACACTTTGGTTTAACAAAAGCAATGATAATAATATGGATACTAAGCGTTTCATAATAATCACCTGATAAATGCTACTCGTCGTATGATAATATTATATGGTAAGTTTGTAAATTTGTCAAGGGTCACAAGTTCTATAAAAATTGCTACAAAGACCTATTTTTAGATTAGACCTAAGATTTCTTTGGTAATATCTTTTTCTGTCTTATTTTCGCAGTTTATTGTTTGTTTTTCTTGGTAGCGGCCAAACCAGGTGCGTTGGCGCTTTGCATATTGGCGGGTTAAGATTACGATTTGTTCTTTGGCTTGTTCCTTTGAAATTTCGCCCTTTAAATAACTTATTGCTTGTGGGTAGCCCAAACTCTTAAGCCCGGGGGAAACCTCTTTAAAACCGGAATTTAAAGCATTTTTAGCCTCTTTAACCATCGGCTCAAAAATTTGTTCCGTCCTTTTATTTATACGCTCCAAAAGTTGTTCTTTTGGCATATCTAAATAAAAAAAGTGTGCTTTGTCTTTTGTGATTTCTTGTTTTAGTTTTCCGCTTTTTAAAACAGAAGCAGGTTTGCCTGTAAGTTCATATATTTCCAAAGCACGTATTAAGCGGTGTATATTTTGAAAAGGTATTTCTTTAGCACTCTCCGGGTCAATTTTCTGAAGGCGCTTATGCAATTCTTCACGACCATACATATCCGCTTCACGGGCAAGGCGAGCGCGCAAAATTAAATCTGCCTTAGGTAAATTATCAAGCCCACAAAAATAATTTTGAAGATACATTCCACTGCCGCCGACAAAAATTACTTTATTGTTTTCTTTATCGGCAATTTCACGTGCCATAGAAATAAAGCGCGAGACATCAAAAGTTTCATCTATCGGTAAAAAATCTACTAAATGATATGGAACACCTTCAACTAAATATTTCCCCCCTTTCCAAATGCCAAGCGGCGCGGCGGTACCCACATTTAAACCTTTATAAATTTGGCGGGAATCAACCGAAATGATACTGTAATTTAATTTTTTGGCAAGACGTAAAGCAACTGCCGTCTTACCGACGGCAGTTGGCCCTGAAATGATTATTGGTAAGTTGCTCACTTAAATAAAGATTTATCCTTTTGAATTTTATTGCAAATACTTTGGCATTTGCAGTTAGGAACACAAACTTCCGGTAAGCGCAACATTATGCGGGTATTGCAATCTAAAAAGTCATTTGCAAGTGCCATAATTTTATCGGAGACGGCTTTATCAATTTTAGTAAATTCTATACCGATAGTGTAAACCGGCCCTTTTTGGCGAACCCAAGCGGTTTTTGCTTCTACATCAAATTTACCAACGGTAGGAATTTCCATTTTAATATGCATAGTACCGGCAATAGGTGCTTTTAAAAATGAAACTATGCGCATACCTGATGCAGATAAATCTGCCAAAACTGCCGCTATTTGATGGACTTTACCGTCATTAGTATCGGTATAAGTTAAATCAATAGGCTCAACGATATTGCTGATTACCGGCACGCGCGGATGGCGGCGGCGTTCAACAAAATTCTTATCTTTGCTCATAAGTTACACCTCTCATCTCAAAATTTTTCCGTTACTGTCTTTAATCAAAATCTCTTCTATGGTGCCAGGTTGCTTAGGAGTTGTTGTTCTATACCACAAATTCCCTGAAGTCCGGCCGGAGTTTTTTGTCTCAAACAAAACTTCTTCTTTTTGCCCAACACGGCTTTTATAGGCTAAAGAAGAACACTCCCTAATTTCATTTAACAAAATATTTAAGCGATTTTCCACTATTTCTTGCGAAATTTCTTTAAGTTCGGCTGCTGGGGTGCCTGCCCTCGTCGAGAATTTAAAGCAATAAGCAAAACTGAAATTGCACTTTTTAACTAAATTTAAGGTTTGTTTAAAGTCTGTTTCCGTTTCGGTAGGGTAACCCACAATAATATCTGTGCTGATTAAAAAATCCAACTGCTTTAAATTTTTTATTATTTGCAAATACTCTTCCGCCGTATAAAGACGTTTCATATCTTGCAAAACTTTTGTACTTCCGCTTTGCAAAGGCAAATGCAAATGCCTTGCAATTTTTTTATTATCTTGCACAACTTTGTAAAAATCATCTTTAATAAAAACAGGATGAGGGCTTAAAAAGCGCACGCGTTTAACTTCAGGTATTTTGCAAACTTCTTCCAGTAATTTTGAGAAGGTAAAACCTTTATAATTATAAGCGTTTACGGTTTGCCCAAGCAGCATAATTTCAGGATGATTTTGGGCTTTTTGACAACAATTTTCCAAAATAATTTCCGGTGCAATTGAGGACGCTTCCCCCCTCACATAAGGCACAATGCAATAGGCACATTTACAACTGCAACCGCGCATAATGCTGACTTGGCCTGTAACTTTTTTTGTATCTTCTTTTAGTGTATCTTTTGTTTTTACAGGCTTAAATAAAGAACTGTTTTCCAAAATTGACGGGAATCTGTCTAAAGATTTTGCACCGCAAACAATATCTGCTTGCGGAAAGCGCTTTTGTACTTTTTTACCAAGACGTTCTGCCGCACAACCGGCAAAAATAATTTTACGACCCTGTTTTTCTGCCTTCCATTTGGCAAGGCGACCTAGGTAAGATAAAGCCCTGTGTTCGGCGTGATCGCGTATAGTGCAGGTATTTATTAAGACAAGATCCGCTTCACTTAAAACTGATGTTTGTTGATAACCAAAACCAAATAAATGAAGCAGCATCTCTTCAGAGTCTGCTTCATTCATCTGGCATCCATAATTTTGCAAATAAACTTTTTTCAAGGTTTATAAGGTTACTTTAAATTTACGTTTTGCGGTTTGTTCTTCTTTACCGTCTACATATGCTTTGGCTTCAATGTAAAAGTTACCGGTATTAAAGTTCCACCAATCATACCACCAATAGCCGTTGGCCTGACGGCAATTTTGCCATTCTCCGCCGTTAATTGAAACTTGCATTGCAGAGCAAGGTTTCCTTGAACCTAAGCGAAAGCAATAATGCCCACAATAAACTGTCTCATTATTTTGCGGATAATCTATGCAGATATATTTGCAAGTTTCATTATTGGTTTTGCAGTTTGTTTTGCAATTATTTTTTTTGGTTCTCCCCACTAAGCCGGCAGCCAAAGTTTTAACTTTTGAGTTTACTTTTCTCACCTTGGTTGCAACATTTTTAGTTAAGGTCTTTCTTGTTTTTGTTGCTGTTGTCATACTTCCTCCAATTAAAGTGTTTTTAACAATTCTTTTAAGGCCTCTAAGATATTAACAGGCAAGTGTATTTTTATTACACGGCGGCCTTTTTCTTCAAGGGCTTTAAAATCTGCAAGTGCTTGTGCTTGGCACAAATCTTTAAAGGTATAAGGTTGGCTGGGAATCTGGGCATCTTCTTTAACATCAGAGGAGAAAATTACAAAAATACCTTTCCCTGCGTCCCCTTTAAAAAGTTGGCCTGTTGAGTGCAAATATCTGGGCCCGTAACCGAAAATTACGGCACGATGCGTTGCTTTAAATAAGCCTTCTTTCATCTTGTTAAAAAGTTGTGTAAGTTCTTCACTTTCCGGCAGATAAGCAAGCAAGGCAAAATAATCTTTATTGCTTGCCTGTTTTGCAATATCTGAAAGCAAATATTTTTTGGAAATTTCCCCTTGCAAATTCTTTGAAAGCAAGAATTCCGCTTGGGCAGCTTCATCTTTTTTACCTGCCGCCAAAGAGGCCAAAATATTTTTTGTTATCGTTTTGGAAAGTTGAACATTTGGTTGGTCAAAAGGGTTAATCTTCATTATCGCACCGGCGGCAGCAGTTGCAATTTCCCAAAGCAAGAATTGTACGCCGATTTGATATTTATCTTCCATAACGATTTCCATATACGGCATGGTTTTAAAATGAGTTTTAAAACTTTTGCTTCTATAGTTTACGTTTACAAAAATTCTGTCATCTAAGTAATCTTTTTCAGGTGTTACTTCTTGTGTAACAACAGGTAAAATGCCTTTCTTTTCTTTACCGGTAGATTCCGCAATAAGCTGTTCTATCCACAAACCTAACACGGCAATCTCTTGAGGCATAATCAAAGTTAATTTATCTTTACCGTTAATAAAACCTTGCCCCATTAATGCGCCTAAAACAAGTGCGGGATTATCTTCGGCATTTTGAAAAATATCACCGGCTTCTTTTGCGGCCTTAAGGAGTTTTTCAATATCTATACCGGATAAAGCGGCCGGTAACATCCCAAACAAAGATAAGGCGGAAAAGCGCCCGCCGATATCGGCTTTATTTATAAAAACTTTTCTAAAATGTTTCTCTTCAGCAAGTTTAACCAAACCGGTGTTAGGATCAGTTATCGCAACAAAATGATTACCTGGGTTTTGAACTTTTTGGGAAAGCAAACCGTAAAAATATGCAAATTGTGAGGCCGGCTCAACTGTTCCGCCTGATTTACTTGCGAAAATGAAAAGTGTTTTTTCTAAATCGATTTTAGAGGTTATTTCTAATACTTTAGTAGGGTTAGTAGTATCTAAAACAAGTAAAGTGGGATATCCTTCTTGCTTACCAAACACTACGCGTAAAACTTCAGGTGCCAAACTTGAACCACCCATACCCATTAAAACTACAGAAGTAAATTCTTTTTTTGCTTCTTCTGCGAAATTTTTGACTTCGGCAACTTTTGTTAAGGTCCAATCATAAACATTCGTCCAACCAAGTGAATTATTTATAATGTCGGTATGCTCTTTTTCAGTTTTCCATAAAGTTGCATCGTGTTTATAGAAACGGTCTTTAAAATTTAATGCTTTTAATGTTTTTAAACCTTCTTCACTAAAAATTTGTGATTGTTGATTTAAATTTATTTCCATAATAACCTCTTTCTACTTAAAGTTTTTACTTTCCACTTCTAAAACTTTTTTAATACGCCTTAAATGGCGTTCTTCTTGCCCTTTAGCGGTTGCAGTTAAAAATGCTTCTGTTAAATCCGCCGCCTGCTTTGGTGAAATAACACGCCCCCCAAGGCACAAAATGTTCATATTATCGTGTGTTACACCCTGGGCAGCGGTATATGTATCGTGGGCAATACTTGCATAAATACCCTTAAATTTATTGGCTGTGATACAAACACCAACGCCACTGCCGCAAATTAAAATTCCGCGATCTGCTTTACCGGAGAGTATTGCTTTTGCAACCTTTTCGGCATAGTCAGGATAATCTACACTTTCACTTGAATTTGTACCGAAATCAAGCATTTCAAAACCTAACTGTTTAATTTTATCCGCTACGGCTTGTTTTAACGGAAAACCGCCGTGATCGCAACCTAATGCAACTTTCATTATAATTCCTTCTCCACAAGTTCACAAAGTGTATGGCCCATAAAAATATGGCATTCTTGTATCCTGGGTGTATTGTTTGATTTAACAATCAAAGGTAAATCTACAATATCTTTTATTGTACCGCCACTTTTACCTAAAAAAGCCGCCGTATAACAGTTCAATTTTTTGGCAAGTTCAAGTGCTTTATAAACGTTTGCGCTGTTGCCTGATGTCGATATACCTATAACCACATCCCCTGCTTTTGCAAAACCTTCTACCTGACGGGAAAATGTATCTTCGTAACCGTAATCATTACCAATGGCAGTTATACTTGATGTATTTGCATTTAACGCAAGGGCCGGGTAACTTTTACGTTCTTTTTTATACCTGCCTACAAATTCCGCTGCAATATGTTGCGCGTCCCCTGCGCTACCGCCGTTACCCATTAAAATAACTTTGCCACCGGCTTTTAAAGATTTAACTATTTCTTTTGCCAAAATTTCAATTTGAGGGCCAAGGTTTTCCCCGACGTAAGTTAATGTTTCAATAAGTTCTTTAGCCTCGTTTTTTGTAAACATAGTTACTCCTATATAACCTCAATATATTTTTGTTGTACCCAGGCAAAATTGTTTTCATTTCCTACGGAAACTTCTACCCAATCACCTTTTTTATCGCGAACCTCTAACAACTGTGCTCGTGGAACATTTAAAGCAACAGGGAAATTTTCCGACGGTCCGCTTCTGAGTTCTGCCCTAGGGGCAGTAACCACAGCCAAATCTTGTAATTCTTTTTTTGCTCTGATTAAATAAAACCCGGTAAAAAACAAAGTAAAACACAAAGAAAGTATTACTGCTTTAAGCCAAAATCTCCTATACTTAAAGAATACAAAAAAAGTTATGCTGATAGCAACTAGCCACAGGCCTATAAAGGCAAGGCCCTTCAGTTCCTTCAAAGAAAAGTAATTATAAGCAAAAAACACACTTTTGGGCATATTTTCGGGAATTAAGGATTGCCCTGTCTTTTCTAGCGTAAAGGATAGATTATTTACAATATCTTTATCTCTGGGATTTTGGCGGAAAGCCCTATAATAGTTTATTAAGGCCTTATCCAAGTCCCCAGCCTTAAAATAACTGTTTGCCAAGTTATAATAAGTGTAGGCATTATTATTGCCATTATTAATTTGTTTTTGATAAACTTCCGCTGCACCCAAATAATTGCCATTATCAAATAATTCTTGTGCGGTTTTATTTTGACCTTGCGCAAAACAAAAAATCGTAGTAAAAAGTAAGATTGAAGTTAAAAAGTATTTCATTTTATCTCCTTCTCCAAACAAGATAACAGCGAAATAAATTTTGCCTTTTCTTCTTTTAAAATATCTTTGGAATTGGCATTAACCGCCGGGGCATACTTTAACATAGCAAGATGATTCCATAGCCCTGTCAATTTGGTCGCGGTAGAATCTGTAAGTTTTAATTTTTTGCAGACATCTTCAATACTGCTTAAACCTATTTGGGTTTTCATTTTCGCTTCCAGATAAGTTTTTAATATCTCCGGCAACTCATCTAATTTTGAGGCTTGTTTCACACTTTTTTTAGCGTGTAAATAGTATTTTAAATCACCTGTTATTGAAATTTTACCGCTCTTAATAAAAGCAATCAATAAAACCAAAATTATCAAAAGGAATGCATAAAAATTATTATTCCCGAAATCCGCTATTTTAGAAGTTACCTTATTAAAATAACTTTGCGGAGAGTATTTCAAATAACTTATATCTTTTGCCAAATGTTGTATTTGTTGGCCGTTTCCCCCCCCATTTTCCTCTGCAAAAGATAAGGTTTTTTGATCATTAGATGACGGAGGCAAAACTTTAAGGTGCAACTCTTCACTATTGATAGTTTTATAAGTTTTCGTTTCGGTATCAAAATAAGAAAAAGCAATTTGCGGAATTGTATAATTGCCGGAAGCCCTGGGGACAATAACTGTCTTATAAACTTTTGTTCCTGTTAATTTCCCGGCAGCAATTTTATTACTTAAATTAGAAGATGTTTCATAAGTTCTAAAACTTTGGTCTATTTCAGGTACAGGTATATCTTTTACAGCCGCCAAATTTCCCACACCTTTAACAGACACTGTTAAAGTTACAGGCTCACCTGCGTTCACTTCATAATAATCTAAAGAAGAAGAAATTTGATAATTACTTCCCACCGCGCCATAAAAACTTGCGGGTTTATTTTCGGTAGGTAACGGTAAAATATCAACGAATAATATATCACTTTCTACTTTGTGAGTCTGCCCACCGTTTGCACCCCTAAAGAACATATCAAAAGCATCAAAAACGCCTTCAGAAGAAGTATAGGTTACCGTCGCAGAACCGATTTCAGCCACACCTCTGACCAAACCAAATAATGCACTTTCTAATTCAGTATAATAATAAGTTCTATTTCCGAAAGTTTCCTGTCCTTGTCTTGTAGCGACATCTTCGGCAAACATCCCTTTGATTTGAGGTTTATCATATATAGGTTGTCCCAAAGTATTTTGTGATTGATAAAACCTTATTTTTAAAGTTACTTGTTCGTTTATGTAAGCACTTTTGGTATTTGTTTGTGCCGTCATAAAAAAATTAGGCAATTTGGAATTTACATTGGGGACATCTTCTTTTTTTTGTTTTGCTTTTTGCCTTATCTGTTCCCATGCAGTACGAGGCGCGGATGGTGTTTGCCTGGAAATTTCGACTTCAATAGGTTCTGTTTCATAATCTTTCCCTGCAACTTTGACTGTAAAAGCACCTATTGTAGTTTTACCTGCAAAACGCGGTGTTAAAATATAATTAAATTGCAAGCGGGCCGTAACTTTACCGTTTACCATATTTACCTGCCTGCTTTGCCCTGCGGAATAGATATTAAAATTAGGGAGTGAAGGCATTTGCGGCACTTCGATATCAGTTGACGGTGCAGTTACATAGACTGTTAAATTTATTTCTTCATTAAGCGTTACGGTAGTTGTATTAACTTCAGCCCGAACTTCCACCTGGGCATTTAAGTTTAATGCACAAATACAAAACAAAATACTGATTAAACAAAGTATTTTCAAATGGTTAAAATTTAATAAATTACCAATCTTTTTCAACTTGATTGCTCCTTGCGTTTACTTGCGGTAAATCTTGTTTATGTTCTTGGGCCATTTGTAAAACATTTGCAGCCTCTTCTTTGGCTGAAGCCTCTTTTTCTTTTTGTTCCTGCTGTTGCTTTTCTTGTTGTTGCTTATTCTGTTGCTTGTCTTGATTTTGTTTATCTTGATTTTGATTCTGCTTTTCTTTCTGATTATCTTTATTTTGTTGAGGATTTTCCTTAGGATTATTGCATTGATTTTGAGATTGCTCTTCCCTTATCATAAATTGTAAATTTTCCTTAGCGTCATTATCCTTTAAATTGTTTAAAATAACTGTACGCATCGCCTGTTTTGCGGTTTCTTTATCCCCTGCTTTATATGCGGAATTACCAAGATTAAACAAAACATTTTGATTGAATAATGCTTGTTTCTTATTTTCAGGTTTTTTTAAGGCTTGCTCAAAAGCCTGTGCCGCAGCACCGTAATCTTGAAGGCGGTACAAGGCTACCCCACTGTTATATGCGGCTTTTTCAGGACTTTTTGCCGATGCTTTTTCATAAAGTTCAAAAGCCTGACCGAATTTTCCTTCATCATAGGCTTTATTACCTTGCCTTAACAAAGAATTTTGCGCAAAAACCGGCAAAGTTAAAAGAACCAAAATGAAACTTAAAAATGTCCTCATAATTATATTTTACCTTTTCTTGTGGGTAAGCATAAAGCCCCCGCTATTAAAATTATAGCCAAGGCAAGGGGTATTTGATACCTGCTCTTATAAATAACGGTATCAGTTGTTTTTGTTAAACTTTTATCTAATGTGCGGAGTTGAGTTGCAATATCGTCGGCAACTTGTTGGGCATTTGTGTATTTGATATAAGCACCACCCGTTTTAGAAGCCAAATTAATTAAAGATTTTTCGTCTAATTTAGTTATAACTGTTTTGCCTGATCTATCTTTTTTATATTCTGTTCCCCTATCGGTTTTTATAGGTATAAGTTCCCCCTCTTCGGTACCGATACCTACGGTAATAATTCTTATACCGGCTTCGCGTGCGGTACTTAAAGTTTCCTCAATATCCTTGGGGTTATGATCCTCACCATCGGTAATTAAAACTAATGCCTTTACCCCGCTATAAGGGCTAAGCATACGGGAAGCAAGTTTTATTGTCGGTGCAATAGCAGTACCTGCTACTGGCAACATATTGATTTTTAAACGTTCGCTTAAATTTTTTAAGGCGTCCAAATCTGTAGTTATAGGGCAAAGCATATAAGATTCGGAAGTAAAAGCAATTAACCCAAGCCTTTCTTGAGTTATCTCATCAAAAAGCATTTTAAGCATCATTTTCGCATTTTCAAGGCGGTTCGGTTTAAAATCTTCCGCTTGCATTGATAGAGAAACATCCAAAGCAATTATTGCTTGCGAATAATTGGCAACGCTTTCACGGCGTTCTTTGCCCCATTGTAAACCTGCTAATGCGATAAATAAAAAGAATACACCGCTTAAAAATAAAATATCTTTTAAACGTCTTCTTACTTTAAATTCCGGCGGCGTTAGCAATTGAAAATTAGTTTTGGAAAACAATAGTTTTAAAACTGATTTACGGCGTAAAAAACCGATACGCCAAAAAATTGCGACTAGTAACGCCGTTAAAATCAAATATAAAAATATTTTTGTATTTGCAAATAATTCCATAAGCGATTAAGGTATTTTAATAAAAATAAACTTCCCCCCTAAAAATGCAAGCAAGGCAAAGATTAATGCAAGCCAAAGTAAAGTTTGATAGGCATCTTCATAATTTAGTTTTTTTACTTCTTGGAAAACTGTTTTTTCAAGTGCATTTATTTGCGCGTAAATATCATTTAAACCGGCCGTATCTGTGGCAACATAGGCTTGGGCGCCGGTGATATCTGAAATCTCCCTTAAAGTGCTTTTAGCCTCAGCCATCTTTGGTGTGTTTTCCTGATAACTTGCTATTAACTGATCCCTATAAGGAATATTGAGTGGCAAATTTTTCATATTACCGGCCATCAAAATAGTATAAACTTTTATGCCGTAGGCAGCGGCAGCCTTTGCTGCAGCAATAGGATCAACCGTACCGCTATTATTTTCACCGTCTGTAACCAAAATTATGATTTTACTTTTGGCAATACCTTCCCTTATATGTTGAGTGCTTACTGCTATGGCATCTCCTATCGCTGTACCGCTAACACCTGCAAGCATATCTACATAAATAGAATTTAGATATTCCTTCAAAGCAAAATAATCTAAAGTAAGAGGGCACTGAAGCATAGCCGCGCCTGAAAATACCACAAGGCCAATTCTATCACTTGTTCTTTGGGAAATAAAATTTTCAACTGTTTCTTTAGCAACAGCCATGCGATTATAAAGTTCATCTGCTGTTTTTGCTTTTTCGGCGATAAAATCAGGCATACTCATACTACCGGAAACATCCAAAGTAAGCATAATATCTATACCTTGCATAGGCGGAGGCTGGGTTTTACCTTCTTTTTGAGGACGTGATAATGCTAAAATTGCAAAAAACAAACTGAGTAAAACACAAGTTAAACTAAAATATTTGGCAAGTATGGTAATAAAATCTAAAGGAAGTCTTTCTCCGTCCGGCATTGGATATTTTACGCTTACCCCACCTTTTGTTTTTAAAATTATACCCCAAACAGCCACAAGTAACCAAATTATTAACAAATATAAACATTTAGGATTTGCTAAAGTTTTATTGTGTAAAAGAACGAAAGCAGATATCCCTAAAAACGCAAGGCAAATTATGATTGTAAGAACCAAAGGTAAATATTTAGTTATTTTTTTCATTTTTACCTCCGGTTTTATTTTCCTTCTTTTGATAACGTGTTAAATCTGTTTCTTTATTTTCTATAATCATTTCCTTGGCTGTTTTTAGGACTTGATCTCTGTCTTCAACCGTCGGAATCACGCGGGCAAATTTAACTAAAGATATTGATTGTTGTAAATTCTTTAAAACATTGAAATCAAATTTAAAATCAGGAATAGTTTTTAATTTTTTTAATAACTCTCGAGCTGTCATTTTCTGTGCTTCAAAGTTAAAACGTGCAGATAAAAATTGCCTTAAAATATCTGAAATTTCAGAATAATAAAGTTTGTATTTGTTTTTCTCCCACAAATCACTTTGTATCAAAATATCCAATTGCGATAAAGCAATTTCGTGCATCGGTTGTTCTTGCTTTTCATACGCCGTTAAATTAAGCGGAACAGGGCGTTTTTTACGTCTTATTAAGTAGATTATCCCAGCAGTTACCAAAGCAATTAAAAATAAAATTACAATGAGACCAAAGATACTAAAAGGTCTATAAGGCCCTCTTATATCAATTAGATCTTTAATTTTAGACGGAATTTCTTTAATTTTGATTTCCAAAGTTTCGGTTTCAATTCTTTCGCCGCTAGGTGTTGTAAAGCCCAATGCAGTTAAAGTAGAAACTTGCAAACCTAATGGCAAAACCGTTATTTCCGTTACTAATGGGTTTTGCTGGTCCTGTGTTAAAGACAAAATTTCAAAATCTTTTTGACTTAAATTTTCCCCGTCAAAAGTTGCCTTTTCCGGTAAAACGAAACTAAGTTTGAAAGGTTCTGCAAAAACCACTTTTTTAGGTTTATCTTGATACTCCACAACTTTGACATTATTAGATATAGAATCTTCTGCCTCTTGGGTAGGTTCCTGCCCCATTAAGAAAAGTGGAGAAAATATAAGCAATAAAGTTAATATATATTTCATCTTCTTAATTTCCTTGCGCGACGCTTAAAAAATTTGGCTAAAGTATCGGATATTTTATCCCCGTCTTGTATTAAAATATACTCAAGCCCACTTTTAGTAAAAAGTAATTTGGCTTCATCTAATTCTTTTATATGTTTCCGGGTTATATCTGTGGTTTTTTTAGAGGCTAAATTAAGCAAAGATTGCCCACCCCCTTCAAGCCCTTCCAAAGAGATAAAAACGTGCGCCCTCGGTAAATTTTGTTCTAATTTATCTTCTATAATAACGGGAACGACATCAAATTTTTTGGCCGTTAATTTAAAAGATTTAGAATAATTTTGTTCCGTCTTAAAATCAGAAATTAAAACAACAATACCGCTACGTCTTATTAAATGATTTATACTATCTAAAGCAAATGTTATATCGGTACCTTTATTTTTAGGGGTAAAAGCCAAAAGTTCGCGAATAATTCTTAAAACATGACGTCTGCCTTTTTTAGGCGGGATATAAAGTTCTATTTTATCACTGAACAACAAAAGGCCGACTTTATCATTATTATGAGTCGCGGAAAATGCAAAAACCGCAGCGAGTTCAGCAGCAATTTCGCTCTTTAACCTACCAAGAGAACCAAACATTAAGGAAGCCGAAACATCACAGGCAATTAATAAGGTAAGTTCGCGTTCTTCATTAAACTTTTTTACAAATACTCCGCCGGTTTTTGCAGACACATTCCAATCAATACTCCTTACATCATCCCCGGGAATATATTGGCGTACTTCGGCAAACTCTATCCCTTGCCCTTTAAAAATACTGAGATATTCACCTGCAAAAGTTTCTTTGACAAGTTTGCCCGTCTCAATTTCAATGCGACGAACGCGTTTTAAAATTTCTGCCGTATCCATAAGGCACCTGATTATGGGACTTCTACTGTTGAAAAGAGTTTTTCAATTATTTCTTCTGTTGTGACATTTTCCGCTTCGGCTTCGTAGGTAAGTAAAATTCTATGCCTTAATACATCCGGGCCGATTTCTTTAATATCTTCAGGCGTTACATAGCCACGCCCCGCTAAAAATGCATAGGCTTTGGCAGCTTTTGTTAAGAAGATTGATGCACGAGGGCTTGCGCCATATAAAATATAAGGTGCCAAATTATCAAGTTTATATTCTTTTGGATAGCGAGTTGCAAAAACTAAATTCAAAATATAATCTTTTACCTTTTCATCTACATATATACTATCTGCAACTTGGCGTGCCCTTAAAATCTGTTCAAGCATAACTTTACCGGTTACTTTCGGTGTATTGCTGGCAGACATACGCTCCAAAATTTGTTTTTCTTCAATTTTAGAAGGGTATCCTATATTAATTTTAAGCATAAACCTATCAACTTGTGCTTCAGGTAAGGGATAGGTACCTTCTTGTTCTACGGGGTTCTCAGTAGCAAGAACCATAAAAGGTGCCGGTAATTTATAGGTTTCATCACCGATAGTTACTTGGCGTTCCTGCATTGCTTCAAGCAAAGCGCTTTGAACTTTTGCTGGGGACCTATTAATTTCATCAGCTAAAACTAGATTGGCGAAAACAGGCCCTTTTCTAACTGAAAAACTTCCTTCCTTTGGATTAAAAATCAAAGTCCCAGTAACATCAGCAGGGAGCAAATCCGGCGTAAATTGTATACGCTGGAAAGATCCGCTGATAATTTCCGCTAAAGTTTTTACAGTTAAAGTTTTAGCGAGCCCGGGAACACCTTCAATTAAGATATGCCCATCCGCGATAAGAGCAACAAGAATTTTATTAACTAAATCCTCTTGCCCAACGATAACTTTTGCAATCTCTTGTTTAAGATCCTGCAAAAATAAACTTTCTTTTTGAACTACTTGATTTATTTCCGTTACGTTCATTTTACCCCCCAGTAAAACTTAGTATTGTGCTAATTGGCTTTCGTAATCTCTTTTTGCACCTTTACCTTCATTATTGAGGTTTACATTAAGCCCATCTTGATACCATCTTTGATCGCCAAAAGAATCTATCAAACTTTGTGCTGTTTGAGATAAATTTAAATCTTCGCTCATAGATGCACTTTTTATTGTTTGAGCAACTTGCGGAGTATGATATTCGGACATAGCCTTTAAAAGCCCCGTTTTTGATAAGCCCGAATTTTTGTAAAGTGACAAGAGTATATTTAAAGTTTGTTTATCTTTATAGGTTTTTAACAAATTTAATATCTTACTTCTATCTTCAGGCATAGTAAACATACTCAAGTATTGCCTTATCAAAGATTCTGAATCTTTTGAACCGCTTGAATACGCTAAATCTACAAAAGCGAAACAAACATCAGGATCATAAGTCATAAAAATATTTTCTTTTACTTTACTAAAAGAATTCGCGTTAGTATGTTTAAAACCACTTCTGGCTGGATCAATTTCGGGTATATAATCTGCATCTACAGTTGTAACAATATTAGAAAATAAACTTTTCGGGTTTATATCCGCTTTATGTAAAATGCGTGTCGCCCCACCCCAAAGAACGAAATAACCGACTAATGCAAGTATAATTAAAAATAATATTTGTTTCATAACTATCTCCTTTTTAAACCAATTTGGTACAACCTATACTTATATATTAGCAAATTTTTTACTTATTTAACCTGAATAAAATTTACAGGCAAATTTGTGTTATCGATTAATATATAATTTTTTTGTTCCTTGTCTTTGTTTTTAGACATTAAATTAACCCTGTAAAATATTTTTATTTCGGTATCTGATGCTTCCGTTTTCACTATCTCAAAAAAAGTATCTGAAAATTTGCCTGCGGAAAGGACAATTGCAATTTCATTTTTACTAAAATCCACTTTAGGATAAGAACCCTCGTTTTCTTGTAAAAACTTTTCATAGGATTTAACATCTTTTATAACCAAAAAATCTACAGGTAATTGCAACATTGTGATACGAGAATCATCTTCTAAAAACGCTATATCTTTATTCGCTTCTGTCATAGATGAAGGATAAACAATAAAATTTTCATCATCAATGCTTATTGTTTTCAATTTTTTTGTTTCGTCTTGAGACATTTGTTCAAACAAATCTTTAGGTTTATTCGCCTGGCTGTAAAAAATTAAATCTTCTTCCTTTTGGGGGGCATTTACAAGTTCCAAGTTGGAAGGTTCCCCTATAAATAAAATTTCCCCCGGCTCTTCCGAATTAATAGATTCTTCAAGTTCCTTTTGGGCAGATTCATCAATTAAAGCCAAAATTTCGGGGCTCTCTTGCTTAAGTTGGTATTTAGGCCACAGATAATATTGCCAAAGCAGAGCAGCGGCAAAAATACCCAAACACAAAGCAATTACATTTTGATGTTTCATTTGTTTTTCCACTTACCGTATTCTGTAATAATTTCAGATTTTAAACCGCCACGAGGTGTAAAATTTGCAATTATACGGGCGCATTTGGGTTTTGCCGCTTTAACGACATCATCCAAAATTTTATTGGCAGTATTCTCCATAAAAATACCCATATCACGATATTCAAGCAAGTAATACTTTAAAGATTTAAGTTCCAAACACAATTTATTTGGAATATATTCAATAGTTATAGTTGCAAAATCCGGAAGCCCTGTTTTAGGACATACGGAAGTGAATTCCGGTAAAGAAATACGTATTAGATAATCTCTTTTATATTGATTTTCCCAACATTGAATAGGCGGAAGTTTAGTATCTGCACCGCGTCGAGCGTGGGTTTTTGTATATCCGAAATCAAGATCCTTATTCATATTTTAACCTCAAAGAATTTAAAAATATCAAGAATATATTGAGGGCAAAAAACCCCCAAAAAATTAACCAAGTATCTGCAACATTATTTAGAATGCATGAGTAACAAAACAATGCAACTAATATACTGAAGAGTAAATTTAAACGAATAGCATACCAACCTTTTGCATATAATTCAAAAATTCGTTTTACTAAGGTAAAATCTTTACCCTTTATAATAATATCCACCCAACTTGTAAATAAATTATTAGTTGGGACAAAAGCCAAAGAAGCATCTGCTTGCAAAAGAGCAAGAATATCATTAAACCCGTCACCGATCATGGTAATTACTTCCCCTAAATTTTGATCCGCACTTATTTTTGCGGCTTTATCAGTGGGATACATATTACCATAATATTCTTTTATCCCAGCCCTTTTGGCAGCGGCTGAAATTGCCAATGTATTATCCCCGGATAACAAACAAACCCTCTTATCTAAACCTAGCAAATACTTAACTGTTGCGGAAGCATTGGCACGTAATCTATCGGTAAAATAAATACACCCTAAAAAGGTATCATTTTGAGCGACATAAAAAACTGTTTTCCTCACTTCTTCTTCCGGCATAGGTACTTCTATCCCTTTGCTTTCAAGCCAAGTGCGCCTGCCTGCGAGATAAGTATCTTGACCGCTTCTAACCAATGCACCGTAACTTGGATGCAATTCCAAAGAAGAAATCTTTAAAGGGGTCATTTTATTTTTTATTCCCCATTCCTTTAAAGCAAAAGCAAATATGTTTTGTGCATTTTGTTGAGTTGTTAAAGCAGCCTTCATTAAAACTGATTCCGACACGCCTTTGGCGGGTACAATTTCAGCCACCTGCAAATGCCCTGTGGTAAGAGTTCCGGTTTTATCAATAAACACTTTAGTTGAATAATTGGCCCTATCCAAAACCGTTACATCATTGATTTTTATTTTGCCTTTGCAAGTAACTTTAGATAGATAATGCCAAGGTAAAATTACTGATAGCATATATGCCACAGGTGAAATCATCATCATAAAAAAGCAAGCATAAGACAATAAATTTGAGTAGAATTCTCCTTGTAAACATAGAGATGTAAAAAGCCCCAGTGAAATTGAAAGTATAATTGCCACACCGAAGAAACGAAGGGCCGTTTTTTCCAAAACACTTACCTTAATAAGTTTTCTATTTTCACTTTCTTTTACTGCTTGGAGAACTTTAGCGATATGTGATGTTTTCCTGGAACTTAAAACTTTTATTTGGACATCCTTCCCTTTATTTATTGAACCTGCTAAAACCTTATCACCGACCTGTTTGGAAGCCAAAGTGATATTACCTGTTAAAAGATTTTCATCAAGTAAGGTTGCACCTTTAACAATTTCTCCGTCAAAAGCAAGACGGTATGAATTTTTTAAAAGTATTATGTCACCAATTTTTACTTCTTCACAAAAAACTTTTTTAGGACCTTTATCCGTCATTAAAACACAAGAAGGAGAAATAAAATTATCTAAACTCTCCATAAACTTAAAGGAACTTTTTAAATGTTTAACCTCTTTTGCCTTTATGAAATTAGCGAGCATCAAAATGAAATCAACTTCCACAAAAGCCCAACCGCTGTTTAAGGTTTCGCCTTGTAAAATACCAAAGATTCCAAAACCCAAAGCAGCAAAAACAGAAAGGGACAAAAATGCATTAAACCCAAAGTAAAGTTTAAATAGTTCTTTTAAAGCACCTCCGATGAATAACCCCCCTCCTAAGAAACAAGCAAGCAAAGCAAAAATTAGTCCTACATTTTGGGAAAAACCAAATAATTGGGTTATAACAATAAGAGGTAATAAAACTAAACATACCAACCCTCTAAATTTGTAAGAGTCGTAAGAATAAAAAGCCAATTTATAAGCGAGTTGTTGCTGTAACATTATATCCCCCCATCGATTAAGTCAAATCGTCTTTTAGCGATATATTTGCGCCCTGAATTTGTTCGTAATGCACTTATTTTTGATTTATATTTCTTTACATTTTTAGGATCTAGTTGCGCAGCAACTTTATAATTTTGTTCTGCATTTTTAGGATCATCTAAAGAAAGAATATCACCAGCAAAATCATAAGCGGCAATATACTTATTATTGATTGTCTTTAAATTATTTAAATCTGCTAATGCGGCCTCATATTCACCTTTGGCATATAACATTTCGGCACGGCAGAAAATTGCCGCAACATAATCTTTTTGTAAAGACATTGCAGCTGAACAATCTTCCAAAGCATTGGCATATTGCCCAAGTTTTCGCTCTGCCATAGCACGCCTGTAATAATTTTTAGGATCTTTATAATTCTTATAAATTAAATCGGTAAATTCCTGTGCGGCATTGGCATAATGCCCTGTTTCATACTGGTATATAGCGTGATTTAAAAGTGCTACATAATTATCAGGCTGAAGTTCCAGTGCATATTTTAAATCTTTATAGGCAGCAGGGAAGTTGCCTATTTTCTGGTAAGCCGCAGCCCTGTTTACTAAAGCAGAAAAATAATCTTCCTGCAAAGCAAGGGCCTTCGTTAAATAATAAATGGCTAAACCGTTTCTGTCTTGTTTTAAATAAAAGGAACCAATATTGTTTAGAAGTTCTGTACTTCTGGGATAAATTTCATAGGCCTTTCTGTAATCTGCCTCTGCCCTCTGATTGTCACCTAACTTATCATATAACATCGCGCGATTTACCAAAGCGGAATAGAAATCAGGTTCAGTTTTTAAAATTTGGCTGTAAATTTGTAAAGCCTGTTCCGTTTTACCTTGCTTATCTTTATTTAACGCTTTTTTAAACAAAGAATCATTATCGGAGCAAGCACAAAGTGAAATGACAATGGGAAGTATTAAGTATATATATTTCTTCATCTTTTTATCTCCTTCTTTTTTGCTTTTAAAATATCAAAAGCAATAAATCCAGCCCCTATACATATTGCGCTATCAGCGATATTAAAAACAGGCCAAATATGAAAATCTAAAAAGTCTACGACGTAGCCTAAAACTATTCTATCATAAATATTGCCTAAAGCGCCGGCAAAAATCATTGAGTATCCATACTTTGCTAAATTACCTAAAGAAAGTATATCTTTACGCCACTTAATCATCAAAAATAGAACCAACAAACTAACCACGAGCAAAAATAAGTTTGCATTTTGAAATAAGCCAAAAGCGGAACCTGTATTTTCTACGTAAGTTAAACTAAAGAAAGGCAAAATACTTATACTTCCTTTTGCAAGTAAAAACTTAAGCGCTAAAACTTTTGTTATTTGGTCCAAAAGTAAAATTGTTACAAAAACAATAATTTCAAACTTATAGTTTTTACTTATCAAAAGGAAATTACGAATCATTATTTTACTGCCTCTAAAACTTTATTTTCCGCAAGCACTTTTGCGCAACGAGGGCACAAATCAGGATATTCGGGATTTTGCCCGATATCTTCGTGCCATTGCCAGCAACGTGCACACTTCGTGCCTAAAGCATGCACGACTTTAATTTCCAAAGGCTCTGTAGTTTCTTCTTCGGAAACTTCTACTTGAGAAACTATTGCCACTTCAGGCCAAATTGAAAGTGTTTGTTTTAAAAACTCTTTGGTTTCGGCTTCTTTGGAATTAAAGATAACTTTTGCTTCAAGCGGTGCA
Organism: Elusimicrobiaceae bacterium; assembly: GCA_045586725.1. GTDB lineage: Bacteria > Elusimicrobiota > Elusimicrobia > Elusimicrobiales > Elusimicrobiaceae > Proelusimicrobium. Next base: position 28,188 of record JAZNAY010000001.1, on the reverse strand, counting down.
CCTATTAGACCTTTTTGACGGGCTTCTTCAAGGGCTTTTAATACTTGAGGGCGAATTTCGTTAATTTTTTGCCAACGATTTAAAATATCTTCCGGGCAAGTATAACTTGCTTTTGTAGGCATATCACTTAAAAATACACTTTCTTCTAAGTAAGTACCGAGCGGTAATTTTTTAAGTTCCTGCCAAACTTCCTCTGCGGTAAAACAAAGCACCGGTGCAAGCAGTTTAGTTAAAGCCAAAATTGTTTCTGCCAAAACTGTTTGTGCAGAACGCCTGCTTGGTGCTTCTTCACCGATAGTATAAAGGCGGTCTTTTGAAGCATCAAGCATAAGGGAAGAAAGATCCAAAATACAAAAATCAGTAATTTTGCGGATGGCCTTTCTAAATTCAAAATTCTTATAAGCCTCTGAAACTTCCTTGATTAAATTATCAAGCCTTGACATCATATATTTATCAAGTTCCGTAAGGTTTGCGCCAACAACGGTATGTTTCATCGGGTTAAAATCATACAAATTACCTAAAGCATAACGTAAAGTATTTCTGATTTTGCGGTAACTTTCAATAGGGCCTGCCAAAATTTCTTGGGAGATTCTGACATCTTCACTATAATCGGTAAAACTTACCCACATACGCAAAATATCAGCACCATACTTATTTATAATTTCGTCAGGTTCAATACTGTTACCGGCAGATTTATGCATTGCACGGCCTTGTTGGTCCAAAATCATACCGTGTGTTATGACATTTTTGAAAGGGGCTTTGCCTTCCAAAACAGTACCGGCAATTAAAGAAGTTTGGAACCAACCTCTATGTTGGTCAGAACCTTCCAAATAAACTTGAGAAGGATACCCAAGACCTCGATATTTTAAAACTTCGTTCCAAGATACACCGGAATCAAACCAAACGTCCAAAATATCTTTTTCTTTTACAAATTCTTTACAACCGCAGGAGCAAGTGTGGCCTGCAGGTAAAATTTCTTCGGCAGATTTTTCAAACCAAAAATCGCTACCCTCATTTAAGGCACGTTCTTTGATGGCTTTAACTACGTCGGGTTGGATTTGCATTTCACCGCATTTTTTGCAGTAAAATACCATTATTGGCACACCCCAGAAACGCTGACGGCTCAAACACCAATCAGGGCGAAGTTCCACCATAGAAGTTATACGCCTTTCACCTGTTTGAGGATACCATTTAGTATTTTTGATTTCTTCGATAAGTTTTTGGCGGAGGCCATCTTTATCAACTGATAAGAACCATTGTTCGGTAGATCTGAAAATGATAGGTTTTTTACATCTCCAACAATGCGGATAGGAATGTGTGATATCTTCTTTTTTAAGCAAAGCACCGATTTCTTCAAGGCAGTCAATTATTTTAGGATTTGCTTTAAAAATATTTTGGCCGGCAAATTCCCATGCTTCGTCGGTAAAATTACCTTTTTCATCAACCGGGCAAAGGCAGGGCAAATTCCATTGAAGACCGGCTTTAAAGTCATCTTCACCGTGGCCGGGTGCAATATGCACAATACCGACACCGGTATCCATAGTAACGAAATCAGTATAAATTACAGGGTTTTCCTGATTAGTTAACGGATGATAATATTTTAAACCGACGAGATCTTCCCCTTTAACTTTTGAAACAGTTTCCGCTTTTTTATCTATTTTTTGAAGGAAACTATCGGCAAGTTTTTCCGCCGCAATTAGATAAGTACCGTCTGGCATTGCCATTATGCGATAATCTTCATCTTTAGCAACGGCTGCTGCCTGATTGGCAGGGATAGTCCAAGGGGTGGTAGTCCAAACAGCGAGGTAAACGAGTTTATCTTCCAAATCTTTTAATTTTTCAGAAGGGTTAACGAGTTTAAAACGCAAGTAAATTGAAGTGGAAACTTTATCGTGATATTCCGTTTCGGCATCAGCCAATGCGGTTTCACAATTCGGGCACCAGTAAATTGCTTTTTTGCCTTTATAGACATAACCCTTTTCAAGTGCATCAAAGAAGGCGGAAACAGTTAAGCCTTCATAAACATTTGACATGGTAAGATAGGGGTTATCCCAATCTGCGGTAACGCCGAGGCGTTTAAAACCCTCGCGTTGAATATTGACGAAATTTTGAGCGAACTCTCTTGCGCGTTTTCTAAAGGCAGGTATATCTTTAACATCGCGCTTATCAAGTTTCATTTCTTTTAATAATGCTTGTTCAATCGGCAAACCGTGGCAATCCCAACCGGGAATATAAGGGCTGTTATAGCCCATCATGGTATGTGATTTTGTAATGATATCTTTCAAAATTTTATTGAAAGCATGGCCCATATGTATACGACCGTTTGCATAAGGTGGACCGTCGGCCAAAATAAACTTTTCTTTTTTGGAAGTTTTATCAAGCATTTTTTGATAAAGTTTAATTTCTTTCCAATAGGCTAAAGTTTGCGGCTCTTTTTTAGCAAGGCCTGCCCTCATAGGAAATGTAGTTTTAGGTAATAAAACCGTATGTGAATATTTATTTTTATTATCTGTTTTATTTTCTGTTTTAGTTTCGCTCATAAATACCTGCCCCTTTAATGTATACTTAGATTATATAATATTTAGACCTTAACAGCACTACTTTACTTGTATTTGAATTTATGCTATTATTAAGTGTAATTTATAAAACCGGAGGATGTCTATGACATTGTTAGTACTTGCTGTGATAGTGCTTATTCTTATCATAGTACTTGCAGGGTATGTAATAGCAGTTTATAACGGTTTGATTGTCGGTAAAAACCGTGTTAAAGAAGCGTTTAGTGATGTACAAATTCAACTCAAACGCCGTTATGACCTTATACCTAACTTAGTTGAAACCGTTAAAGGTTATGCAAGCCACGAAAGCCAGACACTTGAAAAAGTGATTCAAGCAAGAAATATGGCTATGGCAGCACAAAAAGGGGATTTAAAAGAACAGGCAAAAGCGGAAAATATTTTGAGTGGAACACTTAAAAGTTTATTTGCCGTTTCAGAAAATTACCCGGAACTTAAAGCAAACGAAAACTTTTTAAAACTTCAGTTTGAATTAACTGACACCGAAGATAAAATTAAAGCCGCACGCCGTTTTTACAACACAAATGTTTTGGCTTTAAATAATAAAATTGAAATGTTCCCAAGCAATATTATTGCTTCAATGTTTCAATTTGCAAAGCAAGAATTTTTTGAACTTGACGATGAAGAAGCCGAAGCAGCAAAAAAACCTGTTCAAGTTAAATTCTAATATTTATGAGTACAACCCCGCTTAACCTATACGAAGAAATTGCAAAGAATAAAAGGAAAACAATATTTATTCTTATGCTTTTCCCTTTAGTTTTGGCGGGGTTAATTTATGCTACTGTTTTTCTTGTTTCCTATTTTACGGGTTCCACACCGTCAACGGAAGCAATAAATTTCTCAAAAATAAATTTAATATCAACCATAGCCGCAAGCGTAACAATAGTTCTTGCTGCAATTTGGGCTTTTATTTCCTGGTTTGCAGGGGACCAAATTGTTTTAGATTCAGCCGGAGCGCACGAAATTTCTCGTTCAACGCACCCTGAAATTTATGTTTTAGTAGAAAATTTAACCATAGCAACAGGTTTACCACTGCCGCGCATTTATATAATGGATGATGAATCTTTAAATGCCTTTGCCACAGGGCGGGACCCGGAACACGCCTCCCTTGCATTAACGAAAGGAATAATAAAAAAATTAAACCGCGCGGAACTTGAAGGCGTTATAGGCCACGAACTGGGCCATATTGCAAACCGCGATATACGCCTTACTATGCTTGTCGCCACATATATCGGTGCAATAACTTTGATGGGGCAAATTTTAATACGTATAGCAGCATCTTCTTCCAGAAATAAAAATGGAAAGAACGGCGGTATGATAACGATAGGCCTCTTAGTATTAGGTTTTGTTTTTATAATTTACGGTGCTATTTTTGCACCTTTAATATCATTTGCACTTTCAAGAAGACGCGAATTTCAGGCTGATGCAACATCAGCATATATGACAAGAAACCCCGAAGGCCTTGCCTCTGCTTTAGAAAAAATTTCGCAAGATAGCCGCGTTGAAGCCCTTGACGGCAAAAGCCTTGTATCCGCTGCTTGTATAGCACATGCAGGCGATCCTCAAGCCTTAACTTCTTTATTTGCAACACATCCCCCGATAGAAGAACGTATAGCCAAATTACGTTCAATGTAAAAAATTTATAAACGATAAAACCCTCGCTTACCTAAACGAGGGTTTTGTTGTGTTAGTTAAATATTTATTATCTTTCTTCTAAACCAATTCTTAAATTATTGAATTGTTCTTTTGCACCTGCTTTTGATTCCGCTCTTAAACGTTCGGCAAAATTATGCAAATAGTCTGCTCTTTCTTCCGTACTCATTTTATACCAATCTAAACTTCCTATATACAGTTTTTCTTTTATATTCTGTGAAGTTACATTAAGGGATGTGTCATATTCAATATCTACCGCATCCTTTAAAAGTTGTGGGCATTTTTTATTTAAATTTGCATATTCAGCCTCATTTTCAATTTTTGAAAGATACTCAAATGGCTTTTCACTAAATACTTTGTTAGTTTCTTCCGCATCTAAACTAAAGTTTATCACAGGGATATATGAATTTGTAAAAAGCACAATCATAAGTGCCCCTAAAATAAGTCCAGTACCTAGTTTCAAAGCCACTGTACTTGCCCCAATAAGCCATCCTATTTCAAATTTTATCGCTATAGGGATAGCCAATAGTGACAATACTAATGTTCCACCGCCTATCAAAACAAGCTTATTACTAATACCTTGATCCCAAAAATCTGCAATATCTTCAGATATTTCTTCAAAATCGGCAAATAAAAGTGTATTAAAAGCCACTATCCGTCTTTCTTCTTTGGGAACAATTTCATATTCTTCAGTTTTTGCTAATTCTTCTGCTTTTTCCTTTAATTGATTAACATACTCTTCCACAGCCTTTTGTTGCTCTTCCGTAAGTTCTATATCATTAAGTTTATTTAATCTTTCCTCTACATTCTTCTTGGCCTGTTGATAATGATTCATCAATTTTGTATATTCCGGTACTATATTAACATCCGCTTTAACATCTTGCAAAATTTCTTTTTGTAATTCTGCCATTTGTGCCCTGTCTAAAGCAAGTTCTGATGCTTGTAAAGCAGGGGTACCGGTAATTAACATTATTACCGCCATTACTAAACTGATTACCCTTTTCATTATTTTCATACTTTTCTCCTTATTGTTTTATTGCTTATCTTAATTTTAAAAGTAAAGGAATGAAAAACCAAGAGTAATTAGTCCTATGCTAATGAGTATTTAGACCTATTCCAAAAGTACCCAAAAGACCTATATATAAGATATCGATTACGACGATCGTGCAATAAAATTCTTCCTTTCCGCGTTTAATAATTGTAAAATATAATTTTGGGCAGAATGTGCCGGAGGGGTCTAAATGAAAAAATTTATAGTATATACGTTTTCCTTTCTTTTATTATCGGTTTTTGCACAGGCAAACAACTTGCAAAATAAAAATTTAACTTTAGAAGATTGCATAAATTTAACCTTGCAAAATAACCCGGAAATTGCCGCGTCTTATTCCAGCCAAGAAGCGCAAAGAAGCCAATTAAAACAAAGTAAATCGGGCTATTTACCGCAGGTAAACGGTAGCGCAGGGTATTCCCGCTCAAATACAAACACCGCCGCCGGTAATACAGGAACTAGCGAAAATTATTCTGCTTCAATAAATGCCAGCCAATTGATTTATGATTTCGGGCAAACAAGTTCCAGCGTTGGTATTCAGGAAAAATCTTACCAAAGTGCCATACAAAATACCACTGCTTTGATTAACGATAAAATTTATGCATTAAAAGTTGCATATTACGGTGTGCTTTCTGCGGAAGAATCTGAAAATGTTTATAAGCAATCTGTTGAACAATATACCGAACAATTAAAACGTGCTAAAGCATTTTATGATGTAGGAACATATCCAAAAATCGACGTAACTTCCGCACAAGTAAATTTAAATGACGCAAAACTTAATTTGCTTACCGCACAAAACCTTGTTAAAACCAAAAAACAAGAACTTTTAAATATTATGGGTGTATCCGATGCAGACCCAAATTTTACTTTGCAATTTGACAAAACACTCCCCCCCTTCGATATAACTTTGGAAGAAGCCTTGCAGGCCGCCAATAAAAACAGGCCGGATTTGCTTGCCAAGCAACTTCAAGTTGAAAGTGCAAGGCAAAATGTAACCCTTTCAAAAACAGGCTATGCACCGACAATTACCGCAAATGGTAGTTATGCATGGAGCGGGAACGATTTCCCCCTCTATGACCGTTGGTCAGCCGGTGCAAGTTTAAATGTGCCGATATTTAGCGGTTTCAGTACATATAATAGGGTAGAACAATCAAAACAAAATTTACAAACCGCATATCATAATTTAACATCTTTGGAACAACAAGTTTTGCTTGATGTTAAAACCGCGTACCTTTCTTTAAATAATGCTAAAGAACGTATACCGGTAGCAGAACTTACACAAAAACAAGCAAAAGAAGGTTATGACTTAGCCGTCGGCCGCTATAAAGTGGGCGTTGGTAATTATATTGAAGTTAAAGATGCCGAAACCTCCTACAGCAAAGCAAAACTTTCTTATATTCAGGCGGTATTTGATTACAATTTAGCAGTAGCAAAATTAAAAAATTCTATGGGGACCAGATAAGGAGAATTATGAAAATAAAAAAGAAAAAGAAATTAATAATTGCCATTGTCGCGGCAATAATCGTCATCGTACTTTTAGTGAAATTGACCGGCGGTAAAAAGTCTACCGCTTACCGCATTGAAAACCCGCGCCATGCAAAAATTGTGCAAACAGTAGAGGCCTCCGGCACAATAAACCCTGTTACGCAAACAAGCGTAGGTACGCAAGTTTCCGGGCGTGTGGAAGAGATTTTTGTTGACTATAACTCTATCATCAAAAAAGGCCAATTGCTTGCGGTTATTGACCCGTCAACTTATAAATCTAATGTTATTCAACAAGAGGCAAACCTTCAAAAACTTGAAAGCGTTTTCAAAAATGCTGAAAGGAATTATGACCGCTATAAAAAACTTTACGCACAAGAACTTGTTGCAAAAAGCGAACTTGATAATGCGGAAATGGATTATCTTTCCGCTAATGCTCAAGTAGTGCAAGGGCGCGCAAGTTTGGATAAAGCAAAAATTGATTTGAGTTATACAAATGTTGTTTCCCCCGTCGATGGAATTGTAATTTCTAAAGAAGTGGAACTTGGGCAAACCGTTGCAGCAAGTTATCAAACACCAACATTGTTTTTGGTTGCTGAAGACTTAACAAAAATGCAAATTGAAGTTAATATCTCTGAGGCTGATATCAGCAAAATCAAAGAAGGCCAGCGTGTTGATTTTAATGTTGATGCATACTCTAACAAAACATTTGAAGGTAAAGTAAGCCAAGTAAGAAATGCAGCAACAACTATTTCAAACGTTGTTACTTATACAGTTGTTGTTTCCGTAGATAACAGCGATTTGATGCTTAAACCGGGTATGACCGCAAATGTTTCAATAATCACTGCAGAAGCGAATAATGCTTTGAGTGTACCGAACCAAGCACTCCGCTTTGTTCCGCCCGATAATGCAAAAATAAGCACCAGCAAAGACGGTAAAGACGGGCAACGCAAGAATTTTAAGGGCCAAGGTTTGTGGCGCCAAAATAAAGACGGTTCAATTTATTTAACCGAAGTCAAAACCGGTATTACCGACGGTAATAGAACTGAAATTATTTCTAAAGATATTACGGAAAATACACCGATTATCGTTGCAAGCGAAACCGGTGCAAAAGGCAAAACCCAACAAGGCAGACCGCGCGGTCCGATGGGATTTTAAAATAAACAGGTAAAATATGGCTTTAATAGAAGTTAAAAATATCTGGAAGATTTACCAACTCGGTGATATTCCGCTTGAGGTACTTAAAGACGTCAGTTTAACAATTGACTCCGGCGAATTTGTGGCCATTATGGGCCCGTCAGGTTCCGGCAAAAGTACCTTTATGAATATGCTGGGTTGCCTTGATAAACCGACAAAAGGCACCTATATTTTAGACGGTATAAATATCACAAATTCCACTTTAAGCGAACTTGCTGATATAAGATGCCGTAAAATTGGTTTCGTTTTCCAGGGTTTTAACTTAATTGCAAGAACAAGTGCTATTGAAAATGTTGAACTACCCATGATTTACGCGCATGTTCCATCTGAAGAACGCACTAAAAAAGCAAAAAAAGCACTTAAGGAAGTCGGGCTTGAAAATAGACTTGACCATACGCCCAATCAACTTTCCGGCGGTCAGCAACAACGTGTTGCAATTGCACGCGCGATTGTAAATGATGCACCTATTATTTTTGCTGACGAGCCAACCGGCAACCTTGACACAAAAACAAGTATTGAGGTGATGGAAAGTTTTTATAAATTAAACGAAGAAAAAAAGAAAACAATTATTCTTGTTACGCATGAGCCGGATATCGCTACATACGCAAAAAGAATAGTGCGTTTTAAAGACGGTGTAATAGTCAGCGACGAACAAAATAAAAACAGGACGAAACCAAGATGATAGACTTTTTAACTATTTTAAAAATTGCCTTAAAGGCACTTTGGGTAAACAAAATGCGCTCGGTTTTAACGAGCCTTGGTATCATTATCGGCGTAGCGGCGGTTATTGTCATGCTCGCCGTAGGTGAAGGCAGTAAAAAAAGAATTTCAGACCAAATGTCCAGTATGGGCAGCAATTTGCTTATGATACGCTCCGGCTCCGTGACTTCGGGCGGTGCGCGTGCAGGCCACGGCGCTCAACCCACGCTTACTTTAAAAGATGCCGAAGCGATTGCCAAAAACGCACAATATGTTGCACAAGTTGCGCCAAGTGTTGATACTACGGGGCAAATTGTTTACGGTAATCAAAACTGGTCCACAAGAATTACGGGGACTACGCCAGCCCTCTTTTATATCCGTTCTTGGGAAGTTGACAACGGCGGTTTATTTAGTGATGACGAAGTCCGCCAAGGTGCAAGCGTTGCGATTTTGGGTGAAACGGTGGTGGAAAATCTTTTCGGCGTAACGGATCCTATCGGCAAAACGGTACGCATAAAAAATGTTCCGTTTAAAGTGGTAGGTGTTTTAAAATCACTCGGTCAAAATGCAATGGGAACTGACCAGGATGACACAGTTATCGTTCCTGTAACTACGGCGATGAAAAGACTTTCAGGTTCACAATTTCAAGGAACTGTAAATAATATTATGGTGCAGGCATTATCAACTGATGACCTTGCAAACGCAGAGGAAGAAATAACCTTACTCTTGCGCCAACGTCATAATATTACAGGTAAAAAACAAGATGATTTTATTATCCGCAACTTAACGCAAATGATGGAAAGTGCAATGGAAGCAAATGAAACTTTCGGCTTACTGCTTGCCGCGATTGCATCAATTTCTTTGCTTGTAGGCGGTATCGGTATTATGAACATTATGCTTGTATCCGTTACCGAAAGAACACGCGAAATCGGCATCCGCATGGCAATAGGTGCAAAAATGTGGGATATACGTTTACAGTTTTTGGTTGAGGCACTTGTTTTATCTTTGACAGGTGGTTTGCTCGGTATAATTTTGGGGCTCTCAGTTGCTTTGTTTATCAAAAATTTTACTCCGGGCTTTTTACCCATCAACATAACGGTTATGCCTATGGTAATTTCTTTTGCTTTTTCGGGTTTGGTTGGGATATTTTTTGGGTTTTACCCGGCGTATAAAGCATCTATGCTTAACCCCATTGACGCATTAAGGTTTGAATAAGTTTATACGATATTAATCAAATTCTTTTATTTCTTCGTCTATATATTTTATAAAACCCTCTAAACCATATTTCATAAATATAAGGTAAACTTTGAAATCTTGTTTTGCATTATTATCATGTAATTTATAAGCAACTTCCATAGCTTGTTCATGTGATAAACCATATGCCTCAGCTTCTTCTGCCAAACTTTCAATAGACCTTCTATTAGAAGAAACAGCTTTTTCTTTTTTAGGCCCTTCTGGTATTACTGTTTTATCTTTGCGCCAAGGCTCTCTGGTAAATTGGTGGAAGTAGTTAAAAACATCAGGTTCAAGAGGATAAATCTTATTATTTTTTTCTTCATCTAAGATTACCCCCCCTGAGATTTTTTCCGTCGTAGAAATAGGAGTGTCAATCTTTATCATATTTTCAGTCGGTTGCAAAACAACTTCGCCGTTTTGATCTAACTGCGCACGCCACCAACCGAGTTTACCCTCTAAATGTGCCCAAACTAATACATCTATTATTTCTTTCGGGGCAACATTATCAAATGAGATTATACCTGCTTTATATTTTCGCGTACTAGTATCTATTTTTTTATTACTTTTAACTAAAACAGGCAAACCATATCCATCATAAATCCCTCCTGTCTTACGAATTGCATATTCTATATTGCGTGTAAAATGTACTTCTCCTCCCCCATTAGTAGTTTTACTACCTAGCAAACCAAATTTAAACATTTCCTCTAAATCGTTCTCTTTAAATATCATCCCTCTGTAAATTACATCATCTTGCAAAAAATCGGAAGGTAAAATGTCTTTATCAGCCTTTATATCTATAACTTCACTATACTTCGCTTCCTCACTAAACAAAACTTTTGCGGAAATAGCGTTATTATCTGTTTGGTTCGTCGCCAAAGGTTTAGTGCTTATAAAAAGAGGTAAAGCCGCCAATGCAAGCGGTGAAGAAGCAGGGTTTGCCAAGGCAAAAGCAAGTAAACCAACGCCGACGGCGGGCAAAACCCAACTCGGTAAATTAAATGAAGAGTGATTATTTACAGTGTTAGGGACTGATTTTTCTTTCGCACCGATAGATTCTAAATCTGAACTTATTTCTTCTAATTCTTCCATATCAGTATCACTACCAGGAAATCTCAGATTTTCAAAATCTATTACGGTCATAATAAGTTTTCCGTCATTATTACGCCTAAAATATACATTATGTTCCAAATCGGTATGATGAAAACCCTCATTATTTAAATCGGTAAAAAAACTTATAACTTGCTTCCATTCTTCATTTGTTATTGGCTTTCCTTTTAATGTATTTAAAATTTCAGATGCATTTTCCTGTGTAAGAGTAGTAACAGCAGTCATTATCATATCTTTATAATCTTTAGAATCATCTTTATCAAGCAACGATATAATATCTTTTGCAACTCCATCAGATAAACCGGCCAAAGCAGCCCTCATCATATCTTTGATATCTTTGTAATCTTTAGAATCATCTTCGTCAAACAACGATGTAATATCATTTGCAACTTCATCAGATAAATCATGCACATTTGTTGATAAAACTTTAGGATATTCAACGCTTATTAAAGGATATTTAGCAATAAACTTTTCTGCCAATGTGCCAAAAAGTTTTGTTCTATCTATTTCATCTTCTTTCTTAACACGTTTATAATATGCCCTAACATTACCTGCGGCATCTCTTAATTCTTTAACAAAATATTTATGACTAACAGGTGTTACTGACACTATATCCGTTTTAAGATTTAAAGGAACCTTCGGAAAGAAAGGTTGCAAAAAATTCGCTACTATTGGGATACCTTTTATGAAATTATAAAGCCAATTAAGGTTATGACTTAAAATAAGAGAAAAACCTACATCATTCCAATAAAGATCTTTCCAGTCGCCTACCAAAGTTCCATAAGAAGAGAGTTTATGGTCAGGACCTTCTATCAAAATAGGAGCCCCACTGGCACCTGTATCAGTATTACCATCTAGATACTCTATATTCTTTCTCGTTTTCATTACAGGGACATTAATTTTAGTAGAAGCCGAATTAAAATCTAATTTTCCTTTTGGAAAACCTATTATTACAGCATTTTCAGCATCTTGAATTGATCGATTAAAAGTAAGATTTATAGGTGGTGCAGGAATATATTTATCAGGTAAAAGAAGAGCGTAATCTTCCCAATACGGAGTTCTAAACTCTAAATCATAGTGAGAATTGTAAAACATAGTTCTGGCTTCCGTTATAAAATTACCTTTACTATCATACACTTTCACTTTAGAATTCGGGCTATCTTCAACACCATGTCCAGCCGTAACAATAGCCTGTTTTTTCACCCCGTCAATAGGAATTTCAACAAGGTAACCGGTGAATTGGTTTCCATTTACCAACTTAAAAATAGACTTGCTCAATTCGCTAACGGGATCATGATTTAAACTTGTAAGATCGCTTGAATTTGTAGTGGTGACAGTAGGAGTTTCAGCTGTCATCATATTTTCAGTCGGCATTAAAACAACTTCACCGTTTTTATCTAAACTCGCACGCCACCAGCCAAGTTTACCATCTAACCCTGCCCAAACTAAAATACCGGTTATATCTTCAGCAGATATATCTTGAAATGAAAAACTGTATTGCCCTTTACTTCTATCAACTTCTTTATTACTCTTAACTATAACAGGTATATGCCCAAAATTATATTGCGTTGACCAGTCAACTGCGATATCTGCCTCAGTTGTAAAAAATACTTTACCGCCACCATTAACGGTTTTACTGCCCGGCAAACCTTCTTTAAATATTTTCTTAAAATCTTTATAATTATTAAGTGTCATACCCCTATAAAGTGCATTTTCTTCTTCAAAATTTTCAGGGAAATATTTTTTTAAATATCCTTCATCATCAAGGGACATATAAAAATCCCTATAATCATCAGTAAACAAAACCTGCGCCGGAGTTCCTTTTTGTTGTATTTCAAATTCCCCGTCAAATAAACTTTTCCAATAATATTGATAATGTTCAGGGGACAGCGTAAAAGCAGAAAGGTCAAGTTCACGGTTCATTCTAACTTGCGGAGCTTGAATACCTGCCATTTCATAAAGACCGTAAACCATTGCCAAATTTGCTGAGGCACTTCCGCGGTAAAACGGTTTTGCATTTGTAAAAATATAACTCATCTCTGCTATTTTATTATGTAAGGTTTCTAATTCTCTTTCGACTAAAGTTTTTCCGTTTCTTGATTTTATAATAAGCGGTTTTATTACATCATAATCTTCCTGTAAAACCTTAAACATTGCTTCAATATTGTTAAAGCCGTCCTCCTCTACGCCTAAAGGATGTACCATCGTCCCGCCATATGCATCACCCCTTGAGTATTTTAAATTGTAAGAAGTTAAATTTACCCCTTTAAATGTATTAGGTCTGTATCTCTCATCCAAAAAATCTTGCCAATATTCACCGTACATAAATTCATCAAAATCCGTAATAACTCTGTTGTGAGTATCACTCAAAAGACCAAAAGCAATTTTATCTGTTAATTTTACTTTAGAACCTAAGAACTCACTTGAATTGGAATTTTTATCTAAATTAACATTTTTATAATCAAATGGGGTTTCCACGTTTTCCCAAACAATTTTTTTAGAATTTTTATATTCATCAAGAAATGCCCTAATTTGATTTATCTTTTTATGATATAGAAACATTTCTTTTCCCATATTCATTACTGCTTCTTTTACAGTTTTACCGGAAAGTAAATCTTTTTCAAAATTTTCGCTTGCATCTTTCATGGTATAAACATACAAAGGATTTGTACCGGTAAAACGATAATTTATTTGACTGGGCAAAGTGCTTTCATAGCGGTTTGAATATTTTATAAATTCTTCTAAATCTTGCGGGGTTTCCTCTGCAATTTGTTGCAAATCCTTATTATAATATTTTTGCCATATATTATAAGGTTCTTCCCCTAAAATTCTTTTCATTTCTTTTTCTTCTTCGTCGCCTAACTTCGGGCCGTTAAAAAGATCAGGGGCAAACTGTTTGCGCAAATTAACAAAATTTTCCACTTCGTTTGAAAGTTTTGTTTTAGGTTGCACATCTTGCATTTTGATACTCCCGAGAAACGGTAAAGCCGCCAAAGCAAACGGTGCGGTTGTGATATTGCTTAATGTAGCGGCAAGCAAACCAACACCGACAGCAAGTAACAGATAAGATTCCAAATTCACTTGATTATTATTGCCGGCAATTACAGTTTCTTCATTAGAATTAAATTTAAATTCACCGTTAAACAAATCTAACCATTGCTCTTTATATTCTTCAGGCGTCGTAACAAAAGCAGAAAGGTCCAAAGCACGGCCGATTTTTACTTGTGGGGCTTCAATACCTGCCATATGATAAAGCCCATAAACTATTGCTAAATTTGCAGAAGCGCTACCTCGATAAAAGGGTTTGGTATTAGTAAAAAGATAACTTATTTCGGCAATAGTTTCGTGCAAAGTATTAACTTCCTGTGGGTTTAAACTTTTTCCACTTTGTGCTTTTTTAATAATAGGTTCAATTTTATTATAATCTTCTTGAATAACTTCAAACATTTTTTGAACATTATTAAAACCGTCTTTTGTCATTACAACGGGGTGATCAATATATTCTAGATCCGCTTTTTTGCCTTCAACCTTTCTTTCGTTATAAAAAGACAAATTAACACCTTTAAATTGTCTAGGTCTTGAAGTACTTGCTAAAAGTTCCTTATAATATTCCCCGTATCCATATTTGTTAAATGGGGTATAAGCCCTGCCTGTTTCTCTGCTTAAAACGCCAAAACCTACTTTATAAGAAGGAATCATAAAGTCTGAAAAGGTTTCCTCCGTATCATCATTATATATGGGTGGAAATTGAACATCCCCCCAAAATACACGAGGAGTCATAGTTTTATATTTTAAAAAAGTTTTTATCCTATTTGCCGAAAAATGATGCTGATACATAGAGTATCCCATATTTTTTACTGCTTCTTCAAAAGTTAGACCTTCTAACAAATCCTTTTCAAAATCGTCTGTAATCTTTTTCATATTATAAACATAAAGGGGGTTAGTACCGTAAAATCTGCCTTTCATAAGGCTGGGTAAGGTGTTTTCGTAGCGGTTTGAATACTGAACTGCTTCTTGCATTTCTTCGGGATGCTCAGTTAATATTTTTTTAAGATTTACATTATAATATTTTTGCCACAGATTAAAAGTTTCCTCACCTAAAATATCTCTCATCTTCTGCTTTTCCTCTTCATCTAAATAAGGACCGGAAAACAATTCATTGTCAAAACTTTCTCTTAAATTTAAAAAACTTTTATTTTCAGGTGATAAACTCCATCTTTTATTTTTTGTGAAGAGAGTCCCAAAAAACGGCACAGCCGCTAAAGCAAAAGGTGAAGTTACAGTATTGCTTAATGTAGCGGCAAGCAAACCTACACCAACAGCCGGCAAAAGCAACGATTTAAAATTAAAATTATTAACTGAAGATCTTCGTTTCGCGCCAATATTTTCTAAATGAACACGAATACGATCCAACGTGGCTAAATCATCATGATATTCAAGTTCGTCAAAATCTATTAAAGTTACAATAAGTTTATTATTGTCATCACGTCTAAAAAATATATTATTCCCCAAATCGGTATGATCAAAGCCATTACTATTTAAATCTTCTATAAAACCTACAACCTGTGCCCACTCTTCGTCAGTTATCGGTTGACCTTTTAATGCTGATAAAACCTCATATTTATTCATGTAAGATCCGAAAGTATTCACCGCGGACACTATCATATCAGAGTAACGGGAATATCTATCATTCCGCCATTCATTTTCTTCTACAATACCATCCGGTAAATCAGATAAATCAGTTGACAAAACTTTCGGATACTCAATCTTTATCTTAAAATATTTATTTTGTATTGCCTCGACTTTTTTAGCGAATTCCAAAGTTCTCTCAATTTCTCTTTGTAGGGCTTTTTTATGATATGCTACTACCTTGCCACTAGAATCTATTAATTTAGTAACAAGGCCCCTAACATATTCTGCTTTCACAATATCCGTTTTAAGGTTTAAAGATTTTTCGGTAGGCGTAACGGCAACAGTTTCCATATGTTCGGTAGGTTGTAAAACGACTTCACCGCTATCGTCTACTTCTACTTTCCACCAACCGCGTTTACCGTCTAAATTTGCCCATACTAAAATTCCTGTGAGTTTAGATGCTTCAATATCTTCTGTAAAAGATACTTCGTTAGGAGGTGGCGCTGTCCTAATCCCTATAATATTCATGAGTGAATCGAATTTTTCACGGAACGAATTTGGCTGCTTATAAGGCATTTTCACTAATACGGGAATTTCACTACTAGCAACACACACGGCATAATCTATAGCCATTTCCGGTAACGGTGAGAAAAAGATAGTTTCTATCCTTCGGGTTTTATTAGTTAATAAACCTACTTTAATGGCTGTTTCCAAATCTTCATAGGAAGCAAATCGCATACCCCTATAAATTGTATTATCTTGCAAGAAATCGTTTGGCAAATAATCCAATATTGTTTTAGGATCTTCATCCAAGATACTTACATCTCTTTCATATCCTTCCGAAAATAAAACTTTTGCCGAAATACCCTTATTATTTGTTTGGCTTATTGCTAAAGGCGCGGTGCTTGCAAAAAGCGGTAAAGCCGCCAAAGCAAACGGTGAAGTTACAGGATTGCTTAAAATGGCAGCAAGCAAACCTACACCGACAGTGGGGATAAGTAAATTCTGCCAACTAAATAAAGGTTGTTCGTTTCTGGTATATATATCTCTTACAGCGATACTCGAAAGCACAGTCCCTATCGCGTTAAGTTCAGTTCTATCATCCTTATAATTTCTATCGTCTTGATATTCAAAATCTATGATAGTAAGAATAAGTTTACCGTTTTCATTTCGTCTAAAAAACAAATTATGCATTAAATCTGTATGTTGGAAACCTGCTTTATTTAAATCAGAAAATAATTTTGTAACTTCCTGCCATTCTTCATAAGTTATCGGCAAACCTTGTAAGGCAGACATTGCGTCACGTCTTACTTTGGTTATATCACCATAAACTTTTCTTCCATTATTGGAAATTTGTAATTGATGCCCCAAAGCGAAACCGGATGTATTTACAGGTGACATTATCATATCTCTTTTAAAATCAAATCTTTCTCTGAATCGAGATTTGATATTTTGTATAACTTCATTCGGCAAATCTGAGATATCGGTCGATAAAAGCATTGGATATTCAAAGTCAATTAATGAAAATTTATTATGTAAATCTTTCTTTTTAACGATACTGTCAAATAATTTAATCCTTTTTATTTCTTGTCTTGTAGTACGTTTATAATAGGCTTTTATATTATCTTCGGAATCTCTTAATTCCAAAACATAAAACCAACCGTCAATAGGTGTTGCTTTTGTAATATCATTTTTAAGGTTTAAAGGTTTTTCGGTATCGGTATTATTTTGATTTACTGCCAAAGGCTCGGTGCTTGCAAAAAGCGGTAAAGCCGCTAAAGCAAAAGGTGAAGTTATAGGATTGCTTAATGCAGCAGCAAGTAAACCGACACCAATGGCAGGAAGTAGCCAATTTCGTAATCTAGGTGAAAATGGACCGTTAACAGTAATATATTCCTCTTTGCCTTGGGCTTCCCTTTCTTTGGCACCTATACTTTCAAGAATTTGGCGCATTCTGCTAAGTTGTGACATATCTACTTGCGCGTTTTCCAAACTCTTAAATCTGTAAAAATCTATGATAGTGACGAGAAGTTTACCTTGTTCATTACGTCTAAAAAACAAATTGTTTACCAAATCTGTATGATAAAAACCGTTATTGTTCAAATCTTTAATAAAATTTACGACCTGCGCCCATTCTTCATTAGTTATTGGCTTCCCTTGTAAAGCATTTAGGGCTTCTGCCCCTTCTTTGTTAGCATTACCGAAAATAAAAACTCTATCTTCTTCCCCAAAAGAAATATCTAATTTATCCGCCAAAACAAAACCGGAGGTATTAACAGCACTTACTATCATATGATCTTCGCGTAAATCATCAACCCCATATTGTGCTTTTATTTCATCTGCGATTTGTTTGGGCAAATCAGATAAATTTGTAGATAAGAGTGTCGGATAATCAAATTCTATTAAGGAATATTTACTTTTCAAATTATTTTTCTTAACAATATCATCAAAAAGTTGTGTTCGCTTTACCTCTTCCGCATTGCTATATTTATAATAGGCTACTGCTTCGCCATCGAAATCAAGGAACTTCTTAACGAAATATCTAATAGGCTCCGCTTTTGCAATATTTGTTTTAAGGTTTAAAGGATTAGAATCGGAGATAGTTTTTATATTATCGGTCGGTTGCAAAACAACTTTGCCATTATTATCCAATTTCGCTTTCCACCAACCTATTTTACCGTCTAAATAAGCATATACTAAAACTTCTTCTATATCTTCAGGATTTACATCATCCCTAAAAGCAACATAAGAAGATTCACCTTCTAAATTCTCATCCAAATGTGCTTTTATTAAGACTGGTACATGCCCATATGAAAATTTTTTAGCATAATTAACTGCCGCATTAACATTATCTGTTAAATAACCCCCATTTATCCCTTTTGTTTTAGAGACGAGTAAACCTTTTGTAAGTATATCGAGCAAATCTTGATAATTATTAATATTCATACCCCTGTAAAACGCTGTAACATCCCTAAAATTACCCGGCAATAATTTATGCATTTTGCTGATATTATCTTTAACTACGGGAAAATTTTGTTCTTTAAAAGTCTTAGTAAATATAGTTGAAGCGGAAATATCTGTATTATTTACTTCTTGATTGGGTTGTAACAAAGGATATTGTGTGAAAGGCCCATTAAATAACCTAAGCCATTGTGACCTATAATCTCTTGGCGACATAGAAAAAGCAGAAAGATCCAAAGCACGACCGATTTTGACCTGTGGGGCATCAATACCTACCATTTGATAAAGCCCGTAAACAAGTGCTAAATTAGCAGAAGCACTGCCCCTTTGGAAGGGCATAACATTGGTAAAAAAATAACTGATTTCCGAGATATCATTATTTAATCTGTGACGTTCAAAATAATTTAACTCTTTTCCTTGTTGTACTTTTTTTATTAAAGGTTGTATATCATCCCAATCTTCTTGCAAAATTCGGTAAAAATACTTCTTCTGCCTTAAAAAATCAGGGTGGCCGACTTCAACGAGATTATCCGACATAGTAAACAGTTGGGATAATTCTATCATTTTATATTCTATTGGCCTAGCAGGATCTTTCAACATTTCTTCTAAATATTCGGGGTAACTGCTTTTGTTGACTAAGTTAGATGCATAATAAGAATCATCACGTAAAATACCGAAGAATAAATCGTAAAAAGGAAGTTTCCCACCTACAGTACTAATGTAATAATCCGGATCAGAAACCAAATCCCAAATATTATATACATCCAGATTGCGATGTGTGTTAAATATTTTAATTTGGGCTATTTTTCGGTGATAAGCATTAATATCTTTACCGAGGTTTTCTATAGCCTTTTGCATTGTTTGCCCGTTTGATAAATTTTTAATTAAATTATTTGTAATATCACGCATAGCAAAGACAAACAAGGGGTTTGTACCGCCGTAAATATTTCTTATTCTTGAAGGCAAAGTGCTTTCATAGCGGTTGGAATATTTTATAAGTTCTTCTAAATCTTGTGGGTTTTCTTTAGCAATTTGGGCCAAATTTTTATTGTAATATTTTTGCCATAAATCAAAAAAATCTGCGCCTAAAATTCTGCGCAGATTTTCGGTTTCTTCTTCATTTAGCGGTTTACCGCTAAAAAGAACGGGGTCAAATCTTTTACGCAGATTAACAAAGTTTTCTACCTCATCTTCGTAAGTCCGAGGTACAGGGGCTTGGGTACTTGCAAAAAACGGTAAAGCCGCTAAGGCAACCGGCAAAGTCTCAAAATTGCTTAAAGCAGTAGCAAACAAACTTATGCCGATGATCGGTAACAAGAAACTTGTTAACTTAGAGAAGAACATACTAAGACTAAGCACATTAAGCGGATTCCACGGATTACCTTTCATTACAGGAGTACCTTTTTCTTTTGCGCCAATAGATTCTAATTTTATTCTAATTATTTCTAGATCTTGCATATCATTGGGCATAAGATTATCGGCAAAATCTATTACTGTTATAATTAATTTACCTGTATCATCACGCCTAAAAAATAAATTATGTATTAAATCAGTATGGCAAAATCCCTTATCATTTAGTTTCTTAAATAAATTTACAACCTGGTCCCATTCTTCATTAGTTATTGGTTTCTTTTTTAACGCTATTAAGCCATACATATCATCTTTAAATAAGGAGTATCCATTCGTATTTACAGGAGTCATTATTATATCTTGATAAGAAGGGTCATCATATTTAAACTGTGATCTTATATCTTCCGCTATTTCATCAGGTAAATCAGACAAATTATTTGATAATATACTTGGATATTCAATCCCTATCAAGGAATTTTCATCCAATAAATCTCCATTCTCAATTAATTGAATAAATGATATTGTTCTTTCATTTTCTTTTTTTGTAGCGTGTTTATAATATGCTTTTACATTATTTTTAGAATCTACCAATCTCTTGACATCCTGCCAAACATCCATGCGTTTAACTTTTACAATATCCGTTTTAAGGTTTAAAGGTTTTTCAGCAGTTTGAATATTATCGGTAGATTTTAAAATTATTTCGCCATCTATATTAACCGCTCTATACCATTTATTTTCGATCCAAACTAAAACATCTAATATATCACTAGCAGGAATATCATCATATGTAAATTCGTGTCTGCCGACATGTGTAGGCATATTATCATTGTGAACCTTTACTTTAACCAAAACAGGTATATGACCATACTGAGTCTTTAGTGAATAAGGATAAATAGCCATTTTAATGAAATCTGTAATATACACCTTACCACGTCCATCAGTAGCATCTTTACCTCTTAAACCTTCTTTGAACATCCTTGCAAATTTATCATAACCATTTTCGTCAAATATTCTACCCCTGTACATTACACCTTCTTCTTCAAAACCCTCCGGCAAATGGTTATACATATTTACAGGATCATCAAGAAAAAGAGGCTGATTTTTATATTCTTCGGTAAATAACATTTGGGCAGGTATGGCACCCTCTGCGACATTAGCCTGAACTTGAGTATTTACGAAATCACCTTCAAATAAATTACGGAAATTGTCTGTATAATCATCATAATCCATAGCAAATGCGGAAAGATCCAAAGCGCGGCCCATTTTAACCGGTGAGATTTCAATACCGGCCGTTTTATAAAGCGCATAAACAAGGGCCATATTTGCTGATGCACTACCCCTTTCGAAAGGCATAACATTAGTAAAAAGATAAGCAATAGTTCCAATGTTTTTATCCAGTCTTTGACGTAAATATGCACTCCAAGCATTACCTTCAACCCTTTGGTCTATTAATGGTTTTAGCGTCTTTTCCCATATTTGTTGCAACACCTGATAGAAAAGTTTGTTTTGCTCATCATCAAGAACGGGATGATTAACAATAGCGTTACCTTCTTTTTTATGTTTTGCAACTGTGGATAATTTTATATCTCTATAAGTTTTTTCCCTGTCAGACGGGGAATTTAACATATCTTCTATATATTCCTTATAAGCGTTAGAGCCAATAAAATTATATCTAAAAGTTCCCTTTTTACGAGGAAGACCGTAAGATAATTCCGTTGCATCTAAAATCTTAACATTATTAAAATTATCCCAATTAATTTCAGAACCTTCTTCATGGTATTTTTGTAACAGTTCAATCTGTGCTATTTTACGATGGTAAGCATTCATCTCTTTACCAATATTTTCTATTACACTTTCCATCGTTTGCCCATCTGATAAATTTTTGGCTGCATTATCGGCAATATCACGCATACTAAAGGCAAATAGCGGGTTTGATCCATCATATCTATTATTTTTTACTGAAGATAAACGGCTGCCAAAGATATCTTCATATTTCATAAGTTCTTCTAAATCTTGAGGGTTTTCTTTAGCAATTTCGGTCAAATCTTTATTGTAATATTTTTGCCATAAATCAAAGAAATCATCCCCTAAAATTTCTTTCATATGGGAATATTCTTCTTGGCTCAAAGGTTTGCCGGCAAAAATTTCCGGCGTAAACTGTTTATGTAAATCTACAAAATTTTTAACTTTATCATCTGTTATACCTAAAGGCTGAGTACTCACTAAAAGAGGGAAAGCAGCCAAAGCCAAAGGTGAGATTGATGGCATTGCAATTGCAAAAGACAAACCGACCAAACCAATAACAATTGCGGGAGTAATCCAATTTTGTAATTTATATTGATCTTTATCGGCACCTCCTTTTACATGGGGACTTTTCTCTTTAGCACCGATAGACTCTAATTTTTGTCTTATTTTTTCCAAATATACCATATCGTTTTCATTTCCCCAATTATCAAAGTCTATGATAGTCACGATAAGTTTCCCGTTCTCATTACGCGTAAAAAACAGGTTGTATATTAAATCCGTATGGTAAAAACCTAATTCGTTTAAATTCTTAATCAAATCCGCAATTTGCTGCCATTCTTCATTAGTTATTGGCTTTCCTTTTAATGCGGGTAGAGCCTCAGAGTCATCTTTAGTTAAACCGTACCCAGAGGTATTGGCAGCGGTCATTATCATATCTTGGGAAGTAGGATTATATTTAATCCGTGATTTAATATCTCTTGCTATTTCATCAGGCAAATCGGATAAATCTGTTGACAAAACTTGTGGATATTCAAGATCTATTAAGGGATATTTCTCTTTAAAATTATTTTCCTTAACAATTACATCAAAAAGTTCTGTTCTATGTTTTTCCCCTTTATTCGCACGCTTATAATAGGCCCTGGTATTACCGTCAGCGTCTTTTAACTCCATAACAATATGGTTAACAGGAGCCACAGTTGCTATATCCGTTTTAAGGTCTAAAGGTTTTTCGGTATCAGGAGTCTGTGTATCAACCGTTTGCATATTATCAGTAGGTTTTAAAATGACTTCCCCATTTCCATCTAACTCTACTTTCCACCAACCTGTTTTACCATTTAATTCTGCCCACACTAATACTTCGGAGATATCTTCAGCATTGACATCAGAAAAGGAAACATATTTGTTGCCATCATGCTTTTCATAAGGAACTTTAACTACAACAGGCAAATGCCCAAAGGCAAATTGTGTTGAATGTTCTACCGCATCTTTTACATTATGAGAAAAGTAAACACCCTCGTGATAAAAAGTTTTAGAATTAGGCAAACCACCTGTAAAGATGAATTTTAAATCCCCATATTTAGAGAGAGACATCCCCCTATAAATTGCTTTGTCTTCAACAAACCCGGCAGGGAGGACAGACACTAATTCCTTAATTCTTTTCCATGTAATATTTAAATCTTTTTTCTTATATTCTTCAGTAAAAAGTTCTTGTGCAGAAATGGTATTTTGCTTATCGTTAACTACCTTCGGTTCTGCAATTTGGAAATCACCTGAAAATAAATCAAGCCAATGACCTTGATAATGCCAAGGAGTGGAACTATACGCGGACAAATCTAATGCCCTACCGACTTTTACTTGAGGGGCATCAATACCGGCCAGATGATAAAGCCCATAAACTATTGCCAAGTTAGCAGATGAACTTCCGCGGTAAAAAGGTTTGGCATTAGAGAAAATATAACTTATATCGGCAATTTTATTATCTAAAATTTTTCTCTCTTGTTCGCTTAATATTTCACCGTTTTGGGCCTTCATTATTATAGGGAGAATTTTTTCATATTCTTCTTGAATAACTTCAAAGGCGCGTTCTATATTATTGTGGTCGTCTGTTACTCCAGCAGGATGTTCTATAGTTTTATAACCATATTTATTTTTAACATCAAAATATGATAAATTGACTCCTTTATATGTACGTGGCCTTCCGTAAGATGATAATAACTCATTTAAGTATTCCCTAAAATGATTCTCATCAAACGGTGTCGGGGGCGTAGAAAATGTTGAAACATTGGTTCTTAAAATACCAAAACCGATCTTATATGCTGCACGTTTACCGGCGTAAACTTCCTCCATCTCGTCATAATATAAAGGTAATCTAACATCGTCCCAATCTACAGGGGCTTTATTACCTTTAAACATCTGAAACATCTTAATTTTACTAATACCTAAATTATATTGGAATAGGGCATCCCCCATTCTTTCTATGGCCTCTCTGAATGTTTTACCTTGCAAAAGATCCTCTTCAAAAGCCTCTGTCATATTTTTCATGGCATATACAAAAAGTGGATTTGTCCCGGCTAGTTCACCATAATTTAAACTCGGTAAAGTATTCTCATAGCGATTAGAATATTTTATAAGTTCTTCTAATTCTTCCGGATATTCATTTGCCAGTTCTTCAAGTTCGACATTATAATATTTTTGCCATAAATCATAGAAATCTGCACCTAATATCTCTCTCAAATTTTCTTTTTCCGTTTTCTTTAAGGCAGGGCCCCTAAAAATAGTAGGATTAAATTTACCTCTTAAATTTACAAAATATTCTACTTCTTTTCCTTCACCGAAATTAGCGAAAGTGCCGACGAACGGAATAGCAGCCATCGTTAACAATGATACATTTTCTGCCCCTGATAACATCCCCAATGTCGCGGCCCCGATACCTAATATTGCATAAGGTAATATGCTTTTAAATGTATTACCTTTAAAAATACTTTGCTGAGGTTTCTCTGTAGAAGTAGAACCAAAATCTCCGGAGAACAAATTACGCCATTCTTTTTTGTACTGATCCGGAGTTAACCCAAAAGCAGATAAATCTAATTCACGGCCAATTTTTACTTGCGGTGCTTCAATACCAACCATATGATACAACCCGTAAACGAGTGCCAGATTAGCAGATGCACTACCACGGAAGAACGGTTTAGCATTTGTGAAAAGATAACTGATTTCCGCAATATTATTATCTAAAATTTGTCTATCTTCCGGGGTTAAAACTTCCCCTGCTTGTGCACGTGCGATGATAGGGGCAATATTATTATAATCTTCCTGTAAGACTTTAAACATCTTATCTATATTATCAAAGCCATCGCGAGTAATACCCAAAGGATGATCGATAGTGGCACGGAAAATATTTGGATAAAACCCTAAAGCATTAACAAATGATAAATTCACACCTTTGTAACTTTTGGGCCTAAAATTGGGCATTATCAATTCTTCCCAATATTCCCTATAATAAGTATCGCTGTTAATCTTTGTTTCTGAAGGGGAGGATGTTTTGGCCAAAACTCCAAAACCAATTTCATATGCATGTGGATTTGCCCTTCTTAAATATTCCATGCCTTGTTCGTTATAATCGCGTAGATTTTCTATTTTATCCCAATCCACAGGCAGAGGTTTTCCATTAACTATTATTCTTATATTTTTTTGACTAAAAAATGCTTTAATTTGATTTATCTTTTTATGGTACTCAAACATCTTGGAGCCCATATTTTTAACAGCCTCTTCCACAGATTTACCGGCAAGTAAATCTTGTTCCAACCCTTCTGTTATATCCTTCATAGCAAAAACATATAGGGGGTTTGTACCGGCAAAACGAGTGCTAACTTCGCTTTCCAAAGTGGTTTCATAGCGCTTGGAATACTGTGCAAGTTCCAGTAAATCTAAAGGATTTTTATCCCTCATTGTTTGTAAATCTTGATTGTAGTATTTCTGCCATAAATCAAAGAAATCCGCACCTAAAATTCTTCTTAAATTTTTAGACTCTTCAGGTGTCAAGCTTCTTCCGCTAAATAATGACGGATCAAATCTTCTACGTTGATTTACAAATTTATTAACAAGTTCATAT
The DNA here is from genome assembly GCA_045586725.1 of Elusimicrobiaceae bacterium. GTDB lineage: Bacteria > Elusimicrobiota > Elusimicrobia > Elusimicrobiales > Elusimicrobiaceae > Proelusimicrobium. Next base: position 2,393 of record JAZNAY010000001.1, on the reverse strand, counting down.
TGTTTCATTATTTGAGGGCCTTGTATGCGGAACGATAAAGGAATAGCGGCAAATGAAGCCCCTACAACTTCACTACTTCCTAAGGCCAAACCAAGCCCCGCGATACTCAATGATATGGCCGGAAACATAAAACTTTGTAAATTTTTTCCTCTTAATTTATTACCGATGCGGGAGAAAAAGCCAACCGGTTTTGGACTAGGAAGTTCATCAGCAAATAAGTTAGACCAATTTTCTTTATATTGCTCAGGAGTCGTTGCAAAGGCGGAAATATCTAAAGCACGGCCGATTTTGACTTGCGGGGCTTCAATACCTAACATTTGATAAAGCCCGTAAACCATCGCCAAATTAGCGGCAGAGGTCCCACGGTAGAAAGGAACGGCATTTGTGAAGATATAACTCATATCGGAGATATTATCATCTATAATCTTCTTATCTTCTTCATCTAATTTGCCTGTTTGCTGATATTTACTTATTATCTTCTTTAATATTTCCAAATCCCCTTGCATTGCTTCAAAAGCAAGATGATTGTTATTTTTAACGGGATTAGGATACATCATTATGAGGACATCGTCATCATCGGTACCTGATATGGTCCTTTGTGTTAAAGTGACACCTTTATATGTAGAAGGGCGATTATTCCCGAAATCTTTTAACTCATCCAAATACTCGCTGTACATATATTGACTTATAACTGCACCTACTTCTTGAGGAGAATCATTAAATTTACCGAAACCGATTTCCTCTGCTAAATCAATATTTACTTCATCTCCGAAATCGACATCATATATATTTGGATTTTCTATGGCATCCCAGTCTATATCAAAACCATCTTCCCTTGCTAACAAGAATTGTTTAATTTGATATATCTTTTTATGATATTGGAACATTGCCTCACCAAGTTCAGTCATGGCTTGTTCAACAGTTTTACCGGAATTTATGGCCTTGATAAAGTTATCGGTCATATCCTTCATAGCAAAAACATATAATGGGTTTGTACCGGTAAATTTTTCTCTTATTTGGCTGGGCAAAGTATTTTCATAGCGATTAGAATATTTAATAAGTTCCGCTATATCTTCCGGGTTAGTGCGTGCCATTGTTACTAAATCTTTATTAAAATATTTTTGCCATAAATTGAAGAAATCTTCCCCTAAAATTCTTTTCATATTTTCGGCTTCTTCCGGAAGCAATTTAAAATCGCTGAAAAGGCTACGATCAAATTCCTTACGTAACTTTATGAAATCCCCTACTTCTTTCGGTAAATGAACATTTTGCATAACAGGCCCTGTATCTGAATAAAAAAGTGGGAAAGATGCCAATGCCGTGGCTGCTGTTTCATTTTCTCCCAGCAACCAACTTAAACCTGCTACTGCAAAAGGTACTGCCGGCAAAATATTTTTCAGGAATGAACCTATGCTAAAACGTTGTCTTCCCAACAAATTACTTGCATAACTAAAAATTTCTTCTTCCTGATTACTTCCTTGATTTAGATATCCGTCAAAATGCATTTTATAAAGTTTTTCCGGCGAACGAGAAAGTTCAGACAAAAGTATTACTTTAACGTTCAAATTGTTCTCGTGAACATATTTAGCAATATCATCGCCTCTAGCGCCATCCATATAATAATCGGTAAATATAATGTCATATTGGTTTGGATCCTCTTGTAATTTTGCTATTACTTCTTCTGCGCCGGAAACGACATCATATTTTTCAATATATTTGGCGAAACGATATTTCAACAGGAAATATTTGTTATCTTCAAAGAGCCAGTCAAATAAATCATTTGCTATTAAAATTCTTAATTTTTTAGTTCTAGTATTAAAAGGAGCGGTATATTTGCCATACACATAATTACTTTCTTTGAAGGTAGAGGCTTCTTCCTCTAAAGTATTGCCTGCTTCATTCTCTTCTTTATTTTTCCCAATTTGAATACCATCTTGTACGAACGCGACGAAATCACGTAATTGACGTCTGGCTTCTTGCGGAGTATTATTTCGAACAATTTCTTCTGCCTGTTGGTCTGTCATTCCGTATGCTTTTGCTTCGCTGACGAGGCTTTCAATAGGTTTTAAGTATGAAGAAGCTGGGTTTGTCTTTTTAGGTTCGGTAGGTAAAACGATTTTATCTTGACGCCACGGTTCCCTACTCATTTGATGGAAGTATGCAAGCAGACCGAGTGGCATTTGGGACATAGTTAAAGATGTGGTAATATCTCCTAGTCCTTGTCCTTCGGGGATAAGAGCACTGCCGATAGTTAATCCGCCGATGATTGCTGCGGCAGCATTTCTAAATTGTCTCCTAATTTCTAACCTGCGTTGCCTGTCCGCTAACGTTTCCCCAGGCCTCAAGCCATTCGGTAATACTAAACTAAATATATTCGTTTTTTCTTTCGGTGG